>NC_020388.1:0-1456286 GCF_000591055.1 Natronomonas moolapensis 8.8.11 | reverse complement strand
TTCACAGTACATGCACTCTGGGAAACCGAAGAGTCCCATAGAATAAGTAACAAACTAGTAGTATATAATAGTAATCACTAGAGTCGTTCACTACATTCGGCCTGCTCCAGCTGACGTTAGACACACGCTCTATCGTACTAGTGATTAGTTGCAGCAACATGTCAAGACCAAGTTTAAGTTACATCTTGCACGACATCGGTTGATAATGTCACTGGTTCGATAACTGTCTCATGACCTCAAGAGAACTCAACGTAATCGGGTTATAGGATAACTCGATTACAAACCCCCCAAATCACCCCCCTCACCACCGAATCACCCCCTCAACGACCATTTTTATGATCGAATACTTTATAATATCTGTTTATTGTCCGGATCGACGACGCTGGCGACGTCGCTAAATACTGGCTCTCTCGTGACGAGTTGGCCCACCTCGAGCGAACAGCTGGTCACGGCGGCTGGATCCGAGAGGTCGCAATGCAACTCATGGGGCAGTGTGGCCTTCGTGCCGACGAGGTCTCCTATCCGGCTGACGACCATCTACGGTGGTCCGAGGACGGCGATCAGGAGTATAGAGCAGTTCCCAGCGGCTCATTAGAAGGGCGCTCGCTATAGGGTTAAATATCGATTAGAGTGTCCGATACGCGTTTTATATTCGCCGACGAACTTGGATCCGAGAGACTATGATCCCATGCCGGTATTCGAACGCCTCACCGACGATTGTTAGCACCGTACTGTTCGGCGCGCTTTTTATTGGCATGGCCGCCCTTCTGACCGTGTTTGCGTCAATGGGGAGCGTCTTAGGTGTTTTCACCAGCATTGTCCTATTAGGCCTCCTCCTTATGATTATAACCCAATTGTTGGTAGATACAGTACGACGTCGACAAGAGGAGATCTCGGAGCAGATTGAATCGGTAGAACTGAAATTGCGGGAACAGAGCGACGAGTCACAGCTACCGTTCTTTCTTATTAGATGGAAGCAGTTTCGTGACTGAGAGGACAAATAAGAATGCCTACCGGCATTCAGCGCTTGCCCCGGTGAAAACAGATTCTTTGTGAAAGTTCTATGACACTCTCTGGCTGTCCAATATGAGTGTGTCATAGAACAGATTATGGGCCCGCCTTACAGCAGTGTCTTGCAGTCTTGTCAGGTCAAATCCGCATTCCCTCCTATTTATACACTGTTTCGTGTCTGGGATTAATGTGACCAGACAATGGAACCGCTTGAGATCGGACTGCGGATACTCGGTGGCATCATCCTCATCGGGGTGAACGCGTATTTCGTCGCAATCGAGTTCGCACTAACCCGAGTCAGACAGTATCCCGAATCGGAGTTCAATACGCCTGGACTCGAACTCGCTTGGGAGATGACCAACGACCTGGAATTTTATTTGACGACGTGTCAGGTCTGGATCTCTGGGACCAGTATCGCACTGGGGATCATCGCCGAACCCGGACTGGCAGCCCTGTTCGAACCGTTATTGGAAAACACTACCCTCGCATCGGTCGGGGCCGGTTCACTCCTTGGGTTTCTCCTCATCAACCTGATCCATCTGACCCACGACGAACAGACCCCGACGTACCTCGGTGTCGAACGTTCTAAACAGGTCGCCCGGTACGGGGCACGTCCACTGTACTGGTTTGCCAAGATACTCGCCCCGGCCATCTGGGTCGGTGACTCGGTTGCAAAGGGAACGCTCGGCCTGTTCGGTATCAAGATGACCCAGGCGTGGACAGAGACCGAAAAAGAGGCCATCGAAACCCGGGCTGACCTTCGAACCCGACTTGGATCAGTACTCGAAGACGGCGACCTGCCTGCGGACCGCCGCGAAGAAATAATGAACACATTGACTATCGGCGAGCAGTCTGTTGGAGAAATTATGATTCCTCCCGAAGACATCGTTTCACTTTCTACCGAAGACGATCCTGAATCGAACTTCGAAAAACTCGAACAGCACCCACATACGAGATACCCACTGGTCACACCCACCCCACGTTCCAACTGTATTTGAGTATAGGTATGGACTTCTTTAGAGGTATCTAGTAGAACAACACACCCCCCATTCCAAGTGTAAATATCCCGTTTTTGGGCGTTAGAGACTCTAAAATAGCTTGATAGGATATACTAATTTAAAAATTGAAGATATCTACCTCGTTAGCCTCTACCTCATGCTTTCGTCAGAGATACAGTTGGAATACGGGGTGTGTGGCCTCACCGTTGATACTGTGTTACTGATACTCAGCTCTCCGTCGCACATATCAGAACTTAGAGTTGGAACGTGGGGTGTTTTCGATGTGTGGAACGCTACCACCGATGATTGTCAACAAATACACTTGGAACGGAGGGTGTGGTCGAATACAGTTGGAACTTGGTGTGTAGCTTGTTAGGGGTGCCAAACTGTTATCCGCTCTAGAACTTCTCTATTCCAATAATTCAAGCGAATACAGTTGGAATGTGGTGGGAAAGTATTTATATCATGTCTATATATAGCCTGTATGGAAAATGAGTCGGGCGAACAGACAGGAATTGACGACCCGCTTTTCGCCGATGCACATACGAAACGGTCGTTGATTGTCCGTCCCGAACTCTTGGAGGTCGGCCACGTTCCCGATCAAAACCGGATTATCGGTCGAGATGTCGAGATGGGAGAGGTCGCCTCCAAACTCGAAGCGGTAATCCGAAATGAACCGCCATCGAATTTCATCATTTACGGGAAAACTGGCACCGGCAAATCACTTGTCTCCCAGTCAGTCGCTGTTCGTGCTCAACAGGCGGCTACACAGAATGGCGCTGACGTCGGCGTCGTGGCGATTTCAAATAAAATCAACTACCGCAAATCCCTCAATGAACGAGTGAAATCTTCGCTTGGCGACGACGAACTCGTTTTTTCACCCTACGACGGCACCCAACTACAGGCAATTTTGGAAGCCCGAACTGATGCTTTCCGTGATGGGGCGTTGGACTCTGCTGTCATCCCAAAAACTGCCGCACTGGCCGCTCGCGAACATGGGGACGCACGACGAGCGATTCGAATTCTACGCAATGCTGGCGATATTGCGACCAAAGAAGAAGCCGAGAAAGTTCGTGAAGATCATGTCGACCGAGCACAGAAACGCGCTGAGGCCGACCGCTTATGTGAACTCCTGTCGGGATTACCACCCCACTCAAAATACATCCTGTTTGCACTGGCAAACCTCGATACCAAGGACGACAGTCGTGAGGAATTCCGCACGACTGAGGTGTACGAGACTTACGAGGCCATCTGCGAATCCGAAGTGAGCGACCCACTCGGGTTAGACCGGGTTCGAGATCTCCTTCGGGAGTTGTCGTTTCTCGAAATCACTGAATCCAACAAAACTGGCGGTGGGCGTGGCCGCGGCTCGTATACGCTCCACACATTGATGAACTCCCCAGAGGCTGTTTTCGAGATGATTAATAAGTAGGAGGCAGCGGCACCCAAGATCGTCTCGTCAAAAGTGTATTCTGTAATTGCGACCCGTCTGAAGAGAAGAGTGCTGTTGAAAAAGATGGGATTTGGAGCCTTACAGCACATCGAAGGAGCCCTCCAATTGCGTCCTCTTGAGCTGACTCCCGGGATTAGTTCGGGTTTTATTACAGTCTGTCTTGAGTGAGTCGACACGTATTATGTCTTCCGTCAGTGAAACGATCGATATCGAAAACGTCGTGGCTTCTACCGACATTGATCAGGAACTCGCACTCGACAGCTTGGCGATGGATCTCAGCGGTTCCGATTACGATCCGGATAATTTTCCAGGACTTATATATCGGACACAGGAGCCTCAAGCCGCGAACCTCATCTTCCGGTCCGGGAAAATTGTCTGTACCGGGGCCAACACCGTCGACGATGTACACAGCTCCCTCCAGATCGTCTGCGAGACGCTTCGTGATCTCGGAATTGACGTTATTGAGGCTCCGACGATCACCGTCCAGAATATCGTCTCTAGCGCGGATCTCCGAGCCCAACTCAACCTCAACGCCATCGCGATTGGATTCGGGCTCGAAGACGTCGAGTACGAACCCGAGCAATTCCCCGGGCTGGTCTACCGACTCGATACTCCCGACGTTGTAACATTATTATTCGGCTCGGGCAAGGTCGTTATCACCGGCGCAAAAACTCCTGATGCAGCCGAAGAAGCCCTCAAGAAGGTTTCCGGTGAATTGAGTGAACTTGGACTGGTAGACAGCTAACGGAGAGTGATACGGAGTATTCTTCAGGATCAGTACCTCACGAAGCATCCACAGCTATACTGACGGCTAAACTTATTTGTGTATAGAGCTTGTTTTTACGGTATGGACTACTTGGAGAAGATCACTGTTGACGAACTCCAAGAGATTTTAGCCGAAGTTGATGAAAAGAAACCAGTTCAGAGAATTCTTGCCGGTATCGCCTACAAGGACGGTGTCGAGCAGCAGACAATTGCGGAGCGGCATGATGTCCATCCAAACACGGTTCGTAACTGGCTGATCCGACTCGAACGGCTCGACTCAGAGCCGTTCGAGTCGGTCGTCTACGATGATCCTCGCCCCGGCCAATCACGCGAACTTGACGAAGCTGACCACGACCAATTCATCGAAGCTCTCCACGATTCTCCCAAAGAAGTTGGACTTGATGCGCGTGCGTGGACGGTTCCGCTAGCCCAGCAGTATCTTGAAGATGAGTTCGATATTGAGTACTGCCGCCGTCATATCCGGCGATTGATGTCCGAGGCCGGGCTGTCCTGGAAGACAGCCCGGCCAGAGTACGTCAAAGCTGATGAACGAGCTCAGGATGCGTTCCGCAAAGGCTTCAAAAAAAGACGGACGATCTGGACGACGACTACACAATCATAGCAATCGACCAGACACGCCAAGAGATCACGACGGATCTTGTCCACGCGTGGTTTCCAGAAAAAACGCGCCCGACACTCCCGGTGTCGGGCGCGTGGGAGAGTCTCAAACTGCTGGGCGGTGTCACCGCCAGCGGTGACACCTTCTTTCTGAAGTGTGAAGACAACTTTACCGCTGACATCACGACGCGGTTACTGGACGCACTCCAGACCGAGTTCGGCGAGAAAATCTGTGTTGTCCTGGACAATGCCCCGTATTTCGCGGCGAACGATGTCCACGACTACGTTGAAGACACACCGATCGAACTGTGCCACCTTCCGCGGGGTTCACCGGAGCTGAACCCCGCGGAAGGGTGCTGGCAGAAACTCAATCAGCGGCTTGGTAACCAACTTTTCGAAGAACTTGATGAACTGAGAGAAGCCGTCTTCGATGCGCTTGCGTCTATAGACCCACCAAACATCTATAATTATCTCTGTCCGTGAGTATAATTTATTCTGAAGCTCTGATCCTATCCTGAGGCCCCATCGAAACCGGATGAATGTCGCTTTTCAACGAGAGGACAGTCGCTGTCCGCGGCGATCAGCCACCGACGCGACGGCGTAGCCACTCACTAACAGGCTTTCACCGATCAAGAGTCACCGGTGGAACCGGTCGTCACATGGTCAGTTCGCGGGGACGGCCCGACGCACCGCGAGGGCCGTCACGACCCCGAGGCACTCGCCTTGTTTCTCTGTATACCAAATCGACCACGTGGTTTCTTATAGATTGGTCAGCCAATCTCGGCCAGTAGCAGATGGTCATAGATGCACAGACCGTTGGTGGGCTTCAGTTAGTTGCGGGAGTGCTGGCTTTGGCACTTCTGAAGCCGGCAGTCAATAACATAGACACGCCTGGAAGCAAGGGGTACGCCCTGCTCACCGTCGGGACTGCACTATGGATGGTCAGTCTGGCGTGGGCAAACTTCGTCACAAACTACACGCTTGTTACATTCGGCTACCACCTCCTTGTGCTGGGGACCGAACTCGCTGCGGTGGGGTGGCTGTTTCTAGCGCTGTTTACAACCAATCGAACGAACCTCGTCCGACACACTGCAGTTGTGATCGGTGCCGGGATTGTGCTCTTGCAACTCCTACTCTGGACGAATCCACTCCACAGCTTCATGTACCAGCCTGGCCCTGGGGTCGTCGGAGGGGTAGTTCGAAACAAAAATCAAGCAATCGTGGGAACCGTAACGTGGTGGTGGCTCCACGTCGCCGCGAGCTATCTGTTGGTGATTGCAGGCGAGGCGTTGCTGGTGTGGGAACGGTTTCGATCGACAGGCATTCGGCGAAAACAGTTCAGTTGGCTGTCGCTCACGTTCGTCCCATTATTTGCAGCGAGCGTTGTCTCGACGTTTGGGCTGGTTGACGTGCCCTACAACGTTTCCTCGTTTGGATTCTTGCTGGCGCTCCCGTTTCTGGCTGTGGGGCTCTTTCGAACGAAGCTTCTGGACATCGTTCCCGTGGCTCGACGGACCGCAATGGCCGAACTGAACGCGGCGGTCGTAACACTCGATGAACAGGACCGTGTCGTCGACGCAAACAGGCGTGCTCGTGAACTGTTCGATAGCGGGCGGGACTACGTTGGGACGGACGCTCGGGAGTTCTTCGGCTCAGTCCGGGACGATGTATTTTATCGGGCCATCGACAGCGACAGCGCCGACACCGAACTAACAGTCAGCGTTGAGGGGCAGCAACGACACTTTTCTATCTCCACCGCACCGGTCGGTGAGCAGACGACGCAGGGGCGTGTTGTCTTACTTTACGATATCACCTCCCAGAAGCAGCGCGAAGAGAAGTTCAAGGAATTGAATACGCGGCTCGAACTCGCACTTGAGGAGACGGAGACGGGCGTCTGGGAATGGAATCTCAACACCGGCGAACTCGTATGGGACGAAACCAGTGAGCGATTGTTCGGCTACGATGCCGGTGAGTTTCCTGGCGATTTTGCGGGCTTCAGCGACCGGATTCCAGAGGCTGATCTGCAACGTGTCGAAGAACAAATTGATCATGTTATCGAGACGGGCGACCAGTACCGGGCTGAGTTCCGAGTTCAGCCACCCACGGAGGATCAGCGGTGGATCCAAGCGCGTGGCATCGTTGAGTACGATGGTGATGGCAAACCGGAGCAGTTACTCGGTATTCAGACCGATATTACTGAACGCAAAGAGCGCGAGGAGGAGCTAAGAGAACGTGAGCAAGAAATCGAGCGGGCACACGAACAACTCCGGCAAATTATTGATCTCGTCCCAGATCCACTCTTCGTCAAAAACCTAGACGACGAGGTGCTCCTCTCGAACGAGTCAAATGCTGCATTACATGGAATGACCGCGGAGGAACTTGAGGGACAACGCGAGTTCGAGATTGAACCGAACGTCAAGAATATCGAGAACTTCGACCAGTACCGACAGCGGGAGAAAGAGGTTATAGAAACGGGGTATGTGTTTACCCCGAGGATGCAACAGCGGGTACGGTCTGAGCTCGTGAAATCATCTCGTTGTTTCGAGCGATTCGCTTGAACTCGTCGTAGGGATTGCGTCCCTGCTGGCGGCACGTCGCCAGCAGGGACAGCAGCGTCTCATGCACGAACATACCGCGGTCGTTCCGGAGTGTTCCGATGATTTTCCGGAGAACCACTGGCTCACGGAGCGCATTTTCAGCGGCGTTGTTCGTTGGGGAGACCGCTGGCTCACCGATAAAGGTGAGCCAGTGGTCGAGGCCTCCTTCGATCTTGCCGAGTAGTGTTGCCACTGGTCCGTCAGGAACTGACCGTTCTATCAGCGATTCAAGCTCTCTCCGCGCCACACGTTGGAGTTCTGCTCGCTCGCGGACTGTCAAGTCGCTCTCCAGCCGGGTCTGGAGAGCGACGTACAGCTGTTTGAGGGCACGGTAGATCGGTTCGCCTTCCGTCTGTTTCTCGGCGGCGTCTTCAGCCTCCCGTAGAATATGCGCCCAACACCGCTGGAGGTTGCTGCTGAAAGCCGGATACGCCGTCCACCCGTCACAGACGACTGTTCCCGCGAAGTCCTCGCCGAGGACTTCCGCGGGAACATCACTTCCTCGACTCTCCCTAGCCACGTACAGCGTGTGCTCCTCGGTGGTGAACGTCCAGATCCATGCCTGTTCGCCGTCGCGTTTAATTCCAGTCTCGTCAACGTGGACAACGTCGGCTTGCTGGATCTGACGGCGAATCTGCTCGTATTCACAGCGACCGGCGCGTGCAACGCGCTCGGTCGCGTGCCACGCGGACGCACCCGTGAACTCCAGTCCGTGGAGTTGTTCGAAGCGATCGGCGATCTTCCGGTAGGGAAGGCGGTGATCGTACCGAGAGAGCGCCGCCTGTGCGATGACATTCACCCCGAACTGCCCCTCATCGGGGCAGTCGGGGTGTGAGGCGACAGTCTCGGCACCACAGGAGTGGCACTCGTAGTGATGGCGGTTGTACTGTGTGACCTCTGGTGGCTGTGGATCCGGGAGTTCCTCGACGAGTCGGGGGCTGACGCCCGCCGACTCGTCGAACGCTTCACCACAGTCTGGACAGCAGTCACAGGTAACCTCGATCTCTTGATCCGGGTCAGGAGCGTCGCGCCATTCCGGGTCATGTCCGGACTTTCGGCCAGGCGTGCCACCGTCAGTACGTGGTTGTTCGTCGTCCTCGTCCCCATCGGACGAGGACGACTCCTCCTGGTCCGATTGGTCTTTGCTCGGTGGTGTATGGGGTCCCTCGTACCACCGAAGCTTGGCTCTGAGCCGCTTGTTCTCCTCTCGAAGTTCCTCGTTCTCTTTCTCAAGTGCGACCAGACGCTCAAGGATCTCTTCCTTGGTAGGTTCCGAAGAGGTCATGAACAGGCGAGACGGGATGGTCTCCGGTCTGGAGACCATCCCTCGAAAGCGTGTTTGCCCGCCTGTTGCATCAGTCTACGACACCAGTTGGGTGGCACTCACGAGAGAGTGACGATATCCATCTGGGGGTAAACACGTACCAATATACTAACGTATGGGATTCAGAGACTCGTTGAGCGACGCCTATCGCGGTGTTACAGACTGCTCACAGCCGAGTTGCTACGAGGCAACGTCCCGTTTATCGGGGTTAGTCTTCCAGTCCGAAGTCGGCGAGTGAATGTGTATGATGCCAGACGGCTACTACCTCATCAACATTGAAGGTGAGGACACCATCAGTCAATTGGATGGTTATCACTCCATCTTCGATCTCTGTATCATGGAGGTGCATCTCCAGTGGCTCGTCAAATTCTGAGACGGCGAGCATTAATTCTCCCTTCGCTTTGAGCTCCGATTGAAGTTCCGCTGTTTCTACTACCATTGCATTAGCGAGTACGGGTTGTAGTAAAATAAAGATATATTTTGTTTCCCAAAAATCTATTTCCACCACAAAGACTTTATTCGGTAAATTCTGCTCCCATTGCTGCTTGAATCGCTCCAAGATGGAGAGTACGTATGTAGCAGTACGCAATGACGCCGGTTATCCAGATGAAAACGCCGATACTAAGAGCCAGACTCATATTCGCTCTCTGTCAGCTGTCTAGCAGTCCAAGCTCACTCAATTTGCCGGAGATTTTCTCGAGGGCTTCTTCGGCTGCATCGGGAGTTTTTGTGCCGGTGATAACGACCTTGCCTGAGCTGAATAACAGCGTTACAACGTCGGGGGTATCGAGTCGGTAGACCAGTCCGGGGAATTGCTCGGGTTCGTATTCGACGTCTTCGAGCCCGAATCCGATCGCGATGGCGTTGAGGTTGAGTTGAGCTCGGAGATCAGCGCTAAAGACGATATTCTGGACGGTGATCGTCGGAGCCTCAATAACGTCAATTCCGAGATCACGAAGCGTCTCGCAGACGGTCTGGAGGGAGCTGTGTACATCGTCGACGGTGTTGGCCCCGGTACAGACAATTTTCCCAGACCGAAAGATGAGGTTCGCGGCTTCGGGCTCCTGTATCCGATAGATAAGCCCTGGAAACGTATCTGGATTGTACTCCGACCCGCTGAGATCCATCGCCAACCTCTCGAGTGCGAGTTCCTGTCCGATGTCGGTAGAAGCGACGACGTTTTCGATATCGATCGTTTTACTGACGGAAGACATAATACGTGTCAACTCAATCGAGATAGACTCTAATAAAACCCGAACTAATCGTGGGGGCCGGCTCAGAACACTACAAGCGCATCTGCAAAAAACGAACTAGCCACATGTCTGGTTCGCTCGTGAACCGATCTATACTCTGCTCAGAAATGATAAAACGAGCGCTCGACCCGTCTCAATGGCCTCCTATAGAACAGCGTTGCCGATACCGAGACAATATCACTCCTTTGAGCGATGGCTCTGTGGGTCCGCTAAAGACCCTGTCCGCCCTTCGAGTCAGTCACTGCTGTTGTCGACGTCGTTGGGGGGGTCGGGAGCAATAGGTTCTAATCGACTCTCTGGGAACCCAAACAGCGGGAGATTTCGGTTTTTGACGCCCTCGTAGAGATCACTGGGGTCAACGGTGGTCCACTCCGGCCAAGCCTCCTCGAGGGCGCGTTCGAAGGCCACTACGACCAACTGCTCGTCGTCGGGATAGTCGGGGTTTGACTCGGCTGTGGTGTAGGTTTCCCCGCCGGCCTCGTATGTCCAGTCAGCCGTCGTCATGTCGGCTGGTCGCCAGACGACGACAGCATCATTTGGATCGTCCTCATCGCCATCGACAACCCGCGTTCCCTCGTCCATTATGATTGCTTTTGGGCCCCCCTATTTTGTTGTTCCGGGGATGCGTAGCAATCAATCCAATATCGATGTATTCGGATCCGCTCGGCGCTGGACGAAAGCGGCTTTCAATATTGATCTGCCACGGCTGAGAGATCAAGCCTTCCGAGTTGCCAGGTTCCTCATGACGCCCAAACCAAGTCTGGGGGCTCTGGTGAATCGCTGGACGGCGTCGGAATCGACCGTTAGAACTAGGGAGTTGAAGCGGGAAATCGGCAATAGTTCATGTCGAAGATTTCCCGCTTCACGAGTAAAGCAGTCACGTTAGCTAAAAGTTGTTTGCAGGCCTGTGTTTAATCACTAGCGGGCAGTGGATCACGTCGTGAGATCAAAGCCGTTGAAGCGGGAGAATGATGATTGTGTCGACCCTCATTTCCCGCTTCACCGAGCGATGTGTTTGGATCGCTCAAAGAGTTTCCGACGATACGGAGGAACCCGCCGCTCCGGAAGGAGGCGGCGGGTTCCCCGATTACGTGATGATACCACTACACTGTCTGCGGATTTATCTTGATACCACCTACCGGATGACGATCGATCTCCTGAGTGAAATGCCCCGAATAACGCGGGAGATCGGACTTGAACCGTCCGATCTCCCGCACTATTCCACGTTATGTCTCGCGTTTGAAAGACTCGAAATGCGGATCTGCCGAGTGCTGCTGGGCCAATCGGCCCAGCTGCACGACACCGGAGATATCGCTGCCATCGACGCAACGTATTTCGACCGCTCACCCGCCAGCCGACACTACTGTCGTCGGACGAATTACCGCGTTCAGACGCTTGAAGCGACGAAACTCATTGATACGGAGACGCAAGTGATTCTCGATCTGTACTGCACAATGACGTGGGAAGGAAGCGACGCCGAAGTATGTGAGCAACTCGCCCGCCGGCATGCGGGCGAGTTGCGGGTCCTTACTGCTGACAAGGGGTATGACTGTAACTGGCTTCGAGACGATCTCCGTGAGTTGAGCATCAGACCGCTCATCAAGCACTGCATCAACAAACCATACGATCACGTCCACAACGCCCGGATCAACGAAGAACTCTATGGACAGCGGTCAATGGCTGAGACCGTCTTCTCCAGCGTCAAGCGCTCGCTGGGCTCCGCCCTGCGAGCGCGAGCCTGGTATCGGGAATTCCGCGAAATCACCCTAATGTGTGTCGTATATAACATGAAGAAGGCCGCAAAACAGGAGATTCCACTTCCGTCATGCGATTAAACAGAGGCGTTTGCAGGCACTCGCAGACAAATAGCTATGTAGCTTGGTGGGAGTAGAACGGAACATGGGTGATAATTCAGAATTAGAGGTGTTTGAGGGACTCCCACCAAAGCCAGTGTCGGCTGAGGCGGTAAAGTCATTAGGCGAATCGGATGCAGTAACCGGAACGTTGCCGCTTGAATGTCGGTTCAACGATATTATAACGGAATTTCTACTGTACAAAAATGAAAAGATCTTTGATTTCGCATTTGATCCATCGACCGAGACGTGGTATCTCTTGGAAGACAGAGAGCATACTGAAGAGACGTTTCACGACGTTGAAGAGACGTTGATGGATCGACTACATGATTGGCGGGAGGAACATGTACTCCCATATCTTGTTGAGAACGACCTAATCCCAAACTTTGAGTTCTAACGTGGGTTTGACTGGATACTACTGATTTTTGATAAACTATCTCGTGGTTAGTAGAATTGTAGATCTGAAAACCGCAGTCCTCCGGATGGCCGTTATGAGTCCGGTACCCATCTTCCCAGTGGCTGGAAGATGACGTACGCGTCTACGTTGGATTTGTCGTTAGGATGGGCTGTATGTAGCGTCAGTTTGCCCATCTCGGAGTGGGTCCGATTCTGTTCTACTACCCATTCTTCGGCGTTGGTTTCTGACGGAAACTCGATTTGGCGGTCGAACTCATCTTCGGAGAGCAGCGTCTCTTGGAACACGGAGTTTTTGAGTTCGACGAGGTAGCTGTCGGGCATGGTTGAGCACTCGTGTTAGGGATGCTTGAATCCAACAACCTGATTATGACTCGCTGAGACCCATACACTGAGTATACTAACCGCTCAGTGAAACGGCTGTATCGCCTAACAGGTTCTATTTCACTTTCACTCCGGCTGGCTGAGCTATTTATTGATCGTCGTTTTTGATTCTGTAGAGGGGGTCACACCCTCAACACGCACCTTTCCCCTCAAACGGTGAGCCCCAATGGATCCAACCATCACGCTTGGTGTCTGCCCACACTGTGAGACACCGATCACGAACCGTGACCTCCTCATCGAGTACGAAACCGTCAATGGGCACAGCCAGTACGCCGAGTGCCCAGACTGTGTCGCGGTCATCACACCGACCTAACGAACCATGCCGACCTTCGATGTCGATCCCGACCGGATCACCGTCTTCCACATCGATGGCGAGTATCTGTTTTCCCATTACTTCACCCGAAAAGATCTTTTTGAACAGCTCAACGATTACTACAACGAGGACGCCTATCGGTTCGAGATTCCCGCCGAGGAGTTCGATTCGGTTCGGGAACAACTCGCTGACGAATACATCGAGTTAATCGTTGCCGATGACCTAGAATCCTACTGCGTAGTCAAAGACAAATACACCGAACATGCCGACATTCTCCGGGATTCGGTGCTCAATTGGGAGCGCGACGGGCAGCTGTTTTTCCTGCTGAAAGACGAACTGTCCGTCAAAGAGGCGATCGAGCAGGGAGCGACACCGATCGAAGAAACAGATCTCGTCGTCGGGCTCTAATCCGATACCGTCCGACGCTGAGATGTGAGCGGGTGCCGATTGAACGATTGAGCCGAGTCCCTCTCGAAGCTCGCGAGACGCGTCTCTAGACTCGGTTTTCAGAACTCATCAAGTGTCGCTTGTGGATCTCCTTGCTCCGCTAACCGCTGTCGAATATTCTCAGAGAGTACTGTTGAGGAGGTGGCTGTATCAGTTGGCTCCCACTCGGTCAGTGGAGCCTGCTCTCGTTCGGAAACCGAGAGATTTGACACTCGGACACCGAGTTTCCGGACTGGCACTGTCTCAAACTCGCCTAACAGGTCCAGTGCCACCGTCTTAGCGAGGGCTGCATCTTGGACAGGACCGCTAAACGATCGCTCTCGTGTGTTGACATCGAATGGGGGTTGCACGACTTTGATGCCGACCGTCTGATAGAGAGCGTTGTTATTGCTCGCACGGGCCGTGACCTGCTCAGCGAGTTCTCGAACGACCTCGGTTTTAACAGTCGAGTCAGTAACTCCCTCGGGGTCGAGCGAGGTTTCTTTCGAGATGCTCTTCGGGTCGTCCGGCGGTGTCACCGGGCGTGGATCATGCCCGCGAGCCCGTTGTTGGATCGCCCGGCCTTTGGATCCCACAGCAGTCACGAGCGTCTCCGGATCGGCGGTGGCGAGTTCGCCGGCGGTGTCGATCCCACGCTCCCGCAACTTGCCGGCGGTAACTGGCCCGATCCCGTGAACTGATTCGATATCAAGGGGGGCAAAAAACTCCTGAACGTCTCCAGGGCGGACGGCGACGAGGCCGTCGGGTTTGTCGTGATCGGAGGCGACTTTGGCAGCGCTTTTTGTGGGAGCGACGCCGATACTGACAGGGATCCCAACAGTGGTTTTGATTTCTGCTTTGAGCGTCTGGGCGAAGGCATCGACATCTGCCCAGGTAGTCGCATCGGTGACGTCAAGATAGGCTTCATCGATACTAACGGGTTCAAGCGGATCGGCATATTGCTCGAGGAGGGCGTGGACGTCTCCGCCAACTGCTTGATAATGGTCCATCTCGACCGGGAGATAGTACCCGGCGTCAGCTGGATCGGGAGCCGCTGGATCACCGGCGTCGGCATCAACGCGTCGCGGAAGCCGTTCCAGCGCATCGCTGATCGGCATGGCGGATTCGATGCCGTATTCACGGGCCTCGTAACTGGCAGTCGCGACAGCCCCGTGCGGATCGGCTTGGTCATACCCCATGCCGATGACGACCGGTTCGTTGGCAAGGTGAGGTCGGCGAAGCCGCTCACAGGCAGCATAGAAACAGTCACAGTCAACGTGCAGAATGATCGGCGGATCAGTCTCAGTGGGAGCAAAATCTGTGACTGTCGCCGCACCCTCCGGCATGGTTAGTGGTACGCTTGCCGATAATAAAAAGGCGGTTCTGGAAAGATGGACTCCCCGGTTCCGGGTTGAACTCATACACGAAGCTGAGAACTGCTATTCGGATTTGCACGTAGTGAAACTGACATATTCATGGCGAAAATTGGAGTTAGAATCGTTCTCTTCACCAACTTCCGCAGATCAAGCACCCAACAAGATGACCTGAGCGGGACCGTTTCTTCGAGTCATAGACAGTCTTACTTCATCGGTAGAGTCGATGAGCGCCATCGATCGGCTTCCATTTGGCGATTTATATCATCTACGATACGTGCAAAACTGAGTTATCGAGTGAGGAGATCGGAGTCACAAGAAGGGGCCGCTTTTCTGCGCCCGCCGGGTGAGGATGCGGTATCGGACCGATGCCCGCGAACTATCTCACGCGTCGGCGGCGTACAGGTACAGACAGCAGGCGGCGAAGATCGCCTCGACGACTTTCGAGACGACGGCGATCGGGTTGAGACTCCCGCCCATATAGAACGCGTCGACGCTCCAGCCCTGGAACTGAAACAGCGCGAGGATCGTCACGATCCCGTAGGCCGCGGCGAGCAAAAACAGCGGTCGACGCCAAAACCGCGAGAGGTACACGACGATTCCCCCGAGGAACCCCAACCCGTTGAGCGCAAAGAGGATCGCAAGCGTCTGGCTGAACTGGATCGCGTTCATCACCGCCAGAAGGTGTAACACACCGGTGATCGCGGCCATGACGATCGCGATGGTCCCGACCGAGCTCGACGGGCGGGAGAACAGCGGTTCTGAGCCGGTCGCGTGTGTCGAAGACATACAATTAGATTTCACACGGGATAGTAAAACAGTTTGGTGCGACCAGCGAAATACACCGTCGCGTTCGTGATCTGCTCTCCGAATTGGAGTTTTTGCCCGTAATCCGCCAACGACACAACAAGCGCGGTTGAGGGCACATACTCTCAATCAACTGGGCGATAACTCTGAGCTCGTCATCAAGGCTTGTACGCTCTTGTGGCGTAGATTGTTGGTGACGGTCTCGTAGATTGGCTGAGTTTCTAGAGATCTCTCGTTCAACCGATCTCGCCCCAGCTCTGGATCGACTGATCACGTAGTCCAGCTCTTGTAAAATCACCAGACAGCTCTCTACCAACAGTCTTCTACGCAAGAGCGAACGTCAAAATGTTACACCAAGTCGTACGCACGAGAGAGCGGACACAGGCCACAACGTAACGTCGGTCTAACCAGTTAGACTCGCTAGTATAACTTAGTCCTGACTTTAGTTATACTAGAAAGTCTAACTAAATAGTATAACTAATTAGGATGTATAGTCAGCCTGGCCAAAATGTCTGACTGAATATTATAACCAATGAGCCCTAACAGTTAGATATGCTCACCTACACCACATACTCCGAGGCGGGCGGCGTCGGGAAGACTACCCTCGCGTCGAATCTCGCCGACGCCCACGCCCAGCACGGGCGCGACGTGTTGGCAATCGATTTGGACCCACAGCAGGGATCTCTGACGTATCCGCTGGATCTTGACGCCCCACGAGACGATAGCAACGCTGACAACATCGCGCGTCACCTGATTGACCGCCCAAACGGTCCCTTTGTAGACCTAATCCAGGAGTCACCATTTGGGTTCGATGTCGTCCCATCGCACAATATGCTTGAGAATCTGAATAACCTTCTGACGCGGGCAGAAGGGTTCGCTGCTGATCTTGAGGAAGAATTTGAACCGAACGATCGACTGCGACAGGTTCTCTCAGAAGCGGGGATACCTGACAAATACGACACGATCGTAGTGGACCCACCGGCAACCGCGGGCCCACACCTGTACAATGCTGTTGCCGCGACGCGCTCGCTCGTGATCCCGGTCGAACCTACAGGCAAGGGGATGCAGTCGATCGAGGGCCTCGAAGACGTCGTGATGAACTTAGAAGAGCAGTTGGGCTTCGACGTCGGCGTCTTGGCAGTCGTCCCGAACGGCGTCGGCCAGACCAGCGACCGAGAGCGCTATCTTGAACGGATCAGCGACCACGGGTACGATGCGCCGGTCGCGATCCGGGATCGCTCGTCGCTGTTCGAGGGCTGTTGGGCCCAGCGCTGCACCGCGTTTCACTACATCGAGAACCACCGCAGCCAGCGTCGCGACTACGAGGTCGAAACGCTTGAGAAGATGCGCGATCTCGCCGGGCATGTCGAAGGGGTGAAACCATGACGAACGGCATGAAAAGCGGGGCTGGAAGCGATCCATTCGCCGATGAGGGTGCAGGTGACGAGAGCGATGCAAGCGGCTCGCAGAGCGATCCAAGTCCAACTGAAGGTAACTCCTCAGACCCGTTCGACGACGGTGCCGATGAAGCCAGATCAGCCGACACTGAGCCAGGCCCCGACGCCGAGACACTCCCGTACATTTTCCAGCGCGATGGCGTGAAGGACGACCGCTCAATGATTCAGTACTTCCTCCGTGAGGAGGCTGCCAGCCTCGAGGACGATGTCCAACAAGCTGTCGAGGAGGAGATGGGGACTGACGTGTACCTCACAGATGTTCGAGAAGCGATGGTGCACGTTGCCGCCGAGCACTCTGACGAAGTCGCCGACGTCCTTCGTAAATGGGGGTATCGCTTCAAAGAGTAACGCTCAGGCTACTGTTCGGCAATAATTGAGACTGGCCATCTCAATGCATAGCTAGTAACGTCTAACCGTATCAGTTGTGTGGAAAATAGTCTTTTCTAAGCGAAAGCGCAGCTACAGCCACTATAACCGAGAAACCGCCACAACTTATCGAATAGCGTATGATGACACCCGGAGTCGGATAATAACAGTCCTTATCCCATATCACGAACGATATAGTATTGTGACAAAAGCACAAAATAATCCCGCGGGTCGGATAGGATCACTCACCCAGCTCCAGTGGCTAGCAGTTGCGTTAGTCATCGTAACTGGCGTTCTCCACGTCTATGCTGGTCTCGTCGAGGGACGGATTCCCGTTGCACTTGCAGGCGTCGGCTACGCCGGTGCACTTGTGCTCTTTTTCTTCGACTACCGGCGGCGACTGCTCTACCTGATCGGAATTCCGTATACGGCCGTGCAGTTCCCCCTCTGGATCGTGGCCAAGTCGGAATACGGAATGATCGACTACGTTGACAAGGCGGTTCAGGTCGCCTTGATCCTCGTGTTGGTCTACCTCTACCTGAACACGTCATCCGAGTCGACCGGCAACACGGCAACGGCAGCGGACTGAGCGTGCGAATTCACGGGGCATCTGCCGCACTCATTTATCTCGAATCACCATGATTTTCACCCGATTCACGCCGTCGAAGTCACGAAGGCGGTAGGTCAGTTCCCGAATGCGTTCGCCGGTCCCCTGGCAGAATAAGGACTCGAGACACCACTCCCCTTGGTGTGTGTGGCTCGTGTTGAGAATCACGTCCTGATAGTCGTGTTGAACACCGTGAAGTTCCCCGATCACCTCGTGATGGCGGTAGTCGAAGGCGACGAGCGCGATAACGTCCTCGCTGAGATCTTCGAGTCGGGAATGCGACTCGATATACTCCTGCATCGCCTCGCGAACCGCTCGTGACCGATTGTCTAGTCCCTCGTCTTGCCAGACCTGATCGAACTCTTCGACAACCGCATCCGGGATATTGAAACTCGTTCGCATACGGTCGTACTGGGTACCCGGGACACAAGAGTCCCGAGTATGACGATGCCCCCAATCAGGTATTAACAACCGTTATTCGGTGCTCTTACCGAGTTCAGGGTATGACGATGGTACCTGGAAACACTCTCGGATTATTGCTCGGTGCGGTCGCACTTGGAGCCGTCCACGGGGTTGAACCTGGTCATGGGTGGCCTGTTGCCGCCTCGTACGCGTTGGACCAGACGAACAAGTGGCTCTACGGCTTTGCGGCGAGTTTCATCCTCGGTGTCGGGCACCTGATCAGTAGTATCGCGATGGTTGGTGCGTTCTTCTACGCGAAATCGTATTTCAGTCTCACACAAATTAACGAACCAGTTACTGTTCTGGGTGGTATCCAGATCGGCGGCCCAGTCAGTCTGGTTGCAGGTGTCCTGCTTATCGGCCTTGGAATTCGAGAATACCACCACGACCACTCGCATGGCAATCACGATAGCGACCACTCTCACCAGCACAAGAGCCCTGACCACGAGTCGGCGAACCACTCCAGACACGGACACAGTCACAGAGATACCCACGACCATCCACAGTCACAGGACGACGAGGGACTCGTCTCTCGCCTGAAGCACGCACTGCCATTCGTTGGTGGGCACTCACATGCACACGAGAGTTCTGATGACGTTGCTGAAAGAGGACTGTTCGGAATCGCCTGGTTCGCGTTCCTGCTTGGGTTTGCTCACGAGGAAGAATTCGAAATCATCGCCCTCTGTGCCGGATCGAACTACTGTCTCGAACTGATGAGTGTATACGCGATTACCGTTATTTTCGGTATTGTGGGGCTGACGATGCTGCTGATTGCGGGCTATCAGAACTACGAAGAGACCGTCAAACAGTACACGCCGTATTTGCCGGTCTTCTCTGCTGCCGTCCTCATCATCATGGGCGGTGGATTCATTATCGGAGTATTCTGAAATTTATTTTATTATTTACAAATTGTCTGTCACGGACTTAAACCACGATTTTTAGAAAAGCCGTGTCCTCAACACTTGCCTCTCGTCGTGATGTCTTTCGACGGATTGTCCAGCACCCGTATATCACTTGGCCATCATATGATTCGACGCCGCTGTATGATCGAACGTCGCTTGCCGGACTAGAATCGGATGTTCGGACAGTCGCACAGACGTGGTTCGAGCACGGTAACCACAACTCGATCGAGGAATTCGTTTGTGCGCTCCCGCTAGCCTACTTCCGGTTCAGCGGCCACGACCGTTATGAGGGGTCGACACGCTACCAGATGGACGCCCTCTTTCGGGCGTTCGTACTGAAAGAACTCCACGGGTGGGAACACGAAACAGCACTCGTCGACTACCTCGGGACCCGTCCTGAACTCTGCGAGCAACTCGGTTTCGAGGCGATCCCGGATCAGTCGACACTGTGGCGAAGCTGGCACGAGAGATTCACCGCTGACCTCAGGGAGACTGTCGATTCGGCGGCTCGAACGATTCTCATCAAAGCACGGAATGCAGGTGTCGCGGTTCCGCGTGAGCCGGCACGAAAGCTCCGATACCACGGGAACGAGTCTGGTGAGTCAGACCCGGATGATCAAACCACGTTGAAGCAGGCAGAGAAGGTCACTGACCACGTCAGCCGTGTCGTCTTTCCGGCGTTCTCGCTGGACCGTGGCGAGGGCTGTGAGATCCACGAGAACGCCTACTGGGGCTTGCAGACCTATCTGGGACTCCGTGAGAACTTGGCCGCTAATGAAGGCGCTCGGAGCTTCATCCACGAGTCAACTCGGGACCGAACACCACTCGGACACGCTCATCGCGACCACATTCGCGACCTCTCTATCGAGCGGATTCGAGAGATGTACCGACGAGCGATCCGGCAGCTCATCGACGCGGTCGCGGAGACAGAGAAATTCTTTCGCGCAGGCATCGTTGCCATCGATATCACCGAGGACGATCCCTTCACGGGGGATAGAACGGACCACGAGGACGAGATTATCAGGACGAAGGAGAAGAACGACGAGTACGCCTACCAGTGGGCGACCGTCCAGTTGGTCGGCAACGCTGTCCCCCTCGTGCTTGACGCGCGACCAGTTCGACGAGGCGAGTCACGCAAAACAATCGTCGCGGACTTGCTGGATTCAGCTGAGAACCTCGTCCACGTCGATAACGTCCTGATGGACCGGGAGTTCGATAGCCAGCACGTTCTGGAGATGATTAGTCAGCGCGGGCTGTCGTACGTCGTGCCCAAGCGGATGCAGACCAGCGAGAAAGCTCAGGCCAAGCGACTGCTCCAACACGGCCAAGATCGGTACGAGACCGACCGGAAGCTCCATCTCGGCAAGAATGAGTGGCATGAGACGACGCTGATCTATCGGCGGAAAGAGGACTCCGAGCACGACGACCACCGGCAGTATTCGGTGTTCATGTCGAATTGCGGGAGTGGTCACCTCACAGAGTACGGGTACCGGTGGGAAATCGAGAGTGGCTATAAGTCGATCGAGCGGTTCATGGCTGCGACGACCTCGAAGAATTTCGGACTGCGATTCTTCTATTTCGCGTTCGCGTGTCTGCTGTACTCGATTTGGCGAGCAGTCGATTTGCTTGTGCAGGTCGAGTTGACCGGTGAGTACGAACATTCGCCGATTGTGACGGCCGATAATACGCTGACGCTGCTGAAGAAGGAAACAGGGATCGGGTAGTAGAGTGTTCAATCTGGGTCAGCGCAGATTTCCGAGTGGCAACGCTATCGAGAATCTCGAAAAAACGACGATCTGGTTGTTGGTACGACAGGAAGACGCGGACGTAGGGTGATCTGAAGCAGTTTCTGTTCACTGATTCGATCGAAACCACGCATCACAGCCCCGCTAAACTCGCTTTAGTCTCAACTTCCAACTGTTCAGAGAATCATGTAGCGATATACAGTTTATGAATAGCAGTTTCATCGGAAACTAGGTGTGTTCACCGGGAATTTCGCCTTCGAACCAAAGGGTTGGACTGTCGATATCGGGCTGCTCGATGCGTCGAGCGTCGTGAAACGGCCAACTGAATCAGATACATAGATGAAACCATCTATCTATATTTCTAATCTTTCTACACCCATTTAAAGTTTATAAAAAGTAATTCACTCGGGGGTATGTTTCGCAAATATTGCTGATTCTTTGCCCCATGTAAGAAGAATGATAGACAAAACCTTTTTATAATATTATTAGTTACCTCAAGTTAGTGGGAATATATGAAGAATGAGGATCTAATCGAAGAAAACCGGGATATGCTCGAAACGGTGGCAAATAGTGATCTACCTGTTTCGTGGATAGGAGAGGATTTGCTTTCCGTGATTGAAGAGGAAGAGAGACAGGAAGCAGAGAAAGCAGAAGAACCGGAGCTAAAGGGTAGCCTACTCGCCTATTAGTTCATTCTTGAGAGAGGGATTTTCATCTAAAAACTGCTTTAGCTCCCGTATCGTATCTTTGCCTTCCTCTGTATCGGCTTGAATAGCAGATTCCGTTATATCTTCCTCAATTTGCTTTTCCGTTTCCTCTGCTGAATGTTTCAAAGGAAGCCCACAAGAAGGGCAATAGGCGGGCTTAGTCAATTCAGATAGGGGCGTATCACACTTTGGGCAATTATCGAACGAAGGCCCGATACCCTCTTCTTCTTCCTCTCGAAGCCCGTATTCTTCCTCAATATCCGAAGAGTGTGTTTCATCTGAAAGGCTACCATACCGGCTTAGTTGTGAACTATCCTCATGCCACCCGACAATAAAGCAAATCTGTTGCTCTGTCAAACCGTCGCGTATCATTCTTCGGATAGCAGTATGTCTGAATCGGTGGGTTTGGGCTTTATCTGAATCAATATCTGCCTTCTCACAAACCCGTTCTATGATTCTCCTAATGGCTTCATAAGACAGGGGATCACCAACAGAGTAGTTGTGTCCACTACGTTTACAGCAAAACAGGGGGGCTTCCTTTTCTTCTCTCTTCGGGTGGTGATTGTTTACCCATTCTTTGACGTATGGGGAAGCCCATAGCATAGGCCTAAGCCCTTCTGCTCCTTTCAAACCTACTGCTTCAGGGTTAAGTCTGAATCTTCCTCTGTTTTCGGTAAAGGATACATCTTTGAGCTTCAGAGAAGCCATAGCACTAGCTCTTTGTCCTGTTGCCAGCCAAAGAGCGATTATAGCACTATCACGGGAATCAGCAACTTGAAACATCTTTGCCGTTTCGTCCGACGTGAAACAATCTGATTCCGTGATTTTTCCTCTTGTAGGTTGACCTATGCTAATATCTTCGGACCATTCACGCCCGATAAACCGGAAGAATGGTTTTAGCACTTGTCGGAAGGAACGACAATATTCGTCCGAATAACCCCCGTCCTTTGCTTGAGGAAGTGTGCCTTCTGATACTCCCTGTATAAACGTGGAATAATCACTTTGGTATTTGCCTTCCTTTGGGTCTTTTTCTTGAAAATCAGTAAGGGGCTTCTCTGCCAGATTTGCCGCCCGGAGAAGGACGGTGGTATATTGCTCAAGTGAACTGTATGCTAGGTCGTTATTAGCCTTCCTGTCGTCCACAAAGGCAGATATGGCCTTCCTATCCTCTTCGTTAATATCTTGTCTCTGAAGCCTGTCTCTGGCCTTCTCATACTTGTCTTTGTACTTACCGGGATCGTTCAGGTTTCCCATACAGGCTTTCTTTGGTGTATTGACTTAAAATTAACCACCTATATACTACTTCTCCGTTGTGGTACATGGTAAACGGCGTCCGATACGGGTTCCTGGGCGTTTCGGAGGTCGATCCGCAACTCTCGTTCGGCTTGCTGGCAGGGGGGACGGTTCTCGTTGCACTGCTCGACATCTCGCTTTTTAAACGCGGCTACGGGCTGACGGACTGATGTGAGCTGTCCCCCCGGACTGGTCGCGTCGTCCGGGCAGTTGTGTCGTCCGGGCAGTCGCGTCGTCGCTCCGAGAACACTTCCGAGCGTGCTGTGGAGTTACTCGACTGCGTCGTCGTCCTCCACCCGCGGCAAGCGGATCTCGATTTCGGTTCCCCGTGGTTCGGCGTCGGTCACGTCGATCGAACCGTCGGACTGCTCGACGATCCAGTACACGAGCCACAGCCCCAGGCCGCTCCCGTGGTACAGATCGTCGATCGCCCGCCCGGTCACCAGGACGTCCCGCTCCACCGCCGGGATCCCGGGACCGTCGTCGACGACGCGTACCTCGACGGTGTCCCCGGTCGCCAGGATCCGGATCTCGATGGACGGCGTTTCCCGATCGCTGTGGTCGATCGCGTTTTTGATCAGTTCCTCCATCGCCTCCCTGAATTTGAACGTCGTCTCCGCGGTCGCGCGCTCCGGCACGTCGACGTCGATCAGCGCGGCCGGCCGCTCGGCGCCGATCCCTTCGGCGACCGACCGCGCCAGCGACGCGATGTCGATCCGTTTGATCTCCGGCTCCTCGCCGAGCAGCTCCGTGATCGAGCGGGACTTCTCGCCGGTCGTCATCAGATCGTCGGCGTGCGATACGATCCGCTCCGCCGTCTCGGCGGTCTCCCCCGACGATTCGGTTCGGATGCGGTCGGCCAGCCCACGGATCACCGTCAGGTCGTTCCGGAGGTTGTGCCGGAGGATGTTGTCGAGCACGCGCAACTGCCGAGTCCGTTCTTCGAGGTCGGTCACGTCCCGGCAGATGGCGAACGTTCCGACGAGTTCGTCCGTCTCGTTGTAGTACGGGTACCGGCTCGTCCGGAACACGGCCTCCTTCCCGGAGCGTTCGAACTCCGGCGAGATCGAGTACCGGACCGGCTCCCCGGTGTCGAGCGCCTCCGATTTTCGCCGTTCGATCGTCTCCGCCGCCTCGTCGTCCATGAACAGGTACTCGTCTCGCCCGGCGAGTTCCGAGGCCGAAAGCCCGGCGAACTCACAGAGGGCTTCGTTGACCAACTCGAAGCGCCCCTCGTCGTCCTGGAGCATGATCGGGTCCTCGAGCTGCTGGATGATGTCTCGGTGTCGCTTGAGCCGGTCCCGGAGCTGCTTGTGCTCGGTGATGTCCGTCTGGACGGCGACGAACGCACGCACCTCGTCGTCGGCGATCGGCGCGATCGTCTGGTAGGCGGTGTACAGCTCCCCGTCCTTCCGTCGGTCGACGATTTCGGCCTCCCACGTCTCTCCAGCTTCGATCGTCTCCCATAGCTTCTCGTAGTACGTCTCGGACATCTCCCCCGAATTGAGAAGCGCCGGCGTCTCGCCGATCACTTCCTCCGCATCGTAGCCAGTGACCGACTCGAACGCAGGGTTGACGTACGTGAGACGTCCGTCGGGATCGGTAATAAATATCGCGTGCCCGGAGGCTTCCACGGCCTCCCGGAACTGGCGGAGCTTCTTTGTCTTGGCGTCGAGTTCGAGCGACTGGCTGCGAAGCCGAAGCAGCGCCCCGATCCGCCACTCGAGTTCGGCCTGCCGCATCGGCAGGGAGACGACCTCGTCGACGGTCGACATCAACACGTTGTCGGCGATCTCGCTCCGATCCGTCGCGATGATCTCCGCGTCCCGCTCCGAGAGCAACAGTAGTACGGGCAACAGCGTCGGTCTGGCCTCGTTTTTGACCGACTCGAGGTCGTCTCTGTGGCGGCGCAACCCCTCGCCGTCGACGATACAGAGGTCGATATCCGCTTCGGTTATCGGGTGGTCGTCTACAGCGACGTACGTCTCGTGGTCGGCCAGCCACTTGCCGAGCACGCGCCGGTTGCCGCTGTCCGCGATCAACGGATAAATGCGTACGGGGTCGTCGGGCTGTGTGGTGTGTTCCATTACGTTACACCCGGACGGTCAGTCCTCCATGCGCCAGTCCGGCGTCCCTGTCAGGATACCGCGCAACTCGGGGAGCGGGTCGCCGATGACCAGCCCATCGCCGGTGACCTCTAGGGTCCGAATTCCCGTCTCGAAGTCGCTCGTCCGCATCTTCAACACACCGATAACCTTCCGGAGTTCGCCCCTGTATTCGACGTGACGGAGGAGAATGATGCTGTCGGCGAGGTGGCTCACGCGCTGTTCCGTGGCCCGGAACTCGCCGGTGATCTGGTGGACCTCGTTCGTTGCGATTCCGGTCACGTTCATGTTCCGGAGATACCGCCCGATCTTCACCAGGTCGTGTGTCGGGTCATCGGAGCCCTCCCGAAACGCCCGTTCGTACCCGGTGACGCCGTCGATCATCACGATCTCCGTCGAGCGCTCCTCGACTTCGGTCCGGATCCGGTGGATAAACTCGTCGAGCGCGAGTTCGTCGGGCCCGATTTCCTTGATGAGTAACGTTCCGTCCTCGACCATCTCCCGGGCTGGAATGCCGGTCGCCTCCGCTCGAGTGAGAATCGTCTTTCGCTTCTCCTCGAAGCTGTAGAGGACGGACCGGCGGCCACGGGTCGCCGCTTCGCTCACGAACTGGAGGCCAGTCGTCGTCTTTCCGACCCCCGTTGGCCCGCTCAAGAACGCGATCGTCCCGGTCGTGATCCCCCCGCTGAGAAGGGCGTCGAGCTCGTCAACGCCCGAGGAGAGCGTCCCGAGAGGACCGTCCCGCCCGTGTAGCGATGGGTCGAGCGCTGGCCACAGGTGCATCCCGTCGTCGTCGATCGTCACGGTGTGTGGGCCCGCTCGCGCGTCCGAGCCGCGAAACTTCGAGACCGAGAGCGTCCGTCGGTTCCCCTCGACCAGGAGATCGATCACCGCGTCGACGAGGAACTGGAGGTCGTCGTCCGGTATCGATGGGGCCGCCTGCGAGGTCAGGAGTATCGTCGCGCCGCTGGCCTTGAGGAAATCGAGGAGACTCAACACCTGCGTTCGGAACTGGCGCTCGTCGGGTGTGAGATGTCGGATTTCGGTGACGGGATCGATCACCACCCGGTCTGGGTCGATCGCCTCGATCTCCTCTCGAATCGAGTCCACGAGAGCGGGGTTTTCGACCTCTCCCGACCTGAACAGGTCGTACGTACCGTCGTCTTGAAACTGCGATCCGGACGGTGAGAGGTCGAGAAAGCCGACGTCGCTGACGCCGAGACCGAAGCTTTCGGCGGTCTCTCGGAGGTATCCGGCGGGCTCTCCGAGGTTGATATAGAGCCCGGTCTCGTCTCGATCGCCCGCGGCGGCGAGAAAGTGAAGGCCGAATATCGTCTTTCCGGCGCCGGGGGCGCCCCTGACAAGAGTCGCCGATGCCGGGCGCAACCCGCCGTCCAGAACGCCGTCGGCGCGCGGTACCCCCGTTTCAACCCGGGAGGTATCCGTCGAAGCTGGCATACTCTCTTTTCGATAGTCGGCATTATAACCAGCACGGTCAGTCGCTTCGAGGGCAAGCCCCGAAGCATCCGCCGTGTTTATAGAGAGCAAGGAGAATACCTGCGGCTTTAGCCGCAGGATGAATCCGACAACTCCTCCACAACCCACCGCCGATAGCACGGCTGGATATTCCACCGCTCTCAAACCGAACCTTTATAACAAATACGAGTATAAATGATTATAGAGGCGTTCAGAATGCTGGAAATCCATCGAACCCACCGAGCGAAAATCCTCAACCACTCACAGGTAGAGGACCCGCTTGACCGGCACGGGTGGAGTGCCAGCAAACTCTGGAACGTCGCCAACTACCACTCTCGACAAAAGTGGGATGATACGGGTGAGATTCCCGACCACGGCGACCTCAAAGACGAATTGAAAGGTCACTCAAAGTACAAGGGATTGCACTCGCAGTCCAGTCAGCGCGTTCTGGAGGAACTCGCTGAAGCCTTCAACTCGTGGTACGAAAAGAGGAAGTCTGACAATCGAGCGAATCCGCCCGGCTACCGCAAAAAAAACTACTACGACGACCACGGCAACCGCGTCCACGAGGAACATCCGCGTTCGACCGTGACGTGGAAGCAAAACGGCATCAAACACGACACGAACAACAACCGTGTCCGTCTCTCAAAGGGCGCGAATCACAAGGAACACCCGAAAGCATGGGAGTACATCCTTGTCGAATACGAGACGCGCCCCGGTGTCACTGTTGAGAACCTACAACAGGTCAGAGCCGTCTACGACAAGTCAAAGGGTCGGTGGGAACTGCATCTCATCTGCAAGGACGAAGTTGAGACACCCACCGCACCCGGAAACGAGACGGCTGGCATTGACCTCGGCATCTGTAACTTCGCGGCAGTCGCATACAGCACTGAACAAGCCGACCTCTACCCCGGCAATCGCCTGAAACAGGACGGGTACTACTTCCCGAAAGAAATCGCCAAGTGCGACGACTCGGGTGGTGAAGAAGCGACCCGTCTCCACGCGAAGTGGTCGGAGCGCCGCACCCACTTCTTGCACTCGTTAGCGAAACACATCGTTGAGACGTGTATCGAGCGTGGTGTTGGGCGTATCAACATCGGGAAGCTCGCTGGTGTCCGTGAAGACGACAACGGCGAGTCGAAGAACTGGGGCAAGCACGGGAATCTCGACCTGCACGGCTGGGCGTTCGACCGCTTCACCTCGATTCTCGAATACAAGGCCGAGGTCGAGGGTGTCGAAGTCGTAGAGGTTTCAGAGCGCGACACGAGCAAGACGTGTTGCGTCTGCGGTAGAGAAGACGAGAGTCAGCGTGTCGAACGTGGCTTGTATGTCTGCGAGCCGTGTGACGCGGCGTTCAACGCTGACGTGAATGGGGCGGAGAACATCCGTCTCGAATTGAATCAAAGTAACTCCGAGTCTGCTCCCGATTTGGGTGGGGATAGGAGTACCGGCTGGTTGGCACAGCCCGAAGTCTACCTTCATGACCTCTCCCGAGGATTCCAACCTCGCGAAGAGGTGGTGGACTGCAAACCCTAATATCCCAATCCAGCGGTGCGGTGCCGTGGGATTCCGCCGCCTTCAGGCGGAGGAGGATGTCAACAGTGAAGTCCACACGCAGACGCCGTCCGATCCCGGGTCCCACGCTCGGAGGTCACTCCGGGTCCGGCCCAGCCCCGCCGTCGTCCCTCGCGTCGGCCAGTTCCCCGGGCGAGAGCTCGTCCATCCGGCCGGCGAGCGTCGCCGCATCCCCTGCTACCGCAGCCGGGTCGACGCCAGCCTCGTTCGCGACGAGTCGAACGTGCGCGGCAAGCAACGACAGCGCCTGTAGACCCTCCCGTTGTGGATCCTCCGCGGTCTGTGCGAACGTCGTCTCGAGGGCGTCGCCGTCACTGACGACGCCGACGTACAGCGCCGTGATCGAGTCGTCAGCCAGCAACTCCTGTGCCGCCCGCCGTTCCGTCTCGAACGCCGTGTCGGAGTCGTCGGTCATACCGACGTTCGGCGTCGGGGAGTCAAAAGCTCGTGGGCGAAGTTGTCGGTCGTGTTGGCCGAATCGGTTGTCTCAGGCGTGTCGGTCGTGTCGGCCGTGTCGGTTGTGCCGGTCGTGTCGGCCGTGTCGGTCACCCTCAGTCGGCGTCGGCCAGTTCGGGACGCGGGACCGTCACGTCCGGTAACGCGTCTTCTATCTCCCCGCGTCGGTCCTCGAACTCGCCGGGAAGGACGAGTCGTTCGCCGAGTTCCGCCAGCGGCTCGTCGCTCGTATATCCCGGGCCGCTCGTGGCGAGTTCGAACAGCACGCCCCCGAACTCCCGGACGTAGACCGACCGAAACCAGTGGCGGTCGATCTGTCGGGTCGGGCGCAGCCCCGCCGACTGGACGGCTCGCCGCATCGACGCCTGGTCCTCGTCCGTCGGCGTCCGGAAAGCGACGTGGTGGACCGTTCCGTGGCCCTGCCGACCGCTCTCGACTGTCGGAACCACGTCGACGTGTTTCCCGACGGGGCCGGCTGCGGAAAACCGGGTCCGTTCGTCGCCCGACGCATCGCCCGGCGACGCCTCGCTGCCCCGTTCCTCCAGCCCCATCGTCCGGAGCAACTCCCCGGTCGGTTCGGGGTCGGCGAGCCAAAGCGTCACCGAGTGGAACCCGCGGATCGCGGCCGACTCGGGGACGAATGCCGTCCACGGGACGGTCGGGTCGTCCTCGGGCACGTCGACCTCGACCAACTCGACCGGCAGGCCGTCGGGGTCCCAGAAGGGGAGGACGGTCTCGCCGAAGCGCTCGATTCGGTCGTCGTACTCGACGCCGTGGTCGTCGAAGCGTGCCTCCCAGAAGTCGAGGCTGCCCGACGGGACTCTGAACGCGGTTCGGGAAACCTGTCCGGTTCCGACTGTGCCCGAAGAGAGGTCGGACCACGGGAAGAAGGTCATGCTCGTTCCCGGCGTTCCCTCGGCGTCGGCGAAAAAAAAGTGATACGTCCCGGGGTCGTCCTGGTTGATAGATCGCTTGACCAGTCGGAGACCGAGCGTCTCGACCCAGAACTCCAGATTCCGCTGTGGATCGCCCGCGATGCACGTCACGTGGTGGATGCCGGGCGTCGGCGTCGGACCGGTCTCGGGCGTCGGCGTCGAGTCACTCATCGATCCACAGTACGGTCCCGGTGTACTTGAGTTACCGCTAACCCGAGTGGTACCTGGAGAACCGCAAGCGCGGCCGAGCGGTCAAGCAGGTCAGGCATAGAAGGTAAGCGGCGCTCAATCACAGACGACTCTCGATCGCCTCGGCGATCCCGTCGAGTTCGACCTGTTCGTCCCCGACGAACACCGTCGGCGTCCCCTGGACGCCCCAGCTCTTGCCGCGTTGGCGGTCGGCGTCGATGCGGTCGCGGTACGTCCCTTCGTCGGCTGCGCTCCGGGCGGCAGCCCCGACGCCGGCGACGTCCTCGGCGATCTCCTCGAAGACGTCCAGCGAGTAGCTCCGTTGGTCCTCGAAGAGAGCCATGGTGAACGCCCAGAAGGCGTCGTTGTCGGCGTCCTCGAAGACGGCGTGGCCGGCGTTCGCCGCGGGGTACGACCAGTCGTCGACCGGGATCGGGAAGTCAGCGTGGAGATACCTGACGTCCCCCGGTTCGACGTACTGCTGGACGATCGCCGGCGTGTTGTTGAGCGTGAACCGCTGACAGTGCGGGCAACTGTAGTCCTCGAAGACGGCCATCGTGACGGGGGCGTCGGACGCGCCGATCGCCGGGCGGGACCCGTCGTCGATCCCGCTCAGATCGATCTCCGAGCCGCCGCCCGAGCAGCCGGCGAGTGTGGTCAACACGGCCGCTCCGCCAGCAGCTAAGAACGACCGTCGGGAAGGTGTCCGATCCATGTCGAACTCAATGTATTCGGCATAGTTAAACGCCTAGATCCGGGTCGTCGGGTCGCAGGCTCTCGTCTCGAAGCGTTCGCCCCCGTCCGCCGAACCGCAGGCGACGCTGTCAAAACGGTGGGCGACACAGACACCTCACGATATGAGGCACAGACGATGATTGAGATCGACGCGCCGCTCGAGATCGAACGGCTCCGGGAGCACGTCGCGTGCGTGACCTACGACCGACCGGACGCGCTGAACGCGTACACCGAGGCGTTGCTCGTCGGGGCAGTGGAGGCGTTCGAGTGGCTCGACGCCCGCGAAGACGTCCGGGCGACCGTGGTGGCCGGTGCCGGTGAGGCGTTCTGTTCGGGCGTAGATCTGACGGAGATGCCGTTGACGCCGGAGATGGACTTCGCCGAGTACGAGCGCGGGCTCGGATTGTTCCAGGACGTCGTCGCGACGCTCAGAGGGATCGGGACGCCGGTCGTCGCGGCGGTCGACGGGTATGCCCTCGGGGCGGGGTGTGACACGGCGCTGGCGTGTGATTTCCGGATCGCCGGCGAGGCAGGCGTCCTCGGCGAGACGTTCATTGACGTCGGGTTCGTCCCCGGCGACGGCGGAGCGTATCTGCTACCACGGCTAATCGGGGAGGCCCGCGCGAAGGAACTCATCTTCACGGGCCGGAAACTGGAGGGTGAGGAGATCGTCGAGTGGGACCTCGCCAGGGAGCTGGCCGAGGACCCCCTCGAGGCGGCGATCGAGTTCGCCGAGGAGTTGGCCGACCGGCCGCCGGTGGCCCTCGCCGAGAGCAAGCGACTGGCCAACGGCAGCTTCGAGGCGACCTTACAGGAGGCCTTTGCGGACGCGACTCGCGCCCAGTGGATCTGCGCGCAGACGCGTGATCACGAGGAAGCCGTCGCCGCCTTCCGGGAAAATCGGGACCCGGAGTTCGAAGGCCGATGAGGGTGGGTTTGATAAACCGGTGTGCGGTCTGAGCCAGTGTGGGCCGGTATCGATACCGGCTGTCTGACGGGGCGGTGTCGGATTCCATTCAAATAAATATTTTTGTGATCCTTCGATAGCCTCGGCCGTGGCGTCGCATCACACACCACTGTTTCCGGAGCTTTCGCGCTCGGGAACGTAGCTGACTCTATCGCGTTCTCTCTCTTCGGGCCGGAATACGCACGATCGTTTCTCGCGTTGGAGGCATCGTTTCTCGCGTTGGAGGCATCGTTTCTCGCGTTGGAGGCATCGTTCTGGGGCGGCACCGGCCGTACTCCACCGTTTCCGAAGCTTTCAGTGGCTCGAACCGGTGAAAGGGCGAAGCGACGGAACGGACCGGTTATGATGGTGGATTCGCAGGTGGGGGCGGCGGAGTGACCTCCTCTCTGTGGTAAGCGACGGGGTTCCCACGGCACCGCACCGCTGGATTGGGATGGTTAGTGGTCTGTAACCCAGTCGGCATAACAGGGTGACTGGCGGGGCCCCACCGCCGTTACTCCTATCCCCGGCAGGGGGACTCGGGGCCCCGATATTGTGCATTCAGGTGGGCGGTGTGACCGCCTCGGTAGACGTCATACTACGGAACCATTTTATCTAACTATCCGTATCGTTACTGGACGGTGATTATGCTGGCCGCATCGGATTCACGCCCGCCGTCAACGGCGGAACTCTCTCCTTGAAACAGATAGGTAGTAGAGCGGCAGTCGGTAAGAAGCGGTGGCTGGTCTGGAGGGGCGGTCGGTATAGAGCGGCGGTCAGTAATCTGAGATGTCGGACCGCAGGAGACCGTTGTCGTCGGCGGCCGAATGGATGATACCTGCGAAGTCCTCGAAACGGCTCGTCGAGAGCAGGACATCGAGCACGGCACGCAGCGGAACGTCGAGTTCGTACTCGTGATACCGGCCGGCGGAGAGCCCCTCGTTCCGCTCGTAGACGCGTATAAGTCCGAGCATGTTCATATCCGAGAGGTGATCCCGGACACGGCGCTCGCTCACGCTGTCGGTGTCGAGGCGGCCGCAGATCCTCGTATACCGCTTGTAAAGATCGCGGGATCGGACCGGCACCTCGTCCAGCGCCTCGCGGTACGCGAGCGCACAGAGGACGGCGTGGCCCTGGGTGGTGAGCTCCTGCATCCCCTCGTAGAGTTGGTTCTTTTCGAGTTCGTCTTGGGCGTTCCGGACGTGGACTTCGGTTATCGTCTCGGACCCGTCGGCTTGGGCGAGTTCGCCCGCCTCTCGGAGGAGGCGGATCGCCTGCCGTGCGGAGCCGGTATCCTGGGCGGCGAAGGCCGAGCAGAGCGGTACGACGTCATCGTCCAGAACCCCATCGTGGAACGCCTTCTCGGCGCGCGGTTCGAGGATCGACCGGAGTTGGTTGGCGTCGTACGGCGGAAAGAGGATCTCCTTTTCGGCCAGCGTGTCCTTGACCTTCGGGGAGAGGTTGTCCCGAAACTGGAAATCGTTGCTGATGCCGACGATGACCGGACGGATGTCCTCGACGTAGCCGTTCGAGCGCGCCCGCGGGAGCCCGTAGAGAATGTCGTCGGAGTGGCCGATGTTGTCGATCTCGTCGAGGACGATCACGACTGTCCCGCCGAGCACGTCGAGTTCCTCGTAGAGGATGTCGAACACCCGCTGTTGGGAGTAGCCAGTCGTGCTGATACGGTCTCCACCTCGGCTCTCGCGGAGTTCGTTGACGAGGGCGACGGCGACCTGGTACGACGACGAGAGGTTTTCACAGCTGACCCAGACCGTCGAGAGGTCGATATCGTCGTACTGTGCGGCGTCGTCCTCCAAGTGCGACAGCATGAATTTGGTCGCGACGGTCTTTCCAGTTCCCGTCTTCCCGTACAGAAAGATGTTCGACGTAGGGCGGTTGTCGATGATCGGCTGGAGCGCGCGCTGGTACTTCTCGAGTTCCTCGTCGCGTTCTCTGATGTCCTCGGGCTCGTAGGAGTCGTCAAGGGGTTCAGCATCGGCGAATACCCGACGATCTCGCTGAAACATCCCCATGAAACGGCGTTGCGCTACGCTGTGTTAAGCCCTCTGTTTCCGGAGCTTCCGGAGCGTCCGAAGCTCGATATTTATATATTCCTCACACACCATCGTTTCCGGAGCTATGCGAGCTAGGTGATGCACACTCCCCGGTGTTTCCGGAGCTATGGCTTCGTGAGGTACGGTTCGTAGTGGGCTCGGCAAGTCACGATCTCGTAGTACGGAAAGGTTTAAACGACGACGTAAGAGTTAGTCCGTACTAGGTGAGAACCGGCACCGTACTGGGTGAGAACCGATTCGGTGTCGGGCGTACGCTAAGCGTACATCTTATAAATATATTTATTAACACTGTATACATAAGTGTATATATAAGTACATATACGAGCGTATATAAATTTGTGCATGTGCGTATGTGTGCGCGTGTGTGGATACCAGCAATATATACATACAACTGTTAACATCACAAATGCAACTATTAATATTATATATGCAATTGTTGCTATCACAAATACAACTGTTAAAATAAACAGGCCTGCCATCCAAGCCGGAGTATGTGCTGGCGCGGTCGAAGACTCTACCGCGTACCAGCGGAAACCCTCTCTGTGGGCTCCTCAATCCGTGACCGAGATCCCCACGGTTTCAGCCGTACGTGAGTTCTCCGTCCTCTCATCCCATCTTCCCCTCCCATGATAGCTCCGGAAACAGTGGTGTCTGTGTCCCGGCGTTGATTTCTCGTTCCGGGCGCTATCCGCGACGATAGCTCCGGAAGCGCCGGGACGTTACAGCTGAACGCTGTTCAACATCGACCTCGGGACGTCCTCCTCGCACTACGGGAGCTGCCCAGCTGATACTCTCCGACCGGTGTGAAAGCTTCGGAAACGATGGAGGGCATCGAATATAAAAAGACCAATATCTCCGCAGCTATCTGTCTGAGAATATACGGCTTCACAAGCCATTTCAATACCCAATAGCTCCGGAAACAGTGGTGTCACACACTCGCTGCCGCGGAGGGCGCGTTTATCAGCCACGGCGGCGTAGTGTCCCTATGCCAATAAAGAGTTCCGGGGCGGACGATCTGACGGTCGTGGACCGGTTCGAGGGCGGCGTCGGGTGGATCGCCTACCCGGAGGAAACGATGCAGCGCGCCTCCCATGCCGTCGAGAGCGAGGGCGGCCTGTGGATTCTCGACCCGGTGGACGCCGAGGGGCTCGACGACGTGCTCTCGGAGTACGCCGCTCCCGAAGGCGTTGCGGTACTGCTCGATAGGCACAAACGCGACGCAGCGGCGGTGGCGAACCGCCACGACGTTGCGGTCTACGTCCCAGAGTGGATGGACGGCGTCGCGGGCGACATCGACGCCCCGACGCGGCGGTTCGGAGCGGAACTCGCCGGATTCCAGGTCGGCCGATTGATCGACAACCCGCTGTGGCAGGAAGCGACGCTTTTCGACGGCGAGACGCTCGTCGTCCCCGAGGCGCTCGGAACGGTAGAGTACTTCCGGGCACCGACGGAGGAACTCGGTGTCCACCCGATGCTACGCGTCTTCCCTCCGAGTGGACTCCGGAGTTACGATCCCGATCGGCTGTTGGTCGGCCACGGTGCGGGAGTCTTCGAAGACGTCGGCTCGATGGTCAGACAAGCAATCGACGACAGCAGGGGCCGCGCCGCTTCGCTGTATTTAAAAAACGTCCGCGGCCTGTTGGGCGTTTGATGAGGTCGGTTTTCGGGACGGGCGTGCGGACGACGGTCTCCGGCACTCACGCGACTATATCAGCCAACGACGCGACCACGACCACACCCAACGACGCGACCACGACCACACCCAACGACGCGACCACGACCACACCCAACGACGCGACCACGACCACACCCAACGACGCGACCACGACCACACCCAACGACGCGACCACGACCACACCCGACAACGACGGCCTTTTTCCGGACGCGGACACAGCGAACGTATGAAAATACTCCTCACAAACGACGACGGTATCGACGCCGTCGGTATCCGCACGCTCTACGATCGCCTCTCGGCGGTCGCCGACGTGACAGCCGTCGCACCGGCCGACGACCAGAGTTCCGTCGGACGACAGCTCTCGCGGACAGTTGAACTGACCGAACACGAGATGGGCTATGCAGTCGAGGGAACCCCGAGCGACTGCGTCGTTGCGGCCCTCGGGTCATTGGACTTCGATCCGGACATGGTCGTCTCCGGAATCAACCAAGGTGCGAACCTCGGCGCGTACGTACTCGGTCGATCGGGAACAGTCTCGGCGGCAGTCGAGGCGAGCTTTTTCGATGTACCGGCCATCGCGGCGTCCGTCTACTTCCCGGCGGGCGAGTTCACGTTCGAGGAGCTCTCCGCCAGCCCCGAGCACTTCGAGGAGGCCGCCCGGTCGATCAAGTATCTCGTCGAACACGCCCCGAACGTCGACGTGTTCGAAACGGCCGACTACCTCAACGTCAACGCGCCGGTGTCGTCAGACGGCGACGCGTCGATGGAGATCACCCGCCCGTCCCACGTCTACCGGATGGACGCCGAGTCGAACGGCGACGGGACGGTTCGCATCCACGATCGCATCTGGGAACTGATGGCCGAGGGGTCGGTACCTGATCCCGTCGGGAGCGACCGCCGGGCCGTGCTCGAGGGGCGCGTCAGCGTCTCGCCGCTGACTGCCCCCCACACCACGACGGACCACGAGGCGCTCTCGGGGCTCGCGGAGGCGTACTGATCGGCTCCGAACTCCGGTACAATGCCCTCTCACTGATGTCTCCGATCACCGCTGCACTCTCGAACCGACGGGCGACGCTGTTTCGGACCGCCGGCTTCGTGGTCGGGACGAACGTACTCGGAGCGCTTCCAGCCGTCCTCGTCGGCACCGACACGCGTTGGTTCGAGGAGCCGTGGTTCTACCCCCCGGGAATCGCGTTTCCGGTGGCCTGGACGGCACTTTTTATTTTGATGGGGCTCTCGGTGTCGCTCGTTTACGGGCGCGGGATCGACCGTCCGGGCGTCAGAGTCGCACTGGCCGCTTTCGCCGTCCAGTTCGTGTTTAACCTCGCGTGGACACCGGTCTTTTTCGGACTCCAGCGCCCGGGACTCGGTCTCGCTGTGGTCGTCGCCCTCTGGATCGCAGTCTTCGGAACGATCGCTGCAGTGGCTCGGGTCGACCGACGGGCCGCCGTGTTGCTCGTCCCCTACCTCGGTTGGGTATCGTTCGCGACCGTACTCAACTATGCGATTTACGCACAATGAGGCCGGGCTACGCAATCTACGCACAATGAGGCCGGGCTACGCAATCTACGCACAATGAGGCCGGGCTACGCAATCTACGCACAATGAGGCCGGGCTACGCAATCTACGCACCATGAAACCGGGCTACACAATCTACGCACCATGAAACCGGGCTACACAATCTACGCACCATGAAACCGGGATCGGCGTGTTCGGTCCCCGAACTCGGACGCCGCTACTCGGAGCCCTCGTTGGACCGCTTCCGGCCCCGAACGTCCGGCACGATCGCCCATGCGATCAGTGCTCCGACCATCACCGCGGCGAGCAACCCCGTCTCCGCGATCGACATGTCGACGCCGAGGTGGACGAACACGGTGCGGAGTTCGATCACGATCGGCACCATCACCGCGACGGCGACGAGCAGTCCGCCCCGACTGATCCGCATCAGCGGTTCACCCCGAGCGTCAAGTGCATCACTCGAGCACCTCTGTCGTGAACTGCGTCATCGAACCGCCCCGGCTACCGAATCGAGGATCGCCTGTCCGGTGAACACGACCGTGTCGACGAACTGTGGCGAGGGGCTTCCACCGGGGCCGAAAAGCCCGCCACGGCCGATGATCGACGCCAGCGGCAGCGCGTACGCCAACACGACGAGTGCGATCGCGATGCCAGCCCACAGCCGAAGGTTATCGAGGACGAGCGGCGCGTCCTCGGGACCCGAAAGCGTCTCGGCGTAGCCGTTCGCCGGCAGGGCGTCCACCTTGCTGCCCCGGATCGTCATCACCACTATCGCGATGAACAGCACTGTCGAGACAAAAAGCAGCGTCCCACCGATGACGACCTGCATATTGAGTTCGCCGACCGACCCGGCGGCCGGTTGGAAGTCGAAGCCGCTGTATTGCGGCTCCGCGGTCCGCCGTGGGATCCCGGCCAGGCCCGCGCGGTGCATCGCGTTCGACATGAACGTCATACCGATGAACCACAACAGGACCTGCGCTAGCCCGAGGGACTTGCTCCAGATTTTTTTGCCGGTTAACTGTGGCAGGAACCAGTACGTAGCGGCCATGAACGTCAACGCGACCGCGGTCCCAACGGTGAGATGGAAGTGGCCGACAACCCACCACGTGTTGTGGACGAGGTAGTTGATGTTCATCCCGGCGTTTATCATCCCCGAGAAGCCGGCAGCGGCGAACATCAACCCGGCGAGCGCCATCCCGGTGAACACCGGATTCCGCCAGGGCAGCGCGCGCAACCACCCGAAGTAGCCGGTCCCGCCGCGCTGTCGTGCGCCGTGCTCCATGCTCGCGACGACGGTGAAGGCGGTCAACAGACTCGGCAACAGCAGGAACATCGTGTTGACCATCACGATGAATTTGAACCCTTCGGCGATCCCCGGGTCGAGATACTGGTGGTGAATTCCCGTCGGGGTCGAGAGGATCAAAAAGAGAACGAAGACGACGCGGGCGAGCGGATCACTGAACAGCTTCCCGCCGGAGATCTTCGGCAGCATGACGTACCAGAGCATGTACGCCGGCATCAACCAGAAGTAGACGACGGCGTGGCCGAAGAACCAAAACAGCGTCCGGGTCAAAAGCGCGTTCACCTGGTCGATGAATCCGAGCGACCACGGGATCAGAAACACCACGACGGAGATGGCGACGCCGAGACTCGAGATGATCCAAAACAACGTGGTCGTCAACGCCATGAACGTCGGCAGCGGGATCCGCTCGTCGGGGTTCTCGCGCTTCCAGGCCCACCACGAACGGAACCAGTCAATCCCGGCGAGCCACGACCCGACAATGAACAGCGCGAGGCCGATGTAGAACAGCGGATGCGCCTGTAGCGGCGCGTAGAACGTATAGAGAACGGCCGCGCTCAGGGGGATCGCATCGAAGAACCCGCCGATGATCGCGATGCCGGCCATCAACGTTCCGCCCGCCATGAGACCGTACCACGTCCAGGTGTACCGGAGGTCTTCGAGCCCTCGATCGAGGCTCGTCGTGACGCCCCAGGTGAACACCCCCACGAGGAAGAAGATCGTGAAAGTCAACACCAACAGCACGGCGTGGAGAGTGAGATACGAGTAGTAGTCCTCCGAAGGCACAAGTCTGACGATATCGACCCGATGGAGCACCTGCAACAGCCCCATGAGCGCACCGACGAAGAGCGCGGCGAAGGAACTGTAGAACGTCGCCCGGATCAGTTTCGCCTCGTCGGGGAACTGATCGAGGTACGTCCCGGAGTTGGCGCCGAGGCTCATTGGCTATCCCCCTCGAACTCCGATTCGGGTACGACGGTGAGTTTCCCTTCCATGTTGTGGTGGCCGGAGCCGCAGTACTCCGTACAGATGACGCCGTACTCCTTGGGCTCGTCGACGTTGACCGTCACCTCGGCGACCTCTCCCGGGATCACCATCGTGTTCGCGTTCGTCCCGACGACGCTGTAACTGTGTATCACGTCGCGGCTCGTGAGATGGAGGTTCACCGTGCTGTTTGCGGGTACTTCGACCTCGGTGGGAAGGAACGCGAACTGGACGACCTGGATGTAGACGTCGTACTCGTTTTCACCGACCTGTTCGACGCCGGGACTCGAGAACTTCGGGTGGTCGTTGATGTTCTCGGGGTTGATCGTCTCCCCGGAGTCGTCGACCATCGCGACGCCGATTCCGACCGTCCCGTAGGTGATCGTCAGAATGAATCCAACGATGAGCGCCATCGCCGCCGCAAGCCAGAACTTCTCGTAGGTGTGAATATTCATAGTATCGTCCCGACGATGGTCAGATCGTTTCCGAGGAACTCGACGAAGTACATGAAGACCCACAGGGCGCTGATGATGACGAAATAAATAGCGATCAACGCCAGCGTCCCTTTCGGATCGAACTCGTCGTGCCCGATCTCCCGTTGTAACTTCGAACTCATACGGGACAGTGTTAATCCTTTGTATATATCTATTACCCCCAGCGGTCCAGTCAGTTGGGACACGGGCGATGATTTATTTATTCGGCAGAACCAACCGGGAACTATGTCGAATGATTCGATTTCGCCGCGGGTGTCCGTCGTCGTCGGGCTCCTCGCGCTCGCGCCGGTACTCTGGTACGGAGTGGGCGGTTCGAACACGGCAGTCGCCGTATCGTTTGTCAACGTCCTCATAACGATCGGCGCGTTGCTCATCGCGACCGGGCCCGCCGAGATAGCGACGGGTCACGGCGGCTCCTCCGCGTGAGCCGGGTCCGCGTTCTGCGGTGAACCGCGGTATCGACCCCGCTACGATCCCGCCGCGTCCACGGAACGGAGCACAGAACCCACAGGCGAACACGCTGGACCCCGATCGCCAATGATGACGCCCCGAACGAGCGCCAATGATGACGCCCCGAACGAGCACCCTCGACGGCGACCAGTGAGCGCCGGGGACAGCAACCAATGAGCCCCAGGGACAGCAACCAATGAGCCCCAGGGACAGCGATCCGACGGACGCCGATTCTGTCTGTCGGCTCTGCGATCTGCCGACGCCCGCGCCGCCGGTGACTGGTCCCGACGTCGACGGGGCGTTCTGTTGTCGGGGCTGTCTCGAAGTACAGCGATCGCTCGGCGACCTCGAGGCGTCGGAGGCGGAAGCCGTCCGCGAAGCCATCGGCGACGACGGGGCGGCGGCGTCGGATAGCGGAACGGCGCCGGACGACGCCCCAAAAACGGCCGAATCGGCCTTTTTCGCCGTCGACGGGATGCACTGTACGACCTGTGAGGCGTTTCTGGAGGGACGGACGGAGGCGGAAGACGGCGTCCACACTGTCGAGGCGAGCTACGCGACCGATACCGTCCGCGTCCAGTTCGATCCCGACGTCGTCGGGGAAGAACGGCTTCCGGAGGTGCTCTCGGGGTACGGCTACACTGCCGGACGGCGCGAGGACGGCCGCCCCGGGGGCGACACCAACGAAGTCGTGACGTTCCTCGTCGGCGGGGGCCTGTTCGGCATGATGGTGATGCTTTGGTACGCGCTGTTTCTGTACCCGACGTACTTCGGGTACGAGCCGCTCGCCGACTTCGGGGGGCTGGACGGCCTCTACGTCTTCGGGAACATCTGGCTCATGACGACGTTTGTCCTGTTTTATACCGGGTGGCCGATCCTTCGGGGCGCGTTCGTCAGCCTCCGGGCCGGCGTGCCGAACATGGATCTCCTCGTCGCGTTGGCCGCCTGCAGCGCCTACGCCTACAGCACGATTGCGATGGGGCTCGGCCAGACTGACCTGTACTTCGACGTGACCGTCGCCATCGTCCTCGTCGTGACCGGCGGGGGCTACTACGAGAGCAAAGTCAAACAGCGCGCCGTTGGGCGGCTCTCGGAGTTGACCGAACGGACGGTCGAGGACGCCAGACTCGCCGAGAGCGGCGAAACGGTGCCCCCGGACGAGGTGTCTCCCGGCGATCGACTCCTCGTCCGCCCCGGCGAGCGGATCCCCCTCGACGGCGAGGTCCGGGAGGGGACGGCGGCGGTCGACGAGTCGCTCATCACTGGCGAGTCGACGCCACTCAGCAAGCGTCCGGGCGATCGGGTGGCGGGCGGGACGGTCGTCACCGACGCGCCGCTCGTCGTGACCGTCGACGACACCGCGACGAGCACGCTGGACCGACTCGTCGAACTGCTGTGGGAGATCCAGAGCTCGACGCCGGGCATCCAGCGGCTCGCCGACCGACTCGCGACCGTGTTCGTCCCGCTCGTCATCGCCGTCGCGGCAGTCGTCGCGGGGTGGACGCTGGTCTCCGGCGGTGGTGTCACGGCCGCTATGCTGCTCGGGCTGACCGTCCTCATCGTTTCCTGTCCCTGTGCGCTCGGACTCGCGACGCCGCTTGCCATCGCTGCCGGGATCAAAACCGCCACCGATCGGGGGATCATCGTGACTGCGGAGGCGGTCTTCGAGGATGCCCCCGACATCGAAACCGTCGTCCTCGACAAAACGGGGACGCTAACGGAGGGCTCGATGTCCGTGGTCTCGGTCCACGCCGACGCGCCCGAGACGGTGTGTTCGCGGGCGGCTGCCGTCGAGTCGTTCTCCGAGCACCCGATCGCCGCCGCGATCGTCGAGTACGCCGACGGCATCGACAGCGCCGATTCAGGCCCGAAGCGTGCTCCCGGCGCTCCGGCGGCGGACGGTGGCTCGATGGCGATCGATCCGGGGTCGTTCGACCGGACCTCCCGCGGCGTTAGCGCCCCGATCGAGGGCTCCGAAACCGTCGTCGGGCACCCCGACCTCCTCCGCGACCGGGGCTTCGAGATCGACAGCGACCTCGACGAACGGATCGCGGACGCCAGATCGGACGGCGACGTCCCGGTCGCCGTCGGGTGGGGGGGTCGGGCCCGGGGCGTCATCGTGGTCGGGGATACCCCGCGTGCGGAGTGGCGCGAAGCCGTCGAGACACTCTCGCGAGAGCGGTCGGTCGTCGTGCTGACCGGCGACGAGGGGGCCGCCGCCGATCGGTTTCGGACCGTCGAGGGGGTCTCGGACGTGTTCGCCGGCGTCCCGCCGGAGGCGAAAGCCGAGACGATCCGGCGACTCCGGACGCGGGGCCCGGTCGCGATGGTCGGCGACGGGAGCAACGACGCGCCGGCGCTCGCGGCGGCCGATCTCGGGATCGCGCTCGGCAGTGGCACCCGGCTCGCGAGCGATGCCGCCGACGCGGTCATCGTCGACGACGACCTCCGTTCGGTCGCCGAGACGTTCCGAATTGCCGAGCGAACCAACGGCCGGATCAAACAGAACCTCGGGTGGGCGTTTATGTATAATGGCCTCGCGATCCCGATGGCCGCGCTCGGGCTGTTGAATCCGCTGTTGGCGGCCGTCGCGATGGCGGCGTCGAGCACGCTCGTCGTGGTGAACTCCTCGCGCTCTCTGGGCCCGTTCGAGGGGTGAGTTTGCCCCGTTCCGACCGACAGCGGGTCTATGCCGCCAGGAGCCGATCTATGCCGCCGGGAGCCCCGGTACGGGCAAGACACGACTGCCTGCGGTGTGGCGGCTGGCGCACACGCTGGCAGGGGGGGTTCCAGACCGTCGCTCTCACCGTCGGGTTTAAGTTACAATCTACCAAATTGTATGTTATGTCATCGATCGAACTTACTCCCAGTCAAAAGACGATCCTCCAAGAACTCATCAACCTCTTTCGCGAGTCAGAAAGCGCCGTCAAAGGTGAAGACATTGCAAACGAGGTCGACCGGAACCCGGGGACGATCCGCAACCAGATGCAGAGCCTCAAGGCGCTGCAACTGGTCGAGGGCGTACCCGGGCCGAAAGGGGGATATAAACCGACGGCCACGGCGTACGACGCGTTGAAGATCCAAGAAATGGATCAGGCCGCCGACGTGCCGTTTCGGCACAAGGGCGAACTGGTAAAAACAAACGTCCAGGAGATAGATCTGACGAGTGTCCACCACCCCGAACTCTGCCGGGCCGAAATCAAACTCCAGGGATCGATCTCCGAGTTCGACGAAGGCGACGACATTACCGTCGGGCCGACGCCGCTCTCGAAGCTCCTCATTGAGGGTCAACTCGAGGGGAAAGACGACACCAACAACAGCCTCATCCTCACTATCGACAACATGGAAGCACCGGCGGGCGAGGAAGAGCCGCTTCATTAATTGCCGTACACTGCGCGAGAGCGCTCCGATGCGGCACCGACCAACCGAGCTGATGGCTCGCGGCCGAGCCGATGGGTGTCGTCCGACACGTACCGGTACTCGTTCGCCACCGCCTCGGGACTGTTCTCACGAACGTACAGTTCAAACTGAAAGCCGAAGCAAACGCAGAGTTCAACGTGAGCGAGCGTCTCAAACGGAACCCGCGTCGCCCGGCGACGAACCGTTTCCAACAGGTTTGTATCGGTGGGGCAGCGATACACCACTATGACAGAGGATGTCGTCGTGCTCGGGTCCGGTTACGCCGGTACCGGCGCGATCAAGCGGCTCGAATCGGAACTCGACGCTGAGGCCGATCTTACCTGGGTATCGGACGTCGACCACCACCTGGTGCTCCATGAATCCCACCGCTGCATCCGGAACCCGGACGTCAAAGAGAAGATCACGTTCGACGTCTCGGATATCAAATCGCCCGCGACGCGGTTCGTACAGGGGCGTGTCGACGCCATCGACACCGACGAACGGGTGATCACACTCGCCGACGACTCGACTGTCGAGTACGACTATTTGCTCGTCGGTATCGGCTCGAAGACCGCCTTCTTCGGTATCGATGGCCTCGAAGAGCACTCGCTCACGCTCAAGAGCCTCGAAGACGTACTCGAGATCCACGATGCCGTCACCGAGGCCGCCCGCGAAGCCGCTCGAAACGACCCCGCACAGGTCGTCGTCGGCGGAGCCGGGCTCTCCGGCATCCAGTCCGCCGGCGAGATCGCGGAGTTCCGCGACAAGCACCGAGCGCCGCTGGAGATCCACCTCGTCGAGGGGCTGGACAGCGTCTTCCCGAACAACGACCCCGTCGTGCAGGCGAAGCTTCGAAAGCTCCTCGAGGAGAAGGACGTCGAGGTCCACACCGGCGAGTTCATCGGCGAGGTCGACGACGCGACGGTGTACGTCGGCGACGAGACGGAACTCGACTACGACGTGTTGCTCTGGACCGGCGGTATCACAGGCCAGGACGCGGCCGAGACCGCGGCCCTCGACAAGGACGAACGGAGCAATCGCATCGAGGCAGCCTCCGACTTCCGGACGTCCGACGAGCGCGTGTTCGCGCTCGGCGACGCCGCGCTCGTCGACCAGTCCGGCCAGGACAACCCCGCACCGCCGACGGCGCAGGCCGCCTGGCAGGCCGCCGAAGTCGCCGGCGAGAACATCGCTCGTGCGATCCGCGACGAGCCGCTCGTCGAGTGGACACACGAGGACAAGGGGACGCTCATCTCCGTCGGCAGCAAGGCCGTCGCACACGACGTCAAGGGGCTCCCGATGGACACCTTCGGCGGCCCGGCGGCGAAGGCGCTGAAAAAGACCGTCGCCGCCCGCTGGATCACCACGGTGACCGGATTCGGGGACGCCGCGAAGGCGTTCCCGGACATGTGACGGCGTCCCGAGCGGACTCACACATCGCCGAGCGATAGCCCGGCGTGCCAGCGGTCGACACCCTCGCGCTCTTTGATTCGGTCCATCCGACCGAGAAGCGCCGCGGCCAGCGACGCCGTCTCCGCCGCCTTCCGTTGGCCCTCCGTCCGGAACTCGCCGGTGACACGGTTCGCATAGACCGTACAGACAGCTCCCGAGCGGAGTCCGTACAGCCCCGCGAGTGTCAGGATCGCGCTCGCCTCCATCTCGAAGTTGAGCACGCCCGCCTCGCGGAGCGCCTCGATCTGGGCGTCGCTGCCGGCGGCCCGAAACCCGTCGACGCCCGGGCGGGACTGCCCGGTATAAAACGAGTCGGTCGAGCAGGTGACGCCGACGTGGTACTCGTGGCCGAGCCGTTCGGCGGCAGCCACCAGTGCGGTCACGACTTCGCCGTGGGCGCTCGCTGGGTAGTCCTCGCGGACGTACTCGTCGCTTGTCCCCTCCTGTCTGACCGCGCCCGTGGTGATGACGAGGTCGCCGACGCCGACGTGCCGCTGGATCGCCCCGCACGACCCGACGCGGAGAAACGTCTCCGCGCCGACGCGGGCGAGTTCCTCGACGGCGATGGCCGCCGACGGCGATCCGATCCCGGTCGAGGTGACAGTTACCGGCTCGCCGTCGTACTCCCCGACAACGCTTCTGTACTCGCGGTGGCTGGCGAGTTCCTCGGCCGAGTCCCACAGGTCGGCGATCACGTCGACGCGGCCCGGGTCGCCCGGGAGCAACACCGGACCGTCGACTTCGCCCTCATACAGCCCGAGGTGGTACTGTTTGTCTTCGCTGGGATCCTCGCTGGCGTTGGTCATTCGAGGTGGCCCGCGGTGATCGTGTCCGGGAGCAACTCGCCCAGGGTGTAACTGGCCCGCCCGTCCGGGGGGTCACAGACGACTCTGAGCCCGTCGTCACAGAACTCCGCGAGCGATTGTCGGCACATCCCACAGGGGGTCACCCCGTCGCGCCGGTCGGAGCTCACGGCGACCGCCTCGAAGCCTCGGTGCCCGGCCGCCACCGCCTTCGAGAGGGCCAACTCCTCGGCGTGGACGCTGTTCGAGTAGTTCGCGTTTTCGACGTTACAGCCGGTGAACGTCGTCCCGTCGCCGGTCTCGATCGCGGCACCGACGTAGTACTCCGAGTACGGTGCGTAAGACCGTTCGACCGCCTCCCGGGCGAGCGAAAGGAGTTCCGTGTCGTCCATACGGGTACTGTCGGAAGCCGACGACAAATAGCTCCCGGGCGGCGTTACAGAGGAGCAGATCCCCCACAAAGACAGGGCTGCATGGCAGTCATTTTTCACCCCACAGGAGAGATGGCAGGTCGGTGAATCGCCTCGGGGTCAAGTGGTTCGAGGCGCTGAGCGTCTCGTCATCGCGGAAGACTTCGTCTTCCGTACGACCCCGAGGCTTCCTGCTTCGATGACGCGCGTTGCAGACACAGACTCGAACTGAGTCGTGTCCGTAGGGAGTGCAGCCTCCACAGGCGTGTCTTCGGGCCATCCCAGCCCTAGTTCAGAACAACCGCGCTCGAGGACGTTCATCGCCGTCGCAAAATCGCTTTGCGACTTTGCTGCCCGTCAGACGTGGTCTGACGACCGCGTTCGCATCACGATCACACTCGAACCCACACGCCGGGCAGGAGTGTTCCCTGACCGAGATAGGTTTCGCCGTCTCCACACCACACGCCGCACACTCTTTTGTCGTTCCTGCCGCTTCGGGTTGTACGACGTGACAGCCGTACAGGTCGGCCTTGTATTCGATCACAGTGATGAACTGTCGCCACGCCGCATCTTGCTTGTTGTGAGCATTATGCGATTGTTCGAGCATCTCTTTCACTTCCAAGTCCTCAACGAACACGGCGTCGTACGCGCGGACGAGCCACGTCGTAATCTTGTGCTGGTAGTCCAGCACCTTCCGCCGAATGTGGCGTTTCACCTTCGCCACCTCACGACGTTGCCTCTCGTAGTTGTTCGACCCTTGTTCTTTCCATGAGAGTCTGCGCTACTCGCGTCCAACGAGTCCACGGCGGGTTTCTCGGGCAGGTCTGCGTCGTCGGGTTCCAACCCGAAGGAGACGAACCACTCACCAGTCGTCTCTTTTTTGACTGTGACTTCTTTGATGTCTGCTTCATCGGATTTCGCGGTGGTAGCGGATGGATGTCACCAATTTTCGAGAGCCAGAGCGTCGCGCGTCGGCCACTCGTGTTTTTGAGTTCGAAGCCGGACTGCGAGTACGTTATACTCTGGAACTCTCTCGGTGACTTCCAGTCGAGCTTCTCGACCTTCCGACCGTTCTGTTTCTTCTCGGAGAGGCCGTCGAGGTTCTGGTAGAACCGGGTGACAGTTCGTTGCAGAGCCTTCGAATTGATTTCCGAGAAGGCGGGGAACTCGTCTTTCCAACCGGGAAGTCGATAGTGGTGTCTGTACGCGGAGCCAATGTCGTCGGCATCCACGTTCTCGTACTCGTACCGAGTGTAGTTGTACGCTTGGCGATGAATGTCGATGTGACGTTCCAGTTCACCGACTACCTGTTGTGTCGGGTATGCAGGGTAGCGGTGGCTGTACTCCATCGCTGTCTCTTGATTAAACATATGTTTGCTTAATGATTTGTGTCACAGCTTGTCGGCTTCTCGTCGGGGCCAAGCCCCGGGGCATTCGCCTCGACCGCCTGTAAATCGACGTCTCGGTACCGGTGTCCGGCTTCTCGTCGGGGCCACCACGGCCCCGCGACCGTTACAACACCGTCGCCGCGGCGGCCACCAGCCACATCACCATCAGCAGGACGAAGAACACCGCGATGATCTGCTGTCTGTCCATGCCCGTTCTACAGAGCCGATTTATATAATCCCCACGTCCCGTGCCGGCCTCCACGGGAAGTCGTCCGTATCGGCTGTCGGGCGGATGTTTATAAAAGATCCTCGGGCCGCCGCCAGTCATCGATTCACGGGGAGCGTGGAATAGGTCGTCGCTTGCCGGGTTTCGGGACTGCGTGCGGTCGAATATCGTGGGCACTGGTAACAACATTTATGAGTGCGTAGCACTCTCATACAAGATAGTATCGGTATCGATCACCGTCTCTCGGCACCCGTGTCGATGCGTCGTTCGGGAGAGACCGGTTTGAGCAGGAGATCGAACGCCGAGACGACGGCCAGCGGACGGGACACGTCGCGTCCCCGTGATAGAATGAGTGATATGGAAACCCTCGAAGAACTCAGCAAGGAGTATCGGAGCACGATCCCGTCGGACCTCCGCCGGACGCGGTCGTTCGAGTGGTACCTGCAGGAGCTATACGACGACCCGAAGATCGCCCGCAATGCCCACCAGCGGCTGGCTGATATGTTCGATTACTACGGCACGGCCTACGACGAGGAGGCGGGGATCGTCGAGTACGACATCGCCGCCGAGGACCCGCTGGGCGACGGCGAGAACACCTTCTACGGGCGGATCATCCACGAGGCGATCCACGAGTTCACGAACAAGGTGAAATCCGGCGCCCGTGGTCTCGGCCCGGAAAAGCGGATCAAACTCCTGCTCGGCCCCGTCGGGTCGGGGAAGTCCGACTTCGACCGACAGATCCGGCGGTACTTCGAGGACTACACCACGCGCGAGGCGGGTCGGATGTACACCTTCCGTTGGACCGGGCTCTGTGACGTCCTCCCGGATCAAGACCCCGCCGACGACGTCGTCCGGTCGCCGATGAACCAAGACCCGATCGTCCTCCTGCCGCTCGAGGGCCGCAAGCGGGTCATCGACGACCTCAACGACCGGCTCGACGCCCCCTACACGATCCGCAACGAGCAGGCGTTAGATCCCGCGAGCGAGTTCTACATGGACGCGCTGTTGGAACATTACGACGACGACCTCCAGGCAGTGCTGGAGAACCACGTCGAGGTCGTCCGCCTGCTCGCCGACGAAAACAAACGCCAGGCCGTCGAGACGTTCGAGCCGAAGGACAAAAAGAACCAAGACGAGACCGAACTCACCGGCGACGTCAACTACTCGAAGATCGCGGTCTACGGCGAGAGCGACCCACGGGCGTTCGACTACTCCGGAGCCTTCTGTAACGCCAACCGCGGCATCTTCTCCGGTGAGGAGCTGTTGAAACTCCAGCGGGAGTTCCTCTATGACTTCCTCCACGCCAGCCAAGAACAGACTATCAAGCCGAAAAACAACCCCCGTATCGACATCGACCAGGTCATCGTCGGTCGGACGAACATGCCCGAGTACCGAGATAAAAAGGGCGACGAGAAGATGGAAGCGTTCAACGACCGGACCAAACGGATCGACTTCCCCTACGTCCTCCAGTACGAAGAGGAGGCCGAGATCTACCGGAAGATGCTCAACAACGCCGACGTCCCGGATATCCACGTCGAGCCACACACCCTGGAGATGGCCGGGCTGTTCGGCGTGTTGACACGCATCGAGGAGCCCGACGGCGGCACCGTCTCCGTCGTCCAGAAGGCCAAGGCCTACAACGGCGAGATCGACGAGGGCGAGGACATAGACGTCAAGAAGCTCCGCGACGAGGCCGAGGAGACGGCCGACATCGGCGAGGGGATGGACGGCGTTTCGCCGCGCTTCATCGGCGACGAGATCGCCGAGGCTATCATGGACTCGATGCACAGAGAGCGGATGTTCCTCTCGCCGCTGACGGCGTTCAACCATCTCGAGGGCAACCTCGAGAATCACGGCTCGATCCCCGAAGAGAACTTCGAGACGTACTACCGGTACCTCGAGTTGGTCCGCGAGGAGTACAAAGAGCGGGCGATCGAGGACGTCCGCCACGCCCTGGCGTACGACCTCGACGAAATCCAACGACAGGGCGAGAAGTACATGGATCACGTCATGGCCTACATCGACGACGACACCGTCGAGGACTCGATCACCGGCCGGGAGTCCGAGCCGGACGAGACGTTCCTGCGGGCCGTCGAGGAGAAACTCGACGTGCCGGCCGATCGGAAGGACGACTTCAGACAGGAGGTCGCAAACTGGGTCAGCCGCCGCGCCCGCGAGGGCGAGACGTTCGAACCGCAGGACAACGACCGGCTCCGCCGGGCGCTCGAACGGAAGCTCTGGGAGGACAAAAAGCACAATATCAACTTCTCGGCGCTCGTCTCCAGCGGCGACCTCGACGACGACGAGCGAAACGCGTGGGTCGACGCCTTAGAAGAGCAAGGGTACAGCACCGAGGGTGCAAAGGAGGTGCTCGAGTTCGCCGGCGCCGAGGTGGCCAAAGCGGAGATGGAAGAGGAATGACCGACGGGTACGTCGACCGCGCCGACGAGGCTTTAGCGGAGACCTACGAGCCGCCGATGTCGATCTCCGAGTACGTCGATCGCGTGCTCGAACGCCCCGAATCGGCGGCCCACGCCTCGAAGTACCTGCTTGCGGCCATCGAGGCGGCCGGCACGCGTTCGGTCGTCGAGGAGGGCGAACGGACGGAGCGCTATCGCTTCTTCGACGATCCCTACAACGACGGCGAACACGCCATTCTCGGCAACACGGAGGTGTTGAACGCATTCGTCGACGACCTCCGATCGATCGCGGCGCGACGGGGCAAAGAGGAGAAGATCCTCTGGCTCGATGGCCCCACCGCCACCGGGAAGTCGGAGCTCAAGCGCTGTCTGATAAACGGGCTCCGGGAGTACTCGAAGACCGATGCGGGTCGTCGCTACACCGTCGAGTGGAACGTCGATAACTCCGGGAGCGAGGGATCGGTCGGGATGACCTACGGCGACTCGGCCCCGCCGAACGAGGACGAGTGGTACGCCTCGCCCGTCCAATCGCACCCCCTGTCCGTGTTTCCCGAACCCGTTCGGGACGCGATCCTCGAGGACCTCAACGAAGCACTCGACGACCACATTCCGATCCACCTCGAGACCAGTTTGGATCCCTTCAGCCGGGAGGCCTACGACCACCTCGAAGAGCAGTACCGACGCGAAGGCACGGAGAACCTGTTTTCGGCCATCACGGACAAACGCCACCTCCGCGTCAAGAACTTCGTTGTCGACGTTGGGCAGGGGATCGGCGTCCTCCACAGCGAGGACGACGGCTCGCCGAAGGAACGACTCGTCGGGTCGTGGATGGCCGGCATGTTACAGCGGCTCGACTCCCGGGGGCGAAAGAACCCACAGGCGTTCAGCTACGACGGCGTCCTCTCGCAGGGCAACGGCCTGCTCACGATCGTCGAGGACGCGGCCCAACACGCAGACCTGCTCCAGAAGCTGTTGAACGTCCCCGACGAGGGGGCGGTGAAACTCGACAAGGGAATCGGGATGGACATCGATACCCAGATGATCATCATCTCGAACCCCGACCTCGAGGCACAGCTAAACCAACACGCCGAACGGGAGGGGTCGGACCCCCTGAAGGCGCTGAAGCGACGCCTCGACAAACACGAGTTCACCTACTTGACGAACCTCTCGCTGGAGGCCGAACTCCTCCAGCGCGAACTCACGAACGAGACGGAAATCTGGGAGGCCGACAGCTACGAGCAACTCGAAGCCGCCTACCGGGCACCGATCGGAATCTCGGTTCGCGGCGGCGACGGCGAGGTTCGCGAACGCGAACTCGCCCCGCACACGATCGAGGCGGCAGCGCTGTACGCCATCGGGACGAGACTCGACACCGAGTCACTGCCGCCGGGGTTGGACCTCGTCGACAAGGCACTGATCTACGACCGCGGCTACTTACAGGACGGCGACGAGCGCCGCTACCGCGAGGAGTTCGACTTCGGCGACCCGACCGAGGGATCGAGGGGGATTCCCGTCACGTACACCCGCGATACGCTCGCCGATCTGCTGTACGAGGAGACCGAGCGTCACCATCCGGACTTGGACGTCGAGAACGTCATCATGCCACGGGACGTCCTGAACGCGATGGTGGAGGGTCTCGACGACGCGCCCGTGTTCTCGCCGAACGAGCGAAACGAGTACGAGAGCCGACTCGTGCCGATCAAGAATCACGTGTTCAGCCGCCAGGAGTCCGACGTAGTCGATGCGATCATGCGCGACAAGCGAGTCGACGAGGCGACCGTCGAAGAGTACATCGAACACGTCTACGCGTGGGTCGAAGGCGAGCGGATCACGAACGACCGCGGCGAGGCGGTCGAACCGGATCCGTTGAAAATGAAAGTGTTCGAGATCGAACACCTCGGCCGCTTCGACGAGGACGACTACCGGGGAACCGACCCGACGGAGGGCGTCGAGACGTTCCGAGCCGAGAAGGTCATCACGGCGCTGAACCGCCACGCCTGGCGCAACCGCGATTCGGACTTCCGGATCTCGGACGTGGACCCCCGGGAGATCCCCGTCATCAGAACTGTCCTCGGGAGCCACGACTGGGACGACGTCCGACGAACGTACGCCGACCTCGATCCCGACCAGTGGGACGACCCGCCGTCGGGGACCGAGACCGAGGTGGTCAAAGAGCGCACGATCGCGAACCTCCGGGAGATGTTCGACTACTCCGCCGCGTCCGCGGAGTTGACTAGCAGACACGTCATGGGACAGGTGAGTTACCGATGGGACTGATCGGGTTCGCGGCCGACGGTCCCCGCGAGGGACCGATCGCGGCTGGACGCCGAGAACGGCTGACGACGTCCGTCGCGGCCGAGCGTCGGAAACAGGAGGTGATCGGCCGTGGGGCGTAGAGACGACCTCGACCGGTACCGCGAGGTCGGCGAGGCGAAACGAGAGGACCTCTCGGAGTTCATCCAATACGGCGACCTGGGCGAGTCCCGCCCCGACGAGATCCGGATTCCGATCAAGATCGTCGACCCGCCGGAGTTCGCCTACGATCCCCGCGACATGGGTGGGGTCGGCCAGGGCCAGGGCGGGACGCCGGACGTCGGCGACCCGGTCGGCGAGCCACAGCCCCAACCCGGCGACGACGGCGCGGACGGCGACCCCGGCGAGGAAGGGACAGAGCACGAACACTACGAGATGGATCCCGAGGAGTTCGCCGAGGAACTCGACGAGGAGTTGGGCCTCGACCTGGAGCCGAAGGGCAAGAAGGTGATCGAGGAGACGGAGGGCGACTTCACCGACATCACGCGCTCGGGGCCGGCGAGCACGCTCGATTTCGAACGGCTGTTCAAGGAGGGCCTCAAGCGGAAACTGGCGATGGACTTCGACGAGACGTACATCGAGGAGGCCCTCCGCGTCGAGGGGTGGGGTCCCGCGACGGTCTTCGAGTGGGCAAGAGGCGAGCACATCCCGGTCTCGCGGGCGTGGATCGAGGACGCCTACGAGTCGATCCCGGCAGAGGAGCGCTCCAGGTGGGGTTCGATCGAGGAAATGACGGCGAGCGTCGACAGGGAGCCGTCCGCGGCCCGGATCCGTCGGGAAGGGATCGACGAAGTCCCCTTCAGGCGCGAGGACGAGCGCTATCGCTACCCGGAGATCGTCGAAGAGCGCGAAAAGAACGTCGTTGTCGTAAACATCCGTGACGTCTCCGGATCGATGCGGGAGGCCAAGCGCGAACTCGTCGAGCGGACGTTCACCCCGCTGGATTGGTATCTCACCGGCAAGTACGACAACGCCGAGTTCGTCTACATCGCCCACGACGCCGACGCCTGGGAGGTCGACCGCGAGGAGTTCTTCGGCATCCGGTCGGGCGGCGGCACCCGGATATCCAGCGCCTACGAACTGGCGGCGGCGGTCCTCGAGTCGGAGTACCCCTGGAGCGAGTGGAACCGCTACGTGTTCGCCGCAGGGGACTCGGAGAACTCCTCGAACGACACGGAAGAACGGGTGATCCCGATGATGGAGGAGATCCCGGCGAACCTCCACGCCTACGTGGAGACACAGCCGTCGGGGAACGCGATCAACGCCACCCACGCGGGGGAAATCGAGCGCCACTTCTCCGAGGTCTCGAACGTCGCCGTGGCCTACGTCGAGGGCCCCGACGACGTGGTCGAAGCGATCGACACGATACTCAGCACGGAGGACGACGCATGAGCACCGACGACAGATTCCACAAACAGCGGATCGCCGACGGGTTGACCGAACCGGCCCGGGCGGCGAACGAACTCGCCGAAAAGCTCGGCCTCGACCCCTTCGAGGTGAACTACTGGATCGTCGACTACGACGAGATGAACGAGCTGATCGCCTACGGCGGCTTCCAGCGCCGGTATCCCCACTGGCGGTGGGGAATGAGCTACGACCGCCAGCGGAAACAGCGGCAGTTCCTCGGTGGGAAGGCCTTCGAGATCGTCAACAACGACGATCCCTCAAACGCCTTCCTCCAGGAGTCGAACGAGCTCGCAGACCAGAAAGCAGTCATCACGCACGTCGAAGCGCACGCGGACTTCTTCAGGAACAACGAGTGGTTCCGGATGTTTTCGGAATCGCCCGACGCGGCAGCGATGCTGGAGCGTCACGCCGACGTGATCGCCGAGTACATGGACGACCCGGAGATCTCCCGGGAGGCCGTAGAGGAGTGGATCGATCACGTGCTCTGTCTGGAGGACAACGTCGACCAGCACCGACCCTTCTCGGCGGCGCTCGATCCCGAGGACGAGCCCGCCATCACGGCGGATATCGAGGATCGACTGGACGATCTGGACCTCTCCGAGGAGGTCAGAGACGAGGTGTTCGACGAGTCGTTCCTCGACTCGATGACCGGCGACGAGGACGGGACGGCGTTCCCTGCCGAACCCGAACTGGACGTGTTGGCGTTTTTGACGGCTCACGGGAAGGCCTACGACGAGGCCTCGGAGCGGGCGAGCGAGTACGAGGAGTGGCAACGCGAGATCCTCGAGCTCCTGCGGAAGGAGGCATACTACTTCGCCCCACAGAAGATGACGAAGGTGATGAACGAGGGGTGGGCGAGTTATCACGAGTCGCGGATGATGGCCGACGAGAACTTCGCCGGCGACGACGAGTTCGTCTCCTACGCCGATCACATGGCCCAGGTACTCGGCTCTCCGGGGTTGAACCCCTACAAACTTGGCTTCGAGCTGTGGCAGTACGTCGAGAACCGCCGGAACCGTCGGGCAGTGATAGAACACCTGCTCCGCGTCGAGGGGGTGACGTGGCGGAACTTCGGCGACTCGGTCGACCTCGATCGGGTGCTAGAGTACCTAGAGCCGGACCCGGTCGTCACAGACCCGGTCGGCCACCTCGAGTCGCTCGCTCCCGACGATCCGCGGATCGACGCCGAGACCCTCGAACGCGTCCGGAACGGCGAGGACGTCGGCGTTGAACGCTACCCCTGGAAGCTGCTCACCTACCAGGGGATGGCCGAGCGCCACTACTCGCTGGTCAAACGGGAGCACCGGGGCTTTCTCAAGCGCGTCACCCAGGGCGAACTCGAACGGATTGCGCGGTATCTCTTCGAGACCGACCGGTATGGTTCCGTCGAGGCGGCCCTGGATGACGTCGACAGAGCAGCCGGCTGGGACCGGATGTTCGAGGTCCGCGAGAGCCACAACGACGTCACGTTCCTCGACGAGTTCCTCACCGAGGAGTTCGTCGAGACCAACGAGTACTTTACTTACGAGTTCACCCACACGACGGGTGACTTCCGCGCCACGTCGACGGCCGCCGAGGACGTCAAAAAGAAGCTCATGTTGCAGTTCACGAACTTCGGAAAGCCGACCATCGCCGTCCACGACGGCAACTTCCGGAACAGAAACGAGTTGCTGCTCGCCCACCACTACAACGGGGTCCAACTCGACCTCCAACAGGCCAAACAGACCCTCGAACGCGTCTTCGAGTTGTGGGGACGGCCGGTGGCGCTGAAGACGATCCGCAAGGAGTTCGACGAACACGACATCGAGGTCGCCAGACGGCGGGACCGCGAACCCGAACCGACGGAGCGGGGGACGCTACTCCGGTTCGACGGCGAGTCCTTCGAGCGCGAGGACCTCCCGGACGAGGAGATAGCGGACATCCGCGCGACGGAGGTCGACTACGACACGAAACCCGACGAGTGGCTCTGAGCCCGTTCGATACGGGTCTGTGTTTCCCCCTCCGGCGTGTCAACTACCCCTGCCGGCGGGACGTCCGCCGTCGCCCGCAATCGGACAGCAAAGATTAGGGAGTAGCGGTCAAAACAGATCTATAGAGATGTCGAACGAACGAGACAGCGGGGCGGAGACGAAACAGTCCGGAACGAGCACTTCGAGGCGGCGGCAGTTTCTGCAGGCGGCGAGCGGTGCGTCCGTCGCCGCGCTCGCCGGCTGCTTGGGGCTCGGTGGCGGCGGCGGTAACGGAGATCACGGCGGCAACGGAGATCACGGCGGGGCTGAAGACGAAGCCGAAACCGAGCGGGCTTCGAACTGGTGCGTCGAGGAAAACGACATCGAAGTCTCCGAGGAGTACCGAACTGCGGAAAGCACTGCCGGCATCCAGCGAAACCCCGACGACCTGACCGCCCGCGAAGACGCGGCCTACCAGTGTCACCCACAGGGGTATCAACTCTGTGCGAACTGCCGATTCTTCATTCCGAGCAAACACACGGGTGACGAGGGAATGGCCGGTGCCTGTGCGATCGTCGAGGGGCGGGTCCGCTCGCAGGACTGGTGTGCGCTATATCAACAACACCCCGAGATTGAGGAGTTCCCGAACCCCGACCCGCTCGGGGAGAGCGACGAGCCCGGCCTGCAGAAGCCGCCGACCAGAAACGGCTAACACGGCCGGGGTTGCGGTGCCGGCGGAGTGCGGTGCTGTCTACAGAGACAACAAGCAGGGTGCCCCGGGGCTCGACCCCGGAGCAGTTTATAGAGATTCGAGGAGAATACTGGTGGCTTTAGCTACCAGATGAATCCGACAATTTACGTTACAACCCATCGTGCCATACGTCGTGCGTGGAGAACTGGCGGTTGACTCGGTGGTCGCCACGGTTCACAGCCGGAAACAAACAGTAAGCCGACCACGCCGACAGTCGTTAAACAATCAGGTACCTCGAAGCCCTCTCCAGGGTACGAGTAACGGCTTCGTGGCAAAGCCACTGGCTGACTGTCCAGCAAACCGTAGACTCCCAACCGTCGGGATTGACCTGCCCGGCCAACACCGGGTGGGAGGCCCGCGCCTTTACCCGCGAGAGGATGTCACTCGTATGCTTTCCGCAGGAACACGATCACCGCGCCGAACATCGCGAGATTGCCGAAGAAGGCGAGTCGTTCGCCACCTTTGTCGTCGGGATCGGCGTTCCAGAAGTCGTGCATCGTCGTCGTGACGACGGCGAGGAACGTAGCCGCCGCCCCGGTGGCGAGTCTGGGGAGTCGCCACAGCGCGATACCGACCCCGGCGACGAGCATCATTCCCGAGGCGAACGGGGCAACGAGTTCCGGCAGCGGGACACCGGCCGAGTCGGCGTACTCGACGGTGTCGTCCATATCCCGGAAGTCCTCAACGGCCTGAAATGCGAGTCCGAGTCCAACCAGCACTCGCCCCAGCGTCGACGTCGATTCCGTATCGTCTGTCTCGGGTGTCATACCTACGGGTACGCCTGGCAATCGCATAGTAGTGTCGGCGACACGGAGTGAGACGACGGCTGCCGTTCGTGGCACAGGTCGTTTCGGGTGGATTCGAACCGCAGCCACTTCCCTTCGATTCGGTCCCCGCTTCGACCGCGCGCGCTATCGGCGGTCGCACCACATTCGCACCACGTCTTTGAGGTGTTCCACTCGTTTTCTTTCAGTATCTCAACACCGTGCGCGATGCGGGGGGGATGTGTCCCGAATACGCGCAGGCGGACGCTCATCAGCGTCCGGCGCCCGACCGGCGCGCCCAAAAACGAAGCCAGTCGGCGAGGGGGTCGGCGTCGCCCTCGACGCGTACTGTGAGGTTCCCCTCGAAGCGCCACGTCGCACGCGGCGCATCCGCATCGAACGCCAGCGGGACGTCGATCTCGAGGTCCTCGACGGTTACCGAGATCTCGTCGTCCCGGTCGAGTTCCTCGGAGAGGATGTCGTCTATTGCGTCGTTCCAGGTCGTCCTGTCGGCGTTCGGCTGTCGGTAGTGCATCTGTGCTCGTTATGAGTCGTCGGTGAGACGTTTATATACGGCGTGGACGTACGGTTCGACCGCGCCCGCAGCCGCCCCCGCGACGCCCGCGAGCCGGACCTCGTCGGGGGCGCTCCCGAGAATCTCCGAGAGCGCGCCGGGGGACGCTTCCCGTCCCGAGACGAGGACGGTCCGTCCCCGGACCCGGGTCTCGACGGTGAGATCGGCCGCCCGTAGCGCCGCCGGGAGCCGGTCGACGACGCTTCCCGGGCGGGCCTCTGCCATCGCGCGGGCGTCCGACAGTGAGTGGAACTCGACGAAGAGGCGCTCGCCAGTCGAACGGACCTCGGCCTCGGCGCTGCCCACCGAAACTGTCAGGTCGGCGTCGACGTGTAGCGACGTTGGGGCCTCAGTCACGCTCTTCGGTCGACACCCGGAGTTCGCCGTCGAGGCGCCAGCGGGCGTGCTCGACGTCCTCGCCGGTCCCGCTTGGAACCTCGACTTCCATGTCTTCGAACTCGTAGATTATCTCCGCGCCCCGCCCCGTGAGTCGGTCGTAGAGGCTGATCGCGAGGTCGGGCCAGGTGGTCGTCTCGTCGATCCGCTCTTCGGTTGGTTCGGCATCTGCCATACGTCATCTACGGACGCTTCCTTCATAGTTGTTTGTCCATCGCGACGCGCGGTGTTCAAATACGGATTGAAGAGTGAAGCGTAGGGTTTTCTGAGTGATCTATGCCCGAAAACGACCGTCTCAACGGGCATTTAGACGAGATTGACTTAGAGTCTGTTGAACGAGAAGCGGCACCGACGTTTCTGATGAGGCTCAGTGTTCAACTGCACCTGGCTGGTTTATTTTTTGAACGTGTTTCTATAGAAATAAAAACCGCCGCCGACTGGATCGGATCGTTCAGCTTCGCATGGAATCAGCGTATCTGAACACTACCCCGAAATCAGAACGTCCTTTTAATTCAGGAACGAACGGCCCGGTATGCAGCCAACGGCAGACGTGCGCTCGGCAGCGCGACCATCGACGACACCCCGTGACGCCGACAGTCGCTCGACGCGCCGCGACGTCTGTCTGCTCGCGGTGGCTCTGCCTCTGGCCGGGTGCGTCTCGGATCCCGGTGCTGACTGTCGTGGCGCGACGGTTCGGCTGTCGTTGCAACCGGTGCGTACCGTCCAGTCGCCGCTCGTCCTCGACTCCGAGCGGCTTTCGGCCGAGGCGGTCGTCGTTGTCGAAACCGCCATCGAGGACAAACACATCGAGCGCTGTGTGTCCTGGCACCCCGGCGCGGGCGAAACCGGGGCTTCGCCGGGGTTGGCGGAACTCGGCGAGCTGCTCGAAGCACACGCTGGGGTTGAACTTCCCGCCGACATCGAGACGGACGCCCGGTTTCGGGGGGACCCGTATCGGCTCTCGCTGGTCACCGATCGGAACGGATAACCGGCACCCGCGCTCGGGAACTCCACGCCGGTACCGCGGGTCCCGACCGGGTCAGGTCGGCTTGCGGATCGCCGAGGCGGTACCGGCGGCGAGCGCGCCGATGACGAGGACAATGACGCTCGCGGCGTTGAGAAACGACGTCGCGCCGACGCGAACCTTCCCGAATATCTCGAGCGGGACGGTCGTCGTTCCGGATCCTGATAAAAAGAACGTGATAAGGAACTCGTTAAACGAGAGGGCGAAACAGAACAACGCGCTGGCGACGAGGGCCGGCAACAGTAGTGGAAGCGTTACGGTTCGAAAGACGGCCACCCGGTCGGCGCCGAGGTCGCGGGCGGCCTCGGAGACCGCCGGATCCAATTCGCCGTACCGGGCCGCAATGAGGAACGTGCTGAACGGGAGCACCCAAAACAGGTGCCCGAGCGCGACCGGGAGCAGGCCGAACCCGATGCCGAGGCGGTTGGCGGTGATCCCGATTCCGAAGGCGACGACCACCGTGGGCACGAACAGCGGAAGCGCGATGACGGCACCGATCGCGCCACGAACGGACGCGCGGAGCCGGCTGCGGACGAGGGTGTAGGCCGCGGCCAACCCGAGGGTGGTCCCGAACACGGCGGCGAAGACGCCGAGGCCGAGGCTCGTGAGCATGCTCCTGAGGAAGCGGCGATCGGCGAACACCTCGCCGTACCACCGCAGCGAGAACCCATCGAGTGGGATTGTTGGCTGAGCGCCGGGCGATAGAGACAGATATCCGACGACAGCGACGGGAAGATACAGGAAACAAAACGTCACCGCGACGACCGCCCCCGGAAAGCGGCCGGCACCCCGAACGAGCAACCGGTCGAGTCGGGTCACCATCGTTTCAACTCCCGTCTGACCGGCGGCAATTGAGCCCCGAGAACGAACCCGACGACGACGATCGACAAAAAGACCATAGAGAGGGCGGCAGCCAACCCGAGAGCAGAGAACTGTTCGAACGCCTCGACGACGAGCGTCGCGATCATCACCTCTCCGGGGCCGCCGAGTATCTCCGGCGTCGTGTACGCGCCGGCGATCCGGGCATAAACGACGATCGCGCCGGCGACCGCCCCCGGAAACGTCCGTGGAAGAACCACGTCGACGACGACCCGCCGGTTCGTCGCCCCGAGGTCGCGGGCGGCTTCGATCAACCGCCCGTCGAGTCGCTCCATCGAAACGTACAGCGTCAACACGACGTAGGGGAGGTATATATAAATGAATCCGATGAACACCGAGAGGTCGGTGAACAACAGCCCGAGCGGGTCGCTGACGACCCCGGTGGCGACGAGCAGCCGGTTCAGGATGCCGCCGCGCGCGAGGATCCACACCCACGTGTAATTGAGGACAACGTAGTTGAGCCACAACGGCAGCGTGAGCGCGATGAGCGCCGGTAGCCTGATGCTGGCTGGGCATCGATGTGCGAGCCAGTACGTCACGGGGTACGCAACGACGAGACACGTGAGAGTCGCTGCCACACCCATCCCGAGCGAGTATACCAGGCTCGTCCGGTACAGCGGCGTCGTCGCCGTAACGTAGTTGTCGATGGACGGCCCCGGGGCGATGCTCTCGACGAGGAGTATCGCGACCGGGAGAATGCCGAGCAACGCCGCGATCGTGACCGGCCCACTCGCGATCAGGGCGTCTCGGACTCCCCCTCTGCGTTCACTCGTCTTCATCGTCTACTATGACTGCCCGGTCGATAGCAAACCGGATACGATCGCCGGTAGCCATGCCGCCCCCGCCCGCAGGGCGGTCGGGAGTCGTCCGGCTGTCGACCGCTGTTCGTGCCGCAAGCGTCCCGCCGTCACCCGTTTCGACCGTCACCTGTCGATAAAATCCCTTGTACGCTAGCCGCCGAACGGTCCCCGAAAAGGGCCCCTCGCCGACGGATACCGATTCGGGACGAATAACGACCGTAACCGTCTCGCCGACCGACGGATCGCTCCGGCTGGCGGCGGCTTCGAACCCGCCAAGCGCTGTCTCGACAGCCGCACGATCGCCGTCGACAGCGGTAACGTCGCCGCGGAGCGTCGTCGCGCCCCCGAGGAAATCGGCGACGAACTGTGTCTTCGGCCGACCGTACAGCTCCTCCGGAGTACCGATGTCGACGATGCGCCCCTCGCGCATGACGCCGATCCGGTCGGACATGCTCATCGCGCTCTCTTGATCGTGCGTAACGTACAGAAATGCCGTCCCGGACTCGCGTTGGATCCGTTTCAACTCCGATTGCATCTCCTCTCTGAGCGCCCGGTCGAGCGACGACAGCGGCTCGTCGAGCAACAACACCGTCGGATCGTTTACCAAAGCCCGAGCCAACGCGACGCGCTGTTTTTGACCGCCGGACAATGCCGCTGGATCTCGGTCGCCGTAGGACGGAAGCGAAACCAACTCGAGGGCTTCCTCGACACGGCGGCGGCGCCTGTCGCCGTCGATACCCTGCCGTGCGAGACCGTATCCGACGTTCTCGGCGACGCTCATGTGCGGAAACAGGACCAGGTCCTGAAAAACGATGTTCGTATCCCGCGAGCGGGGCGGCAGGTCCGTCGCCGGTTTGCCACCGATCCGAACGACGCCGGTGTCCGGTCGCTCGAGCCCGGCCAGCATCCGGAGTGTCGTCGTCTTTCCACACCCTGAAGGACCGACCAATCCGAGAAACTCCGAGCCGTCGATCCGAAGGTGAACGTCGTCGACCGCCGCGACGTCGCCGAAGGATTTCGACAGCCCCTCGACTTCGAGCGCTGCGGTCGCCGTCATCCGCCGGATTCGGTCTTTGCCTCGCTCCACGTCCGACTGTACGTCTCGATGAGTTCCGGCGGTTTCGGTTCCTCGTATATGAACTGGTCGGGGGTGTCGAGACCGAGAACCGTTCTGTCGATGTTCTGTTCCTCGAAGACCCGCTCGTTGGGTACCGCAATGTTGTTCGGCTCCATCAGCGACCGATACCCCATCTCGCTTTGCCACTCCTCTATGAAGGTGTGTGCGAGTTCCGGATTCTCGGCCCCGGCGCGGATCGTATGCTGGATGAACCACGCTTTCGTCCCCTCCTCGGGGAACACCCGTTCGACCGGCAGCCCATCGTCTTCCATCGCCTGAATGACGTAGTTCCACACCGGCTGGACGCCGACCGTCTCCGTGCGGAGCAGTTGCTCGGACTCGCCGCCGTTGCCCCAGAGTCCAGCCGTGTTGTTCAGTCTGTCGACCAGATCCGCACGGAGCGCCTCGGTATCGATGTCGGCTTCCGAGGATGGGTTCAGCTCCGCCCCGACGGCGGCGTTCCGGTACAACACCTGAAGCCGTGCGTCGTCGCGGCCCCCTGCGACCCCCGACAGGTCGTCGTCCCACAGATCAGCGAGCGCCGTAATCTCGCGGTCAACGATGTCGGTATTGACGGCGAGCGGCGTCTGTCCGAAGCTCCGGGGGACGCCGTACACCTGTCCGTCGCTCTCGAAGTAATCCTTCTTCAGGAAGTCGAAGACGTCCTCGTACGACGGCACCTGATCGAGATCAATCGGCTGAATCAACTCCTCGTCCATCGCCGGCTTCACCGCGTAGTTACCGAGCGGCGCGATATCGTAGTCGGCGCGCCCGGCCCGGAGTTGCGACAGCGTCTCCGCGGACCCCTGTGCGGACTGTCGTTCGACAGTCACGCCGTGTCTGTTTTCGAACGCCTCGATGACACCGTCGTTGTACACGTATCCCCAGTCGATGATACGGAGCGTGTCCGACCCGCCGCCGAGTTCGAGACACCCGGCGATTCCGGTCCCGAGTGTGGCACCGGCACCGCTCAAAAACGCACGACGTGATGCGTTCATATCTATATTTTCAACAACGCGCTCGGGGTGTATAAATCGATGGAAACCACCAATTCCGGCGGTCGTCTGCGGAACGCTCGGCCAGACAGTACCGGCGATATGCCAGTGCCGTCGGTCATCGATCCGTCGGTGACCCGTCCCGGCGGTGTGCGAGCCGCTCGGCGACGACCGACGGCACCGGCGTCCGGCAGTACCCGCAGTACCACGACCGCCCCGTCGTCGTCGACTCCCGCGTCAGATCCTCGGCCGCGCCCAGCGTCGCTCCACAGCCATCGCACGTGTGCGTAGAGGCCATACCGGAAGCTGTGGCCGAGCGAATACGGACCTGGCGGCGCCGGACGACAGCACATATACGTGGCTCTCCCGAACGACGAAGCGATGACACGTCGGCCGACGAGGATCGAAAACGCCACCTTGCTCTCCGTCGGGGGGATCGGGTACGGTGCGCTGTTGTTCGTGTGGTTCTCGCTGCCGGCGTACCTCTCTGCGATCACCGACGCGTTGGGGTTGAGCGGGACGCAGGCGGGCGTGCTGGCCGGCGCGATTCCGCTGACGTACATCCCGCTCGGCCTCCTGAGCGGCCTCGTCGTCGACCGCGTCGGCGCGCGAACCAGCATCGGCCTCGGGATCGCGCTCGCGGGGCTTGGGCAGTTCGGCCGGGCGAGCGCGGGCGGGTTCCCATCGATGTTCGCGTTGACGCTGCTGATGGGCGTCGGCGCGACGGGGATCACCTTCGGGCTCCCGAAACTCGCCGCCGAGCTCTACCCGCCGGCGTTCGTCGGACGGGCAGCGTCGGTGTATCTGCTCGCGTCCTATGCGGGGAGCGCAACGGTGTTTGCGGCGGGGCGGTCGGTACTCGGTCCCGCGCTCGGCGGGTGGCGGCCGCTGTTCGCCGCGAGCGGGACGGTGATGCTCGCGCTCGCCGTCGGGTGGGCGTTTCTGGCGTGGGGGGTTCCGGCCGGCCGCCACGACCCCGACGACGGCGCCGACGAGAGCGAGGGGTTCGCGCTCGCGTCGCTTCGGAGCGACGTCCGCGCCGTCTTCGCCCACCGCGATCTCCGGCTGTTGGTGCTCCTCGGAACGGCGTATCTGTTCGTCATCCACGGCCTCCAGGGGTGGCTCGTCACGCTGTTCGAGGCCCGCGGGATCACCCCGGGGCTCGCGGGCGGGGTCACCGCCGTTCTGGTCGGCGGACAGATCGCGGGCGTCCTCGCCGCGCCGGCGCTCGCCGATCGGTTCGGGGCGACCCGCGAGGCGCTCGTCGGCTGTGGCGCTATCGCCTGTGTCGGGGTTCTCGGGCTCTTTTTTACGCCAGCGCTTGCGCTGTTGCTCGTGCTCCCGGTCGTCTCGGTCGGGGTCGGCGTCGGCGGGCTGTCGCCGCTGATCCGGGCGATCCCGGTCGAAATAGAGGGGATCGGTCCGGCGCTGACCGGGACCGCGGTCGGTCTCGTCTTCGCGGTCGGGGAAGTCGGGGGCTTTCTCGGCCCCGTCGTCGTCGGCGCGCTCCGGGACGCGACGGGGTCGTTCGCCCCGGGGCTCGCGCTGTGTGCGGCCGCGGCGCTCGTCACTGTCGGCGCGGGGGCGTCGATGAGCGAGCTGTGATCGTGACCGAACCGCTGTTTGGCGGGGACATATTCGAGTTAGCGAGACCACTCGGCCGACTGGTTATAAATTCGCCGAGGGTTTATATGCGGTGTTGGTGATCCGTCCGCCCGGCTATATATAAATGGGCGCGGACAGGAGAGCGACCCCTCGGATCGAAACCGGACGCGTCGGCCCGCGCTACTCCACGTACCGCTTCGCCAGCCAGGCCTCCGCGCGACGGAGCCGGTAGGCGAGCGTCGACCCCGGCACTCCGAGTCGGTCGGCGAGTTCGTACGCTTCGACCTCTCTCGGCGTCTCGTAGTAGCCGGCCTCGACCGCGGCGGCGAGGGCGTCTGCCTGCTCGGGTGGTAGCCCCGGGTCCGCCTCCCGTTCGGGGTCGGAGACGCGCTCGAAGCGGACGTCGGCGTCGGCGATGTCGCGAACCGCTTCGACGAACCCCCCGACCGGCCCGTCCGGCGCGAGCACCCGCCAGCGTTGGGTCCGCCCGCGCCAGGTCTCCTCGAGGACAACCCCGTCGCCGAAGCGCTCGCGGGCGAGATGCGGGATCGAATCGCAGTCGTCGGTCCGCTCCCAGTAGGAGTACAACACGAGCGAGCCGGCGGAGCGATCCAACACCGTCGTCTCCCAGTCGCCGTCGCAGCCGTCCCGGACGAGACAGTCGGTGAAGTACCGCGCCCCGGCCATGTCCTCGAGGCGGTCGAGTGCGGCCTCGGGACCGCTGGCGTGGTCGACCCGCCAGAGGCTCCTCTCGGTGACGTGACACGCCGACGACCGGAGCCTCGCGTCGGGGTGCTCTGCGAGCAGGTCAGCGACCGGGTTCGCTTCCGGCGGGTGCTCGACGACGACGACGAGTTCGCGCATGTCGGAGGGTGAACGCCGAGGAATATAAACCGGGTCCTACGGGGTGAACGGCGTCGCCTCGCCCGAGGTGACGGTCGCGTGCTCGGCCCCGCGGGGGTCGGGTAGGTCCCCGTCGTACCGGGCCTCAAGCGCGGCCGCGAGCGCGTCCCGGACGCAGACGCGGGCCGCGTTGCCGACGGTGGTCGCGCTCCCGGCGAACGGCGCGCCCGCTTCGGCGCTCGGACACCCGACCGCGACCGCGTCACTCGTCGTCCCGGTGGGACCGACGAGGTCGACGAGCGTCGCCGCCTTCGCCTCGACGACCGTCGCGAGGAGGCCGGCCAGTCCGCCCTCAGAGAGCGGCTCCGCCGACCCGACGAGGACGTTGACCGTCCCGGGCCGGAACGCGTCGTCGGGGGATGCGTCCGCGTCGGCGTCGCCTCGGGTGTCTGTGCTGTGGCTGTCGTCACCAGCGGGCAGCAGGGCGGGGTTCGACAGCCCCGCGGTCACGACCGCCTCGACCGGCCCATACCGAGCCCCCCTCGCGTTCGTCTGTCGGACGCCGGTCAAAAGCGTCGGCCCCTCGGGGGGCGACCCCAGCCGCTCGGCCGCGTACGTCGCGAGGTCCGTGCGCTCGAACCCCTCCGGGACGGTGAGGTTGTGAGCAGCCGGAGCCGTCGCGTATCCGCCGTCGAAGCCGTTCGAGAGCCACCGCGTCCCCGGCCGGCGGAGCGTCAGACACTCGTCGGTGCGTTCGTACTCGAACATCACCACACCTCGTCGAGCACCGAAAACAGCGCCTCGGTCGCCGCCCGGTCCCGGACGGCGATCCGGACGTGCCGATCGAGCCCGCGAAACGTCGTCGCGTCCCGGAGGACGACCCCCCGCTGGCGGCAGGCCGAGAGCAGTTCCGCGGGCGACTCGCCGACGTCACAGAGCACGAACGGGGCCGCCGATGGAGAGACGTCGAACCCGCGGGCCGCAAGCCCATCGTGGAGGTACCGGCGCTCCTCGGCGACGCGTCTTCGGGTCGCCTCAACAAAGGCCGAATCCCGCATCGCGTGGGCACCTACTGCCGCAGCGGGGCCGCCGACGGACCACGCCGGCCGGGCCGTGCGAAGCCGCTCGCCGACCCCGCCGTCAGCGACCGCAAAGCCCGCCCGAAGCCCCGGCAGCCCGAACAGTTTGGTGAGCGAGCGGGCGACGACGGCGGCCGGATGGCCGGCAAGCGACGCCCGGTCGGTGAACCCCAAGAACGCCTCGTCGGCCAGGAGCGTCGTCCCCGAGTCCGCACACCGGTCGGCGAACGACCGCAGATCGGCGTCCGGATACAGCTCCCCGGTCGGGTTGTTCGGCGTGCAGGCGATCGCCATTGCGCACCCGGCGGGGTCGCGATCGACGACTTCCCGGTGCGGAACGACGACGGCTTCGCCGCCGGCCAACTCGACCTCGCGGACGTACTCGCCGAAGGAGGGCGCGGGAACGAGGACGCGGTCGCCCGGCGAGACGGTCACGCCGATCGCCAGCCGGATCGCCGCCAGCCCCCCCGGCGTCGGAACGACCGACTCGGGGTCACAACCGACGTAGTCGGCTGCTGCCGCCCGGAATTCCGGGTAGCTGTCGTCGGGGTACGACCGAGCGTCCGCGAATGCCTCCCGATAGATCGACCGCGTGCCGTCCGGCACACGCGGGTTGATGTTCGCGCTCAGGTCGAGTACGTCCGGGTCGTCGCTGGATCCGTGGGGGACGCGCCCGACGTCGTCGACGCTGTCAGGATCCATCCGATGCACCCCCGTCGATGGAATCGGCGAACGCCGACGCAACGGCCGCGTCGCCGGGCCGGTTGACGTTGACCGCGAGGCGGGCGTCGTAGCTCGCGCGCATCGTCTCCCCCCCGCGCTGGCCGACGACGTTCAGCCCGGTCGGCGCGAGCTCGCGGCCGCCGTGGGTCCGGGTCGTGTCGACGCTGACGCCGAGGCGACGCTTGAGCACTGCCGGCACACAGACCGTCAACGCGCCGCCGTCGTGGTCGTCGATCGCCCGGTCGATCGGCTCCGAGGTCAAGAGCGGGAGGTCGGCGGCGACGGTCACCACGGGGCGGCCGACGCGTCCTACCGCGTCCGTCAGGTCGGCGACGTACCCCTCGCCGTCGGTCTCGACGATCGGTGCCCGGCCACGCAACCGGTCGGCCGTCTCGGGTGTCTCCGGGGACGTGACAGCGTATGCGGTGTCGATCCGGCTCTCATCGAGGGCGTCGAGGACGCGCTCGACCATCGGTACGCCGCCGACCTCGAACAGCGGCTTCTCGCCGCGGTCGAGGCGGGTCCCCGCCCCGCCGCACATCACGAGAGCGTCCACGCGATCACCCCCAGATGCAGCCCGAGGACGCGGGCGAGTTCGTTCGTCGCGCCGAAGACGTCGCCGTTGACGCCGCCGAGCGTCCCGTCGGCCCACCGGATCAGGCCGACCGCGACGAGTGGCCCGGCGGCGACGGCGGCGATCCCGGCCCGGACGGGGCCGACGAGCAGCGCCGCCGGGAGCGCCGCGAGGGCCGGGCCGAGGAGCAACACCGGTTCGGCGCGCTCGGTGAACGCCGACCCGAGCCCTTCGTGGGCCGCGCTCGCGAGGCAGGCCACGCTCGCCATCCCGAGCTTCGCGCCCACTTCGGCGGCGACGACGATCCCGACGGCCGTCCGCGGCGGCGCGCCGGCGAGCCCGAGCGCCCCGAGGACCAACCCCCCCACGACGACCGCGATTGCGACGATCGCGCCGACGCCGGTCGCGGTGTCTTTCAGCGCCGCCCGGGCGTCGCCCGCCCCGTGTGCCGCCACCGCGTCGCCGAGGTCGGCGACCCCGTCGAAGTGGGGGATCCCGACGACGGCGACGAGCGCGAGGAGGTACCCGAAGGCGACCGTGGGGGCCGACAGCCCCGACAGGAACGGCAGCGCCGCGACCGCACCGATCGGGTACCCCACAAGCGAGAACGCGGCGGGGAACGACCGAAACCGGTCCCAGTCGGCCTCGTTGCTCCCGACCGGAACGCGGGTGAGGAACGCGACGCCGCCACGGAGCCCGCCCGCGATAGATCTCAGAGCCATCGGAGCACCCCCACGGTGACGGCTACCCCATAGGCGAGGACCGCCCCGCGACACACTGCGCCGACGGCGCCGTGGCTCTCGGTGACCGTCGGGTGGCCGGCGACCCCGTTGAGCGTGTAGGTACCGGGCTTTTCGAGGCGGACGTTCAACGCCGCGGCGAGGGTCCCCATCGGCCACCCGGCGTTCGGGGAGGCCGGCTCACGGGCGTACCGGCGCGCCCGGAGGGGGGCTTCGGGGTCGCCGGCGCCCACCGCCAGGAACGGCGTCGACGCCCGTGCCGGAACGAACATGAGAGCGTCGTCGAGCCTGGCGCTCGCCCAGCCGAACGGGCCGGGGTAGCCGAACATCGAATCCATCGTGTTCGCGCCCTTGAGGAACGCCGCGGCGGCGGCCGCCGCGGGAAGGGAGACGAACGAGAACGCGACGAACGCCGACAGCGGCGCGAGAAAGCCGTCGGAGAAGTTCTCCGCGAGGCTCTCGACGGCCGCGCTCCTGACGAGGCCGGCCGACAGCTCCGAGGCGTCCCGGCCGACGAGCGCGAGCAGCGCCCCCCGGGCGTCCTCGAGGTCGGTGTCGCTCGACTCGACGACCCGGCGGCCGCTCTCGACGAGCAGACGGACGCTCGATGCGACCCAGAGGACGAGCCCCGCAAGAAGCGCGTCCGCGAACGGAACCGGGAGCCTCGCGGCGAGCGCCACGGCGGCGGCGGCTACAAGCGCGCAGCTGGTCGGCACCGCCAACGCGTAGACCGTGCCGGCGAGCCGCGGGACGCCGAAGTCGGTGCCCGCCAGTGGTTCGACCGCCTGCCCCAGGAGCGCGACCGGGTGGGCCGCGGCCGGCGGCTCCCCGACGGCGGTCTCGAGCCCCCCCGCGACGGCGACCGAGACGACGAGCGCGAGCCCCGGGTCGAGTGCGGTCACGGCAGCGACTCCAGCCGTGATGCGAGCCCGGGAAGGCCGATATCCTCCACGTCGAGAAAGCGCCCCCCGGCGGCCTCGATCCCGCCGTCCGCCTCGGGGTCGTCCCCGACGTGGACGAGCGATTCGGTGTCGGCGCCGAGCCGCCCGGCGACCGCCTCGAACGCCCGCGGGTCGGGCTTTCGCCACCCGCACCCGACGCTCGAGACGACGGCGTCGAAGACGCCTCGGAGCTCCGCTCTGACGAGTGTCCGCCCGACGAGTTCCGGGACGCTGCAGTTCGAACAGAGCCCGACCGGGCCGCGTTCGGCCGCGGCGTCGATCGCCGACCGCGCGCCCTCGCGGCGGCTGACCGTCGGGTCGAAGGCGGCGACGACCGCCCGGCGGGCGGCGTTGTTCGGCGCGTCGACGCCCCGTGAGGCCAGCGCCGCGGCGACGTGGGCCGGGAGCGGGACCTCCGCGCCCACCGGCGCGTCGACGTGGACTTCGCGGTAGGCGTCCCCGAAGTCCGGCGGCACAGACACGCCACGCTCGGCGAGCGCCTCGGCGACCGCGGCCGCGGGATCGTCGGGCGTCTCGGCGACGACGAGCGTACCGAAGAGATCGAACGAGACTGCCACGATGGGCTGTACCGACCCCATCGACTTGAATCTCGCGGGCGCTACCGGGCGCTACCGGGGCGGCCGGCGGTGCAAAACCGCGAGAGGTCGAGGTCGCCGGCCGCCTCGCTCGCGCGCTCGTAGGGGCGGCCGACGACGATGTTGCCGGCGCGCTGCTTGCCGACACCCGGCAGGGTTCGGAGTTCGTCCATCGACGCCGCGTTGACGTCGAGGGGGTAGGGGACACCGGAGACCGACCGGAAGCCGTGGTCCGTGACCGCGACGTCGATCGTCCGGCCGAGTTCGCGCTCGCCGGGTAGCCCGACCAGGAGGGCGTAGGTGCCGAGCTGGCGGCCGAACGTCTTGCCGTCCTGGTGGTACTCGAGGTAGACGTTCGGGAGGACGGTCCCCGGCGGCGCGACGCGCTGAAGCATCGGGTTGTCGATCTCCTCGCGGACCTCCCGTTTGTACGTCTTGAACAGCTGCTTGTGGTCGTTGGCGATCTCCGCGCCCGTCTCCGCCATCTCGGTGCCCTCGAAGGCCATCACCTGCCGGATGTTGATCCGGCGGAGCATCAGCCCCGCCTCGTAGACGTCCCGGAGGAACCGTTTGTTGTGCTCGAACGTCTCGCGGCGCTCGCCGGCGAGACCGTGGACGAGGTTGATCCCCGGCAACAGCTTCGGGAGGCGGTCGGCGGTCGGGTCGACGGACGGGCCGTACGCGCGCTCGCCGTCGGCCGCCTCGCCGGGGCGCCACCCGCCCTCCTCGTTGACGATCCGAACCGCCTCGAGACACTCCTCGGCGGTCACGAGCAGGTTGTTCTCCTCCTGGACGAGCGGGTCGGCCGACTCGAGGCCGAAGGCGGCCGTGTCGCCGGGGGTGTTGTGCTCGGCGATGATCCGGATGCCCTCTCGGGACAACTCGGGGTACTCCGTGATCGTCACGGGATTCATGTTGTCGAGGTGTAGCGTTCCGAGGTCCGGAACCGCCGCCCGGATGCCGCCGTAGAGCGCCTCGAGGGCGTCGGGGTTCGGTGCCTCGCCGTCGCCGCCGTAGGCGAGGATGTCGGCCTGCCGCCCCAACCGGAAGTGTCGCGCCCCGCGGTCTGCAAGCCGGGAGACCTCGCTGACGACCGACTCGGGCGTCCGGAAGCTCGGATCGCCGTACATCGGTTCCGTGCAAAACGAACACCGGTAGGGACACCCCCGGGAGGTCTCCATCTCGCAGATGAGGTAGTCGGGGTGGTCGGGGTGTTGTTCGACGACGAACGCCCCTTTTTCCGCCCACCGGTCCAGCTCGGCGTTGTCGCGGTAGCGGTCCTCGAACCCCTCCAGGCCGCCGTGGACGAGGTCGTAGACGGCGGCTTCGATGTCGGCCATCGCGAGGAAGTCGTAATCGAGGTCGCTCCGCTCGGTCTCCGTGGCCCCCTCGTTGGCCTCGCCGACGCCGAATCTGACCGGCCCGCCCATCACGCTCGTCCCCTCGGCGGCCCACGCGAGTTCCTTGACCTCGCCGGGTTCGGCGGGCGTGCCGCCGACGTACTTGCCGGGGACGGTCATCCCGCCGACGTAGACGAACAGGTCGGCGTCGACGACGTCGCGCCACCGCGAACGGTCATCGCGCAGTTCATCGATCGTGTAGTACGTGATCGCGTCGGCGGGGACGCCGGCGTCGACGGCGGCCCCGGCCGCGAAGCGGGGGTACGTCGAAATGTACGGCGGCACGCCGAAGTGCGCCGGCTCGTCGACGTAGCCGTCGACGATGGTGACGTCGATATCCGCCGGGTCCTTCATACACGACGGGACGGCGTCGACGGGTAAAACGGATGCGGATGGAGCCGGGGCGGGGCGGTCGGCTTCGGGGTCGGTGGGGCCGGCCAGGTATAAGAATGTGTCCGAATAGATATATAAATTCGCCAGACCGCATATATAAATGCTCCCAATCATGTATATAAACGGGGTCGCACCACCCTCGACGGACGTACACGATGGAGTCGCGCGTACGTTGATTCGAGTCACCGAGCGGACGCTCGCGCCGGCCCGCTCGCACGACTCCCCGCCGGTCGGTTTACAATTAAAAAAGGTCGGTTTACAATCTCAAAACTGTCCGGACTGGCATATAAATGAGTTCGTCGGTATTTATATACCCTGCCCGGGGGTCGTCAGTGCGAGTTCGGCTCGACGGCGTCGAGGCCGCCGGTCTGTGCGAGCGTGAACGTGTAGATGACCACTGCCACGGTGAGGGCAACGGCGCCGACGCCCGTCATGACGAGGTCGCCGCGCGAGAGCACGAAGCCGAAGAACGCGCCGATGAACAGTCCGAATCCGATGCCGCCCGCCAGTTCGATGATCTCGACCATACCCGAGGGTTTCGGCGGTCGTTTCATATATATTTCGCCTGCGGACCGCCCACGAGCGAGTCAGACATATATAAACCCCTCCCGGTCGTCGTAGGGGCGGTCCGTCCCGAATCCACTCCGGGCTGCCCGCGCCGCCGAAACGGCCGCGACGACGCTGTCGAGGGCGTCGCCCCCCGGCTCGTCCGTGGCGGTTTCGCGGACCGGTTCGGGGAGTTCGACGGCGCTCTCCCCGGCGTCGGGCGCCGACAGCCGATCGAGGATCTCGCGCCGCTTGGCCGCCGCCCCGTCGGCTCCGTTTTTATATTCCGTGTCGACTGTCCCGAGTCGTCGAAGCGTACCCGCCGGATAGACCTCGATCGCGTTCCGCTCGCCGGGGGCGTCCATCGGCGGGACAGACACCGATCCGGCTTCGACCAGCGGTGCGAGCACCTCTCGGATCCCGTACAGCGTCTGGTAGTACGTGATGAAGCTGTAGGGCGAACTCGCGCCGACGGTCCGGTCTGTTCGCCGCTTCAGTTCGATCCTCTCGCCCGGCAACGACCGGGCGGCCGATTTGAGCCGTTCGCGCATCGCGGACGCGTCGGCGTCGGCGAAGGCCGTCGCGAACCAGCGCGTCGCCCCGTGCCACCCCTCAATCCGGTCGGGGAGCAACTCGGCGGGAAGCCCGAAGGAGACGTCGAGGCCGGTCACGCCGTCGGAACGCCCGAGCGTCCGGCGCAGCGCACGGAGTATCGGCCCCCGACCGGTCTCGTCGAACCGCTCGGCCGCAGACTGGCAGCGCTCGATACACAGACGGTCGGCCTCGAGCCGCCCGCTCGTGATCCAGATGTCCTCGCCCGGCCGCCGGCCACCGCTGAAGTCGACGCCACGGATGTTCATATCGACCGAACGGTCCCCTAGCACAAAGCAACGAGGGTCGCGTGGGGGTCTCTATCCATCGGAACTGGTCTCCGTGCGCGTGTCGCAAGCCGTTTGCTACGAGGAACCGTTCACTGCCAAGCCCCGTGCGGTGTGAGGACAAGCATTGACCCTTGAGGTCGCGGTTGTTGACCGCCTCGCCCCTGCCGGGGAATTGATTACTGTCTCTCCCGTAGCATGCGGTATGCCGAAAACCCTGGAGGTCGTCTGCACCCGAGACGGCTGCGATCTCGACATGATGGAGTTGCACTACCGGTACTCGATGCCGGACGGAACGGGCGTCGAAGCCTTCAGCTGTCCGTACTGCGGCGAGAGTGGCGGACTGGAGGCCCTGGAGGTATGATCCGGAAGGTGGGGGCGTCGCTCGGGCGGGTCATTATCGACGGGATCGGCCGGGCGACGAGCCGACTCCAAGAGCGGACGTCGCTCCCGGCCGATCTCCTTGAGAGCGATGAGGCGTATCTCGCCGTCTTCGACGCGCCGGGCGCGATCGGCGACGACGTATCAGTCCATTTCGAAGACGACACGCTCTCGGTTCGAATCGACCGATTCCGGGAGTTCCACGACGGCTACGAGATGCGATTCCCCGGACGCGGGCTCGCCCTCGACGGCGAGGTCGCGCTCCCCGACGGGGCGTCGATCGATGCCGGCCGGGCCGAGGCGGCGCTCACCCGCGCCGGGACGCTCGAGGTCGTACTCCCGAAGGTGGAGGTGGAGGCGGAGACGGACGCCGACCACGGCGGCGAGACGGCGATCGACACCGACGACAGAAGTGACGGTCACGACGGAAGCGGCGACGGGTCGACGCCGGGCGGACCGGCCTCCGAGTGACGTCCTCCGCGGCGTAAGCGGAGCGGGATCGAAGATCCCGCAGGCAGTCGGGCGACGCTCGACGACGGCGCGGGGTCCCTCGACAGAGGGATCTCGGCCTGTTATTACTCGGGCGTTGGACTGACTCCCGCGGTCGCCAGCCATCGGGGGTCAGCGGACCTCGTGTGTGAACGAACGCCACGAGCGATACTACAGTAGCGATCGGAAGACACTGCACACTCGATCGCACGACAGCAGTGCGATCGATGTGTAATCACTTCCGATGGTTACTATAACTGGTGGGGTTCCAGACCGGCCATCTCCGGTGATTTGTGCCACGGGGCGTACGCGAGTCACGCCCGGCGTGAACGCCGAGATTCGACCGCTGAATCACGATAGCTCCCTAACTATCTTCATTCCGGTTCTTGCCCCACCTCACTGCGATCAGAATGAAGACAAGCCCTTCGAGTCTGGCGAGATTGTACACCCACGATTTATACTCGTATGTAGTCTCTCCTACAGTTGTCGCATGCATTACGTAGTCGGTGAGCCGTCTGGGGAAGAGCAACTCAACCACGCCCAAGACTGCCAGAACTACTCGAATGACCATATTGTCAAATTTACTCGCCGAAGTTAAATACCCCAGCGCCGGCTTCCACCAGCTGAAAATGAGTGACCGCGCTCTCATAAAAACGGCTGCAGGGACGTGCAGTCGTGCGGTCCCAGATCCATCGATACCCGGAACCGTATTTAAATACGAACGGGGCCAGAGTATACTGTTTAGATATTCCGTCGGCTGGAGCGTGAACCTCGGACGCTCACCGACTCACAGTGGCTTGTGATACCACCGCCGACTCGCAGCGGATCGCGGCACCGACGCACGTCTCACAACAGAGCGCGGTACCGCCGCCCGGCCCTGTTGTCGGCCTCAATCGCGGCCTCGATCCGCTCGGGGAGCCACGCCCCGGAGACATACCGCTCGTGCACCGGCAGCCGTTCGGCGAGGGGGACTCCGGCTCGCTCGGCGATCTCCTCCAGTTCTGAAAGCGCCGGCCACGCGTACTCGGGGTTTATGTGATCGCCCGTCACCGGCGAGACGCCGCCGAAGTCGTCGACGCCGCAGTCGAGCAGTTGCTCGACGGGCGCGAGGTTCGGCGGCGACTGGACGCTGACGTTCTCGGGGAGGGCCGCCCGGGCCATCGCGGTCACCCGCCGCATCGTCGCCAGGTCGGGCGAGCCCCCGCCCCAGCGCTCGTTCTCGACGACGGGCTGGACGATGACCTCCTGAACGTGGCCGTACCGCTCGTGGAGTTCCCGGATCGCGAGCAGGCTCTCGGCGCGGTCCCGGAGCGTCTCGCCAATCCCGACGAGCACGCCCGTCGTGAAGGGGACGCCCAACTCCCCGGCGGTCGCGATGGTCGCCAGCCGCTGGCCGGGCGCTTTCGATCTCGGGCCGCCGTGGGCGGCCACCTCGGCGGTGGTCTCGAGCATGACGCCCATCGAGGCGTTCACGTCGGCGACGCGGGCCATTTGCTCGCGCGTCTGGTCGCCGGGGTTCGAGTGCGGGAGGAGCCCACACTCCAGGGCGATCCCGCAGACCTCCCGGAGATACGAGTGGATCGAGTCGTGGCCCCACGCCGAGAGCTGCTCGTGGATCTCGGTGTAACGGTCGTCGGGGTCGTCACCGAACGTAAAAAGTGCCTCCGTACAGCCGGCGTCGGCCCCGCGCTCGCAGATCTCCCGCACCTCGGCCGGCGACAACAACGAGGCGTTCCCCGGCGAATCGTAGTACGTACAGTAGGTGCAGGTGTACCGGCAGGCGGTCGTCAGCGGGATGAACACGTTCCGTGCGAAGGAGAGTTCGGGGGCCGGATCGACGTCGCCCGGCGTGACGGCTACCAGCCGATCGACGGCTTCCGTCGAGATTTCGATGTCGACCCCGTACTCGCTCGCTCCGAACACACCACGTCTCGGGTACTCGGAAAGATAAAAGAATCGCCCCCGGCGACGTCAGCGATCGGAGCGCCGACCAACTGCCCCACGCGTCGGGGGATCGACCGGCGGCGTCGGCTACCAGCGGCGTCGACTACCGGCGGCGTCGGCTACCAGCGGCGTCGACTACCGGCGGGCCGACCGAGAGACTGTGACGCGCCCGCCGGTCATCTCGAGTTCGAGGCCCGCTTCCCGGAGCCACCGGGCGGCCTGTCCCTCGCCGTGTAACAGCACCTCCGCGAGGTCGTCGGTCTCGTCGACGTCGACCGCGAGTCGAAACGAATCGACCGTCGTCGTCGTCCCGACGTCCGCCGCGATCCGTCGGTGGTCGGCGATCGACGCGCCGTGGTAGTCGACGTGGAAATCGGGCGTCCGGACGACGATGGCGTTCGTCCCGCCGCCGAGGCCGGGGGCGAGAACGACGCCGCCGTCCGCCCCGAGGAGCCGCGACAGCGCTTCGGGGGTCGCAAGCGCGAGGTCCGCCATCACGACTGCGACCGGCGGTTCGAGCCGATCGTCGACCGCCTCCGTCAGCGGCCGGTCGTCGACGACGACCGGCCACGCCGACTCGATCGGATCCGTCGACAGAACCGTCGGCGACCCGCCAGCCGAGTCGACTGCGGAACAGACGTCTCGGCGCATCGCAGCCGCGAACTCGGCGCGTTCGTCCGGGCCGAGCACGCCGGCGAGTCGCGTCTTCGGCCGGCTCGCCGCGAACGGGACGAGGACGTCCATCACTTCAGGCGGCTCGGCCCCTGTTGTCTGGATTTATACACCCAGTAGCCGCCGCCGACGAGGATCGCGAGCACGATCACGGCGCCGACGCCGAGCAGCGCGTTCCGGACGAGCCGGCTCTGGGAGGCCTCGCTTTCGGCCCGCTCGGCCAGGTCGATCGCGTTCTCGAAGTTCCCGCTCTCGTAGGCCGAGATGGCGCTGTCGAGGGAGTCCCGCGCGTCGCCGCCCGAGTCCCCGACGCTTTCGCTGGCGCTGTCGATCGCCTCGCGGGCCTGTCGGCTCTCGGCGGTGTAGTGGTGGCTCTCGTGGCTCCCGATCGAGCGCTCGGTGCCACCCGCCCGCTCGAGCGTGAAGTTCGCAGCGACGAACCGATCCGGCGGCTCGTAGCTCAACTCGCTTATTTCCGGAGTCGTCCCGGTGACACGGATCTCGACGCTCGCCGTGTCGTCGTCGATGTCGATCGGTTCGGTCGCCGAGGCCCCGTCGACGTCCTCGCGGGAGAGTTCGTCGCCCGCCTGGTTGTACCGCCGGATCGTCCAAGTCGCGTTGTCGAGGTCCGTGTTCGTGACGAGCGTCCAGCGTTCGAACTCGTCGAAGAGGCTCGTCACCTCGAACGTCGCCTCGAAGTCCGTCCCAACCTCCGACTCCTCGGGGAGTTCTTGGGCGGTACTCTCGACTGCGGCGGCCGATCCCGCGAACAGCGTGCCGAACAACAGGAGGGCGACGAGCGTGGCGGCGAGTGTACTACTCTTCATCGTCGCCGTATTGTATCAGGTCCTCTAAGTTGTCTTTGCTCTGTGATCTGAGCTCCTCGCTTCGCTCCTCGGCCTCGATCGCCATCCGCTGCATGTCCTTGACCCGGGGCACGTCTGTGACCCCGGCCAACACGACGATGGCGGCAACCTTCTTCTCGTTGGGCAGTGGGTAGTCGCCCGCCCGGACCTCCATGCAGCTGGTCTGGTCTTCGAGCCACTTCCGCGCCTTGTCTATCCCTTTTCGGTTGAGCGCGTCGGGCGGCCCCGACACCAAAAGCAGCGCCCGCTCGGTGCTGTCGACCTCACACTGCAGGGTCAACTTCCCGAGTGTCGCCTTTCGGACGAGCGAGGTGATCCGATTGGTCGCATCGCCAGCCGTCGAGAAGCCGTTCTCGTCCTTGCTGCCGCCGCGAAGCCGATCGAGCAGCCCCGAGTTCCCCCCGCCGGGATCGACTGGCTCGCTCGCGTAGCCGATCGAGGTGATCCCGTGTTCGCCGAGCGTGTTGATGATCTCGGAGGCGTCGACGACGCTCTCGGCGACGTTGTCCCCGAGGGCCTCCACCTCGCCCGCCGAGAACAGCGCGCCGAAGCGAGTGATGATCTCGTCGTTGATTTCGGCGTACCCCTCGCCGATGCTCTCGCCGCCGGTCTTGAACGCGTCGTTGTCGAAGACGAGAAGATTGTCGACGGACTCGGCGAACGACTGGAACGATCGGGCGGCGTTCCGGTTGTAGATCCCGCCCTCGTCGCGGCTGGGGAGGATGCCGAGCCCGTAGATTGGCTCGACGTAGAGCCGCTGGAGATGGTCGGCGAGGATGGGCGACCCGCCACTGCCGGTGCCGCCACCGAGTCCAGCGATTATCAAAAACGCGTCGATTTCCGAGGAGACCATCTTGTCGATCGCGCTTTGGATCTCCTCTAGATCCTCGCGGGCGCATTTCTCGCCCAGATCGGGCTCGGTCCCGGCGCCGTGGCCTTTCACCACCGACTGCCCGATGAGAACCCGGTTTTCGTTCGGCACGTAGTCGAGCCCCATCAGGTCCGCCTTCGCGGAGTTGACGGCGATGGCGTGGCCGATGATGCCGGTCCCTCGGCTGGAATCGTATTCGAGGAACCGGTCGAGGATCTTCCCGCCGGCCTGCCCGAAGCCGATCATTGCGAGTTTCATAGCAAGTCTTGTTCGAATAGGGTCCCAGGGACCTGATAAGCTTTCGGCCGACGTCTGACGCTGAGCGGACAGAACGACCGAGGAACGCCGAGCGGACGGGCCTACAACGGTGGCATCAGGCGCGCGCTGCGTCCGCATTCGCGTCGGACTCCAGATACGCCGCGACTGTCAACAGGTCCTCAACGTCGACCCCGAACGCCGACGCGTCGTTGTGGTCGACGGTGTTGTCGAACTGCAGCGACCGGAACTGATCCGAACCCATCCGCGGGACGCCGGGAATGGCGTCGAGCACCGACGCGGGAACGTGATCGAGCGATTTGAGCCCGATCCCCGCGACCGACATCGGGATCGAGACGACGCCGACCGATCGGCCGTCGGCCCCGTGGGCGAGGTCGGCGAGGTCGGCGAGCGTCAACACGTCAGGCCCACCGACCTCGTAGGTCTCGCCGGCGTGGGCGTCGTCTCCGTCCTCGACCGCCTCGTCGCCTCTCCCCTTGCCCCCGTCGTCGCCTCCTCCCTCGTTTCCCGCTATCGCGTCCGCAAGCATCGGAACGAGATCACCGACCCAGATCGGCTGGAACCGTGTCTCGCCGCCGCCCGGCAGCGGCGTGACGTAGGGCGGCGCGAGCCGCTTCGTGTAGGGGATGAACTCCCCGCCGTCGCCGAAGACGACCGAAGGCCGAAAGACGACCCACTCGAGGTCCGACTCCCGGACGAGTTCCTCCGCGAGTCCCTTCGACCGGATGTAGGCGGTGTCACCGTCGGGGTCGGCCCCGAGCGCGCTCAACTGGACCAATCGATCGACGCCGTGCGCTTCGGCCGCCCGGACGACGTTGGCCGTCCCGCCCTCGTGGACTCGAAAGTGCGTCTCGTTGCCGCCGGACGGACGGAACAGCGGCGACAGCGCCACGAGGTTGACGACGGCGTCTTGGCCCTCGAAGGCCCCCTCGATCGAGTCGTAGGCCGTCACGTCGCCCATCACCGTCCGGACGCCCGAGGGGAGATCCGCCGAGCCGGGCGAGCGCGACAACGCCGTCACCTCGTGGTCCCGGTCGTGTAGCTCCCGACAGAGGTGCGTGCCGATGAACCCCGTTCCGCCGACGACGAGTACGTGCATACAGGAAGTAGGCCCGCGCGCCGTATAAACTATCGTGACGCGACCGAGCCGTCGACGACAGAGGTGCTACGGTCGCCGCCGATCGACCGTCTGGGACGCCCCCTCGGTGCGCCCGCAACCGGTCAGCTGATACTGGTGGACGATCGACCGTCCCCCGACGCCGGATAGGCGAACGAAGACACTCTCGGAACGTCCGCGTCGATCTCATTTATAAATGAATCGTCCAGCGGGAGCCGTAGAGACGGCGATCGCGAGGCCCGCCGTCGTTCGGGGTGTTTAAATACACCTCGTACAAACGCCGACCGCTGCCGACGGACCGCTCAGGAGCGACAGCTATTTTTGAGTGACTCCGGTACGGGAAACTGCGCGCGGGTTGCCGAGCCAGGCCAAAGGCGTAGCGCTTAGGACGCTATCCCGTAGGGGTCCGCCGGTTCGAATCCGGTCCCGCGCATGCCATCTCCGAGCAACAGTGCGGAGTGGCATCGTCAGCGGGTTCGAACCCAGGGAGTCGCAGCGGCTGAGCGAAGCGAGGCCGACCGTCTCCCTCCGGTTCGAATCCGGTCCCGCGCACTGAGGAGCGAAGCGACGAGAGAGCAGGAGCGGTTCGAGTCCCACCAGACGCGCGCAGCGAAGCGAGCACGTCTGGTTCCGGTTCGAATCCGGTCCCGCGCATGCCATCTCCGAACAGCAGTGCGGAGTGGCATCGTCAGCGGGTTCGAACCCAGGGAGTCGCAGCGGCTGAGCGAAGCGAGGCCGACCGTCTCCCTCCGGTTCGAATCCGGTCCCGCGCACTTTGCGGCGAAGATCCCGCGAACCACGGATACACCAGGGGAATTCGAACCGAGTTTCCGCCCGGTCGCCTCCCGATGCAACGGGTTTTCCGTGTGGCGAACCTCGAACCGGTGTGACGATAGCTACTGGCGATTCCGTGACGCTCGAGTACACCGGCCGACTGGACGATGAGACCGTCTTCGATACCTCCCGCGAAGCCGTCGCCGAGGAGGCGGGGCTGGCGGAGGCCCAGCCCGACCGCGAGTACACGCCGCTGACGGTCGACGTCGGCGCCGAACAGGTCATCGAGGGGATGGAGGAGGGGCTCGTCGGCCTGGAGGCCGGCGAGACCACGACGCTCACGATCCCGCCCGAGAAGGCCTACGGCGAACACAGCGAGGAGCGCGTCCAGGAGTTCGAGACCGAGGAGCTACGGGAGATGCTCGGCGGGCAGACCCCAGAAGAGGGTGCCTACCTCGAGGCGCAGAACGGCCAACACGGCGAGGTCGTCCACAGCGGCGAGGCGGTCGTCCGGGTCGATTTCAACCCCCGACTCGCCGGCGAGACGCTGACGTTCGAAATCGAGATTGTCGAGGTCAACTGAACGGGGCTGTCGGAGTCGGGGGCTGTCGGAGTCGGAGGCTGTCGGAGTCGGAGGCTGTCGGAGTCGGGGGCTGTCGACCCTCGGGCCGAACACCACCTCACCCGGTCCGTCGCGTGACTGCCAGCCCCTCGCCGACGGGGAGCAGCGCGGTCTCGAACCCCTCCGCGGATCGAACGTGCTCGAGATACACTTCGATCCCGCGGGCCGCGTCTGCGTGTGGGTCGCCGAGTCGTTGCCCGTCGTCGCTTCTCTCTCCGTCGCCGTCGGCTTCTCCGCCGCCGTCCGCTTCTCCGCCGCCGTCCGCTTCTCCGTCGCCGTCGGCTTCTCCGTCGCCGTCGGCTTCTCCATCGGCGCTTCTCTCCCTGCCGCCGTCCACGTTTATATCGCCGTCCCCGCCCTCGGCTACGAGCCGGCGTAGCGTCCCGAACTCGTGGGGACCCTCGATTACGTTGTCGGCGACGACGAGGCCGCCGACGGGGAGCTTCGGGCGGATCGCCTCGAACGCCTCGACGTATCGGTGCTTTTCGTTGTCGAGCAACGCGATATCGAAGGGTCCCTCGTAGTCCTCGACGATCCCGACTGCGTCCCCTACCTCGAAACGCGCGCGGTCGGCGTAGCCGCCGCGTTCGAGATACTCCCGGGCGGCGTCTAACTCCTCGGCGTCGATCTCGGTGAGGACGATCTCGCCGTCCTCGGCCATCCCGCCGAGAAACCAGTACGCGGAGTAGCCGAACCCCGATCCGAACTCGAAGACCCGTTCGGCGTCGACGAGGCCGGCGAGCACCCGGAGCCACCCGCCAACCGCGGGGCCGACGGTCGGAAACCCCGCCGCCGCCGCGCGTCGGTCCATCGATTCGAGCACCGCGTCCGGTTCGGGGCCGATCGCCGCCGCGAACGCCTCGACGTCATCTGGCACGCCCATACCCACTGTGGGTCCCGCAGGGAGTTATAAACATCTCCGTGCGGACCGGCGCTCCCCGTAGACGGTCGTCGGTCACGGCTGATCGAGACCGGGACGTGGCATTGGTGTTCGTTCGGCTGCGCGAGGATTCGATTGTAGAGGCCCTCAAACGACTGAAATCGTGGGAGTGATCCACCGAGACGCCGGACCGCGCCGACTTCACCGAAGTACCGTCTCCCACCGTACCGCAGGCGCTCCGGGCTGTGTGATATTTATTCTGTGTCCTCGCGGGAGAGTGTGATCTCCCTGACTCTTTATAAAAACACCCCCACCCTACTCGCTCGCGGGTCCGTGTCGCCTCCACGGCGCTCGTCACGTTTTTCGACTATAGTAACCATCGCAAGTGATTACACATCGATCGCACTGCCATCGTGCGATCGAGTGTGCAGTGTCTTCCGATCGCTACTATAGCTCGGTGGCGCCTCTATGGCCACTTGATCGAACAGCCCCGCGAGGGAACGAACGTCTCCTCGGGAGCCTCGCCCGCGAGGACGGCATCGATCGCGTCGCGCACGTCGCCGCCCGGTTCGCCGGCGGGCTCGTCGTCGGGGTTCATCGCGTCGTCGAAGCGGCCGTGATACGCCAGCCGGAACACGCCGTCGTCGTTTTCGAACAGGAACGGATCGGGCGTACAGACCGCGCCGTACGCTCGCGCGACGGCAGCCGTCTCGTCCCGCAGGTACGCCGTGATGTCGATCTCGCCGCGGTCGACGTACTCGATCATCTTCTCGAGGGCGTCCTCGGGGTACGCCTCGGCATCGTTGGAGTTGATGCCGACGACCGCGACGTCGGCGTAGTCGGCGGCGATCGCGTTCATCACATCGAACTTCGCCTGCACGTACGGGCAGTGGTTGCACATGAACACGACGAGCAGAGCGTCGTGATCGTCGAAGAACTCGAGGTCGTACGTCCGGCCGTCGGCCCCCGGCAACTCGAACGCCGGCGCTCGGTCGCCGTACTCCACCTCCTCGGCGTCGGATTCGCGTGCCATACCACCCGTTGGCCGGCGGCGGACAAAAGTCATCCCTCCGTCTGCGGGCGGCGGGGATCGGTGGGGGGCCGCTCCCCCGAGGCTACCCCCCGAACGTCGTCGAAAAGACCGCCACGACCGCGAGGGCGATGCCGGCCCCTTTCGGGACCATCAGCGTCTCCTCGAGAAAGACGATCCCGAGGGCAGAACTGGCACTCAAAGAAAGCCCGAAGATGGGGACGACGATGCTGACCGGCCCGGCGGCGAGCGCCCGGTAGTACGCGAGGATGCCGATAGTCAGACACGCCCCGGCGGCGTAGATGTAGGGAGCACGCTCGTGTGTCAGCGCGGCGAGGAGGGGTCGGTCGGTCGCGAGGACGAGCGCGAGCGTGGCGATCGCGAGCATCCCGTTAGTCACCAACGCGACGCTGTCGGCGGGGAGGTCCCGCATGGCGACCTTCGTCAGCGGCGCGACCGCGGCGTAGGCGACGAGCGCCACGAGGGCGTACCGGAGATACTGCATGCGCAGTATCTTCCCGATAAAAAGGCTCTGCCGATGTCCCCTCTTGCGGGCTATTGTTCGCTCCCGCAGGCTGTCAATCTCCGCCACCCGAACATCCGAAACCGTCAAACCCGGCCCCGGTCAACGTCGAATCGGTAAATGACGCTCACTAAACGGATCATCCCCTGTATCGACGTCGACGTCGACGACGACGGGGAGGCGGCGGTCTACACCGGGGTCAACTTCGAGGACCTCGAGTACACCGGCGACCCGGTCGAACTCGCCAAGAAGTACAACGAGGCCGGCGCCGACGAGTTCGTCTTCCTCGACATCACCGCCTCTGCGGAGGGCAGAGAGACGATGCTCGACACCGTCTCGGCGGTGGCCGACGAGTGTTTCATTCCGCTGACCGTCGGCGGCGGCATCCGGACGAAACCCGATATCAAAGAGACGCTCAGGGCCGGCGCGGACAAGGTGTCGATCAACACGGGTGCGATCGAACGCCCCGAACTGATCGAGGCGGGGGCCGAGGCGTTCGGCAGCCAGTGTATCGTCATTTCGGTCGACGCCCGGCGACGCTTCGACGAGGCGGGCGAACACTACGTCGAGGTCGACGGCGAGTCCTGCTGGTTCGAATGTACGGTCAAAGGCGGCCGCGAGGGGACCGGCCTCGACGTCGTCGAGTGGGCGAACGAGGCTGCAAGCCGGGGTGCCGGCGAGTTGTTCGTCAACTCCATCGACGCCGACGGAACGAAACGGGGCTACGACATTCCCCTGACGAAGGCGGTCTGCGACAGCGTCTCGACGCCCGTCATCGCCTCGTCGGGCTGTGGGTCGCCCGAACACATGGACGAGGTGTTCACCGAGGCCGGCGCGGACGCCGCTCTCGCGGCCTCGATTTTCCACTTCGAGGAGTACTCGGTCGACGAGACCAAACGCCACCTCGCCGAGCAGGGGCTCCCGATCCGGATCTGAGCGGCGATGCGACGCCCGCGTTCGGCTAACGGAAGCTTTTATTTCACAGCAGCCGTTCTCGCGGACAGTACAATGACGGCGAGGGCGCGCCCGTGAAGTGGCAGTGTGCGTGGTGCGGCCGGGAGTACGACGCCGAGGATCCGCCGTGTGAGACCTGCGGCCACGAGGCGTTCGAACCGATCGAGGCAGGATCGGCCTCGCCCTTCGAAAGCGGTTCGCTCGTGTGGGTCTGCCCGAACTGCGGGCGCGAACACGTCAAACACTCCCCGCCCTGCTCGCGTTGTGGGAACCACTCTCTCGAGAAACGCGAGGCCGACGAGGTCGATCTGGACGGAGAGACGACGACTCCCGGGTACCTCTCGGTCGGCAAGCCGTACCTGGTCGGCGTCCTCGCCGTCGTCGCGGTCGTGGGGCTCGTTCTCGCGGGTGTGATTCCCCTCCCAGGCGTCGTCGGGCCGCCCGCTCCGCCGGAGGTCCCTGGCGACGCGGACCGAAGCGACGGGCTCGATCTGGCCGCCGTCGAAACCGAGCTACACGGGCGCTTCGACGACGAACGAACGGCGGCGGGCGTCGGTGAGCGCGCCCGCGGCGGGGGACTCGACGCGTACGCCGAGTACGCCACCCGCCACCGGGTCGCGGAGCGATACGACCCCGACTACGACGGCTCCGTCCCCGATTTCGGGGCGTTCGAGCCGCGGTGTTCGGCCTCGCCGACGTTCGGGATCGCCGAACCCGACGTCGACGTGTCGGCCTACGACGGCGAGGCCGCCCTCGCCGGAGCGATCGCCGACGGACTGCTGTCGAACGACGGGGTACGCGAGGCCGTCCTCGCCGATCGTGGGGGCGAGGGGATCGACGTCCACGTCGCCCTGGACGGGACCGTATTCGTCGGGTATATAACCTGTTGAGAGACGACTCCTCGAGACGTAGTCGCCGCGTCCGGGTGTGGGAGTGGGGGTGGGTCAGGCCGCGGATTCGAACGCGTCGACGAAGGCGCCGGTCTTCGTCTTGACGCCGGCCGCGCCGGCCTCAAGGGCGTCGAGGGGATCGATGCTGCCGTCGGTCTTGAGCGTGACCACGGGGTCGGTCTGACCACCCGATTGCTCGGGGTTCATATCGTACGTCGCGGTGGTGACGCCCTCTACCTCCAACAGCGCCCCCTTCAGCACGTTCATGAACGTATGGTCTTCGCCTTGCACCTCGATCGACAGTTCCGTCTCCAGATTCTCGATGACGCGTAAATCCATTGTCCGTGTGTAGGTGTATCGGCTGTATGAGCGTTACGGAAGCGCGGGCCGAGTGGCCGGGGGAGGCGGCCGCTCTGGCGACCCACGAGGTGGACTGCTGGCCCACCGACTGATAAACCACGAGGTGGACTGCTGGCCCACCGACTAGTAAAGAGTTTTGCGCCCGCGGCGCTCAGTAGTGTGCATGACCACGTTCGAGTACGACGTCGCCATCGTCGGGGCCGGGACGTCCGGCTGTTACGCCGCGGCGACCGTCGCCGGGGCCGGCTACGACGTCGTCATCGTCGAGCGAAAAACGGAGACCGAGGCGGGCCACATCGCCTGCGGCGACGCGCTGAAGGGCGCCGACAAATTCCCCGAATCGATCCCGAAGTCCCACATCGAGGACTCGTTTACCAACACCGAGGTCGATCACGGCCGGTTCGAGATTCCCCAAGAGGGCGTGGCGCTCGACATCCCCGTCCCGGGCGAACTCGCGGTCATCGACCGCTACGATTACGGCCGCCGGCTCATAGACGGGGCCGAACGCGCCGACACGACGTTTCACTACGACACCGTCGTCCAGGACGTCCTCCAGGATGACAACGGCCGAGTGTACGGCTTCGAGGCGACGAAACAGGGCGAGCACCGCCGCTACGAGGCCGACATCGTCCTCGACGGGGCCGGGGCTCTCTCGCTTTTGCAGGACAAAGCCGACTTCGAGTCCGCGAGCTTCGATACGAACGTCCGGTACTCGCAGTTCTCCTCGGCCTACCGGGAGGTCATCGAGGTGGACGAGCCGGTCGCGTGGTCCGACGCTCTAGTGTTCAAGCCGACGAAGCGCTCGGCGGGATATCTGTGGTATTTCCCGCGGACGCCGACGGAGATCAACGTCGGGCTGGGCTTCCAGATGAACGAGGAGCCGATGCAGTTGGTCGCCGACCTCCGGGAGGACGTCCAGAGCCGTCCGGAGCTGAAAAACGCCACTGTCACGGACAAACTCGGAGCGGCGCTGCCGACCCGCCGGCCCTACGACTCGGCGGTCGCGCCCGGCTATATGGCGATCGGCGACGCCGCCGCTCACGTCAACCCCATCAGCGGCGGCGGGATCGCCGGGGCCGCCTACGCCGGCCAGTACGCGGGCGAGCAGGCCATCGAAGCCTTGGAAACCGACGACGTGAGCGAGTCGTCGCTGTGGCGATACAACAAGCGCGTCATGGAGCACTACGGCGGCCGCTACGCTGCCCTCGACACCTACAACATCCTGTCGACGGCCTACGATCTCGACGACCTGCTCGCGCTGTTGGCATCGCTGCCGGCCGAGAAGCTCTCGGATGCGCTGTACTCGGGGTCGGCAAACGTGGGGTGGGGGCTCAAACTCCGGGTGCTCGTCCGCAGCTTCGGCCACTGGGGGACGCTGAAGAACCTCTACGAGACGAAACGGCTCGCGGATCGACTGCTCGAACACTACGGGGCGTACCCCGACTCGCCCGGGGGGTTTTCCGCCTGGCGGCGCGAGCGCGACCGAATCATGGACGACATCTACGCCGAGACCGGCGCGGAAGCGAAGTACTGACGCGTCCCCGTACCGGGCGTCCCCCGGTCGATGCCACTCGGTGCGGTCGAGTCCGGACGGAGAGCGATCGCCGATGGGCAGGATCGCAAGCAGCCCCGCCGATCAAGCCGACGCCCCGTCGGGTTCCCGGCGGCGGCGTGGATCGATCGAGAGCGTGGCCGACGGAAGCCAGGGGTGCGATTTGAACGCACGAACTCCCGATTACAAGTCGGGTGCTTGAACCACCCAAGCTCCCCTGGCACGCGTCACCCGTCGTTGGATAGGGGGTCGTCGTTGATGGGCTTTTCGAGTTCGATCCGGTGGGGGGTATAGCCGTGTCGCGCGTAGAACGACCGCGCGGCGTCGTTTCGCGCCATCGCTTCTAAGGTGACGACCCCGACACCTAGCGAGACGAGCTCGCGCTCGGCCGCCGCGAGGAGCGCGCTCCCGATCCCCTCGCCGCGGTCGGACGGTTCGACGTAGACGTTGTGGATCGTTCCCCGAGTGACGTCCTGCTCGTAGCGGCCCGATTCGACCCCGAACGTGACGAACCCGACGACGGTGCCGCCCCGCCGCGCGGAAAAGACCGTGTCGGTAACGGCGTGTCTGAGCATCGTTTCGTGGATCACTTCCCGGTTGGCCTCGGCCTCGAGGTGAGAGCTGTGGCGGCGCTGGTCGGCGGCGAGGTCGACCCAGAGGTCGGCCAACCGGTCCGCATCGTCGGTACCGGCCGAGGAGATGGTCACGTCTCCCGGTGGTGTGAAATTGCGGTCGGGATCGGGGCCGAGGTCGTCCGGTGCGTCGGCCACCACGGCTACCGGTGGAGAGCCTCGACGCCGGCGAGCGTGTCGCCGGTCAGCATTCGTAGCGCCGCGCCGCCGCCCGTCGAGACGTGGTCGAACCCCTCGAGGAGGTCGAGCTTCCGGAGCGCGGAGGCGGTGTCGCCGCCGCCGACGATGCTCGTATCGGCCCGTGTCGCGGAGCTGTACATCTCGAGGGTGCCCGTCTCGAAGCGGTCGTCCTCGAAGACGCCGGCGGGGCCGTTGAGGATCGCGGTCCCGGCGTCGTCGAGAATCTCCGCGTAGGCCGCGACCGTCCGTACGCCGATGTCCATCGCCGGGCTGTTGCTCGGCAGTTCGTCGAGGTCGAACTCGCATCGCTCGTCGCCGCGCTCGACGGCGACGTCGCGGGGCATATATATCCGGTGGCTGAAGTCGTCCAGCAGGTCCCCGGCGTTCTTGACCGCGTCGTGGCTTCGTTCGTTGACGACCCCCGCCGAGGCCGCCCCCAGCGAGACGCCGTCGGCCAGGAGGAAGGCGTTGCCGACGATGCCGGCGGTCAACACCGAGTCCGCGAGCCCCCGCTCGAGGACCGACCGCGCGACCTCGATCGAATCGTCGACCTTCGCGCCGCCGAGGACGTACACGCGGGGTTCGGGGCTCTCGGCGATGTTGCCGAGGACGTCGAGTTCTCGCTCCATCACGCGTCCGGCGTAGGGGTCCAAGAGCTCCGGGAAGCCGACGATCGACGGCTGGCGGCGGTGAGAGGTGGCGAAGGCGTCGTTGACGTAGGCGTCGAGGGCGGGGGCGAGCCGCTCGACGAGGTACGTCTCCGCCGCCGCCTCGGGGTCGAACGACATGTACTCCTCGGAATAAAACCGGGTGTTCTCGAGGAGGACGGCCGATCCGGGCTCGAGCCCCGCGATCCGCTCGCGGGCATCGGCGGTGAACGTCGAGTCGCTGTAGGCGACCGGGAACCCGAGGAGTTCGTCGAGCCGGTCGGCGTGGGCCCGGAGGTCGGTGAACTCCTCGCCGCCGGGGCGGCCCTGGTGGGCGAGCAACGCGACGCGGGCGCCCCGACGGCACAACTCGGCGATCGTCTCGACGTGTGCCCGGAGGCGGGCGTCGTCGTCCAGCCCGTCGCCGTCGATCGGGCTGTTGATGTCAACGCGAACCCCGAGCGCGGCCCCCTCGGCGTCGAGGTCGTCGAGCGTCCGTATCATACTGGATCACTCAATTGGTCGTTACGAAAGCCTTGCGCAACGAGTCCGCCAGACGGGTCCGCCGGGGCGGAGACGAGGTCGGATCGGCGGCCACGGCGTCCCGCGGCCCGTCCGGCATCGCCAGCCCGCGACGCGGACTTCGCGAGGCTGATACCGACGCCGCGGACCGGGTTGACCGGCTGATCCGACAGAACTCGAACAAGCCGAAGGGTACTTTAGGATGTGTACCGCCTACCCGAGTAGAGTCACAGTATGGGCACAGCTATCACGGACACTTATAAAAAAAGCCAGCAACTACTGGCTTCGGATCCTATTCGTGCGGTCGTCGTCGTCGTGGCGGTGGTCCTGTTTTTCGACCTCGGCTGGCAGTTGGCGTCGGGGCAGACCCCGGTCTCCGAACTCGGCGTACTGATAAAAGACGGGCTGATGCGGGGGCTGTTTTTCGGCCTCGCCGGGATCGGACTCTCCATGACGTACAGCATCCTGAGTTTCGCGAACTTCTCGCACGGCGATCTGATCACCGGCGGGGCCTTCGCCGGGATGATGGCGACCTACGTTGTGGCGGGCGGCTTCGGTGCGGAAGCCGATCTGGGGTCGCTGCTACTCGTCGGTGCGGGCGGGTCGGTCTTCGGGGCCAGCCTCGGTATCGGGGTTGCCACCTCACCGATCGCGGTACTCATCGGCGTCCTCGTCGCCGGGGCATCGGCGATCGCGCTCGCGCTTGCGATCGACCGACTGGCGTACCGGCCGATCAGAGACCGGTCCGGAATCGCGCTGTTGATAACGAGCGTCGGCGTCGCGTTCGCACTCCGGTATCTGATTCAGTTCGTCTTCGGGCCCGGCCGGCGCGGGGTGACAGCATCGGGGGACGTTCCGAGCGTCGCGATCCCACTCGTCGACGGAATCGTCAGCCTCGATCTGCACGAGGTGTCGCTCGTCGTCGTCGCGGTCGCGCTGATGGGCGGGCTACACCTGCTTCTCCAGCGAACGAAACTCGGGAAGGCGATGCGGGCGATGGCGGACAACGAGGACCTCGCCCGAGTGACCGGAATCCCGACGGAGCGAGTCATCCGCTTTACGTGGATCATCGGCGCCGGTCTCGCCGGTGTCGCCGGTTATATGTTCGTCATCTGGAACGGGACGCTACACTGGTTCCAGGGGTGGGTCCTCCTGTTGCCGGTGTTCGCAGCGGTAATCCTCGGCGGAATCGGGTCGATATACGGAGCCATCGTCGGCGGCCTCGTCATCGGTCTCACGATGTCGGTCTCCGTCGTCTGGATCCCGACTGGCCTCTCGAGGGCGGCCGCGTTCGTCGTAATGATCGTCGTGTTGCTCGTGCGCCCGACGGGCATCTTCTCCGGGAGGTCGACTGCATGAGCGACGAGACTGGCGACAGCCCGAACGCGACGGCACTGGCAGCGGTCTGGGGGCAAGACGCCGTGAAGCTGACGGCGCTCGTTGCCGGGCTGTTCGCGCTGTACCTCGCTGGCGGGATGCTCCTCGAGTACGGGGTCAGACAACAGGTCAACTCGATCGCTCAGCTCTTGTTTTATATTGCCGTGTTCGCTATGTTGGCGCTCGGGCTCAACCTCCATTGGGGGTACACGGGACTGTTTAACATCGGCGTCATCGGGTTCATGGCGATCGGCATCTACACGACGGCCATCCTCTCGAAGGGCGCGATGTTGACACAGCCGGCAGCCGGGTCGACGGGCGGGTTCGGCCTGCCGCTTTGGCTCGGTATCGTCGGCGGCGTCGTTGCGGCGTCGATCTTCGGCGGTCTCGTTGCGCTACCGGCGTTGCGTCTCCGCGCCGACTACTTCGCTATCGTCACAATCGGCCTCAGCGAGATCGTTCGGTTCACGTTGCTCGAGTCCAGTTTCCAAGACGTCGTCGTCGCCGGGTACTACACCGGTCTCGGTGGTGGCTCCGGGCTCATCCTCGATTTCGACCCGACGGATCAACTTCTCGCCGTCTTGGGGCTCTCGGAAGCCTACGTGGGGTTCACCGAGTCGCTCGGAACCCAACTCGGTCTCGGGGCGAACCCAAAGCCCGTACTCGATGGCCTCTTTTATGCGCTCGTCCTGCTGGTGTTCCTGGCTGGGTTCTACGTGACACTGCGACGGATCGGCAACTCGCCGTTCGGTCGGGTGCTGAAAGCGATCCGCGAGGACGAGGAGGCGACCCGCTCGCTCGGCAAGGACACGAGCCGATTCAAGATACAGGCGTTTATGATTGGCTGCGGATTGATGGGACTGGCCGGCATCCTGTTTTACGCCGAACAGGGCGCGATCACGCCCGACGCGTTCCGACCACGGATCACCTTCTTCGTGTGGATCGCGCTCATTATCGGCGGTGCCGGCTCGAACACGGGCAGCGTCGTCGGCGGCGCGGTGTTTGCGGCCTTTCTGTTCCGCGGGCCGCTGTTCGTCAAGAACATCGTTCAGGAGACGATCGAGGTCGACGCGGTCGACACGTTCGCTGGGGCCGTTGCGCCGATCGTGGACTCGGCGAACCCGATCCCGTTGTTCGTGTACACGATCGACAATATGCAACAACTACAACTCGTCATCATGGGTCTCGTGCTCGTATACCTGATGCACAACCGGCCGGAGGGGATACTCGGCCACCGCAAGGAAGCCGCGAGTCCGATCGGGCTCGAACGACCGGCGGGTGGCGGATCGGCCGGAACGACGTCGCTCGGCGACAGCGCTAACGCCGACAAGGAGGACGCAGATGAGTGACACCGAAGCCACTGACGCGGCAGCCGGGACGGCCGTTTCGGGCCGGTCGGGGGCCTCCCCCGAGGACCGCGAGGGCGTCGAGACGCACGACTCGGACATCGAGCGGGCGGCGAAACACACGCCCAGTTCGATCCCGCTCCGCGTCGAGGGGCTGCGAAAGGAGTTCGGCAGCATCACCGCCGTCGACGGGGCGAGTTTCAGCGTCGAAAAGGGGTCTATCACCGGGTTGATCGGCCCGAACGGAGCCGGCAAGTCGACGACGTTCAACTGCATCACGGGAATCCACGAACCGACCGACGGGACTGTCTACTTCCAGGGCGAAGACGTCACGGGGCTGTCGCCGAACCGGATCGCAAACCACGGCCTCGTCCGCACCTTCCAACTCGCTCGCGAGCTCGAGGAGATGACCGTCATCGAGAACATGATGCTCGCACCGAAGGGCCAACTCGGCGAGTCGCTGTGGCGGTCGGTGCTGCCGCTCGCCCGCCGGGGCGTCGTCGAACAGGAGCGGAAGGTACTCGAGCGCTGCTGGGAGATGCTCGAGTTCTTCGAGATCGATCATCTCGCCGAAGAGTATGCGGGCAACCTCTCGGGGGGCCAACGGAAGCTCCTCGAGTTGGCCCGCGCACTGCTGACGGACCCGACGATGTTGCTACTCGATGAGCCGTTCGCGGGCGTCAACCCCTCGCTCGAAGGGCGGCTCCTCGAGCACATTCACGAACTTCGCGAGGACGGGTACACGTTCCTCATCGTCGAACACGACATGGACCTGATTATGGAGCACTGCGAACACATCATCGTGATGCATCAGGGGTCCGTCCTCACGGAAGGGCCACCGTCCGAGGTTCGATCGAACGAGGCGGTCATCGAGGCGTATCTCGGGGGCGACGTCGAATGAGTGACATCGACAGCGAGACCGACCCCGACACCGGGGACGCGGTCGACGCCGAGCCCGAGACAGACGCCGACACCGGCGCCAACAGAGGTGCCAGGCGCTGGGACGACAGCATACTCGAGGTGCGAAACCTCGACGCCGGCTACGGGGACCTACAGATTCTCTCGGACGTCGACCTCGACGTCAGGCCGGGAGAGTACGTCACGATTGTCGGTCCGAACGGGGCAGGCAAATCGACCCTTATGAAATCCGTGTTCGGGCTGACGAACCGGATGGACGGCTCCGTCACGTTCGGTGGATCGGACATTACCGACACCGTCCCCGAGGAGATCATCTACGAAGGGATCGGCTACGTGCCCCAAAACGACAATGTGTTCGCGAATCTCTCGGTTCAGGAGAACCTGGAGATGGGGGCGTACATCCTCGACGAGACGCCCGAGGACGCCCTCGAGACCGTCTACGACCGCTTTCCCATCCTCCGGGAACGGCGCGAACAGAAGGCCGGGACGATGTCCGGCGGCCAGCGACAGATGCTCGCGATGGGTCGGACGCTGATGCTCGACCCCGATTTGCTGTTGCTCGACGAGCCCTCAGCCGGTCTCGCACCCGACCTCGTCGACGACATGTTCGACCGCATCGACCGCATCAACGACGACGGAACGGCGATCCTGATGGTCGAACAGAACGCCAAGGAGGCGCTCAGGCGGTGTGATAGGGGGTACGTCCTGGTCGACGGACGAAACCGCTATGAGGACTCCGGCGTCGAACTGCTGGCCGACCAGGGAGTCCGACAGGACTTCCTGGGCGGGTGATAACCCGATCAGTTACCGCCGATGGCTTCCTGGATGGCCGAGGTGTAAGAGTCCTCGTTTTGATTGTAGGCCACCTGTGCCTCGACGGTCCCGCCGAAGTCCGCCTCGAAGACGCTGGCGAACTGCTCTGAGAGCTGTTGGCCGTAGTCGTTGTTGACGTACAGCGTCGTCGCGACTTCGGCGCCGAGCTGCTCTGAGGCGACCTGTGCCATCACGCGACCCTGTAGCAGATCCGACGGTGCCGTCCGGAATATGTAGTCGTCGTCCTCGAGGTTTGTCACCGACAGCGCCGTCGAGGACGGCGAGCAGCCGACGACCTGATTCGGGATGAGCGCCTGCTGTGCCACCGGGACGTTCACCCCAGAGGACGCCGACCCACAGATGTAAGGAACGCCCGCGTTGACCAGCGAGTTCGCCGCCTGAATGCCCGTGTTCGGCTCCGTGTTCGTGTCCTCGAGTTGGGTTTCGACCTCGATGTCGACGTCCGCCTCGTTGACCTGCATCGCCGGGATTTCGGCGGCGTTTATCATTCCCTCGCCCACCGAGGCGAGGTTGCCGGTCTCCGGGAGCAGGATGCCGATGTCGACGGTCCGTCCGAGCCCGCCCTCGATCGTGTCGGCGGAGGGACCAGCACCGTCCGGGCTATCGCCCTCGAAATTCAGCGTGTCTGTCGCCTCCGTCCCGCCGTCGCCGGTGAACTCCCAGACGTCGTAGGCGGCGTTGGCCGGGTCGCCGGCCTCGTTGAAGTTGACGTCCGAGGACGCCCCCTGGTAGTTGATCGGATCGCCGTTGGCGACGGCCTCGACGCCCTCGACGAAGTTCTCGGGAGTGACTTCCATCCCGTCGGGGTTGGCCACGTTCCGCATCTGATCGCGGATACCGGTGCCGCTGTTTTCTCCCGCCGCGACGTTCGCGAGGATGCCGACGGCGACGGAGTCGTACGACTGTGTCGTAAACACCCCGGGGGTTTCGCCGTACTCGTTCTCGTAGAGGCCGCTAAACGCCTCCTGTGCGGGACCGCCCGCAGCGGGTGCTGTCCCGACGACGTTCTCCATCGGGTTTCCGACTTGCTGTTGGAGCTCTCCGTCCCGGAGGCCGTCGGGAACAATGATGTCCTCGCTGCCGTCGCTCAGCTCGTAGTAGTTTCGGAACAGCGTGTTACCGTCTTCCGGGTACCCGATGACGTTGATGACGTCGACGTCTACGCTGCCGGAGTCGCCGCCGGTATCGGTACCGTTGCCGTTGCCGCCGGTACCGTTGCCGTTGCCGCCGGTACCGTTGCCGTTGCCGGTACACCCGGCCAGGGCGGCGAGACCGGTAACGCCGGCTCCTTTCAGTACGTCACGTCTGTCTATCTTTCTCGACATACTACCGGTTTATTACAGGTGGTCTGAAATAAATGTATCCACGCGTTCATCGGTGGTGCTCGGCTCACCGCGTTCGACACGGTGGGCGATCACGCAAACTCGACGTCGGTGCACTCCTCCCGACAGGTCTCGAGGGCGTGTTTGGCGGCCATCCCGGCGGCCTGGGCCGTCCGGTCGGTTCCGACGCCGACTTTCAAATCGACGCCGACGGCCTCCCGAACGTGTCCGACGGCGTCGAGGTAGCCGGCCTCGTCAACGTCGTTACACACCGCAATGATGTTGTCGCCGCCGACGAAAAACGACAGCGACTCGTGGGCGTTTCGCATATAACGCATCAGTTCGGCGTACCCCTGCTCGATGTTGATGAAGGAGTCGAACTCGTTGAGTTGGTCGGTGTACTTGCCGGTCGCGTCGTTGACGTCGAAGTGGGCGATCCGGACGTCTCCGTCGGTTCTGGCCGCGTCGTCGAGGGGGTCGCCGCGGAGAATCTCCCGGCGGTCGCCGTCCTGGGCGCTGCCGGCGTCTTGGAGGTGGCCGGTCGCGGTCCCGAGCGCCGCCGCCGGGGAGGAATCGACGGCGATACTCAGGCTCACCGTCACCGGATACCGGTTGCCGACCGACTCCTGGATCAGGGCGTGGTCGGCGGCGTCGAGGCCGTTGGTGACGGCAACCATGTTGTCGAAGCGGGTGAAGAAGACGTAGCCCTCCCTGTTCCCGACAAGCTGTGAGAGGTCGGCGTACAGCCGCGATTGGAGGGTCTGGAGGTCGACCTCACGGCGCGGTTCGGGGGTTACCGTCCACGGCCCGTAGTTGTCGATCTGGATGAGCGTTACCTGGGCGTTTGTCACGTCCCGACGTTCGCGGCCGGCCGATATTTGCCTTGCCATCGGCGACGATGCCGCCGGTGTCGGAAGCCGGAGAACGGCGCCCGGAACGAACGATCCGGCCGGAGGACGCAAAAAGCGCCGGTGTTGCCGACTCGTCACGCACTACCGAAGGCACAGCGCACGCGGTTCGAGCCACACGACGGGGCGAGTGGCGGGCGATTCGTCGACCGGGCCGGGCGCGTCCGCCTGCCAGTCTCAGGCGTGGGCGTCGACGTCGACTTCCCACATGTCGTGATCGCGCATCGCGCGCCCGACGGCGCGGTGGAAGGCGACGATGTCCTCGAACTCGTCTTCCTCGACGACGTCGAAGATGTCGGCCACGCTGACGACGCGGGTGTGGTTCAACCGGACGGGTTCGTCGCCGTGGTCGTCGACGAACTCCGCGGCCGAGAGCGGGAAGTCACCCTCTTCGTCGAGTTTCTTCGCGAGCACCGCCTGACCGTACTTTCGCATCCCTTCTGAGCCTTCCTCGCCGTCGGGGTCGTGGGGCCACTCCATGCGTGAGGCTGCGGGAGCCGGCATCAAAGCGTTTCCGCTCTCGGCGCGCCGCCCGACCCGTCGACCCGCCGACCGCCCGACCCGTCGGCGTATCCATCGGTGAAACGCTCGCAGTATTAAGTAGGGCCGGCGGCGAAGCAGGGACGAGACGCCATGTCCACCGAAACGGCCCCTGCCCTCGACGCGGAACAGGTACTCGAGTTCCGCCTCGGCGAGGAGACGTACTGCGTCAGCATCGACTACGTGACCGAGATCGTCGACATGGGCGAGTTGACGCCCATCCCGAACTCCCCGCCGCACGTCGAGGGCGTCATCGACCTCAGGGGAAACACTACCTCGATCGTCGACCCGAAGGTCGGCCTCGGGACCGACGGCGACATCGGCGACCGGATCGTCATCTTCGATTCCGATATCTTCGAGGACGAGCGCTCGATCGGGTGGGCCGTCGACAGCGTCGAGGAGGTCTCCGATCTCGACGCGGAGTCGGTCGACGACTCCCCGATCGAGGGCGAGCATATAAAAGGACTGATCAAACGCGAGTCCGGGTTCGTCGTCTGGATCGACCCGCGGGCGATGGACGAGGCGCTCGCGGACGAGGGGTCGGCCACGGACGTGACACCGGATCGGTGACCGCGTCGCGGGCGCTCACAGTTCCGAGTGGTCGGCGTGCGAGCGGACCCACAGCTCCCCGATCCGGGAGAGCCGCGTCCGATAGGAGTTGCCGTGTTCCTCGCGCTCTATGTACCCCTTGCCGCCGGGGCCGAGCCGATCGACGTTATAAATAACCTTCGACCGGAAGGAGTCCGTGTACTCCTCTCCGAGCTCGCGGGCGAGCGTCCCCGCGAGCTCCGAGACCGACTCGAACTCCTCGTGCTCGCCGAGCGTAAAGAGGATCAACTCCTCGAACGGTTTGACGTTCGAGAAGGAGGCGACCGGGAGCTCGATGATGTGGCCGTCGCCGAAGCGCTTGGCGCCGATGGTGGTCCCGCGCTCGTCGAACTCCTCGAGGAGTTCGCGGCCGGTCTCCAGCCGTTCGGCGACCCGTTCGTCGTCGACGTCCCCCCCGAGGACCGACTCGAGGAGATCGCACTGGTTTCTGAGTTCCTCGGCGAGTTCGGTTTCGAGGTACTTTTCGGGGACGGTGTAGTAGGTGTGGATCCGGTCGCGGTCGCCCTCGCGTTCGACCATGATCGAGTGGGCGGCCGTAGCGAAGGCAAACGAAACCGTCCGCGGCATCGCCGAGACGTTGACCCACACCTCGCTGCCGGTGTCGAGCTCGCCATTTATAAGCGCGTACGCCTGTTCGAAGGCCGCGTCGTAGTCGTAGACGTCCTCGACGACGTACTCCTCCGTCTCGGCGCCGAGCAGGTTCGTGAAGTCCTTCTCGAGTTTGCTCGCGAGGTTCTTCGAGTATTCGACGTTGGCCTCGCTGCCGACCGCCCCCTCGAGCAGGACGACCCGATCGACGTCGAGTTGGTCCCGCACCAACGGCGCGATCAACCGGTCGTAGTCGAACCCGACCGGCACGATGTGGGTCTGCATACTTGGACATGGAATCGAGATAGGTAAAAATCACGAGGTCTCCAACACGGCCTCGGGCCGGTGCCGCTGGTGCGAACCGGCAGCCCGATCACTCGACAGTCAAACCTCCGTTGACGGGCGTGTACGTCCCTGTAACAAACTGGGCGTCATCGCTAGCGAATACGGCAATTGCTCGGGCCGCGTCTTCGGGCTCGGCTATGCGCCCTAGCGGGGTCTGCGCCCGGACCTCGTCGTCGAACTCCGCTCGATACGGTTCGCTCGCCTCGGTCCGAACCAGCCCCGGCGAAACGACGTTCGCGATGATGCCCTCTCCACCTAATTCTGTGGCCACAGCGCGGGCGAGTCCGTTAAGTCCTGCCTTCGCCGTCGTGTGCGCGCTGAACGTCGGTTGAGGGTTACGAGCGGCCTCACTGGAGACGTAGACGATGCGGCCGTAACCCTGGTCAGCCATCGCCGGTGCGGTAGCCTGAGTACAGTTGTATGCCGCTCGAAGTTCATCCTGGAACTTAGCGGAAAACTCCGCCCAGGACTGCTCTAAGAACGGTTTGAATGGGAACGACATATTTGCATTATTCACCAAGACGTCGACGGTGCCAAATGTCGACTCTGCCTCCGCCACCATCGCGTCGACGTCGTCGCGGACTCGAACGTCAGCTTGGATGGCGATCGCGTCGCCCTCGCCCTCTGCGGTCCTGATGTAGTCAACGACCGTGTCGGCGGCGTCAGCGCTAGAGTTGTAGTTGACGACGACATCGGCACCCCGCTCGCCGAGCAATCGGGCTGTCGCGGCACCGATACCACGACTGCTTCCCGTGACGAGCGCTACGGTGTCTTCGAAATCCGAGTTGAAACCAGGCATTACCAGCTAATGTAGATGCATGGTATTAAGCTGCCTGGCGGCCGCAACCCTACCGGGTATAGCTACAGTAATATATCGGATAACATCCGGAAACAAAATCATCCACTCTGATCCCAGCCGATCCACACGTTCCGATATAGTGCGAAGACAGCTGAAGCCTGCTATTTCGGTCGGAGGCGGACTGACACGGACCCAGGCTAACCGTGCGGGGCAACGAGTTGGGAGCCACTCCGTCGTGGGCACGGTCTATGACCACGGAAGTAAATCCGGGAGGGTGTCACTCCCCAGTCGTGTCGATGCCGAGCGCCTCGTTGGTCCCGCAGTAACACGTCGTCGCGTTGAACCCGAACCCGAGCGCGCCGATCGCCGCGAGCACCGCGGTCCGTCGCCTGCCGCTTGTGAGTGTCTTGATGGCTATCACGGTCAGCACGGCTGCGAGTACTCCCCGGACGAGGCGGTCACGGCCGCCGACGTTCTTTGATACCGACATACCGTATGGTTGTGCGCCGAGCGTATTGTATCTTGACCCACTGGATCGGCCGAACGGGGCGGTCCCGTCTAGGATACCGAAACCATAAAGCCGCCACTGGTCGTTATAAGCGTATCGCGTCGGACGTTTCGGCGGATTCAGCGCGTGTACGCGCCGATGCCGAACGCGAGCCGACATCCACCGCACGCGAACCGACATCCACCGCACGCGAACCGACACCCACCGTACGCCGACTGGCGCTCGGGAAGAGAGGATCCCGCGTCTCCCCGTCTCGGACGAACACCGACGGCGGCTACGACCGACGATCATGCCACGTGACACAGACATCTCGAACGTCGTGTTGATAACCGTCGATTCGCTCCGAGCGGACGCGATAGGCGCGTACGACCCCGAGCGACACACCCCCGAGATGGACGCGCTCGCCGAGCGCGGGACCGTCTTCGAGGACGCCTTCGCGACCGGCAACTGGACGCCGTTTTCGTTCCCGTCGATCATGGCCTCCCGGCCCGTCTTCGCGGATTCCGACCGGATCGGGGTCGCCGAGACCCCGACGCTCGCGTCGACGCTCTCGGAGGCCGGCGTCTCGACGGGCGGATTCAACGCCGCGAACGGGTTTCTCACGGAGCACTGGGGCTACGACGAGGGATTCGACGAGTTCGAGCCGTTCGTCGCGAGCGTCGGCTCCAGCATCTACAGCCGCTATCTCGCCACCCATCCGACGGTCGAGGCGTGGCTCCAGTTGGCGATGTCGCCGGCCCGCCGTCTCGGGTCGTGGCTCCGCGGGACGGCCGACGATCGACCGTTCCTCGACACCTCCCGGATGTTCGACGTCGAACACGCCGCGAGCGAGTTCCTCCGGTCGGCCGACTCGCCGTTTTTCCTCTGGGTGCACTACATGGACACCCACACGCCCTACGTTCCAGCCCCGCGGTACATCCGCGAGGTCTCCGAGGGGTGGGTCGGCACCCACCGGATGTTGCACGCCCACACCCGGACCGGGCTGGGGTGGGACGTCGACGAACGGACGCTCTCGGAGCTCCGGACGCTGTATCGGGCGGCCACCCGGCAGGTCGACGCCAGCGTCGGGCGACTCCTCGACGTGGTCTCCGAGGGTGGCTTCGCCGACGAGACGGCCGTCGTCCTCGCGGGCGACCACGGCGAGGAGTTCCAAGAGCACGGCCACCTCGCGCACTACCCGAAGCTCTACGACGAACTGATCCGCGTGCCGCTGATCGTCGACGTCCCCGGCGCGCCCGCCCGCCGGGTCGAGGGGCAGGTCGGTCTCGATTCCATCCCGCCGACCGTCGCGGATCTCGCCGGCGTCGACTCGCCGGACGCCTGGCACGGCGAGTCGCTAGCCCCGGGCGTGTTCGAGGGGGACGCCCCGGCCGACGACCCGGTCGTGTCCGTCACGGTTCGTGGTGAGGAGGTGACCGCACAGCCGATCCCGCGCTCGCTCGACGACGGCGACCTGCTCGTAGGCGTTCGGGACGACGAGTGGACGTACATCGAAAACACAGAGACCGGGGTGACGGAGCTGTACGCCCGATCCGCCGACCCGTCCCAACAGGAGGACCTCTCTGTGGACCCGACGCCGACACAACGCGACGTCCTCCGGGAGTTCGCGGAGATCGCCGACGCCCACGCCGCCACGCTGCGGACGGGGCGGACGGACCGGGGCGACGAGATGGACGACGACCTCGGGGCGCGCCTCGAAGCGCTCGGCTACCGGTAGATGCGGTCGCTTCTCCGAAGCCTCCTCGTCGGCCCGCTTGCGGCCCGCCTGCGCCGGTTCGTCGCTGTCGGCGTCTTCACTGCCGGGGTCCAGATGGGGACGCTCTGGCTGTTCGTCGAGGGGGCCGGCGTGAACTACATCGTCGGCGCGCTGGTCGCCATCGAAATTACCATCGTTCTCTCGTACGTGCTCAACAACGCCTGGACGTTCCGGGCGATGCGAAACAGCGGTCCCGTCGAGTACGTCGTCGGCCTGTGTAAGACCAACCTCGTCCGCGGGACGGCTATCCCGATCCAACTCGCCGTCCTCTACGTCCTCGTCGAATGGCAGAGCGTTCCGTACCTGGCGGCGAACGCGGTCGCGATCGTCCTCAGCGGCATCTATCGGTACGTACTCGACGCGCGCTGGACGTGGGGGTGAGAGGTCGGGACGTCCGGTGCAACGCCGCCGTTCCGCCGGATACGGGGGTTCGGAGCGCCACAATCCCGCCCGACACAGGGGTTTATTTATCGCTCGTGCAACAGGGAGAATGGTGATACCAATGGGCAAGCAAATCCTGATGATCGTCGGTGACTTCGGCGAGGACTACGAAATTATGGTGCCGTTTCAGGCGCTCGAGATGGTCGGCCACGAGGTCCACACCGTCTGTCCCGACAAGGAAGCCGGCGAGACGATCAAGACCGCGATCCACGACTTCCGCGGCGATCAGACGTATATGGAGTCCCGCGGGCACGACTTCGAGTTGAACGCGACGATGGCCGAAACAGAGCCGAGCGACTACGACGCCCTCTGTGTGCCCGGCGGGCGCGCCCCCGAGTACCTCCGGACGCACGAGCCCGTCCTCGAGGCGGTTCGGCACTTCTTCGAGACCGACAAGCCGGTCGCGGCGGTGTGTCACGGCCCACAGATCCTCGCCGCTGCCGGCGTCCTCGAGGGCTACGAACTCACCGCCTATCCGGCGGTCAGAGCCGAGTGCGAGGCCGCGGGCTGTTCGTGGGTCGACGGCGTCGTCACCGACGGCAACCTCGTGACCGGGCAGGCGTGGCCGGATCACCCCGAGTGGCTCTCGGCGTTCATGGACCTCCTCGGCGACGAGGTGAGCCACGGCGAGGCGTTCGCGGCGGCCGACGACTGAGCCGGGGCGAACGGTCGAGACACGAGCGCGGTTCGGTCGAAACGGGCGCTCGCGTCAGTCCGCCCGGAGCCCGAAATGATCGTCGACGTTCGCTTCGGGGTTCGCCGCCGTGGCGGCCGAGACGGCAACGGTCACGAGGAGGCCGAAGAGCATACAGTAGATCGAGATCCCCCACCCGAGATACGCGTCCGAAAACAGGGTGAGAGAGCCGACGCCCGTCTCCGGCAGAAAGTTGAAGACGATGTAGGCGATCTGGGAGGCGACGACGCCGGCAGCGAGTCCGGTCCCCGTCGTCCGCCGCCAGTACAGCGCAACGACGACCGGGAGTGCGAGCTGTGCGAACCCGCCGAACGCGAGGTCGCCGATGTCGACGAGGATCGATCCGACCGTCGCCGCGCCGAAGGCCTCCGCCTCGGCCCAGACGCTCGCCGCGAGGGCGCCGACCGCGAAGGCGACGACGCCGGCCCGTCCGAGGCGGTCCTCCGCCGTCTCGGAGAGCCCGTCGTCGACGAGCGGGCGGTAGATGTCGCGGGTGAAATACGACGATCCCGACAGCAACATCGAGTCCGAGGAGGACATCATCGCGGCGATCGCGCCCGCGACGACGAGAGCGGCGAACCACGCCGGGGTGTACTCCGCGAGGACGACCGGGAGAATGCTCTCGCCCGCGCCGATGTCCGCCTCGAGGCCGAGGCCGCGGCCCCAGGTGCCGAGGAGGAACGCGGGGACGAAAAGCAACAACACGAGAAGCGGCCACAGGGCGAACGACCGTTTCAACACCGTCTCCGAGGCGGCGGTAAAAAAGCGCTGGTTGACCTGTGGGAACATCGCCACGCCGAAGGCGATCGAGATCGCGAACGTGAGCATCGTCCCCGGGGTGTAAAACCCGCTGCCGAGCGCGAGGAACTCGGGGTTCGTCGCCGCGAGGCCGGCGTTGATCGTGCCGACCCCGCCGTCGACGGCGACGAGCACCCACAACAGCGCGCTCCAGACCGCAACAAGCATGAACGCCCCCTGGAGGGTGTCCGTCCAGGCGATTCCGCGCATCCCCGCCAACACGACATAGGCGATCATAAAGCCCGTTATCAGCGTCGCCCCAGCAGCGAAGGGGACGGTCCCGTCGGTGAGGGCGGCCAAGGCCCCGCCCGCGCCGATCTGTTGGAGCATGACGTACGGGAACAGCCAAAACAGCGAGACGCCGGCGACGAGCGCGCGGATCGACCGCGAACCGAACCGATCGCCGAGCAACTCGCCCAGCGTGACGTAGCCGTAGCGCTGTCCCAACAGCCACTGTTTGTAGCCGACGACGTACCACAGAAGAGCGAAGATGAGCCCGTCCATCAGCCCCATTACGAGGATCCACTCCGGCCCGAAGGCGTAGGCGGTGTCCGGCCCGCCGAAGAAGGTGAACGCCGACAACAGCGTCGCGAAGACAGTGAACAGCAACACAACGGTTCCGAAGGTCCGACTCGCCAGGTAGAAGTCCTCGGCCGCGCGGTCGGTGACCCGGTAGGCGGCGAGGCCGACCCCGAGCGCGAGGAGGAGGTAGCCGACGACGATCCCCATCTGGAGGCTCGCGGTCACGCCGTCTCACCGCCCGCGTCGACGATCCAGATTCCCCACGCACGCCGGGAGAACGCCCAAAAGACGACCGACGCGGCGAGCATCCACCCGACGTGCCACCACAGCCAAAGCGGCAGTCCCCAAACGAGACGGTCGACGCTCCACAGGAACCACGGGATCGCGAGCGCGAGGAGCAGCGCCATCACCATCGCCCATCCGTACCGTTCGGCTGTCGAAGCCATGTTGTCGAAAAGTAGTTGTAGCTACTCGTATTAAGAAACATCGATTGCCGACCGAACCGCGTTTTGAAGATAAATACTCTTCAATAGGCCGGACGCCCGCGTTACCGTCCTGGCGGGGTCGACGCGCCCACCGCCGTCCTCACTCTCCGATCCGGAATGAGAGGTCCAGCGCGTCGGCGCTGTGTGTCAGCGATCCGAGCGAGACGACGTCGACCCCCGTCGCGGCGTATTCGGGGAGCGACTCGATGGTGATTCCGCCGCTGGCCTCGGTCACGACACCCTCGGGAAGGACCTCGACGGTAGCCGCCGTCTCGGCCGGCATCATGTTATCGAGCAAGACGACGTCGGCACCCGCCTCGGCGGCCGCGAGCGCTTCGGCTTCGGTTTCGGCTTCGACCTCGATCCGGGTCGCGAACGAGGCGCGCTCGCGGAACCGCTCGACGGCCCGTTCGATCCCCAGTTCGGCGACGTGGTTGTCCTTTATCATCACCATGTGCGAGCAGTCGAGTCGGTGGGTGTCGCCCCCGCCGGCCGCGACGGCGCGTTTTTCCACCCCGCGCAACCCCGGCGTCGTCTTCCGGGTTCCGGCGACGGCGACGTCCTCGGAGACGCGGCGGGCCGCCTCGAGTGCCGTTCGGGTCCGCGTCGCGATGCCCGAGGCGTGGGCCGCGACGTTGACCGCCACGCGTTCGCCGCGGAGTGTCTCCCGGGCCGGTCCCTCCGTCCGGAACACCACGTCGCCGGCGTCGACGCGGTCACCGGCGCCGACCGCTGTCGAGGACTCAACCCCGAGATACTCGAAGACCTGCGTCGCCGCCTCAATGCCGGCGGCGACACCGCGTTCCGTGGCGACGAGCCGGCCCTCGGTCTCCCCCGGGACGTCGTTCGTCACGTCGTGGTGTCCGAGATCCTCGCGGAGCCAGGCCTCGATCGTACTGGTCGGAATCATCGACTCAGTCGGCGCTCGCCTCCGGGGCGTCGATCAGGTAGTGAGTGCCGACGCTCTCGTCGTTCTCGCCGGCGGCGCGCGCGATTAACAGCGCCGCCGTGACGGCGTGACGGAGTTCGTACAGCGACCGCGAGGTCCGCGTGCGGACGTAGGCGTCGACCTCGCCCTTGAGCCGGCGGAGGACCGACCGGGCGCGCTTGAGGTCCGCCGGGCTGCGTTCGAGCCCGACATCTCCGGCCATCACGCGACGGAGCCGGTGGAACTTCTCGCGGGCGAAGCCCTCCGGTAGCGCCGGGTCCCGGTCCCGCAACTCGGGGGGTTCGACGGTCGTCGGCTCGCGGCCGGCCGCGTCGGCACCGGCACGCAGCCCCCAAACGAGCCCTTCGAGCAGGCTCGTCGAGGCGAGGCGGTTCGCGCCGTGAACGCCGGTACAGGCCGTCTCGCCGACCGCGTAGAGCGCTTCTAGCGAACTCCGCCCACAGTCGTCGACGGTGACCCCACCACAGAGGAAGTGCTCGGCGGGCGCGACCGGGATGCCGTCGGCGTAGTCGACGCCGTTGTCAGCACACAGTGCCGCGAGGTCCGGAAACGACTCGGCGAACGCCAGCGGCGAGACGTCCAGACGGACCTCGCCCGTCGCCTCGCGCTCGGCCGTCACCGCACGGGCGACCACGTCGCGAGGGGCAAGCTCGGCGGCCTCGTGATAGCCCGGCATGAACCGCTCGCCGTCGCCGTTCCGCAGGACAGCACCCTCCCCGCGGACGGCTTCGCTCACGAGGAACTGCCCGCCGTCGCCGCCGGTGTCTTCCTCGCCCGCCGCCGCACCGTGTGCCGCCCCGGTGTACACCGTCGGGTGGAACTGGACGTACTCCATATCCGCGACGTCCGCGCCGGCCAGCGCCGCCATCCCGATGCCGTCGGCGGTCGTGCCGGCCGGGTTGGTGGAACCGGGGTAGAGGTCGCCGACACCGCCCGTCGCGAGCACCGTCGCGCCGGCGAAGGTCGGCACCACCTCCCCACCGCGTTCCAGCATCGCGCCGTACACCCGTCCCTCGTGGCGGATCAACTCCAGCGCCGCGGTGTCTTCGCGGATCTCGACGCTTTCGTGTGCATCGAGGTGATTCAGGAACGGCACGTGGATCGCCTCGCCCGTCGAGGCGTCGACGTGGAGGATCCGGTCGTCGCTGTGGGCGGCCTCGCGGCCGAAATCGAACCCTTCGCGCGTCGACGGTCCCGCCGCGTGCCCGTCTGTCGACGCCGCCGGTTCCTCGCCGGACGCCGTGCGATCGAACCTGACGTCGAGGGTCCCCAACAGCACGTCCTCCACGGCGTCGTTGGCGTTCTCGACTAGGACGTCGACCGCCTCGGGGTCAGCGGTGTCGTCGCTCGCGTCCAGAATGTCCCGTTTGAACCGCTCCGGGTCGTCCCTCGAGACGGCGATGCCGCCCTGGGCCCACCACGAGGAGGCGTCCTCGGGGCGGGTCGCTTTCGAGGCGACCGTCACCTCGGCCCCTTCGCGGGCCGCGGCGAGCGCGGCCGCACAGCCGGCGATGCCCGATCCGACGACGAGTACGTCCGTCGTTCGCGCCGTCATCCCTGGATCTCCAGCATTCGCTCGAGGGCCAGTTCCGCCCGCGCTTTCTCCTCGGGGGCGACTTCGATGACGTTTCGCTCGCGCCCCTCGACCAGTCCCTCGAGGACCCACGTCAGGTAGTTGGGGTCGATCTGCCGCATGGCGTTGCAGTCCATGCAGGCGTCGCCACACAGCGGGAGCACGTTCACCTCCGGATGCCACCGGGCGAGGTGGTTCGCGAGGTGGATCTCCGTCCCGATCGCCCACGTATCGCCGGGATCGGCGTTCTCGACCGTCTCGCGGATCGTGGCCGTCGAGCCGGCCTCGTCGGCGGCCGCGACGACCTCGCGTCGGCACTCGGGGTGGACGATCACGTTCGCGTCGGGGTGGTCGTCTCGGATCTGCTCGACGTGTTCGACCCGGAACCGCTCGTGGACCTGACAGTAGCCGTCCCACAGGAGGATGTCGTTCTCGCGAATTTCGCTCGCGTCCGTCCCCTCGGCGTCCCAGGGGTCCCACTCGACGGTTTCGTCCCCCTGGTCGAGCCGGTGGGCCGTGTTCGTCCCGAGGTGTTTGTCCGGGAGAAACAACACCTTGTCACCGTTCTCGAAGGCGTACTCGAAGGCGCGGTGGGCGTTCGACGACGTACACACCAACCCGCCCTGCTCCGCACAGAACGCCTTGAGGTCCGCGTAGCTGTTCATATACGTGATGGGAACGATCTCGGTGTCGTCGTCGACGACGGCGGTGAGTTCCGCCCAAGCAGCGTCGACCTGTAGCGCCTCGGCCATCCCGGCCATGGGACAGGACGCCTCCATCGACGGCAGGAGTACGGTCTGGTCGTCGTCAGTGATGATGTCGGCCGACTCGGCCATGAACGTCACGCCCGCGAAGATCACGTACTCCGCGTCGGCCTCGGCGGCGCGCTTCGAGAGTCCGTAGGAGTCCCCGATAAAGTCGGCGTGCTCTACGATTTCGCGGCGCTGATAGTTGTGGCCGAGCACGACGACGTCGTCGCCGAGTTCCGCCTTTGCGGCCGCGATGCGGTCGCTGCGCTCTGTTTCCTCCAGCGTCCGGTACGCGGGCGGGAGTTGCTCGAGATGGTCGTATTTGAACAGGCTGAGGTCCGTTTCGAGGTCCGCCGTTTCCATTTCGTTCATTATCGGTCTCCGGATGTATCCAGACACACAGTGCTCTGTATTGATAAATATTTGTCTTCAAAAAGCCTATGAAAGAGCGATCTTGCTTAGAAAATGCGGCATGAAGCTCCGTCTGTGTCGATGAGCGTTCTTGGCAGTTCGGTGTATTATGCCCCACCTGCCGATAAATAACGACAGAACCGCCGCTCTGCGGGACGGAAGCCATTAGTCACAGGCAGCCGACCTCGCCGGTATGGATACCGACGAACTCGTCACCGCCGTCGAGGACGGCGATCTGCGGCTTCACGAACTCGAACAGCACGCCGACGCCGACGTTGCGACGGCGGCCCGCAGGCGGCTCCTCGCCGACGAGACCGGGGCGGATCTCGAAACTACTGGGGCCTACGCCTTCGACGCCGCCGCCGCCGAACCCAACATCGAGAACATGGTGGGGGCGGCGCAGGTGCCGATGGGCGTCGTCGGCCCGGTCGCCGTCGACGGCGCCGCGGTGGCGGGCGAGCCGTATCTCCCGCTCGCGACGACCGAGGGTGCGCTGGTCGCCTCTGTCAACCGCGGCTGTGCGGCGATGCGGGCGGCCGCGGGTGCCACGGCGAGAGTATTAAAAAACGCTATGACCCGCGCGCCGGTGTTCCGGGTCGAGGGCGTCGCCGAGGCGAGCGAAACCGCAGCCTGGGTCAGGGACAACGCCGACCGCCTCGCGGCCACCGCCGAGTCGACGACGGGCCACGGGGAGTTGCGGGATGTGACGCCCTACGTCGTCGGAGACAACGTCTTCCTCCGGTTCGCCTACGACACGAAGGACGCGATGGGCATGAATATGGCCACGATCGCGACCGAGGCCGCGTGCGAAACCGTCGAGTCCGAGACCCCGGCCAACCTCGTCGCCCTGTCGGGCAACCTCTGCAGCGACAAGAAGCCGGCGGCGATAAACAGCGTCGAGGGACGCGGCCGGACCGTCGCGGCCGACGTGGTGCTCCCACGCGAGGTAGTCGAGGGGTACTTCGGGACGACCCCGGAGGCCATCAGCGAGGCCAACACCAGAAAGAACCTCGTCGGATCGGCCAAGGCGGGCTCGCTCGGGTTCAACGCCCACGCGGCCAACACCGTCGCGGCCGCCTTTCTCGCCACCGGCCAGGACATCGCCCAGGTCGTCGAGGGGTCGAACGCGATCACGACCGCCGACGTTCGTGACGGACATCTCTATGCGAGCCTCACGATCGCGTCCCTGGAACTCGGAACCGTCGGCGGCGGGACGAAACTCCCGACACAGCGCGAGGGCCTCGACGTCGTCGGAGTTCGTGGCGGTGGCAATCCGCCCGGCACGAACGCGGACGCGCTCGCCGAGGTCATCACCACGGCGGCGCTGGCCGGGGAGCTCTCGCTGCTCGGCGCGTTGGCCTCGAATCACCTCGCGAGCGCTCACGAGGAACTGGGCCGGTGATCGGCGCGACCCGCCGGGACCAATCAATCGGCCGTCCCCGCGTCGCCGCTGAGGCCCTCCCGGACGAACAACACCGGACAGGGTGCGTCCATCATGAGTTCGTGGACCGTGCTGCCGAACACTGCCTTACCGGTCGGCGACCGCTTCCGACCCGAAACGCACAGCAGATCCGCATCGGTATCGCCGGCGACCCGCAGTATCGTCTCCTTTTCGTCGCCGATCTCACCCACAATGTCGTACTCAAGGCCGGAGTCCCCGAGCGCCGCCGCGACGGCATCGACCCCGGCGAGCCGCGAGGCCAGTTCCCCGGGCGATGGCGGAGCGTCCGGGTCGAACCCGGCTTCTTCGATTCCCGCCCGATAGGCCGTTTCGCTGAAAACGTGGAGCAAGACGACGCTCGCGTCGGTCGGTTCGACGATGTCGACGACGGCGTCGATCAACTCGTCGGTCCGGCTGCCGTCGTTCGGACCGATCGCGGCGAGGAGGGTTTCGATCGCCATACGCCGTCCACGTCTGCCCGAATAAAATACCGCGGGGTTCGCGCCGTCGATGGACGGTGTTTTTAAACTCCGGTGTCGAAGGGGAACTCGATCCGATGGACGACGAACCCGGTGCCGACGAGGAGTCGCTCAGGGACGCCGTCGAACGGTCCCGAAGCGGCGCGCCCGCCGTCGGGGAGGTCGTTCGCGACCGTTTCGGGACCGACGAGGTGTTCCAGCGCATCATCGCCGCCGCCGACGAGGAGATCGACACCGGAACGCGGGAGCTGTTTTTCAGTTCGCTGGCTGCGGGCTTTGCGATCACGCTCACCTTCTTGATCTACTCGTCGATGACCGCCAAAACGGACAACCCGGTACTCGCGGCGATGCTGTACCCGATCGGGTTCATATACATCATCCTTGGCGGCTATCAACTCTACACCGAGAACACGGTTCCGCCCGTCGCGCTCGTCCTGGAGCGGCTGGCGAGTCTCCCCGCGCTGTTTCGGACCTGGGTCGTCGTCGCAGTCGGAAACTTCGCGGGGGGATTGTTCGGGGCGTTGATCCTGGCGCGGACGGGCGTGTTTTCGCCCGAGACGGCCGCTGTTGCCGTCGACATCTCGCGGAAGGGCGTCGAGACGGGCTTTTTTGATCTGTTTTTCAAGGCCGGGTTCGCGGGGTTGATTGTCGCCGGCGTCGTCTGGCTCGACTTCGCCGCCCGCGATACGGTCTCGCGGTTCTTTTTGATCTACACCGCCTTTCTGTTGATCCCGCTTGCGGACCTGTTTCACGTCGTCGTCTCCTTCACCGAACTCATGTATCTCGTCTTCCTCGGCGAGGCAGCCCTCCGTTCGGGTCTCGTCGGCTTCGTCTTCCCCGTCCTCCTCGGTAACACCGTCGGCGGCGTCGTCCTCGTCACCCTCGTCAACTACTTCCAGACCACCGAACGGCGCGTCGAGTCGACCCGCGAGGACGGCGTCGAACGGCAGCTATCGCTCCGGGAACTTGTCGGCGGCAGCAGCGTCGGTCGGACGTACGTCCCGACAGACAAGCCGACGAAGCGGCGACGGGAGAACGAGTGAGTTCGGCCGGCTGTGCCGTCACTCCCCGCCAGCCGGGGAGCGCGCGCCGCAGGCCGTACACCTGAGTATCTCCGCCCCGCGCTCGGTTTCGATTCTGGTGTCCGGGAGACCACACTCCGGACAGCGGACGTACCGCTCGACGTACGCCTCCATCGCCTCCCGAACGCGGCCGGCCCGGAACGCCCCGGTCAGCCTGAGTCGCCCCCGCTCGTCGATGTGGGCGCTCGTCCCGAGTTCGGACTGGAGGTGTTTCATCACGTGCTCGCCCGCTCGGCCGAGGACGTCGAGGGTGGTCTGGAAGTTCTCGTATATTGTCGCCGCCCCCTCCTGGCGCACCTCGGGATCGGGCAGCGAGAGCCGATCCGCCGCCTCCTCGATGTCCGGCGTCGTCTCGAGCGCGCGGTCGAGTCTCTCTTCGTACTCCATATGCTCCGTTCGGCCCTCGGACAAAAAAAGATTCAGCGTGCTTCGGGGTGGAGCCCTCCCACCTCGAGAAGCGACCGAAGCGAGCGAGTCGGTCGGGGAGGGTCCCGACATACCGGAAGCGAACCGTGGGGTGTGAGATTGCGCCCGTCCGTACTGTCGAGCAGTGCTGTGGGACCACAGCTATTCAACCGATAAAACAAATTGTACGCGAAGTTCTCTGGCCCATCACGAACGTATTTGTCGAGAGCGTAGGTCACAAACATCAGAATTCAGCATGTTCGAGGTCGTGGGGGTTGAGCCCGGGGTCGTCGACCGGCGGCGCGCCGAACGAGAGGACGACGCCGCGGTCGTCGCCGACGTTTCGGTGCCCGTGGCCGACCTTCGGCTCCGCGACCCAGAACGTTCCGGGTCCGGCGTCGACGTACTCGGTCTCGCCGGATCGACCCAGCTTCAGCGAGAACGCCCCCTCAAGGACGAAATACAGCTCCTCCTGTTCGCTGTGGGCGTGGTACTGGATCTCCTCGCCGGGGTCAAAGTACCACACCGTCGCGCGCATCTCCGAGAGCCCGAGGTGTTCGCCGACGGGTCTGATGTTGAGGTCCGGTGGAACCGATTCGACTCCGGAGAGATCCGTCACCGGCACGTCGTCGAGATCTACCAGTTCGTACTCCATGTGCCCAGTTCTCACGGGACGCGAGAACAAAAAGACGGGTGTCTCTGGCATCGACGGGCCGTCGGCGAGTCGGTGGAGTGCCTCGATGCCGACACACAACCGAGTTACCCGGTCCGGTCGTAGAGGGTGTATGCCCGACAGTGTACGCGGTGTCGGATTGGATGACGATACCCGGTGTGCACACTACGGAACCGAACAGGACGTCGTCGCCATCCGGTTCGGCTGCTGTGAGGCGTACTACGCCTGTTTCGAGTGCCATCGAGTGCTCGCCGACCACAGCGCAGTGCCGTGGCCGGTCGACCGGCGCGAGGAGCCGGCCGTCCGCTGTGGCGTCTGTGGGACGTCGATGCCCGCGCCGGTGTACGTCTCGACCGCCACCTGTCCTGACTGTGGAGCGGCATTCAATCCGGACTGTGCGACACACTACGGTCGTTATTTCGGGTGGCTCGAAGGGCGGTGAGACCGCGATCGGCGTGTGCCACACTCGATCCTGCGCACGCGAGAGTTTATATATCGATACGTGGCCAAATACGCCACGACGTGACGAGTCGTCGACGGCCGGTCGAGACGGGAGCGCGGCGCGCCGCCGTCGGACGGAACGAATGCGCCGCCTGCACGCCATCCGTGAGGGATACCGTTTTGTCTGCGCCGCTCGACCCGGTAGTATGGACGATTCCGAACTAGCGTGGCGAACGCTCGGCTCAGAAACCGAGTACACGTGCCCGGGCTTCGACGTCGTGCGCGACGACGTTCGGCTCCCCGACGGAACCGAAACCGAGTTTCACTCCGTCTCGGAACCGCCGTCGGTCGTGGTGTTGCCGTTCACCGACGAGGGCGACGTCGTCGTCATCCGCGAGTGGCGCCAGGCGGTCGGCCGGATCAACTACGGGCTCCCAGCCGGCGGCCTCGAGGACGCGGACGGGGACGTCCGAGCCGCTGCCCGACGGGAGCTACGGGAGGAGACCGGTTACAACGCCGGTGCCGTCGAGGAGATCGCGACGTACGAACCGGCCAACGGACTCTTCGACTCGGTCTTCCACTATGTCGTCGCACACGGCTGTGAACCGGCCGCCGAGCAAGACCTCGATCACAACGAGTCGATCGCCGTCGAGACGGCGACGTTCGAGGAACTTCGATCGCGGGCGGCGGTCGGCGAACTCCGCGACGGCCGATCCGCACTGGCTGTCCTGCAGTACGCGATCCGGGCCCAGGAGTGACTCAGCCGTCGACCTCGACCGTCTCGATCTCGACGTCGTCTTTGGGTTCGTCGTTGCGACCGGTGGGCAGTGAGCCGATCTCCTCGACGACGTCCATGCCGTCGATCACTTGGCCAAAGACGGCGTGTTTGCCGTCGAGATGTGGCGTCGCATCTAGCGTAACGAAAAACTGCGACCCGTTGGTGTTCGGTCCGGAGTTGGCCATCGAGAGGATTCCGGGGCCGTCATGGCTGAGGTCGTCGTGGAACTCGTCGTCGAACTGATACCCCGGCCCGCCGCGGCCGGTCCCAGTCGGATCCCCACCTTGAATCATGAAGTCGTCGATGACCCGATGGAAGACGACGCCCTCGTACAGAGAGTCGCCGCGGACTTCGCCCGTTTCGGGGTCTTTCCAAGTGTTGGTTTCGAGGCCCGGATCGGCGTCGGCGGCGGGATCGTGCTCCGCCAGGCCGAGGAAGTTCTCGACGGTTCGCGGTGCCCGTCCTTCGAACAGTTCGACGGTGATATCGCCGTGGGTCGTCCGCAGCGTTACGGTCGGGTTGTCCGGATTGGAGACGGCTCTGTCGTCGCTCATACCCCATGCAGGGGTGGGCGTCGCAAAAGACTGCCGACTCCTCGTCCGGGTGTTGTCAATCCACAGCCGTTTAGTTCTCCGGCGAGAAGACACACTATGGTTCGGGATCCGTCGATCGAAGACGAGACCCCGGACATCGACGCGGTACTCGGGGCGTTGCACGACGAGGACTGTCGCGCCATTCTCACCGAATTAGGCGACCCCCGAACGGCGCGGTCGCTTCTCGACCGGTGTGACATCCCTCGATCGACGCTGTACCGAAAGCTCGAGCGGCTGTCGGAGGCGACCCTCGTCAGCGAGGGAACCCAGATCCGCGAGGACGGCAGCCACGCGACGCGGTACCGACTCAATTTCGAAGCCGTCGTCGTGACACGGACCGGTTCCGCCGGCCTCGAAGTCGAGATCGATCGGCCGGTTCGAAACCCGGACGAACGCCTCGCGGAAATGTGGTCCGAGGTGCAAAAAGAGCTGTAATCATGGTACATTCGACATCCAGTTTCGAAGTCCAACTCGCGATAGCCATCGTCAAGACGTCCATTCTCCTCGTCGGCGGTGTTGTCACCTACCTCGCGTTCAGCGCGTATCGACGGACTGCGGACCGATCGATCGGCCTGCTCGCGATCGGATTCGGTCTCATCGTCGTCGGCGTGTTGCTGGCCGGTCTCACCTTCGAGTTGCTGGGAAGCAACCTCGGGATCGGCATCCTGATCGAGAGCCTCTTTGTCCTCTCCGGACTCTCGATAATCGCATACTCGCTTCGGGCCCGCTAGAACGACCGGAGCGCGTCCAGCCGCGCTGCCGGTTCGTTCGACGCCATGGCATCGCGGGCTGTCTCGAGTCCGGCCTCGATATCGTCGGCGTCACCGCGGGCGTAGATCCGTAGCGCGGCGTTGACCGCGACCGCGTCGGCGAACTGGTCGTTACGCTCGCCGCGCAGAATCTCTTCGGTGATCGTTGCCGACTCGGCCGCGACGTCGTCGACGCCGAGGTCATCGCTCTCGAAGTCCATGCCGTACTCCGGCGTTTCGATATCGAAGTCCGTCACCTCGCCGCCGTGGTCCCAGACGGCCACCTTGGTGGAGCCGGGCCGGACGTCGTCGTACCCCTCCAGCCCCTGGAACATCACGACGCGTTCGACCCCGGAGGTCGCCGAGGCGTCGACAGTGTCGATGATCCGCTTGGCGTACGGGAGGTGATAGAAGCTCCCCAGATGGACGGACGCGCCGGCGGGGTTCGCGAGCGTCTCGACCGTGTTGAGGAACGTGCGGACGCCCATCTGGTCGCGGCGATCGAAGAGCGCCTCCACACCGGGGTTGAACTCCGGTTGGTAGTAGAACCCGAACCCGACCTCGTCGGTCATCTCCGCCGACGCCTCGGGGGCGAGATCGGTTCGAACGCCGAGTTCGTCGAGTACGTGCTTGTAGGCGTCCTGTTTTTGCGTCGGAACGCGGTCCCCGGAGTGGACCACGACCGGAGTCCCAGCCGCGGCCGCGACGAGCCCCGAGGCGACCCCGAGCAGGGCAGTCCGGCCCTTCCCGTCGTAGTTCGCCCCGCAGTCGACGGGGTTGCACTCGGGGTGAGCCGTCTCGACGCCGTCGGCCATCACATCGACGTAGGCGGCGAGTTCCTCCGGCGTGTTTCGCTTCCAGCGGTTCGCGAGGAGGAACGCCCCGAGCGTCGTCCGGTCGGGTTCGCCGTCGAGAATCCGTTCGAACGCTTCGCTCGCTTGCTCGCGCGTCATGTCGTCGGCGGATTTGTGCCCCGAGCCGACGACCTCGGTCATCAGCCGTTTCAGCGGCCACTCCCCGTACCGTTCCGTCGCTTGTGCCATACGGTGCGTTCGGCCTTGTGGAACAAAAACCCGTTCCATCTTCCTATACCGGGAGAATCCACCCGTACTCTGTGGGGAGCACGCTGAGCCGAACGGCGGCGAAGCCGTTCGTGACCGACGAAAACTAAACCCCCTGCCCCGTAGACAGGGTAATGAGTACGCCGGCCACCGACGGCGACGATTGGCGAGCGGCCATCGACGCGACCGACGCGGCGATTATCGACGGCTACCAATCGGGGTTTCCGGTGGCGGAACGACCGTTCCGACGCGTCGCCGAGGCCTTAGAAATCAACGAGACGGAGGCGCTCGAACGTGTCGAACGGCTCCGGGAGGCGGGGATCTTCCGCCGGTTCGGAGCGGTGCTCAACCCGCCGGTCATCGGCTCCTCGACGCTGGCTGCGGTACGAGCGCCGGAGGACCGCTTCGGGGAGATCGCCGAGGTCATCAACGGCCACCGGCAGGTGAACCACAACTACCGCCGCGACCACGAGTGGAACATGTGGTTCGTCGTCACGGCCGGGTCCCTCGAGACGCGCGACCGGATCGTTTCGGAGATCGAAGCCGAAACCGGCTGTTCGGTGCTAGTGCTTCCGATGCTGACGGATTTCTACATCGATCTCGAGTTTCCCGTGGTCAACGGCGACCGCTTCGCCCGGGAGTCGATCGACTCGACGACCGTCGACGCCACGCGGATCTCCGAGACGGCGGCCGCTGATCTCTCGGATCTCGATAGACGGCTCATCCTCGAGATCCAGGAGGGCTTTCCCCTCTCGAAGACCCCCTACCGGGACGTGGCTGCGGCGGTCGATGCGTCCGTCGAGGACGTCCTGAGCGCGATCAAACGGCTCTCCGCGGACGGCTGCATCAAGCGGATCGGCTGCGTCGTCAACCACATCGTCACCGGCTTCGACTCGAACTGCATGGTCGTCTGGGACGTCCCCGACGGCGACCTCGATGCTCTCGGGGAGACGGTCGGGGAACTCCCCTACGTGACGCTGTGTTATCACCGTCCCCGTCGCCCCGAGCAGGGATGGGAGTACAACCTCTTCACTATGATCCACGGCCGCGACCCCGAGGCGGTCGACGGGAAGATCGACGAGTTGGCGACCGAATATCTCCCTTTCGAACACGAGCGGCTCTACTCCACCGAAACGCTCAAACAGACTGGCGCGCGCTACGAGGAGATCGTCAGCGGGCAGTGACCGCCTCCGTCGGCTCGGCGATCACGGCGAGCGTATCCCCGATCCCCGTCGTCGAACAACCCGACTGGCGGCTCCGAGCCCGTCACGATTCGGCCGCTGCGGTGTTCGAGCCGGGCTACAGCACGACGGTCTGGGGCAGCGGGTTCGGGCTGGCGATCGCCCGAGAAACCGTCGAGGCACACGGCCGGGAGCTCCGCGTCACGGACAGCGTCGAGGGCGGCGCTCGAATCGAGATCACCGGTGTCGGCACCAAGTGATCGGCTGTGAGTTCGACCGCGCCCCGTGGGCGTATCGCTATCCACTCTCCGGCCCGGTAAACTCGATGTCGCGCAGCCAGACGACCCAGACCGTCGCGAGCGCGCCGGCGTAACACAGCGCCCAAACGGCGGTCCCGGCGATGTCGTAGCCAGCCCCCGTCAACAAGTAGTCCGTCACGCCGGCGACCGATATCGTCCCCGCGAGCAACACCACGCCGAGGGCCCAACCGGGGAGGCCGGCGTCCGCATCGAGGATCCACATATGCCTCGTAGTCGACCGGGCGTTTCGAGCCTTCCGGTTTCGGCCGGCATCTCCCGTCACTCGTCGCCGTATCGCTTGAGCTCCTCGGCGCGCTCGACGAGGCCGTCGAGGCCAGCGTTGATCTCCTCGATGCGCCCGCCGACGCCGTCGGCCGGGACGGCCCCGTCGGGCGTCGGATCGACGAGCCCGTCGTCTTCGAGCATCCGGAGGGAGTGTCTCGTTTTGTGTTCGTCGATCCCGACGTCCTCGGCGATCCCGGCGATCCCGATCGGGTAGTGCGAAAGCACGGCCTCCAGGACGAGGAGGTCTCGTTCTTCCTTCCCGAGCTGTCTCGCCAGCCGCTCTATCATTCGAACACCGATACCGACCCGACGGTCAAAACGATGTCGGAGTCTCTCGCGGGCGAGGAGCGCCGGTCCGCGGCGTCAGTGGACGCCCTCTCGGGATCGCATACGATTCGCCGGCTTGCGGAGATTCGAGGCGAAAGCCTCGCGCTCTAGGGGGGGCTGGAGCCGACAGTTGATGACGCCGAAGCGGTGTCGTGAGCAAAAAGCATATCTCCGGGCGGAGCGGAGTATATATATCAGGATGAACGAGGTTCAACTCGAGGTCGCGAAGGCGTACCCCAACGACTCCGGACGGGGGATCGCACGCCTCGATCCGGACACCCTGCTCCATCTCAAGCTGTCGCCGGGTGACATAATCGAGATCGAAGGCGCGGACACGACAGCGGCGAAAGTCTGGCGGGCCGACCGGCAGGACTGGAACACCGACACGGTCCGGATCGACGGCTTCACCAGACAGAACGCCGACGTCGGCATCGGCGAGCGCGTCACGATACGGAAGGCCGAGGCGACGAAGGCAGACAAGCTCGTTCTCGCCCCGCCGGAGGAGGCGTCGGTGCAGTTCGGCTCCGACGCCGCGGGGATGGTCAAACGGCAGATACTCAAGCGGCCGGTCGTCGAGCGCGACATCGTCCCTGTCATGTCCTCGACGAACCACCCGTTTATGCGGTCGCCGGGACAGGCCATCCCGCTCATCGCGGTCGAGACTGACCCGGACGGGGTGTGTCTCGTCACCGAGGACACCGAGGTCGAACTCCGCGAGGAACCGATCGCCGGCTTCGAGAAGACCGGCGGCGGCATCACCTACGAGGACATCGGCGGCCTCCAAAACGAGATCCAGCGCGTCCGCGAGATGGTCGAGTTGCCGATGAAACACCCCCAGATATTCAAGAAGCTCGGCATCGAGCCGCCACAGGGGGTATTGTTGCACGGCCCGCCCGGTACGGGCAAGACCCTGCTTGCGAAGGCGGTCGCCAACGAGACCTCCGCCTCGTTCTTCTCCATCGCCGGTCCCGAGATCATCTCGAAGTACTACGGCGAGTCCGAACAGCAACTGCGGGAGATCTTCGAGGACGCGACCGAGGAGTCGCCGTCGATCATCTTCATCGACGAACTCGATTCGATCGCGCCCAAGCGCGAGGACGTGACCGGCGAAGTCGAACGCCGCGTCGTCGCCCAACTACTGACGATGATGGACGGCCTGGAGTCGCGGGGGCAAGTCATCGTCATCGCGGCGACGAACCGCGTGGACGCCGTCGATCCCGCCCTCCGGCGGCCGGGGCGTTTCGACCGGGAGATCGAGATCGGCGTCCCGGACGAGACCGGACGCAAGGAAATCCTCCAGATCCACACCCGCGGGATGCCGCTGGCCGACGACGTCTCCCTGGACACGATGGCCGACGAGACCCACGGCTTCGTCGGCGCCGACATCGAGAGCCTCACCAAGGAGGCCGCGATGAAAGCATTGCGCCGATATCTCCCCGAGATCGACCTCGACGAGGAGGACATCCCGCCGAGCCTCATCGACCGGATGATCATCAAACGGGACGACTTCCGCAACGCGCTGAACGAGGTCGACCCCTCGGCGATGCGGGAGGTACTCGTCGAGTTGCCGAAGGTGTCGTGGGACGACGTCGGCGGCCTCACCGACGAGAAGAACCAGGTCAAAGAGTCCGTCGAGTGGCCCATGAACAGCCCCGAGAAGTTCGACCGAATGGGAATCAACCCGCCCGCAGGGGTGTTGTTGTACGGCCCGCCGGGCACCGGGAAGACGCTCATCGCGAAGGCGGTCGCCAACGAGACCAACGCGAACTTCATCTCGGTTCGTGGCCCACAACTCCTCTCGAAGTGGGTCGGCGAGAGCGAGAAGGCCATCAGACAGACGTTCCGGAAGGCCAGACAGGTCTCGCCGACGGTGATCTTCTTCGACGAACTCGATTCGCTGGCGCCCGGCCGTGGCGGCGAGGTCGGCTCGAACGTCTCCGAGCGGGTCGTCAATCAACTGCTGACCGAACTCGACGGCCTGGAGGACATGGACGACGTGATGGTGATCGGCGCGACGAACCGCCCCGATATGATCGATCCGGCGCTCATCCGGTCGGGTCGGTTCGATCGGCTCGTCATGATCGGCGAACCGGACACGGAGGGCCGAGAGCAGATCCTCCGCATCCACACCGACGATACACCGCTGGCGCCCGACGTGAGCCTCCGCGAAATCGCCGAAATGACCGGTAGCTACGTCGGCTCGGATCTCGAATCGATCGCCCGCGAGGCGGCGATCGAGGCGCTCCGCGAGGACGACGCCGCCGACGACGTGGAGATGCGACACTTCAGACAGGCACTGGAGTCCGTCCGTCCGACGATCACCGAGGACATCCGCAGCTACTACGACGACGTCGAAGACCAGTTCCGCGGGGGCAGCCCGGACGGCCGCCGACAGAGCGGCGGCCGGATCGGCTTCCAGTAGCGACGCCCCTCGTTCCCGTCTGGGGGTCGAGCGCGGCCGTCGGGTCCCGCGGGGTCGAACCGCCGCCGTTATGCCCGGCCCGGTCGGTGCTTCGGTATGGTGATCCTACACACCTGTTTGAACGTCTCGGACGTCGAACGATCCGTCGAGTGGTACACGGAGAACCTCGAGTTCGAGGAGTCGTGGGGCTTCGAAACCGAGGACGGCGAAACGGTCAATCGCTACGTCGCCGACGACAACGGCGTCGAACTCCAACTCTCCGACACCGAGGGCCAGACGCCGAGCGAGGACGGCGACCGGTGGGACCACCTCGCGGTCAAAGTCGACGACGTCGACGCGGCCTTCGAGACCATCGACCACCACGGCGTCCGGAAGGAGCCCGCCGACCAGCCCGCCGCGGGGGCCAAAACCGCGTTCGTGCTCGACCCCGACGGCCACGCGGTCGAGTTGATCGAACCGCTGGAGTAACGCCGCCTACTCGTCGCCCGGTCCGGCTTCGCCGTCGGACCCGCCGACTGCTTCGGTCTCATCGTCCGCCTCGAGTCCGTCGTCGCGCCCCTCGTCGGGAACGACGTCCACGCCGGCGACGCGGTCGTCGTCGTCCAGACGCATCACGACGACGCCCTTCGTGTTGCGGCCGACCGTCGAGACCTCGCCGACGTGGGTGCGCATGATCTGGCCGGATTCGCTCATAATGACGAGACCATCGCCCTCGGAGACGGCGTTGATCGAGCAGACGGGACCGTTTCGCTCGTCGGTCTTGATGTCGATGAGCCCCTTGCCGTACCTCGATTGGCGGCGGTACTCCGACAGCGGCGTCCGCTTGCCGTAGCCGTTCTTCGTCACCGTCAGGAGATGTCGGTCGTCGTCGGCCGCCGCCGCGACGAGACCGGCGACGCGGTCGCCGTCCCGGAGGTCGATGCCGTTGACGCCCCGTGCTGACCGGCCCATCGGTCGGGCGTCGGCCCCGGAAAAGCGGATCGTCATTCCCTCCCGGGTGCCGACCAGGAGGTCGCCGTCGTCGTCGGTGACCTCCACGTCGACGAGGGAGTCGTCGGATTCGAGCGTGAGCGCGCGAATGCCGCCCGAGTGGACGTTCTCGAACGCCGAGACCTCGGTCCGCTTGACGTAGCCGTTTCTCGTCGCCATCGCGAAGTACCCCTCGCCGATGTCGTCGGTGTTGACGACCGCGGTGATCTCCTCGCCGTCGTCGAGATCGACGATGTTGACCGCCGAGGTGCCCCGGGCGGTCCGGCCCATCTCCGGCAACTCGAACACTTTCAGGCGGTAGACCTGGCCCTGGTTGGTGAAACAGAGGAGATAATCGTGCGTCGAGGCGGTAAACACCGTCGAGACCCGATCGCCAGACTTCGGGCGCGAGCCGATGATCCCCTTGCCGCCGCGGTGTTGGGGATCGAACTCCGAGAGCGACATCCGCTTGACGTAGTCGTCCTCCGAGACCGCGACGACGACCTCCTCCTCTGCGATGAGGTCCTCGCGGGTGACGGCGCCGGCGTCCTCGACGATTCCCGTTCGGCGCTCGTCGTCGTAGGACGCCTTGACCGCCTCGAGTTCGTCCTTGATGACGTCGAGCAGCTCGCTCTCGTCGTTCAGGATCGTTTCGAGCCGCTCGATTTCGTCTTGGACGTCCCGATACTCCGCCTCGATCTCGCCGGCTTCCATCGACGTGAGCGAGCCGAGCTGCATCCGGACGATGTGTTCGGCCTGTGCCTCCGAGAGGTCGTACGCCTCGCGAAGCCCCGCCATCGCCGCGTCGCGGTCCTCGCTGTCGCGGACGAGTTCGACGACGCGCTCGACGTTGTCCAGCGCCGTGAGCCGCCCCTCGAGGATGTGGGCGCGGTCCTCGGCCTCGTCGAGTTCGAACTGCGAGCGACGGCGGACGACCTCGCGGCGGTGCTCGACGAACGCCTCGAGAAGCTCCTTCAGGTTCAGTATCCGGGGCTGGTCGTCGACCAGCGCGAGCGAGATCACCGAAAAGGTGTTTTCGAGGTGGTGTTCGAGCAGTTGGTTCCGGACCACGTCGGCGTTTGCGCCCCGTTTGCACTCGACGACGATCCGGACGCCGTTCCTGTCGGACTCGTCGCGGATGTCGCGGATTCCCTCGATCTTGCCCTCCCCGACGTCGTCGGCGATGCGTTCGATCCGGCGGGCCTTGTTCTGCTGGTAGGGGAGTTCGGTGACGACGATGCGATCCCCGCCCGTCTCGTCGTACTCGGTTTCCATCTCCGCTCTAACCCGGAGTCGCCCACGGCCCTCGGTGTAGGCGTCCCACAGCCCCTCGCGGTTGACGATCTTCGCGCCGGTCGGGAAGTCGGGACCCTTCACGTAGCCGTCCGAGTCAGGCGTGTCGAGCAACTCGGCCACGGAACAGCCGGGATGGTCGATGACGTGGATCGCGGCGTCGATCACCTCCCCGAGGTTGTGCGGCGGGATGTTCGTCGACATCCCGACTGCGATCCCCGACGCGCCGTTGACGAGCAGGTTCGGGATCGCCGCCGGCAACACCGCCGGCTCTGTCAGGCGGTCGTCGTAGTTCGGCGCGAAGTCGACCGTGTCCTTGTCGATGTCGGCGAGCAACTCCTCGGCGATGGGGGCCATCCGCGCCTCGGTGTATCGCATCGCCGCGGGGGGGTCGCCGTCGACGGAGCCGAAGTTCCCCTGGCCGTCGACGAGGGGGTATCGCAGCGAGAAGTCCTGTGCCATCCGTGCGAGGGCGTCGTAGATCGCCGAGTCGCCGTGGGGGTGGTAGTTCCCCATCGTGTCCCCGACGATCGAGGAGGACTTCCGGTGGCCCGACCGGGACGTGACGCCCATCTCGTCCATCGCATAGAGGATGCGCCGCTGGACGGGCTTGAGGCCGTCGCGGGCGTCGGGCAGTGCGCGCCCGACGATGACGCTCATCGCGTAGTCGATGTAGGATTGCTCCATCTCGTCCTCGATGCGGACGGGCTCTACCTCGTCGGCCGGAACGTCCGGCGCGTCGGGGGCCTCGGAGCTCATATGTCGATCCACTCCGCCTCCTCGGCGTGGTCCTTGATGAACTGCTTTCGCGGCCCGACGGCGTCACCCATCAGCACGCTGAACATCCGGTCGGCCGCCGCCGCATCCTCGACGGTGATCCGCTTGAGGATCCGGTTGTCGGGATCCATCGTCGTCTCCCAGAGCTGTTCGGGGTTCATTTCGCCGAGCCCCTTGAACCGCTGGACCTGATCCGGGTCGCCGCCGCAGACGTCCGCGACGACCTCCTCCCGTTCGGCTTCGGTCATCGCGTCGTAGGTCTCGCCGTTGTAGCGAATCCGGTACAGCGGCGGCTGGGCGGCGTAGACGTAGCCCGCCTCGATGAGCGGCGTCATGTGCCGATAGAGGAACGTCAAGAGTAGCGTCCTGATGTGTGCGCCGTCGACGTCCGCATCGCACAGGAGAATGACCTTGTGATACCGCGCCGCCTCGATGTCGAACTCCTCGCCGATCCCCGTCCCGATAGCCGTGATCAGGTTTCGGATCTCGTTGTTTTCGAGGATGCGGTCGAGACGGTGTTTCTCGACGTTCAAGATCTTCCCGCGGATCGGGAGGATCGCCTGGAACTCGGGGTTGCGGCCCTGCTTTGCGCTCCCGCCGGCGCTGTCGCCCTCGGTGACGAAAAGCTCCGCGTCCTCGGGGCTTCGCTCCCGGCAGTCGGCGAGCTTTCCCGGCAACGAAGTCGATTCTAGCGCCGACTTCCGGCGCGTCAGTTCTTCGGCTTTTTTCGCTGCCTTGCGTGCCTTCGCCGCCTCGACGGCCTTCGAGACGATGGCCTCGGCAGTGTCGGGGTGTTCCTCCAGGTACGTCGCGAGCTTCTCGTGGACGGCTCCCTCGACGATCCCCCGAACGTCGCTGTTGCCGAGTTTCGTCTTCGTCTGGCCCTCGAACTGCGGGTCGGGGTGTTTGACCGAGATGACGGCCGTCAGGCCCTCGCGGATGTCCTCCCCTTTGAGCGTGCCGTCGAGGTCCGAGAGCAGACCGTTCGATCCCGCGTAGTCGTTTATGATGCGGGTGAGCGCGGTCTTGAAACCAGTCAGGTGCGTCCCGCCCTCGCGGGTGTTGATGTTGTTCGCGAAGGCGTGGATCGACCCCTGTACGCCCGCTGTCGCCTGCATTGCGATCTCGACGTGGATGTCGTCGGCGTCGTCCTCGACGTAGACGATGTCCTCGTGGAGCAGCTCACGTGTTTCGTTGAGGTACGCGACGAACTCCCGGATGCCCCCCTCGTACTCGAACACCGAGTTTGTCCCCTCGTCGGAGCGCTCGTCCCGGAGGGCGATCTCGACGCCGGGGTTCAGGAAGGCGAGCTCCCGGAGCCGCGACTCCAGCGTCGAGTACTCGAACGCCGTGGTTTCGAAGATGTCGCCGTCGGGCCAAAAGCGGATCTCGGTGCCGGTCCCCTCGCCCGGGTTCATCTCCCGGACCCGTTCTATGTCCGCTTCGGGCTCGCCGTGGTCGAAGCGGTGACGCCAGACGGCGCCGTCGCGTTTGATTTCGACCTCGAGCCACTTCGAGAGGGCGTTGACGACCGAGACGCCGACGCCGTGGAGACCACCGGAGACCTGATAGGACTTGCTGTCGAATTTTCCGCCCGCGTGGAGGACTGTCATGATGACTTCCACCGCGGGGCGGTCGTACTCCTCGTGGGTGTCGACGGGAATCCCGCGCCCGTCGTCGACGACGCTCACCGACCCGTCCTCGTTGATGCGCACCTCGATGGCGTCGCAGTGCCCGGCCAGCGCCTCGTCGATGGAGTTGTCCACGACCTCGTAGACGAGATGATGGAGGCCGCGTCCATCCGTAGAGCCGATGTACATCGCCGGACGCTTCTGGACGGCTTCTAGCCCCTCCAGTACCTGTATCTGTCCGGCGCTGTAGTCGCTGTTCTGAGACATCTGATACTGCTTATTCTTACAACGCGGCGTTTATAAATCCCCCGCACGCGCGCGGGCGAACGCCCATCGTTCGTCCGCTGCCGCGTTCCGCGAGCGCCCGACGAACAAATACGTCGCCGCTGTAACACCGGTGTGGCAGACGGCGGTTCCGATCCCGCGAAAGCCGACGGGAAGCGCTCGCGTTGGCCCGCGAGGGGACCCGGACGACCGTCGAGTCCCAGATCGCACGCAGACAGGAGATCGCCGCCGAAGCCGTCGAGCGATGGATCGCGGCCGACGGCGACGCGTTCGAGACCCGAGTGCTGCGGAGTTGCGACCGCTGGATCAAGTACAACACCCGGGTGATCGCCGTCAACGGCATTCTCGTCACCGCGACGGTGCTTTCTGTCGTCGTCTCGTTCGCCTACGTCGTCGCCGGGATCGCCGTGGGGGCCGCGGGGCTGTCAACGACCGGCGTCGGCGTGGCCTTCGTCGTCTGTACGCTCCCGACCGCGTGGCTCGTCCGCCTGGCGTACCACATGGACCACCTCGGGACCCCTCGCGAGGAGTGATCGGCAGCGCCTGGCGCCCCGCCGCCACGCTCGCCCCCGACGGCTTCACTTTCACCGTGGTCCCGACGGGGTTTTACGTTCCGGGAGGTTTAGCTCCCGGTAGATGACTTCGTACCAGTCGGAACTCGGCGAGGGCGGCGGCGCGGTCGCCGAGGAGCTCGCCGAGAACCAGCGCTCCATCTCTATCGCCGAGTTCTTCGAAAAGAACAAGCAGATGCTCGGCTTCGACAGCGACGCGAAGGCGCTCGTCACCGCGGTCAAGGAGGCGGTCGACAACGCCCTCGACGCCACCGAGGAGGCCGGGATCCTCCCGGATATCTACGTCGAAATCAAAGAGGTCGGCGGCTACTACCGGCTCGTCGTCGAGGACAACGGTCCCGGGATCACCGGAGAGCAGGTCCCGAAAGTGTTCGGGAAGCTGCTGTATGGGTCGCGGTTTCACGCACGCAAACAATCGCTAACGCCGGACCAGCAGGTTCTGGTGCGGCGCGATGGCAAGGTCGAGACGGTGCCGATCGGCGTGTTGTGCGATGCGTATCTTCCGCCCGACGACGAGGACGGCGACGCGACAGCGCCTCTCCCGGACGACATCGAGGTTCCGTCGTTCGACAGGAAAACACACGAAACGTCGTGGCAGGCGGCGACACACGCGATCCGCCATCGGACGCGCGAGCGGACGTTCCGGATCACCACGAGCCGTGGACGGAGCGTCGAGGTGACCGGCAACCACAGCCTTTTCGGGGTGACGAAAGACGGGAACACGAAAGAGATCGAGGCGAGCGATCTCGAACCCGGCGATACGGTCCTGGCACCTCAGTCGCTCCCGAGAATGGACGAACCGGTCGAGGAGATCAACCTCCTCGAACACATCCCGATCGAGGAACTCGAAGAACGTCGGGTGTACGTGTACGGGTTCGACGATGAGACGCTGGCCGAGATCCGCTCCGGCGAGACGATACGAAAGAAACCGTCGCCGGATAGCCCCCGGAAGCGATCCTATTACCGGTACAACGGCGTCGACGTTCTCCGTGACAGTTTCGAGAGCAACTACATCGAGAAAGGATACCTCCCTGCCGAGACGGTGCTCGATCTCGGCTGGGAGAAGAGAGCCCGGGACTGTCGGTTCAAAACGTATCAGGTCGGCGGCGAGGCGACAGCGGTTCCCGTCACGATCCCGGTCGACGAATCGTTCGTCGAACTGCTCGCTCACTACGTATCCGAGGGCCACGCCGAGCCGAGACAGGTCGGTTTCACCTTCGGAGTGCACGAATCCGAACTGATCGAAGCGACCGAGGAGGCCGTCGCGGCGATCACGGGGTCGTCGACGACAGTCGAACGGGAACGAAACTCCACTCGGGTGAAAGCGTTCGGTTCGCCGCTGGCGTTGTTCCTGAAAGCGACGTGCGGTGATGCGGCCGGAAATAAACGTCTCCCCGAGTTCGTCTTCCGGATGTCGGCCGAACACCAACAGCGGCTCATCGCGGCATTGTACCAGGGTGACGGGTCGGATGCGTACCCCGGAAACGAACTCTCCCACACGACGACGAGCGAAACGCTCGCTCGACAGCTGTCCGTACTCTGGAACATGCAGGGCGTCGTTGCGAGCACGGAATCCAAGCGGTCCGGCGGATACGCCGACGAGCCGAGCGAGCGATACCTCACGAAGGTCTACGGCGAGGACACGGAGATCGGTGGCGTATTCGAGACGACGACCGAGACCCGGACACAGCGCTACGACCGGATTCCGACCACACTACTCGACGACGTTCGCGTCGCCAAAACGTCCTACGAGACGGTACCCGATACCGTCCCCGCGCTGTTGATGGGTGCCGGCCTCGGCTCGAGTCGCGAACACGCGGCGATATACCAGCGGCTCATCGAGCGGGCGCTGTCCGGAGAACGCGTCGAGAAGCCCCGCTACGTACACCGACTCGAGGAGTACGGACTGCTCGACGAGGCACATCGGCCGACGGATCGGCTCGAGGCGCTGTGGGAGACCGTCCAGAATCTCCAGGGGTTCACAGACTCGGATATGTGTCTGCTCCCAGTTCAGACGGTCGAGGAGACCGAACCGCCGGACCACGTCTACGACATCTCAGTTCCCGGAGCACGCGGGGACGACGAGAACTTCGTCGTCGTGAACGACGGGGCGATGAGCGTCAAAAACAGCCGCGGACAGCAAGGAATCGGCATTTCAGCGGCTGTACTGTACGCTCAGCTCACGTCCGGGAAGCCAGCGAATATCACCTCAAAGACCGAAAACGGCGAGCGCGCGCGCTACTTCGAGCTCACGATCGATACGGACACCAACGAACCGGAAATCGACGCCGACGAGGCGACGAGCTGGGAGCGCCCCCACGGCACCCGGATCGAAGTCGAGATGGAGGGGAATATGCGGGCGCGAAAACAGCTCCGCAACTACATCAAATACACCGCGGTCGTCAACCCCCACGCCAGGATCGAGTTTCACGAGCCCGGCGGTTCGTTCAAATCCGAGCGCGCGGCCGAGGAGTTGCCGCCCGAGACCGAGGAGATCAGACCACACCCCCACGGGGTCGAGCTGGGGACGCTTCTGAAGATGCTCGATTCGACGGAGTCGTACTCGCTGTCCGGGTTCCTTCAGAGCGAGTTCACCCGCGTCGGGGCCAAGACCGCCGGGGGCGTCCTCGACAACTTCCGGGACAGACACTTCGGACGGGCGGTCGCGTGGCGGCCACCGGGGGCGGCTTCCGGCGCCGACGTCGAGCCGGCCGTCGAGGCCGCCGTCGCGAACAAGACGGCAGCCGCCACCACGGCATTCGCCGAACGCGTCGCCGACGACGTCGGCGGACGCGAGCGGATCGCCTACCCGGAACTCGCCGACCTCGTCGACGAGCGAGCCGACGGGATCGAAACGGAGTTCGACGAGACGTTCGGCGCGACGGTTCGCGAAAACGCCGTCGACGCGGCGTGGGGCGAGCTCACAGTCGATCGGGCCGCGGATTGCTATCGCCTCGTCGACGACGCAACGACGAGCCGCAAGGACGACGCGGCGATCGAGGGGCTTTCGGGCCGGTTGGCCGACAAGTTCGACGACCAAGAGGACGCCCGCAACCGGATCACCCGCGCACAGCTCCGGGAGTTCGTCGACCGGGCCGCCGACGCGACCGAGGAGTACGACGGCGCGACGTTCGGGGAGACGGCCCGCGAGAACGTCGTCGACGCGATCTGGTCGCACGCGGTGACCGTCGACGAGGAGCCGCCGAAGGTTCGATCCGTGGCCGAGGACCGCGACGTCGCCGCCCGGTTTCTGGAGGCGATGCGCGAGACCGACATCCTCGCACCGCCGACGGACTGTCTGGCGCCGATCTCCGAGGACCTCGTCCTCGCCGGGCTGCGCAAGGAGTACGACGCCGACTTCTACACCGCCGTGACGCGCGACGCGGCGGTTCACGGCGGCGACCCCTTCGTCGTCGAGGTCGGGATCGCCTACGGCGGCGAGATCGAGGCCGACGGCTCGGTGGAGTTGCTCCGGTTCGCCAACCGGGTCCCCCTCGTCTACCAGCGCGGGGCGTGTGCGACCGTTGACGTATTGAAGAACGTCAACTGGCGCAACTACGGTCTCGACCAGCCCGGCGGCTCCGGGATGCCGGGCGGGTCGGCGGTGATCATGGTCCACGTCGCCTCGACGAGCGTCCCCTTCACCAGCGAGTCGAAGGACGCCGTCGCGAACATCCCCGAGATCGAGGGCGAACTCAGACTCGCCCTCCAAGAGGCCGGCCGGGACCTCCAATCGCACCTCAAAAAGCAGCGCTCGCTGGAGAAGCGACGGCGCAAGCAGGACGTCATCGCCGACATCCTCCCGGAGATGGCCGGGAAGCTCTCGGAGGTGACCGGGCGCGAACCCCTCGACGTCGAGGACTCGCTGGCCCGGATCATGAACAACGTCCTCGTCGAGCGGACCGTCGAGGGATCGACAGTTCGACTGTCAGTCCACAACCACGGGAGTACGAACGTTTCCCCGGAGATCACGGAGATCGTCACGAGCGATCCCGGCGATCCGGACGGGGCGACGGTCGTCGAGATGGACGGCGAGTGGTTCCTGAAGTGGTCGCCGACGGTCGAAACCGGTGCGAGCGCGACGCTCGAGTACGGGATCGACGGCGAGGCGAGCTTCGACGTCTCCGTCGACGGCATCGAGGCTGAAAAACTCACGATCAACGCATAACATGAGCACGGATTCAGACACCGACACCGACGTGAAAGACGACCTCGCCCGCGAACGGCTCATTGATCTCGCGAGCGAGTTCTACGACCAGTTTGCCGACGGGAGCGTCCCCGAAATGGAGATTCCGACCCGGACGAAGAGCAACATCGTCTTCGACGAGGACGCGGACGTGTGGGTGTACGGGGACCGGACGTCGACCCGGTCGGCCAACAGCGTCCGCGGCGCACAGAAGCTCCTGAAAGCGATCTACACGATCGAGTTCCTCGCCGACCAACTCGACCAGGGTCGTTCCTCGACGCTGCGGGAGCTGTATTATCTCTCGGAGTCGTGGGACGAGGAGCGTGCCCAGTTCACCGGCCAAGACGAGTCCAACCAACTCGTTGAGGACTTAGAGATCGTCAGCGGGGTGACTCGTGAGGACTTCCACATGCGGCCCGAGGAGTCCGGCGCGACGATTATGGGACCGCTGTATCTCCGCGAGCAGACCCGTCGCGGCGAACGGGAGATCCACTGCCAGGAGGACGTCGGCGAGGGCGGCTATCAGATTCCGAACAACCCCGACACGATCGAGTTTCTCGATCACGACGCCGACTTCGTGCTGTGCGTCGAGACCGGCGGGATGCGCGATCGGCTCGTCGAGAACGGCTTCGACGAGGCGTACAACGTCATCGTCGTCCATCTGAAGGGCCAGCCGGCGAGAGCGACCCGTCGAATCACCAGGCGGCTCGACGCCGAACTCGACTTGCCGACGGTCGTTTTCTGTGACGGTGACCCGTGGTCGTATCGGATCTACGCCTCCGTCGCCTACGGTTCGATCAAGTCGGCGCACCTCTCGGAGTATCTGGCGACGCCCGACGCGGAGTACGTCGGCATCCAGCCCGTCGACATCGTTAACTACGAACTCCCGACGGATCCGCTCAGTGACTCCGATGTCAACGCCCTAGAGAGCGAACTCGAGGACCCACGGTTCCAGGACGACTACTGGACCGAACAGATCGAACTCCAACTCGACATCGGAAAGAAGGCCGAACAACAGGCGCTCGCCTCCCGCGGGCTGGATTTCGTTACCGACACGTACCTGCCCGAACGGCTCGGCGAGATGGGTATTTTATGACCCCGGCGTTCCGCCAAGCTCCAGCACCTCGGGCACGTCCGCGAGCGAATCCGCGACGTAATCGGGCTGGACGGCGCTCTCCGAAACGTCGTCGTCCGTCGCGATGCCGGTCCGGACCAACACGGTCGTCATCCCCGCCCGTTCGCCGAGTTCGATGTCGGTGTTCAGGCGGTCGCCGACGACGAAACACCGCTCGGCCGGGCAACCAAGGGCGTCCAGGGCGGCCCGACGAGCCTCCGTCGAGGGTTTGCCGAGCGTCTTTTTCGGGTCGCGATCCAGCGGGCCGCCGACGGCGTTGACGATCGCCCCCGACCCCGGCGTCATCCCCTCGGCGGCCGGAATCAGTCGGTCGGGGTCGGTAGCGTAAAACGTCGCCCCGGACCGCAGCGCCTCGTAGCCCGCCACCATGTCGTCGTACTCGAACGCTCGCGTCCAGGAGGCGACGAGGACGTCCGCCTCGGTCGGGTCCGCCGCGAGGTCGACGCCTTCGGCCTCGAACTGCGCGCGGAGGCCGTCGTCGCCGATCAAAAAGACCGTATCGTCGGCGTGCTCCGCGACGAGATACCGCGTCGTGACGGTCCCAGCCGAGAGGACCGCCCCGGGATCGACGTCGAGTCCGAACCCGCCGAGACGCTCGGTGTACGCCTCGCGGGACTTCGTCGGGTTGTTTGAAAAGAACAACGGCTCGATCCCAGCCGTCCTAAACCGCTCGATCGCCTCGAGCGCCCCCGAAATGGGCTTGTCGCCGCGGTAGACGGTCCCGTCGAGATCCAACACCGCGCCCTCGTAGTCCATACCCGAGAGTAGGCGTCGGAACGACTTATATGAACTGCCGCGCCGACTCACCCGTCCGTTCGGTCGCGCTCGAGGAGGCGGCGCTCGCCGCCGGGGTCGTCGTCCTCGTATTTATAACGGACGCCTTCGGTCTCGTCGGCTGTCGCGTTGTGCGAGCCGTCACAGAGCGCGCCATCGGAGAGACCACACCGACAGACGTAGAGTTTCCCGTCGTCGCCGAGGTCGTCGGCGTCGAACACCGCGGGGCCGTCCGCGTCGTGTCTGACTTCGCGTGCCATATCGATCCGTGGATAGCCGAGAAAAAAACGGTGTCGCCGATCACGCCGGGCCGACCGGAACCTCGTCGAGGTCCGCCTCAATCGATCGGAGCCGTTCGCGGCGTCGGTCGCTCCGTCGTCGCTGCACTGCGGTCTGGAGCCGGTCGGCGACCGTCTCGCGGAGGTCAGCCGCCCGCGCCGCGTCGATATCGAGCGCCCGTGGCTGTCTGTTCGTCAGCCCGCTGGAGCCGGCGGTGTCGACGACGAGCGAGGCGAGGCCACGCCGACGCTGGAACACTGTCTGGGAGTCGAGGACGGTCTGGACCCGGTAGTAGGGGACGACCGTCGTCGTTCGGGTCCAAAACCCCTCCCGGAGGACGACGTAGTCCGGTTGGATGTCGTACCCGAGGTGCAGCCACTTGAGGTGGGCCCCAACGAGCGCCAGTGGCAACAGCGCAAGCGCCACGTACCACGCGAACGTAAGCCCCGTGTAGCGATCGGCCGCGAACGCGATCCCGACCGCCAGGGCCGCCACGACGCTGTAGCGGACGGCGTATCGCTCGCGGGCGCGCTTCGGCGGCCGTTCGAACTCGATCCCGTCGAACGCCTCGATGGATCGCGCGAGGTCGACCACCCGATCGCGCTCGGCTAGCGGAATCGCTGACTCCGACCCCTCGTCGTTCGGCGCATAGCCGGCCGTTTCGACCGCCAGCGAGGCGTAGCCGAGCCGGCGAGCGAGGACGTTCTCCGAGATCGTCAGCGTCTGTACCTTTTCGAGCGGGATCGTCCCGCTGAAGCGCTGTAGAAGCCCCCGCTCGTAGAGGAGTTCGTCGTTCTGTCTGGCGAGGCGAAACCCGTAGTAGCTGGTCAGCGCGATCGCGCCGCTTATCAAGGCCGCGATCCCGACGACGGCGACGGCCGCCAGCGGCGCGGTCACGGCGAGGCCGACGAGCGGGTCGGCGAACTGTTCCCGGAGCGACGGCGATATCACCGGCAACAGGACCGTAACGAACGACAACAGCCGGAGGTCGATCCCGATGAGCCCCAGGAGGACGAGTTCCTTTTTTGTGACCGCGAACAGCTCCCGTTCGGGTGCGGGATCGGCCGTCTTCGTCGACGTTTCGCCGCGCTTCAACCGGCCGAGTTTCGACTGGAGCTGCTTTGCCTCCTCGAAGCTCACGTAGCGCAACGAGGCCTCGGTCGAGGAGCCACCGGCGGTCTCGAGGTTGATCTGTGCGATCCCGAGCGCGCGCTGGGCGACGTTGCGGCTGATGTCGACGTTTTGAACCCGACCGACCGGGATCTCGCGGTTGCGCCGCGAGACGACGCCGGAGGCGATATCTAGCGTATCGCCCGAGAGGTCGTACTCGAAGCGCTGGTAGTAGACCAACTGGTAGGCGAGCGCGATCACGAACCATCCGACGACGGCGACGCCGATCCCCGAGACCCCGCCGAGGGCCGGCGACCCGACGAGAGCGAACACGAGGACCCACGCGAGTCTGACGACCGATTCGCCGGCTCGGACCGGGATCGAGAGCGGGTCGAGTTTCATCAGACTGCGTCGTCACCCTCGGCGGCGATGGCGAGGTGTTTCAACCGGGTCTGGAGGTCGTCGGCTCGCTCGGGCGTCAGACCGGGAATCGAGACGTCGGCGCCACGCGATCCGGCCGTGTAGACGACCGTCGTTGCGAGCCCGAACGCGCGCTCGACCGGACCGCGGCGGGTGTCAACGTGTTGGATCCTGACGTACGGCGCAACGGTGTTGACGCGGGTGAGCACGCCCCGTTTGAGATACAGCGAGTCGTCGCGCACCTGGTACATCCAGATGCGGTATTTCAGCAGCGAGAAGACGATCCCGAGGGCGGCGGTGACGACGAACACGACGGCGCCAACCCAGGCGCCGCCGGGCGAAACGACGGAAAAAATGACGGCTGCGATGATACCCAAAACCGCCGCCGATATCGCCGATTGGATCACCCACACGCCCTGTATCGCCGGCTCGAGCGTCTGGGGATCTCCGGTTAACGCCTCGACGTCCGGCACCGTCGCCTCGGAAGTCGACGCGTCTTCGATACGCCGTATCGCCGGCGTGGTCTCCTCGCCGAACGGGCTCGAACCCACCCGGCTACCGTCGGTCTCGTCCATCGGTGGAAAGTGGGGTCGCGACGTATTTAGTAGGCCGTGTCGACCGTGGCTGTGCTATGTTTGTTCACGGCGAATCGAGCGCGTCGACCCGACGGATCCGCCCCGCAGTAACGTCTATTGGGGTCGCAGTGTGCAGGACGGGGTCTCCTGTGGGGTGATCGAACCCGTTGGCGCGAAACAGCGTGTTCGCGCGGAACCGGGCCGACGCGGGCGCGAGCCGCCACGGTTCGTGTTCGACGTCGCCGCGGTAGAGCCGGCCGCCGTCGTCCGCGGTGTAAAACCGGTAGCGCTCGGTGAGAAACGCCTCGAGCGACCCCGGCTCCGGCTCCGAGAAGGCTCCCTCGGGGCCGTACGTCGCCCCGAAGCGCGCCGAAGGCGCGTCCCGGGTCAGCCGGCGGCTCCTGAACGTGACCTCGCGGGAGCGCCCCTCGCCGTGCGTCCCGACGGTCATCGATGCGCGGTAGTACGGGAGCTGGAACAGAGACCGAGCGAGGCGGACGCCCACGCGGTCGTCCGCGTCAAGATTGAAAAAGTAGACGCCAGGGCGCCCGCCGACCGTGACGTAGGTCCGGAGGTTCAACTCGCCGAAAGAAAGCCCCACCGGCGAGCCCCGAGGCCGGATGTCGTTCATGACGAACGGGACGACTCCGAGGTAGGCGTCGCCGCCGTAGGTGTCGACGGAGAGCCCTTCTGGGAGTGCTCCTCCAACAGTCCCGGGGTCGACGGGCCAGTGTGCGAACAACAGATCCCGCCACCGCATCGACAGAAGCGAACGCATAGTTGCCTTTGCGCCCGTAACCTTCTCGGGGTGTCGGTACCGGAAGCGACCCCCGTGAGTCGACGGGGTCGGGACGAGCCTCGAGATGTGATTCGGGGTCGCGGGCGCGCTCCGCCAGGTGGCCGGGCGGGAACCCGACCGGGCGGCCGTCGCGGAGGGGCCGATCGGAGTCACTCCACGGCGTCGTCGCCGCTGTCCTCCAGCTCCGGCGGGAGGCCGAGGTGTTTGACCCCCGTCCGTTCCTCGACGTCGAACCGGTACAGTTCGGTGTTCTCGACGGCCAGCGCGCGCTCGAAGAGGTCGGGGCGCGTCGTCTCCATCGCGTCGCCGACGGCCTCGGATTCGTCCTCGGGGACGCGGTCGATCGCCCCGGACAGCAGGACGCTGCGCCAGTTGAACGGCGTCTCCGTGCGGTAAACGAGAAATCGGGCGGTGTCTGCCCCGTCGCTCAGTTCGCTCTTTCGGCTTTCCTCGCCGACGACGTAGACGAAGTGAAGCGCCGAGTCGCCGTCGAAATGAAAGGACAGCGGGCGCATACTCGGCGCTCCCTCGGCCGGGAGCGCCAGGACACCCGTCGTCTGGTTCGCGAGGAGTTGGTCGATCCCGTCGTCGTCCATCCGCTCCGTGCCGTAGGCTTCGAGTTCGTCGATCGTCACGCATCATCGTTCGCCGTGGCACAAAATAACGGGCGGGGCAGTTCTCAGCCGGCGGGACACCGTCTCCGGGGCGCCGGAGTGTGCGTGCGTCCGTGTGTTCGGGTCGCCCGCGGCTGGCGCCGATCGACGTGCCCGTCCGCGATCCGGGCCGACGCTCATACTGGTGGACGAAATCAAACGAAACCGGATCACGAGCGATCCGCCGGTCGTTCCGTCGAACGGCGTGCGCCTCGTGCGTCGTGTGTACGCTCTTTAGTCCATCAGTATCACTCGTGGCCGGACACCGAGACCGGTCCGTAGGGTTCCTCGAGGTACTCGAGGTCCGACTCGGAGAGGTCGATCTCGAGGGCCTCGACGGCGTCCTCCAGGTGTTCGAGTTTCGACGCGCCGACGATCGGCGCGTCGACCCACTCCTTGTGGAGCAGCCACGACAGCGCGATCTGGGCCATCGAGACGCCCCGGTCGGCCGCCAGTTCCTCGACGCGCTCGTTGATCTCTCGGCCCCCGTTGTCCGCGTAGGGGTGTTTCTGGGCGTAGTCGTCGGTTTCGGCGCGCTTCGTCGACATATACGCCTCGTGGGGACGGGTGAGATACCCCCGCGCCATCGGGCTCCAGGGGACAACGCCGAGCCCCTCGCGCTCACACAGCGGCAACACCTCGCGTTCTTCTTCCCTGTAGGCGAGGTTGTAGTGGTTCTGCATCGTCGCAAACCGCTCGAGGCCGAGCCGATCGCTCGTGTGCAGCGCCTCGGCGAGTTGGTAGGCCCACATCGAGGAGGCCCCGACGTGACGGACCTGCCCGCGCCGGACGGCGTCGGTGAGCGCCCGGAGCGTCTCCTCGATCGGCGTGTCGTAGTCCCAGCGGTGGGTCTGGTAGAGATCGACGGTGTCGACGCCGAGCCGATCGAGCGAGTTCGACAGCTCTTGATCGATCGTCTTCCGGGAGAGCCCTCCGGAGTTCGGGTCGTCCTCGCGCATCGGAAAGAACACTTTCGTCGCGATCACGGACGCCTCGCGGTGGCCCTCCAGCGCCTCCCCGAGGATCCGCTCGCTCTCGCCCCGGGAGTACATATTCGCCGTGTCGAAGAAGTTGATGCCCAACTCCCGGGCGCGTTCGACGAGTTCGTGGCCGAACGCCTCACCGTTGACCCACTCGCGCCACTCCGGATCGCCGAAACTCATACAGCCCAGACAGAGCCGTGAGACCTCGATGCCGGTCGAACCGAGCGTGGTGTACTCCATGCCGGGACCAGCGTCGGCGGGAGCAAAAAGCTACCCGAGCGCCTCGGCGTCGACGCCACGGACCCACCGGCGGAACGCGGCGACGGCGACGACGGACGCGAGGACGTACCCGGCGAGGTGGGCGTACGTGCCGAGCGTCGGGCTGTCGATCGCAAAACGTGCGACCGTCGTCGCCGGGTGCTCGGGCAAGAGCGCCGTAGCGGCGAAGGCCGCCAACATCCCGAACGAGTAGGTCAACTGCGCCCGCTGGCGGGCGGGGACGACGAGCGCGAGCCCGGCGGCGAAGGCGACCGACAGCGCCGACAGCGCCGTCGCGATCGTCAGGATCGGCGCGACGTTTCCGACCGGGATGTCGTTCGCGGACAGCAACGCGATCCACAGCCCGACCTGGAGCGGCGTCAGCGCCGCCATCACCCCCGCCTTGCCGTCGACGACGTCCAGAAGCGACGCCGGCGTCACGCGAAGCAGCGTCAACGTTCCGCGCTCGATTTCCTCGGTCAGCGAGTCGACGACGACGGCCCCGCCAATGAAAACGGGCAAAAAAACGAGCGTGGGCACGAGCACCGTGTAGGGGAACCCGAAGTAGGGACTGGCGTCGACGCTCGGCGGGACCGACAGGGGATCGTTCGCGAGCGACGCCGTCCGGTCGGCGCGCTCGTTGCGCTCGAGCGCCTCGAGGGCGGCCCGAACCTGGACGACGATGAACGTCTTCCGGACGCTCGCCTGCGGGGCCGTGACGCGCACTGCCGTCCGCCCCTCGGCGCGTTCGGCGTGGGCGGTCGCCCCAACCCGGTTGGCGTCGAAGGCGGCCCTCGCGGCGTCCCGGTCGTCGTACCGTCTGACCTCGAGGCCGTCGACTTCCCCGGCGGCCGCGACGAGCGCGTCGGTCTCCTCGCCGGTGACGCCGACCACGACGTCGTCGGCCGCGGCTCCGGGGTCGTACAGCGAGGTGAGGCCGACGACCAGAAACGACGAGAAGCCGGCGATGACGATCTGGATGAGCAACGCAAGCACGATCGTCTTTTCCCGGGAGAGCGACCGGAACTCCCGGCCTGCGATGGTCGTCTTAGACAAGGGCGCTCACCACCGTGACGTTGTATGCGAGATGGACCAGGACAGCCGTACAGAGACCGACGATGAAGAGCCGCCGACCGCGTGCTGCGCCGAGGGACGTCAGGGTCGCCGTGACGACGTGGAGGACGAGCGGCGCGAGCGCCAGGACCGCAACGAGCGCTGGATCGCCCGCCCCGAGGCCGGTCTGGAAGGCGGCGTCGGCGACGGCGAGGCCGGGCAACCCGACGAACTGGATCGCGAGGGTGATTTTCTCGGCGAAAAAGAACCCGATCCCGGAGGCCGCCCCGACGGCGACGACGACCGGGAGCGTCCGTCCGTACCGGGCGTGGGCGTAGCCCGCGTAGATCGGCAGCCCCTTCGCGAGTTCTTCGACCACCGCGATGGTGCCGAAGATCAGCGGGATCGAAAGGTCCACGGGCAGCGCGAACAGGACGGCGACCGCCAACAGCTCGGCGACGAAAACGAACGGGATCAAGAGGCCAACGGCGACGGCGACGCCTCGCGGCCGGTGGATGCGCCCTGCGAGTGCGTCGAGCGCCTTCAGGTGGACCGGCCGCTGGGTGAACAGGTCCTCCTCGCGGTAGATCCCGAGTCCCAAAAGAAAACAGATGCCGGCGACGAGCGTCGGCGGACCGACGGAGAAGGCGATTTCCCCGGCCGAGACCCCCGATCCCGTGAGGTCTTTTATCACGAGCGTCAGCGGCGAGACGAACGCTACCTGGCTCGTCTCGGCGAAGATGGCGGGGACGAACGCGTACGTCGTCAGCGTCGTCGTGATCGTCACCGCGAGAAATGTCAGCTCTTTGAATGACCGGGCGAACATCGCCGCGAGAAACGTCGTACCGAGGAACAAAAACGCGAGCGGCGTGACCGCGAGCACGGAGAGCGCCCCGCCGTCGCTGCCGAGTAGTCCCAGACCGGCGACGATGGCCACCGTAATCGCGAGCGCGGCCGCGAGGTACGGAAGCGTCTTTCCGGCGACGATCTCGGCGCGGCTGATCGGCGCGACGAGCAGCAGTTCGCCGCGCCGGTCGAGGCGCTCGGCAAGCATCGAGCTCCCGTAGGCCTGCACGAGGAAATTCAACGGCAACACGAACAGGAACGCGAGGACGAGCGACTGGAAGGGAAAAGGTGGTTGGATGTCGGAGGGCGAGCCGCTCGTCGACGACGTTCCGAAGAGGTCGAACGCCCCGAGCGACGAGGAGACGGCGGTGTCGTCAACCGACGCGTCCGTGTCCGGACCGTCGGTCGAGTCGCCACTTGAGCTGTCGCCCGTCGCGTTATTCCCGCCGGGGAGGCCGAGATCATCGCCCGTTCCCCCGTCCCCGGGTGAACCGACGCCTCCCGCTCGATCGCGCTCGAAAAAGCGGATCGCCACGGTCACCGGGAACGCGGCGGCTTGGTCCTCTTCGGTCCGCATGAGTGCGTCGTTGTACCCCGAGACCGTCCCCCGGAGCGCCGACAGCGCCGCGAGGCTCTTTTCGGTAGGTTCGCCGTCGGCCACCGCGACGTAGATTTCGGTGCGGCCGGCCTGCTCTCGAACGTAGAGGTCGAGGCGGTCGCCCCCGTCGAACCCGCCAACGACGATGCCGTCGACTCCCGTAGAGCGGGCCGTCCCGGTCCGAACCGAACCGGGAGCCGCCTCCACGGCCGCGAACGTCGGGTCCGCCTCGATCGGGTCGTGGTACGCCGCGTCCTCGGAGACGCCGACGCGATAGATGCCGTCCTCGAGTGCGACGCCGCCGGCGAGAGCAACCGTCCCGACCGCGAGCACGAACGCAACCGCGGCGACGACGACCGCGATCGCCCCGCGATCGATCCCGCCGACCCCCTTCGTCGACTCCCAGCGAGCGATCCGGAGAAGTGTGCTCGGGCGCATCAGTTCTCCGTCGGTCCCGGCGCGCTTCGATCCTCCGACGACGCGACGTCCAAAAAGAGCCCCTCGAGGCTGGGTTCGACAGTCCGGACATCGTCGAGTCTCCCGCCCCGTTCGATCGCGTCCGCCCGAACGGCTTCGAGCGCCTCCACATCATCGACGACGCGTCGGTAGCGGTCGCCCTCGGCCGTTGCGTCGGGCACCTCGACCGTCGTGAACACGTGATACCTCCGCTCGCCGTAGCGGTCTCTGAGTTCCGCGAGCGGTCCCTTCGTGACGATCCGTCCCTCGTTCATGATCGCGACCCGGTCGCAGACTTCCTCGACGTGATAGAGGTTGTGCGCCGAGAAGACGACCGTCCGCCCCTCCGCGGCGAGTTCCTTTGTGAACTCGATGATGTAGTTCGTCGTCAGCGGATCCAGCCCGGAGGCCGGTTCGTCGTAAATCAACACGTCCGGATCGTTGACGAGCGATCTCGCGATCGCGACCTTCCGTTTCATCCCCTTCGACATATCGCCCAGCGCGCGGTCGCGGTGGGCCAACTCCAGTCGATCCAGCGTCTCGTTGATCCGCCGGTCGGCGGCGTCGCGGGGCACGTCGTAGAGGTCGGCGAAGAAACGGAGATACGATCGCGGCGACATCTCCTCGTACAGCGGTGACTCCTCGGGGAGGAACCCGAGCAAGCGCCGCGTCTCGCGGCTGTCGGCTCGCCGCCCGCCGATTCTGACGCTTCCGCTCGTCGGCTCGAGCAGCCCCGAAATGGCCTTCAGCGTCGTGGTCTTCCCGGCGCCGTTCGGACCGATGACGCCGAACACCTCGCCGCTGTCGACGCCGAAGGTACTTCCCTCGACGGCGACGAACCCGCCGTACTCCTTTCGGAGGTCGCGGACCTCAATCACGTGCGAGGAGTGGCCCCCGCCTCACAAAAACCCGCGCCGGGAATCGATAGCCGTACGGCGTCCACGCCGGGCTCGATCCGCCGCGTCCCGTCGAAACACGGGAGCCAGCTATCGGCTTTTTTCGCTCTACTTTCCGCAGGTGAGGGTATTACAAATTTTTATGATGTATTGGTTCCGACTGGCAGACCACAGCGCATATTTTTCATACTGACAGGCAGGCAAATGTACATGCGACGCACGAGCGATCCGCCGGTCGCGCCGTCGAACGGCGTGGTCCTCGTGCGTCGGTTTCATCTGATTCCGTCTACCAGCATGTTCGAATAGTGACATCCTCCCGCGCCTAAAAGCGCGGGCCTCCCACCCGGTGTTGGCCGGGCAGGTCAATCCTGAACGTTGGGAGTCTCAGGTTTGCTGGACAGTCAGCCAGTGGCTCTGCCACGAAGCCGTTACTCGTACCCGCTGAAGGGCTTCGAGATAGCTGATTGTTTTACGACTGTCGGCGTGGTCGGCTTACTTTTTGATTCCGGTTAAAAACCGTGGCAAACACCGAGTCAACTGCCAGTTCTCCACGCACAATTATACGTACTGTGTCTATACATAAACTTTTGTCGGATTCATCTGGTGGCTAAAGCCACCAGTATTCTCCTTGTATCTCTATAACACCCAAATAACCAATATTCCAACAAACAGAATGACGGGGAGAAGTGATATAACTACTCGTGTAATACTGGTTGTCTCTGTTTCACTTTTTTCCGTCCGATCTTCCGTCTCGATTGATCCATCAATAGCCACACCGGGAGACGATTCGTATTCCACGTCAGGGTCAGCTGTACCTGTTCTACCTATATTATCAGGATCGATGCGTTCCGGTGTATCCGTGCCTGAGCTTTGTTCTATTAGCGTTTCAGTAGAGATGGGGGAGAATACGGTCGAGCCACAGTTTCTACAACGGTGTGGATTTGAGGCGTTGATCTCCCCACAACGATCGCACGCATACCTGTACTCCATTTTTAACTCAGTTAGTCCCCTTATTTTTCCCGATCTACGACCGCCCTATACGTCAATCACTAATTTGCCGAAGAAGCTGTCGTTCATCACGTCGCGGTGGGCCTCGGCCGCCTCCTCGAGGCCGTAACGCCGGGCGACTTCGACTTCGAGCGCCCCGGCGTCCATCAGGTGGGCGACGCCCCGGAGTGGCACCCGGAGGTCGGGCGTGTTGAACATGCTCATGAGCTGGTAGGTGACGTCCTTCGCGCGGCCGCCGGCGACGGCCGAAAAGGCTGGCGCGGGGTCGTTCTCGCCGATGCCGACGACGGTGGCCCCGGCCGCCGCGACGTCCGCGTCGAACTGGAGGTAATCGTCGAGGCGGTGATCGAGGATCACGTCGACGCCGCCGTCGGAGGCGTCGAGGACGGCGTCGGCGAGGTCGTCGCGGCCGTAATCGAGGACCGTCCCGGCCCCGAGGGCCTCGACGTCGTCGTGATACGCCGGGGCGGCGGTACTGAGACACCGCGCCTCGACGGCGGCGGCGATCTGGACAGCGACGTGGCCGACGCCGCCCGACCCCCCGTGGACGAGACAGCGCTCGGCGGGGTCGAGGTTCGCGTGATCGATCAGTGCCCGCCAGGCGGTACAGGCGACGACGCCCGCCGCCCCGGCCTGAGTCGTTCCGGCGCCGTCGGGGAGTCCGACGACCCGGTCCGCCGGGACAGTAGCGTACTCCGCGTAGGCGCCTTGGTACTCCCCGTTGCCGATCCCGGTCCCGTAGACGCGGTCACCGACCGACAGGGCGTCGACGCCCGTGCCGGTTTCCGCGACCGTCCCGGCGATGTCGACACCCGGGGTGAACGGCAGGCCGACCGGGTCGTACGAGCCGTCCCGGAAGTACGTATCGACGGGGTTAACGCCGGCCGCGTCGACCTCAACGAGGAGTTCGCCCTCGCTCGGTTCGGGCCGATCGATCTCCTCGACGCGCAGTGCTTCGGGTCCGCCGTGCTCGCCGACAGTGACTGCTCGCATAGTGTCTGTCGGGTCTCGACGGGACGGTATAAAACTGCCTCGAGCGTGCCGTCGCCGCCGGCGCGTCGGGACGCTCTACCGCGTTCCGATCTCGTCTTCGTCCTTGACGACTCTGGTCTCGGCCTCGCCGCTCGTGTGTTCGTTGACCACGTCGTAGAAGTCGTTACGGAGACCGGCGGGGAAGCGGAGCACGCCGACCCACGAGCCATCGGATTGCCACTCCTCGCTCTCGAGGTCGCCGAACTGGCGGATCTGCGCCTGCGCGCTGCCGGCGTACTCCGCCGGGACCTGCACCGCCATCACGACCTCGTCGAACCGGATGGGGATGACGGGCCGGAGGGCGTCGAGGGCGTCGTCGACTTGGTTTTCGACCGGCTCCATGGGATCGATTTTGAACCCGGCCTCCTCCAGGGCGCGCTCGATCCGCTCGGGTGGGTGGGGAGCGTCGTCCATCTGGGGGTTGACGGCGTTGCGGGCGATCTTGTTGACGAGTTGGTTGTGCTTTCGCTCCTGCATCTCGCGGCGCTGCTCGGCCGTGATCTGGATTTCGCCGCGGCGGATGACCTCGGGGATGACCTCCAGAGGATCGGTCGTCCCGAAGACCTCCTCCAAGGACGTCTCCGGCGGTCGATCGCCCGAGGACGCGTCCTCGAAGACGTCCTCGGCGGCGATGACGTCCTCGAGCTCGCCGTCGAACTCCTCGCGCTTGATCGCGAGTGCGGCGTCGGGATCGACGAGCACCTCGAAGCGCTGGCCGTGGGACTCGAGTCTGGCCGTGACGGCCTCGTCAAGTGATATCATACGTTTCGATACGCGGCCGGAGATAAAAGATGTTCCCAAACGGGACCGGCGCGGCTACTCGTCGTCTTCGTTCTCGTCGGCCAGCAGGCCGTGTTCCTCGAGGTGTGTCTCGACCTCCTCGTCGGGAACCTTCCCGAAGCCGTCCTCGACGGACACCGTGGCGAGACCGATCCCCTCGGAGGTGAGTCCGTCCTCGTTGACGGAGGCGAGCGCCTCCATAGCGAGGCCGATACCGCCGTCGAGGTCGAGGTCGTCGCTGTAGTGTTCTTCGAGGTAATCCTCGATGTCGCCGCGGTCGGCGCCGACTGCGAGCGCCTGCCACTCGTAAGGCGTCCCCGAGGGGTCCGTCTCGTAGAGTCTGGGCTCGCCGTCCTCGATGCCGCCGATAATCAACGCGACGCCGAAGGGGCGCGCGCCGCCGACCTGGGTGTACTGCTGGATGTGGTCGGTGACGGCCTTCGTCAGCGTTTCGACGCCGATCGGCTCGCTGTACCGGAGCTGGTTGACCTGCGCCTGCCGGCGCGCGAAGTCGATGAGCTGTCGGGCGTCGGCGACGTGGCCGGCGCTCGCGATGCCGATGTGGTCGTCGGCCTTGTGGATCTTCTCGACGCTCGTCCGCTCCATGAGCGGCGAGCGGATGCGCTTGTCGACTACCAACACGACGCCGTCGTCGGTCCGGATCCCGATCGACGCCGTGCCTCGTTTGACCGCCTCTCTCGCGTACTCGACCTGGTACAGACGGCCGTCCGGGGAGAAGATCGTGATCCCCCGGTCGTACGCCTGCTGCTGCGATTGTCCCTGCATTGTTAGTTGTCGCGAATATCGAGTGCTGTCGCGCCCACGCGGTCGTCCGGAAGGTCGACGTCGACCCGGTCGTCCCGGGCGACGGCGGGCCGGTTCGATTCGGCGAACGCGACGGTTCTCTCCTCAATTTGTACCTCCGGACGCCGTATATACTTTTCTTCACAGGCTCGAACCGTGCCGCTGACGCCCCGGACCGAGAGCCCGATCGGCTCCCCGTCCACGGTGGAGACGGTCGCGAGAACGGCCCGAAGTCGCCCGACTTCACCGCGGCGGACCCTGACGACCGCCTCGCCGTCGCCGTCCTCGAAGGAGAAGTACAACACGCTTGCGTCCAGTTCGGCACTGCCGGCGTCGCCGACGAGGTTCTGGGTGGCGAACCACAGTTCCCGCTGGAACGACCGACGATCGACGTCGGTGTCGGCCCACGACTCCAACCCGACGGCGAGATACCGCCACCGGGGTCGGAGGTGCTTCGGCAGATGCTTCACATCCTTATTCCGACCGTCCGACACATAGCTTCGGCGGTCACGGACAGACAGGCCTCGGCCCGCAAGCGGGCCTCGGGCCACCGACGCCGTATCGCCTGTCGGCACCCGGTGGCGACCGGTTCGCTGCGTCCGTCTCACAAAGCCATATATATATGGCCGCCGTCCGTCGAATCATGCCTGCGGAACGTCGCGACGTGCTCCGCCTCGGCGGTGTCTCCCTCGTGGGGGCGCTTTCGGGCTGTCTGAGCACCGAAGGGGTCTATATAAATCGCCCCAGCGACGAGTCGACGCCGGAACCGACCCCAGAAGACGACGGGAACGGGGCCGACGGGGACGACGGCCCGGACCCGCTCGAGGGACCGATCGGCAGCCTCGCCGAGGCGACGCGTCGGGTCGTCGACGAAGCGGCGTGGTTCGGCACGACGTACGACGACGTGTACGACGACTACACGAACGCGCTCGATCGGGCGGTCGAGACGATCCTCCAACTCGAAAACATGACGGCGATCAGCGAGAGCGATCTCGAACGCCTCGAAGACGTTACAACCTACGTCGAGGAAGCGATCGAGACGGGGCTCGAACCGCACTTCGAGCTCGCGAGCCGTGTCCGCTCGTACAACGACCGGGCCATCGAGCGCGTCGAGCGCTTCGGCGAGCGCGGCGACCGGCCGGCACTCAACGACGAACTCGAGTCGCTCCGGGAGTACTACGAGCGTCTCAGGGGGCTGTTTTTTCGCCAGGAGAACCTCTCGAAGGACCCGATCCGAAACCGGCTCGTGGAGTTCATGGCCGCCGGCGACCCGGACCGCGAGGACGAGGACGACCCCGTCCACGATACCCTCTTCGAGTTCCGCTATCTGAGCCCCATCCGGTACGTGGGCGAGATGCGCTACGGCATTCGCTACCTTCGGGGCGTCCGGTTCCGGGCCCGCGCCCACACCGAGTTCGCGGTCGAGGACCGCGACGATCCGGAACTGCTCGGCGATCCGGCTGCCTCACCGGCCGGGTCGACGCGATGGGAGCCGACCTACACCTTCTCCGAACGGTTCGAACCAGTCGCCGTTCCCGAGGACCGACGCGACGAACTCGAGGTCGTCGTCAACGACTGGGCCGACTACGACGGGGGGCCGCTCGGGGTGTACACCGAGCAGTTCGTCTCCTGGCCGATCTACGTCCAGCGATACGACGACTTCGAGGCGGCGGCCGCGGCGCGGGACTCGCTTCTCGATGGACCTGTCTTTCTCGAGCCCGACCGAACCGTCGAACTCGGCGATCTGGAGTGGCAGCAGGCCCGATACCGCCTCGACGGCGAGGTCGTCTACGCGCTGTTCAAACAGTTCGGCGAGTTCGTGATCGTCGTCGCGCCCGCCCGAACGCCGATCGAGGATCGCTACGTTCCCTCCCGGAACCCCGGGATCCGGCGGCAGGTCACCGAGGCGGTCGTGATTCGCGACGACGACGACGGCGACGAGGAACCCCTCCGGATCCCCATCGAGGACGTCGAGGCGGACGACACGGTTCGGATCCGCCCCGGCGAAGTGATCCCGGTCGACGGGACCGTCACGGACGGGGAGTCAGTCGTCGACGAGTCGTCGATTCCGGGGGGCTCCGCTACCGCGGAGAAGGAACCGGACGACGAGGTCGTTGGATCGACGCACAACCTCGAGAGCGTCCTCTTCGTCGAGCCGTCCGACTACGTCGAGGAGTCGTGGACGCTGCCGCTGGAGCGGAGCTGGCTCCGCGTCGAGGGGAGCTGATGGGGGCCGCTCCGACGCGCCGTCGGCGAGAGGCGAACCCCACAGTTAATTTAGCGGGGCTCCGGAGTGGCGGATGAGATGACCCGAGGGCGAGACACCGTTGTCGGCGTCGTGATCGTGTACGTCGGTGTGAGCCTCGCCGCGGGGGCAGTCGCCTTCGCCGGCGCGCGGTTGGCTCACACCCGTTTTCTCGCGGCGGCGACCGGCAACGCGGTCTCGGAGCTCGGTCCCGTGTTCGTCGAGACGGTGCTCGTCGCACTCGCCGTCACTGCGCTGGTCGTGGCACCGGTGCTCGGCATCGTCGTCGGACTCGTCCTCGGCCGGGGGGTCTTCGACCCGGGGCGATCGATCCCGGTCGCGGTCGGCGGCGGACTCCTCGGGACGTTGCTGTTGGGTGCGACCGTGGCGACGCTCGGGGGCGCCGGCTCGCCGGTCGGGTCGATCTGGACGCGCTCGTTTCTCGTCGCACTCGCCGTCGCCGCGGTCGCCTCGGCCGTCGCCGGCGGGATCGGAGCGGCCGTCGGCGCCCGCGCGGGATGACCGACCGGATCACCGGCTCGCGAGCAGCCGCACCCGGTCTGCGGGGGTCCCCGCGGGAACCGTATACGCGAGCCACAGCGTCCGGTCTGGGGCGGCGTCCGTGTCGCCGTAGGCGGTCGTCGTCGGGTGTCGACCGTCCACAGCCACCCGTCGGAGGTCGGTCGCGTCGTACGCCGGGACGTCCTCGCTCGGTGTCGTCCCGCGTCTGTCGTCGCTGTATCTCGACGGGACGATCGCGCCGGTATCGGGCGAGTACCGCGTCCGCGTCGGGCGCACCACCGCGTCGCCGGCTCGTACGGGGAGTCCCGCTCGCGTCGGCGGCGGCCGAACCACGTCGTCGCCGCGCACGCCGGCGACCGACAGGAACACGAACGCGAAGCGGGAGCCGTCCTCGGCGGTCCGCCACCGACGTTCGCCGTCGATCTCGTGGCCGTACGCCCGGAGGATGCGGACACCCTCGAAGGTGACTTCGAGGCCGTCGTTATAACTGTGCGACGACCGGGGGTGCAGAGACTCGAAGAGACGAACGTCGAGGAGTTGGCCGGTCTCCTCGACCTCGAACGCAGCGGTGCCGAACTCCGGGACCCGCCCGTACGTTACCGGCGGGCTCGTCCACGCGCGCCACCCGCCCGGTGGGACGGTCTCGGAGAACCCCCCGACCGTCGCGCCACCGGTCAGATCCCGGACCGTTCTGGTGACCGTCTGTGGCTCCTCGCCGTCGTTTTCGACGACGATCCGGAGCCGAAACGACAGGCCGACGCGCCGGCGCTGGGGGGCGTCGATCCGCGTCGTGACCGTCGCTTCGGGGGCGGAGGGCGTCGCTTCCCCGGCGGACGCCCGACCGTCCGCGCCCGGAGTCGACTCGTCGGAGTCGGAGAGTGCCGACTGGGGCAACCGCTCCGGTGGGCCGTTGCTACACCCCGCAAGCGAGACGGCGCTACCGGCGAGACAGCCGAGGAAAGCGCGACGGCGCATCTGAACGTCCACACATTCGTCCCTCCGGTATTTAAAAGGGTCGCGGGGCGACCGGAGGCATATATAAACACCGCCGTCGGGGGCTGCCCCCCGATCGTCAGCGGTCCGACCCCTCGATGCGGACGCCGGGCTCGATGACCGCCCCGGAGAGCCGCTCGCGATTGCGCTCAACGATATCGCGCCACGCCCGCATCCCCGCCTCGACGGCTCCGCTCTCGAAGCCGATCACCTTGCCGAGGGCGAACAGCTCTCGGGGGGCCCGCAACGCGAGGTGGGAGTCGGCGTCCGCGGAGACAACGTAGGGCGTATCGTAGTGCTCGACCAGCTCGCGGAGCTTCCGGAGGCCCTGGATGGCCTGGACCCGCTCCCCGCCGTCGGCCCGCAGCACGCGGCTGAAGTTGAACTCCAGGTGAACGCCGTTCTCGGCGGCCGTCCGCGCGAGAACGTGATTGACGTCGCCGCCGTCCATCGGGTGTGCGAGTACGTCGACCTGGGGCTGTTCGACCGCAAAGCGGTTCAATTCGCCGCCGTGGACGCAGACGACGGGCCGCTTCGAGCGGTAGTTCCCGATCAGCCCGCTCGCGCGACCGGCCTCGGCCGCGCGGATCTCGATCCCGGCGACGACGTCGACGCCGTACGCCTCGGTGATGCGGCCGGCGTCGTAGTCCGCCTGTTCGTCGCCGTGGTTCCGGACCACGATCCCTCCGTAGCCGCACGTCGCAGCGCGTTTGGCCAGTCGGGCGACGGTTGCCTGCCCGTCGGGATGCGCGTGGACGGCCTCGTACATACACCACCACTCGGGACTGGTGGTCTTTGTTGTTGTGTGTTGGCCGCCGCCGTGTCCCGTCCGTTGTGTCTCTGCCGCGTCCGACGCCCCAACTCAGCGTCCACCCCCACCCGAGCTATCGCCCTCGCCCGAACGGACGTGAAGCACCCGGAACCGGCCGGCGGCGGCGCCGAGACAGAACCCGACGAAGTGGGCGACGAGTGCGACGCCCGGGGCGGCCGTCGCGGCGGTGAGAAGCGCCGCCAGCGCGACGAAGACGGCGAGTCGGCCGCGCCGGCCCAACGGAAGCCACGCGAGGACGCGCTCGGAGGCGCGGTTCCCGACGAATAAGTAGCCGAGGAGCGCGAAAATGGCGCCGCTGGCGCCGAGAACCGCGCTCCCGCCGAACGGGGCCGAAGCGACGATTTGGACGACTCCGGCGACCGCGCCGGTCGCGAGAAAGAACGCGTGGAAGCGCACCCCCGTCGTCACGTAGGCCACGAGCGGCCCGACGACGAGCAACGCGAGGCCGTTCGCGAGCAGGTGGCCGGCACTGCCGTGGGCGTACACGCTCGTCGCAAGGGTCCACGGCTGCTCAGAAAGCGGGAGCGACAGCGCGAACGCCCCGGGGCCGAGTCCGGCGACAGTACCGACCGTCTGGGCACCGAACGTGCCGACACAGAGCGCGAGCGTCGCGAGGGCCGGACGGCCGGACATACCGTCCTTTCGGGGGCGACGGGGTTAACGTACACGCCGGTTTCGACCCGCGTCGGCGCGGCCGCAGTGCTCGTCATACTGACAGGCAAACGAATATACACACGACGCACGAGAACCACGCCGTCCGACGGAGCGACCGGCGGATCGCTCGTGAGTCGGTCTTGTGCGAGTCCGTCCACTAGTATCAGTACTCCAGTTCGTCGCTGTACCGATCCAGCGCCACCACGGCGAGGCCGCCGGCGACGGCCGGCACGCCCACCGTCGCCACGGACTCGGGGGAGATCGTCCCGACGTGTCGGGCGACCTCCCGGGCGGGGAGCCTGAGCGCGCCGAGCATCAAGCTGACGAGGAAGGCGAACGTCGCCTCCCGGTAGCGCCGCAGGGCGGCTCGGACGGCGTAGGCGACCGACAACAGCCCGACGAGCGCCCCCGAGCCGAACGCGACGAGCGGGACGAGGGCATCGACCAGCGGCCCGAGATCGCCCGCCAGGGCGGCACCGACACCCTCGGCAGTCCGCCGCGGAATCCCGCTTGCGTACTCGTATTGGCCCATCAAGAGCAACAGGAACGCACCCGAGATCCCGGGGAGTATCATCGCCGAGATGGCGATCGCCCCGGCGACGAACAACACCGGCAGCGTCGTCGGCCGCGCGCCGGCGAGAGCGGGGTCGGTGACGAGAAAGGCGAGCGAGAACCCGACGACGGCGACGATCACCCGGAGGCCGGTGTCGACGTCGACGTGGCGATACAGCACCGCCGCCGAGGCGCCGATGAGCCCGAAAAAGAACGCGTACGTCGGGGCCGGAAACTGCGTGACCGCAGTGTGCATCCCGGTGGCCACGGTCGCGGCGGCCGACAGCACGCCCAGCCCGAGCACGAACAGGAAGGGAACGTCCGCCTGCCGGAGTTCGGCGGCGAGGGCCGCACGTCCCGCTCCCGTGTGGATCGCCCCGAGGTGTCGAACCGCCCGCGGATCGAGCGCGGTCAGCGCCGCGATCAGCCGCTCGTAGATCCCGACGACGACTGCGATCGTTCCGCCGGAGACCCCCGGGACGGTGTCGGCTGCCCCCATGCAGGCGCCCTTCAGGTAGATCGAAACCCAGGCACGGAGCCCGCCCGACCGGCTCATCCGGCGGCCGCAACCCGGCTTTCGGGGGCGGTGCCGTCGTCGCCGCCGGAACCGGTCGTGTCGCCGTCGGCTGTCTCGCTTCCCGTCGTGTCGCCGCCGGCCGATCCGTCGGTGCCGCCGACGACACCCGGCCCGAGCTGTGGGACCTCGAGCTCAACCGTGACTGGCGACTCGTCCGCGCCGACGACCTGGCCCTCGGTCACGTCGGCTTGGCCGAACGCACCGGCTTCGGGCGCGACGAACTGATAACTGCTGTTCGCGCGCACGCTCACGTTCGTGTGGCCCGCCTCGGGACCGTACTCGTCGTAGCCGGTCGTCGAGTAGGGCAGCGTCATCTCGAAGTTCCCCTCGTCGTCCGTGTCGGCGTATTGGGTGTAGGTGAACGTCTCGTTGGTCGCGCTCATCTCCATCTCGACGCTCGCGCGGACCTCGGTGTTCTCGGGGCCGCTCCCTTCGACCGTCGCGCCGTCGACGCGCTCGAAGGTCTTCACCCACGATTCGTTGTCGCCGATCGTCTGGCCGGGAACGAGCCGGTCGAACGGCGACTGGGTGGTCGGCCCGCCGGCGTGAACCAGCCGGAAGTGTTCGAGCGCCTCGGTCCGCTCGGCCTGCTGGCCCAGGACACCGCCGTGGACGACGGTCGGGTCGCTCTCTGCCGCTTCGCGGGCGGCCTCGACGCTGTCGTGTTGGGTGAACAGGTCGTCGAGCCCGGCCGCCCCTTCCGGGAGAGTCGCAACGCCGTCGGCTGCCGAGTACTGTCCGAAGTTGACCGTCACGGGACCGGCTTCCTGTGCGCTCCCGTGGTGTTGGTACAGCCGGACGCGCATGCTCTCGTAGCCGCGTTGGGTGTGTGCGCCGTAGAGCCGTTGGCCCTGCTCGTTGACTACCTGGATGCCGACGTCGCCGCTCGTCACGTTGTGTCTGGACTCGAAGGCCGTCGGGGCGTTGTACTTCTGCGTGCCGGCGTAGCCGAGTGGGTAATCCACCATCACGTACTGGACGCCCTCGCCGTCGGGTTGGTCCTCGTCGAGGATCTCGAGGGCCTCCGTCTCCTCGTCGGCGAGCAGGAAGTCGGCCGACTCGGTGGCGCGTTGCTGGAAGGGGTTCGCGACCGGGACCCGCTCGCCGCGCGTCGTTATGTAGTGGCCGTAGTCCCACCACGCGAGCACGCCGTAGTCGCCGTCGCCGTACTCGAAGTCCTCTTGATTCTCGTACGTGCCGTAGTACTCGAGGCTCGGCTCGTCCCCCGAGCCGTAGGCCCCGACTTCGGGGGTCTCCTCGGAGAGCCAATCGAGGCTTTCGCCCCACTGTTGCATCTCGCCGGGCTGGGCGGCCCCGTCGGCCGTCGAGAGCGTCGCCCCCGTCGCGACGAGGGGGCCGGTGATGACGGCGAGGATCGCGATCACGATGAGGATCTGGTAGGGTTTGACCTTCGCAATGTCTGTCCGGACGTCCCGGAGGTCGACGAACTGGTAGATCCAGCCGACGACGTAGGCGTTTGCGGCGGCGACCGCGACCACGAAGTGGATCTCGAAGCGGTTCTGTGTCAGGGTGAACAGGAGCATGAGCGCCCCGTAGACCGCGATCAGCAGGTAGTCCGCCCGGGGCCGCGTCCGCGAGACGACCCGATACACGACGAGCAACACGCCCAGAACCGCCGTATAAAATCCGAGGCCGTAGTTCCGATAAAAGAGCCCGAGCGGATCCCTCGGAGCCTGCGCTTCGCCGATGGTCGCGACCGTGTCGGTCGTTCCGAGCCCGGCGACGCGCTCGAGTTGCGAGAGGAAGAAGCCGAGCGTGTCGGGCGAGACAACGGCGAGGACGCCGGCCCCGACGAGACCGGCACCGGCGACGCCGAACGGGTACGCCGCTCGGGGCAGCTCCTGTCGCTCCCACAGTCGGGCCACCCCGGCCATGAACGCCGTCCCCGCGGCGACGGCCGTCGCGAGCAAGGGGTGTGCGATCGAGTAATCGGTCGGCTGGAGCCCGGTTGTCTGCAGGAAGGGGACGATCAGGACCGCCGCCGTCACCATCGCGACGACCGTGGGGATGGCGATGTGGTCCGGGCTGTGTCCCCGGAGGAACTCGAGCGAGAGGGCAAAAAAGAGGAAAATCCCGAACAGCCCGAACAGGAAGATCGCTGGCGGCCAGTTGAGCACGGCCAACGTGAGCACGACGCCGAGAGCGAGCCCCCACGCGACCGGCCGACGGAGTAGCTCGAACTCACGCGTCCGGACGAACTCGTAGATCGGGGCCTCGCGTTGGGCGACGGCGAGGAGCTTCATGCCGACCGCGAGGACGACGAGCGAGAAGAACACCTCGGCGATCTGGTGGTCGAACGACCCCGCGACGCTCCGCGTGAGGAACGACCCCGGCGTCAACGCGAGGACGACCACGGCGACGATACCGCCGAAGCGACCGCCGAGTCGCGTGCCCACGTAGTACATCGGAATCGCACACAGCGTCGCGATCACCGGCGCGGCGAACAGCGTGACCGTGACGACCGTCTCCTGGGACGGCGACCCGAGTCCGACGACGAGCGCAGCCGTCGCCACCGCCTGATCGAAAATCGTTCCGAACTGCCCGGCCCGTCTCCCGGCGTCGAACCCGGTCCAGGGGTCGAACGGCATTGTGTACGGGTAGTGCTCGAGCACGTAGTTCACGGACCGGTAGTGGTAGTACCCGTCGTTGCCGGTGTAGAGCGGTTCGCCACTCGGGCCGATGTGGTTCGTGTAGTTGCGTACCCGAACCCACAGCATAAACGCCATGAGGGCCACGAGAACGGGGATGTGATACAGACGATAGACGGAATCGATCTGCGACTCGTACTCCGCGAGTCGCTCTTCGAGCGCTTCGAACCGCTGACTCATTGCCCGAACACACTGTCAAAACCCGCATAAGCCTTTTCCATTGGGTCTCGGACGGGGCCGAACCCGGCGGGCGTCGATCCACCGGTCCACATCCCGGGCGTCCCGCTACCACTGTGGTGGCTCGAGCCCAGCCGCCGCCAGAAGCTCCTTCCATCGCCCCTGGACGGTCAGCCGCGAGACGCCGACGGCGTCCGCGACCGCCGCCTGAGAGCGCCCCTCGCCGGCGACGAGCGCGCCGGCGTAGAGACTGGCCGCCACCGTCGCCCGCTTCGAGCGATCCGGCCCCGGCACCGTCGAGAGAAACAGGTCCGTCGCCCGCGATTTCGCCTCGCCGCTCAGCCCGAGGCGTTCGGCGGCGTCGTCGATGTCGGCCAGCCACCGCTCGTTCTCGACGTGGTCGCGCGCGCGGTACATACTCGCAACCAGGGGCGTCGCGATATATAAATACCCCCGCCGAACGGGGGTGCGTTCGAGCCCTCGTTCGCCGGGTACGTCGTTGCCGGTCGGCGCGGCCGGACGGAACACGGACGCGGCCGGCGACCCAACCGGCGCTCGTCGACAAACCAGTCCCGGCCGACAAAAACCGGGCGCGTGGGGAGGATGGGGGGAAAATCCGATCTGATCGGAGTGCGCCCATCGGACGGCACAGCGTCGACACGTATAGATCCGCGTCAGACGGGTGTGTGGCTCCGGATCCGACTTCGGGGCGTATCGCTTCGATAACACGTTCGGTCCCGAACTGCTCGACAGCGCTCGCGTTTTTCGCCCGAGCCGCGATTAGTAACTATTAATAGTTTCGCGTTCGTATCCGTTGAATCGATTCTGCCTCGGGAAAGAATCTTATAATACGCCCGTACAAGACATACTGTGTCCGTTTTAGACCGGGAGAGGGTCGGGAACCGGTTTGGGTCCGGCATCGGCGAGGCGACCGGTGCGATAGGAGATTCGATTACGGTGTTGCCGTTGGTCGTCGCGCTCGGCCTCCTGACGCCGGCGTCACTCCCACACGTCTTGGCCGGGTTCGCCGTCTTTCAGGCCGTCTGGGGGATGGCCTACGGCGTCCCGCTCTCGGTCGAGCCGATGAAGGCCCTCGCCGGTCTCGCCGTCGCGGGATCGATCTCCCACGGCGAACTCGTGGCGGCTGGGCTCCTCGCCGGGGTGCTGTTGCTCGTTGCCGGCTGGCGGGGGTGGCTGTCGGCGATCAGCCACCTCGTCGGCGAACCGGTGGTTCGGGGCGTGCAGTTCGCCGTCGCCTGCCTGCTCGTCGTCGCGGCCCTCGATCCCGTCGCCACGTCCCCCACGGTGGCCGCTGGGGGGGCCGTCCTCGCGCTCGCCGTCGCCGCCGTCTCCCGGCGGGCCGTCGCGCTCGTGGTCCTCGCCGCCGGCGGGCTCTGGGCCGTCGGCTCGGTCGGCGTGCCGGCACCGACGCTCCCCGAAGTCGCCGTCTTCCCGGCCGGCGGGCCGACGGTGTCGGCCGGCGCGGCCGAGGGCGTTCTCGCACAACTCGCGATGACGGTCGGCAACGCCGCCATCGCCACGTCGTTGCTCCTCTCGGATCTCTACGACGCCGACGTCTCGCCGGACCGACTCGCCGAAAGCATGGGCGTTATGAACCTCGTTGCGGTGCCACTCGGGGCGCTCCCGATGTGTCACGGTTCGGGCGGCCTCGCCGGGAAACACGCCTTCGGCGCGCGGACGGGGACGGCGAACCTCCTCGCCGGGGGCTTTTATTTCGCCCTCGCGCTCGTCGCCGGCCTGCTCGTCGCCTTTCCGATGGCGCTTTTGGGCGTGCTGTTGGTGGTCGTCGCTGCCTCGCTGGCGAGGGTGGCGCTGGGATCGACGGACCGGCCGCTGTTCGTCATCGCGGTCGGCGCGCTGGCAGTGCTCACGAACGTCGGCGTCGCGTTCGTCGCCGGGATCGCCTGGTGGCAACTCGAACAGCGGGGATCGCAGTGGACCTGAGGGAGAGGCTTTTGTCCGAGCGACGACTCGGAGGAACTATGCCATGGGCCGACCTGTTCGAGCGGGCCGAGGCGTACGAGGTCGAGACCGACGCGATAGGGGCGGCCCTCCGGGGGCGTCGCGAGCGTGAGTGAGCGCCACGCACCCGACCCGACCCGCGTTGTCGCCGACGCAGACGTACTCGCGGCCGACCTCCTCGTCGGCGGCGCGGCCAGGGACACGATGGACGTGCTCAGATCGCACTCTTGGCTCGAGTTGGTCGCGACCGAGCCGCTGCTTGAGGCGACGCGGGGCGTCGTCGAGTCACTCGCCGACCGGGCGCTGGCCGACGAGTGGCGCGCGGCGGTCGACGACCTCGCCGTCGTCGTCGAACAGCCCCCCGACGACCGGCCGGTGCTCGCGGCCGCCTATCGCGGGAACGCCTCCCAGATCGTCACGTTCGACGAGCGCCTCCGGAGCGCCGAGGCCGGCGCCACGCTGCGCGACCACTTCGAGGTCAGCGTCCGATCGCCCGAGGCGTTTCTCGCGGTCGTCGACCCGGCGGCGCTGTACGAACTCGCTTTCGAGGGATCGTATCCGGGGCCGGACCGGGAGCCACGCTGACGCGGGGGCGATTGTCGACCGCCGGCGGGATTTGTGGGGCTATCGCTCGGCGAACCACTCGGCGAACTTCCCGAGCGCCCGCCCGCGGTGTGAGACGGCGTTCTTTTTTTCGGAACCCATTTCGGCGAACGTCGTTCCGTCGTGTTCGAAGATCGGGTCGTAACCGAACCCACCGTCACCGCGGGGTTCGACGATCCGCCCCGGGACCGCTCCGGCGAAGAGTTTCACCGGTAGGCCGGAGCCGACGACGGTGTCGTCCGTCGCCGCCGTCGCCCGGTCGTCGGCGTCGAGGTCCCGACCCCGGCGGTCCTCGACGTCGACCGGTTCGGGGGAGGCCTCGAAGGGCTCGCCGTCGCAGTAGGCGATCACACACCGGAACTTCGCCCGCCGCGCGTTCTCCCGTCGGGCGAGTCGGCCGACGCGCTCGATGCCGAGTGTGTTCTCGACGTACGCCGAATAGGGGCCGGGAAAGCCATCGAATCCCTCGAGGTACAGCCCCGCGTCGTCGACGATCACCGGTCCGTCGACGTGTTCGTATGCTTCGCGCGCCCCTTGGGCGGCGACCGCCTCCAAGGAGTCGGCCTGGATCTCCGTGTAGTCGTACTCGAAAGCGGCGACCTCGTCGCCGAGGTACGCCTCTGCCTCCCGGACTTTCCCCTCGTTCGTCGTCACGTATCTGAGCATACTGCCGCTTCGTGACGGTCGAAAAAAGCACCACCGGTACGGAACGGGGGTTTGGAATATAAAACGGTCGCGAACCGACCCTCGGAGTCCGACGCCGCCCGTCAGTTCCCGACGTCCATCGCGCGCTCGACGACGTCCTCGCTGTAGAGTTCGGCGAGCCCCTCGTGTTGGTCGGGGCGGTTCTCGTAGACGTCCTGGAACAGCGTGATCGGGGTCTGAAGCGCCTGGTAGGTGGCCTCGTCCCACATCCGATCGCTGCTGATATCGACCTGCACGCCGTCGATTTCGACGGTCGCGGCCTGGGTCATCGCGATCGCGCCCTTGCCGGCCTCCTTGGCGGCCTCGAACTCCTCCATGGAGTCGACGATGTCGTCCATGCTCGGAACGTAATCGAGGAGGTCGAGCAACTCCTGCGTGAGTTCGTCCTCGTCGAGTTCGAGGTCGTCGGTGCCGACCGAGAGGACGTAGCCGCCGTCGGTCTCCTCGAGGGAGACGCGGTCTCCGTCATACACTTCGACGCCGTCGACGCTTTCGAGTTCGACCTCGCGGCCGTCGGCGTCGAGAAGCCAGTAGCCCTCCGCGGGCGGGAGCGCGGACTTGTTGGCCTCGACGACCTGCCCGGGGGTGAGCGACCAGATGCCGAGCATTCCCTTGGCCTGGTTGTCGGTCATGCGCTCTCGGTAGCCCTCGACGTCGCGGATGTCGTCGTAGGGACCGTCGACGGAAATGAGCCCCGCGGCGCTCGCCGCACGGGAGGTGTTGTGACGGAGTTCGGGCCACGCCGGCAGCGCGCCCGTCGGCGTGATGGCGCGGGCGTCCTTCGTGTAGTCGACCTCGCCGATCACGAGCATGAACAGGCGCTCGAGGTTGTTCGTCGGCTTGCCCATCTCGTCGCGGAGCTTCTCCATACCGAGTTCGGACTGGCCGCTCTCGATGATGACGGACATCTTGATCGAGCCCTCATCGAAGCCGTACTCGTTCTCGATGATCGTCAGGAACTCGTCGGCTTTTTTCCAGTCGTCGATGTCGCCGACCTCGGGGACGACGAACCCGTCGATGTGCTCGATGGCTCCGTTCTCGGGGTCTGCGATCTCGAGCATGCGTTGGAAGCCCTGATACCGCGTCGAGGGGCTATCGCGGTGCCAGACGACGCGCGGGTGGATCTCGCCGGGGTAGTCGGCGCCGTGTTCGGAGACGACGTCGATGATGTTCTGTGCGCCCTCGTCGCGCATGTTCGGCGCGGTGGCGTCCTCGTTGTCCGGCACCCAGACGTCGGGTGCCTCCATCCCGCTGAGGCCCGCGGCACCTTCCAGCATCTTCGCCGAGTCGTCCTCGCCTTCGACCGCCGTCGGGGTGGTAAAGAAGGTCCGGACGAACGTCCGCTCGTGGGTTCGCTTGTCGAGTTCCGTCATATCGGTCGGTTGGAGTGACACGAGGGGGCGTATTAAACCTGGCCGAATCGTTTCGCGAGTCGCCACGCTATGGATCGATTCGGGCGCTCGAAAAAAGGGTCCACAGCGACCCACACCGTGCGTCTCGCCGGGTCGCGGGGGTGCGCTCCCGTCCCCTGAAAGCTGCGCCCACTCCCTCCCGTTGCGTCCCAAAGCGGCGGTGTCTCCTCAGTCGTCGTCGCCGGAGGTCACCGGGTCGCTCTCCTCCTCGGTGAAGCCCGCGGACTGTTCCATCCGGGCCTTCGCCTCGGGGTCGAACTGCGCTTCGATGTCCTGGAAGCGCGAGACGAACGAGAGCTCGTGGTGACTCTCGGTCTCGTGGCCGAGATAGCGGTCCTCGAGGTCCCACTGGGCCGCCTCGTCGTTCTCCGAGATGTTCTTCATGTCCTCGTAGACCGCGTGTGCGCCGGAGTGCAGCGCGTACAGCGTGATGAAGATGTACTGGTAGCCGAGGTCACCGAGTTCCTGGAACGTGAGCGGGTCCGTCTCCTCGGACCACGCGAAAGAGCTCGAGTAATTAAACGCGAGATCCAGGTCGGGGTGGGTCTCGTGGATCGTCTCGGCGTAATTGACGGCGTCCTCGCGCGAGGGGTCCGGCATCTCGGGCCAGACCAGGTCGACGCCGGCGTCGGCGTAGATGCGGCCGCGCTCGAGGTGTTCCTCCCAGTCGCCGTTGGCGGAGCCGTAGGCGTCCGTCCGGGCGATGATGACGGTGTCTTCGGACTGTTTGGCGTCGACAGCCGCCGAGAAGCGTGCCTCGGCCTCGTCGCGCGGGACGATCTGCTTGCCGGCGATGTGCCCGCAACGTTTCGGGGTCGTCTGGTCCTCGATGTGGACGGCGGCGACGCCGGCCTTCTCGTACTCGCGGACGGCACGGCGAACGTTGTGGACGCCGCCGTAGCCGGTGTCGCAGTCGGCGACGACCGGCAGGTTCGTCGCTTCGACGATGCGCTTTGCGTTCTCGACCATTTCGGTCATCGTGACCATCTCGAGGTCCGGGAAGCCGAACTGGCCCAGAACCGTCGAGTAGCCGGACATGTACGCGGCGTCGAGACCGGCCATCTCGGCCAGCCGGGCGTCGAGAGCGTGATACAGGCCGGGCGCGAACGTGAAGTCCTGCTCGTCGAACTTCTCGCGGAGTTCGCGGGCGGCGGGATTGTCAACGTCTCGTGTGATCGACTCGGTGTTTTGAACTCGGCTCGCGACCTCGTCCGTTCCGTCGTTGTCGTGTGCCATGGTATATCGTGTTCCTATGAGCGCGAGTCACCGGAGGCCGGCGCCGGCGCTTCGATCGTGCTGCCGCGCCGTGGCTCGGTTTCTCGTTCGCTCATCGTGTGCATCTGATCGGAGCAGCGACGGGTACAAAACTGTTATGAATTATAATGTTAATATTGAGTAAACTGTTTGTATTATTAAAAGAATATAATGGATTGTTATTGTCTAACGCGGTCAGCAGATCATACATAACCTGACAGGTCGAGGCCGAATCCCGGGGGGCGCCGCGCCGAACGCGGCCTCGCGCCGGGCGTCGATACCTTGCGCCTCACTCGCCCCAAAGGGCGTTTCGGTCGTTCCGAAGCCCGCCTCAGTTGTCCCGAAGGGCGTCCTCGCGTTCGGTCGCTTCCAGGGTTTCCGCTCCGACGTCGGTGGCGACGACGGCGGGTTTGTACGCCCCGCCGTCGAAAAGGTCGTGTTCGCCGACGCTCGATTCGACGAACCGGCTGAACGCCCGCCGTTCGGGCGGAAGCTCGCCGTAAACGATCTCCTCTTCGACCAGATCGTACACCGGGATCCGCGGGGTCAACAGCGTGTTTTCGCCGACGACGCTGCCTTCGCCGACGACGAACCCGCTCGTGACGCGACAGCCGGCCCCGAGGGAGACGTCGTCCTCGACGACCACGGGCGCGGCCTCGACGGGTTCGAGGACGCCGCCGATCAGCGTGTTCGCACCCAGTTTGACGTTGTCACCGATCTGGGCCGCCGAGCCGACGGTGTCACAGGAGTCGACCAACGTGCCGTCGCCGACGTACGCGCCGATGTTGACGAAGGCGGGGCTCATCAAAATCGCGTCGCCACCGACGTAGGCCCCGCGGCGGACGACGGTGCCGTCCGGCGTGTTCCGGGTACCGCGCCCCGGGAGGTCGCCGGTCCCCCTGAGCGGGAGGACGTCGTGGTAGTCGACGCCGCCGTGCGTGTGCGTCTCGATTTCCCGAAGCCCGAAGTTGAGCAGGATGCCCTGTTTGACCCAGCTGTTGGCGGCCCACCCGCCGTCCTCGCGCTCGGCGGCGCGGATCTCGCCAGCCTCGAGGGCGGTCAGAAACTCGTCGAGGAGGGCGCGCTCGTCGGCCCCGACCGCCTCGGCGGCCAGCCCCTCCTCGTAGCGCCGCTGTAAGTCCTCGATGTCCTCGCGGAGTACACTCATCGTCAAAACCGACGGAAACGACGAACTTGGCTCTGTTGGAATCTGTCCCGCTTGCGCCTACCCCTCGGTCTCGGCACACTGGATTTGCTCTCGAACCCGAAACGGAACCGGAATCGGAGCCGGAATCGGAGTCGCGCGTCCGGTTCGCCCGGCGTCAGGCGTCCGGGTCGGATCCGACGTCCGCGGTCCCCTCGTCGTCGACCCGCTCGCGTGCGCGGTCGAGCGCCTCGTAGTAGGTCGCGGCGTCTGCCTCGTGGACGAACTGCGCCAACTCCTCGTGGCCGAGATCCCGGGCCGCAAAGCCCGCTCCCATGTGGTTGAGCTCGTGGTCGATGAGGTCGGCCTCGAGGACGTCCCGGAGCTGTTCGACGACAGCGTCGGTGACTGGAACGCGGCTCATCCGATGTACCTCAGGTCTTCCTCACTCGGTGTCGTACCCTGTTCCATCTGTCGGATACGTTTGATTACCGCCTCCATCTCCTCGGCGCGCTCGGAGAGGGTGTCGTAGCCGACCTCGAACGGCACCGCGGCCTCGAGTGTCTCCAGGACGACTCGGGCGCTCTTGGGGTCGACGAGGTAGCCGCTCGTCTCGCCCATCAGGCAGGCAGCCTCGAAGCCACGCCGCTCGCCCAGCCCGAGCAGGAGTCCGGAGACGCCGACGATGCCGCCTGCGGGTTCGTTCTCGCGGAACTCGACGCCGAAGGTCTCGAGCGATTCGATCTCCTCGTCGGCGGTCGCCGCGCCGACGACGGCCGGTTCATCGACCAGCTCGCCGGTCGGGATCCCCCCGAGGGCATACACCTGTGCGACGTCGAACGAGGCCGCCACGTCGAGGATCGTCTCCGTGAGGCGGTAGTGCCCCGGCCCGTCGCCGGCCTGGTGATCGCCGGTCAACACGAGCAGATCGCGTTCGGCGTCGCGGATCGCGTACATCTCCGCGGAGGCCAACTGGGTCCGACCCTCCTCGACGGTGACCTGCGGCGGGAAATGCTCGGAGTGGATCCGACGCACCAACTCGGCGTCGAACTCCTCGAGGAGGTGTTCGGCGGCCAGCTTCCCGACGTGGCCGACGCCGGGCAGCCCCTCGATCAGTACGGGATCGTCGAGATCGGGTGTCGAGAGCCGATCGATGTCGAACTCGTCCATGCGAACCACTGGGCGGCCACCGACATAAGAGCACGGCGATCCGTGGCGGGTCGTCCGTCCGCTGTCAGTCACGCCGTCGCGCGCGCCGGCGGTACTCGCCGTAGGGATCCGCGGGGTCGAACGGTGCCGGCGCGCTGTTTTCGGCCGGGGAACCGCACTCGGGACAGCGCCCAGAGAGCGTGTACACCGGCCGGTCGTGCTCGCGCTCCCACGCCGAGCAAACGCGGATGTCGGATTTGGCCATCTGCCTACTCCTCGTCGGTTCGACGCTCGCGGTGGAACTCGGCCGACCCGCCGGTCGCCTCGATGGTCTCGCTGGCGCGTCCGGCACTGGCTTCTAGTTCGTCCTCGGCGGTCTTGTAGTTGGGCGCCTGTACGCGGATCCGGTACTCCGGCGAGCCGACGTAGGTCACGTCGAGGTCGATCTCCTCGGGGATCTCGCCGTTGCCCTCGGCGGCCGACAGCGCCCCGCGGATATCCTCGACGCCCTCGCCTCCCGGCGCCTCCAAATCGACGTAGCCGGTGACAGTGACGTACGGGACCGAGACGTTCTCGCGGGCCGTCTCGACGATCGCATCGACTTCTTCGTCGCCGAGGTCCGTCCCCGAGATCGCTTCGGGACCGTGGATAGCTGCCTGCTCGAAGCCGGCATAGAGGGATCCGTGTTCGTCGATGAGTTCGTTGGCGACCCGGCGGAAGTCGTCGTCCTCGATCCCCTCGCCGAAGGCGATCTCCATCCACTTGTCGGCCTTCTGGTCGTTCTTCCACTCCTGGATCTTGTCGGAGCGCTGGTGATCGTTGACGTCCTTGATCGAGAGATCGACCTGTTGGGCGCTCTCGTCGACGTCGAGCACCTTGCAGACGACCATCTGGTCGGTGTTGACGTGATCGCGGACGTTCTTGATCCACCCGGAAGCGACCTCGCTGACGTGGACCAGCCCGCGTTTGTTCTCGTACTCCTCTAGATCCACGAAGACGCCGAAATCCTCGATCTCGTCGACGCGTCCGACGACGAGTTCACCGGGGGTGGGCCAGCCGCTGTATTTCATACCCGAAGGTATCCGTCTGACGAGAATAAAACCACCGTTGTCGCCCGCCGGCCGATATCTATCGCGCTTCGACGGTCTCGACGACCTCGGTGTGGAGGTCGGCCTCGCCGCCGGTCGGCGTCGCAAGCGTCGATCCACAGACCGCACAGTCGACCGCGTTCGCTGCCTTGCTGAACACGACCTGTTCGTTCTCGCAGTCGTCACAGCGGACGCGAATGAACGTTCCCGGCATCGTTACTCCTGGAAGATGAGCCGACCGGCACGCCATCCCTCTCTGAGGTGGGCCTTGCCGCACTCGCCGCAGCGATACTTCAGGTCGGTCTTCTTCGTCGGCTTGTCGCCACCCGGCACCTTCGAGAACCGGCCGGCGTTCCCGATCACCGCCTTCCCGCGGCGGGTTCGGCGGGCGTCCCACTTCGTCCCGGAGGAACGGCCCGTCCGGACCTTCTCGACCTCGTGTTCGTGGTGTGTGTGGCAGTGCGGGCAGTACGTGTTGAACCGGCGTGGCATCTCCATAAGTACCGACTGGTAGTGGACGGTGGGTTAAAACGGGTTTGGTTTTTATTTCCCCGATCCGGAACCCCCCGTCCGGCCGGCGCCGCAGCACCCGGATCCCACGGTTCGAAGCGCTTAAATCGGGTTCGGACGAACCACACGCATGAAAAAACTCATCGTACGCGGCGACCCGGGCATCCGAAAGGGTGCCGTCATCGAGCTTGACGGCGAGGAGTTCGTCTGTTTCGGGATTTCGAGACAGGGCGAGTGGCACGGCCCCGAAGAGGTGCAACTGTGGTGTACGATCGGCACCGCCGACGAACGCGAAGACTTCGAGCGGCGGAACTTCGTCCCGATGCGGCTCGACACCGAAGCGGTCGACGCCGAGTCGATCACCGTCGTCCGGGCGAGCGGCGATCCGGCGGCCGCCTGAACTGGGGGCCGATCCCCCGGCTCGCGCGCTATTGTGATTCAGCGGTCGAATCCCGACGTTCAGGCCGGGCGTGACTCGCGTACGCCCCGTGGCACAGACCACCGGAGATGGCCGGTCTGGAACGCCACCAGTTATAGTAACCATCGGAAGTGATTACACATCGATCGCACTGCTGTCGTGCGATCGAGTGTGCAGTGTCTTCCGATCGCTACTGTAGTATCGCTCGTGGTGTTCGTTCACACACGGGGGTCGCTGACGCCCGATGGCTGGCGACCGCGGGAGTCCGTCCGACCCCCGACTAACAGCAGGCTGGAGCCCCTCTGTCGAGGGACCCCGCGCCGTCGTCGGGCGTCGCCCGGTTGCCTGCGGGATCTTCGATCCCGCTCCGCTTACGCCGCGGAAGATGTCACCGCCGCGTACTGGGCCTGTCGTGTCGTCCTCGCACGTGCCGGACGACGTGTCGATCGTTATTGCTCTTCGTCGCGTTTGATGTCGTCGAGTTCGGCCTCGACCTCCGGGTCGGCCGCGACTGACTCGGCGTCGTCGTCGAGCTCGATGTCGACGTCGCCGCCGCCAGTGCTGTCGCCGCCACCGCCGCCCGTCCCGGCCTCCGATTTCAGCGTCTCCAGTTCGGCCTCGACTTCCCCGTCGTCCCGCAGTTCGTCGAGTTCCCGCTCGAGGTCGCTCTCGTCGGAGAGCGCGCTCTCGAAGGCCCCGCTGTCCTCGAGTTCGTCCATCGCGGCGGCGCGGGCTTCCATGTCCTCGGTCTGATCGCGAGCGCGCTCGATCGAGCGAGAGACGTTTTCCATCTCGTCGCCGGCCCCCGTCATCGCCTCGCTGACCCGGGCGCTCGCCTCGGCGGCTTCGTGGCGGGCCTTCATCGTTTCCTTTTCGGTCCGGAACTCCTCGATGCGGCGCTGGAGGGTGTCTTTCTTTTCGACGAGGCTGTCTTGGGTGTTCTGGAGGTCCGCGATCTGGGTCTCGAGATCCTCGATCTGGCTCATCTTCTGTTTCTTTTTTTCGAGGGCCCGGCGCGCGAGGTCGTCGCGGTCCTGTTCGACGGCCTGTCTGGCCTGTTCGTTGTGTTTTTCGACGTTCTCCTCGAGGCGGCGCTTTTGTATCTCCAGTCGCTTCTTTTGTGTCGTCAGATCCGCGATCCCCTTTTTTACGTCCTGGAGTTCGTCCCGGAGTTGCTCGTAGGAGTAATCGAGCGTCTCGTGGGGATCTTCCGCGCGATTCAGGACGGCGTTTACTTTCGATCGGATGACGTACGATGCCCGCGAGAGGATGCCCATATACCGACTCTTTGTGGCCCCAGCGATTAAAAGGCTACTCCGTGGCTGCGTGGCGGTGACGGGTAGAGAGAGCCTCCGGCAACGCCGAGCCGTGCCGCATCATTTATACGTCCGAACGGCCGTATTTAAACCACCCATGGGGTCACTCATGGATCAATTACCATCACTATCGCCCGGTGACGGGCAGTTCATCAATGCAAGACACAGCCAAATATCTCGTACACGCGGACATCACGGCGGAGGGGATCGTCGAACGCTCCGACGTCGTCGGGGCGGTCTTCGGCCAGACCGAGGGCCTTCTCGGCGACGAACTCGACCTCCGTGAGCTACAGGACTCCTCGAAGGTCGGACGGATCGACGTCGAGATCGACTCCCAGAACGGCCAGTCGTTCGGCCGGATCACCATCGCGACGAGCCTCGATCGGGTCGAGACGGCCATCCTCGGGGCGGCCCTAGAGACGATCGATCGGGTCGGCCCCTGCCGGTCGACGATCGAGGTCAGAAAGATCGAGGACGTTCGGGCGGCCAGACGTCGCCAGGTCGTCGAGCGTGCGAAGGTACTGTTCGGAAGCGCCTTCGACGAGTCGATACGCTCGAGTAGCGACTTGGTCGAGGAAGTCCGACAAGCCGTCAGAATCGAGGACATCACCGAGTACGAGGAACTCCCCGCGGGCCCGCGCGTCGCCGACTCAGACGCGATCATCGTCGTCGAGGGGCGCTCGGACGTGCTTACGCTGTTGCAGTACGGAATCAAGAACGCCGTCGCCGTCGAGGGGACGAACGTCCCCGAGCAGATCGCCGAACTGACCGAGTCCCGAACCGTTACCGCCTTTCTGGACGGTGACCGCGGCGGTGAACTCATCCGACGGGAGTTGGCACAGGTCGGCGACATCGATTACGTCGCGCGGGCGCCCGAGGACCGCTCGGTCGAGGACCTCGACCGACACGAGGTGATGACCGCGCTTCGCGAAAAGGTCCCCTACGAGCGCTTCGAGGCGGCCGAAGCGGCCGGCCGATCGACCGAAGCCGCCGCCTCGGGCGAGGACACCGAGGCGTCGGACGGCGATACGGCCATAGACCGGGCCAGCGACACCGCCGGGTCCGCAACTGTGAACGCGGACCCCGACGCGCCGGCGGGGCGCCCCTCGGACAGCGGCCACCCCACGTCGACCGGGAGCGATAACGCCGTCGAGGCCGAGGCCGCGGACGCCACCGCGGTCGAGGCCTCACCCGAAGGCGCCACGCAGCGGACGTCGGAGGAGCCCACGACAGCGGACGCCGGAGAGTCGGCCGATAGCGCCGAAGCGCGGGGCAGCGCCGACGCCGCTGACGACACCGATCACGCGGACACCGACGAGGCGACCGACGACACCGACGAGGCGACCGACGACACCGACGAGGCGACCGACGACGGGCGGCCCCCGGCGCAACCGGACACACTTCGCGGGCATACCCGGGCGGTTATCGGCGAGAGTTCTGGTCGGGTTCACCTGCTCGATGCGGAGTACGGCGTGTTGTCGTCCGGCGACGCGGCGGCGGCGTTCGAGCGACTCGTCGACGCGGAGCCAGTCCCCACGGCGGTCGTCGTCGACGCCGAACTCGACCAACGGCTTCTCGACGTCGCGGCACAGCGCGGCGTCGAACACGTGGTCGCCGCCTCGACCGGGGAGTTCGTCAAACGACCGACGAGCGTTCGGATACGCACCGTCGATCAGTTACTGGCGTCGAACGAGGCGTAGCGCGTCCGCACCGTCGGCGTAGAAGCCAGGCCGTCGGGCGTCGAGCTCGAACCCGATGGCGTCGTAGAACCGCCTGGCCGACTCGCGTTCGACCGGCGTCGTGACGACGATCCGCTCTGTGTTATCGGACGCGACCGACTCGACGAGCGCCCGGCCGTGGCCCGTTTCTCGCGCGTGTGGCGCGACGACGAGTTCCGAGAGCGCCGTCGAGCGCGCCGGAAGCGCGATCGCGTACCCCACGACCCGATCACCATCGACGGCGACGCGGCCGAGAAACGGCCCTGTGACGGCGGCGCCGACGAGGTCCGGATCGGCGTAGGCGAGGTGATCCTGCAGACGCCGGACGGCCGGCCGATCCACCGTCGTCATCGCCCGGATCATACGAACGAGGCGACGGCGACGGTGCCGGCGACGACGCCGGCCGAGAGCGTCGCGAGCAGGTTGACGCTCTGGTTGCCGACCCGCCCGCCTTCCAGCGTCGCCCCGAGGACGCTGTCGACGACCATCCCGAGGAACCCCGTTCCGAGAACCACGAGCGCCGCGGCGGGGCCGAATGCAAAGAAACCGACGGCGAGGGTGGCGATGAGGCCGGCGCCGATCCCCCCGGCGAGTGCGCCCTGCCAGGTGACGGCGCCGTCGGTTCCGGCGGGGACGGGATCGAGCGTCGTGACCAGCCGCGGGGAGTCGAAGAGGCCGCCGAACTCACTCGAGAACGTGTCGGCCAGCGCCGCCGCGACCGCGCCGGCGAAGACGAACTGGAAGACGAGGGGGTCGACGCCGAGCGTTCCGGAGGCGGCGTAGGCGACGACGGCGAGGAGGGCGACTGCGGAGTTCGCCAGCACGTTGCTGCCGTCCCGGGCCCCCTCGTTCTCCTCGGCGATACCCCGCTTGAGCTTTTCATCGTATCGGTACTTCGAAGCCAGCCCGCCCAGCCCGAAGAACGTGACGAGCAGGGCGAACCAGCCGTAGCCGCCGAGGACGACCGCCCAAAGCGACAGCAGTACGCCGCTGAGCGTCCCGCTCGTTGAGGCGGTGCCGAGCGCGTAGGCGGCATAGCCCAACGCGACCGTAGCGGCGAGGCCGACCGCGACCGGTGTCGGCCCCGAGACAGGGGCCAGCCCGAGCAGAAACCAGACGACGAGCGCGACCGACAACAGCACGGAAGTGTCGTCGAACGGCGAGAGGGTGGCCCTGACGATCGCCCCGACGATCGCGCCGCTGGCGGTGACGAACACGACAGTTTCGGGGGCGGGGACGGTGCCGCCGAGTGCCCCAGCGACGAACACCGCCGCGACGCCGGCTGCCGTCCCGAGCACACAGAAGGCGGCGGCGCCGACGATGGGGGCGGGCACGCGGGCCGCCGCGAGTCGCTGGCCGAGGTTGCCGGCGGTCAGGACGAACACCGACGCGACAAACGCGGCCAGTGGGAGATCCAGCGCGGCGAAAAGCACCGCGAGCGCGCAGACGGCGAGTGCGAACGACGCGAGGCTGTAGAGCCGTTCGGCCTTCCGGTCGCCGTGGCGGGCGAAGAACTCGAACATCGGTCCCCGTTTCGAGGCGAGTGCAATCGTCGCGAGGAGGACGAAGGGCGAAACGGTGCCGACCGCGGCGAGTGTGTCGTCGACGCGCCCCTCGAGCACCGGGGCGACGAACGCCAGACTCCCGACGAGGAGGTAGCCGACGGCGCGAGAGATGTCCCCGGTCACGACCCGAGGTATCCCCGTTGATCACTTAATCTTCCCGAAGGGCGGATCGACACGTTGAGAACGCCGGCGGCGAATGTAGGGTCGTGGGCCTGTACGACCGCTATCTCGCCGCCCGGATCCGGTTGAGCGGGGAAGATGTTCCGGGGCGGATCGCTTTGGTCACCACCGAACATGACCTCCTCGAGCAGGGTGCATACGATACGCTCTCGTCGTTCCTCCGGTGGGCGTTCGAGGTCGGCATCGAGGAGGTGTTGATCTACGTGAGCGTCCTCGACGAGGCCGTGGTCCCGACGCTTCGGACGGCGCTGTCCGGTCTCGAAACCCCTCGGCCGGTCGCGATCCGCGAGCCGGGTGCCGAACTGGTGGCCGACGCCCCGGTGCAGGTGAGCATCGGCCTCGGCGGTCGCCAGGAGTTCGCGTCCGCCGTTCAGCGGATCGCGGCGGACGCCGCCGAGGGACGACTCGATCCCGACGAGATCGACGAAAGCGAGATCGAACGCCGGCTCGTTTTTCAGTCCCCGCCCGATCTGGTGATCAAGACCGGGGCCGAGCGGCTCTCGGATTTCCTCATCTGGCAGTCGGTGTACTCCGAGTTGTACTTCACCGACGTCAACTGGCGGGACTTCAGACGCCGCGACTTCCTGCGCGCAGTTCGCGATTTTCAGGAACGAAAGCGTCGGTTCGGCCGGTAGGCCGAGCCCTGGGCGGCGAGCGAAGCGAGTCGGCATCCGGTTCGGCCGGTAGGCCGAGCCCTGGGCGGCGAGCGAAGCGAGTCGGCATCCGGTTCGGCCGGTAGGCCGAGCCCTGGGCGGCGAGCGAAGCGAGTCGGCATCCGGACTCGCGCACAGTCCGTTCTCAGCCCCGTACGAACGGGAGCGCGGCGATCCCGCCGAGCAAAAGCAGATACCAGTACGTCGAGAGCCGGTACAGAAGCGTCACGGCGGCGGCACTCGCGCCCCCGATATCCCCGACGCCGACGAGCATCGCGATCATGATGGCCTCTATTCCGCCCACTCCGCCCGGTGTGGGGAGAACGCCAGAGAACTTCGTCGTCATCACGATGCCGGCCGCGAGTTCGATCGGAATGGTCACGCCGACCGCGTATCCGGCGACGGTGAGCGGGAGCATCAAAAAGGCCATTCCAAGATGTCCGAACACGACCCCGCTCGCAGTCGCCCGGCGGCTCGCGGAGATCCTGTCGATCGACTCGTAGAACGACGACACGCGCGACGCCCCACCGACGGTCGAGGTCCCCCCGACGCGGGTCAACACGGCGTTCGCGAGGTCCGTCACGCGCTCGAACGCCCGGTAGACGATCCAGCGCTGGTAGTATCCGAGACACAGCACCGCAACGAGGCCTCCGAGGAGCAGTCCGGTCGAGACGAGCGTGCCGTCCGGTACGGCGCCGCTATAGGCAGCGATGCCGACGGCGCCCAGCGTGAAGTGCGGCACGTACACCAGAATGTCGGCGACCAACACCGCGCCGAACGCGTGTTCTACGTCGACGCGTTCGTCTCGCGAGGAGAGATACGCCAGCACCGTCTGCGTGCCGGCCATAGCGTACGGCAGGGTGTACCGGAACACCGTATACACCAAAAACAGCCACAGCCCGCGGCGTAGCCCGCCGTCGAACCCGACGAGTGAGAGCAACCGAACGTAGACGTACCCCCGCATGAGCGTCGCGACCGTCATGGAGACGAACAGGACGGAGACGTATCGTCGATCCGAGTCGCGGACGACCGCAAACGTCTCCGACAGGTCAACAAAGAGGACGATCCCCGCGAACGCGAGGCCCGCCGCAACTAGGCTGAGTAACGGTTTCACCTTGTCCCGCATCGGTAGGTGCTGCATCCGTCCGCAACCGATAAAAATCCGCATATATCGGCCGACCGTTGGCCAACATCGGCGGCCGGTTCACCCGAGTGGCGCATCGTGGTCGCCCGAGTCCTCGGGATCGCTCCGATCGAGGGATCGTATCCCGGCGACCCCGCCGGATCCCTCTAGGTCGTCCCCGGCGGCCCGGACCAGCGCCGCCGCCCGCTGGGCGCGGCTCTTTCGCCACGACTCCCGGCGCGACTCGTAGGTCCGGATCGCCCGCAGGAAATCGATCCGCGAGAACTCCGGCCAGTACGGGGCACAGAAGTAGACGGCGGCCTCGTTGCCGTTGGCGTGCCAGGGCAGGAAATTTGACGTCCGTTCGGCCCCGCCGGTCCGGATGATGAGATCGACGTCCCGCGTCGGTCCGGTCGTGAGGCGGTCCTCGATCGTCTCGACGGTCACATCCCCCGGATCGCACTCGCCCGCCGCCGCCGAGCGAGCGACGTCCCGGGCGACGCCGAGCAGTTCGGCGCGGCCGCCGTAGGCTAGTGCGACGTTCAACCGGAAGGCGTCGTGGTCGTCGGTGCGTCCCTCGGCGTAGGCGACCGCCTCGCGGACCCGCTGTGGCAGGCGTTCGGTCTCTCCGATCGCCCGGATCCGGACGCCGCGGTCGTGGACTTCGGGGCGGTCCGCGAACGTCCGGAGCTTCTCGGCGATGAGGTCGAACAGCGCTTCGCGCTCCTCGGGAGGGCGCTCGAAGTTCTCCGTCGAGAAGGCGTACAGGGTCAACTCCTCGACGCCGAGGTCGGCACACCACTCGAGGACGCGCTCGGTCGTGTCCGCGCCCGCTCGGTGCCCGTCGGTCGTCTCCTCGCCGTGTTCGCGCGCGTACCGGCGGTTTCCGTCTTGGATCACCGCGACGTGTGCCGGCACGCCGGCGACCTCACGTTCGAGCACGCGCTCGTAGAGCCGCCGTGTGAGTCCCCGGAGGCGCTGAAGCATTCATCGGATCTATCCCCCCCGGCGCAATCAGTCTTGTTTTCTGCGGATCGGCGGGGACCGTGACGCGTATTAGCGTCGGTGGCGATGGCTCCGACATGGCCGAACCCATCGACGACGACCTGTATCGGCGGACGAAGGCGCTTCTCGAACCGGGCGAGATACGGCTCAACGGTGTGATCGTCGACACCAATCTGACGAGCGACGAGGAGCCGACGCTCCATCAGGCCACTCTCGACGTCGGCAACCTCATCTCGGAGGCGGCGGGGATCGAGCCGACCGACACCTACGTCTACTCCGGCAACGATGACGAGTCGTTCGGCATCAACCAACACCAGGGGCTCACGCTCGACGGCGAGGAGTTCGTCTGGGAGTGCCAACAGCTGATGCGCGAGGGGACCTACGACGTGGTGTTTTATTACGAGGCCGACGCCGACCAGGCGGCGATCGTCGAGGGCGTGGAGGAACTCGGTTTCGACGCGACCGGCGTCCGCGGCGAGTAGCGCACCCCGCTCGCGGATCTGGAGCTCCGAGCCGGCTGCAACCCCGGTTATTTATCACATATACCGGACAGATAGGGGTATGGAGGGGGACTCCGATGCGATCCGCGTTCTCTGCGTCGACGACGACCGGGACTTCACCGAAACGTTCATCGATCGCCTCGGACGATGCGACGGTTTCGAGGCCGATACGGCGACGGATGCGAGCGAGGGAATCGGCCGTCTCGCCGAGACGGACTTCGACTGCGTCGTCGCTGCGTACGATCTGCCCGAGGGAACCGGCATCGAGTTCCTCGAGACCGTCCGCGATCGGGGCCTCGGCCTCCCGTTTTTTCTTTTCGCCGGCGAGGGGAGCGAGGAGATAGCCAGCAACGCCATCTCGGCGGGTGTCACCGACTACTTCGGGAAGGACAGCGGAATCGAGCAGTTTCCCGCGGTGAGAGACCGGATCGACCGGGCGGTCGAGACGTTCCGAACCGATCGGGAACGCGACGCGACACGGCGTCGGTACCGAGAACTCGTCGAACAGAACCTCGTCGGCATCTACGTCATACGCGACGGCGAGTTCGTCTACGTCAATCCGAAACTCGCGGAGGTACACGGGTACGACCGCGAATCCGTCGTCGGAATGTCGGTGCTGGACCTCGTCGCCCCCGAAGAGCGCGAGCGGGTCGAGGAGAACCTCCAGCGGCGTCTCGAACAGGGAGTCGACGAGATCCAGTACCGGACGGTCGGGCTGACCAAGGACGGCGAACGGATCGACATCGAGTTACACGGCAGCCGCATCGAGTACGGGGGCGAACCGGAGATCGTCGGCGCCGAGTTGGACATCACGGAACAAACGCAGTACGAACGGGAGCTCGAAAACCGCGAAGCCAAGTATCGGAGCCTGTTCGAGGACGCCCGTGACGCGGTCGTGCTCCTCGACGAGGATGGATTCTTCGATTGCAACGAGAGGGCCCTAGAGCTGTTCGGATTTGACTCCGTCGAGGCGTTCACCGAGCGGACCCCCTGGGAGCTATCGCCGGAGACACAGCCCGACGGGGCGGACTCGAAAACAGCCGCGAAGGATCACATCGAGGCCGCCCTCGAGGAGGGGGAAGCGTCCTTCGAGTGGGTTCACACGCGGAACGACGGGACGGAGTTTCCGGTCGAGGTGAAGCTCAGCCGGTTCTACTTGGACGGCGACCCGGTCTTGCACGAACTTGTGAGAGACATCACAGAACGAAAACAGTACGAGCGAACGCTCGAAGAGCAGCGCGATACGCTCGAAATACTGAACCAGGTGCTCAGACACGACGTGCGCAACGACCTCCAGCTCGTCACCTCGTACGCGGAGCTTCTCAAGGATTCGTGTGACGGCGAGGAGGCGAGCCAACACGCAGCGACGGTATTGGAGAGTGCCCGACACGCCGTCGAGCTCACACAGACGGCTCGGGACATAGCCGACGTCTTGCTCTCGGATTCGAGCGAAACGCGACGGGTTCCCCTCGGAGCGACGCTCGAAAGCAAAATCAGCGAGATCCGATCCTCGTATCCCGAGCCGGTGATCTCGTATGAGGCCCGGCTCTCCTCGGTTCACGTCACCGCGGACGGGATGTTTCCGTCCGTCTTCGAGAACCTCATCAAAAACGCGATCCAGCACAACGACAAGGCCGTGCCCGAGGTGACGATCACGGCGACCGAACGGGACGGGGCGGTGACCGTACGGATCGCGGACAACGGTCCGGGCATCCCCGACGAGCAAAAAGAGACCGTCTTCGGAAAGGGGCGAAAGGGGCTCGATAGCGCCGGCACCGGGATGGGGCTGTATCTCGTGGACACACTCGTCACCGGCTACGGTGGCGAGGTGTGGGTCGAGGACAACGAGCCGGAGGGGTCGGTCTTCGTCGTGAAACTCCCGACAGTCGAGTGACGCACCGACGAGGGATTCCCCGGCTTCCGCCGTCGTCTCGGTCGGTGCCGCCGTCGTCTCGGTCGGTACCGCCGTCGTCTCGAGACCCCCGAAGCGAGCGATCCTCCGACGACAGCGCGGATCGCCGGTGGGACCCGCCGGCTTCGCGGAAAGCGACTCAATGTGCCTCGGTGTGACCGCAGTAGCGGGCCACGGACGCATCCGACGACGGCGGGACTTTTTACTCCCCCGGCCCTTATTCCGGTAGATGAGCGGACAGCGCGTCGGTGTCGTCGGCGATGGACGGTTGGCCTCGGCCGTCGAGGCCGCCGGTGGGGAGCCAATCGGGGAGCCGGCGGCGTTCGGATCGGTTCGGTTCGTCGCCGCCGCCGGCGAGGACGCGATCGTCGATCTCGCCCGGTCGGTCCCCGAGGTACCGGTGTTGACGGTCGGTGACGATCCGGGCGTCCGGGCGGTCCCGTTCGACCGACTCGAACCCGCGATCGAACGGGCCCTCGGGAACGATCCGCCGACAGTGCGACACCCGGTCGTCGAGGTGGCCGGCTCGGTCGCACCTGTTCGAGCGATGTTCGACGTCGCGCTCGCGGCCGCCGAACCGGCCCGAATCTCCGAGTTCGCCGTCCACAGCGACGGCGATCGGGTGGCGCGGTTCCGTGCCGACGGCGTCGTCGCCTCCACGCCGGCTGGGAGCGCCGGTTACAACCGAAGCGCCGGCGGTCCCGTCGTCGCGTCCGGCACCGGGGTCGCGAGCGTGGTGCCGATCGCGCCCTTTGCGACCTCGATCGATCACTGGGTGCTCCCGCTCGCGTCCGTCCGGCTCTCCGTCGAACGCGACGAGACGCCGGTCGAGTTGCTCGTCGACGGCCGCCGTGAGGCGACCGTCGATGCCGGCGGCCCGGTGACGCTGTCGCGGGCCGGGTGGATCGAGACGTACTGCCTCCCGGAGTCCGTTGCACCGTTTAAGTAATCGGTGGCGAGCGCGCCCCTCGAAGCGGCGGTGCCGAGCGCGACGGTTTATAAACTGCCCGCCCCGATGTTCGGGTATGTCGACCGACTTCGCGTTCGACGACGAACTGCTCGCGGACCTTGTCGAGACGCCCGGCGTGCCGGGCTACGAGGACAAAATTCGAGCACGGGTCCGCGCGGAACTCGACGGTCACGTCGACCGGCTCCGGTCGGATTCGATGGGTAACCTCCTCGGCACTATCGAGGGCTCCGACCCCGCCTACGAGGTCGTCGTAGCGACCCACATCGACGAGATCGGGTTCATGGTGAAACACGTCGACGACGATGGCTTTCTCGAACTCGACGCCCTCGGCGGATGGGACCCGCGTATCCTCCGGGCGCAGCGAGTCACGGTCCACACGGAGACCGGCGATTGTCCGGGTGTGATCGGCGCGGTCCCGCCGCACACGCTGACCGACGAACAAAAGAAAGCCGAACGGGCGGTCGGCGACGCCCGGGTCGATCTCGGTCTCGACGCCGAGACGGTCGCGGAGCGGGTCTCCGTTGGCGACCTCGTCACGATGGACGGCCGGACCGAACGCGTCGGCGAGTTCGTCACCGGCAAGTCCCTGGATAACCGGGTGTCGGTGCTCGCGGCGATCGAGGCGGCCCGCCGGATCGACGACCCCGACGCGACGATCCACTTCGCCGCGACGACCCAAGAGGAGGTCGGCCTCCGGGGGGCCTCGGCGCTCGGCGTCGATCTCGACCCGGACCTCGTCTACAACCTGGATACGACGGTCGCAAACGACGTCCCCGGTTTCGAGGCCGGCGAGCAGGTGACCCGACTCGGCGAGGGGGCGGCGATCAAACTGAAAGACTCGAGTGTCGTCACGAACCACAAGCTCAACCGACGGCTCCGAGGGGTGGCCGAGGATCGCGGGATCAACCACCAACTCGAGGTGTTGCCTGCCGGCGGGACCGACACGGGCGGCCTCCAGCGCGCCGGCGGTGCCCGTCCCGCGGGCGCGATTTCGATCCCGACGCGGTACCTGCACACGCCGACTGAAAGCGTCCACGGCGGCGACCTCGACGCGGCGATCGAGTTGCTCGTCGCAGCGTTGCGGACGGAGGACGGGACGCACGACTACACGCTCTGATCGCCCGACTCAAAAGTCATCGCCGGCGTCGTCACCCGACTGCGGGCGGATCAGGTCCGCGAGGGAGACCACGAGACCGAAGAGCCACCCCAGAGGAGTCGCGATTCCGACCCACATCAACACGACGCCGACACCCTCGAGGCTGAAGCTCGCCCGCAGGTACTCGTTGATTCCGCCGACGTACAAAAAACGATCGAGCAGGAAGATCGCGAGGGCCTCGCTGCGTTCCAAGACGCCGCTCAGCGACGGGTCGTACAGCGCCGCGACAACCGGCGGGAGAAAGACGGCGTTCATCGCGAACGGGTACGCGAGCGCGACGGTCGTCCCGCGACCCCCGCTGCGGACGAACACCGCCGCGAGCCCGGCCGAAACGACCGCCACGGCGCTGGCCGCGCCGACGGCGACGACGCCGCCGAAATCGAGCCGGAGTCTGGCCAGCGCCGTCAGCCCGCCCCAGATCAACGTGGTGACGAGGACGACGCCGATCACGCCCAGGCGTGCGGTCGCGCTGTCGAGGCGGCGGGCGTTGAACCGAACGCCGAACCCGACGAGCAACAGCGGATAGAGCAGCGCAACGAGCGGCACGCCCACCACACCCCAGAGTCGGTATTTGATCCGGTCGCCGGTGGTCCGGGGGCGCCACTTCCCGAGGACCGTGTGGACGGCGGTTCGCTGACGGGGAAAGACGAGTTCCATCCACGTCTCGTGGAGCCGGACGACGTCGACTTTCATCCCCTCGACGAGGCCGCCTTCGGTCATACTCCGTTCCTCCCCTCGGGCGTAAAAATAGCTTCCGGCCTCCGCGTCTCGAGGGCGGATCGGCTGTCACACGCCGGAGGTCGAGCGTCGCGTCGGACGTCTCACGACGCTGTCGGCAGCACCGCGTCGGACGCCTCACCACGCCGCCGGGGCGAAGTCGGGATCGACCTGTCGGCGTTCGGCGTCGATGCCGTCGATGCGTCCGACCTCCTCGTCGGTCAACTCGAGCTCCAGCGACGCCCAGTTGTCGCGGATGTGATCCGCGCCGGTCGCCTTCGGAATCGGCGTGACGTCCTTCGCGCGGAGCCACGCGAGGCTGACCTGCGCCTCGCTGACCCCGCGGTCGTCGGCGATGTCCGAGAGGACGTCCACGTCGAAGACGTCGCCGCGGGCCAGCGGCGAGTACGCGACCAACTCGACGCCGGCGTCCGCACAGAACGCCCGGAGCTCGCGCTGTGGGAGAAGCGGGTGCATCTCGACTTGGTTGGCGAAAATCGGCGCGTCGACGACCGACTGGGCGGTCTCGACGTGGCTCGGCTCGAAGTTCGAGACGCCAATGCGGTCGATCGCACCCGACTCCCGCAGTTGCTCGAAGGCCGACAGCGTCGCCTCGGGTTCGTACTCGCCCGCCGGCCAGTGGACGTACAGCAGGTCGACGTACTCCGTGCCGAGTTTTTCGAGGCTCTCCTCGGTGGATTCGAGCACGTCGTCGTGGGCGAGGCTGTCGATCCAGACTTTCGTCGCGAGGAAGACGTCCTCGCGGTCGATGTCAGCGGCGGCGATGCCGCGGCCGACCGCCGCCTCGTTGCCGTAGATCTGGGCCGTATCGACGTGTCTGTACCCGGCTTCTAGAGCGGTTCGGACGGATTCGGCACAGGTGTCGGGGGCCTCGTTTTGCCACGTTCCGAGTCCGAGTCCCGGCATTCCGGTCCGGTCCGGAACGAGCGCTTGCTGTGTCATCGCCTCGGGGTTGCGGCCTCGACGCGAAAACGGTTGTGGATGACCGGTAAAACCACGACCCCGGACGCTCGATGATCGCGGGGCCGGATTGAAAGGAGGTCTCCGTCGCGACGGGAGCCGCCGCCGCGTGGCGTATCGACACGTCGCTCTCGCAGCTCCCGAACGGCGTGCTCGCCGATCGGGTCGGCGAACGGTGCGGTCGGCTACGGCGTCCTCGTCGCCGGTTCCGGGGTGGCCGCCGCCGCGACGATCCCGCTCGCCGGCGTGGCGATGTCGTGGGGCGCGCCGGTGCAAGCGCGGTTCGTCGACAGCCTCAGCTCCGGCGAGCACGTGTCGCGGTTCGGGCTCGTCCGCACCGTCTCCAGGTCGCTGGGCGCGCTCGGCAGCGTCGTCGTCGGGACACTATTGGACGTGACGGGGTGGGCTGTCGGCTTCGGTGCGCTCGTTGCGCTGTTGGGAGCCGAGTGCCTGCTCACGGCGGCGCTGGCTGTTCGCGGGCGGCAGGAGCGCGCACGCTCGAAAAAAGGGTAGACTACGAAATACATACTGGGGTCCCAGAGGAATTAAATCACTCGTACGCGGTAATATAAAAAGCCCGGTGGGTACCCGTTTTAAAACAACCGCAACTGATGGGTTATTTACGTGGGACCGCATAAAGCCGAGCATATGCCCCCCGAATCGTACGACATCGTCGTCGTGGGCGGTGGAACGTCGGGATGTTTCGCCGCGGCGACGGCGGCCCGAGAGGGCCTCGACGTGGCCCTCCTCGAGCGGAAGACCGAGGAGGACGGCGGCCGGATCGCCTGCGGCGATGCAATAAAAGGAACCAGCACGTTCCCCGACGTCATCGATCTCGAGTATCTACGCGAGGAGTCGTTCACAAACCGAGAGATCACGCTCGCCCGCTTCGAGAACCCCAAGACCGACACGAACCTCGATATCGGGTTCCGCGGCGGTAAGGGCGCGATCGTCGACCGCAAGCGCTACGGCGAGGTCCTTTTAGAGGAGGCCGACCGCGCCGGTGCCGAGATCCACTACGAGACGGTCGTCCAGGACGTCGTCCAAAACGGCGCGGTGACGGGCGTCACCGCGACGAAGCGCGGTTCAGTCGTCGAGTACGAGGCCGACGTGGTCCTCGACGCGGCGGGATCGCTGTCGCTGTTGCAGGACCGGACCGACTTCGAGGGGACGACCTTCGATACGAACGTCAACTATCAGCAGTTCTGCTCGGCCTACCGGGAGGTCATCGAACTCGACGAGCCCGTCGAGTGGGACAACGCCATCGTGTTCAAACCGACCGCCGAACTCGGCTACCTGTGGTACTTCCCGCGGACGTCGACGGAAATCAACGTCGGGTTGGGTTTCCAGATGAACAAGGAGCCGATGAAACTGGTCGAACACCTCAAACGCGACGTCCGGAACCGCGAGGAGTTCGAGGGCGCGACGGTGAAAGACAAACTCGGGGCGGCGCTGCCGACCCGGCGGCCCTACGACTCGGCGATCGCACCCGGCTACATGGCCGTCGGCGACGCTGCCGCCCACGTCAACCCCTGTACCGGCGGCGGGATCCCGGGCGCGGCGAAGGCCGGCACGTGGGCCGCCGAGGCCGCGATGGACGCCATCGCAGACGGCCGCGCCGACGACGAGGACGCCCTCTGGGAGTACAACCGCCGCGTCCAGACGGACTTCGGCAAGCGCTTCGCCGCGATGGACCTGTACAACATCTGGGGCGGTACCTACGACGTCGACGAACTCGTCGACATCGTGAGTGCAATGCCGGGCCAACAGCTCGCCGACGCGCTCGCCTTGGAGGGAACCACTTCGATGGGGTGGCCGCTGAAGATCAAGACCGCGGTCAAGACGTTCGGCCACTGGTCGACGCTGTTCGAGTTGAAGAAACTCAACGACCTCGCGACCGAGCTCAAATCGGTGTACGACGACTACCCGGCGACGAGCGGCGGGCTCGACTTGTGGCGCTCGCGCCGCGACGCCGTCATGGACGAGGTCTACGAACTCACGGGCGCGGAGCCGAAATACTGAGCCGACAGCCGGCGGAGGCCCCGTCAGGCCGGATTCCGCTCGCCGCCGTCCGCGTGCCTCCGGACCCAGGCCGCGAGATCGTCGCCACTTATAAATCCCTCCGAGCGGCGGGCGACCGGGTCGCCGTCGACGAAACAGACGAAAAGCGGGACGCTCCGGACGTCGAAGCGCTCGACGAGTGGCTGGTCGTCCCGGGGGTTTATATACCCGACGGGGGCGTCGAGCTCCCGGGCGAGGTTCCCGAGTACCGGTTCCATACTCCGACAGATGCCACATCCCTCGGTGTAGAACTCGACTAACGCGGCGTCGGATCCGGAAACGAACGCTTCGAGCGCCCGTCCGTCGGCGAGTTCGACCGGCCACTCGTGTTCGGTTCGCTCGGCCGAGTTGCTATCGCTCACGACGCCCGACATAACGGGTCCGGCGTATATAAACAGCTCTCCCGGCCGCGCGGTCACGCGATCGATGCTGCCCAGACGGCCGGCAACCGGGTGAAGACCGCGGCGTTCCGCGCGAGCGCCTCGACCGTGATATACTCGTCGACGGCGTGGACGGTGTCGGTGCCGAACGCGAAATCGACGGTCGGGATTCCCGCGTTGCGGAACGCCTTGGCGTCGCCGCCGCCGGTCGCGCTCCGGCGACGGACCGGGGCGTCGACGACGCGCCCGGCGGTCGCCGTGGTCGCCTCGACGAGCGGGCTCTCGACGGGCTCGTGCGTCCCGACCGACCAGCTCGCGTCGGCGACCGTGACCCCCGGGCAGTCGGCGAGACACCCGCGGACGTCCGCGAGGATCTCGCTCGTCTCGACGCCCGCAGTCAGGCGGACGTCGAGTCGGGCGCTCGCGGCGCTCGGCACCGTGTTGACGCTGTCGCCGCCCTCGATCGTTCCGAGGTTGACGGTCGGGTGCTCGAACAGCTCCCGGGCCGCCGTCTCGCCCATCGACGGCTCGTAGTGGGCGATCGACTCCTCGAGGATCGGCCCGAACCCCGCCGGCAGCTCGAGTTCGCGGGCGGGGAGTCGGGTCCTGATGGCGGTGATGGCGGCCCAGAGCCGGTCGATCGCGTTCTCGCCGAGGGCGGGGCGGGAGCCGTGGGCCGCCGTCCCCTCGGCTTCGAGAGTCAACCAGATGCTCCCGCGGTCCGCGACGGTGACCGAGTGGCGGCCGTTCGAACAGGTCGTCTCGCCGATGACGCACGCGTCGGCGTCGACGACGCCCCGGTCGAGGAGGGTTCCGACGCCGGCCGAGCCGCCGGTCTCCTCGTCGCTCACGACCGCGATGGCCAGATCGACCGGCGGCTCGGTTTTGGCACCGACGAATGTCTCCATCGCGTGTATCATCGCCGCCAGGGGACCCTTCATGTCGGTCGCGCCGCGCCCGTAGAGGCGCTCTCCGGCGCGCTCGCCGAGGGGATCGAAGCACCACTCGTCGCCGTCGAACGGCACCGTGTCGACGTGGCCGTTGTACAGAAGCGTCCGGTCGGCTCTCCCGGGCAGCGTCGCGAGCACGTTCGGCTTCGCCGGATCGGTCGCAACGAGTTCGGTCTCGAGGCCGAGATCCGAGAGGAGGCCCTCGAGCCACTCGAGGAGGACGCGCGTCTCCCCCGGAGGGTTCCGCGTGTCGAACGAGAGAAGCTCGGTCGCGAGATCGAGGACGCGCTCGGTCGACGGCGCCGGGATCGACTCCTCGTCCGGTCTCGTTTCCGCCTCGTCATCGGCCGGCGGCCTCGCGTCGTCTGACATATTCGGACCTCCGGGCGCGTTCGTCTTCAATCACATAGTCGAACAGTGACGATACTACCGGTTGGGTTGTTCTGATCGAACTCAAGTTCACCGCCCAGTTGAGTGACAGCCCAGTTCACAAACCAGAGTCCGATTCCGCGGCCATGGTTGAGTTGGGTCTCGCGTCCATCGGCCACGGCTTCTTGCTCCAACTCCGGGATGCCGGGACCGTTGTCAGCGACGACGAGTTCGGTGTGCCCATCCGAATCCTCTCGAACGGTAATCTGGACACGGGGGGCGTCGGTGTCAGAGTGCTTCAGTGCATTTTCCACCAGCTCATAGAGGATCCGTCGAACAACAGGCTGGTGGGATACGATCTGGATATCGGCTGCCTCAACCGTAATCTCTCCACTCGGGTCGTCAGATCGAAACCCGTCGGCTACAGTCATTGCGAGAGCCGCAAGATCGAATTCCTCCGGCGAGGTCGTAACAGTGTTCATCACCTCCTCAGCCTCACGGGCCTTTGCGCTTAGCCGAAGCGTTTTTTGGAGTGTGCTCGTGATCGTTGAGCGGATATCGTCGTCTGAGATGTGATTCGAATTGGCTAAGACGACGTCAAGATCATTTCGGACGTTATGTCTGAGAATTCGATTGAGAACCTCGATCCGCTGGCGTCGCATTTCACGGTCAGTCACATCAATGAGGGTGATGGTAATGCCCAGTCGCTGACCGCTGCCGCCAGTTATACTAGACACGCGGGGGTCAAACGTCTGAGTCCCGCTTGTAGTCGAATGTTCGAGTGTATTACACGCACGCACTGACGAGACTGATTGCTCAAAAACGGTTTCGAAGGATTCACCGACGATATCCGAGCCAAACAGGGCTGTTGCCGCCGCGTTCGCGTTGATGATGTTTTCATCGGTATTGATTATCAAGACCGCCTCGTCCATCTCGGTCACCACCGAGCGAAGGCCCAGACGACTTGTCCCCGGCCTGCGAGTAAGCACATCGTATCGGGTGACAGCTATCCACAGTGATCCGGTAGCAACCGCCAATACGGTGGTGTTAGCTATTGTTCGCGTGTTGGGGTCAGCACCAAGTCCCTGCGCTGCCATCATTAGCACAACGAGTGGAAGCACCAGTGCCAGACTCTGTCGCATGGGGACTTCGGCGTCTCGGTACGTGGAGAGTAATACGATCCCGACGATTGCAAATGCCCCGCCAAGCAGGCCTACTACCCCGATACCCAACAGGATGGTCAATGGCGTCGATCCCGGAATGGTGTCTGTGACACCCAGCATGAATACAGCGACGAACAGATAGAGTACAGTGCTGACAACACCGATTCGACGATTCGTCAGGAGGTGATCTCGTCCGGTGTACCTGAGGCAAAATACAGCCCATGGAACCAGTACTGCCGCCAAGATTACCAGAGTCAACAGCGCGTAAGCGTCTGGCGGTATGATGCCTTTATACACAGGAAAGGAGACAACAAGCACCCCAAACAGTACCGTTGTGATGATAAACGGGACAGCTAAATCAGCATGTTGCTCGCGCAGCTGGGGCCACCGAACTACTCGTAGCCACACAGGGAGCGCACATGCTACCAGCCCAACCAGAACGGTTAGACCAGTCGCAAATGTGCTGGGAGAGCTCTGGAGGATCACTATTAGCGTGAATATCAACGCTTCGTATTAATTCGGATGATAGAGATGCAAGCGCATACCTCCGGTGTGCCGCCGGTTCCCTCCGAGTGCGGGTTGGAACCAAAGGGCGACAACCGCCCGAATCCGATTGTCGGATTCCTCCGCGTTTACGCGGAGCAGGAGGTCAATTTGGCTTGCGTCTCCGGCGTCGGTGTCGCCTCAGCGTTCCAGGAGACGGCCGATGCGGACGTTCAGTCGCTCGTCCGATCGCCTGTTTTCGATCGCGCACCGTTTTCGGCCTCTCCGATCCCCGCCAGCGCCGCCTCGAGGTGCGCCGCTTCGATCTCGATCTCGTCGGCACGCTCCGTGGCTGCCTCGGGACCGAGTTCGTCAGCCACCTCCCGGATCGCCCGCATCGACGCCGCCCGGACCACGGATTCGAGTTCCGCCCCGGAGAGACCCTCGGTCCGATCGGCGACGGCATCGAGGTCGACGTCCTCGCCGAGCGGCTTGCCGGCGGCGTGGACCGACAGGATCTCGCGTCTGGCCGCCCGGTCGGGGATCGGCACCTCGACGTGGGATTCGAATCGGCCGGGGCGGAGCAACGCGGGGTCGATCGCGTCGATGCGGTTCGTCGCCGCGAGGACGACGACGTTCGGGGCCGCCGCCAGCCCGTCGAGTTCGGCGAGCAGCTGGGAGACGACGCGTTCGGTGGCCTCGCTCGCGTCCCCGCGGACCCCGGCCAGCGCGTCGATCTCGTCGAAGAAGACGATCGATGGGGCGGCCTGACGGGCACGGTCGAACACCTCCCGGACGGCCTTCTCCGATTCGCCGACGTACTTGTCGAGCAGTTCCGGCCCGGCGACGGAGACGAAGTTCACCTCGCTCTCGCCGGCGAGCGCCCGGGCGAGGAGGGTCTTGCCGGTCCCGGGCGGCCCGTACAGGAGGACCCCGGAAGGCGGATCGGTGTTCGTCGCCTCGAAGAGCGCACCGTAGGCGAGGGGCCACTCGACGGCCTCGGTGAGCACCCGCTTTGCCGCCTCGAGGCCGCCGACGTCGTCGAAAGTCGCCTCGGGCGTCTCGGCGACGTACTCGCGCATCGTCGAGGGGTCGACGGCGGTGAGGGCGGTCTCGACGTCGGCCTGGGTGACCACGAGGTCCTCGCGGCCCTCGCGGCCCCGAAGCGCGCGCATGGCGGCCTCCGTGACGAGGGCGTGGACGTCCGCGCCGACGAAGCCGTGGGTTCTGGCGGCGAGCGCGTCGAGGTCGACGTCGTCGGCGAGCGGCATCCCGCGGGTGTGGACGTCGAGGATCTCCCGGCGGCCCGACTCGTCGGGCGCGCCGATTTCGATCTCCCGGTCGAAGCGCCCGCCGCGCCGCAGGGCGGGATCGATCGCGTCGACGCGGTTCGTCGCGCCGACGACGATGACCTGTCCGCGGTCCTCGAGGCCGTCCATGAGCGTCAGAAGCTGCGCGACGACCCGGTTTTCCATGTCGGCGTCCTCGTCTCTCGTGCCGGCGATGGAGTCGATCTCGTCGACGAAGACGACCGACGGCTGGTTCTCGATCGCCCGTTCGAACGTCTCCCGGAGCCGTTCTTCGCTTTCGCCTTTGTACTTCGAGACGATTTCGGGGCCGTCGATCACCTCGAAGTGGGCGTCGACCTCGTTGGCGACCGCCTTCGCGATGAGCGTCTTGCCGGTCCCGGGCGGCCCGTACAGGAGGACCCCGGAGGGCGGATCGATGCCGAGTTTCCGGAAGAGCTCCGGCTCCGAGAGGGGCAACTCGATCATCTCTCTGACCTGTTCGAGTTCCTCGTCCAGCCCACCGATGTCCTCATAAGTCGCCTCGGCGGCTGGTTCCGGCACGGTTTGATCCCGATCGGCGGTCGATCCGGACGCCGCTCCGTCCGACCGGTCGTCGCCGGTTCCGGGGCGTTCCCGCACCCGAACGGTCGTGTTTCCGGTGACTCGGACGGTCCCGTCCGGGGCCGTCTCTACGACCATCGCACGGACGCCCGGCCGTTCGAGCCGTACCGTCTCGCCGGAGTGAAGCGGTCGATCCCGGAGGTCCCCCGCAATCGATTCGAGTACGTCGTCGTCGGCACGCACGGGGATCTCGACGACGACCCGGTCCGCCTCGGCGATCGATACCGGTCCCACGGTGACGGTCTCGCCGACGTTGACGCCCGCGTTGGCACGGGTCTCGGCATCGATGCGGACGATCCCGTCGCTCCCGCCCGCGGGCCAGGCTTTCGCCACCGTCCGGCGTTCGCCCTCTATCACCACCGTGTCGCCACTCAACACGCCGAGGGCGCGCCGCGCGGACTCCGGCAGGCGGGCGACGCCGCGTCCCGCGTCCCGTTTTTCCGCACCCTTCACCGTCAGCGTGACCTGCCGGGTCATACCTCCATTCGAGCCGCGCGCCGTTTTACCGTTCCGACCGCGGGTGGCCTACGCGGTGGGGGCGTTCGGGAACTGACCACCCGACGCCGGGGCAACCGTTATACCGTCCGATGTTCCACGTCGATGTATGGTCGCGACCACAGAGCGAGACGGGAACACGTGGTACGAGTGCGAAAAGTGCGGTCTGTTGTTCGACAGCCGCGAGGACGCGGCCCAACACGAGGAGAACTGCGACGCCGAGGAGCCGAGTTATATCCAGTAAGCCACACACGGAACGCTACCGCGACTCCATCCGCTCGCGGTGTTCTGCGACCAGTCGTTCGGCCTCGGCGCGGTTCTGTGTCGGCCGCCAGCGGACCCGCGCCGCGTCACCGTAGGCGAGGGCCTCCTTCAGTTCGCTCCGCAACGGCCCGTGCTCGACCGACAGAACGGTTCCGTCCGTGCCCCCGAGTTCGTAGACGCCATAGCGGTCCGGCACCGCTCCGATCGTCGACCGTTCGAGCGGTTCCCAGCCCTTCTCGAGCGGCATCAGGCGTCGCTCCCGTCCTCGGTGTCGCAGTCGCTTTTTTTCCCTGCGTCGGCGACGAGTTCGTAGGCGGCTTCGCCAGTCTCGTCCTCGGCGAAGACGAACACCCGACCGCGGGCGACGTCCGGATCGGCCGAAATCTCGACCCGGTAGCCGTGGTTTTCCGCGTCGACCCCGGGGAACAGCGACGCCGTCTCGTCGCGTTCGAGGACGATCCGGCCCACGCCCGTCGACTCGAGGATCCCGTCCGCGGTGGTCCGGTCGTTGACATACATCATGACGCCTTCGGTCCCGTCGGGCGAAGTGACGAGGACGTGGACGTCGCGGCCGGGCGGGCAGACAACGCTTCCCTCGCGCTTCCGCGGGATGCCGTGATAGAAGACCGATCGGCCGTCGACGTACTCCACCTCGACGCCCTCGGGGTCGAGACCGACGTGGAGCGTCTCGGGCGCGATGTCGCTTCGCTCTGTCATCGCAATGGGGTTCGGACGGCACCGGCAAAAGGGGGGCGGTTCGGGTGCCGCCGGCCGAGGGATCGAAACGACGGTGCGGTCGTCGATACCGGGCGGTCGTGGCGAGTCAGCCGTCACGAGCGGCGAGCACCGTCTCGCCGGCCCGGACGCGCTGGCCCTCGATCACGCGGACGTCGCCGGGGTCGTACTCCGGGGGAAAGAGTACGTCGGCCCGCGATCCGAAGGAGATGTGGCCGATCCGGTCCCCGCGGGCAAGCGTCTCGCCCCCCTCGACGTAGGGATGAATCCGGCGGGCGACCGCGCCCGCGACGAGCGTCACCTCGTACCCGGAGAGGTCGATTCGGACGCGCTCGTTGCGTTCTGAGTCCTTGCTGAACGCGGGGAGGTGTCTCCCGGGCGTGTGTTCGACCGTCTCGACGGTCCCGCCGACGGGCGCGCGGTTGACGTGGACGTCGGTGACGTTCATGAACACCGCGACGCGGACGCGGTCGCCCTCCCGGCGGACGACAGACACCCGGCCGTCCGCGGGGGCGACGACTCCCGACGGCGGCGGCGAGCGCCGGGGGTCGCGGTGGAACCAAAGCGCCACGCCGGCGGCGAGCAGACAACCGACGGCCAGCGGTGGACTCACGAACGCGAGCGCGACGGCGGCGAGAAGCGGGGGCCGGGCGAGTCGCCACGCGCCGGGTGCGACCGACGGGAGCGCAACGACCTCCGGGATCGATGAGAGCACGGTCTGTCCCACCGGGGGAAGCGACAAGGCCGTTACGGTCGGACGGGAGCGCTCACGAACGCGGTACCGGATTCGGTCGCCGAACGATCCACGGCACGCGAGGGGCGACCGGAGCGCAACACCTTTTCGCCGCGGCATCCACCCCTCAGCTAATGACTGACGGCGCCGACGGTCGGGAGCGCGCCGGCGCCCCCGACGACCGGGTCTACTACGTCATCAGCGACCTCCACATCGGCGGGGACGAGCAACTCGAGGAGGCCGAGTCCCTCCCCGAGTTGCTCGGCTTTCTCGACCGGCTGGCGACCACCGACGAGGACGCCGAGTTGGTGATCAACGGCGACGCCTTCGGCCTCTGGGAGTTCACGACGGCCGAGGGCATCGAGAAGTTCGAGCTCCTCGAGGAAACGTATCCGGAGCTCTTTGCAGCGCTTCGCGAAACGGGCGAAAACGTACCGGTCACGCTGTTGCCGGGGAACCACGACCACGAACTCGCCGCCTACGACGAGTACGTCGAGCGTTTCGCGGCGTACAACGTCGACCTCGTTCCCGAGCAATCGATCACCCGACGAGTCGGCGACCGGACGATCCACTTCGAGCACGGCCACCAGCGCGATCCCAACAACCGTATCGCCGAGTGGGGCAACCCCCACGCGACGCCGCTGGGCTACTATTATAACACGCTCGTTACCAGCCGGGCTGGCCAGCTGTCCGATCGCGGTCGGTACAACTGGCTGAAGGACGTCCAGGCGGTCACCCCCACCGAGCGAATGCCGGTGTGGATCCTCTCGAAGTACTTTTATCGCGAGATGAACCCGCTGTTGCGGTATTCGCTGGTCCCGTTTCTGTTGTTGTTCAACGTGAGCGCCCTGCTCGCGGTCGGGGCGGGACTGGATCTCGCGGGCGTGTGGTCGATGCCGGTCGAGCGCACGGCGGCTTTCCTCGATCAGTTCGGGCGGGCGGGAACGGCGGCGTGGTTCCTCCTCGTTCTCAACGTCGCCGTCGCGGGGCTCCTGTTGCTCGTCGCGATCCCGCTGTACTTCATTAGACGCGACGTCCGGAAGACGGTCGACCGCTTCGGCGTGTTCGAGACCGAACTCACCGTCGACGCGGAGGAACCCTACGTCGAGGCCGCCAGGGACGTCTTCGAGGAGCGCCCCGAAACGGCGATCTTCTGTTACGGCCACACCCACCGTCCGATGACGCGGGCCGTCGAGGGCGGACTGCTCGTCAACACCGGGACGTGGCTCAAGCGCCTCCACCGTCGGGACGGCGTCATCGGCGTCCTGCCGCCGGTGTTCTATCCGTCGTATCAGTTGCCGGCCGTCCGCATCGCCGCCGAGGACGGCGGGGTCGCGGTCGAGTACGAGCAGATCTCGAAGCCGAGTCCCTCGACCGAGGAACTCACGCGCACCGAGCGCTTTTTGACCGTGGGCCGAGAGCCCGTGGTGACGCTGCCGGACCGGCAGTTCATCGAGGGGCGATCCGACGGTGGGCGACGGGTGAACGACGAAACGGCCACGCTCGGGCGAGCCACGACCGACGAGTGATCCGGCGGGTGGGGTCTTGACGGCGACGGCACTCGTCGGCCCCCGATCGCGACTGCCGTGCACAAAAACATTCAACCATGTAGTTGTCGTAGCACCGATATGACTTCCCGCGTGCTGGTGCCGATAGACGACTCGGAGATGGCCGAACGCGCGCTCCGATATGCCCTCGAGATCCACCCGGACGCGGACGTCACCGTCCTCCACGTCGTCGGAGGGCCGTCCTCGATGATGGGCGACGCGACCACCCTCGCGCTCGCCGACGATCCCCAGGTAGCGGCTCGCGAGCACGCCTCGGAGACGCTAGAGCGCGCCCACGACATCGCGGCCGAAGCGGATCGCGACGTCTCGACCGCGGTGGCGGTCGGGCCACCGGCCCGGACGATCGTGGAGTCGGCCTCGGAGTTCGACGCGGTCGTCCTGGGAAGCCACAGCGGGGGCCTCGCCGACCGACTGCTCGTCGGCGACGTCGCACGGACGGTCGTCCGCCGGTCGCCGGTCCCCGTCACTGTCGTCCGGTAGCCGTAGTCGTAGCCGTCCTCGCATACGCCACACCGCGTACGGGGCCCGAACGGGACGACGCCCCGCGCTCGTCTCCGGGGCTAAAACGACGACTCACGGGCGTTTCGACCGTCGGACCCGAACGCTATTGGCCCGGGTTGGCTGACTCTCTGACGTCCGTGGGCGGGATTGTACTCACCGGGCTTTTCGCGTGGGCTGCGAGGTAGAGTGGTCCCCGTAGCGCCCCGCAGTTCGCCGCGGTGCGCGCGGGCGACGAGTCCGGTATCGCCTACGTATTGGCGTCGTCCGTCCCGTCCTCGCCGTCGATGGTCTCTTTGACCGTCTGCTCGACTTTCTCTTCGACCTTCTCGTCGACCGTTTCGCCCACCGTTTGCTCGACTTTCTCCTCGACGGTTTCGTCGACGGTCTCCTCGACAGTGTCACCGACCGTCTCCTCGACGGTTTCTTCGACTTTCTCCTCGACGGTTTCGCCGACGGTCTCCTCGACAGTCTCTTCGACCGTGTCACCGACCGTCTCCTCGACGGTCTTTTCGACGGTTTCTTCGACTTTCTCCTCGACGGTTTCGCCGACAGTCTCCTCGACCGTGTCACCGACCGTCTCCTCGACGGTATCGCTGACCGTTTTCTCGACTTCCTTGCTGACTGTGTCGCCGACCGTCTTTTCGACTTCCTTGCTAACCGTATCGCCGACCGTCTTTTCGACTTCCTTGCTGACCGTATCGCCGACCGTCTTTTCGACCTCCTTGCTGACCGTATCGCCGACCGTCTTTTCGACCTCCTTGCTGACCGTGTCGCCGACCGTCTTCTCGACCTCCTTGCTGACCGTGTCACCGACCGTCTTCTCGACGGTATCGCCGACCGTCTTTTCGACCTCCTTGCCGACGGTCTCTTCGACGCGTTCGGCGACCTCTCTCGTCATCCACTCGGGGTCGAAACGCGACATCTTCCAGACGATGTGAATCACGTAGGAGACGATCACACCGATCCCGAACGCGATGCCGATGCCCGTTCCGACGACGGCGATCAGCGTGATCGCTGCGAGAATCGCGACGCCGTATGCGAGATCAACGATGAAATCGACCCGTCTCGGGTTCATCGGCAGTCACTCCCGCCGGCAGTCTTCCTCGAGAACATACCCGAATGTCGCCCCCGGAACGGGAAAAGCCATCCATCCGGATCGGCGGTCTCGGGTCCGCCGTGACGGCTCCGGCGCCGCCTCGGAGGCAGTCGATATGGGGCCGTTTAAGAATGTCCGGCGCGTTCGACGACTGTGTTCGAATTCCTCTTACTCGGCGTCGGCGTTGCCGTCTCGCTGTTCGTCGGTTTCAACATCGGCGGGGCGACGACTGGCCCTGCTTTCGGGCCGGCGGTGGGGGCGGACGCGATCTCGAAGACGGGGGCAGCCGCGCTGATGGCCGTTTTTTTCCTGATCGGCGGGTGGACGATCGGCCGGCAGGTCGTCGACACGCTGGGGAACGAACTCGTCACCGACCCCGGCGTGTTCACGATCGAATCGAGCATCGTCGTACTCTTTTTTATTGGCGGGGCGCTGTTTGTCGGGAACTACTACGGCGTACCTGCATCGACTTCCATGACCGCGGTCGGCGCTATCGCCGGTCTGGGCGTCGCGACGGGTGCGCTCGATTGGGTCGTGATGGGCGAGATCGCCGTCTGGTGGATCGTCGCCCCAATCGTCGGCTTCTGGGTGTCGGGGATGATCGGTCGGTATTTTTATACCCGGATCAACGAGTGGGTGGCGATCACCTCGACGCCGGGGCCGCTGGTCGAGATCGATCGGACCGGCGTCCTCCCCCGCCCCGTGACGGGGCCGAACACCACCCGACGCGAGCTCGCCGGGGCCGTCGTCGTCGTCTCGATCGGCTGTCTGATGGCTTTCTCGTCGGGGACCTCGAACATCGCGAACGCGATCGCGCCGCTGGTCGGGGCCGGCGTCGACATCGACTCGATGATCCTGCTCGGGTGTGGGGCCGTCGCCGTCGGCGCGTTCACGATCGCCCGCCGGACGCTCGATACGCTCGGCAACGACATCACCGAGTTGCCGCTGACAGCGGCCATCGTGGTCGCGGTCATCTCTTCGACGATCGTGGTCGGCCTCTCGGCCATTGGCATTCCGGCGTCGTTCGTCATTATCGCGACGACGTCGATCGTCGGGCTGGGATGGGGGCGGGCGACGCGGACGTCGACGCTCCCCGAGGTCGTCCGCGGCGAGGAGGAGACAAACGTCTCCGTCGGCGCGCTGACGGCCGAACGCCCCGGCGAGGAGGCCCCCGAGATCGGCGAGGAGGACCCCGACGAAATCCCGAGCGCGGGTGATCTATTCGATCCCGCGACGACCGGCCGGGTCATCGTCATGCAGAACGTCGTTCCGATCCTCTCGACAGTCGGGGCATACGCCGCCTTCACCGTCCTGTTTCGGTTCGTGTGGTAAGGGACTTTCCGAACCGCGTGGAAAACACCAAGTGCGTGATGGCCCTCAAGTGAAACGAGAATGGAGATCTCAGACCGTCTCGAATGTCTGTTTGCGGCCGATATCGAGGAAACGAACGGCTCCTACGTCATCGACGTCCCGGAGCGAGAACTGGAATTAGGGGGATTGGCCACCGAAAGGACCTATCGTGTGGCGATTCTTCCCGCGGCGGTGACCGACGCCGCGTCCCCGGAGGACACCCCGAATGCCGACGAGGAACCGGCGTCTCCGCCGGAATCCGAGCCAACCCCCGCCGAGCACGGGACTCAGAGTCCGCCGGTCGAGGAGGGCGACCGGCGGCGCGTCGAAATCGAGGACATCGGCGAACAGGGCGATGGGATCACCCGCGTCGAACGTGGGTTCGTCGTCATCGTTCCGGACACCGATCGGGGCGAGCGCGTCGTCGTCGAGATCACGGACGTCGCCGAGACCGTCGCGTTCGCGGAAGTCGTCGAACGGATCAGCTACTACGAGTGACCGCCTCACCGCTTCGAACGCAGTGAGGTGGCCGCTCCGTTCCGATGGATCCCGCGTGTCGCACAGCGGGGTCCATCGCCGTCGCCGGCGAACCGTCTCCCACACCCTGTGGCGGGCCGGGAGCGTATATTCTGCTAGCGCACCAGTACATTTCGGTCGGCTACCGGCCGAATACGCGATCGTAACGTTGTGTAAAACTCCCGAAGTTAGTGCGGGACGAAGACGGTTCGCGAAGGGTGCGAGACGCCGGCTGTCGGCTCTCCCGGCATCGCCGTCGGCCGTCCCGGGCGTGCCGGATTCGCTCGGTTCTGTGCGGCCGACCCGGAAGCGGCCCGGGGACGTCTCCCGGCCGATTCGATCACTATACCAGACGGCATATGCGTGCCGATCGGCTTACCCCGGGTATGTCGCTTCGAGTCGCCGTCGCGGTCGGGTGCTGTCTGCTCGTCCTCGTCGGGGCCGGCTCGTTCGCCGTCTCGCCGGACGCTTCGGACCCCGGGGCGGCGGAGTTCGACCGGACCGTCGCGATGGGATTGACCCTAGAGGAGCAGCGCCTGCTCGGCTCGGGCCGGTTCGCACCGCGCGCGCAGGTCGCGTACTCGCAGTACCCCTACGTCGTCGGCTACCGCGGCGTCGGCACGACCGCCTCCGCAGTCGACGATCCCCTCGTGAGACAGCAGTTCGGCTATCCCCGGGCCGTCCACGTCGAAGCCGCGCCCCCCGACGTCTCCCTCGACGAGTCCGGCTACCCGCTCGGTGAGTACTCCGGGCAGTGGATCGACGCCGACGACGCCTACTTCGTGGTCGACAGCGCCGCGAGAACCCCGTCGGGACCGGCGACGCTGGCGTTCGACGCCCGGGCGGACGCGGTCGACTTCGCTGAATCTCACGGCGGCTCGGTCGTCACCTGGGCCGCCCACGGGCAGTTCGAGACCCCTCGAGCGGACGGCTCGAACGCCCGCGATCGGGTCGAGACACAGCACACCGAGGCGAACGCGACGGTCGCGTCGACGCGGGAACTGCTCGACCGCCCCGTCAGCGTCGTCGTGGGCGAAGATGCCCCGACGCTCCGAGCCGCCCTCGACGACGCGGGAGCGAACGCGACGGTTCAACTTCCACCCGGCACGTACGAGGGACCGATCGAGGTCGACGACCCCGTGACCATCAGCGGCGAAGACGCGACGATCGTCGGCGACGGGAACGGCAGCGTCGTCACCGTCACTGCGGACGACGTCGCCCTCGTCGGCGTCTCGATCGAGGGGGTTGGCGACTCGCTGGAGCCCGAGAGAACGGTCGCCGCCGACCGCGCCGACTGGGACCGTGCGACCGAGGAGGCCTACGGGTACGCCGACGCGGCCGTCACTGCGGACGGTGTCGACCGACTGCTCGTCGCCCGGGTGGGTATCGAAACGCCCGCCTCGGGGGTCGTTCTCCGGGACGCCGACCGGGCGGTCGTCGACGGCATCCGGGTCAACGGCACCGACCGGTGGGAAGACGGGTTTATGAGCGTCACCGCGATCCGTTCGCCTGCGGTCGTCCAAGGATCGACGTTCGACGGCGGCCGCGACGGCGTCTACACCCACCGATCTTCGGGGATCACGGTTCGAAACAACGAGTTTATCGGGGGGCGGTTCGGCACGCACTTTATGTACACCTCGGAGGCGCTGTTCGCCGGCAACTGCGCGACCGGACAGGCCCTCTCGGGGGTCGTCGTCATGACGAGTCCGTCCGGGATCGCCATCGCAGACAACGTCATCACCGACTCCAGGCGGGGGATTCTGACGAGCGGTTCCGACCTCTACGTCGGTGCCAACACTGTCGTCGGGACCCGACAGGGCGTCTCGACGAGCGCACGAAACTCCCTGTACGCCGACAACGCCGTCGTCGGGAACGAGGTGGGGTTCCGCGCTTCCTCGGTCTTCCCGACGAGCGTCGTCACCCGCAACGACGTCGTCGGCAACGAGCGCCACGTCAGGGCGACGACCGGGCCGCTCCGCGTCTGGAGCCACAACGGCGAGGGCAACTACTGGGCGGGTGCCGAAGGCCTCGATAGGCGCTACAGCCCGACCGACCCGGTCGACGGTCGGCTCCACCGAACCGGAGCCGCCCGGACGCTCGCCGACGCGCCGATCGTTCGGGGACTCCGGGCGCTTCGGGGCTCCACGCCGGGGATGCGCGGGGAGAGCGTCGTCGACGCCAGCCCGCGCTCGACGCCGTCGAACCCGACTCGCCTCGAGAACGCACGACGGCTCGCAGACGGCCGCACAACGGTCTCGGAGGTGTGCGGCGCGTGAGCGACGATCCCGTGCTTCGCGTCGACGGGGTTTCGAAGTCCTTCGGATCGGTCGAGGTGCTCTCGGACGTGTCGGCGTCGATTCCCTCCGGGTCGGTCGTGGCCGTCATCGGCCCGAACGGCTCCGGGAAGACGACCCTGTTGCGAACGCTCGTCGGTGACCTCCGGCCGACGAGCGGCGTCGTCTCCTATGTGGGACCCGACACCGACCGTCCGATCGGTTATTTACCACAGGAGCCGACGTTCCGCCCCGGGTTCACCGCCGCCGAGACGCTGGCGTTCTACTCGTCGTTGCTCGACGGTCGCGATCCGGAGCCGTTGCTCGAGCGGGTCGGGCTGGCGGCGGCGGCCGACCGGAACGTCGAGGCTCTCTCGGGCGGGATGCGGCAACTGCTCGGCATCGCGCAGGCGACCGTCGGGGACCCGCCGTTGATCGTCCTCGACGAACCCGCGAGTGGTCTCGATCCGAACATGAGCGAGAGCGTCTTCGGGACCGCCGCGGAGATGGCCGGATCGGGAACGACCGTACTCGTCAGCTCCCACGACCTCGCGCTCGTCGAGGCGACGGCGGACACCGTCGTCGTGTTGGACCGCGGGTCGGTGGCTGCCATCGGTTCCCTGGTGGATCTGCGCGAGCGCTTCGAGACCGATTCGCTCAGGGGCGTGTTGAACGCCGTCGTCGGCGACACGGACGCGGTCGCGGTCGTCGGGGGGAACCGATGAGGCGCGGTCAGATATTCTGGGCCGTGGCGTGGCGGGAGGTCTCGACGGTCGTTCGGACCCGGAGCTATCTGCTCTTGGCGATCGGACTCCTCGCCGTGTTCGCCGGGACGCTCCGCGCCGGCGGTGGCCTCGAGGGCGGCTACGTCCCGACTGCGGTCGATCTCCTCTTGCCGCTCGAGTTGCTCGTTCCGCTCGTCGCCGTCGCGCTCGGCTACCGGGCCTTCGGCGGCGACAACGACGACCGGTCGGTGCTTCTGAGTTACCCCGTCTCGAAACGCTCGCTCGTCGCGGGCGTCTTCGTCGGCCGGCTCGTCGGCCTCGCGGGCATCATCGGTGCCCCACTCGCTGTCGTTGGCGTCGTCGTCTCGTGGATCGGCGGTCACGAGTCGCGGGTGTTCGCGACCCACGGCGGCGTCGACTCGCCGGTGCTTTTCATCCGGTTTCTCGCGTTGACGATCTGCTTCGGGGCCGTCGTATTGGCGATGGCGATGGCGGCATCGGTGCTCGTCCGGGCGGGACGGGCGGCGCTCGCGGCCGCGCTTGCGGTCCTCGTCGTGGTCGTCGCAGGCGGGGATCTGTTGACGCTCGCCGGACTCTCGGCCGACGTGATCGGCGACGACTTCCTCGGGACAGCGCTCGCGGCGAGCCCGAACGCGGCCTACCGGGGGCTCGTCCTCGAAACTGTCGTCGGCATGGCGACCGACCGGGGGGCTGCGATTGACGTCTCCGCTGCGGTCGCCGGCCTCGCCGCCTGGCTGCTCGCGAGCCTCGGCTCGATCGTCGTCAGTATCGACCGCCGCCCGCTCGCGGGGCTCCGGGCCGGTGTCGGCGAACTCTCCGCGCGGGTGGCCGACGCGCTGGATCGCTGAGGCTGCCCCAGTGTTCCGGCCCAGTGCTCCAGCCCGTCCCGACGTACGCGTCGGCGTGTCTCTGGCTTTCGACGCGGACACCAGATTACACAATACCGTCCGGCCCGGACCTCCGGGCGTGAACGACTGATGTCGGCGGAGCCACAGCCGAGAGTCGAAACCCGAACCGTCGCAACGGTCTCGGTCCTCGTCGTCGTCGTCGGCCTCGCGGCCGGCATCTTCGTCGTCGATTTCGGTTCGGCGACTCCCGAACCGGTCGCGTTCGACGAGACGGTCTCGGTCGGGTTGACCCTCGAGGACGAGATGCGGTTGGAGGACGACGAGCGCTTCGACGCCAGGATCGAACTCCCGCGAGCGCAGGTATTTTATTCGCAGTATCCCTATGTGGTCGGCTACTACGGCATCGACTCGTTCGTCGCAAAACAGCGACAGCCGAGCCACGAACAGCGGTTCGGCTTTCCGAACACGGTGTACGTCACCGAGTACACCGACAGCGGCGTCGAATTGAACGACGAACGGCTGCCGGTGACGGAGTTCGCCCCCGGCTGGGTGCCCGCCGACGAGGCGTTCTACGTCGTCGATAGCGAGGCCCGGACGACCTCCGGCGACGCCGTAGTACCGTTCGACACACGCACCTCGGCCGAGGCGTTCGCAGACGAATACAGTGGGACCGTGATAGACTGGGCGGACATGCTCGATCGGCCGATCGAAATAGACGGCGCTGACACGGTCCGAGACCGGACCGAGGACCAGCGCCGGGACGCCAACGAGACGGTCGAAACGCGTGATTCGCTGCTCGACCGCCCCGTCAGCGTGGTCGTCGGGGAGGACGAACCGACGGTCCGCTCGGCCGTCGAGGCGGCCCCCCCGAACACGACGGTTCGCGTGCCGGCGGGGACGTATCGCGAACGTCTCGAGATCGATACCCCCGTTACGCTTCGGGCGGACGGGGACGCCCGGATCGTTGGCGACGGGAACGGCACCGTCGTCACGGTCACGGCGAACCGGACGGCGCTCGCGGGGCTTGACGTCTCCGGTGTTGGCGATTCCACCCCGGGACCGACGGTGACCGACGGCCACGCCGGCAGCAACGTCGGTGGAGGCGGTCACAACCACGGCGACGCCGAGGGCGAGGACTCCTGGGACGCCGAAATCGAGGATGACTACGCCCAAGGCGACGCGGCGATCGAGGTTTCGGGAGCCGGGAACATCCTCGTCACCGACACGCATATCGACACGGACGCCGCGGGGATCATCCTCTATGCGTCACCCGGGGCAGTCGTCCGGAACACGACCGTCGTCGGCAGCGAGAACTACCGCGAGGGTCACATGGGCGTCGTGGCGATGCGCTCGCCGGGCGTCGTCGAGGGCTCGACGTTCCTCGGCGGCCTCGACGGCGTCTACACCCACCGTTCCGACGGGATCGTGATCCGTGACAACCGGATGCGCGGGAACCGAAACGGCGTCCACCTGATGTTCACTTCCGGGGCGCTCGTCGCCGACAACGACATCGCCACCGAGGAGACGGCCGGCATCTACGTGATGACCGGACCAGAGCGAAACGCCCTCCTCGGCAACGAGATACGCGACGCGGAGACGGGAATCAGCGTCGGCGGAACGGACAGCTACGTCGCGGGGAACGTCCTCGCCGAGAACGACCTCGGCCTGCGGATCGAGGCGACCGCCTCCGTCGTCGAGCGGAACGTGATCGCCGACAACCGCGACGGCGTCGAAACGTGGGCGCTGTTGCCGACGAACCGCGTCACGCACAACGACTTCGTCGACAATGAGCGCCACGTCGCCGTCTCCAGCGGCCGGCTGCGCGTCTGGAGCCACGACGGCGAGGGCAACTACTGGGAGGGCGCGATCGGGACCACAGACGGCACCGTCGTCGAACGTCCCTACACGCCGACCGACCCCGTCGACGGACGGCTCCACCGCGTCGACGGGGCCGGAACGCTCGCACAAGCACCGGCGCTGTCCGCGCTGGCCGGGTTCCAGGGGGTAGTCCCGGGAATGCGGGCCGACGAAGTGATCGACACCGCGCCGCGCTGTGCGCCGGTCCGCGCCGAGTGGTTCGAACGGACTGGGCGGACTGACATCGAACCGATCTGTCGCTCCAGCGGCGACACACCCGCAGAGACACGACACAGCGAGACAGTACGACGACCGACCGATCGGCCCGAATACGACGACCGAACAATACTCCGGACGACGATTGAGCGAGACTCTTTAGGATGACCGAACAGGACCGAACGACACCGATACTGACGATCGAAGAGCTAGAACACACGTACGGTCGGGTGACCGTGCTGGACGACGTCTCGTTGGACGTCGACCCCGGCGACGTGACCGCGATCATCGGCCCGAACGGCTCGGGTAAGACGACGCTCATCCGGGCCATCGTCGGCCTCCACGAGCCGAGCGGCGGGACGGTGCGCTACTGCGGTCCCGACGCGACGCGCCCGATCGGCTACCTCCAGCAGCGCCCCGCGTTCCGGCCGGGCCAGACCGTCCGGGAGGCGCTCACGTTCTACGCTGCCCTCGTCGGCGAGACCGAAGCCGACGCCGTGGCGCGCCTCGAGCGGGTCGGGCTGGGGGCGGCGGCCGACCGGAACGTCGAGGCCCTCTCCGGCGGAATGACGCGGCTCGTCGGCATCGCACAGGCGACCGTCGGGGACCCCCCGTTGATCGTCCTCGACGAACCCGCGAGCGGTCTCGATCCGGGCATGAGCGTCCGCATCTTCGAGGTCGCCGAGGAGCTCACCGCGTCCGGAACGGCGGTGCTTCTCAGTTCGCACGACCTCTCGTTGGTCGAGCGGACGGCGGATCGGGTCGCGCTGCTCGACGACGGCTCGGTCGCACGACTGGGCGCGCCCGCGGACGTCCGGGCGGAACTCGGCGCTGACTCCTTGCTCGGGGCGTTCGAGTCGGCCATCACCGGCGACGCCGGGACCGTCCGCGTTCGGGGGGAAACATGAGCACGCCGGCCGAATCCCCCGAGGCGCCAGCCGACGACGACGCCGACACACCCGAGATGCGCGGGGCCGAACCGACAGCGGCCGGGCGGCGGCCGACCGCCCCCCGGATCCTCTCGGCGGTCGTTCGGCGGGAGCTCTCGACTGCGGTCCTGACGTGGTCCTCGCTCGCGCTGTTGGTCGGCTTCGTGGGGACGCTGCTCGGGATCGCGTGGTTCGGCGGCGGCGTTCAGGTGGGCTACGTCTCGACGATCATCGACCTGTTGACGCCGCTGGAGCTTCTGATCCCAGTCATCGCGTTCGCGTTCGGCTACCGTACGATCCTCGACGACGACCGACGCGGCGTCCTCGACGTGTTGCGGACGTACCCGATCGAACCCTGGCAGGTCGTCCTCGGGGCGTACGCCGGGCGCTCGCTCGGGCTCGTCGGCATCGTCACCGCGGCGCTGTCGTTTCTCGCGTTCCCGATCGTCGTCACGGAGTCGTACCGTCCCGTCTTTTACGCCACCCACACCGGGGCGGACTCGCCGGGGCTGTACCTCCGGTTCATCGTGCTCACCGCCTGCTTTGCGATGGTGCTTCTCGCGATCGCCGTCGCGATCTCAGCGCTCGTCTCGACGACCCGCACCGCGATCGCCGCCGTGGGTCTGGGGCTGTTCGCCCTGTTGTTCGGGGCCGACATCGGTCTCCTGTTCGCGCTCTCGCGCGGGCTGATCGCCGAGTCATCGCTCGTCGGATCGCTCGCGATCAGCCCGCTCAGTGCCTACCGCGGGCTGGTGCTCGAAACCACCGTCGCGGTGACTGCGGGCACCGGCCCGCGGACGGCTTCGCCGCTTTTCAGCGCGGTCGGCCTGCTCGTCTGGTGGGCAGGATCGCTCGCGGCCGCGGCGTTTGCCGTCGGTCGGTAGACGCTCGCACCTGCCGCCGAGGGTAACCGCTGTGGGTTATAAACGACCCGGGACTGTTTATAAATCGTCGCCGGGCATATAAAAAGAGCGTCGTCCAGTGCTACCCGCCGAGCGCCGAGAGGACCTCCCGCGTCACGTCGCCGTGGCTCAACAGCTCCCCGCCGTGTTCGCCGGCGAAGGACTCGGCGTCGTCGCCGTCGGTGAACCCGATGAGCGAGTTGCCCATCGCGCCCTCGACGTCGCTGTTGGCGACGAACGTGAGGTCGCGGAGGTCGGCGAACGACTCGGCCCCGAGGTGGGCGCTTATGACAGTCGTCCCGCCGTCCGATCTGAGCTCGTAGTCGACGCTAGAGTAATCGGTCCCGTACGAGACCGCCGGCTCGTGGCCACGCTGTTCGTTTTCGAGGACGTAGTTGTACGTACACGTCGAACTACAGAACCGCGCGATCCCGTCCTCGCGGTCCTCCGGGAGCGAGGCGGGCGGGTCGTCCGTATAAAAAGACTGCCCGACCGGCCCCGGGTGCATCTCGATCCGCATGTTGCAGTAATCGCACGCCTGGCCCCCGTTCAGCGAAACGGGGTCCGGGCCGCCCCGACCGCCGCCGAGACACCCGGCGAGTGACCCCACGCCACCGGCCGCGAGCGCTGTCAGGACCGTCCGGCGCGTCCACCCGTCGGCGTCGATCCGCGTTCCGTTCATACCCGCGTCTCCGTGGTCCGAACGAATAGCCGGTTTGGTGCGATACTGAAAACGTCCCGTCCGTATCCTGTGTCGACAACGGCTCCCGGCGTCACCCGGACTGCTCGAGCAGCGAGTCGACGAGCCGCGAGAAGCGGTCCACGAGCCGATCCGGCAGGCTCGGGTCGATCTCGACGAGCAACTCGCTGAGCAACTCGGGTTCGGTGAGCCGGACCGAGACTCGCCGCCCCTCGCGGACCTTCTCCGCCAGGCCGTGTTCGATGAGGTTCGAGAGGTGCCACTCGACCGTGCTCCGGGCGACGTTCGCCGTCTCGGCCAACTCGTCGGGCCGGTCCGTCTCGTGATCCAACAGCAACACGACGAGTTCGCGCGTCGTCTCGCGGCGCAACAGCGCGATCGCCGCCTGTTCGGTTTCGGAGTATTCGGTCGGGAAATAATGCGTTCGGCCGCACACCTCGAGGCTGTCGAGGGCTCCGTCGTTGAGGAGACGGCGAACGTGGTACTGCGTCTGACCCGTCGCGATATCCAACGCGCGGCTGACCGCGTTGAAATGGACGCCCGGGTTCGCTTCGACGTGGGATCGGACCCGCTGTCTCGTTTCTGTCATAGGTGCCGGGTCTCCCCTCGGGGTTCGTGTCGATCGGTTATCAACCGCGGGCCATGTCTCAGTTCGTGGGACCACCGACGCCGTTCCCCGGCCGCCGACGCGGGCCGCCAACACGGCCGTCGGTCGTGCTTGCGATCCATAGCGCCCCGTCAGAACTGATACCGCCGCGCGTTGTCGTCGCCCCCGAAGACGTCCCCACTCCCGGCACCGGCACCGGCACCGGCGCCGCCGGCCATCTCGTCGTAGGTCATTCCGCTGAGATACTCGTCATAGGTCACGTCGTAGCCGCTTCGGAGGTGGAAATCGAGGTTGCCGGTCTCGACGGCGTCTTGAAACAGCACGTGGACCGCCCGCCGGAGGAGTTCGTCGGCGTCGTCCGGATCGTAGGCGCTCTCGAGCATCGCCAGTTCGTTTCGCGTCTCGGCGTCGAGTTCGACCGCGAGTTCCCCGCCCAGCTCGGCGTAGGCGGTTTCGACGTCGCCGGCAAGGTCGTCCAGTCCCATACCCGCGGTGGGGCCGGCGCCCGGAAAGCGGTTTCGCTCGTGAGTAACGCCCATAGCTCAAGTCTTAAGGACCACAGCCGGATACACGGGGACGAATGCGGACGATCGACCGATCGACAACCGGGGGTAACACGACATGACCGCCTGGTTCGAGGTGTTGGTAATCGCCTTCGTGGCGCAACTGGCGGTCCTGCCCGGCGAAAAGGTCCAGTTCATCATCGCCGGGCTTTCGACGCGGTACAACCCCTTCGTCGTCGTCGCTGCGGCCGCGAGCGCCTTCGCGGGCTGGACCGCCCTAGAGGTGCAGTTCGGGCAGGCGCTCCAGCGCGCGCTCCCCCCGCTGGCGCTCGACGGAATCACCGCCGGCCTGTTCTTGTTGTTCGGGGTGTTGCTGCTGCGGTCGATGCCGGAGCGGAGCGACGATGGAACTCCCTCGACCGACGGCGGCGTCCCCGGAATCGACGGCGAGATATCCGTCTTCGGCCGGGAGGTGCCCGAGCGGTTCGGAACCTTTCTGCCGATCTTCGTGATGATGGCGACCGGCGAGTTCGGCGACAAGACCCAACTCGTCACCATCGGTCTCGCCGCGCAGTACGCCGCCGGGTCGGCGATCTGGCTCGGCGAAATGCTCGCCATCGTCCCGGTGAGCCTGCTCAACGCCTTCTTTTTCCATCGCTTTGCGGGGCGTTTCGACGTCCGGAAGGCACACCTCGGGGGCGCGGCGATGTTCTTTTTCTTCGGCTCGGATACGGCGCTGGCGATGGCGACCGGCATTTCGGTCTGGGAGGCGGCCGTCTCGACGGTGGCGGAGTTACTCGGTATCGGGATCGCTCCCGGGATTTAAAAAGAGCCGACGCTACGCCCCAGTTTCAGATTCCCCACTCCTCCTGTGTGTACGCCATCTCCCAGAACCGGTACTCGAGGCGCGCGCTCGTGAGAAACGCCTCCCGCATCGCGTCGTGTTCGCCCGGGTACCGCTCCCCACAGCGGTCGACGAACTCCCGCATCAGGCCGACGACTTCCCGGAACTCCTCGCTCGTGTACGTCTCGATCCAGGGGGTGTATCGGTGTTCCTCCGTCGCGAGGGCCGCCGCGTGCTCGCCGATATCGAGAAAGCCCTGCCCGCAGGGAAACAGCGCCGCGGCGATCTCCGCGATCGATCCCTCGTAGGCCGTCCGGAGCAAGAACCCGGTGTAGGCCTCGCAGGTCGGCGACTTCCGGACGCGCTCTAGGTCCTCGCGGGTGATCCCGTAGTCGGCGGCGAACTCCCGGTGGAGGTCCATCTCGTGGTCCAGCGTGCTGTGGGCGATGCCCAACAGGTCCGTCATCGTCGCCTCTTCGCGCGCTTTCGCCCCCGCGATCGCGAACAGACGGGCGTAGTCGAGCAGGTATCGGTAGTCCTGTTCGATCCAGTACCGGAACGCCGCCTCGTCGAGGGTCCCCTCCGCCAGTTCCACGACGAATGGGTGGTCCTTCTGTGCCTCCCAGATGTGGGCTCCGTCCTCGAGCAGTCGGTCGCTGAACGCCATGCTACCCCGCACTACCGCTCCGAGCGTAATATACGTTGATAGTATAACAGATGTATATCCGGCAATGGCGGGCGGACCTTCGGACCCCTCGCCCGCCCCGCTCGGACCGTCACACCCAAGCGGCGGCCGCCGATACGAGTACGCGATGACCGACGCCGACGAGTCCCGCGGGCCACCCCCCACAGAGGAGGGCGACATCGGAGCCTCGCGAACCGACGAGGACGACCTCGACGCCTCGATCGCCGTCGGGGGCGATTCGGAGGCGTCCCTCCCGGCCGACGTCGAGTCGGTCCGGGCGGCGCTCGTCGAGTGGTACGAGACCGACCACCGCGAGTACCCCTGGCGCGAGACCCACGACCCGTATGCGATCCTCGTCTCGGAGGTGATGAGCCAACAGACCCAACTCGACCGAGTCGTCGAGCCCTGGCGCGAGTTCACGGAGCGGTGGCCGACCGCCGAGGCGCTCGCGACGGCGGATCGCGCCGACGTCGTCGGTCTCTGGACCGACCACTCGCTCGGGTACAACAACCGCGCGACGTACCTCCACGAGGCGGCCGAACAGGTCGTCTCCGAGCACGACGGCGAGTTCCCGAACACCCCCGAAGGGTTACAGGAGTTGATGGGTGTCGGTCCCTACACCGCCGACGCGGTGGCCTCCTTCGCCTTCGACGATGGCGGGGCGGTCGTCGACACGAACGTCAAACGCGTCCTGTACCGCGCCTTCGACGTCCCCGACGAGAGCGACGCGTTCGAACGCGTCGCGGACGAACTGCTGCCCGAGGGCGACTCGCGGGTCTGGAACAACGCGATCATGGAACTCGGCGGCGTCGCCTGCGGGAAGCAACCGCGGTGTGACGAAGCCGGGTGTCCGTGGCGCGAGTGGTGTCACGCCTACGGAACCGGCGACTTCCGCGCCCCGGACGTGCCGACCCAACCCGAGTTCGAGGGGAGCCGCCGCCAGATGCGGGGTCGCGTGGTGTCGGCGCTGCGGGAGTACGGCGAGTCGCCGATCGACGACCTCGGCCGGCGTGTCCGGGTCGATTACGCTCCCGACGGCGAGTACGGCCGCGAGTGGCTCCGCGGGCTGCTGTCGGACCTGGAGTCGGACGGCCTCGTGACGACGACGGAGACGGGCGGGGAGACGGTAGCGCGGCTGCGTCGATAGTTGACGCCCGCGCTCTCGACGGCCGTCTCTCTACGGGCGGCACAGGCCGAGTGCCTCGGGGGCGTGTCACCGAGGTAGTCCGCTACACCTCCGGCGGCGATACCCGTTCGTCGGCTGCCTCGCGCCACGACCACGTGGGCGTCCATCCGAGGACACGCTCGGCCTTGCTCGTGTCGTAGGCCGCGGCGTCGCCCTCGACGTGACACGCTGTCGGGACCGACCCGTAGTGCGCCTCGAGCAACCCGACGAGCGGTTCCCCGAGGGCGTTGTCGGGACCGGCGCAGTTGAACGCCTCGTGGCCCTCGAAGTCGGCCTCGAGGGCGCGTTCGACCATGTCGGCGACGTCCCGGACGTCGACGTACGACCAGAAGTTCCCGGCACCCGCCGACCGGTCCTCGACGTAGTCGGGGTCCCGGCAGGGGTACTCGCCCGGTTCCTGGATCCACGTCGGGCGCAGCGACGCGACCGGAACGCCGTCGCGGCGGGCGACCGTCGCGGCGACCTCCTCGGCGACGACCTTCGATAGCCCGTAGGGGTCCTCGGGGCGGCGGGGGTGTTCCTCGGGAATCGGCAGCGTCTCGGGCAGTGGCGTCTCCTCGGCAAAAAAGAAGCCGTACGCGCCGTCGGAGGAGGCTTGTACCACCCGCGCGCCGACCCGGCCCGCAGCCGTGAGGACTGCGTGGGTCGACAGCGTGTTGTTCCGGTAGAGATCGACCCCGGGGTGCGTGCCGGCGACCGGGATGGCGGCCCAGTGGACCACGGCGTCGGGATCGATCCCGGTGACGACGTCGAGCACCCCGCCGGGATCCGTGAGATCGAGCGCGCGGTACTCGACGCCCGGTGCTCTCTCCGCCCCCGGATGCTTGCGGTCGAGACAGGTCACGTCGTGGGCGTCGACGAGGCGGTCGAGGACCCACCGACCCGTCCGCCCCCGCCCGCCGGTGACGATGACGTCCATACGCCGCCCTCGGCGCGCTCTGTTAAAAGACCGGCGCGCGTACCCGAATGGGAGTCACCCGCCCCGGACGCGGTCGTACCGCGGACGTCTTTGGGTTCGGCCGCAATAGCACGGCCATGAGCGACTCCCGAATCGCGGCGCTCGTCGGCAGCCTCCGGGACGGAAGCTACACGCGTCCGGCGTGTCGACACGCCCTGGCCGCAGCGGCGGCGTTCGACGGCGTCGAGACGGATTGTATCGACCTCCGGAAGCTCTCGTTGCCGGTGTTCGACGCCGACGCGGACGAGGCGGGCGACGCGTCGGCGCTCCGAGCGCGGGTCGGCGCCGCCGACGCGGTCGTCCTCGGCACGCCGGTGTATCACGGCTCGTACTCCTCGGCGCTGAAGAACGCCCTCGATTACTGCGGGTTCGACGAGTTCGAGGACACGACCGTCGGGCTGTTGTGCGTCGCCGGCGGCTCGTTCCCGACGACGACGCTCGATCACCTCCGCTCCGTGTGTCGGGCGCTCGACGCTTGGGTTGTCCCCCACCAGGTGGCGATCCCGGGGGCGCGGACCCGAATCGAGGGCGACGAGATCGTCGACGACGACGTCGCCGAGCGCGTCGAGGTACTCGGCCGGCGGATGGTCGAGTACGCGCGGATCGAACCGGACCCCCGGACGATCGAATCGACGCAGAACGTCGGGGCCGAGGACTGACCGGTCCTGTCGGCGTTCGCCAGCCACGCGGTTTGTGCGCCGACCACGCCGTCTCCTGCCGGATTCCGCCCCCGCATGGATTCCGACAACCGTTTTAAGCCCCGACTGTTGTATTCCACTAATGGGTAGCTGTATCATTTGCGGCACGTCCACCGACGGACCGATCTGTGAGGTCCACCAGGAGGACGTCGTCTTCGAGTTCGAAGGGAATCAACCATCGCAGTTGACGCCGGGGCGCTTCTACGTCGGGAGCGTCGACGGGTACGCCGACTTCGGCGTGTTCGTCAACATCGGCAACGTCACCGGCCTCCTCCACCGGAGCAAACTCGACCGCCGGCTCGAGAGCCTCGAGTGGGAGGTCGGCGACGAAGTCTGCGTCCAGGTGAACAACGTCCGCGACAACGGCGACATCGACCTCGATTGGTCGATCCGGGAGACGCCGGAGGACTTCCGTGGGCACCTCCTCCAGACGACCGAGGGGGATAGCCTCCTCGAAACCGGGGATGACGAAACCGGGGACGACGAAGTCGACGAGACCGGGGACGACGAAACCGGGGACGACGAAACCGGGGACGACGAAACCGGGGACGACGAAACCGGGGACGACGAAACCGAAGACGACGGACACGAACGCGGCGAGAGCGGGGCGGACGCAGAGTCCGAGTCCGAGCCAGAGACCGAAACCGAGACGGACCCCGTCGACGCCGAGTCCACCTCCGGCGAGCCGGGGACGACTGGCGGCGCGGACGAACAGAGCGGCGGCAACCCCGGCGACGCCGAACTCAGCGAGATCGCCACCGACTCCTCTGGCGAGGACGACCCGACGGCCGACGCCGACCGAGAGCGCGTCACCGTCGACTCCCTCGAGGACCGAGTCGGCGAGGTCGTCCGCCTCGAGGGCATTGTCGCCTCGGCCCGCCAGACCTCGGGCCCGACCGTCTTCGAACTCGAGGACGAGACGGGCGTCGTCGACTGCGCGGCGTTCGTCGAAGCTGGCGTGCGAGCCTACCCCGAGATCGAAGCCGGCGACGTCGTCCGCCTCGAGGGCGAAGCTCGGGTCCGACGCGGCGAGATACAGGTCGAGACCGACTCGATCGAACCGCTCTCCGAGGCGTCCGGCGATGCCGTCGAGGCCCGGATGGACGAGGCCCTTGACGACCGAGCCAGCCCCGACGACGTCGACCCGATCGCCGACGACCCCGAGATAGACGCCATCGTCGACGACGTCGAGGCCGTCGCCACGGAGATCCGGCGTGCGGTCATCGACTCGCGCCCGATCGTCGTCAGACACGACGCGACGACCGACGGCTACGTCGCCGGCGCGGCCATAGAGCGGGCGGTGTTGCCTCTCGTCGAGTCCGAACACGGCACGGCCGACTCGGTGTATCACTACTTCGATCGCCGCCCGCTCGAGGACGGCGTCTACGATATGAACGACGCGACGAAGGACGCGACCCGGATGCTCGGCGACCGGGACCGCCACGGCGAGAAGATCCCGCTTTTCGTCTTCGCCGCCGCCGGATCGACCGCCGCCTCCGCCGACGGTCTCGACCTGTTGGACGTCTACGACGCCCCGCGGGTCGTCATCGACGGCCGGACGGCGGACAAGGCGGTCGACGACCGGATCGACTCGCTCGTCACCGCGGAAACGCGTACCGCCTCGACGGTCGCGGCCACGCTCGCCGCGGCGATCAACGGCGACGTCAGAGGGGACCTGCTCCACCTGCCGGCGGTCAGCTACTGGGCCGACGCCCCGCAGACGTACGTCGACCTCGCCGCAGACGCCGGCATCGACGCGGAGTCGACGAAACAGCTCCGCGAGGCGATCGCCCTGGAGGCGTTCTATCAGTCCTACGAGGACAAACGCGAACTCATCATCGACTTGCTGTTCGAGAAGCGGACGGGCCTCGCCGCACAGGTTTCCGAGCAGTTCGTGACGAAACTCGATTCGGAACTCGACACCGTCGTCCCGAACCTCGAGGAGCGAACCGTCGACGGCGTCGGCGTGACCGTCCTCGACACCGACGCCCACACCCACCGCTATGACTTCCCGCCGACGCGGCTCCTGCTCGACGAACTCGATCGGCGGCTCGACTCGGCGGCCGTCGTCGGCGTCGGTACCGACGAACTCCACCTCCGGACCGACGGCGGGATCGACCTCGATTCGGTCGTTGCAGACCTCGACACCGCGGTCCCAGGGGCCGGCGTCTCGAACCCCGGCACCCGACAGCCGACGATCGAGTTCCTCGCCGGCGAGCGCGACGCGGTCGTCGAGGCCGTTGTCGACGCAGTCGCCGGGGCGATCGCGGCGCCGTCGGCCTGACCCGGTCGCGGGCGACGGTCGACCGCTAGCCATTTCCCCCCGGACGCCCTCTGTACGCATAGCGAATGAGCACCGACGCCGACCCCGCCGAATCCGAGGCCTTCGAGCGCGTCTGTGAGTCGCTCGTCGAGTCCCTGCTGGCGGGCGAGATCGACCGCGACGACCTCGAACGCGCGAAGATGGACGCCTGCCGGGAGCACTCCGCGCCGAAGGTACCGAAAAACACGGAGCTGCTCGAGTATGCCCCCGAGAGACACCGCGAGGAGCTCGAGCCGGTGCTTCAGCGGAAGCCGGTACGGACGGCCTCGGGCGTCTCGCCGGTCGCGATCATGACGTCGCCGCACACCTGTCCGCACGGCCAGTGTCTCTACTGTCCGGGCGGCCCGGCCTCGGAGTTCTCCTCCTCGCAGAGCTACACGGGCCACGAACCGGCCGCCGCCCGCGGCGTCCAAAACGACTACGACCCCTACGGGCAGGTGACGCTGCGGCTCCATCAACTCCGGAAGATCGGTCATCCGGTCGACAAGGTCGAGTTGATCCTGATGGGCGGGACGATGACTGCCCGCAGCCACGACTATCAGGAGTGGTTCCTCAAGCGCGCCCTCGAGGCGATGAACGACTACGACCTCGATGCGGCCCCGGAGCCGAGTGAGACCGAGTCGTTCAAACCCGATCCCGACGCGACCGAGTTCCGCTATCTCGAGGACGTGATCGCCGAGAACGAAACGAACGCGATCCGCAACATCGGGACGACGTTCGAGACCAAACCCGACTGGTGTGATCCCGAGCAGATCGACCGAATGCTGCGGCTGGGCGGGACGAAAGTCGAAGTGGGCGTCCAGACCACCTACGAGCGGATCAACCGAGAGATGCACCGCGGCCACGGCGTGCAGGCTTCGATCGACGCGAACCGACGCCTCCGGAACGCCGGTTTCAAAGTCGGCTTCCACATGATGCCCGGCCAGCCCGGGATGTCCAAGGAGATGTGCCTGCAGGACTTCCGGGAGCTGTTCGAGAGTGTCGACTGGCGCCCTGACTACCTGAAGATCTACCCGACGCTGGTCGTCCGCGACACCGTCACCTACGACATGTGGCGCCAGGGCGAGTACGACCCGCTCACCAACGAGGAAGCCGCCGACCTCGTCGCCGAAATCAAGTCGATGATCCCCCGCTACACCCGCCTCCAACGCGTCCAGCGGGACATCCCGGCGGACTTCATCGACGCCGGCGTCTGGAAGTCGAACCTCCGCCAGCTGGCGAGACAGCGGATGGACGAACACGGCTGGACCTGCGAGTGTATCCGGTGTCGCGAGGTCGGAATGAACGACGCCGACCCCGACGGGACCGAACTAGACGTCCACACCTACGAGGCCGCCGGTGGGACGGAACACTTCATTTCGATCGAGGACTTCGAGAACGACCTCCTGGTCGGCTTCTGTCGGCTCCGGTTCCCCGGCGATCCCGCCGACGGGATTCCCGCCGAGTCCCTCCGCCCGGAGCTCGAAGACGCCGCCGTGGTCCGGGAGCTGCACGTCTACGGGAGCGAGGTCGCCGTCGGCGACGCTGGCGGCGAGGACCACCAACACCAGGGATACGGCCGACGGCTCCTCGCGTCGGCCGAGCGGCTGGCTGCCGAGGCCGGCTTCGAGAAGCTCTCTGTCATCTCGGGCATCGGCGCCCGGGAGTACTACCGGGAGAAGCTCGGCTACTACCAGGACGGCCCGTACGTCTCGACGCGGCTCGATCGGTGAGCTCGGACGGGGACCGTTTATAAAACGAGGCCGACGAGCTGATACAGGACGCCGAGTGCAAACGTAGCCACGAGAACGGCGGTCGTTCCGATGACGACCGGGGAGAGGCGGTGTTCGTCGTCGGCTGCCTGATAGTCCTTCATACTCGCGTTGGGGCGTGTGAGTGGTATATATATGACGTTTCGGTTCCACGTGGTCCGTTTCCCCCGCGAGCGGCGGGATCCGACTTCGGCGCCTCCGTCCACAGAGCTATGTCCTTCGGGTCGGTTGTGCCGGTATGGACTTCGAGGACGCGGATCTCCACCGGCGGCTCGACGCCGACGGCCGGCCGCTCGAGGACGGATACGAGCCGCCGCTCGCCGAGGACCGCCTCCGGGAGCTGTACCGCGATATGCAGCTCTCGCGGCACTTCGACGAACGGATGATAAGCCTCCAGCGGCAGGGTCGGGTCGGCACCTACGCCTCCTCGGCCGGTCAGGAGGGCTCGCAGTTCGGCTCGATGTACGCCCTCGCCGAGGACGATTGGGTGTTTTATCAGTACCGCGAGCACGGTTCGGTTATCGACCGCGGCGGCCTCGCCGACTACGTCCGCTACTGGATGGGCCAGGAGGCGGGGAACGCGACGCTCACCGACCACCACGTCGCGCCGTTGAACATCTCGATCGGCTCGCACGTCCCCCACGCGACGGGGATGGCGTGGGCGTCGAAGCTCCGCGGCGACGACGCCGTCGTTGTGTGTCACTTCGGCGAGGGGGCGACGAGCGAGGGCGACTTCCACGAGGGGGCGAACTTCGCGGGCGTCTTCGACGTGCCCGCGGTGTTCGTCTGCAACAACAACAACTGGGCCATCTCGGTACCGGCCGAGGCCCAGACCGCGAGCCGGAGCTTCGCGGCGAAGGCCGAGGCGTACGGCTTCCCCGGCGTCCGCGTCGACGGGATGGACCCCCTCGCGACGTACGAGGTCCTCACCGAGGCCGTCGACCGGGCCCGCGACCCCGACGCAAGCCCGCCCGAGGGCGCCGGCGGCCGGGCGACGCGACCGACGCTCGTCGAGGCCGTCCAGTACCGCTTCGGCGCCCACACGACCGCCGACGACCCCTCCGTCTACCGCGACGACGAGGAGGTCGAGCGCTGGAAGCGCTGGGACCCGATCCCGCGGCTGGAGGCGTATCTTCGCGGGCGCGGGACGCTCGACGACGAGTCGATCGACGCGATCGAGGCCGAGGTCGAACGGGAGGTCGCGGAGGCGATCGACCGCGCGACGGCCGCCGAACCGGATCCCGAAGACCTCTTTTCGGACGCGTACGCGGAGCCGACCGAGCGGGTGCAAAAACAGCGGGCGTACCTCCGACAGCTCCGCGAGGAGTACGGCGACGGGGCGCTCTCGGAGGAGTAATCCGGACGTGCCCCCGCGCGAGCCGCCGGGGTCACTCGACTGGCGTGATCGTCGCCCGAACGCCACCCTCGGGCCGCAACGTCGGGGTCAACCGGAGGTCCTCCAGCGCCGTCTCGGGGACGTCGACATCGAACTGGCCGACGATCCGGGCGATCGTGAGCGTCGCGCCGGCCAGCGCGAACCCCTGGCCGATACAGGCGTGGGGGCCGCTGGAGAAGGGCCGGTAGGCGTCGACGGCGTTCGGATCGCGCCGCTGCCAGCGGTCCGGATCGAACGTTTCGGGGGCCTCGAAATGACGGCTGTCGCGGTGGATCGACCGCAACGGCATGACGACGGCCGAGCCGTCCTCGACGGTGTACTCGCCCAACGCGACGTCGCCGTCCGCCTGTCGGAATATCGCCCACGCGGGCGGATACAACCGGAGCGCCTCCCGGTAGGCCCGCTTCGTGTAGGTCAACCCGGCGAGGTCGTCGTGGGTCGGCGGGCCGTCCCCGAGCACGTCGCGGGCCTCCTCGCGGACGCGGCGGCGGGCCTCGGGGTGCCACGAGAGCAGACTCAAGGTGTAGCTGAGGCTCAAAGCGGTCGTCTCGTGGCCGGCGATGAGAAACGTCGCCACCTCGTCGCGGATCTGGTTTGCCGGGTAGTCGACGTCGGGGTCGTCCTCCGCGCGGATGAGCATCGTGAGCATGTCCATAGAGTCGGGGCGTTCCCCCTCCGAGAGCGTCTCTCGGCGCTGCTGTATGAGGTCCTCGCTCAACTCGCGGATGCCGGTGGCGGCCTCGCGGAACTCCTCCGAGACCGAGGTCGGTACCCACTCCGGGAGGACGGTATCGATGCCGAACTCGAACTCCTCGCCCGCGATGCGCATCCACTCGTGGAACTGATCGGCTCTGGCCTTGCCGATGTCGGTCCCGAGCAGGATTTCGCTTGCGACCCGAACCGTCAGCGACGTCATTTGCCGATGGAGGTCCGTCTCGTGGGAGCCGCGCTCGGCCCACCGCGTTGCGCGCTCTTCGATCCGCTCGCCGGTCGTGTTCGCGTAGGCGGTGACCTGCCGGCCGCCGAAAGACGGCGCGACGACCGAGCGCTGTTGGGACCACAGCTCGCCCTCGCTTTGGACCAACCCCTGCTCGGCGATCATCGCCGCGGCGTCCTGTGCGGGGACCCGCTGGAAGTCCTCGGGCCGGTCGAGGGCCTCGCCGACGAGGTCGGGACCGGTCAGGACGACGAGCGGTGGCCGCCCCGGGATCGGGATACTGATGCCGTCGTCGTAGCGGGCCTGGACCCCGTCGAGAAACCGGATCGTGTCGGTCCCGAAGCGGAGGCCGTTCACCAACCCCGCCTCGGGCGGCGCGGGGAGTTGTGATGCCATACCGTCGTCTGGGTCCTCGTCGGCTTGGGGCTTTCGCGCCCGGCAGCCGCCTCCGGAACCGACTCGTGTCGTGGCTACCGCGCGACGGGTACAGCCGGCAGTCTCAGTTCGTCGTCGTGATCTCGATCACGTCGCGGTGGGACAACTCGGTGTCGGCGCCGATCTGTCGCTCCGTGCGGACGTCGTGGGCGTGCAGGAATCCCTCGCCGATGTCGGTGTGCAGGAAGTAGGCGAACTCCTCGGCGGTCGAACCGCCGGGGAAGACGAAACAGTCCTGCAGGAAGGAGCCGTCCTCCTGTGGCGTTCGCGCCCCGGGGAACACCGCAATTGCGCCCAACTCCTCGAACAGTGCCGTCTCGATGGCGCGCTGGACGCCCGTACCGCCGAACTCTTCGAGGAAGTCGGCAATCCGGTCGAGGCCAGCGGCCTTCCCCTCGGGGAGCGATTCGAGGATTTCGAACTCGCCGTCGCCGGGGCGGTAGTCGAGTACGCCCGCTTCGTCGCCGTTCTTGAGCGCCTTCTCGGCGTGGGCCGAGACGGGGACGACCGTCAAATGCTCGTAGGCCGGATCGTCGGTTATCTCGGCGTAGTTCTCCCGGGCGATCTCGGTGTCGGCTTTGTTCGCCGCGATCACCATCGGTTTCGTCCGGATCCGGATCTCCCGGGCCAGCGCCTCCCGATCCGTCGCCGCCCAGTCGTCCGGATCGAGTTCCAGATCGAGCGAGAGGATCACCTGCTTGAGCGCTTCCTCTTTGATGCCGAACGCCGACATCTGCTCGGCGAGGTCGGCCTCGATCGCCCGCTCCTCGCCGCCGTAGCCCGAGCGGTAGCGCTCGATCCCCTTCTCGAGGATGTCGAGATACCACATGTCGAGTTCGTTCTCGAGGAAGTCGATGTCCTCGCGGGGGTCGTGGCCCTCGGTCGGTTCGCCCTCCATGTCGGTTCGGCCGGTGAAGTCGACGACGTGGAGCAACACGTCCGCCTCGTTGAGGTCCGAGAGGAACTGGTTGCCGAGACCCTTGCCCTCGTGGGCGCCGGGGACGAGCCCCGCCACGTCGACGAGTTTCGTCGGGACGAACCGGACGCCGTCGGCGCAGTAGCCGTGGTTCGGGGTGCAGTCGTGGCCGAACTCCGGGCCGGCGCACTCGACGCGGACGTACGCCTCGCCGACCGAGGGATCGATCGTCGTGAAGGGATACGCGCCCTCGGGCACGTCGTTCATCGTCGCCGCGTTGAAGAAGGTGGACTTGCCGACGGAGGGTTTGCCGACGAGTCCGATCGTGTAGCTCATTACACCTACGGAGTCGAACGAGCCGCTAAAGCGTTGTTACACGCCCCCGGAGTGGATGTGAGTGACACCCGCGATGAGAGAGTGGTTTCGCGCCGCGGGCCCGTTCGCCGGCGGTCGCGGGTTTGATGGTCCGTGCTACGAGGTCTCACTACTCCCGCATCATTTTAATATTGGAGGTACATATATAAAATGTGAGCGAAGAGACAGGGCGCAAGAACTTGCGAATGCCCAACGACGACGAGCTGTTCGCGGTCGTCACCCAGCACGACGGCGGGAACCACGTCCGCGTGCAGTGTGAGGACGGCAAGAGCCGCATGGGCCGGATCCCCGGTCGCATGAAGTACCGCGTCTGGATCGAGGAGGGCGACACCGTCATCGTCGAGCCGTGGGACTGGCAGGACGAGAAAGCCAACATCGAGTGGCGCTACGACAGCCAAGACGCCGAGCAGCTCCGGCGCGAAGGCCACATCGACTGAGACGCCGTTTTTCGCCGTCCGAGCGGGGCACGAAGCGACGCGGACAGCACGACCGGAACGTGTACGCTGGCGGTCGTATTTATACGTCAGTAGACATATTTATATACCGACGTCCGTATTTATATATTAATGGCTATTATTTATATATCTGCGGCTAGTACTTATATACCGACGGCCGACATTTATACGTCGACGACCGCGAGCGGACTCGCGAATATATATACCCCTCGTCACGCTTAGAACCGGTGCTCGTCGACCCCGTCGGGGTAGCCGTCGCGGCCCCGCTCGGGGGCCTCGCCGAACTCCGCGAGACACTCCGTACAGAGGCCGGTCGATTCGTCGAAGTGGTCGGAACAGACCAACTGCCCACAACGGTCACAGCCGTCTTCGATCTCTCCGGTCCCGCAGATCTCACAGCGCCCCGCGACGCTCATATCGGGCCTTGCGTCCCGAGCGTTCTAAATCTGTCCCCGACTCGCGGGCGCACGGAGCGTCCGTGTCGCCCGCCGCGCGAGCGGGGCGTTGATACGCCCGGCGCTCGAAACCCCGCCCGATGGTTCCGCCGCTCGCCGTCGACATCGACGGCACGCTGACCCGCCCCGACGACTCGATCGATCCCCGCGTGTTCGACGCGCTTCGGGCGTGGGACGCCCCGGTCGTGATCGCGACCGGCAAATCCTTTCCGTATCCGATCGGCCTGTGCGATTTCGTCGGCATTCCGATCAACGTCGTTGCCGAGAACGGCGGCGCAACCTACGTCGGGTCGGCCGACGCAGTCGTCTACGACGGCGATCCGGAGGGCGCAGAGGCCGTCGGCGCGGCGTACATAGCGGCCGGCTACGACCTCGGGTGGGGGTCGGTCGACCCGACGAACCGCTGGCGCGAGACCGAACTCGCCGTCGCCCGCGAGCAACCCCTCGACCCCCTCGTCGACATCGCCGCCGATCACGGCATGGTCGTCGTCGACACCGGCTACGCCTACCACGTCAAAGCCCCGGACGTCGACAAGGGCCGGGGCCTCGAGACGGCCGCGGCGACACTCGATGTCGATCCGGGATCGTTCGTCGCGGTCGGGGACTCCGAGAACGACGCCGAGTTGTTCGAACGCGTCGGCCACTCCGTCGCCGTCGCGAACGCCGACGAGACGGCGATGGCGGCGGCCGACGGGGTGACCGAGGCCGCCTTCGCGGACGGATTCCTCGAGGCGCTCGATCGGTTCCGGGCATCGGCGTAGGTCGCCGTGGAGGTACAGGATGGTCCATAGCGCTCCCGAACGCTTCCCGGTCGAACGGAGGCAAAACAGCGTCGTGGGACCGCAGCGTTGCCGATTCCGCCGCTACCCGGGGAAAGCTTTTGTCGGTGTGGGGGTTACTCACTCGCGTATGAGTGCCGACCGCGCGGCCCTCCGAAGCGCCCTCGAACAGGGCGAACGGGAGGGCGGCAGCGTCGAATTCAAGGAACGGCTCACGCGGGCAACCCACCTGGCCGACGGCCGCCTCGAATCGCTCGTCGCCCAGTTGCGACACCGGATCCTCTCGGGCGACGGCGAGGCGACCTACGTCGTCGGCGTCACCGACGACGGCGGGATCGCGGGCATCTCCGCCGACGCCTTTTCGGAGTCGATGGACGTCCTCTCGCTTCTGGCCGACGAGGCGGGGGCCCACATCGACGACGTGGAGACGTGGGGCGTCGACGGCGGCGAGACGGCCGCCCACGAGGCGGGACTGGTCGGCGTCGCCACGCTGCGCGAAGGCTCCATGCTGGAGGCCGACGACGACCACATCGTCGTCGGCACCGCGGGCCACGTCGACCACGGCAAGTCGACGCTCGTCGGCTCGCTCGTGACCGGTTCCGCGGACGACGGCCAGGGCGGCACCCGGAGCTTCCTCGATGTCCGACCCCACGAGATGGAACGGGGGCTGTCGGCGGATCTCTCCTACGGCGTCTACGGCTTCGACGGCGACGGCGCGATCCGGATGGACAACCCCCACCGGAAGTCGGACCGCGCCCGCATCGTCGAGGAAGCCGACCGGCTGGTTTCGTTCGTCGACACCGTCGGCCACGAGCCGTGGCTGCGGACGACCATCCGGGGGCTGGTCGGCCAGAAACTCGATTACGGGCTGCTCGTGGTCGCCGCCGACGACGGCCCGACGAAGACGACCCGCGAACACCTCGGCATCCTGTTGGCGACCGAACTCCCGACTGTCGTCGCTATCACAAAGGTGGATATGGTCCCCGAGGAGCGCGTCCACGAGGTCGAACGCGAGGTCGAGCGACTGTTGCGCAACGCCGAGCGGACGCCGCTGTCGGTCGCGCGACACGGCGTCTCGGCCGCGATCGACGAGATCGGCGAACAGGTCGTTCCGATCGTGGCGACGAGCGCGGTGACGAAGGCCGGTCTCGACGTCCTCGACGAACTGTTCGAGCACCTCCCGAAGACGGGCGCCGAGTCCGGCGCGTTCTCGATGTACGTCGATCGGACCTACAACGTGACCGGCGTCGGCGCGGTCGCCTCGGGGACGATCCGCTCGGGCAGCGTCGAGGCCGGCGACGAGTTGCTCGTCGGTCCCCTTCCGGACGGGGGCTTTCGACCCGTCGAGGTCCGGTCCATCGAGATGCACTATCACCGCGTCGACGAGGCCGCCGCCGGGCGAATCGTCGGCATCGCCCTGAAGGGGATTAACGAGGCCGACCTCGAGCGCGGGATGGTGCTTTTGCCCCGCGGTTCCGATCCGACCGCCGTCAGGGAGTTCGAGGCCGAGGTGATGGTGTTGAACCACCCGACCCGGATCGACGACGGCTACGAGCCAGTCGTCCACCTCGAAACCGCCAGCGAGACCGCCTCGATCCACCCGGAGGGGGGGCAACTGCTTCCCGGCGATAGTGGGCGAGCGCGAATCCGATTCAAATTCCGCCCTTACGTGGTCGAGGAGGGCCAGCGGTTCGTCTTCCGGGAGGGCAGTTCGAAGGGCGTCGGCACCGTGCGCGACGTCACCGGAGTCGAGTGAGGGGACCCGGGCGCTCGTCAGGACGGTTCCGATCAGTCCGCGTCGACGCGCCCCACGTGGAGCTCCTCGACGTACTCGAGGAAGTTGTCGAAGAGCGCCTTCGCCTCACAGGCCATCTCGTAGTTGTCGGCGTGGATACCGTCGATCACGGCCTCGATCCGTTCGGCCGGGAGTTCGTCGTCCTTGCCGCGCGCGACGGACTCGGCGGTCTCCATGTCGTATTCGGGGTGGAACTGGACCGCGAAGGCGTGGCCCTTCCGGAAGCCGTGGACACCGTACTCGTTTCTCGCGAAGACGGTCGCCCCCGGCGGGGCCTCCTGGACGTGATCCGAGTGGGTTGTGAATACCGTCATCTCCTCGCTGACGCCCTCCAGAAGCCGGTTTTTTCCGTCTTGTTCGACAGTCCGGTAGCCAATCTCGTACTCGCCCATGCTCTCGACGCTCCCACCGAGGACGTCGGCAAGCAGCTGGTGGCCGTAGCAGACGCCGAGGGCCGGCACGCCGGCCTCGAGGGCGTCCCCGACCCACTCCTTCAGCCGTCCGATCCACTCGCGGTCCCAGTAGACGGAGGCCCGCGACCCCGTAACGACGAATCCGTCGTATCGGAACCCTTCAGGGAACTCCCCGGAGGGACAGTGGAACTCGACGACGTCGGCGTCGAGTTCCCGCCGGAAGTTCCGGCGGGTGTCGGCGGCGGCGTGAGCGGCGTTCAACAGCGCGATGCGTGGCTGTTTCATCTCCATTGTGCTAACTCGGTCCGGATAAAATAGCGCCGCGTCCCGCCATCGTTTGCCGGTACTCTCCGGTCTCGGCGGGGGGGCACGGTCCCGAGACGGGGGACACAGCGGAGCGTGCGGAGACGACGCAATCAGTCCGCATGGACCTTGCTGCGCGCTCGGATGTCGTCCCGGAGGCGGTCGGCGTACTCGAGGCGGATCTCCCGGGTCTCGCCGGGCGAGAGTTCCTCGCCGCCCCCGACTTCGGCGGCGAGGGGGTCGTAGGCGGCCACATCGAAGCCCATCCGGTCGAGGTACGCCCGGACCGAGTCGTCGGCGAGTCCGTCGCGTATCGCGCGCTCGACATACTCCTTGACGGCGTCGAACTCCGGCAACACGAGGTCGGTGTCGCTGAGATGGCCGGCGCGCCCCTCGATCCGCGGCTCGGTCGCGCTCGCCCGTTCGACGACGTCGACGACGTCGTCGGCCAGGCGGACGACCTGACTCGGGAGTGCGGTGTCCGGCGAGCGCCACTCGACGGTCGAAAAGGCCGCGCGCAGTTTCACCGGCGTCCAGACCGCGCTCTCGGGATCGAACGCCGCCTCGGTCGCCTCCGTGTCGATCCCGGCGATAGTCGCCGCCGTCTTGAACTCGGCACAGCGGCGCTCGAGCCGTTTGGCCCACTCCTCGGTGTCGTCGACGTAGGGCCACAGCTGTCCCTGGTGTGGGAGGTCGGCGTAGGCCATCCGCCGGTAGAGCAGCGAGCGCGCGCCCGTCGCCAGGCGTTCGCCCCCGAAGTACGGCGAGGAGTTCACGAGCGCCAAGGCGGGATCGAGCGCGGTGAGCGTGTTCAACTGATCGACCGCGCTGTCCGGCTGTTGCTCGACGTGGATGTGCGTACCCGCACAGTGGCGGACGTACTCGAAGCGATCGCCGACGACGCGGTCTTGGATCCGGGTTCGCTCGCTCGGGAGGTCCCGTACCGAGTCGGCCGACACCGGCGTCGACAGGGGAACGAGCCCGAGACCGCGCTCGTCGGCGCGCTCGAGGACGTCGCCGATCCGCTCGAACAGCTCCGCCCGGAGTCCGGCCGTCGTCTCGCAGGGCGTCGTCTTGATCTCGAGCATCGGAACGACGAACTCCCGTTCCGCGCCGGGGCACTCGACGAGGTCGCCGGGGTCGACCAACCGCCCCGACCCGTCGATCACCCAGTACTCGACCTCGACGCTCCGGCGGACCCGAGCCCCGCCGGTCGTGGCGTCGACGTCGCCGGTCATCGCCCCGGTCCGTCGAGTACAGGGCGCTGTGGCCGCTCGCTGGCGTCTCCCGATAACCGACGCCGGGCCGGCAGTCCGGTGCCGCAGTTCGGGCACAGGTAGTGGACACTGTCGTTCGTCTCGACGACTGTCCACGCACCGTCGATAGCGTCGCGATACGGACACGAGAGACAGAACAACGTTCCCTTCTCTACTGGTCGGTCGGGTTCGACCACCTCGCCCGGGGGTTGCACAGACATTACAACCGAGTTGTCACACTATACTCTACTAAAGTTTTCGAGTAGGTAAATAAAGCATACAAATAACAGCAATTAAGCAGTCTATTTCGTGTTAATTAGATGTATGTCTTTTTGACCGAACGCGGGCGCTACCGCCCCTTCCTCGAGGAGTCGTTCGAAAATCGGAGAGTTTCGTGAGCACGAGAGACTGCGTCTCTCGGACGACAACGCAGGGGCGGAGCGGCCGAGTAGCACAGTACGGTAGGGTAGTTCACCGGTGCCGATCCAAGAACGCGCCGACCCGGGCCAGCCCCTCGTCGAGCTCGGCGCCCGGGAGCCCGAAGCCGATCCGGACCCACTGCGGGCGGCCAAACGCCTCGCCCGGCGCCAGAACGACCGACTCCTCGGCGAGGAGGCTCCGACAGAACGACTCTCCGCCGGCGAAGCCCTCGGGGACGCGGAGGAAGCCGTTGACGCCGCAGTCCGGAGCGGACCACCCGAGACCGTGCGTCTCGAGGAACGCTTCCACGACGGCGCGGTTTTCCGCGGTGTGCTCGCGGTTCTCGGCGAGGATCTCGGCGCGTCGCTCGAACGCCTGCTCGGCGATATGTTGACCGAACGCGGGCGGTGCGATCGTCGTGTAGTCCTTCCAGTTCTCCGCGGCCGCGACGACCGCACGCGGCCCACAGAGCCACCCGAACCGGAGCCCGGCGAGCCCGAACGCCTTCGAGACGCCGCCCGTCGAGACCCCGTATCGGCCGAAGCTCGCGACCGGTGGGATCGGCTCCTCGGCCAGCAGCCGGTACACCTCATCACAGAGCAGGTAGGTGCCGTTGTCCGCACACCGCTCGTAGAGCGCCCGTATCGTCGTCTCGTCGTGATACCGCCCGGTCGGGTTGTTCGGGTTCACGACGACGACGAGGTCGGTGTCGGGACACAGCGCCTCCCCGACCGCCTCGGAGTCGAGTGTCCAGTCCGGCTCCGACAACGGGACCCGAGTCACGTCCCCGAGCGCGTCGCCGAGGCCGACAAAGGAGCCGTAGGTCGGCGTCACGACCACGGCGTGATCGTCGAGAACCGAAAGCATCGCCAGTAGGTTTGCTTCCTGGGTGCCGCAGGTGAAGATCGTCTCGCTGGCGTCGCGGTCGTGGTGGGCGCCGACGGCGGCCCTGAACTCGGGGTCGCCGGAGGTGGGGACGACGTATCCGAGCGTTCCGGGATCGGTGTCGAAGCGATCGACCGATAGCGGCCGGACGCCGCTTTCGGCCAACATCACGTCGGCATCGGCCTCGACCTCGGCGAACCACCGTTCGAGTTCGAAGGGGGAGATCTCCATACCGACTGGTCGGCGGCAGCGGACATAGGGGCAGGGGTCGGCGGTGGGTTCCCGCTCCGGCGTTCGCCTCGTTTCGGCGTCGCCCGAGTCAGCGCTTCGAGGTGTGAATCGCCACCCCCTGCGCGTTCGCGGCCGCCTCCGCGACCGCCTCCGACAGCGTCGGGTGGACGTGGGTCGTCCCGACGACGTCCCCGAGCCGCGCGCCCATCTCGATCGCCAACCCGACCTCTGCGATCAGTTCCGAGGCGTCGGGACCGACGATCCGCGCGCCGAGGACGAACCCCGTCTCCGCGTCGGCGACGATCCGGACGAACCCCGTCTCGGCCCCGAGCGTGAGCGCCCGTCCAGACGACCGCATCGGCATCTCCCCGACAAGGGGGTCGAACCCCTCGGCCTCGGCCTCCCCGGCGTCCAGCCCGACAGCCCCGATCTCGGGGTCGGTGAAGACTGCCGCCGGGGTCGCCTGACAGTCGAGCCGCGCCGGCTCGCCCGCGACGACTTCGGCGGCGACGTGGCCCTCCCGGTAGGCCGCGTGTGCCAACATCGGGTCGCCGGCCACGTCGCCGACAGCGTGGACGCCCTCCACGGCGGTCCGGGTCGCGTCGTCGGTTTCGATGTGCCCGTCCGCGCTCGGTTCGACGCCGACTGCCTCGAGGTTGCAGGTGTCGGCAGCGGGTTCCCGACCGACGGCGACGAGGACGCGCTCGGCGGTGTAGGTGTTCGTCGCCCCGTCTTCCGTCTCGGTCTCGACGCGCGCGCCGCCGTCTACCTCCGTCCAGCCCCGGGCGGCCTCGCCGAGCCGGAACTCGATCCCGAGTTCCTCGGCCCGGTCGCGGACGATACCGGTAACGTCGTCGCCGTAGCCCGGGAGGACGTCGTCGAGAGCCTCGACGACCGTCACGTCCGTGCCCAGTTTCGCGAAGACCGTCGACAGCTCCATGCCGATGTAGCCGCCGCCGACGACACAGAGCGACTCCGGGAGCGTCTCGAGCGAGAGCGCGTCGCCCGAGCTCAGAATCCGCTCGTCGTCGGTGTCGAACCCGGAAACCTCAATCGGCCGGCTCCCCGTGGCGACGACGGCGCGTTCGAACTCGACCGACTCGCTGCCTTGGCCCTCGCCGCCGTGGGCAACCCTCGCCGTGTCCCCGTCGACGAACTCCGCGCGCCCCTCGAGTAGGGTGACGCCGTTGGCCTCACAGAGCGCCTCGACGCCGCCGGTCAGCCGGTCGACGACGCCGTCTTTCCAGCCGACGAGCTCCCGGAAGTCGACGTCGGCGCGGGCGTGGATCCCCATCGATTCGGCGTGTTCGACCGCGTGGGCTAAGCTACTCGCGTGGACGAGCGCCTTCGAGGGGATACAGCCCTCGTTCAGGCAGGTGCCGCCGTAGGCGTCGGCCTCGACGAGCGTCACGTCGAGGCCGAGTTGGCCGCCCCGGATTGCAGCGGCGTAGCCGCCGGGGCCACCACCGATCACCAGCAGTTCGGTTCCGGTCGGGACGTCTCCGACGACCATGCGTTGTCGGTCCCACGACGCCGGGGATTAAAAAGGGGGCGGGCGCCGCGGAACCGTACGTACTTGTCGACGCGCCACCAAAACGACCCGATGGCAGTGACGCAGTACGTCGCCGTCCGCTCGATCCACGTCCTCGGTTCGGGCTTCGTGATCGGCGGGTCGGCCGTCCTGTGGCTCGCACTCCGCGTCGGCGAGCCGAAGTCGGCCCGACCGCTCTCGTGGTTCGAAGCCGGGTTCTGGGCCGTCCTCGGGGTCATGATATTCACCGGCCTCGGCAACCTGGTCGGGTTCGGCATCCCGACCACTGGGGTCCGGGCGAGCGCGTTCTCGATCAAACTCGTGTGTATTCTCCTGCTCGCGGCCGTCTCCGTGGTCCGGGCGCTCTCTGTGCTCGAACTCCGCCGCCGGGATCGCGAGCCGTCGACGGCCCGCGGCCTCCGGTGGCTGTACGCGGCGACCACGCTTTTGTCGGCCGTGATCGTCCCGCTGGCGGGGGTGCTCGCCCGTGGCTGACCGTCACGCTACCCCGGGAACCCGCCATCTCGAGGCGTGGGTCGTCGGGACCGCGACGACCGTCCTCGTCGTCGTCGGGGTGATCCTCGCGAGTCACCTCGACGGATCGCTCCCGGTCGCCCTCCCGGCGGTCGGGACCGCTGTCGCCACTCTTCTATTCGGCTACCTGTGGCTCCTCGCCGTCGTGGCCGCCGGGGTCGTGATCTCATCGACCCCCGATACCGCGAGTTCGACGGTGTGGCTGGGCCGGGCGGCCGCCGGAGGCGCCGCGGTCGCGTCGATCTACCTGACGATCGCCCTCGTCGTCGGGTTCGTCTCGCCGCTTCCGACCCCGATCGATCCCGGGTTCCGGTCGGTGTTCGGGGTAGTCGCCGTCGGCACGGCTGCCGGGGCGGCCCTCGGGTCTGTTGCCGGGGCCGTCTTCGCGATCTGTCGCCGCGTCACCGCGGTCGCCGTCCGGGACGCCGGGCCGCGAGCCTGACCTCGCTGGTCGCTCCGTACCGCGGTCGGGCTACGGAGTCGGCGGGACCGATCGCGGGGTTTTTTCACTCCCCATCCCAATCCGGAGCGATGGACACCGAACACGACCTCGACGCCGATCGCCGACGGTTCCTCGCGCTGACGACCACCGGCGCCGCCGGACTCGCGGGCTGTTCGGAACTCCGAAGCGAGCGCACGCCGGAGGCCCAAGACAGCGCGCCCGAACCCACACCTCAGGGGGCAGACCCCACTCGAACCGTCTCGATAATCGTCCAGCCCGATCCCGGGGCGCTGCGCGAAGCCCAACTCGAGGTCAAGACGGCGCTCGACGAGGGCGAAATCGGCCGCGAAGAGGCGAGAAGCCGGCTGGCCGAGCGCGAACAGGAGCTCCTGGCGGAGGCGGTCGAGGCCGCTAGCAGCGCGATCGATTCGGCGGACGCCGAGCACCTCGACACGGTCGAACCAAACGGGACGTTGCTGGTCGAAGGCGATCCACTCGCGTTGATCGACCTGCTCGAAGAGCCGCTTCTCTCCGCCGTCGCCCACCGTGATCGCTTCGAACAGGCGCGCCAACGGGCGACTGCCGGGTCCGGCGATGCGGTCGGGAACGGAACCGACACCGACGGCTCGGCGGGAGAGACGAACAGCGCGAAGTGAACGACCGACGCCGGGTCGGTGCCGTCCCGCGATGTCGGAGGCGACAGCCCGCCGAAGCACACACACCGGTCACGTATTTAATTGCGGAAAATTCGAGGCGAAAGCCTCGCCTTTCAGGGGCATGGCGAGAGCGTAGCTCTCGCTGTCGTTCGAGAGACGTACGTCCCTCGTGATGACGAGACGCTCCGCGTCTCGAACCACAACCGAAAAGCTCCGCTTTTCGAGGACGGGGATGAAGCCGACCGGGGGTATCGGACGACGGTGTTCAGATACGCATAAGGGGTGAGGCGGTGCGTTTTCCGGGTGATCTATGTCAAAAACGACTGCCTCATACTGGTGGACGAAATCAAACGACACCGGATCACGAGTGACCCGCCGGTCGTTCCGTCGAACGGCGTGCGCCTCGTGCGTCGTGTGTCCGTTCGTTTGTCCATCAGTATCAACACCTGTTTGGCAACGCCAAAGCGCGAACGGCCGACAGCTGGCTCGGACCGTTCAGCTTCGCATGGAATCAGCGTATCTGAACACTACCTGTCCCACGTCCAGAAACGGTATGAGCGTCTCGCTCCTATGTGGGAATATGGCTGAGTTCACTCTCTACGTGCAACTGCTCGAGGACGAGTCACCCGACGATGTCGAGGACCTGTTCGGTCCTTTCGTCGACGAATACGATTCGGTCGCCTACGAGGCGTCGACCGTCGATTCGGACGACCGGCCGGGCGTCGTGGTCCCGGAGAAGGCCCTCGCGATCGACGACATCGACGCGTTCGCCGAGGTCTTTCAGGCGCTCCACGGGGACCCGGCTGTCCACGATCTGAGCCTGTGGGGGCCGGGGTCGTCGCGGTTTCCGGTTCGGGCGTACCACCACGCGCTCCGGAGCCTCTCGGACCCCGATCGCTATCAGTTTCACGCGCTCGACAACCGGGAGACGCTCGTTATCTGTGACACACCGACCGACCTCCAGCAGGCGAGAGAGGACCTCGGGCCGGCCGGCCTCGCGGCGGGCGGCAACGCGAAGTTCTAGTGCGGCCCCCACCTCCGGCTTCGGGTCGCCACGGCGCCGACGGGAGAGCGGACGTCGCAGTTGGCCAGATCACAGCCCCCACAGGGTGGCGCTTCCGACGGTCATCACGACCCCCAACAGCAACTGCAGCGGCCCGCTGACCCGAACGAAGTCGGCGAACTCGTAGCCGCCGGGACCGTACACCACCAGGTTGGTCCGGTACCCGACGGGCGTGCTGAACGACGTCGCCGAGGCGAACAACACCGCGAGCAGGAGCGCAAAGCCGTTCGCGCCCAGGCGTGCGGCCGCGCCGACGACGGCGGGCACGATCGCGATCGCTACTGGCGTGTTCGTGACGCTTCGGGGCTCGGATCGCTCCCGTGGACACGCCATCGGACGGTTCGAACGGCCGTCATTCCGTCTCCGATGGCCGGGCGGCAAGCCGGGCGAACTCCGTCGTCGGTATCTCGACTCCCTCCAGCCGCGTCTGTATCCGGCTCGGAACGATCGAGAGCCGGGCCGCGAGCCGCCGGTCCCGGGCGAGTTTTCCCGCGAGTCGCTCGACCGCGGCGAGTCCGCCGACCGACGCCACCGCCTCGGCGGCGGCACGCAGATCCGGAGCCTCCGCGAGCCGCTCGGCCGCGTCGAGACGGCTTTCGATGCGATCGAGCCACGCCGTGACGCCGACGGGGAGGTCATCCGAGAGCGGCTCCGAACGGACGATCGAGACGGGGGGCCCGTCGAAACTGGCGGGCGTCGCGAAGCCGACTGCCGTCGATCCGACGCCGACCGTCGTCGTCAGGCCGTGCTCGTCCCACCCTATCGCGGGCCGACCCTCCGTCCGGGGCGGCCAGATTACGCCTCGAAAACACGGTTCGAGCCGGACCCTGTGGGGCTGGTCGGCCCGAACGATCGCCTCGACGAACGTCGCCCGTTCCCCTTCGACGACGGCGGCACTCAGCGTCGGCATATCCGGCTTTCCCGCGTGCTGAGTAATAAACCGCCGGATCACCCCTGCGGCGGGATCCGGTACGCCGGTGTCCCGAGCCAGCGCTCGGCGGCGTCGCGGCTCGGGAACCGACCGCAGGCGAGGACGACCGGGCGTCGAATCCGGCCCACCTTCGCGAGCGCGAGCGCAGCCGACACCGCGTCGGCATCGTCGACCCCGTCGGCCTCGCTTCCCGGCGCGTCCGCCACCGCGTCGTCGACGCGCGGACGGATCGCTGATAACAGCTCCCGGCGAGCCGTCCGCTCGGCGTTCCCGAGGCGGTCCTCCAAACGCAAGCGACGGTCGCGGTCGTCCAGTGCGGTTCGTGCCCGCTCGCGAGCGTCGTCGAGGGCCTCCCTCGCGGCTGCGTACTCCGTTTCGGCCTCGGAGAGTGTCCGAATCGCATCCCGGTAGGCGGTGCCGGCGTCCCCGTCGTCGGCCTGCATGCGCCCCCGAAGCGCCGCCACACGCTCGCGCTTCGCTTCGAGTTCGGCGGCGGTCTCGGCGACGCGACGGCGTGCCGTCGCTCGCGACGGGACCGCCGCCGGAGTCGACTCGAGTTCCGCCCGCAGCGTCCGCAGTTCGTCGTCGACGCTCGTCTCGATACCCAGCGATCGGCCCACTGCCGCGAGCGCGTCGCGGCGGGATACCGACATACCCGGGACGATCAGCCGGACGTGTGCATACAGGCTCACAGGTCCCGGCTCTTCAGCGTCGACGGTGCCGGATGCACAGACCCGACAGCGAACGCCGAGTACGGCGTGGTGTCGTTCGCCCGGTCCTCGTAGGCGCGTGCGGCGTCGCGGACCGACTCGGGGACGTCTCGGAACTCGTTGAGCGGCTCCGTCCGCTCGAGTCGAACCGTCTCGGGGTGCTTCTCGCGCAGCCGAAGCGCCAAAAACGCGCCGTGTTCGGTCTCCTCGAGCAGCGCCGCTCGCCCGAGTCGTCGAACGACACTCGAGGCGTGCGTCCGACAGACGTTCCGAAGCGACGTCCGAGCGGCCTGTGAGTACGTCACAACCAACAGCACGGCCTAATTTTCCGACGGTTTCGATATTAAAACTACGCGCTCATTCGACCGGCCGAACCGTCGGCGCGTCGGCGTCGGTCAGTTCGCGGACCCGCTTGCGGGCCTCACGCTCGGAGGCGGCGACGACGACGGTCCCGTCGTCCGCGCGATACGCCGAGAAGTCGCCGTCGAACTCCGTCGCAAACGTTCGAACGACGGCGCGGACACGCCGTTCGCACGTCTCGAGGTCGGTCTCGCCGGACTCGAACGCCGATAGCGACGCCTCGATCCGACGAAGGGCTGCGATTCGGTCCATTCACACCGTCCTCAGATGGTCCGTCGTCGGTTCGTACACGTCGCCCTGTCGACGGAGCTTCTCGATCTCGTGTTCGGCCTGGGAGCGCTCCATGCCGACCTCCTCGGCGCGGTCGAGGATCGTCTCTATCGGCGCACCCTCGTCGTACTCGGACTCGATCTCGGCGATCAGCGACTTGACGTTCTTGATGCGGTCGCGTTGGGTCTTGCTCTGGCCGGTCTCGACGACGTCGGCGTCGAACTCGCCGGTCTCGGGGTCGACGCCGATGTCCTGGAGACACGAGCGGACGATCTCGATGACGCGCTCGGCGTCCCCGCTGTCGACGGTATCGGACAGCCGCATCCGCGCGGAGGCCTCCGCGAGCCGCACCAGCGCCTCCAGCTTCCGGGCCGTCACCGGGACCGGGGCGTCCTCGTCTTGACCCTTCGCGCGCAGGTCGACGTAGAAGTCCCGGATCTCCGCTTTGGCTTCCTCGGTCATCATCGGGTAGCAGTTCCGCTTGGCGTAGGCGACGTACTTCCGGAGCAACTCGGCGTCGATCTCTGGCTCGACGTCCTCGGTGACGTTTTCGACCTCCTCCTCGGAAACGTTCGAGGTCGTCGTGTTCTCGCGGTGGGTGTGCAACTCGCCCGCGTAGTTGGTGTTGATGATGTGCTCGGCGAGGTTCGCGTCCTCCTCGGCGTCCGGCTGATCGGTGACCGTGAAGATCAGATCGAACCGCGAAATGAGTGCCGGTTCGAGGTCGATCTGCTCGCCGATCGGCTCGTACTGGTCGAAGCGGCCGTACTTGGGGTTCGCAGCACCCAAAAGCGAGCACCGCGATTTGAGGGTGGCGTTGATTCCGGCCTTGGAGATGGAGATCGAGTTGTGAAGCACGACGCCCCGGCTCACGAACGTGTTCGTCGGCTCGACGGTCACGTCGTAGACCCACTCGCAGGCGTCTTCGCCCTCGTTTGGGATCGTCTCGACGTCCGTGACGCGGTAGTATCGGAGGTCACAGCGATCATCCAGTCGCCCGGCTCTATTGTCGAACTCATCGAGGGCAGCGTATGCGGCATTCCTTGCGTGGTCGGCCAACTCGGAGCGCCGAGCCGCGTCGTATCCGCCGCTCTCGGCGTAGTGTATCGTTCCCGTCGTTGCTCCCTCGATCCGGTCCGCCAACTGTCGGCCCGACCAGCCAACTACCGCTCTGATCTCGGCAAGGGTCTCGGCCTGCTGTATCGCTCGTTCGACCTCCTCAGCTCGGGTCCGGAGTGCTTCGAGCTCCTCGCGCACCGTTTCGATTTGGATACCGTAGCCTTCGTCGAAATGCGTCCGGAATTTCCCGGTGCGTCCGACGCCGAGCAATCGCTTGAGGTCTCGGAGCTCGCGCGCGGCGCTCGTCGGAAGGACGTCGTGGTGTCGTCTCGCTTCGTTGCTCCGTTCGACGAACGCCTGTGCCTCCTCGTATCGCTCGTCGGCGGGATCGACGATCGAATCGACGAACCGCTCGGTCGAATCACCCATCACGTACACCTTCCAGGAGTCCTCGGTCGCGTCGTGGTGGATCCGAGAGGCGACGCCGACCTTCGCCAGCGCGTCGGCGTAGTCCTCCGCGAGACCGTCCGAGGCGGTCGAGAAGGACATCGCCTCGCTCTCGACGCCGCCGTCGCCCGCGAACGCGCCGACGAGGAACCGGCGGATCGCCTCCTCGGAGGCGCCCAGCACTCGGTCCGGGACCCGCCTGTCGCGGGCCGTCTCCATGACGCCGGGGACGTTGCGCTGGAACCACCGGTAGAGCTCCGTCGAGACCCACCGTTTGGTCACCGTCCCGGCGGCGTTCGTCGTGTCGGTGCTCTCTACGCCGAACACCGACTGCACGAGTCGGTCCATCCGCTCCAGTAACCGCTCGTCGTGACTGGAGAAGCCGATCTCGTGGGTCGAGCCGGCGTAGGCGTGTCCCTCCGCGACGAGGAAGCCGAGGATCTCCGCGAGATCGCCCGAGAGCTCCGCCGGCAGGCGTACGTCCTTCTCCTTGCCGCGGTGTGGTTCGCCGTCGAGTTCGACTGCGGCGCTCGAATTAGGCAGCTTTCGCGGCGCGGGGACGAACGCGCCCACCTCGATGTCGTCGGCCTCGACGGTACCGATCTCGCCACCGTCATCGACGAACATCGGATGCTCGGGCGTGACTGTCACCTCCCGGCCGTTGGAGAACGACACCCGGACGAACTCCTCGGGTGCCTCGTGTCTGCTCACGCGATCGACAGGCAGTTTCGTCGTCTCGTTGGTCTCGAAATCAGTCGAGTGGACCCGGACGTCCTCGACGGGGAGGATCTCGCAATCGACGCCGTCGGTGACCCGCTCCGGATGTTCCTGCATACGGGTGTCGACGAACTCGCCGATGTCGACGCGACGACCGTCCGCCAGCAGGAGTTCGGTGTCGGGGTGGTAGGACTGCTGCTCGAGCGCTTCGTGCATCGCCGAGCGGTCCTCGGAATTGTGCACGACCATTCCGTTCGCGACGAAATTGTGTGTTCCCTCGACAGTCAGATCATAAACGTTCGCCTCTCGTCGAGACTCGATCTCGTTTAGGAGCTTTCGAATTTTAGAACACTTCTCCGAAATCCGGTTCTCTGCGGCGGTTTTGACTTCTTCGAATCGATCAGTCTCGACGATGCCGTTCGACCACCGAGAGATCGTCAAACCAGTCACACCGAGATCCGACCCGAGGACCCACAACGGGATTCCGTATGTGTCAAGCTCGTCGCGAAGTGTCGTCCACGACTCAATCTTGCAGTTTCGATCAAGGAGCTCCTGTGCCCGAGACGTTACTTCGGCTGGCGGAGAATCAAGTACGTCCGCAAGTTCCTGCTGTAGAATCGGGATTCGGTCGTTTTTCGGCCCGGATACAACCGTATCGACGGATCTGACTCGTCTCCATTTTACATCTCCGTTGATCAGATCATCGAGTGGGGACAGTTCCGTATTAGAGACGTCCACAACGAGCCTGTGCAGTTCAGCTCGAACGATCTCACGAACGTCCTCACTATTTTCCCACCCCTTAGAGATTTGTTGCTGGCTGAGTGCTGTACCGTTTGCAAGTTCCCCCTGTGAGACGTGATAGCGATCTTTGAGACGCTGGAGGGAATCCCAATTACAATCATCGACCAACACCTCTGTATCCCGGTTCGCAGTTTCGATCCGCTTTTCGAACGCCTCTAAGATCGTGCTGGCGCGGTGAAGTGAACAGTTCGCGTCACCGTTTTCGAAATTACAGTAGGTCGTGCCGTCGATCCCGCATTCGGACTGGTGTAGTCGTAGCGAGGCCCGAACGTCTCTAAGTAGATCGCCGCAGTCAGGAAGCACGTCTATGGTCGTCCGATCTCCATCGACGGAGGCACAGACTTCAGCAAGTGCATCCTGTTTTCGCTCGAGAGTGAAGCCGATATGTCGGTTATACGATCGAATCGACTCCGCTGATGTAATCCCAAGGACGTGGATGTCACGCTTTTCACTCCGCTCCCGAGTTCGGATCTGACAGGAAATGCCGAACTCCAACAAGAGACTTTTTATTCCTAAGAGAATCTCCCCGCTTGCGGAGTACATTCGTACATTTCCTGTGCTGGAATCGACGTTACCTTCGCTGTCAGCGAACGCTCGAATAAACGCTGCTTTCGTTCGTCTCGTGCCAGTTGTGACACGGGTTGGGAACGATTTGTCATCGTGCGTTTCGACGTTCATTCCGGCGTCAAGAACTCTGTCAGCGTATTCGCGACCGTGGAGTCGGACCGTCTCAACCCCATCATTCCGCTGCCCGCTCGGGTGTCGCACGGGCACTTTACCGAAGGCATCTATGCAGGCCTGTTCGAAATCCTGCAAAAGCTCTTCTTGATTATTAATAAAACGAATCCCGTAGCGTTCCTCGTGGCGGTTGTAATAGACGTTACCGTCCCCCGAAAGATACCCAAGTACCGCACCGAAGGAGGGTTGGACGTTGTGGCTTGATATCGAACCTCCACCGCTGTCCGAAGCTATCCCTCCGTCGGTTGTCGGTTCCGAGAGTTGCTTGGGGACGTACGTCCAGTCGCCTGGCTCGAGATCGGTCGCCGGTCGCTTGTGGCGTTTCCCATCCTCGAATACGAAGAACGGATGATCGTGAGTCGCGGAGATCCGTTCCCCCGACTCAAGGGTGATTTCGGTGAGTTCTTCCGGCGCTCCGTACTCGTGAATGGCAGTTATCGGACGCTCGACGAGACGACCAGTATCGGACATCGTCCACGCCGTCAGATCGATATTACGGATCGTACGCCCGTTAGGAAGCTCTTCGATGGTTCCTCCCTGTTTTGCCTCGCGTGCGAGCTCATTAATCCGGGAGAGACGTCCGTCAGATAGATGCACAAGCGTATCACCGGTAACACACCGCATCTTATCGAGTTCGTCGACAGCCGCGATCCCCTGATCGGCGAGCACGAGCGCGCCGGCCTCGAGCGTCCACTGTTGGCCGTCGCCGAAGTCGTCTCTGACAGCCGCAGCGGTGAGACCGGCACTGGACGATCCTTTGCCAGATGTATAAACAGATCGTGGAGCAAGGTTGCGAATGTACTGGAGCAACTGGGAGTTGTGCGAGACGACGTTGTTGGAGATGTACGTGTGTGTCCCCTCGACCTCAAGGTCGTAGACCCACTCGTAGTCCGGGTCGACAGCCTCGATCGAGTCGATCCGGTCCCACCCGATGTCGCTTTCGGCGAGCGCTCTGAGTCGGTCGATGTCTTCCGCGACCGAGAGCGCCGCGTCGAGTCGATCCAAGACGACCCCGCTTGCGTCCATCACGCAGCCGCCGTCGGGGGCGACCTCGTTTCGTTCGTAGTAGCTGATAGCCGTCTGGGAGACGTCCATGCCGTCGGCCAACGCCGCCTGCGAGATGCCGAGTTCGTCGCGGGCGGTGACGATCGCGTCCCACCCGCCGTCGGTGACCCGTTCGCGGAGCGCCGACAGCCGCTCCGTGCGCGCCTCAAACGCATTGAGGACAGTGTGCAGGGTGGATCGACTCGGGTTTCGGTCCCCGCGTTCGTAGTGTTGATACGTCGTTCGGGGGACGCCGCAGTCGAACTGCGAGAGGGCGAGGGCTTCGCGGACGTCCCGGAGCGTTCCCCCCACGTTCGGAACGACGTCCGTGTTCGTGTTCGCCTCGACGTCGTCGAACTCGGCGGCCGAGACGGCCTTCCGTTCCGTGACGAACCCGATTCGGCCGACGTAACGCTCGAAATCGGCCCCGCTGATTCTGAGCCGGTAGCTGTCGTTATTACGGGGATGGAGTTGGCTCTGGATCCCGAACGAGAGAAGCAGGCTCTGCACGTCTTCGAGCAGCTCCTCGCTCATCGACGCGACGACTATCTCCCGTTCCTTCGGGGACACCGTACATTCCCCGTCGACGTACGCTCGGAGGAATTCGGCTTTCCGCTGTGGCCTTGCGCGAAGGACGACATCCGGCACGCGCTGGTGGGCGGAGCGCTCGAGCATGTTCGGTTCCAACGCCTCAAAGAATCGGGCGAGCTCCACGGACGAGCATCTAACTGTCGAGACGCTCGGCTTCGTCTGATGTGGTTGCCGCCGGTATCGCAGCCCCAAACTCCCGAGTACGGTGCTGACGTCCTCGAGAATCTCCTCGTCCGCATTCGTGACCGTGACCTCCTGACTGAACTCCCCGCCGGAGATGTGCCCCTCGCCGACGACGTAGCCTATGAGCCTCGCAACCCCGTCGGTGAGCGTCTCGGGAGCATGTAACCTGTTCGCGTTCGGTGACTCGGACGGCGCGTACTGGATGTCGATCGACTCGTCCGGTTCGCTCGGGAGTTCAGTCGGTGTTGCGATAAAATCGCCTTCCTCCAACTCCGACGCAGTAGTCGGCTCCAACCTCCCCTCGATCTGCCTGAAGAGCGGATGCGAGGGAGTCACTTCGAGTGTGTTGCCGCTTTCGGTTCGAATGTTGTACATCCGTTCCGGTGTCTGTCGCTTCCAGAGTTTGCTCGCGGTACCGGGAACGATCCGTCGGCCGTCAGTCGTCAGCACCGGTATGAAGCATTTCTGATAAAAACCGTCGTCAACTGGGGTGGGATCATCGAGGTTCCCTTCGACTAGTTTACCGATTTCCCGTTGCGTTCCGTCCGGAAGTGAGACTTTCGTATCAGATTTTAGACACTTACCCGTACCCGGATCTCCAATTAGAAGCATGTGCAAATCGCCACGCGTCCGGGAGCCGTCGGGCAGATGCTTCGTCACACCGGAGAACAACTGCATGATGATGGCGAGTTTCTCCTGGTCGTAACCGTAGATGGAGGGCGCCATCGAGGCGATCATCTTCTCGTAGATGTCGGACTCGTTGGAGAGTTCGATGATCCGTTTTTTGTCCTCGTCGGTGATGTCCATGTCCTCGAACTGCTCGTCCTCGATCTCGACGGCCATCCCGTCCATATACACGTCGAAGACCGGCGATTTCTCCTGGTTCGAGCCCTGCTGTTCGAGGTGGAGAACGCCCGTCACGCGGACGTGGTCGCCGGCGGTGACCCGCCCCGTGATGTCGTCGTCGATGTGGACGTCGATGCTCTGGGGCGTCTCGCCGCCGCGGAGGCCCTCGGGGGATTCTTGAACCCGGAGTTTCTGGGCGTCGACGAACTCCGATTGATCGAAATTGATGTCGAAGGGACCCTGTCGTTCACAGCCCTGGCACTCGTGGGGTTCGTAGAACTCCCCGGAAGTCTGTGGGATCCGCGTCAGCGTGCCACAGCGTTGGCACTCGAAGGCCGCCTCGATCACTTTCGGGCGGACGTCAGTCGCTTTCCGGACGATGCCGCTCACCTCGACGAGTTGGCCGCGGTGGCGCGCGCGGATGTCACGGATACCGGTCGTGCGCTGGAGGTTTTGCACCCGGACGTGGGCCTGTCCCAGCTTCACGTCCACCGGCAGGTCGTAGAGCCGGAGCGCCTCCTCGGCGTACTCGAGCATCTGATCGGGCTGGGCGATGAAGTCGTCCGCGAGGTCCGGGTCGAACCGATAGAGGTCGTTCCAATCGACGTACAGCGACCGCTTCTCGTTGGGGTACTTCTGTGCGAGTTGGCCGATCTCGTTCCGGTAGTAGTCCCGATAGAACGTCTCGAACTTGTCGATGACCTCGGTGTCCTCCGCGCGAGCCATTTGAGTATCTACCTTTGGTGCGGCACCGAATAAGAACCTTGGTTCCGGGAGTCGACAGGTGGACCCGTCAGGAGCGGATTGCCTTTCGGATCCGCTCGGCGAGCACCTCGTATTGCCCGCGCCCGACGTCTTTTTCGACGTAGTCGGTGACGTTGTCGAGAATCGCTTGCTTTGCGACCGTCTCGCTGCCCTGGCCGGTGTAGAGGATGAACGGCAACTCCGGATACCGCTCGCGGACCTCGTTGAGGAACTCGATGCCGTCCATCCCGGGCATTTGGTAGTCGCTGACGATGCAGTTGATCCCGCCGTCGTTCGGAGTGTCTTCGAGAACGTCGAGTGCGTCCGCGGCGCCCGTGGCCGTAGTCATGGATAGCCCCTCGAGGTGCTGACGCAGAAACACGCCCGCCATCTCGATATCGTGTGGATCGTCGTCGACGAACAGGAGGTCGATCGTGTCGACGTCGTCGGATGCGGTCCCGATCGCGTCGGTGGACAACAGGTCGGCCCGCAGATACCGCCCGAACAGATTGAGAAGCCGAAACGACGGCAGACTCGTGGTCACCTTGAGAACCCGATCGCCGGTGTCAGCGTAGATAGCTACTGCCGGCCGCTTGTCGTCCTGCCCGGACACGCTGGACGGCGTCTCGAAGCTGATTATTTCGTCTCTGGCGATGCTGACCGACTTGCCCGTCCCGTCGGGGCAAAGCCGGATCCACGAGGGGCTGACGGCCAGCGTCCCCTCGTGTGGTCCGCCGTTGACAGTGCCGGCGCGGTCCCGACACCGAAACACGACGTCCGTTCCGCTCAGGAGCTGTTTGTAGAGGACCTGTTGGAACGTGACCAACCGCTCGACGCCGGCGTTGATCGAGATGGCCGTTCGGTGGCCATCGGTTCGGGACGCGAGGGTGACGGTTCCGGTCGATCCGGATTCTTGGCCCCGCGAAACACCCTGCACGACGTCGAAGACGCTCGATAGCTCGAACACCTGTTTTTCGCCATCGAACTCGAAACCCAACTTCGACTCGTTCAGAACGACCCGCGTCCGGTCGGTAACCTCCTCGAAGCGACCGTCTACGTCCACGTCGGCTCGAAAGTCCGCAACGATAGACCCCGGCAATGTATGACTGCTGTGAGCCGACGGGATATGATTGTTTCTACGGTTTTTTGAATCAATATCGATTCCATCGGGCGCGAGTCCGCCGCCGATCGAAACACGCGTGCCGCGGGCTCCAGATACCCCGTGCCGACCCGAAGCGTATTGGTTGCGATGGCACGTATCCCGTCGTAATGGGGTCGACACGCCGCGTGCTGCTCGTCGGGATCGAATCGGAAGACAACGCTGCGATAACGGCGCGACTCTCACAGCTCGAAACGGCAGTCGAGGTGCTCTCGGAGCCCGACGCGGAGTCCGCGCTTGCGTCCCTTCGGGCGCTCGCGGAACCGGTCGACTGCATCGTCAGCGCCGCTTCCCTCCCGGGGATGGACGGTGTCGAGCTCTCCAGAGAGCGGACACGCCGCCTCGCGTCGCCGACCGCTCCGTTCGTGCTGTTCGTCACCGACGGATCCGAGGGGCTCGCGGCCGCTGCACTCGAAGCCGGCGTCTCCGGATACGTCCGTCGGGGGACGCCCGATCCGATCGACCGATTGATCGAGCGGGTTCGGCGGACGCTCGGCCCCGGCCGCCCGCCCGGGGACACGACTGCCGGGGGTGTGGCCGTCCATCGACGGGCCGCCAAACAGGAACGGGAACGACTCGAGGACGTCAGGCACGCCCTCTCGCACGATCTGCGGAGCCCGTTGAACGTCGCAACCGGCTATCTCCAGTATCTCGGCGACGGGACCGACGCGGCCCGCGAGGACGACACCCCCGAGGCGGTTCGAAAGGGGCTTGACGCCCTCGACCGCATCGACTCGTTTCTCGACGAGCTGAACGCGTTGGTCCAGCAGGGTCGTCCGGTCGTCTCGGCCGACGCCGTCGATCTGGCGTCGACAGCCCGATCCGCTTGGGTGGATCTCGACACCGGCGACGCTGACCGCCGTGGTCTCGACGGGAACGCGGCGTTCGGGACGGTCGTCGCCGACCGCGAGCGGCTCCGGGGGGTGTTCGGGGAACTGTATCGAAACGCCATCGAACACTCGGAGCCGGGAGTGACCGTCGAGGTCGGCGCCCTCCCCGATGGGTTCTACGTCGCCGACGACGGCCCGGGGATCCCCGAGGACAAACGAAACGACGCGTTCCGAACCGGGATGTCCGACGCCCGAGGCCACGCCGGATTCGGGCTGGCTCGCGTTCGACACGTCGCTGCGGCCCACCGCTGGAACGTTGCGGTCTCCGAGGCCTCTCTCGGGGGGGCGCGCATCGAACTGACGGGCCTCGAGCGCGTGGAGTGAACGCATCGTGCGTCCAGGCCCCGATCCCGGGCGGTTCAGCCGGGCAGGCGAGAGGCCTCGGGCACGAACCGTCGCGACCGCTCATGCTGGTGGACGAAATCAAATAACACCGACTCACGAGTGATCCGCCGGTCGTTCCGTCGAACGGCGTGATCCTCGTGCGTCGTGTGTATATTCGTTTGTCTGTCAGTATCAGGTCGACGAGGGGGATACCGAGCAGCTCCACTCGCCGGCTACCCCGCGTCGAGAAGACTCCTGCAGTGGAGGGCATCGGGGTCGGTAACGACGGGCGACAAATGAACGGACTGCTCCGAGACCAGAAGAAGGCGGAGCGATCTGGCACCGTCAACAGCGGATTCGCTACTCGAGGGAATCGATCCCGGTTATTTCGAACCGCGCCCCGCCGTCGGACCCTTCCACGACGCGAACCGCCCAGCCGTGAGCCTCGGCGACCCGCTCGACGATGCGCAGCCCGAAGCCGGTCCCGTCCTCACTCGTCGAGTACCCCGCGCCGAATATCTCGTCGCGCGCTGCGGGAGCGACACCGGGACCGTCGTCTTCGACGTACAACCCGTCGTCCACCCGCCCGACGGTGACTGTCACTCCCTCGCCGCCGTGTTCGATCGCGTTTCCGAACAGGTTCTCGAGCAGCTGGCGGAATCGGTCCTCGTCGACCCGTATCGTCGCCTCCGAGAGCCCGTCCGCGTACCGCAGCGTCGCCCCCTCGGCGGCATCGCTCACCAGCCCCCACGACGCCTCGATCGGCTCGCCGACCGGGACCGGGTTCACCGACCCGATGTCCCGGCCGTTGCGCGCCAGCCACAGCACGTCCTCGATGATCCGATCCATCCGGTCGAGGGCGGCCCGCGCCGTGTCGAGATGTTCGCTACTGTGCGCTTCGCTGGCGAGTTCCAGCCGCCCCTCGGCGACCTGCAACGGACTCCGAAGGTCGTGGCCGACGATGCTGCTGAACTCGTCTAAGCGCTCTCGCTCCCGAAAGAGCTGTTCGCTCCCGTCGAGACCGACGTATAGCCTGAGCGTGCTGTCCGCGTCTTCGTCCGTCTCCCGCCGAGGAACTGCCCGAAGGAGCGTCTCGATCGTCTCACCGTCGGCGGTCAGCAGCTTCCGGCGCTCGCGCGCGAACTCGCCGTCCAGCGCCCGCTCGTACCCGCCGCGATCCAGCAACCGTCGGCGCGACTCGGGTGCGTAGAACGACTCGAGGGGTTCGTCGACGACCGCCGCCCTCTCGTAGCCCAACCGCTCGGCGAACAGCCGGTTGCAGTCCTCGATGATCGGCGTGTCCCCCTCCATTTCCGTCACGACCGCCATGACCGGCGCTTCCTCGAAGAGCTGCCGGTACTGGGCTTCGAGGCGGGTGTTCAACGCCTTGAGTTCCTCGGTCCGGCGGTCGAGTTCCTCGCGCCGTTGCTTCTGGTCGGTGACGTCCCGGAGGGTTCCGACCGAGCCCTCGAAGCACTCGCCGTTGTAAGGGAGTACGCCCATGTGGTCCTCACAGACCACCGGGGTTCCGTCCCGTGGCTGTAGCGTCACTTCGAACGAAACTGTCTCCGGGCCGTCACTCGACAACAGTCGCCGCAGTTGCCCCTCGGCTTGCTCGACCGCGTCATCGTCTTTGAACAACGACGGTGTGTTGCCGATGATCGTCTCCCGGTCGTACCCCACCAACTCGACGAGCTCCTCGTTCACGTGTGTGAACCGCCCGTCCTCATCGATCACGTACACCGCGTCGGGCAACGCGCTGACGATGGTCTCGTGCTCCGCCAGTTCCCGCTTGCGTCGCTCGCGCTCCGTTACGTCCTGAAACTGCGAGAAGATGGCCTCGACCTCGCCGTCCTCGTTCGTGACGACCCGATTGTACCACTCGCAGATCCGGACGTCGCCGTCCTTTCGGACGTTTCTGTTGAGGATGTTCCTCCCTCCGTCGGCGTCGAGGAGGTCCGAAACGACGTCGCCGACGCGTCCGCGGTCGTCGGCGGCGACGATCGTCTCCCAGGACTCGCCGCGCAGTTCGGCTTCCTCGTAGCCGAGAATCTCCTCGGCCCGGTCGTTCAGGCGCTTGAACCGGAACGTGTCGTCCCACTGTATCGCCCCGATTGACGATTCCTGAAAGAACAATCGAAGCTGCTCTTTTTGTTCTTCGGTGGCCTTCTCGGCCCGGTACCTCTTGACCGCGTTTCGGATCCGGGTCGCGAGAAGCAGGTAGCGCTCGTTTCCACCCTGTTTTTGAATGTAGTCGGTGACGCCGGCCGAAATGGCCTCCGCAGCGATCTCTTCGCTTCCCTTGCCGGTGTAGAGGACGAACGGCAACTCCGGATACCGCTCGCGGACATCGTCGAGGAACTCGATACCGTCCGTGCCCGGCATATCGTAATCGGAGACGATGCAGTCGGGAGGCCGGTCCGCGAGTATCCGCAGGGCTTCCTCGGCGCTGGTCGTCGCCTCGACGTCTAGGTAGTCGTTCTCGCGCTTGAGGAACTCCGCAGTCACGTCCGCGACCGCCGGATCGTCGTCGACGTGCAGGACAGTAATCGGGACAGTCATAATATCGTATAGCAAGCTATCGTGTTATAGAGATACAAGGAGAATACTGGTGGCTTTAGCCACCAGATGAATCCGACAAAAGTTTATGTATAGACACAGTAAATATAATTGTGCGTGGAGAACTGGCAGTTGACTCGGTGTTTGCCACGGTTTTTAACCGGAATCAAAAAGTAAGCCGACCACGCCGACAGTCGTAAAACAATCAGCTATCTCGAAGCCCTTCAGCGGGTACGAGTAACGGCTTCGTGGCAGAGCCACTGGCTGACTGTCCAGCAAACCTGAGACTCCCAACGTTCAGGATTGACCTGCCCGGCCAACACCGGGTGGGAGGCCCGCGCTTTTAGGCGCGGGAGGATGTCACATCCCACCGCTTGCGGCCGGGAGGTCATCGGAACACGCGGGGATGTCTGTGGCTATCGAACCGCAATTGCCGGTACCCGGGAGTGTCGCCGTCCGCGGCGGCATCAGTTCCTATCGGGCCAGTGGCCGTAGGCGATGTCGCGCTGGACGGCGTTGGCCCCCTCGTAGACGCTTGGATACGAGCTGTCCCGGTGGATCTTGTTGATCCGGTTTTCCTCCCGGAGGCCCTCACCACCGTGGAGCTGTGCGGCGTCGCCGGCGATCGATTCGGCGGCCTCGGTGGCCCGGCGCTTCGCGAGGCTGGCCCAGAAGGCTGGATCCTCGCCGGCGGCGACGCGTCGACACGCCGTCCACGTCAGTGCCCGGGCGGCTTCGAACCGCTCGCGCATGTCGATCAGTTCGTGACGGACCGTCTGTTTGTCCGCGACCACCCCGTCGTACAGCTCCCGGTCGTGGACGTAGTCCCACGCCGCCTCGATGGCGGCCGCGGCCAGCCCGATCCCGTGGCCCGCGACCACGATCCGGCCGTAATTGAAGAACTCGGCGATCCGGTAGAACCCCCGGTTCGGCTCACCGAGCAGATTCGACGCTGGAACCCGGACCCCATCGAGTTCGACGCGAGCCTGCTGGCTGGCACGCAGGCCCGTCTTGTCGTCGATGGCCTCGGCCTCGTAGCCCGGGCTGTCCGTCGGCACGATGAAAAGCGAGTACGCGTCGTGGCCCCCGTCGTCGCCGGTCCGGGCGTAGACGACGACCCAGTCGGCGACGACGCCGTTGCTCGTCCAGTACTTTTCGCCGTCGAGGACGTACTCGTCGCCCGCCCGCCGTGCCGTCGTCCCCATCCCCGCGAGGTCGGAGCCACCGCGGGGCTCCGTCGCGGCGAGGCCGGTGATCAGGTTCTCTTCGGCGACCGGCGGGAGCCACTCCGATCGCTGCTCGTCGCTGCCGTGCATGGCGACGACTTTTGCGCCGAAGTCGGCCAGCTGGAGCGCGAGCCCGATCCCCCCGTCGGCCCGGAACCACTCCTCGATGATCGCGAGTCGGTCCGCGAGCGTCCATCCCGAACCGCCGTACGCCTCGGAAAAGTACCGTCCCGCGAGGCCGGCCTCCTGGGCCGCCCGCAGGATCTCGATCGGGAACTCGCCGGTCGCGTCGTGGGCCATCGCCTCGGGTCGGATCCGCTCGTCGGCGAACGTCCGCGCGCGGGCTTTGATATCGTGTGATCCATCGGGGATCGGCGTGTCGGTGAGCAAGTTCACGAACGTATGTTAGGGACGAACGCCTCATGAGCGTAGTGGTCGAGGAACCGCGGGAGGTTGCTCCGCGGCCGTCCGTCGCGTGTCGCGTCCGTGTTCCGAACGCCTCTATCGCTGTCCCGCGACATCACTGCTCGTGAACGTCGGCAGAGCCCATTATAGAGATACAAGGAGAATACTGGTGGCTTTAGCCACCAGATGAATCCGATAAAAGTTTATGTATAGACACAGTAAATATAATTGTGCGTGGAGAACTGGCAGTTGACTCGGTGTTTGCCACGGTTTTTAACCGGAATCAAAAAGTAAGCCGACCACGCCGACAGTCGTAAAACAATCAGCTATCTCGAAGCCCTTCAGCGGGTACGAGTAACGGCTTCGTGGCAGAGCCACTGGCTGACTGTCCAGCAAACCTGAGACTCCCAACGTTCAGGATTGACCTGCCCGGCCAACACCGGGTGGGAGGCCCGCGCTTTTAGGCGCGGGAGGATGTCACAACGACTCGAGAGGGATCGAAGCCTTTTATTAACGCGCTCGCCACCGATCCCTACTTGTGGCAGTCCGTTACCCCCAGCGTCCTGTTCGTCTTCTCGGACCAGCAGCCAGCTCTCGACACGAGCCGGTGATCCACCCAACTCACCCACCCGGCGTGGATTTATATTACGTCCCCTTTCGAATCCACCCGGATGATACTCGTACACGCGACATTTCCGCTCGACCCGGCGAAGCGCGAGGAGGCCCTCGAAACGATCGAGGACCTCGTCGAACAGTCGCAGGCGGAGGCAGGAACGATCGAGTATCGGGCCGCGATGGACGTCTCGGAGCCGAACACGGTTCGGTTCGCCGAGCGCTACGAGGACGCCGACGCGTTCGAGACCCACACGGAGACGGAGCACTTCGAGGCGTTCGAGGCGGCGCTCCCGGACCTGCTCGCGGGGGAGCCCGAGGTCCTCCGGTTCGAGGTCGAGTCGGCGACCGAACTGGAACTGTAGGACGGGCCGTCGGGAATCGGGTACCGAGGCCGGAGACCGGCGAGCGCCCGCTCCCCCGGTCGATATAAAAAGCGACAACTAACAACAGTGGGGACGAAAGCCCCGGTATGACCGAAAATACTGGGAGGGGGTGGTTCGAGGACGTCGACCCGGCCGACCTCGAGGAGGCCCGCGAGGCGATCGAACGCGGGACCGCCGAGGAGCCGGCCGAGTGGCCCGCGCGGGCGGTCGAGGCGGGCTTCGCCGCCGACGAGGACGACTACTACGACCTGCTTCACGACGCGACGACGTCGGCGACGCGGGCGGCCGTCCGGGAGGCGGAGACGGCGGCGGACCGGGACCTCGTGAGCAGCGTCCGGGCGATGGACGACTGCGAGCGCGTCGCGAACGAACTCGCCGAGCGGGTCGCCGAGTGGGCGGGCCGAAAGCGCGAGGAGGCGGGCTCCGGCGTCGCCTACGCGCGGACGCTGGCCGGCGAGGAGGAGCCCGAAGACCGCCGGCTCGCCTCGCTCGCCGAGCGGGCCGCGGGGCTCGACGACGAGGCCGCGGCGCTGCGGAGCCACATCGAGCGGACCGCCCCGGAGGTCGCGCCGAACCTCACTGCGCTGGCGGGTGCCGTACTCGCCGCCCGGCTCATCGCACTCGCGGGCGGGCTGAAACAACTCGCCCGGAAGCCGGCCGGGACCGTGCAGGTCCTCGGAGCGGAGGAGGCGCTGTTCGCCCACCTCCGCGGGCGGGCGCCGTCGCCGAAACACGGAATCATCTTCACCCACGAAGCCGTGAGCGGTACCCACCCCGAACACCGGGGGTCGGCGGCGCGGGCGCTCGCCGGGAAGCTCTCCATCGCGGCGCGGATCGACCACTACGCCGGCGACCGGCGTCCCGAACTGGAGACCGAACTCCACGACCGCATCGAGCGCATCCAGGCGCGTGATGTCGAATGACGCCCGCCCTCCCCGACGGCGTCGAGCGGCGCACCTTCGGCGGCGACGACGAGTGGCTCGCGACCCGCGGCGACCCGGTGTACGGCGAGCCGACCGACGGCGAGTGGCGTCGCTGGGACGCCCGTCGATCGAAGCTCGGGGCGATGTTCGAGCGCGGGGTCGAACACGGCCTCGAGGGCGGCGAGACCGTGCTGTACCTCGGCGCCGCGGCGGGGACGACCGTCAGCCACGTCGCCGACTTCGCCGGGCCGACCTACGCCGTCGAGTTCGCGGCCCGGCCGACCCGCGACCTGCTCGACGCCGCCGAGCCCCGGCCGAACCTCTTTTCGCTGTTGAAAGACGCGAGAGCCCCGGAGACGTACGCCCACGTCGTCGAACCGGTCGACGCGATCGTCCAGGACGTCGCGACGCGCGGACAGGCCGACGTCGCGGTGACGAACCGGCGCTTCCTCCGCGAGGGCGGCCGGCTGCTGTTGGCGGTCAAAACGCGAAGCGAGGACGTCGTCGCCGATCCGGATGCCGTCCTCGAGTCGGTACTGGAAACGCTCTCGGAGGGGTACGAGGTCCTCGAAACGCGGTCGCTGGAGCCGTTTCACGAGGATCACTTCGGCGTTGTCGCGACGCCGCGCTGACGGGGCGGCAGACGTCTGCGGCGCCGATGGAAGCCGCGTGCGAGCGGTTCGACGCGGTAGCGTGCGATTCCGTCGGAGTCGGCCGCGGTCACATGGTATTTAACGGCGCACGCTGAATACGACCACGATGGATCTGGGTTCGCGCGACGCGTTCGACCGGGCCGGAACGCTCGGCATCGAAGAGGAGTTCTTTATTGTCGACGCTGACGGACGTCCCACCTCGGGGATCGACGAACTCGTCTACGGGAGCGAACCGCCCGAACTCCTCGAGGGCCGACTCGATCACGAACTGTTCAGGTTCGTCATCGAGACGCAGACGCCGACGGTCGACTCGCTCAGGGCGGCCCACGAGGCCCTCGACGACGTCCGGAGCGCGCTCGTCGAGCACGCGAACCGACACGGGTTCGACATCGCGGCGGCCGGGCTGCACCCGGCGGCGAAGTGGCGCGAACTCGACCACGCCGAGAAGCCGCGCTACCGCGAACAACTCGAGCGCATCCAGTACCCCCAACACCGAAACACGACCGCCGGCGTCCACGTCCACGTCGGCGTCGACGATGCCGACAAGGCCGTCTGGATCGCCAACGAACTCCGGTGGTACCTGCCGATCATGCTCGCGCTGTCGGCGAACTCGCCGTACTGGAACGGCTTCGACACGGGGCTGCAATCGGCCCGGGCGAAGATCTTCGAGGCGCTCCCGAACACGGGCGTCCCGACCGCCTTCGAGGACTTCGAGTCGTTTCGGGCCTTCGAGCGGACGATGGTCGAGACCGGGTCGATAAACGATCGCGGCGAGTTGTGGTTCGACGTCCGCCCCCACTCCGAACACGGCACCGTCGAAGTCCGGACGCCGGACGGGCAGGCCGACCCCGACCGGGTGCTGGCGTTCGTCGAGTACACCGAGGCGCTCGTCGAGGACCTCGGCGCGCGCTACGACGACGGCGAGGCCGGGAGCGACCACCGCCGGGAGTTCCTCGACGAGAACAAGTGGCGTGCGCTCCGGTATGGACACGACGCCGAACTGCTCGCCGCCGATCCGGCGGAGACGGTGTCGCTCGGGGAGTTGGTCGACCGCGAGCGAAGCCGCCTCGGCGTCTCGGGGATCGCAGACCTGTACGACGGCGAAAGTGGAGCCACAAGACAGCGCCGCCTCCGCGAGGAGGCGGGTCTCGACGCGCTCTGTGCGTCGCTCGTGTTGGAGTGAGCTCGCCCCTGGTCGCTCTTATTCGACGAAAAGCCCGTCGACGAGCGACGCGACGAGCGACCCGTGGGCGTCGTCGATCCTCGAGGGACCGACGCCCTCGAACGTCTCCTTCGCTACGATCGTAAAAGAGAGCAACCGGAAGAGCCCGACCAGCTCCTCGGGGTCGTCGACTCGGAAGGCGTCCTTTTTTGTCCACCGCTCGGCGTGGGGCTCGAACATCCGAAACTGTTCTTCGTAGTACGCTTCGAGGCCTGCCTCGCTCGCCTCGACGTGGAGCGGTCGGATGTCGTCCTCGACGATGAGCCGGTAGTAGAGGGGGTTCGTCTCCAGTTCGTTGAAAAAGTACTCGAAGCCGGCCAGAACCTCCGATCGCAGGTCCGAGGTGTCGTTCAGGATGCCCTCGAGTTCGTCGGCCATCCGGCTCTGCTCGCGGCCGAGTATCTCCAGGTACAGCGCCTCCTTCGAGTCGAAGAACTGATAAAACGTGCTCGTCGCGATGTCGACCGCGTCAGTCAGGTCGCTGATCCGGGTCCGGTCGTGGCCGAGCGCCGAGAACTGCTCGCGGCCGGCCTCGATCAACCCCTCGCGGATCCGGTCGCGTTCGGCGTCGCTGAATCCCTTCATTCGCCCCGTCCCCGGCCGTCAGGGTCGTCAACACCGACAGCGATGCTGGGTGCATGATCGCGTCGCGAGCGTCCCGTCGGGCACATGCAAAAATGCAAGAACAGAAGGTTTATGAATTTTTGGTTTTATATTATATCCAATGGACGACGGCCCCGACGGTCCCCGAAACCGCATCGATTCGAACACGACTGCCGAACCGCGATGGAGTGGTGGGGGCCTCGGGTCGCTCGGCGTCGTCGCCGCGGTGTTTCTGTTGGTCACCGCGACGGGTGTCGGGGCAATCGCCCTCGGTCCGGGGACGGCAAGCGCCCAGACGGGCTTTTCTTCGGGCGACGTCGACCTGGACGTGTTCGTCCCCGACGACACGTTCACGCCCGGGCAGACGAGCGAGTTGACGCTGCAGATCGCAAACGACGGCGAGGTGAACGACGGCAGTTCGCCCGACTCGACCGACGTCACCACCACCGCCCGCAACGTCCGCGTCGAGGTCGACAAACAGCGCGCGCCGATCTCCGTCGAGACGGGCGAGCGATCCGTCGGCAGCATCACCACCGAGGAGCCGAGGGACGTACCCATCGAGATCGACGTACCCGAGGACGCAGAGGAGGGCGAATACGAGATCGAGGTCGAACTCGAGTACCGACACACTTCCCGCGTCTTCGACGTCGGCGGCACCCAGGGTGATCGCTCACACACCGTCACCCGCGAGGTCGACATCGTCATCGACGACGCCCCCCGCTTCGACATCACCGAACTCGACACGGCCGCCCAGATCGACGACTCGGGCGCGACGACGGCCGAAATCGAAAACGTGGGCGGCGAACGCGCGGAGGACCTCACCGTCGAACTCACGTCGACGAGCCAGCGGGTCAGCTTCGGCGACAGCACGAGCGAGACGGCAAGCGTCTCCTCGCTCGCCCCCGGCGAGACCGCGACGATCGAGTACGACGTCCGGTTCGGCCCGCGCGCAAGCGAGCGAGCGTATCCACTTAACGCGACCGTCGGCTACGAGGACTCCAACGGCATCCCCGGGACGGACACACAGCCGACGCTGGACGTGACGCCGATGGCCGAGCAGACCTTCGAGATCACCGACACCGACTCGACGCTCCGCGTCGGCGAGGACGGCGATCTCACCGGCACCGTCACCAACACCGGCCCCGTCGCCGCCGAGAACGTCGTCGTCCGGTACGCCGACGACTACCCGAACGTCGTCGCGATCGAACGCGACGTCGCGGTCGGGAGGCTCGCCCCCGGCGAGTCCGCGGAATTCCGGCTCCCGCTCGAGGTCACCCGCGAGGCCGACCCCGTCGCGAAGTCGATCGCGATGGCGGTCACCTACCGCAACAACGACAACGAGCTCAACCGCTACGACGACGTCGACGCCGTCGCCGAGGTCGCCGAACGCCGCGATCAGTTCCTCCTCGACATCGAGGACGACAACATCGCCGCCGGCTCGGAGCGACTCGTCAACGTGACCGTGACGAACAACCTCGACGAACCCGTCAGCGACGTCGAGGCCAAACTGTACACCGACAGCCCGATCGGTGCCGGCGACGACGACGAGGCCTACGCCGAGTCCCTCGAACCGGGCGAGTCGACGACAACCTCGTTCCGGATCAGCGCCGACGGCGGTGCGGCGCCGCGGACGTACTCGGTCGAGATGGACTTCAGATACGACGATGAGGACGGCACGAGCAAGGTTTCGGAGACCTACCGGGCGGCCATCGACGTCACCGAGGCCGAGGGCGGCGGCGTCCCGTGGCTCCTCGTCGGCGGCCTCGCCGTGATCGTCGCGATCGGAGCCGGTGTACTCTGGCGGCGGCGAGGATAAGCCGATGGACTTCGGCCAGTCGTTCGAAGCGGCCGTCGAGCAGGTCAACGAGATCATCCTGGACCGTCCGATCGCGGTCATCGGCGTGTTCGTGCTCGTGACCGCCCTCCTCGCCGGCGGAATGCCGCTCATTACGACCGACTCGGAGGCGACTGACGCGTTCACCGAGGGGCTTCCCGAGCAGGAGGCCTTGGACGCGGTCAACGACGAGTTCGGCGACCGCTTCGAGGAGGACCAGGCGACGACGCAGCTGATCCACGCCGGCGACAACGTGCTTGCGAAGACGGAACTGCGCCGCAGCCTCACGGCCCTGGATCGGACCGATCGCCGGGCCGAGCTCAGATACGAGGGGGCCGCGGGGCCGGCAGTCATCGTCGCCAGAGCACTCGATCCGACTGCGACTACGCCCGAGGCGCAACTGCGGGTCGTCGAGCGGGCCTCCGAACGCGAGATCCGAGAGACGATCCGCGAGTTGGCCGACGAATCGCGGTTCCGGGCGCTCCTGTCGGACGATTTCAACGCCGCCTCGGCGTCGGCGTCGGCCTCGCTCACCGTCGTCACACACGACGTGCCGAGCAGCAGTGGCGGCGGGCCGGACCAAGGCGGCGGCCAGATCGAGGAGATCCAGACGTCGATGCAGCCCGTCGTCGAGGGCACCGAGGGCGACATCCGGGTGTTCGGGTCGGGAATTATAAGCGCCGAGAACGCGAACGTCATCGGCGATTCGCTGACGATCGTTATGCCGCTCGTGTTGCTTTTGATCCTCGCCTTTTTGATCGTCGCCTACCGCGACCCGATCGATCTGGTGTTGGGGCTGATCGCGCTCGTCGTGACGCTCGTGTGGACGTTCGGGACCGTCGGCTACGCCGGCATCCCGTTCGACCAGAACATGATCGCCGTCCCGGTGTTGTTGCTCGCGGTCGGGATCGACTTCGGCATCCACATTATCAACCGCTATCGGGAGGAACGCGTCAATGGCGTCGCCCCCCGGGCGGCGATGAAGACGGCGAATCGACAGCTGATCGTCGCCTTCTTCATTGTCACCGTCACGACCGTCTTCGGGTTCGGCGCGAACGTGATCAGCGATCTGGGGCCAATAAGCAACTTCGGGCTGGTCGCTGCCATCGGAATCTCGTACACGTTCTTTATTTTCGGCATCTTCCTTCCGGCGCTGAAAATAGCCGCCGATCGGATGCGGGATCGGCTTTCGCTCCCGGAGTTCGGGTCGGGGCCGATCTCCTCGGAGGACTCGGAGTTCGGTCAGCTGCTGGCGATCGGCGCGACGGTCTCGCGGGTCGCGCCGGCGGCGTTCGTCGTCCTCACGCTCGTGATCGGCGGCGGCGCGGCGGCGTACGGCCAGGACGTCGATCGATCCTTCGACACCGACGACTTCCTGCCCCCCGAAGAGATCCCCGTGTACATCGACGTTCTCCCCGAGCCGCTCGCACCGAGTGAGTACACCGCAACGAAAAACCTCAACCTGATTGAGGACCGCTTCGAGGCGAGCCAGGAGGATACAGCCACCATATACCTCGTCGGCCCCTTCGAGGACAACGGCGCCCTCGAATCTATCCACCGGACGAACCGTGACCCACCGGAGAGCTTCATCGAGGAGGACCGTCGGGCCGAATCGACGAGCATCATCACGGTCATCCAAGACCGCGCGGCGCGGGATCCGGAGTTCGCCGCCCTCGTCGAGCGCAACGACCGAAACGACAACGGCGTTCCCGACCGGAATCTCGATCGGATCTACGACGAGCTCGAGACCGGCGACGGGCGGGCCAACGAGTTCCTCACGTCGGATCACCGGGCCGCGAAGATCGAATACGATATCGAGGCCGACGCCGGCCAAGCCGACGTCTCGGCCGATGCTCGAGCCTTCGCGGAGGAGTTCCGCTACACCGCGACGGCCACCGGGGGCGTTGTCGTGTTCAACGCCGTCTCCGATCTGATATTCTCCTCGGCGATCCAGAGTCTCGTCACCGCGGTCATACTCACGAGCGTGTTCCTCGTGATCGTCTACGGCGCTTTGGAACGACGGCCCCTGCTCGGTCTCGTGAACCTCTTTCCGATCCTGGTGACGATCGCGTTGCTGTTGGCGACGATGCGGGCGATCGGTCTCCCGTTGAACGCCTTGACGGCGACGTTACTTTCGATCACCGTCGGGGTAGGGGTCGCCTATACCGTACACATCACCCACCGGTTCGTCGACGAGTACAACGAAAGCGGCGAGACCTACGGGTCGCTCGTGACGACGCTCAGCGGGACCGGCGGGGCGCTGACCGGCAGTATGCTCACGACCTCGATCGGAACCGGCGCGCTCGCGTTGGCCATCACGCCCATCCTCGGGAACTTCGGGTTGTTGATGGCCGTGAGCGTGTTCTTTTCGTACGTCTCCTCGATCCTGGTGTTGCCGCCGACGCTTCTGCTGTGGGGTCGACACGCGCCGGATCTCTCCGAGTGAGTCCGGCGGACGCGGCCCCCGAAGGCCCGCGTCCGCTCGCTTTCGGTCGGTCGCCCCTGTCGGCTTCAGGGACGACCGTTGCCGCGGCTTCGACCGGCGTCACAGCGTTTATCTATTGCTACACCTTGTGTCCGACTGAACACAACACATGTCTACGGATGATTCCCCCGAAGACGGCCCCGAGGGGTCCAGCGACGACCGCGAGGGCGTGCGGGACCGACTGGAACAGGAGGCAGAGCGGGCCACCGAGGAGTTCGACGACGGGATCGTGGATCTGCTGTCGTGGATGCTCGACACCGAAACGCGGGCCCGGATCTACGTCTATCTCCGCCAGCACCCGGCCAGTACGAGCGAGGAAGTCGCCGACGGAACGGGGTTGTACCCGAGCACCGTCCGGGAATCGCTCGCGGAACTCAACGAGGACGGAAAGGTCGAACGGCGCAAGCGCGAGTCCGACGGGGCGGGCAACAATCCCTACGAGTACACCGCGATGGCGCCGAGTGAACTCGTTGGAAGCGTCGTCGAGGACGTCCAAGACGAACTGAACACCGTGTTCAACCTCGATTGCCACCTCGGGGTTGGGAACTCGGGCGGCGACGAGCCGGTCACGATCAGCGTCAACGACGCCGAACCCGCGGCTGACAACGACGCCGAACCCGCGGCTGACAACGACGCCGAACCCGCGGCTGACAACGACGCCGAATCCGCGGCTGACAACGACGCCGAAACGCCGGACGACGCCTGAGGCGGTCCACCACCGAAGCCACTAAACAGTGGCCGCACATTCCGGCGGTATGGACGTCGTATTGGGCGGGACGTTCGATCCGGTCCACGACGGTCACCGGGCGCTGCTCGAACGCGCGTTCGAACTCGGGGACGTGACCGTCGGGCTGACTGATGACGACCTCGCCCCGGAGACGCGGAGCGTCGACCGGCACGTCCGTTCCTTCGAGGAACGAAAGGCTGACCTCAACTCGGAGCTCCGGGCGTTCGCCGAGGAGTACGACCGGACGTTCGAGATCCGACCGTTGACCGAACCCACGGGCGTCGCGACCGACCCGGGGTTCGACGTCCTCGTGGTTTCCCCGGAGACGAAAGACGGCGGTGAGACGGTCAACGACATCAGGAAACGGAGGGGGCTCGCGCCGCTCGACATCGAGGTCGTCGAACACCGGTATGCCGAGGACGGTGACGTGATCTCCTCGACTCGGATCATCGCCGGCGAGATCGACGAACACGGCAACCTCACGCCAGACTCGAACGGCAGATCGCCGCTTCGGGAGTGATCGGTGTCGGTCCTCCCGGCGGTCCGATCCGGCCGTTTTTTTATCTCCGGTGGCGCAGTCGTCTCTAATGCCCGACCGGACGGACGTCTGCGTGCTGATTCCGACGCTCGAGGAGGCCGCCACCGTCGGCGAGGTCGTGTCGGGCTTTCGGAACGCTGGCTTCGAGGACGTCTTTGTCATCGACGGCGGCTCCGACGACGACACCCGCTCGATCGCCGACGCCAACGGTGCCCGCGTCCGGACCCAGTCGGGGACGGGCAAGGGACAGGCCGTCCGGGAGGCGCTCGAGTACGTCGAGAAACCGTACGTGTTGATGGCCGACGGCGACGGCACCTACTGTCCCGAGGACGCAGACGTGATGCTCGAACCGCTGTTCGACGGCCGTGCCGAGCACGTCATCGGCGATCGCTTCGCCGATATGGAACCGGGGGCGATGACCAGGCTCAACCGCGTCGGCAACCGCCTGATCAACCGGCTGTTCGGTACCGTTCACGGTCGGTACCTCCGGGACATCCTCTCGGGATACCGGGCGTTCACGCGCGACTCCTTCGAGCGGTTCCGCCTCGAGGCCGACGGCTTCGGCATCGAAACCGAGCTCGCCGCCGAGTGCGTCCGCCACGGCGTCGACACCGAAGTGGTCCCGATCCGGTATCTCGCCCGGCCGGAGAGCTCCGAGACGAACCTCCGGCCGCTGGCCGACGGCGGCCGCATCGTCCTGACGTTGTACGCGCTCGCGAAGACTAACAACCCGATCTTTTATTTCGGTAGCGTCGCGGCGTTCGGAACGCTCGCGGGGGTGTCGGTCGCGGGGTTCGTCGCCTACCGATACTTCGTCGTGGGCATCTCACACGAAGTCCTAGCGTTGCTGGCGGCGTTTCTGGTGTTGCTGTCGGTACAGCTTCTGATGTTCGGGTTTCTGACCGACGTGTTGGTCTCGGTCAACCGCGAACAGACCCGCCGCCTCGAGGGTCTCGATGACCGACTTGAGGGTCTCGATGACCGACTTGAGGGCCTCGATGACCGACTCGACGACCTCGAGGACTAGAACGGCAACAACGACCGGAGCCGACCGACGAAGCTGTTGTTTCCCCGCTCGCGGCGGGCCTCGAAGACCGGGTGGAGGGCGTTCATGAACTCCTGTCGGGTCTCGTATCTCGCTTGGGGGAGTTCCTCGAGCGCCGCCGAGAGCCGAATCTCGTTGCCCGTCGCGTCGTAGGGAATGCTCGGATCACCCACGGTTTCGAGTAGCGCCTCCTCAGTTACTGGGAACGTGACGTCCGCCCGTTCGAGGTGTTCGTCGAGAGCCGCGATGCCAAAGGCGATGATCTCCGGGGTGTCGCCGTCGCTTTGCTGTGGTGGCCGAACTCCCATTGTGAACACGTACGCGCCACACCCCCTAAATACCCCTGACTCGGTCGCGGGCGAGCATTCCCCGTCCCCCGACGACGACGAGTCCCCGGTGGCCTCCAGCCGACGACCTCAGGTGGCGCGTCCGATGGGCAGTGGACAGACATATTCGGATCGGCCACCACGAGACGAGCATGACGGAATACACGACGGTCTCGATCCCGAAAGATCTCTCCGAGCGCGTCGAGGAGACGATCGAGGGGACGAGTTTCTCCTCGACCAGCGACCTGGTCCGATTTTTGCTCCGGAGCATCGTCATCCAGCATCAAAAACAGGGCTCGCTCTCGGAGGCGGAGTTCGACGAAATAACCGACCAGCTCCGCGACCTCGGCTACCTCGAGTGAGCGGTCGCGCTGACCGCCACGCTGTCTACTCCGGGAGTCCGATCTCGCCGTCCGGCGGTTCGACGTCGACGACGTCGACCGGCCGACCCGACCCCGACCGGCCGAAGGCGGCGACGTCCTCGGCGTCGTAGGGCGGCACCGCGACGAAGACGACCTCGTGGAGGTCGTCTCGCTTCGTCAGCGCCAACATCCCGTCCGGGTGGGAAATAAACCGACCGGCGGCCCCCGGCGTCGAGAGGTCCATCCCGAACACCGCCCGAACCGACCCCCCGGTATCGGGGAGGTACATATCGGTGAACACGGCGCGATCGTCGGGGAGCGACGCGTCGAGTTCCTCGGCAGGCGTCACCGCGAGCGAGACGGTCACGCCGGTCGGGTCGCGGTCCGCCGCGAGTTCGAGCAGGGCGGTCAGGAGGGCTCGCGTGATGTAGGCCACATCGAACGTTCGTCGGGAGCGAATAAAGCCTGTCCGGAACCGGCGGAGGCGCCTCTGGCGGTCGGATTGTTTTCCAGTCCAGTCGGCCGTCCGACCGCCGGACGGCCCGCCTCAGGCCAGCCGATCGACAACCGTCTCGGCGTCGACGACGAGGTTGTAGGCCCCCTCGTCGTCGTTCCAGAGGACGAGCACGTTCTCGAAGCGGAGCAACGAGCCGTAGGGGGCCGCCTCGAGGGACTCGTTGAGGCCCGACCGCTCCGCGAGGACGGCGTAGTGGTCGATCGCTTCCGACCCGTCGCTGATCTTGAACAGCGGGTGGCCGTCGTCGGCGAGGTCCGGCGACAGCTTCAGCGCCGCGATGTCGATGCGTTCGGTGACGTGGCGTTCGCTCTCGGCCATCTTCGCCACCCGGCCCGGGTCGGGGTCGTACTCGATCGCCCGCCGGCCGTCGGTCCGCAACAGGAGGTAGGCGAACTGGACTGCGGAGTTGGTGTAGCGTCCGTCGCCGCTGTCGGGTGACCCACCCGGCGAGTCCGACGCGGCGCGCTCGAGGCGTCGCTGGAACGACGGAGCCTCGACGTCGGGCTTTCGGGTGAACGTCCAGCCACGGTCGTCGGGCGACTCACCGGGCCACAACCGGATCGTCGGCGCGTACACCGACAGCTCCTCATTTCGGTCGAGAAGGTCGCGCTCGACGTCGCGGAGGCGGGTCGCCGTCCGCTCCTCGGCCGGCGAGAGCGCGAGGACGGTCCCGTCGGGCGCGAGCGCTTCGAGGTAGCGTTCGACGACCGGGACCGGCGCTTCGAGTTCCGAGAGGACGTTCCCGAAGACGACGAGGTCGTACTCGCCCTCGGGAGCGAACGCCTCCGCGGTTTCGCGGTGGACGGTCGCGTCGAACCCGGGTCGCGTCGGGTCGAGCATCGTCTCGAAGACGTCGGCCGCGGCGCTGGGTTCGACGGCGTCGTACTCGACGAGGCTGTCGTCGGGCAGGTAGTCGTAGAGACCGAGCGCCGGCCCGCCCGCGCCCGCCCCGACGTCGAGCACGCGGAGCGTTCGGTCGAGCAGCCCCGCCCGCCCGAGTTCGTCGAGGACGTACTGGATCGCCGCGTAGTAGTCCGGGAGGTGATACAGCGCGTAGGCGAGCGCCGTCTCCTCGTCGTAGGTGACGGACTCGTCGGCGAAGTACGCGACTTTCAGCCCATCGATGCGCTCGCGGAGCCGATCGCCCGCATCGCCCTCGGGCCAGCCGGAGCCGTAGCGCTCGACGAGTAGGTCCTCGAAGCGCCGCGCGTACGCGTCCGGGAACCGCTCGACGCCTCGGAACGCCGGCTCGATCGGTCCCTCTTCGACCGGGACGAAGGTCCCGTCCTCGCGCTCGACGACTCCCAACTCGAAGGCGTGCTCGCGCAGCGTCTGCCGGACGACCGCGGGGTGGGGTTGCCCCTCGACGTACTCGTATATCTCCTCGGGGTCGATCGGCCGGACCGGCCGGAGGTACTTCGCGGCGTCGAGGACGCCGTCGGTGTCGGTCATCGCTTTGCTCCGCTGTACGTACTCACTCGCCCGCCTCCCCGTAGAGGTCGACGAACGTCCTGTGGTCGGCGTCGGCAATCTCGGCCGCGGCTTCGGCGACCGACGACGCGCCCTCGAATCGCTCTTGGATCTCGGCGTACACCTCTGGTGTGTTGTCGAGGGTCCCCTCGACGAGGGTCGACAGCGGTCCCGAGAGGGAGGTGTGAAACCGCGGGTCGACGTCCTCGGCGGCGAGCGCGTACGCCAGGATGGCCGTGTGCGCCTTCGCCTGGACGGTCTCCATCGCGCGGTCGTGGGCCGCCGGCGTCGTCTCGAAGACCTCGTTGCCCGCCGCCTCGAGCGCCGCACGGAACCGATCGACCGTCGGCCCGGCGTTATCGACGACGACAGGAACGTTTCCCGGGGCGTTCGCGGCCGAGAACAGCGGGTGAAAGCTGGCTCGTTCGAGCCCCTCGGCGTGGGTCCGAAGCGCCGCCACGGCGTCGCGCATCTCCCCCGCCACGTCGACGACGGCCTCGCTCGCCCGGCCGGCGTGAGTCCCGATCGCGGTCGGGGTGGCGGACATCGGCACCGCGAGACAGACGGCGTCGAACGTCTCGTCGGTGTCGAGGTCGACGGCGCGTGCGTCCCCGATATCGGCCGCCGCACGCGCTGTCGCCGGGTCGCGGTCAGCGAACGCGACCGCGTCGGCGCCGCTTTGGCGGGCGAACCACCGACCCATCTCACCCGCGCCGACGACGAGCAGTTGCATGGATTCGGGTTACTCGCGGTCGTTCAAAAGGGGTTCGTCTCGGCGCGCGTCCGGAAACGGCGGCTCAGAGGTGTGCGTCGTCACACGGGGCTCGGAGCGGGGGTAGACGCGTCATCACAGCCGCCATTGGGGCTATGGGGCGGTGGGGTTTGTAGCTTACCGCATCGTCGCGCGGCCGGAGGCCGATCACCCGCCCGAACCGACGGCCAACTCCGTCGGATACTCGGTGAGGTTCTCGTGGCCGTCCTCGGTGACGACGACGAGGTCCTCGATCCGGACGCCGCCGACCTCGGGGTCGTACAGCCCTGGTTCGACCGTCACGACGTTGCCGGCCTCGAGTTCCGTCTCCTCCTCGGAGAGCCGCGGGTGCTCGTGGATGTCGAGGCCGACGCCGTGACCCGTGGTGTGAATAAATCCCGTCTCGGTCGTCTCGTCGGCCCGGAGCGTCGGGAGCCCCGCGTCCTCGTAGACGTCACAGACCGCGTCGTGGACGTCGCTGCCGGAGACGCCGGCCTCGATGGTGTCGAGGGCGGCCCGCTGGGCCTCGTACGTGAGATCGTACCAGCGCTCGATCGTTTCGCCCGGGTCGCCGACGCAGAACGTCCGCGTCATGTCGGCGTAGTAGCCGCTCGTCTTCGAGCGCGGGAAGATGTCGACGATGATCGCCTCGTCGGCGGCGAGCGGCCCGGATCCGCGGTCGTGCGGATCGGCGGCGTCGGCGCCGCAGGCGACGATCGTCTCGTCGAGCGCGCAGTCGTGCGCCAGTAGCTCTATTTCGATCGCGCGTTTGACCCGTTCGGCCGTCAGCGGGTCGCCGTCGAGACGCAAGGTTCCGCCGTCGACCGTCGCCGAGACGAGCAGGTCCTCGGCGCGCGCCATCGCCGCCTCGTTGGCGCGCTGTGTCGCCCGGACGTGGTCGATCTCCTCGTCGACCTTCCGGGCGCGGATGGAGCCGACGACGCCGTCGGGGTCGGCCTCGACCGCGATCCCGTGGTCCCGGAGACCGTCGGCGGTCCCGACTGGAAAGTCCCTCGGCACCGCGACCGAGTCGGCGCTGTGGGAATCGAGGAACGCGGCGAGCGTCCGATACTTCCCGCCCGGCGAGCCGTACTCCGCGACGTTCGCCCGGTGGTCGTACGTCGAGTGTCGCTCGATGCGGTCGGCTCTGGCGGTGCGCATCGCGCGGCCGTACTCCAGTGCCGAGACCAGAAGCGTCGTCTCCCCAGTGTAGAGGGTGACGAACGGGTCGGGAGCGGTAAACCCCGAGAGGTACCGCTGGTCGGCCGTCTCGCCGTCGGCCTCGATCAGGTAGCCATCGACGCCCGCCTCCGCGAGGAAGGCGTCGAGTTTCGAGAGATCCGGATCCATACCGGTATCCGGGGCGGCGGGCACAAAGCGCTTGCCCGGCGGCGCCGGAGCCACACCGACTCTCCGGAGCGCTCTATGCCGGTCCGCCCGAGTCGGCAAGCCTTTGATGACCGCCCGAGACGCCCCGGTATGGACGTTCGGATCTCCCCCTCACGCGTTCGCGGCACCGCACGCGCGCCTCCCTCGAAGAGCTACACCCACCGGGCGGTTCTCGCGGCGGGGTACGGAGACGGCGCGACCGTCCGGAACCCGCTTTTCAGTGCCGATACGGCGGCGACGGCCCGGGCGGTCGAGGCCTACGGCGGTGAGACCTCGCGCGTCGACGGTGACTTCGAGGTCGTCGGCTTCGGCGGCACGCCCGAAACGCCCGCCGACGTGATCGACTGCGCGAACAGCGGGACGACGATGCGGTTAACGGCGGCGGCTGGCGGGTTAGTCGAGGGGCTCTCGGTGTTGACCGGCGACGCCTCGCTTCGGTCGCGGCCGCAGGGGCCGCTGCTCGATGCGCTCGGGCAACTCGGTATCCGGGCGGACTCGACGCGGGCCAACGGGCAGGCCCCGCTGGTCGTCGGCGGCGGGACGGCCGGCGGGTCGGTGTCGATCCCCGGCGACGTCTCCTCGCAGTACGTCACTGGGCTGTTGATGGCCGGCGCGGCGACCGAGGACGGGATCGAGATCGAACTGACCACCGAGCTCAAGTCCGCACCATACGTCGACATCACCCTCGAGGTGCTGGAGGCGTTCGGCGTCGAGGCGTCGGTCGGCGGCGGGGATGACGCCGAGGTCAGGGCGTCCGGGGCCGAGCAACTCGCCGTTTCTGGGGGGCAGACGTACGCGCCGGCGGGCGGGGGCTACGACGTCCCCGGGGACTTCTCGTCGATGTCGTATCTCCTCGCCGCGGGCGCACTCGCCGCCGAGGACGAACTCGTCGTCGAGGGCGCGCATCCGAGCGCCCAGGGCGACAGCGCGATCGTCGAGGTGCTCGACTCGATGGGGGCGGCGATCGAGTGGGACCGCAACGCGGGCGAGATCGTCGTCGGCCGGTCCGACCTCGAGGGGATCGAGGTCGGCGTCGCGGACACCCCGGATCTGCTGCCGACGATCGCGGCTCTCGGCGCGGCGGCGGCGGGGACGACCCGGATCACCGACTGCGCGCACGTCCGGTTGAAAGAGACGGACCGCGTGGCCGCGATGGCGACCGAACTCGGCCGCATGGGGATCGAGACCGAGGAGTCGGCGGACGAACTCGTCGTCCACGGCGGCGAGTTGCAGGGCGCGACCGTCCGGGGTCACGAGGACCACCGGATCGTCATGTCGCTGGCCGTCGCCGGCCTCGTCGCCGACGGGGAGACGACGATCGAGGGGGCGGAGGACGTCGACGTCTCCTTCCCCGGCTTCTTCGATGCGCTCTCGGAGATCGGTGTCGGCCTCGTCGAAGCGTGAGCATCGGGTCCCTCGACGCCTAGGCTCTTAGGTCCGATCGGCGAACCCGTGCGCGCCGTTCCGGCGGTTCGTCGTCGGCCGGACTTCCATGAACTCGGCGTTCTCGCGGGCGGTTTCGAGGTCGTGTGCACCGGCGTAGGAGAGCCCCGAACGGAGGCCAGCGGCGAACTCCGCCAGCCGCGGTTCGACGGGGCCTTTGTACTCCATGACGGCCTCGACGCCCTCCTCGGCCTCGACGTCGCCGGCCTTGTCCTCGCGGTCCTCGGCGGCCGCGGCGGTCGCCATCCCCCGCGAGCGCTTGTAGCGTTGGCCGTCCGTTTCGATGATCTCCCCCGGTGACTCCGCACACCCAGCGAAGAACCCACCCATCATGACGGCGTCCGCGCCGGCCAAGAGCGCCTTGACCGCGTCGCCGGAGCCTCTGATCCCGCCATCGGCGATCGTCGTGACGCCGTGCTTGCGGGCGGCGCTCGAGCAGCGCTCGACCGCGGTGAACTGTGGAACGCCGAAGCCAGTCACCTCCCGCGTCGTGCAGTGTGACCCGGGGCCGACGCCGATCTTCACGCAGTCCGCGCCCGCCTCGGCTAGGTCGGCGACGCCGGCCTCGGTGGCGACGTTGCCGGCGCAGATCGGCGTCCCCGGGAACGTCCCCGACAACTCGGCGGTCGCCTCGATTGCCCGGTCCATGTGACCGTGGGCGACGTCGAGAACGAGCGCGCTCGCCCCCGATTCGACGAGCGACTCCGCTCGATCGAGGTACGACTCGGCGATCCCGACCGCGCCCGCGACCGGGAGACCGTCGGCGGCGACGCCACCGACCATCCGCGCCTGCTCGTCGATCGGGAGAAAGCGGTGAACGACGCCAAGGCCGCCGGCCTCGGCGACGGCGCGGGCCATCTCAGCCTCGGTGACGGTGTCCATCGCCGCGGTTGCGATGGGGAGTGACAGTTCGAGGCCGCCGGCCAGGTCGGTCGACAGGTCGACGTCGTCGCGGCTGTCGACGGGTGAGCGCTGTGGGACAGCGAGTACGTCATCGTAGGAGAGTCCCGTTTTGTAGGGCATACACAAACCCTTCGCAGGTAACAAATTCCGGAACATAAGACCGTCGATCGACGGACGACACCGCACGAGGCAGAGATGGCTTCGACAATCTCTCAAACAGACGCCGAGGTGCCCCCCGCGAGTAGAAAACATAAACCATCCCCGTCCGTACAGACCAGTAATGAACGGAAACCGATTCGGGCGGCTCTTTCAGGTGACGACGTACGGGGAGAGCCACGGCGATGCGATGGGTGTCACGGTCTCGGGCTGTCCGGCCGGCGTCGAACTCGACGAGGAAGCGATCCAGCGCGAACTCGACCGGCGCAAGCCCGGGCAATCGAAGATCTCGACGAGTCGCGGCGAACCCGACGAGGTCCGGATCAACTCCGGGACGCTTGAGGGGTACACCACCGGGACGCCGATCGGGATGGTCATCCAGAACAAAGACGCCCGATCGGGGAAGTACGAACCGTTTATCACCGCCCCACGACCGAGCCACGGCGACTTCACTTACTCCGCGAAGTTCGGCACCAGAAACTGGGGTGGCGGCGGGCGGTCGTCGGCCCGCGAGACGGTCAACTGGGTCGCCGCCGGCGCGGTCGCCAAACAGGTGCTCGACCGGTCACAGCACGACGTCCGGATCAAGGCCCACGTCAACCAGATCGGCGACGTCGAGGCGCCGGACGTCTCCTTCGAGGAGATGTGCGAACACGCCGAGGACAACGAGGTCCGGTGTGGCCACCCCGAGACAGCCGAGCGGATGCGGGCGTTGATCGACGAGTACCAACAGGCCGGCGACTCCATCGGCGGTTCGATCGCCTTCGAGGTCCGTGGCGTTCCACGGGGCCTCGGTGCGCCGCGGTTCGACTCGTTCCCCGCCCGACTCGGGCAGGCGATGTTCTCCATCCCCGCGACGACCCACGTCGAGTTCGGCCTCGGGGCCGAGGCCCGGACGGCAACCGGCTCCAAACGCAACGAGGACTGGACGTTCGACGAGGGCGACCATCCCGAAACCGAGAGTGAGGCAGGCGATCCCGTCCCCGTCGGCAACGACCACGGCGGGCTTCAGGGCGGGATCACAACCGGCCAGCCGATCTGGGGGGAGGCGACTTGGCACGCGCCGACGTCGATCCCGAAAGAACAACAGACCGCCGACTGGGAGACCGACGAGGTCGTCGACGACGCACAGGTCATCGGCCGCCACGACCCCGTCCTGCCGCCGCGGGGCGTTCCGGTCGTCGAGGCCATGCTGTATCTGACAGTGCTCGATTTCATGCTGTTGGGCGGGCGGATCAACCCGGACCGGATCGACGGCCGTCCCGGCGAGTACGACACTGACTACCATCCATCGAACCCCCGCAACGAGTGAGCGAGCAGCGATCGGTGTGTGTACCGCCGCCGCCAATGGGGTGTCTGGGTTCTATTCAGCACGCTCCTCTGAAAATCAACGAACTCTAGCAGGATCTACAGCGGCACGTTCGCAGGCACGTTCTATCGGCCGATTCAGGATTCATTTTAGGAAAATAACGCATTTTTCGTGCCAACTACGACCTCTATGTTCAACAGACTGGTTCTGATGGAGTCTCAATAGAACGTCACACGATATGTTACTGTGAGACCCCGATCGTGCAAGACAGGGACGGAGAGGCGACCGGAGCATCGTTCTTGTTCAGTCAAAAGGATCTTGATGCTCTCGGGAGAGAGGTTGAATCCATGTCAAAAATTAAGGCTTGAGCTCGCTTGTCATCCCGCAAACGCCGGTTTCGGCGTCCCGCCGGGAGCCGGCCCGATCGGTGCTCCGGAGGCGTCGGCGACGAGCGAGCGAACGCGGTCGAGCGTCTTGTGCGTCGTGCGCTTCGGTGGCCCCCGGCGGCGTCTTTCGTCCGGTGGGCGAAGCGTTGACACTGGTTGGTGCCGGGCTGCTTCTGTAGGTACTCGGCCACGCCGGCCGAAATCGCGTCGCTCGCGGCGGCTTCGTTTCCTTTGCCGGTACGTCGGCCGGGAGCGCGCGGTGCTTCAAAAAAGCCACCACGTCGTTCGTGGAGGCGGTCACAGAGAGACGTGCTCCGGCTGTCGGCTCGTGTATCCGAACACGACCTCGCGATCGAAGCCAGTCGATTTAATCCCCCTGGGAAAGAAGCCGCGACTGATGGACGAAGCGTCCCCGGCGGACGACGGAGCCGGCATCAACTACGCCCGGCGCGCGAAGGCGATCCTCGGCTTCTCGCGGTGGTGGCAGATCGTCGCCGCCGCGGGGATGATGGCCGCGGTCAGTCCCTATCAGTACGTCTGGTCGTCGATCGAGGGGCCGCTGGCCGAGAACCTCGACATCGCGTTGCCCGCCCTCGGTGCCGTGTTCTCTTTTTATGTCGTGTTTCAGTCCCTGTCGCAGATGCCGGCGGGATGGTGGCGCGACCGTCGTGGGCCCCGCAACCTGATCTATCTCGCGGCCGTCCTCGCGGGCGGCGGTTACGTCGGTCTCGCCTACGCGAGGAGCGTCTGGCAACTGTATGTTCTCTACTCGCTCGGGGCGATCGGCGTCGGCATCATCTACACCATCGCGGTCAACACCGCCGTCAAGTGGTTCCCGGACCGGATGGGACTCACGACCGGAGTCGGAACGATGGCCTTTGCGGGCGGGAGCGCGCTCGTCGTGCCATACGTTCGGGCGAACGCTACCGTCGCCGGCTACACCGACGTGCTCCGCAACGTCGGCGTGGCTATCCTCGTCGTCCTGCTCGCCGGGGCGGTCCTGCTGCGGGATCCGCCCGAGGACTGGCTCGACCGCGAGGACGGGGCCGACGACACCGGCGACGGAGCGTTGGCCGCCTCGCTCCGCGGGCGGGCCTACACGACCCGGGAGATGCTGAAGACGTGGCAGTTCTGGGTACTCTACGCGATGTTCGTCGCGACCGCCGGCGCGGACCTCCTCGTCGTCGCGAACGTCGTCCGCTTCGCCGAACAGCTCGGGCTCGCGGCGGTCGTCGCCACGGTGTCTGCCACGCTCCTGCCGGTCGCGGCGGGCGTCTCGCGGATGGTCCTCGGCGAGGTCTCCGATCGCTTCGGCCGGGTACGTGTGATGGCCGTCTCCTTTGCGCTCGCCGGGCTCTTCCGGTTCGGGCTCATCGGCGCGGGGACGGCCGACGCGCCCGTCGCGTTCGTCGGAACAGTGGTCGGCGCGATGTTCTTCTCCTCGCCACTGTACGTCTACTTTCCGGCCATCGTCTCGGACTACTACGGCGCCGAGCACTCCTCGAGCAACTACGCCGTGATCTACTCCGCGAAGGTCGGCGGCGGCGTCTTGGCCGGGACGGTGACTGGATTCTTGGTCGCGGCGTTCGGCTGGGTACCGACGTTCGCCCTCGGCGGCGCGCTCGCGCTCGCGGCCGGCCTCGCGGCGCTCGTCCTCCGGCCGCCGGCCGGGGCCGACCTCGGGGGAACAAACGCCGGGTCGTGACCGGACGTCACCTCCGATCGGTGATCCGGGTGCCACCGTCGGCGCGTGAGTGATACTGACGGACGAAAGGACGTACACGACGCACGGGACGCACGCCGTTCGACGGAGCGACCGTCGGCTCACTCGTGCGCCGGTGTCATGTGAGTTCGGCCACCAGCGCGAATCCGCAAGGGTTTGAACCCCCGCCACCGAACGCCCGATATGGCAGATCAGTCGTTCCTCCAACAGCGCCTCGACGCGGGCACCTGGCCCATCGCGGTCGGTGACGTCGCGGTCCTGTTGGCGTTTCTCCTTGCCGGGACGCTCCAGCACTCGACCACCGAACAGCTGTTGGCCGATCCGAGCATCTACCTCCTGGCCGCCGGGCCGTTCGTCCTCGGATGGCTCCTATGTGCGCCGCTCGTCGGCGCGTACTCCCCGGGCGGGGGATCGGCGCCCAACTCCTCGATCCCGCTCGCGATCCGCTCGTGGATCCCGGCGGCGGTCGTCGGGATGGCGATCCGGGTCGTTGCGCTCCGCGGACGCGGTGCCGAGGTAGCGTTCGCCGTCGTCATGCTCGTCGGTGGAACCGTCGCTCTGTCTGCCTGGCGGTTCATTTATTTCAAACTCCGGTAGGCGGTCACAGCGCCCGCATCTCCGCTTCCCTCAACGGTCGGCGGGCGGTTTCACGCCCGCGACAGTCGTCTCAAAGCCGTACTCGATCGGTTTCACCTCGAACCCGGCCGATCCGATCGCGGATTCGAGCTCCGAGACGGTGTAAAACGTCGAATCGAACCCGACGAGCCGTTCGGCCCGATCGAGCGCCCATCCGAGCCGCGTTCCGCGGTCGAAGTCAGTGATCACGAGGACGCCCCCGGGCGCGAGGACGCGAGCCATCTCCGAGAGACACCGCTGTCCCGCGGGGAAGTGATGGAACGCGTCGACCACGACGACGGCGTCGACCGATCCGTCAGGGTGCGGGAGATCGGTCGCGCTCGCCTGGACGGATTCAAGCCCCCGGCGTCGCGCACGCCGGAGCATTCCCCGGGCCGGATCGACGACTGTCGCCCCGGTCTCGCCGGCGACCCGCCCGGAACCGCCACCGACGTCGAGGACTCGATCGACCTCGCGGTCGGCGACGGCAAGGGCCTTCCGAAGGGCGACCCCATCGGTCGGCGGCATGAACGAGTCGTACACCGGCGCGAACAGATCGAAGGCACGGACGTCCCAGCGCATGAACAGGGGATCGAGCGCCGGACATAACCCGGTTGCCCTCCAACCGCCGGTATGGAACCGCGTTTGCTCGGGTGGCCGGAGGAGGGCCCGACGCTCCGGCTCGATCACCGACGGTTCAGCTACGCCGGGAAGTTCGTGATGTCGAACACCGGGAAAGCAGTGATCGGGGCTTCCGATCGGGCAGATCGGGCCGAGCCGTCGGTGTCCGAACCGCCGGACGAATCGATCTCGCCCGGGGACGGTCACAACGCGGACGGAGAGTACGATGCCGACGTCCTCGCCGCCGTCGCGTTCAACGGGGATCGGACCGATCCGGGCGTTCTCTGGCTCCGGTACGTCACCGTTCGGGACGACCTCCGGGGGGAGGGTCTCGGCCCGCGACTCTGTCGGTTTCTCGCCCGTTGTGGGGCCGACCGCGGCTACGACCGGCTCCGCATCGCGGTGAACAACCCCTTCGCCTACCAGGCGCTCTACCGCGCGGGGTTTTCTTTCACCGGCAAAACGACCGGCATCGCCGAACTCGTACTCGAACGCCCCGCAGCGAAACCGGCCGAGGACCGCTCGGAGACGACGTATCAGGAGGGTCTCGATGCCTACCGGGCGCGGAACCTTTCGACGGGCGAGCGGACGTTCCTCGATAGACGGCGGGGCTGCCCGCCGCCCTCACCGGAGTGAGTGCTCCGTTCGGCGTCCCCCGATACGTGTCAAAGCGCGCGGCCCGGTGGCCGCGACTGCCCGGTTTCCGTCGCGACGACGGGACAGGGATGTGTGTCGTCCGCCGGAAACCGGATAGGTGTGAACGGGACCCGTATATAATCCTTCTGGTGGCCGACGGCCCTCGTATGCAGTGATAATCACCGACACACATTTGTGCCACAACGTTGCGGTCACACGTATGGTTGAGTACGAGACGATCCTGATCCCGACTGACGGAAGTCACTCGGCCGAACGGGGTATCGAACACGGGCTCGGTATCGCGAGGGACAACGAGGCCGCCGTCCACTTCGTGCGCATCATCGACGAAGCGCGGCACGGCACGACGCCGGCGCTGTCGAACTACGAACTCGCCCTCGAGGAACTCGAAGCGGAGGCGAACTCGGACCTGCGGGAGCTGGCCGAGCGGGCCGAAACACACGACGTCGACGCCGAGACGTACTTCCACCGCGGGTTCCCCCACGAAGAGATCGTCGAGTACGCCGAGTCGATCGACGCGGACGTCATCGTGATGGGGAAACACGGCAGCGGCGGGTCCGAGACGCCACACGTCGGAAGCGTCGCCGACCGCGTGTTGCGGACCGCGGAATGCCCGGTGTTTACCGTGTAGACGCGCTCCGGAACGTTGAGGGTCGGGGCCGCAGACGATGCAGTATGCTCGATCGTCTGCGGTCGTTCCTGCACGACGCTTGGCCGTTCGTGGGGGCGGCGTACCTGTCGTATCTGGCCCTCCGACCGCCGCCGGTCCGCTACGTCGGCGTCGGCGGGTTGGTCGTCGTCACGCCGCTGCTGTTGGGGTGGACCGTCGGTCGTCTCTTCGGCGTCGGGCCGTGGGCCGACAGCGCGGCGGACGGGACGAAAACGGCGGACGACAGCGGGACACCGGATGCGGACGGGCCGTCGAACGGCGCAGCCGCTGACGGCGAACCAACGGGTAGCGACGGCGGAGAGGACAGGGGGACAGACTGAGCGCCGACCGCCCGCTGTCAGGGTTTGTGCGTGAAAATGAACGCCTGCCCGTCCTCGACGCCCACGCAGAGATCGAGCTGTTTCGAGAGGTTCAGGCTCGTCGGGTCCTGCTTGCAGACGACGAGGTCGTCGAAGGGCTCCTCGCAGGCCGGACAGGCGACCGACACCGTGTTCTGGTAGGTCTTGATCGCCGGGTTCTCCTCGCGGGGGGTCAACGACGCCAGCAGTTCGTCCGTATCGAGGTCCATACAGGATTAGCCGCGGGCCTCCCTCTTCAATCTCGCGGGCTTATAAACAGCTGTGTGGATTGGCCCTCACCGACGAATCCCTCGATCGGTAGCCGGTGGCCGGGGGCCGGGGGCCGACAGCCGCCTACGGCCACCTCGACGCCCGAATCGGCCGTAGGGTTCATATCCGATCGAGCCCGAATCTGCGGGAATGACAACCCGCGCCGTCTCGAACCCTGTCGGGGTCATCCTCATCCTCGGGATGACGGTTCTCTCGGTCGGGGCGCTGCTCGCGGCCGGCGGTGCCGTGATCGACAACACGCGCGCGGACGCCGAGCGCTCCCAGATGGAGAACTCGATGTCGGCGTTCTCCTCGAAGGCCAGCCTCGTCGGGCTGGGCGAGTCCGGCCACCAGCGCTTCTCGTTGGGGCGAGTTTCTCAGGGTCAGGTCGACGTCCGGGAGGACGCCGGGCGCGTCAGGATCTGGGTGGACCGGAGCGACGATGGTAGCGGCGATTTCGACGACTGTGACGATATTAGCGACGATAGTGAGCGAACGTGTATTGCCGACGCCACGATGGGGGCACTCGTCTACGAGAACGACGGCCGCGAGATCGCGTATCAGGGCGGCGGCGTCTGGGCGCGACAGGGCGATTTTAGCCGGATGCTCTCGCCGCCGGAGTTCCACTACCGCGCCGAAACGCTGACGTTTCCCATTATAAACGTGACCGGTAGCGGTGCGGCGTCGGGTGACGTTCGCGGGGCAGTCAGCTCTGAAAAGGGGTCTCAGCGGCTGTACCCCGATGACAGCCCGCTCACCAACCCACTCTCCGGGGGCACGGTGTACGTCGAAATCGAGAGCGAGTACTGTACCGGCTGGCAATCGTTCTTCGAGGGCCAGATGGAGGAGAGCCCACGGGAGGAGTGCGGTGAAGACGATACCGTCAAGATAGCGTTAGACGCGTCGCTGTCGCCGGTGTTCGGTGCGGCAATCACATCGAATAAAAATACTAGTAACGGCAATCCGACTGTTGAAAATCACAGAGAGGGTATCGACGCACCACCCGCGGATTCCGAAATCGAATCCCAGGTTGGCGAGTGTTCCGAGTGGGGACCGATTGCGTCGTCAGTATCAACGGGAACACACTGTACGGAAGACCCCGACGAGTTTCAGGACCTGAGTATAAACACTACCGATGGCGATGTTAAAATTGTCATCGATGATGTGGATAATGACGGAATCACGGATGCAGGAAACATCGACATTGAGGGTGATGGGACTGTGGAGGTGTATTTAAATAGCGGTGGGGGAATTGATATATCCGGTAATAATGATATAAATATCAACGGTGATCCTGAACAGTTCGTAATTTACGTGCATTCGGACAGTAAAGAAATTAAACTATCCGGCACCGTTAATTACGCTGGCGGGATCTACGCACCGAACGCAACTCTTTATCAAGGGGGAACTATCACCGTAGATGGGTCGGTCGTGGTTCGGGAGTTTGGAATCACAAACAAAGGCGCTATTTTTAACCATGATAAATCGATGAATAATATAACCCCCGAATTGGGTACTGATCTAGTAAACTACGTCCACGTGAGTGAACGCTCTGTCGAGGTTGAATTTGGGTGAGGATACGATTTTACCTGATGTGTAGATCGATTCGCGATACCGGTGTCGAGATGCGATCGGTCTCGATTTCTACTGACTGCCCATCGCTTTTGACAGCTTCGGGCTCAGCTTGACGATCAAAATACCGCTCCCAAGCGTCACTCCATGGAGATTCAACAGTGATTGTAATACGGTTTCCGTCTGCCGATAGATCCGGATTCGGGGTGGGGTTCCGACGTGTACTTTCGACTCTTGTGTGCGCCAACTCCCGGGAGATCGTCGGTTGATCAGACGGAGCGGTTATTGCGATAATTGGCACGACTGTGCTGTCAGCAGTGATTTTAAACGGTGGTTCGCGAAGCATTACTGCTGAATCGCGTTCACTCCGTATCACTGCGCCAGCGACGTAGATGATCTCCGTCCGACCATTGGCGTATACCAGCGGCGTTGTCTGAACAGTAGTTTTTATATCGGAGCTAGTGGCGTCCGCTACGGTGATAGTGACTGGCTCCCCGTACCGCAACGTCCCCCCCGACAGCCGCATCTCCGTCGCGCGACTCGGCGCGCCGTCCCGATAGACGTCCTCCACGTTGCCGGCGAAGACGTCGAAAGCGCGCTCGGCGTTGTTGATCCGTTCGGCGTCCTGTCGGTCCTGTAGCGTCGAGAATCCACCCACAGTGATCGCGCCGATCGAGAGCGTGATGAGCGAGAAGACGAGGACGTAGCCGACGACGTCGCTGACGGCGCGGTCGTCCGAGCCGATGGCAGACGTCGTCCTCATACCGACTCCACCACCAACTCGTCCTCGCTGCCGTCGTAGTGCGTCTCGACGGTGCCGCCGCCGATCGTCGTCCCCCGAACCGGCGTCACGCTCCGGAACGGGACCGATACGACCACGTCGGGAGACGAACTCCGGAGCTCTATCGTCCCGGTGTCGTCGGCCTCAGTGTACGTGATCTCGATCGTGTATCCGCCTGCAGCGACGCTGTTCGGGAGATCGGTCCGCAGCGACACCTCCGAGAGCCCCGCGCCGTCCCCGCCACCGCCGGCCCGAACCAACCGATCTACCCCCGACAGATCCGCGGCGAGCTGCTGGCCCGTCACCGAGAGCTGGTCGTAGGTGACAGTTTGCGTCTGGTTCTCGATCATCCCCGACCCGCCGATCAAAAGTACCGAAAACAGGAGCGTCGCGATGCCGAGGCCGAGGACGTAGCCGACGGCGACGGAGACGCCGCGGTCGTCGCTACGCATCGGTGCCCTCCGGTGCGACAGTCACCGATCGAGCGTAACTCAATTCCGGTGTATCGATACGGATATGCAGATCGACGCTGTGGATAAATGTCTTCACTGGCGAGGGAAACGATCCGATGTTTTCGTCCGACGTGACGATCAGTTCGTAGCTTCCAGCGCCGTTGTCCCCGTCCTCAATTTCTATTTCTCCGCCGCCGAAATCCTGAAAATCAAAATCACAGGAATCGGAACCGAGGGTTCCACTAGTAACGTTGAACTCAATTGAACTGCTCACAGATTCCGAGCAGCTCTCGCCTTCGACAACAATCTCATCACTAGTCCTGTTAACATTTAGTTTGGTCCCGCCGACATAAATAGAGAACGGCGAATCACTGTTCGCCATCCTCGTTCCATCTATATATATTACAAAACCCCTGACGTCGCTCGCGTTTGCCGTCCAGTTTTTGAATCCGTCTTGATCAGTTTCATTTATTCCCTGATAAATGTCGAACTCCGTCTCCGTTGCCGCGCCACGTCTGAGGTGGTACTGACGGTGATATCGGCTAATGTTCTCGAGTGCAGGTCGGACATCGTCAGCAGTAGCGTTTCCTGCGTCGTTCTCGGCTTCGATCAGTCCCTCTGTCGAATCTACTACCCCGTGTTGATATTCGAGCGCCTCCCCCGCCGGGTCCCCGCCGCGGGTCGCCACGTTGTCGGTATAAATGGCGGCGTTGACCAGAAGCGCCAGCGCGACGAACATCACGGCGAGGACGACCCCCATGAGGAGGATCATCTGGCCGCGGTCGCCGCTGTCAGTAACGTCATCGTCACCGCCACGGGGGCGGGTCACTTGCGCCACGCGATCACCTCTACCTCGACGACGGTGTACAATTGACTGTCGGGGTTGGCGTCGGGCGCGTAGAACTCGTCGTCGTCGAGGTCCCCGAGCGAGGTGCCGTTCTTTATCTTGGATTCGTCGTACAGCCCGACCGTCCGAGTTGCAGACACCGCGTTGTCGCTCGGTTCGCCCATCCGAACCATCGGCTCGGTGTCGGTGCCGGTGTCGTCGCCGTCGGGATAGCGGACGACGACGTTGAACGCGATCTGTCGGCTCGACAGCGTCCCGTTCAGGTCCGCACCGAAGCCGTTCTGTGGCCCGGTGGCGTAGGTGCCCGACTCGGGCGCCCCGGCGAACGCGCCGTCGCCGTCGTCGGCGCTCGCGTTCCAGTACAGCACCGCCTCGGTCAGGTTGCCGTTGTCGGCCGACGCCGCGAGCAGTCCCTCGACCGTCGCCTGCTGTTGGTTCTCGATGTGTTGGTTCGAGGTGCTCGCCGACAGCGGCGTGACGGCAGCCGCCTGCGTGGCGAAGACTAGCCCGCTGACTACCAACACGGCGGCTACGAACGCCTCGACGGTGTGGGCCTGCCCGCGCACGCTACCACACCCTCACGGTCAGTCGGTACGGGTCGCCCTCGATCGAGACGGTCCGGGTCGCCACGGCGACGTCGGTGGGGACCGACCCGGAGTTCGATTTGGTCAGCTCGATATCGTCCGGCTCATCGAGGGGCGTTGCTGGGGTGTCGACCGAGGCGTCGAGATCGTGAATGGTGACGTTGTAGTTTCTGTTCGTGACTGCAGGGATATCGTTACTGCCGAGATCATCCCCCGTGGAGCAGTCGTCGTCGCCGCCACCGAAGAACGCTTTCAAACAGCTGGCCGACAGAACCCCCGGTTCGGCCGTCGATGCGGCCAACACGTCGGTCGAGAGCGTCGTCGCGGCCCGGTCGGCGACGACGAGTTTCGTCCCCGACCCGCCCGCGAAGGGGTCGAACATCGTCGGCGCGTAGGCGAGGACGAACAGCACCGTCGTCAGGAAGACGCTCATCGCGATGGCGAAATCGAGCGTCGTCTGGCCGCGGTCGGGGCCACAGGCGACCCGATCCGGTTCGCGGTCGATCATACGAACATGAACACCACCAGCGCGAGCGTCGGCAGGACGACGACGAACTTCAGGCTCGCGAGCACGCTGACCTCGCGGATGTACCCGGCGATGACCCCCGAGATGATCCCCTGGAGCGTCACGGCGTGGAAGAACAGCATCGTCAACTCGTCGATGTCGAGACCGCCGCCGAACCCGCCACCGGCGCCCGGACCGCCCCCACCCCCGCCGCCCGACCCGGCCTGGTCGACGAGACCCGCCATCGTGTCGAGGAACTCGACTTTCAGGAGTGCCATCACGCCGAGTAACGTGACGTAGGTCATGATGATGATGACCATCTGCATCCGGGTCTTCGACTTCCGGTCGCGCTCGATGTCGTCTTGATTCTCGGAGGCCTGGGCGGCCGTCGAGAGCACCTGCGTGATCTGGCTCGACGCCTCCTGGGCCTTCGAGATGAGTTTGACCGTCCGGGCGAGCCGCGGAATGTGGTAGGTGTTGTTGAAATTCCGGAGGGCGGTCCGGAGACTCGTCCCGTAGTTGACCTTCGCGTACATCACCCGAAACTCGTTGGCGAGACGCCCCGAGGAGGTGTCCGCGACGACTTTCAGCGACTCGAGCAGCGTCATGCCGGTGTCGTTCGCGCTCGAGAGCTTCCGGAGGTTGTCGGACAAGTTGTTCGTGATCGCTCGCCGCGAGCGGACGTTCCACTCGTAGAACACCGTCACCGGAACGAGCGTGAGATACAGTGGGACGTACACCCAAAAGAACGTTCCCCGGATCGGGGCGGCGATCATCGCCTCCAGTGCCGTCGGCGCGACGCCCGACTGGACGGCGATCACGACCAACACGAGCGACGCCGGCACGGTGATCGCGAGCGTCGCGAGCGGGTACTCCCGGAAGAAGTGATGGGGCCGTCGGAGGATCGACAGCGTCAGATGCGTCCCCTCTCGGGATTTGATCCGGTCGAAGATCGGATACCGGCCAGCGTAGGCGTCGACCAGGCCGAGCCCGAACATCCCTCTCGATCCCTCTGCTGTTTCGCCCTCTGTTCGGAGGTATCCGTCGCCGATTTCGTCGGGGACGACCGTCGAGACGAGCACGAGAAAGCCGATACCCAAGAGGGGGATCAGCCCGTAGACGGTGCCGTACAACAGCGTATCCTGTGCTTCCCCGAGCATCGACATGATGACCAGGATGATAATCAAAAGCAACGGGAACAGCGAGAGCGTCATGTACATCTCCCCGAACAGTTCGAGCGTCTCGAGAACCGTCTCCTGTTCCTGCCGGGAGGTCCGCATCTGCTTTTCTTTTTGATCCTCGAGAAATCGTTCCATGTCGCCCCCCGAGTTGATGATCGAAAGCATATCGGTGAGGAACTGACTGAGGTCCTCCGAGGGGGTCTGCATCGCCTGGTTCCGGACCGCCGTCCGGTAGTCGGTGTCGAAGTACTCCGTCTCGCGGACGATCGACTGGAACTCCTTTGCGACCTCACCGTAGGTGTCGTCGGCCCGCGCCATCGCCTCGAGGATCTCGAGCTGGTTGAGACCACCGACCGAGAGCGCGTACATGAACGAGACCGAATCGGAGAGCAACACATTGATTTCGCGCTTGCGGGCGTCGGACGCCAGGTAGGGTCTGGCGACCATACCCCCGAACCCCGCACCGAACCCCAACGCACCGAAGAAGAAACCCGAAAAGACGATCAAAAACGGGAGCTTCAGCGCGTTCACCGCCGAGAGATACGGTTCGGGGAGGGGCAATCCGAGCAGTATCGGCGGGTCGGTGACGACGAACGTGACGAGCGCCCACCCGAGGACGGTCCCGACCGCCCAGAGCGAAAGCCCGGCAAACACGCCGAGAGCGAGCGATATCGAGAGATAAAACTCCACCGTCCGGGGGATCCGCGCTTCGGCTAGTTTGCGCTCGAGGTCGCCCACGAAGTCGCTGTTCTCGTCGAAGAGCCGTTGATACAGCGGATAAAACACGTCCGCGACCGCGTCGGTGCCCGAAGTGGGGGCGGATCGGACGCTCATGAGGCCCGGCCGTCCTCGCCGTCGCGGTCGCCGGGTGGAGAGCGATCAGTCGGCTCCGAATCCGTGGACGGGTCCGTGTCTGTGCCGTCCGCCTGTCCCGTCCCGCGCCCGCCGTCCGTCGTCGCCGTCCCGTCCGGGTCGCCTGCGCGATCGACGGCGCCGTCGCCGGACTCGACGTCGACACCGGCGGCGTCGATCGGCCCGGAGGTGCCCTCCCGTCGGGGGCCCAGCACGTCGACATCGTCGACAGCCTCGATATCGAGCGCCTCGGCGACCCCCTCGGCGACCCCGCCGGTACGGTACTCCTCGAGGAGGGGTTCGGCCTCCTCGAGGATCCCCGCGGTCTTTTCGAGCATCTCGGTGCTCGCCTCGGGGCGTGGAACCATCGCCTCCTTTTCGGGATCGATGTCGATCTCGACGGACTCCATCTCCCGGAGGTCCTCGAGAGACCGTTCGAGGTGTCCGGTCGCCATGAGCGTGAGGATCGTCTCGGGATCGTTGATAAACGCCTGCAGCGTCGCCGCAACCTGCGTGTAGGTGTTGAGCCCTTCGTGGATCAGATACGCCAACACGAGTTCGTGGAGGAATATTTCCTCGTCGAGTTCCTCTCGAGACCAGCCCCGATCGAAGGCGATCGTATCGAGCGTGCTCGAATCGCCCATGCTGAGGAACGTGTCGCTTTGGGCCTGCCACTGGTAGACGTCCTTGACGTTGATCTCGTCGTTTTCGGGATCGTAATGGTTGATTTCCGTGATCGATTTGGTCCGTCTGACCTTGTTGCCTCTGATCCGGGTCTGGCTTTGGACCGAGACGAGATCCAGCGCCGTGAACATCGTCTTCGAGACGTTGATCGGATCGGTCGTGAACCGTTTTATTACCTCCCCGACGGAATCGGCGTGGAACGTCGTCAGCGTCGTGTGCCCGGTCGACATGACTTGGAACAGCGTCCGCCCCTCCTCGCCACGGATCTCCCCCATAACGATGTATTCGGGGCGCTGCCGGAGGGCGGCCTCCAGCAGATCGAACTCGTCGACGTCGCCCTTGTCGTCCTCGCCGAACGAGGGTCGGGTGACGCTTGCGATCCAGTTTCGCTGGGGCAACTCGACTTCGCGCGTGTCCTCGATCGAGACGATCTTCGCCTTGCTCGGGATGAAAAGCGAAACCGCATTCAGCGAGGTCGTCTTCCCGGACGCCGTCCCGCCGGCGAAGATGAGCGACTTTTGATTTTCGATGCTGAGCCACAGGAACGCCATCTGTTCGAGCGAGAAGGTGTTCCAGTTGATCAGGTCGATCGGGGTGTGGGGGACCTCCTTGAACTGCCGAATAGTGTAGTTCGTTCCGTGGTCCGAGACCTCCCGCCCGAGCGTCAACTGGGCACGGGAGCCGTCCGGCAGCGTCGCGTCGACCTGCGGACTCCGCTTGGAGATCCCCTTCCCGGAGCGCTGGGCGAGTTTGACCACGAACTCGTCGAGTTCCTCGGTGCCGTGATAGATGTTCGTGATGATCTGTTCGTACTCGGAGTGGTACACGAAGACGGGCGAGTCGTACCCGTCACAGGAGATGTCCTCGACGTTGATGTCGTGTGTGATCCCGTCGATCCGCTCGAACCCGAGGAAGTCCCGCTTGAGAAAATAAAACAGCTTCTCGATTTGGTGTTCTGTGAGCGTCCTCGATCCCTCCTCTAGGACGGCGGGTTCGGGGCGGGCGGCGATCCCCCGGAGTTCACGGGGGGCGTCGCGTTCCGCCTCGGAGGTGTCGCCGCCGAAGCCCAGCCGCTCTCGGATCGGGTCGAGTAGTTCTGTGGCCGCCCGTATCGACTCGAACCGTCCGCCGCCGTCCGAACCCGCCCTGTCGGCGTAGAGGTCGTACCGGTCGAGGAGGTTGTGGGTCTCCGTCTCGATGACCCGCTCGCGGGCGTCCTCGCCGTCCTGCATGACAACCTCGTCGTCGGAGTACTTGATAGACGTCTTGAGCTTTCCGACGAGGAACTCCCGGAGGTCGGTCTCCAGCGGGGTGAGATGCGGCTCGACGAGGTAGTATTTCCGTTCGTTTTCCTTCTCGGAGTGAAAGATCACGACGAACGCGTATGGTTTGTTGACCCAGTATCGATCGACCTCGTGAAGGTAGTCTTTCTTTTCCGCCAGCACCGTCCGCTCGAGATCGTATCTGGTGACGACGGTCGTCGTCCCGTCGTCATTCGAAAAGAACGCGTCCTCGTCGAGGTTGGGGTCGACCCGGAGCGTCCGTTCCTCGATCCGGGCGCTGACCGCCGCGGCGGCGTCGCTGCCGGCTTCGAGGCGGTCGCGGAGTTCCGACGTCGAGTCGGCGGTGCCATCGCCGACGCCTCCGGCGTCCGTCCCGGCGTCGCCCCCGTCAATTGGGTCCGAATCGGCCTGTTTCGGTGGCTCCTCTTCGGGCGGATCGGAGCGGTCGGCATCCCCGTCGTCCCCGGACGCGCCGGGCGACGTGGAATCCGACTCGCCGGACGACGCCGGCGCTGGGGGCGCGTCGACGCCGTCGTCCGAGCCACCAGTCGACATACCGGATATTTCGCGTGCTCGTTGAAAAATGGTTCCCCAGGGTCGAGTCGTGTAAGCGGTCGAGCGGCGCCTATCGGGGATCGCCGCGCTGACAGGACGAACCGTTCGACTCTATGCCGGCGAGACGAATCGTTCGAGACGATCCATCGCTTCGCGGAGTTCCTCTAATCCCGTCGCGTAGGAGGCCCGAAGGTGACCCTCGGCGCCGGCCCCGAAGGCGGTCCCGGGAACCATCGCGACGGACTCGGCCTCGAGGAGGTCCTCGGCGAACCGTTCGGCGTCGTCGCCGGGACACTCCGGGAAGACATAAAAAGCTCCCGTCGCCTCGAAGCAGTCGATCCCCATCTCCTCGAACCGCGAGAGGACGAAATTCCGCCGCCGGTCGTACTGCGAGCGCATCGCCTCGACGTCCTCGCGGCAGTTCCGGATCGCTTCGATGCCGGCGTGTTGGGCGGTCGTCGGGGCCGACAGCATCGTATATTGGTGGACTCGGTTCATCGCTGCAATCACTTCTTCGGGGGCCATCGCGTAGCCGAGCCGGAGCCCCGTCATCGCGTAGGCCTTCGAGAACCCGTTGAACACGACGGTCCGCTCGCGCATTCCGTCGAGTTCGGCGATCGAGACGTGATCGCCCTCGTATGTGAGGTCGGCGTAGATCTCGTCGGAGAGGACGTCGACATCGTGTTCGCGGCAGAACGCAGCGACATCGGCCAGTTCCGAGCGGTCCATCGTCGCCCCCGTGGGGTTGTTCGGATAACAGTAGACGAGCAGATCCGCGGACTCCGCGCCCGCTGCCCGGAGTGCCTCCGGCGTCAGCGCGAACTCGTCTTCGACGCGCGTCGGCACGTCGAGGACCTCACCGCCGGAGAACGCGACGCCGGGGGTGTAGGAGACGTAACACGGCTGGGCGACGGCGACAGTGTCGCCGGGGTCGACCAGTGCGCGGAAGGCGAGATCGATCGCCTCGCTCGCCCCGGCGGTGACCAACACCTCGCTGTCGGGATCGTACTCGAGGTTCCACCGGCGGACGTCGGCGGCGATCGCCTCGCGGAGTTCCCGCTTGCCGCGGTTGGCAGTGTAGGCGGTCTGCCCGCGTTCCAAGGCGGTGATGGCGGCCTCTCGGGCCGACCACGGGGCCGAGAAGTCCGGCTCGCCGACGCCGAGGGAGATCACGTCGTCCATCTCCTCGGCGAGTTCGAAGAAGCGTCTGATCCCCGAGGGCGGCACGTCCGCGACCCGCCCGGAGGGTTCGAGCGTCATGGCGTGACCGAGAGACGATCGTCGTCGTCTCCGTCGTCGAAGCGATGGCCGCCCTGTTTGTACGTCTCCATGATGTAGTGGGTGACCGTCTGGGTGATCTCCGGGATCGGGGCCACCTTGTCGCTGATGAACCGTGAGACCTCGCGCATATTCTCGCCCTCGACCTCGAGGGCGAAGTCGTAGTCGCCGGAGACGAGCCGAAGCCCCTGGACCTCCCGAAAGCCCGCGACCCGTTCGGCCACGTCGCGGTAGCTCGTCTCCCGATCCAGGGTGACGTTGAGTTCGACGTGAGCTTGCACCCGGTCGTCGTCGACGGCATCCCAGTCGACGACCGCGGTGTAGCCCTGGACGATCCCCTCGGCCTCGAGTTCGGCGATCGTCTCCTCGATGGTCGCCTCGGAGAGCCCGGTGAAGCGGGCGAGGTCCGCCGTCGAGTACCGAGCGTTCTCGCACAGAAGCTCCAACAGTTCGTCGGCGTGCTCCATACAGTATAGGGCGGCAGCGCGAACTAAAACGTTGCGAGCCACGAGTGGCCGGTGCGTTCGCGGGATCGGACGGCGCCCCCTCGGGCATTAATATAATGATCCTTTATGAGGGTCGGCATATAAGGTCATAGATTGACAATTTATTTCTCGATACTATTATTATGTCCCGTCCCCTCGGAGGAGATATGCAACAGCACGCGTTGCGGACCGCGATGACCCTGTACGAGGGCGGAACACTGGACCTGCCGACGGCCGCCACCCGGGCCGGCGTCTCCGAGGACCGCCTCCGCCGGGCCGTCCGACGCGCCGGCGGGTCCGTCCCGACACCCGACGTCGACGCCGGTCGGGTCGCCGTCGGCGCCGACTGAGCCCCGTAGACGACCGCGACTGCGTTGCTCGTTATATAAACGGCCGCGATGCTCCGGGCGGTCCCCAACGCGATCCGAACCGACTTATATACCCGTGTCGAACAGCCGCCGTGACGCGCCGCCCGGCACCGCTCGTGATCGGACTCGTAGCGGGCTCTCACGCCGTCAACCACGCGTACCTGTTGCTCTTTGCTCCCGCGTTTTCGCTCTTGGGCGAGGAGTTCGGCGTCTCGCTGGCGGCCGTCGGGCTCGCGCTCGGAGTCGTCAACCTCGTCGTCACCGCTGGACAACTTCCCTTGGGGTACGTCTCCGACGCCTACAGCCACACGGCGGTACTCGTCGGTTCACTCGCGTTCGGCACGCTCGGGTGTCTGCTGGCCGCGGTCGCGCCGACGTACGAGTGGTTGCTCGCCGCCGCGGCGGTCATGGGACTCGGCGTCGCCGGCCACCACCCCGCCCACTACCCGCTCATCTCCGCGACGACGACGGACGCCTACCGATCGCGGGCCTACAGCGTTCACGGCTTCGCCGGCGCGGTGGGGCTTGCGGTCCCCTTCGCCGTTCTCCCGGCGTCGCTGGCGCTCGGCGGCGGCTGGCGGGACGCCTTCTTCGCCGTCGGTGTCCTCGGGGGACTCTACGCCGTCGGCACGGCCCTCGCCGTCCGGCGGGTTCCCCGCTCAATCGCCCGGGCCGGGGCGCTGGCTCGCGCCGACGCCGAGAGCAAGGGCGGCCCCATCGGCGGGCACCGGTGCCGCGATCGGTTGCGGGCGGTCACCGGCCGACTCCGGGGGTACGCCCGCACGCTCGCCGGGTCGCCCGTCGTCCTGGTTCTCACCGCGCTGTGGTTCGTCAACAGCGTCGCCGCCTGGGGTATCCGGGCGTACGCCGCGACGCTTCTGGATCAGGGGTACGGACTGTCGCCGGGACTCGCGAACACCGTCGCGAGCGCGATGCTCGCCGTCGGGGCCGTCGTGTTGCTCGGCGGCGGGTATCTCGCCGATCGGACCGGCCCGATGGCGATGCTGTTCGCGGGGTACGGCTCCCTCGTCGTCCTCGCCGTCGTCGTCGCGAACGGACTCCTCCCGGCGATAGCCGCGGTCGGGGTCGTGGTGTTTTTGGCGGCGACGATCGACCTCTCGCGGCCTGCCCGGTCGACGCTGACCGACCTGGCCTCCGAGCGCAGCGACGTCGGCAAGAACTTCGCGCTCATCACGCTCGGCGTCTCCGGCGGCGGCGCGGTCGCGCCGCCGGCCTTCGGATATATCATTGAGGCGACAAGCGTCGGTGTGGCGTTCCTCGTCGTCGCGGCCACCGCCGGCCTCGCCCTCGTACTCTCCGCGTGGGTCGGCCGGTTTCAGGGCGGACGCGCAGGTATATAAATATCGCCCGACATTAGCATAACCGGTATATAAATATCGCCCGACATTGGCATAACCGGTATATAAATATCGCCCGACGGGAGGTGTCGTCCCGATCTGGATCGTAGTAGAAACACGGAAGCGGCTGCCGCGGCTACCGGCCCGTATGTCCACCGTCCGGAACATCGCGCGCGGCGTCCAGTCGTTCACCAGCAACGCCTTCCTCGTCGACGGCGAACGGAGCGTCCTCGTCGACGCGGGCAGCGGCTTCGACGCCGTCGAGCGAATCGAGGCGGCGACCGGGACGCTCGATGCGGTCGCGCTCACCCACACCCACCCGGACCACGTCGGGAATCTCGAATCGGTCGTCGAAGCCTTCGACGTCGACGTCTGGGGGTTCGACCCCGACAGCGGGTTTGTCGACCACGCGGTCGCCGACGGCGACGGGATCCGGATCGGCGACGAGGACTACGAGGTCCTCCACACGCCGGGGCACAAAGACGATCACGTCTGTCTGTACTCGGCGGCTGCCGGGGCGTTATTCGCCGGCGATCTGGTGTTCGCCGACGGCGGCTACGGCCGGACCGACCTCGAGGAGGGCGACCACGGGGCGCTCCTCAACAGCCTCGAGTACCTGCTTTCGAGCGTCGACAGCGCGCTTTCGACGATGTACGTCGGCCACGGCCGCACCGTCGACGCCGACCCGAAACACCACATCGAACTCGCCCGACAGACTGCTCGAATGCGCGCCTGAAGCGGCCGGCGCCCCCGAGCCGGGGAGCCGCCGGTCACAACCGTTATATCTCGTAGCTCTATACCCAATGTGTATGACCACTGCGGGGCAGACATGGGCCCGGATCCCCTCCGGAACTCCCGGGGTGGACGTGGGGCTGTGCGGCGGGGTCATCGGCGGGCAGACGACGCTCGTCAGCGGCGATCCGGTCGCCACCGACGAGGGGATCAGCTACCTCGCCGACAACATCGTTTTCCTGCGGTACGTCGGGAGCGACGGCGGGATCCGGGAGCCGATCGGCGTGTTGAAGAAACGCTTCGGGGACTTCGAGCGTACCGTGCGGGAGTTGTCGATCACGTCCGAGGGCGTCGTGCTCGGCGAGAAAACGACCGGGCTCCGTGGAGCGTTGACGGGGATCCCCGGGCGGACGGCGGCAGACGACTGATGGACGACTCCCCGACCCCGCCGGGCGGGTTCGAGGCGCCGTTCGGCGGGACAGACACCCCACGTATCGGGCTCGGGATCGACAACCGGCGCAACCGAGAGCTCCTCTCGGAGCTACTCTCGGAGTACGAGGCCGTCGAACTGGAGGACCGCGTCGGGTCGGAAACGGATCTCTGTGTCGTCGACCCCGGCGGGTTCGACCGGCTCGCGGCCGACATCGAGCGCTGGAAGGCCGAACAGCGACCGGCGGCGGCGCCGGCGCTCCTCTTGGCGAACGCCCCGGAGCCGGCGATCTGGGACGAGTACGCCGACGCGATGGGCCGAAAGCTCGACGCCGTCCAGTCGACCTCGGCTCCGAAGCGCGCGATCTTGATCCGCGTTCGGGGGTTGCTCCAGATGCGTCGGTTCTCCCGCGCCGCGAAGGAGCGCCACGAACGGCTCGAGCTGTACGAGCGGGCGATGGACGGCGCGAACGTCGGGATCACGATCGCCGACGCCGACGAACCGGATCTGCCGTTGGTCTATATCAACGACAGCTTCGAGGCGATCACCGGCTACGGCCCGGCGGAGTCCCTCGGGCGAAACTGCCGGTTCCTGCAGGGCGAGGGAACCGACCAGCGAACCGTCGACCGGGTTCGGGCTGCCCTGGAGGCCGAGGAGCCGGTTTCGGTCGAGATCCTGAACTACCGGGCGGACGGCGAGCCATTCTGGAACGACCTCAAGATCGTGCCGGTGACCGACGGGGACGGCGAAGTGACGCACTTTCTGGGGTTCCAAGACGACATCACCGAGCGCCGACAGCGCGAGATCGACCTCGAACAGTACGAGCAGGTGATGCAGTCCATCGACGATCCGATCGTCGTCTTGGACACCGAGCGGTGCGTCGAACTGTCGAACGCCGCCGCCGCCGAGCTGCTTGGCGAGGACGACGAGCTCGCAGTGGGGACACCGGTTTCGGCCCTGTTCCCGCCCGGCGCCCGCGAGGACGTACGGCGGGCGTTGACCGACATCGAACGCTCCGAGGAGCCACAGGAGTGTCAGTTCGCGCTGCCGGCCGCGGACGGCGAACGGCAGGTGTTTCAGTTCCGGTTCCAGCGCGAGCGGAACACGGCGGATCGACCGGTCGCCCGAACCATCGTCGTCGGCCGGGACGTGACGACGCTCCGGGAGTACCAAAACCGGCTGTCGGTCCTCGATCGGGTGCTCCGGCACAACCTCCAGAACAAACTCACGGTGATCGCGGGCAACACGGACCTGCTCACCGACCGGCGCGAGGAACTTTCGTCCGAGGCGATCGCGGACATCGCCGACAGCGTCGACGCCGCCGTTGCAGATCTGCTCGGTCTCACGGAAGCCGCCCGCCAGTTTCACCGGAGCATCGAACCGGGCGATCGGGCCGGGTCGGATGCCGACCTTTCGGATCTCGTCGAGGAGGTCGTCACGGCTGCCCGGCGGCGGTATCCCGGCGCCGACATCGAGTTCGACGCTCCGGAGCCGGTCGCGGCGACTATCCCCTCGACGCTCCGATTGGGTCTCGACGGGATCATCGAAAACGCCGTCGAGTACGCCACCTCGTCCGAACCGCACGTCGTCGTTGCGGTCCTCGATCAGCCGGAGGAGAATCTCGCGGAGATTCGCGTCGCTGACGACGGTCCCGGTATCCCCGACCGCGAGCGCGAGGCGCTGCGGCGTGGCGGCGAGACCGCCCTCGAGCACCTCCAGGGGCTCACCCTGTGGCTCGTCAGTTGGGCCGTTCGGAGCGTCGGCGGTGAGTTCCGGATCAACGGTCGTGATCCCTCCGGTACGGTCGTCGTCCTCCGGTTGCCCCGCGCCGAAGCGTGAGGCCGCGATCCCCGGTCTGTCCGCGTCCCCGTTCCGATCCGGTCTCGCAACCCCGCATATGGCCAACAGAGGCATATCCCCTCGGACACTCGTAGGGGACATGAGACGACGGACACTTCTCGGCGGGGCTGTGGGGATCGCGGCTTCGGCGGCCGCGGGCTGTCTGGGCGCCGTCGGTATGGACGAATACGAGGCGACGCCGGCCGGCGTGGATCCGGCGGTCCGGGAGGAGACGGGGTACGAACAGACAGCCGTCGAAGAGCAGGTCATCGAGCGGACGGTCGACGCCGGCGTCTCCGAGGAGATCACGGTCCGGAACTATCTCACCGAACACCAGAAGGGGGTCGATCTCGGACCGATCGGCACCGTACAGGCGGCTACGTTTACGGTGTTCACGTCCCCGAAGATCTCGATCGCCGGGCGGGGACTCAACCCGATCGCGGGGATGTCGGCGGCCGAACTCATCGAGGCGATCGAGAGCGATTCCGAGGGGCTGTCGGACGTCGAACGCGTCGAGGACGGCGAGGCGACCGTCCTCGGGCAGTCGACTGCCGAGTCGCTGTTCGAGGCCGAGGCCGAACTCGATGCGGGGGTCTCCGTCGACGTGAATCTCCACGTCACCGAGAGCGTCGAGACGACCGACGACCACCTCGTCACGATCGGGGTGTATCCACGCGAGGTCGAAGCGGCCGAGGCGGACAACGTCGCCGCGATGAGAAGCGGCGTCGTCGAGCGCGTGGAATGATGGCCGACGCTTCGAATCCGGCCCGCGCGCCGGACGCCCTCATTTCAGGCCGACATCGGGAAGCAACTCCGCGACGTCGGCCTCGCGCGCCCGAAACGACGTGACGAGCCGAAGGACGACGACGTACCCAACGGCGGTCAACGCGACGGCCAAAATCAGGTTGCCGACGAGCAATCGGGCGAGGATCCCCGGTCCCGCCGACAGCGATATTTCCGCCGGTGTCGTTCCGGGGACCGGCCCGAGGAGCACGGATCCGAGCGAGAAGCTCGCGGCGTAGACGCCCCACTTCACGACGGGGTTGAGGACGACGACGGACGCAAAGAGCGCTAGTTTGCTGATCCGCTCGACGAGCGCAACGAGCGCGAAAAAGACCAGAAAGCCGGCCCCGAGCGTCGGCAACGCAGTAACGAACACCCCGACCGCGAAGCTCCCGGCGACGTCGCCGGGTGGGTGTTCCTCGGCGAAGGCCGCCTCGAGTTCGACACAGACCCGGCGGCGGTAGTCGGCGATCCGGCCACGAAGCATATGTCACGCTCGCGCCCGGCCTGCTTCAACCTTCCCCGTCCGGGTCGGCACCGAGCGCCGCGAGCGCTCGCTCAGTGGCCCCCATGAGGTGGGCCTGCCCGAACGCCGCGACGGCGAGCGCGCCGACGAAATTGAACACGAGATCCAAGACCGTATCATCGAGGCCGTGCTGGGCGAGCGGCATCGGGACGCCCGTCGCATCAGCGGCGACGTCGAGGCCGAACTCGAAGAGCTCCCATACCACGGCGAACGCCAGGACGACGACGAGGGTGTAAATAAAAAAGAACTGCCGGGGCAGGTAGATCCGGTCGCTGTGGATGTCGACAGCGCGGGCGAACGTGTAGCCGACCCCCGCGACGAGCGAGGCGGACATGGCGTGCGTCAGGTGGTCCCACCACCCGACGACCGCGTAGAGCCCGGCCGATCCGGCCGTGTGGAGGAACACGGCGAGCGTGATCCAGAGGCCGAGCCAGGGGTCGATCGGGATCCGATAGTTGCGTTCCAAAAGCGCCGGGACCGACGTGATCAAAAGCGAGATCGTCCCGTTCGTGATCGCCTTTGGCTCGCCGGCCACGACGCCGTACCCGACGAGCGCGGCCAGCGCGGCCCGCATCCCGAGTGTTATCCGTCGCTGGTTTGCCATCGACGGGCGGGGGAGAAGCCTCACCGTCGGACCACCCGCCGGAGGTGACGGCCCAGCCGCCGCCCGCGCCGTTTGAAATACGCATCGAAGAGCACGCCAGCGGCCAGCCCGGCGAGCGCGACCCGGAGAAACTCGATCATGAGCGCGGCGTTGGCCGCATCGGCGGTCGTCGTCGGGGCAGAGAGGAACTCGGTGCCGAGCAGTCTGTCGGCGCTCCACCGGGCGACGGCCCACGCTCCGGCCGAGGCCAGCGTCGTCATCACGACGAAGACGATGGCGAACCAGTGTGTCATCCGCATCGTCGTGAACATGTGCAACTCGACAGTGACGACGAGCGCCAGCCCGGCGACGGAGAGGTAGTACGCGAACGTTCCGAGCTCCCTGCCGAAGAGCCCACGGACCAGGATCGGGGCGAGCGCGAGCACGAGCACCTCCCAGGGAAGCATCACCCGCCAATCGCGGTGGGCAATCGGGGGGACGAGGACGATAGCGCCCGTGACGGCGACGAAAGGGATCCACAGGCGGTCGAAATCGAGGACGCTCTCGGCGAGGGTGACCCCGAGCACGGCGACGAGCGGCCACGCGAGCATCGCGTTGCCCCGCCCGCCGCGAAACAGCGTCGCGAGCAGGTCTTCCGGCGGGGGCGACGGCCCGCGTTCGCCGTCGGGTGCGTCCGCGCGCGCCGGTTCGTCGTCCATACCGTCGAATCACCCTCGTGGCACATAAGCCCCGGCAGTCGACCGGAACGTTGCCGGGACGTCGGCGGCCCCTACCGACGCAGACCGACAGCGCACCTCGGATCGACCGGAACAGAACACTCAATTACGTGTGCAGTGTAGCCGAAGCCACGATGGCAGACAAAGCCGAGCTCCGACGGCAGTTCACCGAGGCGTTCGAGGGCGCCGAGTTCCCAGTCGAGGGGCCGATGGACCTCGTTCCCGCGTTGCCGGAGGGTCCCGGTACGACGTTCGAATCGGACGAGTTCTCGATGACCGCGATGGAACTCAACGCGAAGTCGGGCGACCAACAGTCGTTCCCCTACGAGTCCGTCGAGGAGCTGGTCGACGACCTCATGGAGGGCCTCGAATCCAAGGATCTCTTTTAAAACTGTGCCCCAGATTTGTAAGTAGCATCGGGCGACGACCCCCTCTTGGCAGTCCAAACGGGTCGCCCCCATCGAGGCGGCTCGGTCGTGTCCGCTGCGTCGAGGCCTCCGATCCCGCCGACAGCGATTTGTTCCCCGTCACGTCTCGGCTTCGGCGGTCGGCGCGGTCTCGATCGACCGGGCGATCTCCTCCGGGAGGCTCTGCTCGCCCCCGGGTGTCCGAACGGTAACGAGGCCGAACGGCGCGATCTCGACGGTCTCGATCTCGACGCCGGGTTCGACGCCGGCGGCGGCGAGATACCGCAGCGCCTCGTCACTTTGGTTTCGAATCCGCTTGACTACGGCCCGCTCGCCCTCGGCGACGTCGATGAGCCGCGACCGACCGGACGCCTCGGGCAACTCGAGGTTCGCGTCCGGGATCGGGTCGCCGTGGGGGTCGACGCCCGGGTTGTCGAGCACCTCCGCGATGCGGTCGGTCAGCTCGGCCGAGACGTGGTGTTCGAGGCGGTCGGCCTCCTCGTGGACGTCGGCCCAGTCGTAATCGAGCCGTTCGCTCAAGAACGACTCGAGGAGGCGGTGGTGTCTGAGGATTTCGAGGGCGACGACCTCGCCCTCCTCGGTGAGCGTCACGCCGCGGTACTCCTCGCGGTCGATCAGGCCGCGCTCTGTCAGCTTCTTGAGCATGCTCGAAACCGTCGGGGCGGTGACATCGAGGGCATCGGCGAGTTCGGCGGTGCCGACGCGCTCGCCGGTGTCGTTCTCGATCGCGTAGACGGCCTTGATGTAGTCCTCCATGACGGCGCTCAGCATCGTCGTCCCGTAAGCTACCGACGCGCATAGTGTTTGTGTCACGGCCGATCGGCACCGCGAGGCGGTCGGCCCGGGGGTCGATAGAAACCGATTTCCGCCCCGCGGCCGACGGTCGTGTATGAACGTGAGAGCCGTTGCCGATCTCTCGCCGGACGAGCGGGCGGCGTTCTTCGAGCGCGACGCCGGCATTGAGGGAGCCCGCGAGACGGCCGGAGATATCCTGGACCGGGTCGAATCGGAGGGCGACGTCGCCCTCCGGTCGTACGCCAGCGAGTTCGACGGCGTCGAGGTCGGCAACATCGACGTCACCGACGAGGCCGAGCGCGCCTACGAGGCGATCGATCCGGACCTCCAGGAAGCGATCGAGACCGCGGCCGAGAACATCCGCGTCTTCCACGAACGGCAGGTCCCCGACGACTGGCGGGCGAACGTCGACGGCCGGGAGTTGGGTCGCCGATACCGGCCCCTCTCTCGGGTCGGCGTCTACGCGCCCGGCGGGACCGCGGCGTACCCCTCGAGTGTGCTTATGGGCGTCGTCCCCGCCGTGGTCGCGGGCGTCGATCACGTCGCCGTCGCGACGCCGCCCGCGGAGGACCTCCCGGCGGCGACGCTCGCGGCGGCCCACGTCGCCGACGCCGACGCGGTCTATCAGGTCGGCGGCGCCCAGGCAGTCGCGGCACTGGCCTACGGGACCGAGACGGTCGCCCCCGTCGAGAAGATCGTCGGTCCGGGCAACAAGTGGGTCACGGCGGCGAAAGCCGCGGTCCGCGGCGACGTCGAAATCGACTTCCTCGCCGGTCCCTCCGAGGTGCTCGTCGTCTGTGACGGGACGGCCGATCCCGACCTCGTGGCGGCCGACCTGCTCGCCCAGGCCGAACACGACCCGAACGCCTCCGCGGTCTGTGTCACCGACGACGCGGCGACCGCCGAGGCGGTCGCCGACGCCTGCGAACGACAGCTCGGAGCGCGCGACCGCCGGGAGGTAATCGAGGCGGCGCTCGACAACGACGCCTCCGGCGTACTCTACGCCCGCTCGATGTCGGAGGCCGTCCTCTTCGCGGAGGAATACGCCGCCGAGCACCTCTCGATCGTCGCGGCCGACGAGGAGGCGATCTTGGACCGGATCGACTCCGCGGGGAGCGCTTTTTTGGGCGAGACCGCGCCGGTCGCGGCGGGCGATTACGCCTCCGGGCCGAATCACGTCCTCCCGACGGGAGGGCTCGCGGCCGTTGCCGGGGGGCTCTCGGTGGATCACTTCCTGCGGTCGACGACCGTCCAGAAGCTCGACGGGGACGCCCTCGCCGACCTCCGGGAGACCGTAACGACGCTGGCCCGCGCCGAGGGGCTCGAGGCCCACGCCGAGAGCGTCGAGAAACGCTTCGAGTGACCGCCTCGGGACCCCCCGCCCCCGAGCGACTGGATGGCTTGACCCACGGACACGACGGGGTTCGCGCGCCGCCTTCGGGACCGACGGGTCCCCGGAGTTCGTCGTCGAGTACCCCGGCTCAGGGATCGACTGTGAGCGGGGTCGAGACGGTATCGTACGTTTCGACCAGTCCCCACGCCACGATAGCCGTCGCGAGGACGCCGAGGAGGCTCGCGGCGGCGAAGGCGGTCTCGTAACTCGCGAGCGTCGCGACCCCGCCGACGACTGTCGGCCCCACGACCCCGCCGAGACCCTTCGCCGTCTCCCGGATCCCCATCAACTCCGACTCCCGGCCGTCGGGCGCGACGTCGCTTATAAACGCCAGTCCGCCGATCGTCATCGCGGAGAACGACGCCCCCAGCACGACGAACGTCGCCGCGCCGAGGACGAGCCGCGAGACACCTGGGGGGACGAGCGTCAGTCCGGCGACGAGCAGCGCGAACGCTGCGCTGCCGCCCATTCCTGCGACGACGAGGGGTTTCCTGCCGGTTCGGTCGGCGACTACCCCGAGGGCGTACATGAACCCGACCTGCGAGCCGTGATTGAACGCGAGCAAGGCGCCCATCGCGAGCTCGGCGACGCCGATGACCCGGATCAGGTAGGGCGCGACGACCGCCATGATCCCGAGCACGGCGACGTTCCGCAGCGCGACGGCGACGTAGAGCCACGCGAGCCCGTTGCGCCGGAGGTGCCCCCGCTCGTCCGGCGCCGGAAGCAGCCGCCGTCGCGTCTCGGCGAGTACCGCCCCCAGCGACGGGGACTGTTCCGGAGTCGGCGTCGGGTCGGCGACGAGCAATAGCGCGACCGTCGAGACGGCGGTGACCGCCGCGACCGCCCAGTAGATAGCGACCGGAGCGACGTACTCCAGGGCCGCGCCGACAGCGACGTAGCCGACCGCGGACCCGCCGGAGCGCGCGCTGTTGAAAATGCCGATCGATCGGCCTCGCCCGTCGGTGCCGCCGTGATGGCTCGCAATAGAGAGTGCAACCGGCGCGAAGCCGGCCAGGAAGGCGGCGTAGACGCCCCGCGAACCGATCGCGACCGCGACCGAGTCGACGGCAACGAGCGGCACCACGGCCGCCACACCGCCGGCCCCAGTGAGGAGCAACACGGCGCGACGGCGCCCGGTGATGTCCGCGATCGCGCCCCAAAACGGCGACCACAGCATCAGACCGGCGTAGTACGCCGTCCCAACGAGCCCCGCGGCGAAGGCCGACGCGCGTGCCTCGACGATCACCGCCAGCGCCGTCCCCATGAGGATCGCGCCGGTGAACCGGGTGACTGTCGCGAGCGCGAGCGCGAACCACTGCCGACGCCCCGTCATGATCGGTCGCTCGCGGCGTCCGTCCCTAAGCCCCCCGGTTCGGGGCGGCGGTCGCGGGCGTCCCTCGAACGCTTCCTCGAAAGCCCCGCGACCGCCGGCCCACCGAAACGTTCGAGCGTCGCGTCGCCGAAACACCCCTATGCGGGTTCTGATCGCCACCGACTCGGTACACACGACCGCCGCCGCCTGCGACTACCTCGAGCCGCGACTCGACGGGGACGACGCCGTCGCCGTCGTGACCGTCCCGACGGACGAGGCCCGCGACGCGGCGGACGCGCTGAACGTCGCGACCGCCCGGTTGCTCGGACGCGCCGACGTCGAAACGACACGACTCGACGCGGGTGAGGACGCCGCCGACGCGATCCTCGCCGCGGTCGACGAGCGCTCGCCCGACACTGTCGTCGTCGGGCGGCACGCCGGAACGCCCGGGGCCAGCCCCGGGTTGGGCGGGACGGCCCGCCGCGTGGTCGAGGGAGCAGGCGTCCCGGTGGTTGTAGTGGTGCCGTCGGCCTGATCGCTGCCCGCCGGCGGGTTTGAAATACCCCCTCGCCGAACCCGGGAACATGGAACTACTCGTCCTCCGGGAGGGCGTTCACGGCCTCCCGGCCGAGTCGTACGCCGGCGCGCTCGCCGAACGACTGCCCGGCCACACCGTCAAACACGCGACGACGCCGGACGCCGAACGCGAGTTGATCCCCGACGCCGACGTCGCGACGGGGCTCGACGTGCGCTCATCAATCCTCGCAGACGCCGACTCGCTCCGGGTGTTCGCCTGCGCGTACGCCGGGACGGACCACCTCCCGCTGGACGCCCTCGCGGAGCACGACATCGCCGTGACGAACGCCGCCGGCGTCCACACCCCGAACGCGGCCGAGCAGGCGATCGGGTCGATGCTGGCGTTCTCCAGGCGGCTCCACGAGGCCGCCCGGGCCGATTCGTGGCAGCCGGTCTCGCCGGGCGAACTCGCCGGCTCGACCGTCACCATCGTCGGGCTGGGGGCCATCGGGACCGGGATCGCCGAGCGACTCGACCCCTTCGGCGTCACCACAGTGGGCGTGCGCCGTCGTCCCGAGTCGGGCGGTCCCACCGACGAGGTGATCGGCCCCGAACGGCTCCAGAACGCCCTTGCGCGCAGCGAGTTCGTCGTGTTGTGCTGTCCGCTCACCGAGTCGACGCGAGGGCTCGTCGACGCCGAGGCGCTCGCGACGCTCCCGCCGGACGCCGTGCTCGTCAACGTCGCCCGCGGCGAAGTGATCGAGACGGAGGCCCTCGTCGAGTCGCTCCGCCGGGGGTGGATCGGGGGGGCCGTCCTCGACGTGACCGACCCCGAACCGCTGCCCGACGACCACCCGTTGTGGGGCATCGACGACGTTCTCATCACGCCGCACTCGGCCGGCGCGACGCCGAACTACTACGGGCGCCTCGCCGACATCGTCGCCGACAACGTGGGGCGGCTCAAGGCCGGCGAGACGCTCCGCAACCGGGTTCGACTCCGAGAGTAGCCACGACCGCCTGGAGTGGAAACCGTTTTTGTGCCCGCGGCGATAACGTATCTGTATGAGCGGCGATCCCACCGACGAGGAACTGCAGGAACTCCGCGAAAAGAAGATGGAACAGCTCAAGGACCGACAGGGCAACGATGGGGCCGAGGCCGCGGAGGCTCAACAGCAACAGGCCGAAGCGCAAAAGAAAGCGATGCTCCGGCAGGCGCTGACCGACGGGGCGAGAAAGCGGCTCAACACGGTCCAGATGTCGAAACCGCAGTTCGGCGAGAAAGTCGAACAACAGATCGTCGCCCTGGCACAGAGCGGCCGGCTGAACGGCAAGATCGACGAGGACAAAATGAAGGAACTGCTCCAGGAAATGAAGCCCGAATCGAAGAGCTTCGACATCCAACGTCGCTGATGGAGTGTGGACTGCTGTTCAGCGCCGGGAAGGACTCCTCGCTGTCGGCACTCCTCTTGGAGGAGTTCTACGACGTCACGCTCGTGACAGCTACCTTCGGGATCACCGACGACTGGACCCACGCCCGCGACGCCGCGGGGGCGCTCGGCTTTTCCTTCGAGCGCGTCGAACTGTCCGAGGACGTCGCTAGAGAGGCAACAGACCGGATGCGCGAGGACGGGTTCCCACGAGCCGGCATCCAGGCGGTCCACGAGGCCGCCCTGGAGGCGGTCGCCGACAGGTACGACGTGGTCGCGGACGGAACGCGCCGCGACGACCGCGTCCCGACCATTTCCCGGGCGGTCGCCCAGAGCCTCGAGGACCGACACGGTGTCGACTACGTCGCCCCGCTGTCGGGGTTCGGCCGGGGCGCGATCGACCGTCTCGTCGAAACGCGTCTGGCGGTCGAGTCCGGCCCGAGCGAATCGATCAAGAAAGGTGACTACGAGACCGAACTGCGCGCGTTGATCGAGGCGCGGTGGGGTGCCGGGACGGTCACAGAGGTGTTTCCCGAACACGAACAGACGCGGGTCGTCGGGCGAAGCTGATCGCCCGACGCCGTCGACATACACCTTTTTGTCGTGGCGTCACATACCACGTCGCATGAAGTTCGTCATAGTCGGCTACGGTCGCGTCGGGGCCCGGACAGCGGACATCCTCTCCTCGGAGGGCCACGACGTCGCGATCGTCGAGTCGGTGGCGGAGAAAGCGCGGACAGCCGAGGCGGCCGGCCACGAGGTCGTCGAGGGGGACGGCGAAGACGAACGAGTGCTAGACGACGTCGGTCTCGACGATGCGGACGCGCTCGCGGCGCTCACTGGCGATCTGAACGTCAACTTCACCGCCTGCATGATCGCCAACGGCCACGACTGTCGGACAGTGCTCCGGATCGACGAAGACTACCGCGAGGAGATCTACCGGAAGTACGCCGCCGACGTCGACGAGGTCGTCTACCCCGAGCGGATGGGTGCCGCGGGGGCCAAGACGGCCCTCCTGGGTGGCGATCTAAACGTCCTCGGCGACCTGACCGAACACCTCACCGCGACGAGTCTCGACATCCCCGAGGGGTCGCCGGCCGTCGGCCGCCGCGTCGTCGACATCGACCTGCCGGGAGACGCCCGGGTGTACGCCCACGGCCGCCGCCGGGAACCGATGACGATCCCGCTCCCGCAGACGGAGATCGAACCCGGCGACCAGGTGGCGCTCGTCACCGAACAGGTCGACCTCGACGAGATCCGGTCGGTACTGCACGGCTAAGACGTTCGAGTCGCCGTGGCGGGCGTCGTCCGTCCAGCCGTATCAGCCCTCCAGCCGCGCCCGACAGACGAATGTCTCGGTCCTCGAAACGGCGTGATCGACGACGAACCCGCCCTCGCCCAGCGCCGACACGGCGTGTCCGAGGCCGTGGCGCTCCTCGATCGGAGGGCCGTCCGCACCGCGGCCGTCCCGGGTCCAATCCACGACGACGACTCGGCCGCCTGGGGCAAGGACGCGGGCGATCTCTCCGATCGCTTCGGGGCCGGAGAACTCGTGATACGTCATGGTGGTGAACGCGGCGTCGAGCGCACCGTCCTCGAACGGTAGCCCGTCGATCGGGGCCGTGACCGTCTGGACGTTGTCCGGGAGACCCTTTTCGACGTAGCGTTCGTGCATCGCCGCCTGGACGTCGACCGCGTGGACCGTTCCGGCGTGGCGAGCAACGAGGTCGGTGTAAAATCCGGTCCCGCTCCCGAGGTCAGCGATCGTTTCCGCGGGGCCGGCCGACAGGAGCGAGAGCAGTTCCTCGCCGGAGCACCATCGATACCGCGACGCGTCCTCGAGGCGCTCGGCGCGCTCCGGATCGAACGTGTGAAAACCCATACGCGACGTAGCAGCCGCGGCGGCATAACGGTGGCTGCTTCCGGGCGAGTATCGACGCAACTGGCGCACACGCCGGAATCGCTATGGGCTGTCGCCCCAGGGACGGTCGATGTCGTCGCGCCGCCCATCGAGGACGGCGAAGCGTTCGCCGCGGCGCTCCTCGAGCAGCGCAAGCAGGCGTTCGGCCCACCGCAGCTTTTTCGCCTTCGTGGGTACAACGGCGGGGTCGTCGAAGTCCCACCCCGGAAAGACGAGGCGGTCGGCCCCACAGGCGTCGGCGAGAAAGGCCGCGCGGTCGCCGTCGGTGAACCCACCGGGGTTGCACACGGGGGGTTTCGGGGCCGCCTGCGTCGTCGGAAGGACGGAATCGAGGCCGAACGTCGGGACGTGGCGCTCGATCGCCTCGAGGTTGTCACCGTGGGCGTGAGCGGCGACGGGGACGCCCTCCTGGCTTAGCTCCCGCGCCGTTTCGGGGTTCTTGTCCAGGTCGGTCACCATACAGTCGACGGCGATCCCGGCGTCGAGACAGGTGTCGGCGGCCGTCGAGGCGACGACCACGCTGTCGGCCTGCCTGGCGAGGGGCAACTCCGCCGGGAGTGTCGGCCCCGCGCCACAGACCGCGACCGTGCCGCCGAGGTCGATTTCGCCGGGGTCGAGCGGGTCGCCGTCGGCGACGAACGCGCCGAGCAGGTCCCGGGCGCGTTCGTCACCGGCCCGGTCGTAGCCGAAGTCGTCCAGTACCGCGGCGTAGACGGGAGCCCAGTCGGCGTATTGCATTGCCACTACCGTATATAAAGACTGAGCCCGAAGCGCACCAAGGTACCCCTACCCGGATGTGCCCTTCGGGCTTCCAAGCGGTCATTCCAGTGCATCTGGCATAAGCTTTCTTGTAGCGTAAGCCGTCCGTTTGTCACGCGTCAGACGCCTCCCAACCCGTCGTAGGCGCTCCCTGCTGCTTCCACGGCCGGCGTGGGTCCGCCCGCGATTTCGGCGATCAGGGCTTCGAACTCGGTGGCCGTGCCCGCCAGGAGCAGCCCCTCGCCCAGGTAGACGCCGAGGCCGACCGCACGACCGGCCCGTGCGAGGGCCGTCGTCGACGGCTCGGGAAGCCTGACCTCGACGACGTGGGTGCTCACCGAGGGGTCGCGGTCGCCGTCGTCGTCCTCGGCCCCGATCCGGGCGAGGTGGCGGCCGAACTCCCGGTCGGTCGTCACGTCGAGGACCTCGACGCCGCGGTCGGGGTCGCGGGCCCGTTCCCGCCGGAACTCGTAGCCGACGAGCGCCGCGTCCCGCGTCTCGGCGACGTCGTGGGTCCTGACGACGTGGGCGCCGCGCTCGACGGCCATCGACGTCGCCGCGAGCGAGACCGGAAGCGCCCCCTCCGTGTCCCGGCCAGCGACCTGCCGGAGGAAGTTCTTCCGGTTGATCGAGACGAGAATCGGCCGCCCGTGGCCGCGGAACTCCCGAAGGCGGTCGAACGTCTCCCGGTCGTCCTCGGTCGTCTTCGACTCTGACCAGCCGCCGAAGGCGGGGTCGACGATGGTCTTGTCGGTGAAGCCGTTCCGTTCGAGGGCGTCGTAGATGTCGTCGACGTCCTCGATCGCCCCCGGGCGTTCGAGGTCCGGAGGCGAAGCCATCTTCGAGACCGCGACATCGTATTCGGCACACACCGCCGGCATCTCCGGGTCGGCGAACCCGCAGATGTCGTTGACCATCTCGAAGCCGGCGTCGAGGGCGGCTTCGGCGACCTCGTGATAGCGGGTCTCGATCGACCAGACCGCGTCGCCCGACGTCGATTCGAGCGTCTCGACGGCCGTTTCGAGGCGGTCCAGCTCGCCCTCGGCCGACAGCACCTCGAAGCGCTTGTTGGCGGATTCGAGCCCGACGTCGACGACGTCGGCCCCCTCGCCGATCAGTTCCTCGTCGACGTAGGCGGCCGCCTCCCCTGGGTCATCGAAGACGCTCGGGTCGTAGGGTGACTCCTTCGAGACGTTCAACACGCCCATGATCCGGGGCGGGTGCTCGTCGCCGATCGACAATCCGGCGGCGTCGACTGTTCGCATACACCTGTTTGGAGCGCTCGTCGCTAAAGCCGACCGATACCGGAACCTCGTGTCGGGGGGCAGGCGGCCGCCGGGACGTCCCGTCTCCGGCGGCCCGGGGCTCGTCGTCGGTCGGATGTGCCCTGTCGATGGCTACTGGTCGAACGTCCCGACGAAAGTGCGTACGGCGTCTTCGAAGTCGGTCGGGTGTTCTCGATACGGGTGGTGGCCGGCGTTGTTCGCGGCGTACAGCCTGACGTCGGGGGCGTGCTGGGCGATCATATCGTACAGCGCGGTGCCGCTCCGGAGGGGCATCGTCGGGTCGTCGCTGCCCCAATACAGCAGTGTGGGCATCGTCAACGCGCCGTCGACGACGATGCGGCGGTTCGTCTCCCACATCGATTCGCGGAGCGACCGGTGCCACCGATCCGTCTCGGGGGTCTCTCGCTGCCAGTACGGTTCCGTGGGATCCGACCCGAGCACCGCGGCGGTTTCCATCGCCTTCGACCGACGCCGCATGTACGCTCCGGCGCGGACGTACTCGTCGGTGACGTGACCGGCCGAGTACGACAGCGTCTCCTCGAAGTGCCGGAACGTGTCCTCGAGGTACGTCGCCGAATCCGGATCGTCCGGTTTCCCCGCGTGGAGTCGCTCCCGCCTGCGCTCGTAGCCCGCCGCCTCGGGGGCCAGGGTCGCGCTGTTCACGATCGTGAGCGTGTCGACCGATTCGGGGGACCTGACCGCTAACCTGGCCGCGAGGCCGCCGCCGCGTGATTGCCCACAGAGGTGATACGACTCGACGCCGAGCGTTTCGAGAAACGACTCCATGTGTGTCACCTCGGAGTCGAAAACGAACGCCTCGGCGCTTGCGGGGTTGTCCGTCATCCCGTTCCCGAGGCGGTCGGGAGCGATCACGCGGAACCGCTCCGCGAGACGCTCGACGTTTCTCGCCCACGTGTTCGCGCTGGCAAACCCACTCCAGGTCCCGCCGTGCAGGAGGACGAGCGGGTCGCCGCTGCCCTCGGCGTAATAGCGCGTTCGGACCCCGTCGACGTCGGCGAACTCCGCGGTCAGTCCTCCGATCGAAGCGTCGTCGTTCACGTCGTCGTACTCGCTCGGCCGTCGTCCCGTCACTCTACGACCATACAAAAATCACGCGCATTTATATTTGTTCCTCCGCTCCTCTCGGTATATATACAGTAATCACCCAGTAAACGGTGCGGGGGAGCGATGGCCCGTGGCACGCCGATCGGGCACGCCGACGCCGAGGCCTCGAAGACGGTCGACGCATTCTACCCCCCGCTCGAATCCACGTTGTTGGGATCGTACCACGGCGTTAATGAATACACGGTCCGTATGTGAAGCGTATGAACTGCGATAAACTCCGGAACGCCGGTGCTCTGTGGGCGATCGGCCAGGGGCTCGTGGGCGCACTCGTCCCGCAGTTGAGCGTCGCGTTCGTCAAAAAGATGATCGGAAAGAACTTCGAGAACGCCGGTGATCTCGAGGCGAAGCCGGCGTACGTCCGACAGATCCGCGCGCTCGGTATCGGCCTGGCCGCGGCGGGCGTCGCCACGCTCGCGATGGACCGCGTCGCCGACCGAACCGACGAGGAGTGATTCGGGTGCCGGTCGGTGGGATCGACACCGACCGCCGAAGCCGGCGGTACGGACGGCCCTCGGACGAACGCGCTTATAAATCGCCGAGCCGAACTGGCCGGTAATGGTCGACATCGTCGTCGCCGTCGTCGGAGCCGAAACCCCGGGCAACGTCGGCTCCATCGCGCGCTCGATGAAGAACTTCGGGCTTTCGGAGCTGTACCTCGTCGATCCCCCCGAACTCGACCCGGACGGGGAGGCCTATGGGTTCGCCGGCCACGCCCGCGAGGACGTCCTCCCGAACGCCACCGAGGTCGGCTTCGAGTACCTCACGGAGCGCTTTTATACGGTCGCCTGCACGGCGACGACGAATCAAGACGCCCGGAAACACGTCCGGTATCCGTTCGTCGAACCGGCCGACCTCCCGAGGGAACTCGAGGGAGTCGACGCCGACGTCTGCGTTGTCTTCGGCCGCGAGCGCGTCGGGCTGACGAACGACGAACTCGCCGTCTTGGATCGCATCTGTTCGATCCCCGCCAGCGGCGAGTACCCCGTGTTGAATCTCGCACAGGCGGCGACGGTCGTCCTCTATGAACTCCGCGGGCTGACGGTCGCAGAGACCCAACACCCCCCGGAGTCCCACGACCGTGCCGACGAACACGAGATAGAGGGGCTCTATGCGACGTTCTCGGAGTACCTCCACGACGTCGGCCACCCCGAAGAGAAGATCCCGAAGACCGAACGGCTGTTCCGGCGGCTGCTCGCGCGCGCGCACCCGACCGGCCGCGAGGCCCGGACGTTGCGGGGCGTCCTCCGGCGGGGGGCGATGCGTGCGAGCGGCGAGTTACCGCGCGGCTCCGGCGACGGCGAGACCGACAACGGCAACGGCGACGACCGCTGAAGCGCCAACCGTTTTGACGGCGGCGGCCCCACAACCGATATGTACGTCTCCGTCAACGCCGCCACGAGCGCCGACGGCAAACTCTCCTCGCGGCGGCGCGAACAGATCGCGATCAGCGGTGACGAAGACTTCGACAGGGTCGACCGGCTCCGCGCCGAGGCCGACGCCGTCGCGGTCGGCATCGGCACCGTGCTCGCGGACGACCCCTCGCTCGTCCGCCACGACGAGACCCACCGGGCGTCGATCCGGGGGGAAGACGCGTCGCCACCCGCCCGCGTCGTCGTCGATTCGACGTGTCGGACGCCCGCGAACGCCGCGATACTGGCGGGCAAACCGGAGACGTACGTGCTGGCGAGCGAGGCGGCTCCCGACACGCGGCGGGCGGCGGTAGAGGACGCCGGAGGGACGCCCGTCGTCGCAGGCGAGGAGCGAGTCGACCTCTCGGGGGCGCTCGACGGCCTCGAATCGGTGGGGATCGAGCGCCTGCTCGTCGAGGGGGGCGGCGAGGTGATCTTCTCGCTGTTCGAGGCAGGCCTCGTCGACGAACTGACCGTCTACGTCGGGGACACAGTGATCGGCGGGCGGGACGCGCCGACGCTCGCCGACGGCGAGGGGTTCGTCTCGGAGTTCCCGGAGTTGGCGCTCGAAGCCGTCGAACGCCTCGATTCGGGCGTCGTGCTGGAATGGAACGTTTTATAATTTGCTCGCGGACGGCCGTGCCGCCGCCACGGCAACGGTGGCCGACGTCCGGCACGACCCCGCGGCGGACGACGGGGTCGGCCGAGTCATAAACGGCTGGCTGTGTACCGTCTCTTCCCTCCAAAACGGTGGCACGCCGATCCCAAGAGGTAGCCCCTGTCGGCTCCCCGGGACCGAACTCGGCAAGCAGTGCATCCGAGAGGTAGTGCATCCGAGAGGTGCTCGAACGCTACGTCGATTTCGACGAGATCCCCGGATGCTGCGAGCGAACCGCCCCCGAGCTCGTCGTCGGGACAGTCACCGTCGACTCGGGTGAGTTCGAGACGTTCGTCAACGAGGCGGTCACCGTCGAGGCGGTTCTCGCCGCCGCCGTGCCCAACCTCTATCGGGCGATCGAAATCGACGGCCACTATCGCTGGGACGGGCTGTTCAGCCAGAACCCGCCGGCGAGAGACCTCCTCCACCAGCTGCCGGAGCGAAAGCCCGAGGAAGTGTGGATCGTCCAGATCGACGACCAGTCGACGGACACGGAACCGAGACGGCTCGACACGATCACCGACCGGCGCAACGAACTGTCCGGGAACATCTCACTGAACCAGGAGTTGGCGTTCGTCGAGCGGGTAACCGAGTGGGTCGAGGCGGGGATGCTCCCGGCCGACCGGTTCACGACGCCGGAGATACGCCGGTTGGTCCTTGAGGGCGGGTACAGTTCCGCGACGAAACTGGATCGCGATCCGGTGTTCGTTCCGGAGCTGATCGATCGCGGCCGCGAACGGGCCGCAGCCTTCCTCGAGTCGGCGGAGTGAGGCGGCCACGGATATATGTATCGAGCGAGCCAACAGGGGCGTCCGATGGAGCTACGCGTCAGTACCGAGGACCGCATCGACGTCGTGGACGTGACCGAACGCATCGAGGCCGAAATTCAGACGGTCGAACGGGGTCTCTGTACCGTCTTCGCCGAGCACACCACGGCGGCGGTGTCGATCAACGAGGCCGAACCGCGGCTGATAGAGGACGTCAAGGCGTTCGTCGCCGAACTGTCGGCCCCCAGCGGGTGGCGCCACGACGCACTCGACGGCAACGCTGACGCACACCTCCGGTCGTCGGTTCTGGGCCGAGACGTCTCCGTACCGGTTCGTGACGGGGCACTCGCCCTCGGCACCTGGCAGTCGATCCTCCTGATCGAGTGCGACGGTCCCTGTGAGCGATCGGTATCCGTGACGGTGACACCGAGCATCGAGTGAGACGACCTGTTCGTCGTACTCCGGCAGACGTCCGGCGGGGGAGCACCGGCCCGGGCACTCGCCGCAAGGGGAACTGCACGGCCCGCCGGATCAGTGATTCAGCCCCGTCCGACGGGTGTTCGAGCCGTCGCCGCTTCGGAGCGTGGCCACAAGATTTAAATAGTAATGGGGTGTGAGACATGGTACGACATAGCACACATGGACCAGATAAATATGGAGCTCCTTCGAAAAGAGTGCAGTGACGGAAACGACAGAGCGTGCCATACGCTACAGCGACTCTGTGAGGACGGGGTCGACGAGGCCTGTAATCGGCTGTGATATCTCTTCCGCGCTGACGTTTCGTCTCGGCGCTGAAGCGCGAGTGTCCTTCGGCGGGGGGTAGGGTCGACTCGGCACGGTCGAGGTCCCGTACGGGCCGACGGCGAAGCCGAGCGATCAGAGCACCGCTGCGTTCGGGTCGACGAAGCCATCGGGCCGGTCGCCCGCGAACACGTCGCGAACGTCCTCAGCGATGTGCTCGTTGAGACTCACGAGCGAATCCTCGGAGTAAAACGCCGCGTGCGGCGTCACGACCACGTCGTCGTGGCCGACGAGTTCGGAATCAACCGGCGGCTCCTCGTTCAACACGTCGAGGCCCGCGGCGGCGATCTCCCCGGCGTCGAGCGCCCGACGAAGCGCCGACTGATCGACGATCGGGCCGCGACCGACGTTGACGAGAATCGCCGTTTCGCGCATCCGCTCGAACGCGTCGCGGTCGAAACTGTGGCGCGTTTCCTCGGTCAGGGGGGCGTGAACCGAGACGTGATCGGCCGTCTCTAGGAGGTCCCCGAACGGTACTTTTTCGACACCGTGTGCCGCCATCTCGTCGGCATCGACGTACGGGTCGGAAGCGATCAACTCACAGCCGAAGCCGGCTAACTTCTCCGCCGTCCGTCTGGCGATGCCGCCGAAGGAGTGAAACCCGACCGTCTGTTCGGAGAGGCGACGAATCGGTTGGCCGTCGGTCCAGTCCCATCGTCCGTCCTCTATCGCCCGATCGTAGCCCTCTACGTCCCGAAAGAGCGTCAAAAGCAACGAGACTGCGTGCGTCGAGACCTCTTCGGTGCAGTACTCCGGCACGTTCGTCACTGTTACGCCGGCGTCGTCGGCCGCCGCGATGTCGATGTTGTCGACGCCCGTCCCGGCACGGGCGACGACGTCGAGACGCTCACAGGCGTCGAAGACTGCTGCCGGGACCGGAACGCCGGTGTCGACGACGAGCGCGTCGGTCTCTCGTGCCGCCTCGACGACCCGCTCGGTCGAGGAGAGGTCGGTCGAACGCACGGTGTGGTCGCCTCCCAGAGCCGACCGTAGCGTGTCGATCCGGATGCGTGGATCCTCGCTCGTACGTATAGTTGCCACGTCGCACTCTTGTGGCCGGATTCACATGAGTCCTGTCGTACGATTCTTCAAATTGTTTAAAAAGGCCGATCGAAGCGAGTCCGCTTATATATTATAAGATGATAAAACCACCGATTTTATTAGACATCTGTGAAAGATATCCAATCAGTTGGCCTCGAAGCAATCGCTGTATGGTGGTTTTAGAGTCAACTGAACAAATTGACTTCGGGGAATGCACTAATCTCGAGTGAATCGATAGGGGAAACTGCAATACTGCGCGTACCTGTAGTGCGCCGTCCGGGAATTGAACCCGGGCTATTAGCTTGGGAAGCTAATGTCCTACCACTGGACCAACGGCGCGCACACGGGTGTTCCGCCCCGGCGTACTTGAACGTAGCGTCTCGGATCTGCGCGTCCGCGGCACCGAGACCATATCGAACGACCGTCCAAAAACACGGGACCGACGGGAGAGTATTAGTGCTGAGAGACCCAACAGAAAGTAATGACGGACGCAGAGCTGTTACAGAAAGAGACGGGCGTCGAACTGTTGTTCTCGGACGACGAACTCGAAGCGAGACGCGACCACATCGTCGAGTTCATCGCCGATATCGTCGACGACGCCGGGGCGGAAGGGGCAGTCATCGGCCTCTCGGGGGGGATCGACTCGACGACGACGGCCTATCTGGCCGTCGAGGCGTTGGGTGCCGACGCGGTTCACGGCCTCCTGATGCCGAGTTCCGTGAACCCCGATGCCGACGAGACCGACGCCGAACGGGTCGCCGAGGCGCTCGACATCGAGTACGACACCGTCGACATCAACCCGATCGTCGACGCGTTCGTCGACGCCGCACCCGACCACGCCGCCGAGGATCGGATGGCGCTCGGCAACGTCCGGGTCCGAACCCGGGCCGTGTTGAACTACTTCGTCGCCAACGCCGAAAACCGCGTCGTCCTCGGCACGGGCAACCGCTCCGAGGCCGCGACCGGATACTACACCAAGTACGGCGACCAAGCGGTCGACTGCAACCCGGTCGGGAACCTGTACAAGTGTCAGGTCCGCCAGCTCGCCCGCGAACTCGGGGTCCCCGAGGACCTAGTCACCCGAACGCCGACGGCGGCGATGTGGGAGGGCCAGACGGACGAAGAGGAGATGGGCCTCGACTACGACGACCTCGACGCTATCCTGGCACTGCACGTCCACGGCCCGCTGTCGAAACACGCGACTGTCGAGACGCTCGACGTACCCGAGGAGGCCGTCGACCGCGTCGTCGAACTCCACGAGACCAGCGCGCACAAGCGCTCGATGCCGCCGGCACCAGAGTCCTTATAAACGGCCCGACCGGCCGACGGCGCTGGCGCCCGCGCGCCGTCGACCGCCGCACCGCTACGACGACCCACCGAGGTCCCGAAGCGTCTCGGCGTGCGTCTCGACGAGCGCCTCGAACGCGGCGACCTCGCTGTCCTCCCGCTCGGCTTTGTTTTCCCGACCTCTGAGACACGCCTTCACCGCCTCGAGAGCAGCGGGGTCGTTCTCGGCGATCTCCTCGACAACGGCCCGGGGCTCCTCGACGATCCGCGAGACGAGACCGATACGACGGGCCTCCTCGCTATCGATGACTCGTCCGGAGAGCGAGATGTCGAGCGCGTCCCCGAGGCCGACGGTCTCGGGGAGCCGGACGGTCCCACCCCAAGCGCCGAACAGCCCGAACGTCACACCGGGTTCGGCGAACGTCGCGTGAGGGGTCGCGATCCGTAGGTCGCAGGCCAGCGCGAGTTCGACGCCGCCACCGCGGGCCGCCCCGTCGATACCGGCGACCACGACTGCGGGACTGGTCTCGATGGCGTCGGCAGTACGCTGGCCCCGGCGAACGAACGCCTCGACATCGGCGTCGGCGTCGCCGGCAAGCGCCGCGACGGAGTCCAAGTCGGCACCGGCGCTGAATGCCTCCCCCGCGCCGCGGAGATACACCACCGGAGCAGGGGGATCGGCGACGGCCGTCTCGAGCGCCTCTAGCCCGGCCGGGGTGAGCGCGTTTCGCCTGTCCGGGCGATCGAGCGTAACGACTCGGATCGCCCCCTGATCGTCAATGTCGATCATCACCGAACGGGGGACGGAACGGGCAGTAAGTGCTGCGGTCACGCGGCGGTCGCCGATCCGGCTTCCTCGGCGGCACGTTCACGCTTTCCAAACTGATTTGCCCCTCCCGTCCCTACCGAATGGCAGATGGACGAAACCGCGCACGCCCGGGCCGCGTTCAGCGAGGGGATCGGCGACATCGTCCCCGAAGCCCTCCGGAAACGCCTCGAGGGAGTGCTCGAGTCGGCGTCGATGACCCCCGGTACACTCACCGTCGTGACGGCGACGGCGCTCGACGAGTCGGTCGACCTCGACACCGCTTCGCGCCGGGGCGCCGGGGTCCAGATGAGTTACGAAGGGCTCCGGCTGTCGCGGGATCTCATCCACACCGACCCGTGGTCGAACGGCGACAGGGGGGAAGGTGATATGAATGCGATCGCCGCCGAGGTGCTCGTCGCTCGCGGATTCGAGTACCTCGCCCACACTGGCGTCGCGATGGACGTCGTCGATGCCGTCCGGCACTTCGGACGGGACCAGACGCTCCGGGAGACCGACGTGGCTCCGGCCGAACTCGACCGACGGCTCGAGGCGGACTTCGTCCGGATCGCGGTCAGAGCGGGTGCGGACGTCGCCCTCGGTTCGATCCCGGAGCCGGTCGATACCGTTGCCGACGAACTCGCCGAAGAGCTGGGAACCGATCCCTTACCCGAGACCGAGGCGGCCCTCGGCGGCGTCGCGGAGCGGATCTCGGCGGCGGGCGCAAGCCCCGATCGGACGGCCGCCGGTTCCCGGTCGTCGGGCACGTAGTGTGTCGTCGTCGCGTTTTGTAGCAGGGCAACGCAGTATCGGCTGAGCCCAATGGAATACGACCTCGATTCGGGAGCGCACTCCACATATTCACTTCACTCCCATCTGATGCTCACAACGAAGTATCGACGCGGAGTGCTAACCGGGGAGCGAACGGCTCAGCCGGAGCGAGTAGGTAGGGTAAAATAAAGTAGAGTAGGGTCGTTCACACGAACCCGATGAGGGTCTGCACTGACTCGTTCTCACGAAAAATTAAGACGGTAACGCGGTGAAGTCGTACTCGATGGAGACGACTCACTGCATCGTTACCGGAGACTCTCGCTCGCTTTCAAAGACAGACGACGACTCCGTCGAACTGGTCGTTACCTCTCCGCCCTATCCCATGATCGAGATGTGGGACGAGCTATTCTCCGAACTCAACCCGGAAATAACAGCTTCTCTCGAAGCGGGCGAGGGGCACGCCGCCGCCTCACAGATGCACGAGGAGCTCGAGAAGGTCTGGAAAGAAGTCAGCCGGGTACTGATTGATGGCGGCATTGCGTGTATCAATATCGGTGACGCAACACGAAAAGTGGACGGAAGTTTTCGTGTTTTCCAGAACCATTCTCGAATCATCAACGCCTTCGAAGATCTCGGCTTCGAGCCTCTGCCCGAACTTCTGTGGCGCAAGCCCGTCAATTCGGGAGCCAAATTTATGGGCTCAGGTATGCTCCCGCCCAACGCATACGTCACACTCGAACACGAGTACATCCTCGTCTTCCGTAACGGGAAGGAGAGTCGAACCTTCGAGCCGGGGTCGGAACGGCGGTATAATTCGGCGTATTTTTGGGAAGAACGGAACCAGTGGTTCTCCGACGTTTGGACGGATATCAAGGGGGAGATTCAATTCCTCGAACGAAACGAATTGAGAGAGCGGTCTGCGGCGTATCCATTCGAGATCCCGTATCGGCTCATCAATATGTATTCTGTCTACGGAGACACGGTGCTTGACCCATTTTGGGGAACGGGCACGACCTCGTTCGCCGCGATGGTCGCGGGGCGAAACTCCGTCGGATACGAACTGGACGAGGAGTTCGTTCAGTTGTTTGAGCACCGAGTCGAAAACGTTCCTGAATACTCGCGTGAGGTCGTCAAACGGCGGTTGGACGAACACAGCGAGTTTCTCGAGGAGCGTCTCTCCGAGGGGAAGGAGTGCAAGTACCGGGCCGACAACTACGATTTCCCCGTCACGACGAAACAAGAGAAGCCGATTCAGTTCTACTCGGTTTCCGATATTCGAGAAACTGAGGAGGGTTATGAGGTGTCACACAGCCCTGTGGAGGATACGGATGTTCAGATTGAAAAAAACAAGCGGGGTGGCGAGGTCGCTTCACTTTCTGATTTCTAACCGGGGGTATTGCGCCCGAAATTGCTTGACGAACGACTGAATGAGTGGTTAATTTCATCGAGGGTGGGAGCTTCAGATGGGGTTCGATTATTTCTTTGGCACGTCACAGTACGGCACGCCCGGTGGCTTTCATCACATTCTTATACGGTTGTGTAATAGAATCGAGTGCAGACGGCGGAAAAACGGGGTGTACGCACCCTGAGTGCCTGGGTAGCTTAGCGGTAAAGCGCGTCCTTGGTAAGGACGAGAGCCCGGGTTCAAATCCCGGCCTAGGCTTCAACCCTTTCGCCTAAATCCCAAGACGACATTCATTAACGCCGCCTCTGGCGGCATTCCCGTTGAGGTACCTAACATCTGTATTCAGTCGCTATTGTCGTTCGCGGAGCTGAGGCTCCTCAAGTATCACGAGACTGTCCAGGAGGTCAGGCCGACGCCGCTGCCCCGGCAGACGGCGCAGCTGCTCGATTTCATCACCGGGGTGACCACCCGAGCCGGAACGTGGCCCGATCGAGACACCTTCGCGAGGATCGCTATGGCGACGCACTGATGCCCGGGCGGTCCACACAGCTGGGGACCCGACGGACGTCGCTCATCAGCGATCGCGAGCGGCGTGTGTAAAAAGATCGGCGACGGTGTCGCCGGCGTTTGCGGTCTGGCCCACGAAGTGGTGGTCCGCGGGGAGGGTCCGGACCTCGCCGCCGCGTGCCCGAGCCCGATCGGCGACCGCCTCGGCGTCGACAGTCGCGTCCCGCTCGCCGTACACCACCGCGATCGGACACGCAACGTCGTCGAGTGCGGCGACCGCGTCGACGCCCGCGGAGAGCCTCGCGGCGGGCGACAGCGCCACGACACCGTCAGGTGCCGTCCCGGCCGCGGACTCGCGGGCGGCGGCGGCGACGGCGAGACAGCCCCCGAAACTGTATCCAAAAAGCCCCACGCGCTCGTGGTTGGCCCGCGCCCACGCGAGAGCGTCCCGGGTGTCCCCGAGTTCGCCGCGGCCGCCGTCCCAGGCCCCGTAATCGAAGCGGAGACACGCACACTCGAGGGCGTCGCTCACCGCCTCGAGTCGGGGATCGGTTCGGCTGCCGCCCATCTGTGGATGCGGCGGGCACGCGACCACACAGCAGTCGCTCGCCGGCGCGTCGAGCGTCCCGCGGACATCCCGATCCGAGGGAACGACGACCGCCTTGCTCATTCTAGCAGGTGGTCACCGGTCATCGCCCCGGGCACCTCGACATCGATCCGCGACAGCAGCGTCGGCGCGATGTCGGCGAGCGTCCCTCCCGGCCGGACCGTCCGGTCGCCGTCGGTGCCGTCCGGCGCGAGGTAAACGAACGGCACCGGGTTCGTCGTGTGGGCGGTGTGGGGGTCCTCGGGCGTTCCCATATCGTCGGCGTTGCCGTGGTCGGCGGTCACGAAGAGGTGGCCGCCGGCCGCCCGGACCGTCTCTTCGAGGCGGGCGAGGTGGGTGTCGACGGCCTCGACGGCCGAGACCGCGGCGTCGAAATCACCGCTGTGGCCGACCATGTCCGGGTTGGCGTAGTTCAACACCAAGACGTCGAGGTCGTGGGGACCAGCCGTCTCGCCGTCGCCGACCCCGCGCTCGATCGCGTCGATCGCGGTGTCGGTTAACTCGGCCGCCGACATCTCCGGCCGCTCGTCGTAGGTCGGGACGTCGGGGCTCGGAACGATCTCGCGGTATTCGCCATCGAAGGCGGTCTCGCGGCCGCCGTTCAGAAAGTAGGTGACGTGGGCGTACTTCTCGGACTCGGCGGCCCGAAGCTGCGTGCGCCCGGCCTCGGCGAGCGCTTCACCGAGCGTCCGTTCGGGCTCCAGCGGCGGGTAGGCGACCGGAAGGCCGAACGTCTCGTCGTACTCGGTCATCGTCACGAGCTCGACCTCGGGCGGGTCGGTCTCGACGGCCCATTCGGGGTCGATGTCGGCGAGCATCCGGGTGAGTTGGCGGGCCCGATCGGCCCGGAAATTGAAGAAGACGGCGGCGTCGCCGTCCGAAAGCGGGGGCGCACCCTCGATCAGCGTCGGCTCGACGTACTCGTCCGTCTCGCCGCGGTCGTACGAGGCCTCGACAGCCTCGACAGCAGATGCGGCGGCGTGGGGGGCTTCACCTTCGACGATGGCGTCGTAGGCGCGCTTCGTCCGCGCCCAGTTCCCGTCGCGGTCCATCGCGTAGTAGCGCCCACAGACCGTCCCGACGTGCCCGGTGCCGTTCGCCTCGACCGTCGCCTCGAGGTCGGCGAGAAAGCCCACCCCGCCCTCGGGGGCCGTATCACGGCCGTCGGTGAAGACGTGGGTGACGGCCTCGACCCCCTGCTCTGCGGCGAGTTCGATCAGCGCGTGGAGGTGGGCCTGATAGGAGTGGACGCCGCCGTCGCTGACGAGCCCGAGGAAGTGGACCCGTCCGCCGTCGTCGGCGTGCGAGAGCGCCTCGCCGATCGCCTCGTTGTCGGCGAAGACGCCGGCGTCGATGTCGTCCGTCACCCGCGTTGAGTCCTGTTTGAGTACCCGTCCCGCGCCGATGTTGAGGTGGCCGACCTCGCTGTTGCCCATCTGTCCGTCGGGAAGCCCGACGCGTCTGCCGTGGGTTTCGAGCGTTCCGTACGCCCCGGCGTCGCGGAGGTGGTCGACGGTCGGCGTCGCGGCCGCCGAGACGGCGTCGCCCTCGCCACCGTCGCCGAGGCCCCAACCGTCGAGGATTACGAGCGCGGCTTGCATACGTCCGGGAAGTGGCCCCCACCCTAAGGCGATGTCGCTTCGACGCCCCCCGTTTCGTCGGCGGGACGCGGCCGCCCCTCGCCTCTCGGAAACGTTTTCCCGAGGCCGCCGGTAGCCGGAGGTATGTATCTGCGGCTCATCGGGATCGCGCTGCTCGTCCCCCTCGCGGACGTCCTGTTGCTCGTCGTCCTCGCGACCGGGCTGGGACCGGTGACGATCGGTCCGGCGGCGACGGTCGCCGTCGTCGTGTTGACCGCGCTGATCGGGCTCCTCTTGGTCCGGGCGGAGGGCCGCCACACGATCCGGAAGATTCAGCGCAAACTCGCGCGCGGCGACCCACCGACCGACGAACTGCTCGACGGCGCCTTGCTCCTCGTCGCCGGCGCGTTGATGCTCACGCCCGGCCTCGTCACCGACCTGCTCGGACTCGTTCTCGTGTTGCCGCCGACGCGGTACCCGATCCGACTGGTCGTCAAACGCTACGTCGTCAAGCCGTACATCGACGACAAGACCGACGGCTTCGCAAGCGGCAACGTCTACATCGGCGGGTTCCCCGGCGGTGACGGCGATGCGAGCGGGTTCGGGGGCGGCTTCGGCGGCCAGAGTCCGGGACCGGGGCCAGGGCCGGGGCCGGACACCGACGCCGGCGCCGCCGACTACGACGGCGAGACGGTCGAGATGGGCGAAGAGGACTACGAGTTCGAGGACGTCTCCGGGACTGACGACGGGGACGACGGCGCCTCGCGAGACCGATAACCGTGCGAGGACCCGCCGAGGGGCGGGCGAAAAGAAACGTTTAAACAATCCACGGCGCTACGGTGAAACGCGCCTACCTAGGGCCAATAGCTCAGCTAGGTATGAGCGCTCGGCTGATAACCGGGAGGTCCTCGGTTCAAATCCGAGTTGGCCCACTCGGTTTCCGAACGGTCCTTGGCCGTCGGAAATCGGTGGCCAAACTCCCGTAGGCGCCCAATTTCGGACGATACCACGTTTCGTCAGCGACGCGTTTTCGACGATCCGACGTAGGAACCTGTTGGGGGCCCTCACGTCGGGGGAAGCCTTGAGCCGAATCACGTTCTCAACGCGGTCGGAAGGCGAGCGAGCTGTTCGTCGGAAAGCGAACGAACTGTTCGTCGGAGAGCGAACGAACTGTTCGAATCCCGACGCGGCCCGCGCGAGGTCCCGCGCCACCTCACTCCTCTGTGGGCTCGTCTACGGTCGGCTGTTCCGCCGTCGAATCGGCGTCGTCCCCTCGTGCCCGGTATCTGTTGAGTGCGACGTACATCACCCCGCCGACCACCAACCACCCGGCGCTGAGCAGGAGCGCGAGCAGGTCTGTCTGCACGAGGAAGCCGATCAAAACGACGGCGAGCACGCTGTTCAGGACGATGCCTAGAATCGGCGGAACCGGGTAGTACGGGATCTCATAGGGACGGTTCATGTTCGGCCGCTTCCGGCGGAGCCTGATCACCGCGACGTTCACCACGATGAACGACAGAAGAAAGAACAGACTCGACATGTTCCCCGCGCTCTGTGTCGGGAGCACGACCGATCCGAGCATGACGACCGCGCTCAAAAGCACCGCGACGAACGGCGTCCCGAACCGGTAGTGGATCCGACCGATCGACGGCAGCAACTGCCCCTCCCGACCCATCGAGAACGCGACCCGCGAGGAGGCGATCACCACCGCGTTCAGCGCGGTGATCGTCGAGAACACGGCGCCGAAGACGATGAGTGCGCCGCCGTTCTGGATGAGCGGGACGCCGGTCGGCATGAACGAGGTTGCCGCCGCCGCGATTCCGGCCTCACCGGCGGCAGCCAACTCCTCGGCACCCAGCGTGCCGATGGCGACCGTTACGACCAGAAGGTACACGAGCACGGTCGCACCCAAACTCAGGAAGATCGCCTTGGGTATGTTCTCGCGGGGGTTCTCTACCTCCTCGGTGACAGTCGTGATGAGGTCGTACCCCTCGAACGCGATGAACGTGAGCCCCATGGCTGGGAGGATGCTGAACGCGCCGGCACTCTCCGGAAACAGCGGGTCGAAGTTCTGGAACGTGAAACTGGTTTCGCCGCCGCCACCGGCCGAAAAGAACCCGAACGCGACGAACACCACCAAGATTGAGACCTTGATGATCGTGAACGCCGTTTCGGCACTCCCGCTTGCGGCCGTGGACGCGGCATTCAGCGCGACGAGTCCCGCGACCGCGACGAACGCGAGGACGAACTTCGCGGGAACGCCGATCCCCAACAGCGGAATCACGACAGCACCCACCTGATCCGGCGGCGCCACGACGCCGTAGACGTGGAGTAACTCGAGGAAGTTTGGCGCGAACCCGAGCGCGTACAGCGCGCCGGCGATCATGTACGCGAACCAGAGCATCCAGCCCATAATGAACGAGCCGAAGTCGTCGAAGATCTCCCGGACGAAGGCGTAACCGCCGCCGCTTTTCGGGATCGCGGAGGCCAGTTCCGCGTACGAGAGCCCCGTGAACGCGGTCACGACCCCGTTCAGGAGGAACACGAGTAGCGCGGCTGGCCCGGAAATCTCCGCCGCGAGGCCGGTGAGCACGAAGATGCCCGCGCCGATCATCGCCCCCATGCCGATCATCGTCGCGTCCAGCAGGGTCAGTTCAGCTTCGGGCGTTCGCTGATCGTGGCTGCTCATCGCGCTTTGCTCCAGTGGACTGTCATTATTGCACTCGCTTCACAGGCCCGTCGGGCATATATATCCACCAATTGGTGTGATACGATTGCACGGTGCTTCATAACTGTATCAGCGAAACCTACATTTAGCTGTCGGGTGAACGGTGACAAATGAGCACCGATCTGCGAGTCGTCATCGTCGGCGGCCAGCACGTCGGCTACAACGCTGCACGGAACCTCTCGAAACGCGGCCACGACGTTGTGATAATCGAAAAGGACCCGGATCGGGTGGCGTTCCTCAGCGAGCAGTACGACGCGACCGTTATCGAGGGGGACGGCGGTCGGCGGTCGATCCTCGAACAAGCGGGTCTCGAGCGGAGCGACGTCTTCGCAGCGTTGACCGGGTACGGGGCGATGACCAACATCGGCATCTGTACGATGGCACGGAAGGTCCAACAGGATATCGGGACCGTCGCGCGGATCGACCACGGCGAAAAAGACGAGTACGCCGGACTCGTCGATCAAGTGGTCTACCCCGAAGAGCTGGCGGCACACGCCGCGACCAACGAGATCATACACGTCGCGGGCGGCGGCGTGCAGGCTGTCGAGCACGTCACCGACGATCTCACGCTGCTGGAGATCACGGTCGCCGAGGACGCGCCGGTCGCCAACCGGGAGCTCCAATCCGTCGCCTTTCCGCGGGGGGCCATCGTCGTCGCCGGACGCGACAGCAACCAACTCCCCGGGCCGGAGATGGTTCTCGAACCCGGGCTCCGGTATCTGGTCGCCGTCAGAACCGACATCTCCGACGAAGTGGTCCGGTTGCTCAGAGGATGACGGCGATCCGGAACGGGCGGTCGCCTCCGCCCTGACGCTCCAACACGACTTTGATATCTCTCCCGTTATCACACACTGAACCGATGCATCGGCGGGCACACCCGAACGACGACCCCCCGAGGAGGCCATGAGCGAACCGAGCGGCCCGACCCCGCCCGCCGAACGCATCCTGAGCCTCGACGTCCTCCGGGGGTTTGCCCTCCTCGGCATCCTGGTGATCAACGTCCAGTTGTTCTCGATGCCGGAGCTGACGCTTCTCAATCCGACGATCTACGGCGATCTGACGGGGGCGAACTACTGGGCGTGGCTCCTCAGTCACGTCTTCTTCGAGGGGAAGTTCATCACGCTGTTTACGTTCCTCTTCGGGGCCGGCGTCGTGTTATTCACCCGGGGTGACAAGGCGGGTCGATCCGCTCGATCGCTGTACACCCGCCGGTCGGCGTGGCTCGTCGTCTTCGGCCTCGGGCACGCCTACCTGCTTTGGTACGGCGACATCCTGTTTTCCTACGGCGTCTGTGCGTTCGTCGTCGTCGCACTCCGGGACCGCTCCGTCCGGTCGCTTCTCGTCCTCGGCGCGCTGCTGTATGCGGTCCCGTCGGCCATCGAGGTCCTCTCGGGGCTGCGTTCGGGTGCGGCCGCCATCGGCGATTCGTGGCGGCCGGCGGCGTCGGTCCTCCGGGCCGAGGTCGAGACCTACCGCGGCGGTTGGTTGGCCCAGATGGACCACCGGGTTCCGTCGTCGTTCCAGCGGCAGACCGCAGGCCTGCTCGGCTACACCGCCTGGCGCGTCAGCGGCGCGATGCTGTTCGGGATGGCGCTTTTCAAATCCGGTGTCCTGACCAACGACCGCGATCCACGGGTCTACAGCCGGCTGATCGCCGTCGGGGGCGCGGTCGGAATCGGAACCGTCGTCGCCGGCGTTGCCTACATCCAGGCGGCCGACTGGAGCGCCGGCGCGGCGCTGTTTTGGCGGCAGTTCAATTACTGGGGCGCGCTGCCGTTGGCCGCCGCCTACGTCGGTGTGATCGCTCGGTATTGCCGGTGGCGTCCGACGGGGATCGAAACCCGCGCGCTGTCGGCCGTCGGCCGGACAGCGTTCAGCAACTACCTCTTCCAGACGGTCCTCGCCACGTCGGTGTTTTACGGCCACGGGTTGGGGCTGTTCGGCTCGGTCAGCCGGGTGGAGGCGCTAGGCGTCGCCGTGGCCATCTGGGCGACCCAGATCCCGCTGTCCGTGTTTTGGCTGCGGCGGTTCCGGTACGGCCCGATGGAGTGGCTCTGGCGCGTGCTGACCTACGGGCGGCTCCAGCCGCTCCGAACGCCGGGCGAGGGTGACGGCGAGGGATAGACGCGAAGCCGCCGCCGTCGGTCGGTATCGACGATCGAAACGGCGGGCGAGTCGGCCCGAACGGTTGTTCGGGGTGGCGTCGTGTCTCCAGCATGGGAGTTCACGGATCCGATCCGACACGGGGACGGGAGCGAACGGGCGGGCGGACGTCCGGCGTCGGCCGACACGTCTGAACGATGAGCGCCCGCCCACATCCGCCGCGCCGACGAAGCGCCACACGGGCAGCAACGGGTATCGATGTCTGAAACGGCACACCGCCGATCGCTCGGGCTGTTGCTCGGCTCCGTCGGAATCGTTTTCGCGGCGTCCGGGCTGACGCTTTGGTTCGCGTGGATCCGCCCCCGGACGGCCGATCTCAACCAAGCCGTCTTCGGCATCGTCGTCCACGTGGTGTTCGGTTACATCGTCGTGATGTCCGCGATCGTACTGCTCCGGAGTGACCCCCCTGCCATGGAGTACCGACTCGCGACGAAGTGGTGTCTCGGCGGGGCAGCGTTCACCGGGGCGCTGGTCCTCTGGGGGGCGATCCCCGAGCTCACCTCGGGGGCGATCGCCTTGGACACGCTCCGGGAGTTCGTCGTCGTCGGCTCCGCCGGAGCCGCCGCGGGCGTTCTGGTAGGGTTGCACCGTGGCCGCGCCGCCCGAAACCGACGGCTCGCCGACCGAACCGCTGACCGCGAGGAGACGCTCGTTTTCCTCTTGCGGTTGCTCGAACACGACATCAGAAACCACATGGTCGCCATCTCGAATCACGCCGACTCGATCCGGCCCTCGACGTTCGATCCGTCGCCGACGCCCGCCGAAGCGATCGGGGAGCGGACCGCAAGCATCGAGCAGTTACTCGACACTGCCAACGTCGTCTTGGAGTCCGAGACCGACGGCGGGGAGTTCGAGCGCGTCGATATCGGGTGCGTCCTCCGGGAGGAGATCGCCGTGATCCGGTCGGACGCCCCCGACGTCTCGATCGACGCCGACATCGGGGACGACCTCCATGTCGAGTCGGATCGCTTCGTCGGCGAGGTGTTCCGGAACGTCCTCGAGAACGCGGTCGTTCACAATCCTCCGGCGGACCTCACGGTCTCCGTCACTGCGACCGCCGCCGACGGGGCGATCGAAATCGAAATCGCCGACGACGGCGACGGGATCCCGCCCGACGTCCGCGGGCGCCTCTTCGAGCCGGGCGTCCACGACCCGGACAGTTCGGGCGACGGCATCGGGCTATACCTCGTCGGAAAGCTCGTCGACGCCTACGGCGGACGCGTCACCGTCTCTGATCGTTCGCCGACCGGGACGCGCTTTCGGTTCCGGTTTCCGTCGGCTCCACCCGACGCGGACGGAGCCAGATGACCGGATCGGCCGTACACAACTGTCTTGTGGATGGGTCACGTATGCAGTATAAATGCGGACGCTAGTGGTCGGCGCGACTGGATTCGTCGGATCGCGGCTGGTTCGGGCCCTCGACGAAGAAGGCCACGACGTGGTCGCATTCTCGCGGAGCGCCGACAGCGAGTCGTTTCCGGATGGCGTCGAGCCCTTCGCCGGCGACCTCGGCGATCCGGAGTCCCTCGAGGGGCTCTGTGACGGCGTCGACGTCGCGTACTACCTGATTCACTCGCTCACTTCCGAGAACTTCGCCGAACTCGATCGCCGGTACGCGGCCCGCTTTCGCGAAATTGCTGCCGACGCAGGCGTCGATCGAGTCGTCTACCTGAGCGGGATCAGCGGCGACGAGACCGACCTCTCGCCGCATCTCGCCTCCCGGCGCGAGGTCGAGACCGTCCTCGCGGAGGGAGCCTTCGATCTGACCGTGCTCCGGGCGGCGGTGATAATCGGCCCCGAGAGCGCGAGTTTCCGCATCGTCGACGACCTGACCGACCGACTGCCGGTGTTGGTCGTCCCACAGTGGGTCCGGACGCCGTGTCAGCCGATTGGTGTCCAAGACGCGATCGACTACCTCACCGGGTTGTTGAGGGCCGCGGAGACCCGCGGCGAGACCTACGACATCGGCGGTCCCTCCGTCTGTTCGTACGAGTCGCTGCTCCGGATGACGGCCGCCCGGAAGGGACGGAACATACGCATCCTCCCAGTTCCGGTGATGACGCCGAAACTCTCCTCGCATTGGCTCCGGTTTACCACCGACGTCCAGTACGCGATCGCGCGTCCGCTGGCCGAGAGCATGCGCCACCCGGTGACCGTGCGCGAGGACTACGACATCCAGGACGTGGTCCCCATCGATCGGACCCCGATCGAAGCGGCCATCGCGGCCTCGCTCGCGGAGTCGTCGCGGCAAGCAAGTCGTTAAAGAAGTGTACCACTGTTAAACTCATATACCAAACGGCACTTTATATCCGGCCGCGAACTCGTATGTAGAGGATCCCAAGATGAAACATAACCTTCGAGCGCTGTCTGGAATAGCTGCTGTCGCAATTGCCCTGGCGGTTATATCTGGCAGCGGGTTTGCGCTTGCACAGGGTGCCGGTTCGTCACCGCTAGATGGTGCCGATGAGGATAACGCGATTACTCAAAGCAATGTCAGTCTCTCCGAAGAAGCGGCGATAGATATCGCAACCGCAGAAGCCAATGGTACCGTTGAAGAAGTCGAACTCGAGAGCGAGGACGGCACACCAGTCTACGAAGTCGAACTCGTTGCGTCAACCGGGGCGGAAACTGAAGTCACCGTTCACGCGGACGATGGCACGGTGCTGAATATTGAGACCGAAGACGAATAGACTGGCACCATGAGCGACTGAGGGATCACCCAGCTGAACCGACGGACGCGCTTGATCGATTTCTGGGGGTAACTCACCGGATTAGACGGTAGGAGGACGTTTATGTCCGTCCGGAAGAGTCGCTCTCTCAGCTTCCTCCGACCGTTTTGGATCCCCGGTGGCCCCGAACTGCTGATCGTCCTCTTGCTGTTGTTCTCGTGTCCGGGACCGTCGGTCGATGGGTCCACGCGGACGCGAGATCCCGGGGAAGCGACTGGGCGTGCCAGCGGGGAGTCGGTATCGCGTTGTCGGCTGGGGCCGGTCTCGTCCCCCGATCGCTCGGCGTATTAAAACACGCGTCACTGCGGGGAGAGCGCGTCGAACCGACGCCGAAACGCCACGAACGCGTCGGTGCCCGCTCCGGGGCGTCCCCATCCTGACGAACGAGACGACGACCGACGAGCGGCGCGTGTCTCAGACGTCCGCCGTCCGGCGGATCAGTCCCGCCATCCGGTCGTAAAACCCCGAGTCGTACTTCGTGGCCGAGTCGACCGTCGGCCGGGCGTTCGTCTCGTTGACGACGGCGCGGCCCTCGGCGACGAGGAGGTCGACGCCGAGCCACTCGATGTCGAGCGCTTCGGCCGCCGCTTCGGCGAGCTTGCGGCGCCCGGGCGCGAGGTCGACGCCGACCGCCGCCGCGCCGCGGTGGACGTTATGCTTCCAGCGGCCCGCCGCTCGCTCGCTGGCCGGTAACCGTCGCTCGACGGCGCCCGCGTACTCGCCGTCGACGACCATCGCCCGGAAGTCGCGGGCCGCAGGGAGGAACTCCTGGAGCAGAAACGATCTGTCGTCGACGGCGCGATAATCGTGGACCAGCGAGAGGTACTCACAGATCCCCAAAAAGGAGTCGAGGTCGCCGGCCTTCGCGATGCCGACCCCGCGGGTCGTCGAGTTGGGTTTGACGACGACGGGCGGGTCGAGCCGATCGAAGGCCGCCCGGAGTTCGGAGTCGGCGGCGGGGTTCGAGACATAGACGCTTTTCGGGGTCGGCACGCCTGCCCGCTTCAGACGCGCGAGCGTTTCGGCCTTGTTCCGGCTCCGCAGGACTGCCGCCCGATCGTTGACCCACGGCACGCCGAGGAGCGCGTCCGCGACGCCGCCCTCCATCATCCGCGAGGGGTAGACGAAGCCGACGTCGAACCCTTCCTCGATGAGTGGCTCCGAGAGCGGCTGTGCGCGCCCGGTCGTCGGGACGTACCGGGCCTCGATTCCGCGCTCGGCGAGTGGATCTATGATTCGATCGAGGGTCTCGGCGTCCGTCGCCACCGCGAGCCGAAGCATACCCGATACAGGGGTTTGGGGAACTTGAACGCGCCGAAGGTGGAGGGGAGAGGAGAGGGGAACTCGGCAGCCGGGTCGGTCGTCGTCGGTTGCGATCAGTCGTCGCCGGCCTCCGTGCGGGCCTGTCGCCTGGCCGCCCGCTCGAGGAACTCCTCGGGGAGTTCGTCGATCTCGCCGGCCTGGACACCCCACAGGTGCGCGTAGAGACCGTCGTTCTCGAGGAGGTCGCCGTGGGCGCCGCGCTCGACGACGTGGCCGTCCTCCAGGACGGCGATGGTGTCGGCGTCCTTGATCGTCGAGAGCCGGTGGGCGATGGCGAAGGTAGTCCGGTCGGCGGTGAGGCGGTCGAGGCTGCGCTGGATCAACATTTCGGTTTCGGTGTCGACGTCGCTGGTCGCCTCGTCGAGGACGAGAATCGCGGGGTCTTTCAACACCGCACGGGCGATGGAGACGCGCTGGCGCTGTCCCCCGGAAAGTTTGACGCCGCGTTCGCCGACCATCGTCTCGTACCCGTCCGGAAGGTTGGTGATGAACTCGTGGGCCTCCGCGGCCTTTGCGGCCTCGACGACGTCGGCCTCGTCGACGTCGAAGGCGCCGTAGGCGATGTTCTCCTTGACGGTGCCGTAGAACAGGAAAGTGTCCTGCCCGACGTAGCCGATCTGTCGGCGCAGCGAGGACAGCGTGACGTCGCGGACGTCGGTCCCGTCGATCCGAATCGCGCCCTCGTCGACGTCGTAGAGACGGAGCAAAAGCTTGAGCACGGTCGACTTTCCGGCACCGGTCGGGCCGACCAACGCGAGCGTCTCCCCGCCTGCGACCTCGACATCGATGTCCTCGACCATCGGCTCGTCGTCGTACCCGAACGTGACTTTGTCGTACCGGACGTGGCCCTCAGTGACCGCGAGCGGTTCCGCGCCGTCGGCCACCGCGAGGCGGTCGGGCTCGTCCATCAGCCCGAAGATGCGCTCGGCGGAGGCGTATGCGCGCTGGTACATGTTAATAATTTGACCGAACTGCGCCATCGGCCAGATGAACCGCTGGGTCAGGAGGATGAACGTGACGAACTCGCCGGTGTACAGCGGTTCGGTGAGCGGTCCCGGGGCCGTCCCGGTCGCCTCCGTCGACAGCACCCACAGGCCGCCGAGGAGGAACGTGAGGACGAATCCGACCCCGGCGATGACCCGCAGCCCGGGAAAGAACTTGATCCGCGTCCGGATGGCGTTCCAGTTGGCGTCGAAGTAGTCCCCGGAGACGCCCTCGACGCGCTCGGACTCGTAGGACTCGGTGTTGGCCGACTTGATGACCTGGATGCCGCCGAGGTTGTTCTCCAGCCTGGAATTGACGTCACCGACCGTCGAGCGTACCTCGGCGTATTTCGGCTGGATCGTCCGGACGAACTTGTAGGTAAACAGCGCGATGAGCGGAACCGGCACGAGGGCGACGAGGGCGAGTTGCCAGTTGAGCCAAACGAGGATGGCCGCGATGCCGAGCATCATCACCGCGAGCCGGAACGTCGAGTTCAGGCCGTCGTTGAGAAAGCGCTCGAGGCGGTTGACGTCGTTCGAGAGAATGCTCATCAACTCGCCGGTCTGCTTGTCGGCGAAGAAGGCCATGTCGAGCCGCTGCATCGTATCGTAGGTGTCGGTTCGGATCGAGTGTTGGATGTGCTGGGCGAAGGCGTTGAACCCCCAGTTTCGGACCCAGTGAAACAGCGCGCCGAGGCCGAACGCCGCCGCGATGAGCCCGACGATCAAGAAGAGCTGGCCGTCCCGCGCCGCGGGCGTCCACGCCGCCGGCCACAGCCACGGCGCGAACGCCTTGTCGTCGCGGAAGACGGCGTCGATCGCCAATCCGAGCAAAACGGGCGGAAGCAAATCGAGCACGCGTGCGAAGACGCTCGCGAGCACACCGACGGCGAAGGGGAGCCGCTTCGGGCGGCCGTACTCGGTGAACAGCCGCCGCATCGGATCCTCCGCGTTCGCCCGTTGGTCCTCGAAGGGGTCGTCCTCATCGTCCACCGCCAAGTCCGCCATTATCGCTAGTCGGCCTTCGGCGGGGATAACGCTTGGCCATCTGGCAGTTCGACGCCGCCTCGAGGGTGATTCGGCGCCACGAAGTGGGTAGCTCGACGCCGCGTTCGGGCTCAACGCTCAAATCGGACCTCGTCGCCGGCCTCGATTCCCCGTTCGGCTGTCCACCCGCGATTGACCTCCAGTACGTACTGGCCCCGTCCGGGGTACGCCTGGGCGGTGCCGTCCTCGTCGGGGCCGGGTTCGGGGGCCTCGTGAATCGTCGTGATCGTTCCGTTTGGTGCGATGAAAACGATGTCGAGACTGAACGACATATCGCGCATCACGTAGGTGTACTCGCCGGGGGCGTCGTGGACGAACAACATTCCGCCGTCCTCGGGAAGTCTCTCGGTCCCGCTCAGGCCGAGATACCGCTTGACGAACGTGTCGGCCACCGCCGCGTCAACCGTTCCCAGTTCTACCTCGGTCGTTCCGTCGACGACGGTCACGCTCGTCCGCTCGTACTCGCCCGTCCCGGCCGTCGGGTCGTAGCCGTCGCCGAGCAGGGGACCGATGATTCCGACCGAGAGGGCAATCAGTCCGATCGCACAGACGACGGCGACCGCCAAGAGGCTATAGACGACCCACCGGGAGTCCATACCCCGGACGGAGGAGACGGACACGCGTAAACGTTCCGTGGAAAAGTAAGCGTTATCCGCCCCCGGTGGTTTCCCACGAACGCCGGGTCCGTGGTCTAGTGGTTATGACGCGTCCCTTACAAGGACGAGATCGGTGGTTCGACTCCGCCCGGACCCATCCAGAGTTTGCACGATTCCTAGCCGACGGAATCGACCCGTAGAGACCAGCTACGGCTTGTTTTCTCCTTCGGACACCGGTTTCGTCGCTTTGTTTTCGTTGGAGTCCAACCATGCTGTGAATGCGGGTCGCCGCCCTCCGGGCTTCTGTGATAACCGACGCGGGGGAGATACTTAACCAATCGCTGGTTGAGATGTAGTATAGGATAGCGAGTCTTGACTTGGAAGGCTTCCAAATTCCCATATAATACGTCATTGAAATTCCGGATCCCAGTAGAGACCGATCACAATGGGGTTTGATTTCTTGCTGAGCAAAGAACGAGTACCCTGAAAGAGCGATACAAGTTGACCCAACATTTATCTTGTGAGGGTATGTCATATCGACATATTATGCCGGTGCCTGCAGTACTCCCAGGGAGAATAACCAATCATCTATAATATATGGAAGATAATAAAATAGAGGCTATCGGAGGGGCCCTCCGTAGCGATGACCACCGTCTTAAAGCTATTAGTATCATCAGTAAAATAGACCCACTTCCCCGACATTTAGTTGAATCTTGGATAGATGATATAGTGTTTGCTGTTGAAGAAGACAACAACCGATACAACCAGTATCAGATTTACAAAGAATTAAAACGGATGACGGAAGCGTATCCGGAATTAGCTACTACAGCCGTTCCAGTTGTTACGCAAGAACTTAATGAAGAACTACACAATTTGAACGGAAAAGAACCGTCACACGGTAAGATAGTAAACTGGTGTACGTCAATACTTCAGACGGTTATACAGAATACAGGACCAGATGATGACTTTCCAAATTTTTCTCATAGCGACCTTGATCAATTACTTGAGCATGGTGATGCAGCACAACGCTCACTAGGTTACAGATTGTTGGGCCGGATCGCAACCCCACAGGCGATTAGAAAACTGGTAGAAGAACCTTCCTATGAGGTAGACTCGGTCCTCAACTCTCGTGAGGTTGCTCTTGAAGAAGCCGGAAGAATTGTCGCCAGTTCTCTATGTAGTAACGGCCACATGAGAACCAGTGACGAGATTGTCTCTTTTTCCGAACTGTACGCGACAGGGATTATATCTGAATCGGAGGGAATTAAACACATTCAGAATTTGTCGTTGGACTCGCTACAGCTAGACGAAAAAGATGTAAAGGAAGTTAGGACTGCCACCAATCGTATCGCGGCGAAGAGCAAAGAAGTAGCGAAACCAATCATCAAAAAGTCGTTAGCGCTGCTTGAACAGGATCCCGAAGCTCATCGTAGTGCGTGGGAATTTCTCAAAGGGGTTGCAGAAGGCGATCCGAACGTCGTTTCGGATAATTCAGAGAGGTTGTCAAGGTTGCTTAATGACGCAGACCCCTCTTCCCTCTTGAACGCACTGGACGTGCTCTCGTTTGTACCAAGGGACGAACCCATCCCAGTTTATCGCACAACCGCGGATCAGGCGTTGACTGATCTGGAACAAGAAGCCAAGGAAGAAGACGTATCGTGGCGAATTCTTTCAAGAGTTGCAGAAGGTGCTCCTGAGGTCATCTCAGACAATTCAGAGAGGATTTCTAGTTTGATAGATAGTGCCGAGCCTAATACCCTCTCGGAAGCACTGGACGTTGTCTCATTCACGTCGCGGAGTGGAACAATACGAGTGTACCACACAATCACAGAACGAGCGTTCAGCCTCTTAGAAGAGGACTTAGAGGACAGAGATGTAGTCTGGCGTTTCCTGTCAAGAGTCTCAAAACGCGCACCGGAGGCCATATTACAGAGATCAGAGAGGTTGATTAAGCTTATTGACCGGAGAGAACACACTGACGCCATAGAAGGGTTGGGAGTTATATCAACGATTGGTAGACAAAAATCCACGCTTCCGGCAAACCTGGGGAAGGTCGCTTTGCGGGCATTGGAGTCAGATGACCAGTCTATCGTGATAGCGGCAATAGAGAGTGTTTCAGCTGCCGGTTTCTACCCACCGCCACCCAGATTAAAACAACTGGCAGAAGGGGACACGAAGGTCGCCGACAAGGCTTCTGGGGTACTAAAGGAACTCTCGCAGCGAAACGATGAGAGCTCTTCTTCACTCAATCAAACCCTTCGAATGGACAAACCGGAGATCGGTCTATTTGATAGAACCGAGGGAGATCTCAACCTCAAGAAACGTACAAAAGAAGGTCTGTGGAAAGATGTCGGCTTCGGAGGGGTCAGGCGAGAGACCGTAGACAAGGTCGTTAGACACGTGAACCGGGGAGAAAACGCCCCAGTGGTACTTCCGTATTATGAACCGAGAGATGTCGTTTTGATTGCAATAGCGATTGTATTAACCGATCCTGAAGAGGAGAGACAGGTTGGCTTGTTCTCACCAGGGTCGCGAACACACTGGGGAATGAAAGGGGAGATCAGAAAAGAACTACAGAGGTTCGCTCTCTCCGATGTCGCCGGGGAGGTAGTAAGCGCGAAGCCCATCCCGGAACTTGTTCCGCACGCGTACGTCTGGGATGGTGAGGTAAAAAATGCCTCCGACGGACACGGCCCTGGACGTTTTATTCTCTGTAAGAAATTGAGAGATTTAAAACACGTTAGTAACGTAGACGTCGTCTTGTCAAACTTAACGTCCAGGACACGAGAAGACACTAACGAGCGATTTGAAGACGTAGAGGATGTACATCCAGATGCCACGTTCGTCAACACGTACAGTTATTTCGTGAAGAACGAACGGGACGGACGCCCACGTTACGGTCCTCCGCTCGGACTTGATTCGGCTTCAACAGTCCCTGGGCTTGAAACGATTGACAGTGCAATCAGAGGAGCTAGTTTCGACAGGGATTCTCGCCTGAATAGCTCGCTTTCTGGAAGTTCTAACCCACCTGAGAACTCAACGAAGGACGACACGGAACAAGCCATTTGGTCCATAGGTGACGACGACGTACGTGCACTAGCCACGTCGGCGTCAATTAAGATAGACCACGTAGAGGCGGAAGATATCTCGTCGTTGTTGGATCAAGTCTTCGAAAAATCGGCCACCCTCAGAGGAGTTGACGATGGCGGTGCGGGGGGGATGATCTTCTCGCGGCAGTTGTTCTTTGAACGCCTACCTGTCCCAAGTGAAGACTTCAATGAGTGGATTCGAGAACGCTACTACGAAGGGGAGCGGTTCGTACCTCCGATGATTCAGGAACGAATAGAGGACGTTGAACAGAGAGCAGACTCTGTCGATAATCTCCAAGCGGTCCGTCCTCTTAATAAGTCTGCCAATATATTCGAACAAATAGCTCAAATATTAGAAGAACAGAACCCCATGTTCGAAGCGTTGAGAGAATACATCAAAAGCGGGAGGGAGGACGGGCGACGCGTGGCGATTTTTAGCGAGAGTCCGAAACACGCAGAGATTCTCCGGTACTCCCTCTTGAAACGTGAAGTAGTCACTCAAGACGAACTAGATTCGGCCACTATCTCTGTCGTCTCACCTGACGAAGCTAGATGGATAGACCCGAAAGATGTACTCGTTGTTTGTGGTGTACTCCACAAGGAGAACGCGGGCTTCTATCTCCACCCGAGGGTGGCCCAAACCGTGGTGCTGACCTATGACCGAACCTGGGCTACGATGGTGGAGCGACACGCCCGTGAGTTCGTCGATACTCTGAACGGCGTCGTCGCCGGTTCTGATTACTCGCCCTATGCCTACCCGGAGCTATCCGGAGACAGCGAACCAGAGCCAGTCAATGAACGGGAGGTACCCCCTGACGGCACATCTGAAACGTCCTCCCAGGGGTCTGACGCTCAATCTTCAGCGTCTCGGTCTGCGACGGGTTCACAACCTAAGTCGAAAGCCGATATCCTGGCGGACACTATTCAATCAGTCTCCGCCCGCGAATATCGTGAAGAGTCAGGACGGTACGATAGAGAGGTTCAACACTACGTCGTTGAAACTACAAGTGGTGAAGAAGTTGAACTAACGAATCACGACCGGACCCTCCGAGAGCGAGCAAACCTCGATGACGTTGAGTACCACTGGGTGAGTCCTGAAGCTCTAACCGACGGTGATGTATTCGTGACGATTCCGGATGAGCTGGAAACGGAACTCTGGCAAGAGCAACTTCGAAACCTCTACGAAGAAGAGATTAGTCCTGATCACGCAATCAACCATTTAAATGACTGGTACAACGCAATAGAAGACATTCGGCAACGCGTCGCGGACAAGCTTTCTCCCGACGAGATGGATACAAATTCGAAAATACATGATACGATATACGACCGTGTGAAAGGATCAAACGACGACTTTGACCGTACGAAAGCAACGGTCCGAACTTGGTTCAAATCTGTACTGGAAGCAGATGGCCCGATTGACCTTGTAGAAGATCCTTCATTAACTATCGGCCCGAGATCGTATCTCGACATAGAGGCTATCGGTCGTGCTTTTGAGTATCAAAAACTCGTCGCCGATCCAAAAGGAATAGAAGCGGCGATGGAAGGGCTCCGAACAATCAACCGGCAACAGGGTCACGAGCTACACGATACTATCAAAGAACAAATGAACGCTGATAAACCCACTCGCGTCTCGGAAGCTGGCACTCACCATACTGTAGAAGAGATAGAGGAGGTAAGCGAAGACGGCGACGTTGAGTGATATGTCCATTCAAACTCTTTGAATCCAGGGTAGCGTTGTTTCGGGGCACTACGAGGTATGGAGGTGATAATTTTATCGACCTGTACCTATTACGCTCCTTGCGGGATCGTTCAATTCGTCTCGCAAAGGGGTACCTCCATCCGGTTGAACATTTATATCCCCACAAGAGAAACCCGCCTTCGTGTCTCCTCGATTCAGCTCAATCCCTCCGAGAACTGACCCGGAGTACGTCCGTCCCCCAGACAGTGCGTACGAAGTCTCCGACGATCCCTCGTACCGGCGGCATCAAGCCGTCAACAAAATCATCACCCAGAGGCTCACGAACCGCATCACCGGACGGGGGGAAGAGCAACAAACGGTTTTCGGGATAGATCCTCAAGAACAGTTCTTCGCGGGTGTCGTCGCTAGTCAGTATCCCTACCGTGAAGCACAAGCTGAAGACGACATTTTTCAGAACATCGCTACGAGAGTCGCTCCGTTTACTCTCGGTATAAAATTCCGTATCGACGATAACGTTGACGACGACGCAGTGGTAGACGTGACGCCGGATGCAAAGGTGTTCTACAGGCGGTTCCCGACGTACAAAGAGCAGGTACAACACGGTGAGTTAGCGAACGCTGCAGAGGATATTGAAATGGAAGAAGCCCGAGAGACCGACGTCCGTGCCGACGGAGGCGAGACCGAAGACGCTCGAACTCAGAGCTTGGTCGGTGTTTACGAACGGATTGAGCCATCGTTTCGGTCGTTAGAGCTGACCGGTTCGGACCTCAAGGACGCCGCCGAGACTGGACGAACTATAAACAAGAGTTTAGACCAGGCGTTCGCTGAAGCACGAAGAGAGTTTGAGAACGCCGGCAGAGCGTTCCGGGAAGCCGATCCAGACGCTACCTACAGAGAGAAAGAAGACGTTCCGCCAGATGCACGAGAAGACGAATCCGCCTTTGAGGATTACCTCAACCGGGTGTTCACAGGTGACCCGGTGCCGACTCTCTGGGAGGGCTCTGTGAGAATCACCTGTAGTCACCGACCAGACGAGGGATCCATCGCAATCAACGTTCAATTGGTGAATACCCACGGTGAGGACTTCAACAACGCGGTCGAAGGTGGTTCCGAGTGGCAGACATACCTCTTTGACGCTGGTCTATCAGTTGATGTAGACGGTGCTTCTCTCCTTCCGTTTAATTCTCAGGAGATTCGTGATGAGTACCAGTATGACGGAGAGATTTATGCGGTTGGTGAAAACTGCGCGGTGAACTCTGGTGGAGGAGAAACAGTCACTCACGCCGAGACGACCACGGTTCCCTTCCATGAGCAACCGAAGTACCGATCCCGTGAAGCTGTTCCGGCACCTTTTGAAGATCTCGCCAACGGTGACATAGATGATGTGTTAGGTGCTATCAGGGACGAGATGGAACGTGCCGCGGAACAGTACGACGAAGTGAGGGACGAAGCTCTGGAGGGGAAGTCGGACGAAGCCGTAGAAGAGTTCAAAAACGCCATTGAAGAATTCGTCGCCGAGCGTGAGCGTTTCCAGCGAGGGCGAGAACTGATCAGAGAAGATGAGAACGTAGAGAGAGCGTTTAGAGCGTTGAACCGGACGTTCTCTCGAATGGGTGAAGAGTTCACCGAGTGGCGACTGTTCCAGATCATATTCATCGTAATGAGCATCCCGGACATCGTCGCCCAGGCAGATCCTGGTCGGGACGTGGAAGATCGTCTCAACATAGGCGACGTGATCTACTTCCCTACCGGTGGTGGGAAGACAGAGGCTTACCTCGGACTCGTCGTCTTCACAGCCTTCTACGACCGTCTCCGCGGGAAGAACTTCGGGACAACGGCTTGGACGAAATTCCCTCTACGGTTACTCTCCCTCCAGCAGTTACAGCGGATTGCGAACGTACTCTGTCGCGCAGAAACGATCCGGAGAGAAGACAATCACTTCGGCGGAGAAGAATTCAGTGTTGGGTACTTTGTCGGGAAGAACAATACTCCGAACAAGGTGATTGAGGGAGACTCAAACGGCGCGAACAACGCAAGAAAGGCCCGGGACGACGAAGAAAAGCAAGAAGACTGGCTCATCGTCTCGGAGTGTCCCTACTGTGGAGAAGACTCCGTGGAAGTCACCGGGGACGAACGACGCCTACGAATCGTTCACCAGTGTACGAACTCCGAGTGTCCGGAAGTAGAACGCCAAGGGGGAGAGACCGCTGAGTTGCCCGTATATATTACAGATGAGGAGGTGTATCGATACGCTCCCACGTTCGTTGTGAGTACGATAGACAAGATCGCAATCATGGGGATGCAGCGGCGGGCACGAACTCTGTTCGGTCGGGTAAAACACAGGTGTCTTGACCATGGTTATACGGGTGAAGACGGTTGTCTGTGTGACGACTGGAACTATCCGGACGACGTCCAATGCGACAGCGAGTCGTTGGAGTCCGTTGACCCAGTTGATCCTCCATCCCTCTTTATTCAGGACGAATTGCACCTTTTACGGGAGGAATTTGGTGCATTTGATTCACACTATGAGACGTTCCTCCAAGAGTGGATGGACGAAGTGAACGATGGGGGGTGGAATCCAAAATACGTAGCTGCGACGGCGACGATTGCCGGTGCGGAGGAGCAGGTTCAAGCTCTCTACTGGCGTGACGCCAAAATCTTCCCGTCACAGGGACCGCGTCTGAAACAGTCGTTCTACGCGTACGAAGATCCACACCAACTCGGCAGAGAAATGGTCGGTGCCGTACCTCGCAGCGTCTCCCGTACCTTCGCTATAAACACCGTTATTAAGGAGTACGCTCAGATCATTCAGGAGTTCCGTGCGAATCTGGAGTCGCTATATGACTCATTACTCTCCGTGGATGCGACGAGTGGCCCACTGGACTTGCCCGACGACGCCGGCGAACGCAAGGAACTACTGGAAGATCTCTTGACCCAATACGAGACGCAGATATCGTACAACATTTCGAAAAGCAATAGCGACATGCTCCAACGGTCGGTCAAGACCATGATTAATTGGCAGTTGGAGTCTCACGGTGACCCCTACGAGTCACTCACACCCGTATCTCTGACCGGAGAAACACCGATGAGTGTGGTCAGAGACGCTCTCGCTCGACTTGAATCTGATGACCCGGATCGGCCAATCGACATCGTCATCGCCACATCAATGATATCCCACGGGGTTGATGTTGACAAATTCAACTTCATCTCGTTCTTCGGTATGCCGCGGAACACCGCGGAGTACATCCAAGCGTACTCACGAGTTGGACGACGTCACACGGGGAGCGTGTTCCTACTGTTTGATTCGATGCGTGCACGGGACCGGAGCCACTATACTCGCTTCGATCACTACCACCGGTACCAAGACCTACTCGTTGAGGCGACCCCGTTGGAACGGTGGGCAGAATTCGCCGTGGAGTGTACTCTACCTGGAATATTCGCTGGGTTGATCATCCAGTACTACGACGAAATGCTTGAGGGAAAGTACGACGACCGTGTCTATCTTCATGGAGGACTACAGGAAGCGGCTCGGAACGGCGACATAGACCGTGAAGAGATGTTAGAGATGGTGTTGCGTTGTTACGCCGTCACCGAGGATCACGAACGCGAGTGGGCAGACACGACCGGTATGCAACTCTACCGGGAGAAGCTGGAGAGTTACTTTGACGAATTGTGGACTCGTGCCATGAAGAAACCGCTCAATCCAAAGAAGGACTGGATTGGATTTCTACTCGACAGGGAAGAGGATCACCGGGGGCCGATGCGGAGTCTCAGAGACATCGACGAACAGATTCCCGTGTACCCCACACCCGACTCGGCGTCCGTACTTCAGATGTTCACTGACAACTAAACTCGGAGGATCAAGAGACAATGAGCCAAGAGAACGCCGAAATGGAACGCGGTGTCGCACAGGTACTGGCGAACTTCGTACCCGGTGACCTGTTTGACTACGCCCGGTACGGGATTACAATGATGGTTGACGAGTGGCACCATCAAGAGATGGACGTAGATCAGCGACGAATAGCAAACCACGTCCAAGGACGGGTTTCGAGCTTCCGAAACGGGGAGAGCCCTCCGTGGTCCGAGCTTAACGACGCACGGATAGACGTGTTCCGCCCCCAGCAAGTCTACGGAGAGATCTTCCCGACTACGATGGTCTGTAAGCGGTGCGACCACGTTGAGTACCGGGACACTGCTAAGGGCTTCCAGTATACGAAGGGTCGTTGTACACGGAGCGGGTGCGGCGGACAGCTCCAGCAGCTCTCGTTCATCGCTACTCACGACTGTGGCGAGATCTTCACCTTGACGCCATCTGGATGCGATTCCCACGGCTACGACGACGTTCGACTAAACAGGGGCGTCCCGGAAGATATGCGAACGTGGTCGTTTGAGTGTGGCATCTGTCACCAGCGAACCGGTGACCTCTCGGCTTACTGTGACCGTTGCGACGAGACTGTCAGATCCATACAACCGACCAACGCTGGCACCGTGTTTTACCCACAACGTGAGGTAATCGTCGATATCCCTCACGTAGGCGTTCAAGAAGACGAAATTCCGTATGGTGAAGAATGGACTCGGATTTTGATGGCGGCCCACTTGGGGGATGTTGATTTGGAAAAAAAAGACGTTACTCTTGAAGAGATCGCCATCAGTGAACAGTCTGAAGAGGATGTTCTCAAAGATCTGTATGAGCAGTTTGGGAAGGAGTGGGTTGAAAAGAACAAAGAACAGGCTCTGCAAATTGCGATGGGTAACTCGCCAAGCAGAGGGACCGTCGTAACCCAGAACAGAGATCGTGTCAAGCTACCCACGGAACGTACTGAAGAGGACGCAGGTTCCGCGTACACTGCAGTCGCACACGACCTGTTTACCTTCTTGAGATCTACTCGGGGTTACGAAGGAGGGTCCATGCGAGAGAGTGTTGAAGAACGGCACCCAACACCTCGTTCTCTATCGGAGTTCGTGGACAACGACGAGTTCGTGGAAAAGTACCCGCAAGCGAAACTATATCGAGAGAAGCTGGACCGAATCAACGTATCGGATGCCTGGGTCGTTGATAACTTCCCGCTTTTGAACACCGTGTTCGGGTATACACGTGACTCCCCAGACGCCAGCGAGACCACTCTACGTGCTTTCGATCACCCGTACAACCTTGACGCTCTCACTGTATGGGGAGATCGATCCCCGTCCGAAGCCATCGTCTTGGAACTTGACAGAGCAGAGATTGTCAAGTGGCTCATTGAGAACGGCTACTTAACCGAATCTACGGCACCAGACACCGACGACGACGCCGAGTTGAAGCGCTGGTTCCTGAGTAACTTCGACAACACACAGACTCAGCATCCGTTCACGCCAATCGAACATGATATTACCGACGTCGTCTATCGGCTGATCCACTCCAGTAGTCACGCACTGATGAGTACAGCGAGCGAACAGTGCGGCCTCGGTACCGACAGCATCTCCGAGCTGCTCCTCCCGACTGTACCGGCTATCGTCTTGTACGCGCAGAGTATGGAACACTTCGCACTCGGTGGGATGTTCACACTATTCAAGACCCGCATCCACCCATGGATTGACGACGCGGTAGACCACGCATCTCGCTGCATCTACGACCCAGCCTGCTTAGACGACGATGAGGGTGCAGCCTGTCACGCATGTCTACACGTGAGCGAGTTCACGTGTGAGTACTACAACGGAGCTCTCGACAGGGAATTACTCGTTGGAGGTAACGACCACACACCGTTCTGGGATGTCTAGCTACCGATGATTGACGATGGAGAACCCAGCGACGAGTGGTTCAACAACGACCTTGAGTTCACCATCGCCCGGGGAGTGAGCGACTCGGAAATCCTGCCACTCTTGAGGGACTACTTCGCCGAGCGATCAGAGCGTCTTATCCAAATCAACCGAACAGAACTAAACAGATCTATCGAACGCCACAGACTCTCAAAGTCAGATGCGGAGTCCCTCTTTACTGGTTTGGTACTGAACGGAGTCGCAGATCAGAAGAGGAGTGGAGTATCCTTCGCTGACTACTCTTTCACCGTAGAGTGTGAAGCTGCGGCTAGAATTTTAGAGGGTCAACGAATCGCTAGAGCGGCTTTAGAAGAAGCGGGCGTGACGGAGAAGACTAGCAGGGCCCCGGACGTTGAACTAACAGCGACCTTCCCTCCGGGAATCCACCGCAAGGGGATGACCGACGTTAGACCCTTGTCCAGCGACCTACGAAAGTTGTTCTTTGATGCAGATTCGGTCGTCCGGATCGCAAATCCGTACTTCAATCCAAATCCGTCGGTAGTGGGCGATATTGCCAGCCTGGCAAATCGCGGAGTTACGACGAAGATACTAACACGCGAAACGGGGTCTGCGAACTCAAAACTCATCTCAACACTGAACTCGGTCCACGAAAGAGTCAATCCGGGGAATCGACACCTGTTGAGAGTTCGTGACCTCTACGAATCAGATGACGAGACTGGACGCCAAGCTTACGCGACGCACGCGAAGATAGCGATAGCTGACAGAGACATCTGTTACCTCGGGAGTGCAAACTTGACTGATACGAGTCTCTCAAACAACTTTGAGTTGGGCATTCTCCTCCAAGGAGAGACTGTTGGATCCGCTGTAGACGTCTTTGATGTGGTTTTCGACTTCGCAAAAAAAGTCAAATTACCTCTGTGATTCCGATAATCGTTGGTTCTCATTCGCTGCCTTGGGTGAAAGGCATCCGTTCTAGTTTAGCAGAACGAACTATTGTCTGAGTGGATATTGTTGGACCTGTTTGATGAGAGTTCGGTGGTAGATGTGAGCTACACATCACCGCACTCAGTAGTTATTGACTAAGACTCTTCACTAACTGAGCGAAACAAGGATCAGATTAGCAATATTATTACTAGTAAGCGTGCAAGATCGACAGCGCGAGTCTTGCAAATGACTTTGACTGTTGGTACGCTGATCCCGCGCTCCCATGTTGGCCCTGCTACCGCGACAGGTGATGTCCCAAACTTAAGCGTGGTTAGCTATACAGTACGCTGTGAACAATTCTATGACACGCTGAATGGGCAACACAGGTCAATGAAACACAGCCAGGTGTGTCGGGGTCAAACGCCAAGACCCGCCGTGGAAGGGGCTTAACCGCGCGGGTCGCCCGAGGGCGGACGCACCCGCTGGACAGGGAGTTAGGGAGATGTGGTGGCGCTCATCACGGCCTGCCGCGACGCGCTTCACGTGGTGTCAACTCAAGAGGGTGCGAGTATGAGGACGATCTCACGTTGGTGATTAAGGAGACCGACAACCCCTCTCAGCCGCTGTAAGAGGTTTGGACTGACGGATTGCCAGCCTACCGAGCATGGAGCATGATCACCGATACGTCGTCTATGACGGCAGATACATCTCTGACGAGGCCGTCCACGTGAGCCAAACAAAATGTCTCTGGTCACTGCTCCAGCCGTGGTTGGCGAAGTTCCGCGGCCTGCTCCAAACCCTGCTTGGAGCAGGCCGCTCGGACCTACGGCTTTCTCCACCCACTAACTATTAGTGGGGCACCGATCCACGGTTCTGTGGATCGTATCGGCGTCAACGTATTCCGCTAGTTCCGCCCGTCTACCGAAGAGCGACGTAGAAACATTTGGAACTGTGAGAAATACTTAGCCCTGAATGATTGCGGCTCTGTCAACAATATTATGCGGAGGAGCGATATACGAATTATCAACTTGGTCAATCAAATCAAGAGAGACGTTCAACAAACGACCGGACTTCGTTGAAAGCAGTTTCGGCACGTCAACAGTCGTATGATACTCACTTCCGATCAACTCCGTGAAATCAAATACAGCACCACGTCCACCATCCTTGCAACTCAAAACCCATATTAAGTAGTACCGGCCACCAGCCAATGGGGTATTCACCGAACCTTTGTTTGAACGGTCATCTGACGTCTTTTATAATCCGTCTCGTGAGGTCACGCGCATCATCTTCGGAAAGAGCTTCAAGTTGCACGTTGGTCAGAGCGTGATTAAATCGTCGTGTGGCTTCGTCAATGACACCTGATTTCTCGTCAGCAAGTTCATCACAGATAGCGATAACAGCTGGCTGATACCGTGCGAACCATCGATCGAAAACCTTGTTGACGATCGTCTGGTTCGCGAACACCTGTTCCGTTAGGGTGTAGTCATCTCCATCGGACGTGAGTTCGGCGATCCACCACAGCCGGTGGATCGCGTTAGAGTAGAGGTCTGAGCCAGCGCCGAGGAATTTCTCACGCATCGCGGCCTCGGAGCGGTACTCCCAGCGATGGCGAACGAAGTCTGGATACCGGTCGACCGCTATCCAGTGCCATATACCAGGATCGCCGGCCATCCGTCGAGTAATACCTAAACACCGATGGACATCTTCAGCAAGGGCTCCGTCAATCGCAGTGTCTGTTTCGGAATATTCGTCTAGGATCTTCTTGACGCTTAAGTCAAGCGTCTGGAGATCGCCTGTCGCTCCACTCGGCATCGGTTCAACGTACTCATCTAATGCCTCGTCAGGGATTTCCGCCTCTCCCTTCAGAAACTCTTCGCCGATGAGTCGCCGTCCGTCTCCAACTAGTCGATATAGCTGATCTTCCTCTGCCATATCAGATCCGGAGCCCTTCTTCCATGAGGTTGATGAGTTGCGTTCTCGGGTCAATATATTCTTGTAGCTCTTGATCAATCTGTTCCATCAGATGGGGCAAGGTCTCGGGATCGGCGACGTCCGCTCGCAGTTTACGCGCAGCTTCCGAGACGTTGTCTACCTCATAGAGATTCCGAGCAAACGTCTCAATGACAGTTTGCTGCCACTCTTGTTCAACATCGCCGTCTTCGCCAATACCACAGGCCGCCCGGACAATCAGCTGGGACCAGACACCGTAACTGATCTCGTCTAGGATCACGTCCCGCATCCGCGCTTCGGCTCCAACAGAACCTCGGCTCTGAAGGATATCGGTGATACGAGGGTGATCCGAGTTGATCCAGAGTTTCGGACGTTTCTCGTTCCGAAAGTCAAGATAGTAGAGTTTGTCACCCTCTGGAAGATGTACTGCGCGTGAGAAGCTGATCTCTTCGCCATCAATCGCCGGTGGCTTCTCTCCAGGTGGGAGATCTACAACGACAGAATAGATCGTCCCACTAGCAAGTCTGAAGTTCTTCTTCCCGGCGTACTGGCCGTTCATGGTTCTATCCTGTGTTCGCACAAGATACGGGCGAAGTTCAATCGTCCCTCTGACCATCTCCTTCGGTATCTTTACTGTCGCGTTGTACGAACCTGATGTAGTAGGTTCCTCAGATACGGTCGCCTTCTCACGGTATATGGTCTCGTGACAACGCACTGTGATATAGAGTTTCGCAGGCGGTTCATCACGTTCTGACTCCGGAAAGACATCTTTCACCGCCCCTTCGGGAACGTTTAGACGCCCGAACAACGTGACCTTTCCCCAATCATCGCCCCCCTCATCTTTTGCCGACTGGAGCGTCTGTGTCAGGTTGATCTCGGTCTGGCCTGGCTTAAGATCTAATTCCTTCGGCTTTGATCCATCTACGGAGTACTGTTCCAGTTCGAAATCAAGTCCAGCATCCTGGTATTTGAATGGGAGAGTCGTGCTTCTGTGTCGCTGCGTGTGTTTAGTCAAGATTCGTCACCCTCAGTAGTCTGGATCTCCGCCTTGATCTCAATCTGTGTCTCACCAACTTTCCCGTTTAATATGTCTTCGTTATCAGTCGCATGCGAGTAACCTTCGAATGAGGCATTCTCCGTACTCGCATCTGCGACTAATCTAGCTGTCCCGTTCTCACGAACCTTCGTCACGCTCTCGTCGTCCACAAAGATAGATTCGACCGGAATTTCGTCGTATCTTGAGCCGTCTTCGCCAATACCTGTGAGTGATATCTCAGCGGTCCACCCTTCGAATTCTTTGACGATTGGTTCAATTCGACCCGAGAAAGTCCAGCGATCACCGTCAAACCGAGAGGAACTTTCTATTTCAAATACTTTTGAAGGGGCAGAGTTACCTGTCACTCTAGGTGCCCCGTTCCCGTGGATCGGGAACCTGTTCAGTACGTTGTCGGAGAGGAGATCTGTCCCACCGTCGCTCTTAGCAATGAGATGACGGAGGCCGTCACGCATCGTCCCGAACATGTCTTCGATAGCGGTTCTGAACCCACGCTGGTACTGTTCTCGAAGATTCTCGGTGGACTCCCACTCGTCATGTTCGGGGGGTTCGGCGTAACGTAAGAACCGATCAACTTCTTGATCGGAATTAGATGGTGGGAAGTCGGTACGTGCCTCCCCGCTAGCAAGTATAGCGTGGAAGTTCCGGTCCCCGAATGCTACTCTACTTTGATCGTAGTACTTTACGACCATTCCTGCACCTCTAAATAAGGCCACTCTATTGAGATAGGTGTCGTCGTCTGCTGGAGAGGCTAAGCGAGCGCCCAGACGGACTTCACCGTTTTGTGTCTCGGAACCGTCTGCTTGCGGAGGGATGTTTAGTGGGATATCAAGTCCTGCGACGTCGCCAGGACTGTCAAGCAACTTGTTCTCCGTGAAGCGGGACTTGAAACACTCAAGGAACGGTCGGATAGACGGGACATCCTCCGTGTTCGCTTCGTACGTCTCTCCGGACGTCTCAACGGTGACCTTAAGATCGTCACGGAAGATAGCTGGCCAGAAGTACTTGACCGAAGCCTCTACGAACTCTTCCGCCAGGTCTTCGATATCGGGTCGTTCGTCCTGAGTGGGGTCCTGAAAATCCACGACCATCGCACTAGTGCCACTAGAATCTGGTCGTCCGACATGGAGAGGTTCGGCGAGCCGTTCCGCTTCCTCGCCCCGTATCGACATGGGACGGACACCCTGCTCCGTCTGTACGGGTTCACACAACCATCCAGCACCCTGATAGGTGGTTTCGTCGTCCGGAAGCTCGTGGGTCGGGAATTTCGACCGTGCTATCACTCGCGGTTCCTCTGCACTCTCGGACATTTCTACCGGGTACGAGTTGAAAACCACTGTAGAGGCTCCAGAGAACGTCCAGAGGACCGACTTGCCAAGCCCGTAAGAGCCGCCGGCAGTGTCATCTTGTTTGCTGCTATACAACTCGTCTCGGACGAGAGCGGCGTAGTTAGAGTCCTCCTCCCAAGTACCCGTGAGTCCTGTCGTATTCTGATCTTCTACAATTAGAAGACGTAATTCGGACTCGAGGTCGTCCATTTTGTCTACGAGGTCGTCGTATCTTCGACCGTGTTTGGATCTGGAGACAGCACTCAATCGGTCCTTGAGTCCAGATCCCCAGTCTAAAGCGTTGAGGAATGTCTCTTTATCCTCACCAGACAAGGTGACGAACCGAAAAGTGACTCGTACTGGATCTTCGTTGTCCAGCGCTTGATCGTTCGCATTCTGTAACACCTCTCGGACAAACGCCTCGGAGTCGTGGTCAACGGAGTGTTTCGTCGGGTCATCTCCATATCGTGGGACACCAGGTCCGCCGTTGAAGAAGAACCACTCTGCGTCGCTCGCTGTATCGTTTGGCCTTCTAATCATTATCTTAGAATAGATATATCGTCTTTGTATCGGGCGACCTCGATAAACGTGTCGGTCCCACGCATTTAGCTATGCCCTCGTACGAGCCATCCAGCAACTCTCGTCCTCTGACAGCGGTAATTAGTCAGATATTAGTCGTTGATGTTGAATGTCCCTGATTAGACCGATATATCAACGAACCCAGCACACGCGATCAGTTTATTATTGATTCTGAATCTTGTCCATCCTACACTGAACGCACAGATCATCAGCAAAGCACGCGACACTATTGTGCGGGCAATCGTACTCTTCTATTTTAACCGACAACCGGCGTTTCGCGTGTTTCCATTCGGTCTCCCCGTCGTTGATATCCATGTCCACAGAGTTGAACACGACATCTCCGTCTTTGCCGATTATTTTGGCCACTGTCGTAGAGTAACGATTGTCCATGACCACTTCGATAGCTTCTTTGTATGACGAACACCGGACATCTTCTTTTTCCTCGTCGTTGTTCAAGAGACGGACTGTGAGTGAACCATCGTAGCTCTCGGTAAGTTTATTATCATTCAACATACACATCTGGTTACCATTTCAGATAAAAAGCCACGCTCCATCTGGTGCACTAGTCTTATATTAGTCTGATAGAAAATGATACTATGAAAATCACCGCAGTGGACCTCTTTTGTGGCTCTGGAGGCCTCAGCCATGGGCTGGAACAAGCAGGTATCTCGGTGAACGTTGGAGTTGACAAGGACCCACACTGTAAGCACGCATACGAGCAGAATATTGACGCCGAGTACAGGCAGACCGACGTGCGCCCCCTTTCACAGGATCCTGAGCGTGTTGCAAGGATGTTCCCTTGGGACTCGGATCTAGACGTTCTCGGTGCCTGTGCGCCTTGTCAGCCGTACTCAACAATGGGCCAGTCAAAAAATAAGACACATCAAGACCACCAAAAATGGGGACTACTCAAAGATATCAAAAAAATTTCTGAGTATGTTGAACCCGACATCATTATCACCGAGAATGTACCTCAAGTGCGGAAAGACGACGTTTACGACGAATTTGTACAGACCCTGAAAGATCTTGGGTATCATGTGAACGACGATGAGAATAAGAAGGTTTACTGTCCAGAGTACGGAATTCCACAGAATCGTAAGCGCTGGGTCATGATGGCCTCAAAAGAGGGGCCGATATCTCTCCCGGACCCGCTTTACGAAAATGAGTCGGAGTATCCCACTGTCCGGGAGGCGATTGGGCATCTTCCGCCACTCCAAGCCGGCGAGGTTCACCCAGAGTATGACCTTCATCAAGCGCGAAGTCTCTCAGAAAAAAATCTTGAACGGATCCGGAACATGAAGCCTGGCGGTGACTGGCGTCTATGGGAAGAGGATGGATTAACCCACCTGCTTGCAGACTGTCACAAGAAGTCCAGTGGGCGTTCTTATAAAGCCCCGTACAGTCGGATGGAACCCGACAAGGTAGCGCCGACGATCACGACTCAGTTCTACAACTACGGGAGCGGTCGATTCGGCCACTACGACACCGATCAGGACAGAGCGCTCTCACTTCTGGAGGGTGCACTGCTACAAACGTTCCCAGAAGATTACGACTTCTACGATGAATGGGAAGAGGTCGGAGTGAAGAACTTGGGACGACTGATCGGGAACGCCGTTCCGCCATTGCTCGGAAAACATATCGGCAGGGGAATACTCTCGCATGTCGGTGCAAAAGTACCCGAAACGAGTACTGGACTAGCTGACGACTGATGCAGTTAGATCTGTTGACACAAACTTGAGAGAGTCTCGGCAAGTGTAGATATGATGATACGTATACCGAAACCAATATGCGCGGTGACCGTGCCCGGCGGTGTTCAGATAAGGATGAAGGGTGAGACGGTGCGTTTTTTGAGTGTCTATGCCAGAAAACGCCCGCCTCAACGACAATTTGGACGAGATCGACTTAGAGTTTGTTGAACGAGAAGCGACACCACGATTTCTGATGAAGCTTAGTATTCAGCTCCATCTCGCTGGATTATCACTTTCGAATACTGTTTCTATTCTTGAATTATTTGGTGTCAATCGTGCTCGGTCAACTGTGCATAATTGGGTTCAGAAAGCAGATCTACAGCCTGAGTCTGGTCAAAATCCGGATCACGTCGCCGTTGACGAGACGGTGATCCGGCTCAATGATGAATAATATTGGCTGTACGCGGCTGTCGATCCTGAAACAAACGAATTGCTATACACAACGCTTGAGCCAATCATAAACAGCGTAATTGCTCACGCGTTCTTTGCTGAACTCCGCGAGAAACACGACGTAGAACACGCCGTGTTTCTCATCGATGGCTCGCACTCATTGAAGGACGCTTGCCGCCGTCACAGTCTCGATTTTAAATATGAAAAACATGGAAATCGGAATAGCGTCGAACGTGTCTTTCGAGAAATAAAACGTAGAACTACCAGTTTCTCAAACTGTTTCAGCAACGCCGAAGCAGATACCGCCGACAATTGGCTTCGATCATTCGCCTTCGCATGGAATCAGCTTATCTGAACACTACCCCGTGCCCGGTAGCAACATGTTTAGTCCAGGAAGTTCCTAGCATATAAACGACTGAATGCACATCTCTGCTATTGATCTGTTCTGCGGTGCTGGCGGGCTCACTAATGGGCTAGAACGCGCTGGTATCTGCGTAGAGGCAGGTATTGATATTGATCCGGATTCTGAGTTTCCTTACGAACAGAACAACGATGCTGAGTTCCTTCTTAAGGATATTGCCGAACTTGCGCGAGAGGAACCAGAGATGGTGACTGAATACTTTGACTCGGAAGCCGACGCGACATTATTAGCGGGGTGTGCTCCGTGCCAACCGTTCTCTCCACTGACTCACGGGTCGGATAGCTCCGAGCACTCAAAATACGGGATGCTCCGAGCATTTCTGGAGATCGTCAGAGAGAGCGACCCCGATTTTGTCGTTATGGAGAATGTCTTTGAGGTCCGCCACGCCGACGTCTACGATGAATTTATTGATGGCCTTGATCAGCTTGGTTACAATTTGAATCCCAAAAGTGATCGGCGGGTCTACTGCCCGGAGTACGACATACCGCAGACTAGACGCCGATGGGTCGTTCTGGCTTCAAAAAAGGGTCGGATAGACCTCGGAGCACCGCTGAATCCCGAACCAGCAGACTATCCGACAGTAAAAGATCGAATAGATCATCTGGATCCTCTGGAAGCCGGTGAGACGTCCAAGGAAGATCCGCTACATACAGCACGGTCTCTTTCTGAGACGAACATAAAAAGGATCCGGTGCTCAAATCCTGGGGGGAGTTGGAAAGATTGGCCAGAGGAGCTACGATTAGACTGCCACAAGAAGGCGAGCGGCCAGACGTATGAAGCAGTGTATGGCCGGATGGTCGCTGACGAACCGGCTCCGACAATCACGACACAGTTCTACAACCTCGGGAGCGGACGCTTCGGCCACTATGACACCGATCAAGATCGTGCACTGTCACTCCGTGAGGGTGCGATGATACAAACCTTTCCTGAAGACTACCGCTTCGCTGACGATCTTGAAGAAGTTGAGATAATCAAAGTTGGCCGTCTGATCGGGAACGCAGTTCCACCCAGGCTGGGAGAAGTCGTCGGTGATCGAGTTAGTGAGTTCCTCATGTGGATGGACAGACAAGCGACTATCACAGATTTTAGTCCGTCAGAATCTGTGTGATAATCGCGTATAATATATGTGCAGTCGGAACGGGACAAATAGAGGATGAGATAGAATCATACATAGCTGCAGGGGGAACAAGGGAACACTCATCGTAAATGAATCAGCTGAAAACATTATTTTATCACACTATAGTAGACACTAGAAGTAATTGCTCACAGTAGGAACAGAGAGTTTGTCGAGAGCGGTGTCAATCGCCGTTGTTAGCTCGTCGAGAGAGTCAAAGAATCGGTTGCTAAGTGCCTTTTGTACCTGTCTCCAGCATTCTTCGACCGGATTTAATTCCGGTGAATACGACGGTAACGTCACGAAGGTGAGGTCGTCACGGGCCGCCAGGTCCGTGACGGCTGACGCCTGAAAATACGGCGCTCCGTCCAGCACAACAATCAAATCATCTTCAAATTCTTTGCATAATGCTAAAATGAAATGTTTCGCGTGTTCAGCCGTAACGTACTCGGTAAACCGAGAGAAGAAGCGATCACCGTCCTCGGTGATCGCACCCAACAGACACGTCCAATCACGTTGACCAGACAGTTCGACCGAGGGCCGCGTGCCGCGCGGAAACCACGCGGCACGCGGCTCGACTTGCACGGATTTTTTTTTGTTTGATCGATACAAACTACCGTGGCGTCCAGCTCCCGTCGCTTTTTTTTGAGCTCGTCGTGGAACCGGTCTTGCTCGTCTTCATCGGTTTCAGCGGCTGTTCGGCGGGGTTTTTGATGACTCAACCCAGCCTCTTTCAGCAACCGCCGACAAGACGAGACTGAATACTCGACGCCGTAGGTCTCTTCGAGAAAGTTTTGCGCGAGCGCCGGCGTCCACGCCGGCGCGTCAATACCAACCTCGTCGGGTGGTTCGTGTACAGTTTCTTCAAATTCTTTTAGCTGTGATTCTGACAACTTTCGTTTTCTCCCGGTTCGTTTAGCATCAGACACGGCCTGCCCAAGCGACTCGTCGGTGTCGAGTCGCTTGAGCCAGCTGTAGATCGTCCGCCGCTGAACGTCGTACCACTCGGCTAACTCAGTTTGCGACACACCGTTTTTGTACGCGATTGCGGCTAAGAGCCGTTGTGTCGGCTTCTTTTCGTCCACGTTGTCGAGGGCGTCTTGTAATTCCTCAACGGAGATCTCGTCGAGATGATTCACTACATACTGCAACAAGCCACGAGTAAAAAGTTCTACCGACTACTATAGCTCTTCTTCAACCCTGAATTGCCATATTTGACTGATAGACGCTCCACAAGGAGTATCCAGCAGTTCACGACCGAAGCCGTAATCGCGTCTCATAGAAACAGTTACACCCGAGTTATCGCGGTACCAACGAGTGTCAAAATGTTGAGGGAGATATAGTTACGAAGAGCAGTGCAAAATGTGAGGATGCACAGCACGTACACATTATCCACAATCGCTCAGAGCATTAAAAAGAGGCCAGTTACTTTTGGACTCGGCCACAAGATCTTCATGTGGAAGGGGGAGTGAAGGGGTTGAATAAGTACATCTGACCAAACTGACCAAGATTTCTATCAAACAAAAAACCACGATCATCCGTCTTTAGTTAATACTCTCAGTAATACCAAGTAGCTTCATTTTTTACCCAGATTCGACGCTTTCACGCCAGATACACGGGGAAAATAGCACTTGCCGGGGACACTTATAGCTCGATATCGGCAACACCAGAATCTAAACCGTGAGTTCTATTGTTTGTAATACTTATAGACATAATTCAATCTCAAATATTACTATCAGACTTAACTAAAGACGAATGAAACCACGATATAGTCACTAGCCCGTATTCTCAACATGATCTCTAATCTTCGTGAGCTGGCCCCGGATCTCATCTTTTGAGCGTGCCTCAAGTTGTGTCGTTGAGAGTGAGTTATTGAATCTCTTGGCGATGCTGGTAATATTTTTCCCACTCTCATTCCAGAGTTCTTCGGCAAACGCGATCGCTGCTGGCCGATATCGTCTGAATGAGCTGTCTAGCACGTAGTTCACCAACCGTTGCTTGTTGAATAGTCGGTGAGTCGCAAAGTAGTGATCTCCATCCTTATCGTAAGTGAGTTGGGCACCCCACCAGAGGCGAGCTAGGTGATTGGAGTAGAGGTCCTTTTGAGTCCCGAGGAACTTCTCTTGTACATCGTCATCTTGACTCCACCTGGAAGTAATAAATTCTGGGTATCGGAGGAGAGCCAGGTAGTGCCACATTCCAGGTACTGCGGCGACTCTCGGTGGTACATCAATACACTGGTGTACTATGGGTGCGAGGTTTGAGTCCATCGCTGTTCGTTGTCGCCGTCGCCCCAAGTCAAAAACGGTCATTGATGAATTAACTGCCTCGTTAAGCCGGTTGAAATCAATCGTGGCTTCGTCCACTTCAAGAGTCCGGAGGTGGTTTTCCAGTTCCTCCGTAGGTGGTTGAGAGTCTTCCTCCTCCGGAAAGCTATCGTGGGACTTCACAAGGTCCTGGCCCGAGTCGGTCAGTATATGGATTGTCGTCATGGTGAGTGCTCTTGGATGAAGTAGTCCAAATCTTCAGCGTACTCTTGATAGAGCTGTACGGCTTCACAGATGTTGGTGATCAGTTCCCGCAACTTTGAGGGTTCGGAGATATTGTCTCCAAGTTCCGAGACGACGGTCTCGTAATCAACATCTTCACCGAAGAGGTGTGTTCCGAGTACAGAGTTAGATATCTCTTCAACTACGCCCTTCTGCCAGTCAAACTCAGGCTCACCCGCTTCGGCGATAGTCGTTCCTGTGAGTACTACAAGTTGGATCCAAAGGGTGACTCCAAAGTCGGCTTTTAATAGGCGTTTCATATTCGGTCGGAAGCCGTACGTGTTGCCGCTCTGGAGGACATCCACGACATTTTCGTTCTGATTGTTGATCATCATCTTCGGATTCGGCCTCTTACTGAATGAATGGACCAACTCTTCTGAAGGCATACTATCTTGTGAGAAGTCCCGGTACACGAAGGGGAACCCATCGGAGTCTTTCGTGGGGTGGTCTACGACGACAGTCCAACTCTCACCACCAGCCACACGCATCCCATCATTCGGTGCATACGGGAGTCCCTCCCGACATGATTCTGTCCTGACCAATCGAGGCGTCATGACCACGTCGCCACGGAGAAGCGACCTATTGAGAGTGAGTTCCACGTCGTAACTGCCATCGGAGATCGGTGGGTCTGCGATAGTCTTCTCAAAACGTAGTTGTGTCTCTTCGGCGTCAACGATCACGATTAGCTCTGCCGGGAAGGGTGGCCCTTCATCATCAGGAAAGACACGTTCGACAGAGTTGCTAACCGCCACGTCCCCCTTAATCCTGACCTCTGACCAGTCACCGTAGTCATACAGTGGGATCGTCCTGTCATCGTAATCCGGACTCCCGACATCGCCCCCATCAAAAGAAAAACCAGTGACACCGAACTGTAGGCAACCATCCGCGTAGTGATACGGCATTGACTCGTCGCGTGACTTTGAGTTTTGAGTGTTCGCAGGCATTAGGAGTCACCTTCCGTCTCAATCTCGGCTGAGACATCCAACCTCGCCTCTGTGATCGCTCCGATTTCAAACGCTTCTCTCACATCTCCGACACCGTCTATAATTTCTTCGGAGCTACCTTCAAACTCAATTTCGTTGATTGACCCGTTAGCTTTGAGTGTAACAGACGAACCGTTGTACCTCATTTCTACACCTGGCGAGAGAGACTTCACAGACTGGACTGGTATAGATTCTGACGACGATTCATCAACGTCCAATCTATTAATCGTGACCGTGACACTCCAGTCCTCATGCTTGTCATCAATCGGTCCACCCTTACCGTAAAATAACCAGTACCCGTCGTCAAACCACGTTTCAGGTTCTACTTCCCAGTCCATCACTGGGCCACCGCCCTTGCTTTCGTCGTTGTTCGTCCTCTCACCCATTATCGGCGCTACATCATCCATGTCTGGAACTTCGTCACCCGACTCAATATCTTCTTGAACAACCCCTGCCAGAGCTCGCTCTAGTCTCTCCCCCTCAAGGGCAGCTATCTCTTTAACTATGGTACCGCGATAGTGTTTCTTCAAATAATCGTTCTTACTACCCTGCCAGTCGTCGTGCTGAGTCGGTTCTGATCGTTTGAGGAACTTTTCAACCCCCCGCTGCTCTGGTGTTGGCGTATCGCCGTTGGGAGATTGTGCCTCCCCACAGGCTAGGACCCCGACAAACTCGTCACCTCTGTCCGCGACGCTGCTCTTGTCCACATAGTCTACAATCATCTGTGCACCTCGAAGTCTCGCCACCCGGTTCCTGCTCAGGTCGGTGTCGTCGCTCTGGTCAAACTCTTCTGTGTCAGTCGGGTTCAGTTGTCGGATGAGAAGATCAACGGCTGTTTCGTACTCTGGATCGGGTGAATCTATCACCCCGTCGCTCTCTTCAGGCACAGTGACATTGACACTTGTCTTCGCCACTGAGCCTGGGCCATCTAGATCGTCGGTGTCAATTTTGAACAACTGGGAGTAGCACTCAACGAATGGACGTACACCGGGAGCATCGTCCCAGTTTGCGACCTCTTCGGTACCGTCCGGCGTGCGGACCCGAACGTCTAAATCGCCTCGAGAAATGGCTGGCCAGAAGTGTTTCACGGCGGCGTGACGGAACTGCGTAGATAGGTCTCCAGGGTCAGGATGCATATCTTCGCCTGGGATTCGGAACCCCATGACCCCTATGCTTGTACCGGTTTCGTCGTTCTGCCGATCAACCTGTAGAACCTCCGCTAGTTCCGAAACCGCACCATCTGGGTCCCAGAGAGATGGCGGGCGTCCCAACCGTCTGATCTCCGAATCATCGTCGTATCCGAACCAACCGTGGTTCGTGTACGTCCGATCTGCGTCTTCGTGCTCATGTGCAGGGAGAATGCTACGACCGATTAGCCGTGGCGGTTCTTCATTGGAACCGGTCGTGTCACGCGGATTGGAATTAAATATCACCGTCGAAACGCCAGAGAACGCCCACAAAACAGTCTTCCCGACTCCGTGACTCCCGCCAGAGCTTGAGTCTAACTTCTCCGAACCCCCGAAGTCTTTCACAAGTGCTCCGTATGGTTGGGAACTGTCATCTTCTTCTCCGACTAACCCCGTCGTGTTCTCGTCGTGGATGGTAAGTACAAGCAACTCATCCTGTTCGAAGCTATCGATGAAGCGTCGCAGCCCTGGGTCTCTTGCTTGTTCGTTGTCAACAGCACGTTCAACATGCCACTGAAGATTTGCTGGAGGATCCGCCTGCCCAGTCCACTGGATCGCTTCAAGATATTCCCTAAGATCGTCACCAGTGAGTCGGTTAAATTCAAACGTCACTTTCACCGGTTTATTGTTCGGCAGTCCCTGATCGTTCGCATTCTGTAGGACTTCCCGAACGAACGTCTCTAACTCACTGTCTAATGCTTTTTCTGTCGGGATTGAGTGATAGTCAGTCAGTCCCGATGCTTGATCTGGAAACTTCCATTTTACCTCAGTCATATTTATTGATACTGGAAAGAGTATCGATAACAGGTGTACGGAACATATACTCCACAGATGGACAACACATTATTAAACGTTTAGATGTCATAGAACCCTTCATATCTACCTATCCGAGTACTGGCTTTGCAATGCGGCTTGAGACCACCAAACAGCTCCCGTCTCTCCAACTTTCTTCATTTCAACCGATCCCTCATCCGCAAGCTTGCGTAATCGATCAAAGGTTCCGCGACGCCCAATTTCAATTTGTTCTGCGATCTCCTGTGTCGTGAGAACAGGATCAGAGGCTTTGCTAAACACGTCAAGAATTTCGTCATCGGAAACGGTTGGTTTCCGACCTGGTTCGCCCATTAATCAGACGGTGAGTAGGCGTTTGTAAAGCCATTCCCTCGTTGCGAGGAATTAGACCCTAGAAAGGAATTAATACAGTGAGTGTTATTGACTATCAGTATGCCACGAAGCTCAATTCGGGGCACGCGGCCTGGAGAAGCGTATTGCTCGGAAATGACTGCACTCACATTCACTCAGGTGAAATAATATGGATCAGATCCCATCCATTGTTGAACAGTATACAGACCGTCCCCTATCGATAGTCCATCACAGCTTGCGTGCGTCGCGACGTCGAGTCGTTGTCGGGCTTGTCGCGCATCGAGCGTTCTCACACGAAGAACTGCAGCTACGTAGCTCTCACTTCGAGGGTTCGAATGGAGGCGCTGTCGTTACCGTCCGTCAACTTGCGAAAGAGATCACTGCTGTTGAGCAGAACATCTCTATTGAGCACGCAACCGGCGATAAGTACCATAATACGTATACTACACTGATACAAACACATTTGCCTGAGTTAGATGATGTCGGAGCGATTGCGTACGACGCCGATCGGAAAGAAGTAGCCCCAGCTGAGAACCTCGCGATTTTATCAATGGTAGCTGCGACTACGTCACCGATTGTTCAGGCTCTCTTCCATCACGCGGTGGCAGGTACCTACAGTAGGGAGACGACGTCATTGCGAGACTCAAGCGGCGATTGATGATATAACCAGCGTCCAAATTTGGTATTGGATATGACACGAAACCACCGTCTGCATCGACGGTCACCAACCCGGTGCACTGGAACGAGACTCAAATATGGCACACAGGATCCTCTCGAGGGGTTTGCGTATACAGGTATAGAGGGTTCAGCAAATGACTGCTGAAAAAGAAACTACGGTTCAGGCGATACGTACAGGGCAACCGGATGCTACAGAGTCTGATCAAGATATAACACAAAGCATACTCAACTCGGTGTCCGCAGACGCGTTCGATGAATGGTATCAAGATCGAAAGTTTGTTGAAAATATACGTAATGGAACAGCTTATTTCAACGGGCCGAGTGACATCAAGCCCCCTGACCGTCAAAGCCCAAGCAGTCTGCTGCAGTGTCATCGGAAGAAATTCTATAATGAATTGAATGCACCAGCCGAGGAAGAGGACCCGAGGGGAATCTTTTGGATCGGATCACGTTTTGAGGAGGAGGTTGCTCTTCCGTTTCTGAGAGAGGCTGTGGCTGGAGCTGATGAGTACGTAACGAACTCGTTGTGGGTGGATTTCACGGTGCAGACAGAAGCCGGTGAGGTTCAAATCAGAGGAGAGACGGACCCGGTTATTGTCGACCCTGATTCGAAGCCGAAGGTACTCACCGAGATCAAGAGTAAGAAATCGGTTGCTGATCTTGAAGCACCGAGCAGCCATCATCGAGCACAGGCTCACGCGTACATGTACGGCCTGTCACAGGAGTATGATCGGCAGCTCACCGATGCCCTCATTATCTACGGTGGGCGGACGAATCTAAACATCCAGCCGTTCCATATCACGTTCGATCCAGTCTTTTGGCGGCAAACTGTTCTCGACTGGGCCGCCGAGCACACGAGCTATCGATTGCGTGATGAACTCCCACCAGCCGATCCAGAACACGACTGGGAATGCACGTTCTGTTCATATCGAGAGCGGTGTGGGAAGGGTAGCTCGGAGTACGAAGACATCGGCGCGTCTGGGTTTCTTCCAGGCGTTGCGACGTATCCTAGGTCGGAAGTCACGGAATACCTAGATGCGCATGATGGCGCAAAATTAACACCGACATTGGCACACCACTACCCTGAACTGGCGACCCGGTATCAGGTACTTGACTGGCACTGCGTCGCCTGCAGCACAGCATTTGCTTGGGATGACCCAGAGTGGGACGGTGAGCCAGCAACGCCACCCCTATGCACAGAGTGCAAGGAAAGTGGTACTCCAGCACCGCTTCGAGCGCCTTCCCCGGAACAGCAGGCCTCCAAGAGAGGTGGTCTCGATGGATAGATGGTACGGGGACGACGAGTTACGGAGCTCGTGGTGCCTGATAACGCTCGATGCTACGCTAACGGAGGCTGAAACATATATCAGCGCCTGTGAAATCGGTGTCGGCAACACGAACCAGCTTATTCGGGCAGAAACGTTCAGCGCTGAAGCCCCGGCTGAAGAACCTCAGTTGCTGCAGGCGGTCGGGACAGAGTTCGATGAGCACCGATACAACGGTGTCACGCTAATCACACCGACAGAACGCACACTGAGGATCCTTCGGACGCGGCTATTGGATTGTGAAGCGATTTCGCAGCCGACGTTACGAGGATTCAACCACATCGCTATCGCCGACGTGATTGAAACGTACTTCGAGACGGACTGGGCTGATTGGCCGCCAGCGATAACCAACTCGATAGCGTCCAGTAAACAGTCAGCTGCGGCAGAGCATTCAGTATCAAAGATCGCCGGGCGATCTGTTGAGGCGTTATGGAACGCTCGAACATCGATCGGACCGCTAGTGCCGTCGAAGGCACTCCAAGGAACACCGTTGTGAGAGATACGTATGAGTACAAACAGGGAAGCGACGTTCATCCGTCGTAAGTTCACGCTCACAGAAGAACTGGACGCAGAATTAGAGCGGATGGCAGCCAACAATTACCAAGGGAATGTAAGCCTGTGTCTCCGACAGGCAATCACGGATCATCGTGAAACGCTCAACGGGCACGGTGATCTCACGATCCGGCGGTTAACCGAATCAGTCGCCCATATTGAAGACCAAATCAACGATCTCGAGCAGGCAGTTGACACAGCTGCTCAACACCCTGATCGAGGAAGCACGAGGCAGACCGAAACAGAGGGGAGTAACATCGCTGGCACGGATGCTCTCAGTTCAGACGCAAGACAAGTACTCGCGGTCTTGAAACAGACAGAGACGCCGCTTCGAGTGGCCGATATTATAGAACGAGTCGAGATGCAGCCCGTCGATGTGCGACAAGTGCTTGGGAGCCTCATTGATCAGGGACATGTGTTCGTCAAATCAGAGGATACACCTCGATACTACCTTGCAATGATCGAAACAACGCCAGGCAAACAAACCCGAGATGGAGGGGCGAGCCGATGACACCGAGCATATTGCCCGACAAGAATTGGCTGATGGATCACGTACCGGCTCGTGTTTCTGACCTGGCACAGCAGTCATCGTTCGAAGAGTTCGAGCCAAGTGTAGAGAACCCAGACCGATTCTCAGTCTCGTGCCCGTTCATTTGTGCGTACTTAGAAACACGCAGTGGACGGCAGCTCACCGCTAGCTCGACGACGACATACGAGCAGAATCTTAGTCAGTACGCAGCGTTCCTTCAAGATCGCGAAGTGCATCTACTCGATGCCGATCTCACTGATGTTATCGAGTTCGTTGAACACTGCGTAGATCAAGGGAACCGCCGGTCCACGATCGAGTCAAAACTAACGACGGTACGAGAACTGTACGTATTCATCCGGCTACGAACTGCTGCCGCTGAGGCGCTGACGATTGACCCGATCGAATTGGAGAGGATTGATCTAGCAGAGTATAACGTGCCGCCGCCTATTGAACGCGAGGCGCTCACTCAAGAAGAGCTGCGAAAACTGTTCGATGCGATGAATAGTTACCGGAACCGTCTACTGGCAGTTGTCGCTGTCGAAACCGGGCTGCGGAATTCTGATCTGCGGAATATTCGGGTAAGTGATGTGGACTTTGACTCGGGAGAGATCCACGTTCACAACCCCAAGAACTCGGTGCCGTACGATGTACCGATCAGCCGTGACCTTCGAATTGAGCTGCAAATATGGTGTGATCAGTACCGAGACGGGTACGCCCCAAGGGTAGACAGCCAGTACCTGTTTCCCGCGTGTAACGGAGCCAAGCTAGAAACAAACGGGGGGTTGAACACGATTATCAGGTCAGCAGCTGAGCGAGCAGGCATTCAGGAAGTGCTTGCAACATCCGAGGTGCCGCCAGGGCAAGGCAAGCACTCGGAGGCAAATAACAACGTAAGGGAGTGGCACCGTGTAACGGTGCATACCTTGCGGCATACGTGTTTCACACTGATGAAAGAAGCTGGCGTCCCGCTTCCGTATCGACAATTAGTGGCGAACCATCGTGATCCACAGACAACTCAACACTATTCGCACGGTCGCGGGCAAGAGTTCGCGTCGATTCGTGAACAGTTCGATCCGCCTCGATAGTGTAGTTACAGTACTGTTTCACGATCTCATATCGATATCAATCCTGATGACAGGGCCGATTTCATGTTCTCGAAAACGTTGATGACGAATGTCTGGAGGAACATACGGAGTTAGTAGGCGACGACCTGCTTAACCTCAGTAGTTGATAGCTGTGGGAACGTGCGGGAGATGTTGTGCTCCAATTGCTCTGGGATGCCTCTGTATTCTGTTGATAGAGATAATTTGAATCATTAGTGTAGGTCGACCGGTCATCTGCAGTGACCACTATGTGGGCACTGCGGTGATTCTCTCGGCTGATAACCAGCGGCAAATTGGGCCTGCAGTGACCACTATGTGGGCACTGCGGGTACACAATGCCTCGATCGAGGCGGCGCGTGCCGATACTGGTCAAGAGAGCGCAAGCGGCAACAGCGCCGGCGACGGGTTCACCGTCGTCGCTGACGAGGTCAAAAACCTCGCCGACGAGACACAAGAACACGCCGAGGAAATCACCGAAATGATAGAACAGCTCCGTACGGAGACGGACGAAGCGACCGGCTCCATCCGAACGACTCGCGAGCGGGTCTCCCGCGGCGCCGAGACGGTCGAAGCAGCCCTCGAGGAGCTCGATACGATCGTCGGCGCCGTCGAGGACATCGACGATGGAGTCAGCGAAATAGACAGCGCCACCTCCGAACAGGCCGAAACCGTCCAACAGACCGCCACCACGATCGAGGACGCCGCCGGGACGAGCGCCGAGGTGGAATCGATCGCCGACGACGTCGCCGGATCGATCGATAGCCAGCGCGACGTCGTCGAGCGGATGCGTGAGGCGTTCGCGGACTTCGACCGGAACGCCGGCGATCTGACCGACGAGCTTCGGACGTTCGATATCGACGGTCCCGGCACCGACCCCGGAGACTCGGAGGCCACCGCCGCGCTCACGGACGGTGGTAACGAATGAGCGCGATCGGTGGCCCCGGCGTGATACCTCTCACCTACGCGATCGTACTCGTCGGTCTCCTCGTCGGGGTCGGAATATCGATCGCGCTGTTGAACTCCGAGGCCGACAGCCGGGAGGGCGGGTTCCTGTGGCTGGCCGCTATCCCCGCTATCGCTGCCGTTTCGTATCTGCTGATGGCGCTGGATATCGGCGTCGTCTCGGTCGACGGCAACGAGGTGTATCTGTTCCGGTATATCGATTGGCTGTTAACCACGCCGCTCCTCGTCGGGTACGTGGCGTACGTCGCCGGAGCCCCGCGGAAGTGGATCCTCGGAGTTGCGGCCGCGGACGCGGGCATGATTCTCGTCGGGACGGTTGCGACGCTCCTCACTGGGATCGCCACTTGGATCGGGTTCGGGGTTTCGGCGCTGTTCCACGTCGTGTTGTTGAGTATCCTGTACCTGGTCTTGCCGACGTACGTGGAGGCACACCCGCGTCGCCGCCGGTTGTTCAAAGTGCTGCAAAACCACGTCGGCCTGCTGTGGATCGCCTATCCGGCCGTCTGGCTGCTCAGTCCCGCGGGGGTGGGAACGGTGTCGACGGTCGGCACCGCGATGATCATCGCGTATCTCGACGTGGTCGCCAAGACGCCGTACGTGTACTTTGTTTGGCGTGACCGGACGGCGTTTGTCGAGGACGACGGGGAGTTCGAAACCGTCGAGGACATCGACGAGTCGACCGTCGTCGGGGCCGACTGAGCGAGCCGTTCTCCGTTGGGTTTCTCCCGGCCCGAACGGCGAGGCCGCCACCGGTTACCCGTCAGTCCGTTCGGGTGGTCGTCATCCCGAGCACGTCGTCGAAGAAGCCAAGCGTGTCGTGGGGACCGGGGTTCGCCTCGGGGTGGTACTGGCGGGTGATGACCTCCAGTTCGTCGCTCTCGAGGCCCTCGGGGGTGTCGTCGTTGACGTTGATCTGTGTCACGTCGAGATCGCCCGGCTCCGAGACGGTGTAGCCGTGGTTCTGCGTCGTCATGACGACCTGGTTCGACCGGAGATCACGCACCGGCTGGTTGACCCCTCGGTGGCCGAACTCCATCTTTTCGGTCTCGCCGCCAAGGGCGTTCGCGATGACCTGTTGGCCGAGACAGATCCCGGCCAGGGGAACGTCGCCGACGTACTCCTCGACGAGCGCCGCGGCCGCCTGGAAGTTCTCCGGGTCGCCGGGGCCGTTCGAGACGAACAGCAAATCCGGATCGACCGACTCGACGTCCGCGACGGTCGCGTCGTAGGGGAGCTTCTCGACGATCGCATCGCGCTCGACGAGCGAACTCGCGATCGACCCCTTCGCGCCGCAGTCGATCAGGGCGACCCGGGGACCGTCCCCGTCGGGGTTGTACGTGGTCGGCTCGTCGATGGAGACCCGCGAGCCGATGTCGGTGTGCTCGCTCATGCCCTTGCAGGCGCCGAGCTCGGCCTCGGCGTCGGCGGCCGTCGTGTCGGGACCGGCCGCGATTCCACACCGCATCGCCCCTTCCTCGCGGATGCCGGTGACGAGGTCTCGGGTGTCGAGTTCGTCCACCGCGGGGACGCCCTCCGCGGTCAGCCACTCGGCGACGTCTTCGGTCAGGTCCCGGGCGACGACGCCGCGGGGGTGGACCCGGTCCGACTCGAAGCGCTCCTCGCGGACGCCGTAGTTACCGATCAGCGGGTACGAGAAGGTGAGGATCTGTTCCTCGTAACTCGGGTCGGTGAGCGATTCCTCGTAGCCGGTGTAGGCGGTAGTAAAGACGAGTTCGCCGCGGGTGCGGCCGGGCGCGCGCGAGCGCGCTTCGATGGTCCGGCCGTCTTCGAGCGCCACGTAGGCCTTCGTCATTACGAGATGCGTACGAGACACCCCCAATTAACGCTTGTGTTCGAAGGTTCGTTACGAAATTCGTAATCGGTAAGTACCGGGAGGCGAAACTGCTACACCTCGATGGACGACCTCGATCGACGCATCCTCGATATCCTCCGTCGCGACTCCCGGACGCCTTACACGGAGATCGCGGACCGGGTCGGGACCTCCGAGGGGACCGTCCGAAACCGCGTCGAAGCGCTCCTGGAGTCGGGTGTCATAGAGCGCTTTACTGTCGCCACGCGGACGGGCAACGTCAAGGCGATGGTCGAGATCGGGGTCGCAGTCGACGTCGACACCGGGGCGATGTCCGAGCGGATGGCCGAGTGGACGGAAGTCGACTTCGTCTGGCAGGTCTCGGGCGAGGAAGACGTCGTTGTCGTCGCCGACACGACCGACACGGGAACGCTCAACGACCTGATCACCCGCGCGCGCGAACTCGACGACGTCGTCTCGACGAAGACCAGGCTTATTCTCGACGAGAAGCGCGGATGAGGGACCGACAAGACGTCCCGGCGGCTACGTCGACGTACAGTTCCGACAGCCGCCGTCGCTCCGGGTCGATTCGGGGGCGGGGAGGTGGCTTCCACACCGGGGACAACGCGTCCGGTCGCGCGTGTACTCGGTGTGTGATCTGGAACTGCCGTTGGTAGTCCGTGTCGTACGTTCGATCGGGCTTCTCGACATAGAGTATACATATAGCCGATAGAATAAATATTTTTCTCTTATACGTTTTCTTATTCGGTTGATATGCGGCCGATCGGTTTGTTATACATCGCTCATATGCCCGTTCGGCGAGTCGAAGACGACAGAACTGTACGTTCCGGCGGTCCCGGGCGCTATCGGAGCCCCGGGACGCGCCGCTGCAGCGCCATCGTCGCGTCGAGCAGTTTCGCGTACAGCCGGTAGGAAATTCCCCCCGGAGCGGCGAACTGGGGACCCCGCTGGGTCGCGACCGTCTGCGATTCCGTGAACCGGAACAGTCCCTCCTTGCCGTGGCGACGGCCGATTCCCGAATCGCCCATCCCGCCCATCGGGGCGTCCATCGAGGCCCACGCGGCGGCGTAGCTCTCGTTTACGTTCACCGTTCCCGCCTCGATCCGGGCGGCGAGTTCGCGGCCGCGCTCCGTGTCGTCGGTCCAAATCGAGGCGTTCAGCCCGTACTCCGTGTCGTTGGCGCGTCGGATCGCCTCGTCGTCGTCCGCGTAGCCGGAGACGGAGACGACCGGGCCGAACGTCTCCTCGTCGTGCAGCGTCGCGGATTCGTCGACGCCGGTCAGCACCGTCGGCTCGTAGACGTAGGGTCCGACGTCCGGACGCGTCTGCCCGCCCGTCACCACCGTCGCGCCCTCGCGTTCGGCCGCCTCGACGTGGCGTTCGACCTTCGAGAGGTGCTTCTCGGAGGAGAGACTCCCCATCTCGACGTCGAACGACGGCCCGACGCCGAGACGCATCGACTCGGTCGCGTCCACGAAGGCCTCGAGGAATCGCGTTCGGATCGATTCGTGGACGTAGATGCGTTCGATCGCGAGACAGAGCTGTCCCGCGTTGGCGAAGCAGCCGCGCGCGAGCCCCTCGGCGGCCCGCTCGACGTCGGCGTCGGGCCGGACGATCGCGGGGTTCTTCCCACCCAACTCGAGCGAGCAGTCGGTGAGCGTCTCGCCCGCGGTCCGGGCGACGATCCGTCCGGTTTCGGTCGAGCCAGTGAAACAGACGTAATCGGCCGCGGCGACGAGGGGCTCGCCGAGTTCGGGGCCGAAGCCCGTGACGACGTGGAGCAGCTCCCGCGGGAGGCCGGCCTCGTAGAGCAACTCCGCGGCCTTCAACGCGGTGTAGGACGTCTCCTCGGAGGGCTTGAGCACCACGGCGTTACCGGCCAACAGCGCGGGCACGATGTCGGATATCGACAGCGTCAACGGGTAGTTCCACGGCGAGATCACGCCGACGGTCCCGACCGGGTGGCGGTGGAGTTCCGTCGCCGTCACCCCCGGCAGCGCCCCCCGTCGTCGCTCGGATTCGAGGAACGATTCCGCCCGGTAGGCGTAATAACGGGCGGTCATCGCGACGTCGAGGACCTCCGCGTGGGCGTGTCGGCGGGCCTTCCCGGTCTCGAGTTGGATCACATCGAGGAGTTCCTCGCGGTTCTCGAAGAGGCGGTCGTGATACCGGACGAACACCTCGGCCCGTTCCGCCGGCGGTCTGTCGCTCCAAGCGTCTGCGGCCGTCTCGGCTCGATCGAACGCGGCCTCGACGTCCGCGGGCGTGCACGCCGGGAGGTGTCCGACGACCTCGCCGCGAGCGGGGGCTTCGACGCCGAAGCGCTCCCGGTGACCGTCGGCCGTCGTCACGCCCGCTTCGAGCCCGTCGATCAGATCCGGGGACGTTCGCTCGCTCCGCTCGCTACCGGACGGCTCCGAAACAGTCATCGCCTGTAAGTAGGGCACTCACTGACTTGACCGTGTTGACAGCGACAACTCAAAAAGAGGCGGTCGAACGGATCGCGTCGACGGTTCGGACGGGACCGATCAGTGGATGCCGAGCGCTTCGATCTGTTCTTGATACCGGTTCCGGATGGTTACCTCCGTGACCTGGGCGACCTCGGCGACCTCCCGTTGGGTCTTTTTTTCGTTACACAGAAGCGAGGCCGCATAGATCGCCGCGGCGGCGTAGCCGGTCGGCGACTTTCCCGAGAGCATCCCCTTTTCGGCTGTCACCTCGATGATCTCGCGAGTCTTCTGTTCGACCTCCTCGCTCAGGCCGAGTTCCGAACAAAACCGGGGGACGTACTGGACGGGATCGACGGGTTCGAGCCCGAGCGAGAGTTCCTGGGCGATATACCGATAGGTTCGCCCGATCTCTTTCTGTTCGACTCGTGCGACCTCGGCGACTTCGTCGAGACTGCGCGGGATACCTTCCTGGCGGCAGGCCGCATAAAGCGCGGCGGTCGCGACACCCTCGATCGAACGGCCCCGGATCAAATCGTCGTCGAGCGCGCGCCGGTAGATGACCGAGGCGACCTCCCGGACCGATCGGGGGACCCCGAGCGCCGAGGACATCCGGTCGATCTCCGAGAGCGCGAACTGCAGGTTTCGCTCGCCCGCGTCCTTTGTCCGAATCCGTTCTTGCCACTTCCGGAGGCGGTGCATCTGTGAGCGTTTCTCCGAGGAGATCGACCGACCGTAGGCGTCCTTGTCCTTCCAGTCGATCTGCGTGGTAAGCCCCTTGTCGTGCATCGTCTGGGTCGTCGGCGCGCCGACGCGGGACTTCGATTGGCGCTCGGAGTGGTTGAACGCCCGCCACTCCGGGCCCCGATCGATGTTCTCCTCTTCGATGACGAGCCCGCAGTCCTCACAGACGAGTTCGCCACCCCCGTCGGCGCTCCGCACCAGTGAGTCCGACTCGCACTCGGGACAGCCGGTTTCCTCCTCCGTTTCCGTCTCCTCCTCGCTGGTGCGCTCTCGCTGTCGGGTGGGCCCTGGCATTACGCTTATATGATTTGCCTACTCCTTATATAAATGCTTTGCACACCTGTCCTTTTATCAGGTGGTCCCTCTGTTCTTCCGGCCCCCACGACGGCGGGGGTGTCGTGGTACCCCGACCCTCGGAAGGGTTATACCCGTCTCGGGACAACGTGTGGTTGTAATGGCAAACGGTACTGTTGACTTCTTCAACGACACTGGCGGCTACGGTTTCATCTCGACTGACGACGACGCGGTAGACGACGACGAAGACGTGTTCTTCCACATGGAGGACGTCGGCGGCCCGGACCTCGAGGAGGGCCAAGACGTCGAGTTCGACATCGAGTCCTCGCCGAAGGGACCGCGCGCGACGAACCTCGTCCGACAATAGAGCGCCCCCGTCGGCCCACGGCCGACGACGCTCCGTTTCGGATCGACCGTTTTTATCAGGCAACAACGAACGACAGCGACGCCTCCGGGCGGAGCGTCGCCCGGGCCGTCGCCGTCCGTGGGCCGCGGTGGGTGCACGCCCGGGCTGTCATTCCATCGCGATATACGTGTGCGTGTCCTCGACGCCGCCGAGCGCCTGGATCCCGTCGGCGGCGATCTCCTTGACCCCGCCCGGGGAGTCGACATCGAGTTTCGCGATGATGTCGACGTCACCGGCGACGATGTGTGCGGCAACGACGCCGTCGATCGCCTCGACGTCGTCGCGGAGGCGCCCCGCTTCGCCGGTGTGGGCTTTGACCATCACGTAGGCGAGCACCATCTCAGACACCACCTCGAGCGAGTGCGCGGTCGCCCTCGCCGACGATGATCTGTTCGACCTCCCGGAGGACGCCGGAATCCGCGATCGCGACGACGCGGTCGCCGACCTCCAGGGAGGCGTCGGCGTCCGGAAGCTGGAGGCGACGGCCCTCCTTGCCGAACGCGAGCACCCGGGCGTCCGCGGGAAGTTCCAGCTCCGACAGCGAGTAGCCCCGCATCGGCGACCCGGGCGTGACGGTGAGCTCGAGCAACTGGAGGTTCTGTGCGATGTCCGCGACCGCCCGGACGCTCCCGCCGACGAGGGCGTTCTTTGCGGCGATCGCGCCGAGGCGTTCGGGGTAAATGACCTCGTCGACCGAATCGGCGTACTTGCCGACGAGGTACTCGTGATCGTCGCTGTCGACCCGGGCGACCGTTCGACAGCCGTGGCGTTTGCCGATCATGCAAGCGATGAAGTTGGCGACGAGATCGCCCGAGAGGGCGGCGATTCCGTCCACCGTCTCGAGATCCTGCCCGAGCAACGTCGCCTCGTCGCTGCCGTCGCCCCGGACGACCTCGAACCCGGAGCCGCGCAACCGCTCGACTTTCGTCTCGTCGGGTTCGATCAACACGGACTCGTGGTTCTCCTCTTTGAGCACTCGTGCGGTTCGCATTCCGACACGGCCTGCACCCACGATAATGAAATTCATAGTCGTCTTACAACGACTGGGTGCAATAATGTTACTCTTTCGCACGCCAGCGGCGCGGAACGCGGGCCGCTGCCCGACCAGATTCGTCCGGAACCGCCGGGAAAGCTTTTTGTTAATTGATAATCATTGACATCCCATGGTGCACGCGTTTATTATGGTTAAGGCAGCCACCGGCGATGCCGGGGGACTCTCCGAGCGGCTGGCCGGGATCGATCACGTCTCCGTCGCGAGCGTCGTCGCCGGCGATTTCGACGTGATCGTGGAGGCCGAATCGACGGAGGTGTACGACGTCATCAACTCCGTCGCGACGCGGGTCCGGGAGTTAGACGGCGTGGCGGACACCAAGACGTACGTCTGTCTGGAGTGACACGCCCTTCCCGGATGACTCGCCGATCACCCTCCTAGAGCAGCTCCGAGACGATGGCACGTGCCTCCGCGACGACCGCCTCGCGGCTCCGCGTCGCGTCGATCCGGTGGAAGCGGTCCGGGTCGGCCTCGATCAGGCGCTCGTAGTTCCTCCGTACGTCTTTTAAATACGCCTCGGTCTCGAACTTGTTCGTCGCGCCCGCCCGCTCGGCCCCGAGTTCGGCCGGGAGGTCGAGATACAGCGTCGCGTCGGGCGGCCGGGTGAACGGTTCGTGTACCGACTTTATATACTGCATCGGCGAGTCGACCGTCCCGGCCAGCGTCGCGCCCTGGTAGGCGTACCTCGAATCGGCGTACCGGTCCGAGACGACGACCCGCCCGGCCTCGAGGGCGGGCCGGACGACTCGAGAGAGGTGATCCGCGTGGTCGGCCGTGTATAAAAACAGCTCCGCCAGCGGGTCCGCGTCGTCGTCGTCGATCGACCGCCCGACCGAGTCGCCGTACCACGAGTCGGTCGGCTCGCGGGTAAAAACCGCCCTGTCGGCGGGAAGTTCGTCCTCGAGCGCCCCGGCGACGGTCGTCTTTCCGCCCCCGTCGATCCCCTCGAGCGTGATGAGCATACGCCGACGTGGTGGCGGCCGCATATCAGTTATCGGGGTCGGGCGTCGGGAAACGTCCCGGGGGCGGCGCTGTCGCTCCCGGCGGGGATCGAAGAAACGTCGGGGTCGAAAGCGGGCTAGGCGTCCTCGTCGATGTCGACGGTCGCCTCCTCCTCGGCGGCGACCTCTTCGGGTTTGGCCTCGACGCGGGTCTTTTGAACCTCGACGCGCCGGAGCGGGTAGATCGTCTTCGCCTCGGCGTAGATCGCCGAGGAGAGCCGCCCCTCGACGATGCTGTCGATCAGTCCCTCGAAGGTTCGGTCGGCGGCGGCCTCCTCGACGAGGTCGATCATCGTCCGCCGGATGGCGTGTTCTTGGCTGTGGTCTGCGCTCTTCGTCGTGTAGGCGACGGGCTGGACCTGCACGCGGTAGTCGTCGGTCGTCAACACGGTGATGAAGGCGTCGACCTTCGAGGTGCCGCGGCGGGTGAGGCTGCGCAGGTAGTCACGGGTGAGTTCGTGTTGGATGAACTCGCTGTAGGCGGTGTCGCTGCCGACGTCCGTGATCTGGAAGGTCAGCTTCGTGTTGTTCTCGCTCGGGTCGTTCTGCAGTTCCCCGAGGGTCGTCTGGATGGTGCGGTCGTAGACCTGTTCGGGCTCGTCCGCGGGCGTCTCGCCGAGTTCGGCCCGGTCGAACATCTCCGGGGCCATCACGGTGTACCATCGCTTCTCCTGTTTCCGCTTGGATACTGAACGTTCGCTCATGATTGGGTTGTAGTGTCGGTTATTCGCTGTGCGACTGTGAGGTTCGAAACGTAGTCGTCGACCGTCGTCCGGAGGCCGCCGGTCCCGTCCCGCTCGATCGTCGTCACGACGACCCCGGAGCCGTCCTCGGGGCCGTCGGCGGTCTCGACGCGCGTCGAGACCTCCTCTGTGTTGTCCGGCGCGATCGCCTCGGCGACCACCCGGGGCCGGTCGTGAGCCGTCCGGATGGTCGCACGCCGGGTCGCGTCGGTCATACGGCCTCCCTGAACGTCGCGGTGAAGCCCGCGACCGTCCCGTCGAAGGTCGCCGCCCCGCGGCCGTTTCGGGCCGTCGTCCGCCCATCGAGCGCCCCTGCGGCCGCCCGCATCGGGCTCGCGACGGACGCCTCGCCGGCCGCCGCCGCCGCGCCGTCGGTGACCGCGAGCGCGACCGGTTCGGGCGAGCGATACGAGAGGCCGAGTCGGGCGACCGTGCCCAGAAACGCCGGCGAGCCGCCTTCGAGCCGGAGGACGTAGACGCCATCGTAGCGGCCGGTGTCGGCCGCCCGGAGCGCTGCGTGGGCCCGCTCGCCGTGGGTGCGCCACGACGCAAGCGCCGCCGACTCGACTCCGTGGCCGAGCGCCAGGGCGATCCCGGTGCCGGGTCGCTCCCGGGCGACCGCGTCGAGGACGTCCGCGAAGCCGCCGAGCGTCCCGAACCGTTCGGTGACGTACGGGCGGAGCGCGCGCTCGATCGCCTCGGCAGCCCGCGGCGGCGCGTCCTCGATCGCCGACAGCGCGACGACGGAAGCGAGTTCGCGGCCAGCCGAGGCGTGGCCCTCGAGGACCTCCGTGGCCCGGCCGTCCCCCGAAAAGGGGGCGTGAACGAGCGTCGAAGCGGCGAGCCCCTCGATCGGGTCGTCGGTCGGGACTGCAACGCCGGGGCGTCGTTCGAGGTCGGCCGTCTCCAGGAGGTGCCCCGAGGGCTCGACGCCGGCACAGACCGCGCCGGCGAGCGCGAGCTCGGGGTCGACCGCGTCGGGGGCGAACCCGGCGACGACGGCCGCCGCCTCGAAGGCGAGCGACTCGCCCTCGACGGTTACGTCGCCGGTCGGGTGGCCGACGGCGACGGTGCAGTCGGCGTCGGTCGCCGGAGGGTCGGGGACGGCCGCGAGGCTGACCTGGTAGGGCGTGCCCGCGGCGTCGAGCCCCCGGGCGAGGAGCCCGGTGGCCGCGGCCGCGTCGCCGTCGGCGGTCCCGACGAGCCGAACGAAATCGGCGTCGTCGAGCGCCGCCGCGGCGCGGGGGCGTCCGTCCTCCGAGTGACCGGCGGCCGACATCCGGTTACTCCAGTAGCTCCTTGGCTTCGTCGTACTCGTAGGTGAACGACTCGTCGAGTTCGTCGCCGCGGTAGTAATCGACGAGGCGTCGGATCTTCGATTCGGTGTTCTGGAGCGCCCGCTTGTTCTGTGCGTCGCCGGGGTTTCGCTCCATGTGTTCGCGCAGCCCCACCGCGCGTTCCATCAGGTTCCGGAGGTCCTCGGGGAGGTCGTCGCTCGCGCCGTGTTCCTCGAGAATCTCGGTGACCTTCTTGCCCGTGGCGAGCTTCACGTCCGGGACGGGGACGCCCTGGACGCCCTCGTCGCGCAGTTTCAGGCCGATTACGCTGGGGTCGTGGCCCGCCTCGGCCAACTCGACGACCCGCTCTTCGATCGCCGCTTCGTCTACCTCGCTCCACTCCGGTGGTTCCGTTGCCGTGGGGCGGTCCGAACCGGACGACCCGCGACGGCGTGAGTGCATTCGTGCCATTGTTGTCTCTGATTGGAACTGCACGGACCGCTCGCGTACGGCGCGTTCCGCCCCGGGCGTCGCCGGTAGCGCTCGCGCCGGCACTACCGCAATCCCAAGCCGGCCAACCGGCCGGCGAGTCGGATTTGCGGTCGTGCGGTTCCCATCAGTAGTTCGCGCGGTCGCACGCAAAAGGGTTTCTACTCCGCGAGAGGATGCCTGCTACGTCCCGTCCAGAAACGCCCGCGTCCGCGCGGCGACCGCCGACCGGAACGCCGGGCGGTCGATCGACGGGGAGCCGCGATACAGTCGCCTGTACTCCTCGCGGGCGATGTCTGTCAGCGCCCGCTCGTACAACGTCTCGAACGTGACGCCGCCCCGTCTGCGTTCGAGCCTTCGTGCCAGCTTCTCGAAACGCCGATCGGTGGCGTACGTCTCGGCCAGCGTCTCGGCCGACGCGTCCTCGGGGACCGTCCCGTCGGCATCTCGGGCGTCCGGATTCCCGTCGGCCTCCCGGAAGTCGGGGTGTAAAAGCATCGCTCGCCCCCCGCGTTTGTTCCGGATCACGACGCCCTCGGCGGGGCCGTCGTACCACGCCGATTCGGGGACGGAATACGAGCCGGGGTCGAAATCCCGGGTGTGGAGCTCCCGCTCGACCGCGTTGACCGACTCCAGTCCCAGCCGCTCGAAGATGCCCTGGGCGGCTCCGGGCGGCCGGAACGACCCCTCGCGCTCGGACCAGACGTCGAAGCCGAGAACCGACGGCAGCCGCTCCCAGTCGTACTCGATCGCGTGGCGGTGGGTCGCCTCGCCGAAGAAGACGACCGACTCGACGTCGTCGACGGCGTCCCGGAGTGCCTCGCGGTCGAGCCGCTCGCGGACGTGTCGAACGGCGTGGCCGTACGGGGCTGGGATCGCTTCGGGGTCGTCGTAGACGCGGCTCCGGTCGCCGAAGCGGAGCACACCGGAGTTGAGAAGCTGGAACCGGAGGATTGCGCCGTCGATCTTTTCGAGCACCCAGAGATGCCCCGATTCGAACAGCTCCTCGGGGGCGTTCGTGACGCGAGGGATAGGGGGGTACTGTTTCATCGCTACGGCATGTATCGGACGCTCACGACCCCCGGTTCGGCCCGGACCTCGACGCGGTCGACGCCGATGCGGGCCGCACGGACCAGCGTCGCCTCGTCGCCGAGGACGTCCTCGACCGCGGCCTCCGTGTCGTCCTCGGGCACCGTCAGGACGTGTAACTCGCCGGTCCCCGCGCGCTCCCGTCTCGTCACCTCCCCGACGCCCTGCTTGTCGGCGAGTCGGCGTTCCTGTCGGGTGGGCGGTTCGGGGCTCTCCTCGAGGGAGAGCCGTCGCCGGGTGTCGATCTCCGCGATCCGGTAGGTCACCGCCATCGGCGGCTCAGGCTCGAGGGTCCCCTCGATCACCTCCCTGGGGTCGACGCCGGGGTCGTCCCCGAGCGTGTGGACCCCGCCGCTGTCGACGTCTTTTAACACCGCCGACGTCCCGTCGGCGTGGGTGACCACGAACCGCCCCTCGACCGCGTCCCCGTCCCGGCCGGCGTGTTCTGCCGTCATGTGCGACCGGAGACGCCCGACGGACTTCGGGGTTTCGGGCGGGCCGCGTCGTCGTCGCCGACTGTATATAAACCGTTCCGGACGCCATCCCTGCCCGTTTATAAACACTATCGCACTGCACTCCGGGGCATTTATAAAACCCTCTCCGAAATCTGACGACCATTTATAAGTCCCGGGCCGCATCGCCAACGATTTTACCGGCCGCCGCGCCGGTTGGATCATGAACGTCGATTTCGGCAACGCGTTGGCCTCCGAGGCGGTCACGGGCGTCTCCGAGGGATCGCTCGAGCGCCTCGACGACCGCGTCAGGCGGGCACACGACCGGATCGAGAGCGGCATCGGCGACCGAGAGTTCGGCTACGCGAGCCTCGCGCTGCCCGAGGACACCGACCCCGGTGCGATCCGGTCGGCGCTTGAGGGGTTCGATCCCGAGGCCGTCCTCACGGTCGGCATCGGCGGGTCGGCGCTGGGCGCGGAGACGATCACGGCGGCGCTCGGTCGCTCCGAACACTACAGCCTCGACAACGTCGATCCCGAGCGGACCCGCGAGCTCCTCGAGAAGCTCCCGCTGGAGTCGACACTCCTCAACGTCGTCTCGCGGTCGGGGACGACCGCGGAAACGCTCGCGAACTTCCTCGTCGTCCGGAAGGCGATGGCCGAGGCGGGCGTCGAGTGGACCGATCGGACGGTCGTGACGACCGGCGACTCGGGACCGCTCCGGGCGCTGGCCGACGAACACGACCTGCCGGTGTGTCCCGTCCCGGACGGCGTCCCCGGCCGGTTCTCGGCGTTGTCGGCCGTCGGGTTGGTGCCCGCGGCCGCCCTCGGCTGTGACATCGAGGCGCTCTTGGCGGGCGGGGCGGTGGGGCAGGCGGCGCTGGCCCCGTCGCTGTTCGAGTGCCCCGCCTACGCCTACGGTGCGGTCGCGTACGCCCTCGAAACCCGTGGAGCGACGACGAACGCCTTCGTCCCCTACGCCGAGGCACTCGAACCGCTCGCGGAGTGGTTCGCCCAACTGTGGGCCGAAAGCCTCGGCAAGGACGGCCTCGGACAGACACCCGTTCGCGCCCTCGGCGCGACGGATCAACACTCCCAGTTGCAGCTGTATCGGGCGGGCCGCAAGGACAAACTCGTCACGCTGTTGCGACCCCGCGAGCGCGAGGACGAACCGATCCCCGAGACGGACATCGAGTCGCTGTCGTATCTCGGCGGTAGCACGCTCGGGGGGCTACTCGACGCGGAGTTCGAAGCGACCGAGGCCTCCCTGGCCGCGGCGGGGCAGGCGAACGTCCGCCTCGAAGTCGACCGCCTCGACGCCGAGAGCGTCGGGCGATTGCTGTACGAACTGGAGGCCGCCTGCGTCCTCGTCGGCGAGCTCGCGGGCGTCGAGGCGTTCACCCAGCCGGCCGTCGAGTGGGGCAAGCGGGCCGCTCGCGGGCTCTTGGGCGGCGGCGACTTCGAGGAAGCGACGGCGGTCGAAGAAAAGACGGTCCGGCGCGTAGAGTAGAGCAGAGCAGGACCGACGCCGTTCAAACGAGCCCGACGGTGTCGGCGTAACTCAGCCCGAAGGTGATCGCGTTGTAGAGCCCGTGGGCGAGCGCCGGCACAATGAGGTTGCCGCTGTACTCGTAGACCCCCCCGAGGATGGCCCCGAGCGGCAACAACAACAGAAAGACCGTCACGATCGTCCCCGAAACGTTCGCGGGGTCGAGATACGCGAAAAAGTGGATGACGGCGAAAATGAGCGCCGCGACCGCGACCGCGCTCGCGGTGTCGAAGACAGACGTGAGTCGCGTCTGGATGATGCCCCGGTAGAGGAACTCCTCGGCGGGGCCGACGACGAACACCGACAGCGGGAGGAACACGAGCGCGACGGTCGGATTCGCCTCGATGCTGTCCGCGATGCTGTGGTCGGCCAGCGGGAGGCCGAGGCGCTCGATCAGCGTCGGCAACGCGACCGCAAGCGCGAGGAGCGCGAGGACAGTCGCCGCCGCGACACCGAGGTCGCCGGGCGTCGGCCGCTTGAGCCTGACGAACGAGACGCCCAACTCGTATCGGAGGAGATAGAACACTCCGACCGCGGCGAGGCCGAGGTAGGTCCCGAGCGTGAAAAGCAACTGTCCGGAGGGGGCCTCGACTGACAGCGACAGTGGCGTTCCGATCAACCCGAAAGTGACCAGCCCGAAGAGGAACCCGGCGAGCAGACCGATGCCGCCGAGCACGGTCATCGCGCCGACGACACGCCCCTGTGACGCCGTTCCAAATGGCTCGCTCATTAGGTTCCGTTGGAGGGACGGCGGATTAAGCCTGTCCGTCCGGCGTGGCGTGTTCGTCGGACGTCCGACACATATTTATGTGAACGTGTGACATACCGCGTCGTATGCAGAGTTATCGGCTCGAATGTGACGGCCGCCTCGCGCGCCGGATCGAAGCGCTCGACGACCAGACGCCCCCTCGAAACGGCTAGGGACGCTTCCGTTCGAGCCCACTGCCACAGATCTCACAGCGGTCGTGGTTCTCCTCGAAGACGCGGCCACAACCCTGACACTGGAACTTCCAGTCGCGGCGTTCGTCGATGCCGTCCTGCGCGATGACGTCGATGCCGACGTCGAGTTTTTCCGCGACGTTCTGCATCGCGTAGTCGTCAGTGACGAGCGTGGCGTCCAACTCGAAGGCGGTCGCGAGCAGACGCACGTCGGTCTGCGAGAGCGTTTCGGCGTCACCCGTGTCGCGGGCGGCGCGCTCGATACGGTCGACGGTTTCGGGGTCCGGGATGTGGATCCGCATCCCCGATCCCTCGAGAGCGTCGAAGCGATACCCGGCCTCGTCTTCGAGCTCCTCCCGAACCATCGGGATCGTCGCGATCCGATCGTCAGTCGTGTACTCGTCGATAAATGCCGACGAATCGAGAACGTGCATGCGTGGTTCAGCGATCGACGACGATCGTGTCCTTGACGGCCTGGACGCGGTTGACCGGGACCCGGTAGTTGCCCGCGTCGTCGCGCTCGAACTCGAGATCGCTCGCCCCCTTGTTGGGCTCCAACACGAGATGCTGGAGTGTCCCCGTCTTCAGATCCATCGTAATGTTGTACAGGGTGCCGAGGCTGGCTCCGTCCGATCCCATGACCTCTTTCTCGGAGAGGTTCTCCGCGAGTATGTCGGGCATACCACCCGGTTGACGTTTATTCGGTATCAACGTTCGGGTCGCCGCTCCCGCGGCCCGAATCGCGGGGCAACCGCGGGCCGCGGGGATCACCTGGAACCGGGGGCTCCCCCACCGACACCGCTTCGAGACTCGTCCGTGTCCCCGTCGTTCCCGTCCGGGACACCCCGACCACCGTTCGAGCCGTCGGGGTTGCTGTCGTTCGGATCCGGCCCGGAGGCCCCCGGACCGGAATCGGACCCGGGCGGACCGGAAGCGCCGTCCGAGGCTCTAGCTCCGGAAGCGTCTGACCCGCCGTCTGGCGTATCGCCAGAGGCGTCCGCAGGTGTCTCGTCCTCCGGGCCGTCGGGTGCCGCGTCGCTGGCGTTCGCAGGTGCCCCGTTCCCCGGAGCGTCCTCCGACGGCCTATCGCCAGTGTCGTCCGGTGGTCCGTTCTCCGGCGTGTCGTCCGGTGGCTCGTTTCCCACATCGGGGTCCGATGCGGTCTCGTTCCCGGGCCCGCCCCGATCGGGAGGGTGTCCGTTTACTGACGCCCCGGGGGCAGATCGGTCGGAGGCAGGTGACGCCGACGCGGTCCCCTCGGGCGTCCCCGCCGAGGGCCGGTCGTCGGGGCCGCTCGCTTCGGGCGGCGCTCCGCTCTCGGGCGGTTCCGTCCGATCGCCTTTCGAGGGGCCGCCGACATCGTTGGGTGGGCCTGCTAGCCCCCGCGCCAGTTCGGCGACTTCGGGACCGGTCATCGCGCCCGCGTTCGACCGGAGTTCGGCCAATCGCTCGTCGTCGACGCCGGCTTCGACGGCCGCCCTTTCGGTCCCCTCGAGCGAACGTTCGAGCCCCGCGGCGCCGACGGCGACGCGCGTCGCGATCGATCGGTTCCGGACGTCCGGCGTCTTGCCCAACGCCTCGCGTCGCGTGCGCAGCTGCTCCTGTCGCGCCTCGAGCCTCGCGAGGCGCTCCTCGATCAGCGCCCGGCGGGCCGTCTCGTCGGCGGTCCGGTTCATTGCGGCGTCGAACCGACCGTCCTCGACGCCCCGCCGTGCCTCGGCGCTGCTGGCCTGCATGAACGACGAGATCTCCGTGCCGAGCGACGCGTTCCCCGCGCGTTCGGTGCTATTGTCGGGGACCTCGGCCGCGGCGACGGGTCCGGCCACGGCGGCCAGAGCGAGTGCTCCGACCGCGGCGAGCACGCAGACGCCAGCCATACCTCGGTGCATCAGATGTGGATAGGCCCGGCATCGAATAAAAACCCCCGCACCGTTCGGACCGTTCGGCCGATCCGATCGCGCCGCCGAGCGCGCTGGAGATCGTTTATATTCCGTTTTGTCCCGTTCGACGGGATCGAGTCGCCGCGACAGATTGAGAGTCTTCCCCCCCGAAGGGGTAGGGTTTTGTTCGCTACGTGTCGCCTCCGGGCAATGCTTATATATGTTAACACATAACAGTATCGTGACCGCATGTTCGAACAGTTCTCAAGCGGCTACTACCTGGGACGGCTCTACGTCGAACCCTACGGCGGCGAACGGGCCGTTATCAATCGCGACCACCACGAACGGGTCGCCGAGCAGCTCTATGAGACCGACGACGAGCCCCTCGTGATGAAGATCGGCTCGACCCACGTTGCGGTCCACGGGGCCGAGGACGTCCCCGGACGGACCGTGGCGCTGCCCGAGTCGGCCCTCTCGGCGACGGGAACCGATAACCCGCCGACACTCCGTGAAGTGTTCCTCGCGAAGGCCGACCGCGCCCGGCAGCTGCTCGAGTTCGATCCCGGTGGTCCCGCGGGATTTTAATCGGTGGCGGCCCTCAGTCCGGCGATGCTCGACGACCTCCTCGGTCGGACCGAACTGAAAGAGCGGATCGAGGCGCTCGAGGAGCGCCGCGACCGGCTAGAAGCCCGTTTTGAGGCCGAAAGCGAGCGCCGCGCCGACGCGGTCAGCGACAAACAGGCCGCAGAGGAGCGCGCCAACCGTCTAGAGGATCGGATCGCCGACCTCGAGGGGCAACTCGATGCAGCCGGGTCGGCGGCCGACAACGCCGCGACGGTCGAGTTCAGACGCGAAGAGACGCTTCGGGGCGGCCGCGCTGACGCGGTCCTCGATCGACTCGCGTCCTTCGAGGGCGGCCCCGAAGGCGTGCTCACCGCCGTCGTTGAGGACGCTCCCCCGACGGCGGTGCGCGACCTGCTCGGTGACCGGAACCCGCTCGTCGAACGGGCGGCCCCGTGTGTCGTCTGTGCCGACGACGCCGGCCTGCTCGCGGTTGCGCTCCGGCCGCCCGTGCTCCCGGAACCGTTCCTCGAGTGGGCCTCGACGCCGCGGCTCGAGCGTTCGTGGTTCCGCCCGGTCGGGCGGTTCGCGCTGGCGGTCGTCCGCTCGGACGTCTTCGCGGTCGGCGTCTATGAGGGCGACGAACGCGTCGCCTACGAGGGCTTCGAGAGCCCGGTCAAAAGCGACCACTCCAAGGGCGGTTTCTCGCAGGCGCGCTTCGAGCGGCTGCGGGACGAACAGATCGCCGCCCATGTCGAGAAGTGCTCCGAGGCGCTCGCCTCGGTCGACGCCGACAGGCACTACGTGGTCGGCGACCGGCGTCTGATCGGCGAGTTCGACGCCGAGGCGACGGCGGCCGTCGACGCGACTGGCAAGCCGAAAGCGGCGCTCGGAGCGGCCTTCTCGGACTTCTGGTCGGTTCGGCTCTACGGGCTGTGAGGTCTACGGGGCGCGACGACCCGACAGCCCCCTGGCGTCACGTCGGCGGGACAATAAAAAGCGACACGGAGACGAGAACCGCGGCGACGAGTCCGCCGCCGGCGAGCCCGGCGACGGTCGGGAGCGCGGAGAGCCACCCCACCGCCGCGCCACCGACCAGAAGTGTCGGCATCGCAGCCAGCAGGCCGTCGTACCACGTCGGCGTCGGCGTGGAACTCGACGAGTGGGTCACGCCGTTGACTTTTGCGCGAATCTAATTAAATGTAATTACTCGTGGACGACGGTCGGCCGTCGTTTCGGGACAGAGGCCCACACGGGGGCTGTCCTCGCCGAGAACGCAGTCGTTTCCGCTCGGTCTGTTCACGCTGTATCGGACCCGTCGCCGCGGTCCCGGCGGCGGTGCATCGTCCGCGCGGTCCACTCGATCACCGCCTCGTCCGCCTGGTTGTAGCCGACGAGCTCCGTCCGGACGTGGCCCATCTCCGGGCGGCTCTCGGAGACCCGCTTGTCGAGCACCTCGAGTTCGATCCGGAGCGTGTCACCGGGACGAACTGGTCGGAGCCACCGCAACTCGTCGATGCCCTCCCCACCCATCGACGACTCGGGATCGAGAAACCCCTCGACGAGCAGCCGCATACACATCGAGGCGGTGTGCCACCCCGAAGCCGCCAGCGACCCGAACATCGATTCGGCGGCGGCGTCCTCGTCGAGGTGAAACGGCTGAGGATCGTACCGCTCGGCGAAGTCCTTGATCTCCTCGGCTGTCACGTCGTACTCGCCCTCGATGTCGTAGGTCCGGCCGGCCTCGATGTCCTCGAAATAGCGTGGCATCGATCGAACGATCGCCCGCCGGGAACAAAAACCCCGTAACACGGCGACGCAAGGAGTTCGCCTCGTCGGCGTCGGTCAGTCCCGACCCACCCCCTGATCTCCTCCGTCGTTTCCGGCTCCTCCCGCCCCGTCACGGCTCCCCACCCCGTCACGGCTCCCCGACCCGTCACGACTTCCCGCTTCGCCGCCGAGCGTCGCGGGATCGAACGGTCCCAGCGCGTCGATCGCCGCCACGAGGTCCCCGATCGAGTCCCCGTCGGTGCCGACCACCGCCCCCGCCGGGGGCGCGCCGCCGCCGACCCGGATCGTCGGCAGCTGGACGTCGGTGAACCCCTCGACCACTACGAGGTCGTGCTCCGGGGCGAGTCGCTCCAGCACCCGCCGCAGCGCCGCGGCCTCGGCTGGAGGCGTCCGGTCGGCTCCCTTGCCGCCGCGGGCGACCTCGAAGGTCAACGACGGCGTGACGCCGACGACGCGGTCGGCACCCGCGGTCCGGTGGCGGTGGGTGTCGGTCCCCGGGGTGTCCGGTTCGATGTCGTGGTGGATCGACTTGACCGTCGCGACCCGGCGGTCGGCGAACGCCTCACACAGCGACTCGACGAGTGTGGTCTTTCCTGCCCCGCTCGGGCCGGCGACGGAGACGACGGTGGGGAGGTCCGTCGCGGCGGTTCTGTCTCCATCTGTGGTTCCGCTATCAGCCGTCTCCCCGTCAGTTCCCGTCCCGTCGGTTTCCGCTCCGTCGGTCGGTCGTCCGTCTGTCACGGGGGACACCTCGGGGGGAACGGCAGTAAGCGTTCGCCTGCGCCTGTCGGCAGTTCCGTGGACTCACTTATAAATACCCCCACGATTCGCCGGCCGCCGTTTCCACGAGACTATTTAAATAGTAGTTGGGTGTTCGGCGCGGTCCTCCGAATCGAGGCGGGGCCGGAGGCGTATATCGAACCGATGGGAGTGCGATTCCGCCGGCCCGTCAGGGACTGCTCGACCCGCGCCAGGCAGTCTCGCCCTCGCCGCCGCCGGATTTGTACGTCCCTCGTGCGGCGGCGATCTTTCGTCCCTCGTCGTCGGTGACCGCGACTTCGACGGTGGCGACGCTGTCGCCGTTCTTTATAAGCGTCGCTTCCGCCCGGAGGGTGCCGCCGGTCGCCGGAGCGAGGTAGTCGATCCGCATATCGATCGTCGGTGCCACCGCCCCGTTCGCCGCGATGACGGCGGCACCGCCGACGGTGTCGGCCAGCGCGTACGCGACGCCCCCGTGGGCGATCATCCGGTCGGGGCTCGAGGAGTGCTCCCCCGAGAGGGCGAGCGCCCCGACGGCGTGGCCCGGCTCGATCTCGCGTAACTCGATTCCCAGGTGGTCGTTGAACGGCATCCGGTCGAACAGGTCGGCGACATCCAGGTCGGTCCCCATGCGTCGAGTGGACGCTCCGGCGGACAAAACGCGTTCGGTTCCGGGGGGCGAGAGGGCGGTCCCTCGGCGCGGAGCGACGCCGGAAGGCCAGACGCAACTGACAACAGGCTCGCCCTCGACAGCTCGGATAATGTTCGACGAGATCATGCGGAAGTTCGAGGACAGCCCCAGCCAGCAGGCGGTGATCCGCCTGCTGCTCGAGCGGGGGTTCTCCGTCAACGACGAGGGCCGCGTCGTCTCCGGGGGCATCGAGATCCCCAACACCGGTATCGCCCGCGAAATCGGTGTCGACCGGCGAGTCGTTGACGCGACGACCGACGCCATCCTGGCGGACGGTCAACTCCGACGGATCTTCCAGAACATCTCCGCGATCGCCTCGCTCATGGACCTCGCGCCGGTGTTGGACCTGACCGTCCTCACGGTGGAGGTCGTCGACGCCGACGAGCCGGGGATCGTCGCGACGGTGACGGGACTGCTCGCGGAGAACGACGTCTCGATCCGCCAGACAATAAGCGAAGATCCCGAGTTCACGGACGACCCGGTGCTCTACGTCGTCACCGACGCGGAACTCGACGGGAAACTGATAACCGAGATCCGAGACCTGCCGTTCGTTCGGCGACTCTCGATCGAGTGAGCGCGCGTCCGGTCGGAGGCGGGTCGGGTACCTCGAAACGCGGGTCGACCGTCTGCTCAGGTCCTCTTGGGGTCGGAGCCGCCGTCCGTCGTCTCCGCCTCTGGTGGGGGGTGTCCCTCGACCACTTCGGCGACGTCCGTCTCCTTCGGGGTGTCGACGTGCCAGCGGTCGACCGACGTCTCGTAGTCGGCGAGCTTGTTCGAGACGCGGATCTTCAGGTCGTCGTCGTTGACGTTGATTTCGAAGACGTACTCCCCGGCGTCGGCATCGGCGCGGTTGAGGTTCGCGCTGACGAGTTGGTTGTCGAAGTAGTACGGCGACATCTGCGTCATCACGTTCTTGTAAACGCCGCCTTCGACCTTCCGGAGGGCCTTCCGCGTGGCCGAGTCGGCGGCCCGCGCGACGTAGTTGATCGACTCGCGCCACTCGTTGACCGCCTCGGCCGGCTCCTCGAGTCGCTCGTAGGAGTCGGTCAGCTTCTCGCCGGCCGTCTTGAGGTCCTCGTCGGGCGCCTTGCCGGCCTTTTCGCCCTCCCCCTCGGCGACGCTGGCCTGTTCTGCGGTCTTTTCGCTGACGTCCTCGCCGAGTCGCTCGTCGGCCTTCGGTCGCCACTCGTCCCACTCCCCGAGTGCCTCCCCGTCGACTGCCTCCGCGTCGTCGCGGAGGTCCTTCAGCGCGCGGGTGATACGTTCGCCGTGCTCGACGATCTCGGCCCAGGTCCCCCGGAGTTTGAACCCCGAGACGCTCTCCTCGACGTCCATCCTGTGAGCCGTACGTGTGCAGAGACTTTATACCATCGGCTCCGATGACGACGGGGCTTTAAGCCACCGGCGAACGCTGTATCGCTATGCCCATCGAGGACCGTGGTGACGCCCACGTCATCACACACGCGCTGGCGAAGCACACCCTCTCGGAGCTCCGATCGAACGACACTGACCAGGTGGCGTTCCGGAACGGCCTGATCGAACTCGGCCGGCTCTGCGGATTCGAGATCATCGACGGGATGATGGACACCGAGTACGTCTCGATCACGACGCCGCTGGCCGAGACGACCGGCGAGGTCGTCAAGGGGCTCGAAAACGTCGTCATCGTGAACGTTCTCCGGGCGGCGACGCCGTTCGTCGAGGGCCTCGTCGAGGCGTTCCCGCGCGCCCGCCAGGGCGTCATCTCCGCCGGTCGCGACGAGGCCGCCGGGATGGACGAGAACGGGACCTTCCCGATCACGGTCGATTACGTCAAACTGCCGGACATCGACGAGGAGGACACCGTCATCGTTGCCGACCCGATGCTCGCGACGGGGAGCACGATCGTCGCCGTCTTGGAGGAGGTACTCGATACCGGTGCCCCGGAGCGTCTCGTCGTCCTCTCGGCGGTCAGCGCCCCGCCGGGGCTCGTCCGCGTCGACGAGTCGTTCCCGCAGGCGGATATCCTGACGGTCAGCATCGACGAACGTCTCGACGAGGACGGCTACATCGTCCCGGGCGTCGGCGATGCCGGCGACCGGGCGTTCGGGACGTGATCCCCTGACAACCCCCCGTTTTCGTTTGGAACCGGCTCGCATACTGCGATTAGTTTCCGTCCGAAACGTCAGACGGGCGGCTGACGCGGGAGCCGTCGTGACCGGCTGCCGTCCGCGGAGCCGACGCTGTGCGTGGCGGTCCGATCTCCCGGTCGGCCGAGACCCATCACCCGTCGTCGACCTCGATCCGGTCGCTGGTCGCGCTCCGGAGGCGATCGAGGAGGTCCGCCGCCGCCAGGACGGGCACAGTCACGTCGAAGACGACGCGCTCGCCGTAGTCGGCCTCGAAGTCGGCGTCCTCGCTCTCGAGGATCCCCCGGACGGTCCCGGAGTCGTCGTAGTCGACGACCGCCCGGAACCGTCTCCGTGGCCGGCGGCGGACCGTCTCGGCCGCATCGAGGGCGTCCTTCGTCGCCGCCGAGTACGCCCTGACGAGTCCGCCGACGCCGAGTTCCGTCCCGCCGAAGTACCGCGTGACGACGACACAGACGTTTTCGAGGTCGCGACCCGCAAGCACCGACAACATCGGCTTGCCGGCGCTGCCGGAGGGTTCGCCGTCGTCGGAGGCGTACTCCCTGAAGGGATCCGCCCGAACGCGGTAGGCGGGCACGTTGTGAGTCGCGTCGGCGTACTGCTCGCGGATCGAATCGACGAATGCCTCGGCGGCCTCAACAGTCTCCGCCGGGGAGGCGTGGCCGACGAACTCCGAACCCTGCACAGTGAACCGCGACGTGGCGCGTCCGGCGATCGTCGCGTACACGTCAGTGTCGGCGTCGCCGCCCGCGTCCCCGCCGGCGTCCGTGTTCGGCACGGTCATCGGTGCGAACGGACGGGATATACCGCTTTCGTCGCCGGGATCGACGCCGATCGACTGCGTCCGACGGGTATTTATATACCCGGAAAAAAAGTGGGGCGTCAATGGAAGCAGCGACGGCCACGACCTTTCTGGCTGCCGGCGGAGCGAGTCTGTTTATGGCCTGGGCGATTGGCGCCGGATCGTCGGGGTCGACGCCCTTCGCCCCGGCCGTCGGCGCGAACGCGATCTCGGTCATGCGCGCCGGGTTCTTTGTCGGCATTCTCGGGTTGCTCGGCGCGACGCTACAGGGCGCGAACGTCACGGAGGCGGTCGGCCGCGACCTCGTCGTCGGGACGACGCTCTCGCCGATCGCCGCCATCGTCGCGCTCTCGATCGCGGCGGGGTTGGTCGCGTTCGGCGTGTTCACCGGCTACCCGATCGCGACCGCCTTCACCGTCACGGGGGCCGTCGTCGGCGCGGGGCTGGCAATGGGCGGCGGGCCGGCGTGGTCGAAGTACTACGAGATCGTGGCCGTCTGGACCCTGACGCCGTTTGCCGGCGGCGGCATCGCCTACGCCACCGCGAAACTACTCCGCCGGGAGGCCGTCCCCGACGGCGTCGTGACTCCCCTCCTGGCCGGTCTCGTCGGAGCGATCCTCGCGAACGTGGAGTTCGTGTTGCTCGGGCCGCCGGACGTCGCCCAGAGTCTCGCGGGGACCGTCACGACCGGAGCCTCCGGTCGTCTCGCCGCCACTGCCGTCGTCGCGGCCGTCGTCGCCGGGGCAATGGGGCTTGATATGCGGAAGGACGCTCCCGCCGGCCAGCGGCACTTCCTGTTGGCGCTTGGCGGCCTCGTCGCCTTCTCGGCCGGCGGCAGCCAGGTCGGCCTCGCGCTCGGACCACTGTTGCCGCTTTTCGATACGGCCGGCGTTGCGCTCCCGATCGTCGCGTTGCTGTTCGGCGGCGGTCTCGGTCTGTTGGCCGGATCGTGGACGGCCGCCCCGCGAATGATCAAGGCGATCGCCCAGGATTACTCCTCGCTCGGGCCGCGTCGCTCGATCGCGGCGCTCATTCCCTCCTTCGCTATCGCCCAGACCGCGATTCTGCTCGGGGTACCGATCTCGTTCAACGAGATCATTGTCTCGGCGGTCATCGGAGCCGGAGCGGCGGCCGGAACAGGCGGCGTCAGCGGCAGCAAGATGGGCTATACGGTCCTCGCGTGGGTCGGATCGCTGCTCGGAGCGGGGGTACTGAGTTTCGGGCTGTACACAGGCGTGACCGCGCTCGTGTGAGCGCAATCGCGACGCCGCTCGCGGCAGGCGCGTCCCAGTGGTCACTCGACCGGCGCGTCCCAGTGGTCACTCGACCGGCGCGTCCCAGTGGTCACTCGACCGGCGCGTCCTCGGACTCGGCCTCCGGCTCCGCCCGGCTCCGGTCGTACTCCTCGGTACGGACGATCCGGGCCTTCAGTATCCGGGTGTTCTCGACGCGTTCGACGCGGATCTCGAGGCCGTCGTACTCGATTCGTTCGCCCTCCTCGACGAGGCGCCCCGCCCGATTGAAAATGAACCCCGCGATGGTCTCGAACTCCTCGCCTTCCGGGATGTCGATGTCGAGCGCTTCGTTGACCTCGTCGATGTTGAGCTCCCCCTTGACGATCGCCTCGTCGTCGCCGACGAACTCGATCGGTTCCTCCTCGCCGGCCTGGAGTATCTCCCCAACGATCTCCTCGGTGACGTCCTCCATGGTGACGAGTCCCTCCGTCGTCCCGAACTCGTCGATGACGACGACCATGCGCATCCGCTGTTCGCGCATCTCCGCGAGCAACTCGTCGACGTTCTTCGACTCGGGGACGTGCAGGGTCTCCTCGATCAGATCCTCCAGGTCGACGTCGTCTCGCTCGCCGTAGGCGGAGTCGCGGATCAGATCCGAGATGTGGACGATCCCGAGGACGTTATCGAGGCTCTCGTCGTACACCGGGAGTCTCGTGTGGCCCGACCGGACGCACTTTTCGATCGCTTCGTCGATGGTGGCGTCCTTCGAGACCGCTTCCATGTCCAGCCGCGGGGTCATCACTTCCTTGGCGATGGTGTTGGTAAACCGAAAGATCCGCTGGAGCATCTCCCGTTCGTCTTCCTCTAACACGCCGGCGCGCTCGCCGGTCTCGATGATGTCGCGGATCTCCTCGCGGGTGACGTAGGTCGATTCGATCTCGCCCCGTCCGCCGGTGATCCGGTTGACCTGTCGGGTGAGATAATCGAACGTGACGATCAACGGGAGCAGAAGGTACTCCGAGTATTTCAGCGGCCGGGCGATGCGGAGCGCCCACGACTCGGTGTTCTCGACGGCGTAGGACTTCGGTGCGCTCTCCCCGAAGAGCAACACGAGCGCCGTGATGCCGAACGTCGATACGAAGACCGCCTGCCCCTGCGAGAGGAAATACGACGCCAACAGCCCGGTCGTCAGCGACGACATCGCGATGTTGACGATGTTGTTACCGACGAGGATGGTGACGAGCAGGCGGTGGGGGTCGTCTTTCAGCCGTTTCAGCGTCTCCGCACCGGGTATGTTGTCCGAGACCATCGCGTCGACCCGGTGTGGCGGCAGCGAGAACATCGCGATCTCCGAGGAGGAAAAGAAGGCCGAAAACCCCAACAGGAGGAGGATGACCCCCCCGCCGAGGATCGCGACCGTCGTGTCGCTGAACGGGAGTTCACCGGCACCGGGGCCGATCTGCGTCACGATGGCAGCGTTCCACGCGAGAGAGCCCATATAGACGTGCGGGTTTGATCCGGGGTGTGATTAAGGCTTGCTATGGGGTGCGGTTGCGAGCGGGGGTCCGGGGCCGGGCGACGTGACGCCGGGCGCGAGTGCGCTCCCGGTCGGCGATACACTTAGACGACTGCCGGCCGAACGGATGCGTATGACCGACTCGGAGACAGCGATCACGCTGTACCGACTACAGGCGTGCCCGTTCTGTGAGCGCGTCGTCCGCGTGTTGGACGATCTCGGGATCCCGTACCGATCGCGGTTCGTCGAGGCCCGCCACTCCCGACGCGACGCGGTCAAGCGACTGACCGGTTCCCGGACAGTCCCCGCGATCGTCGACGACCGGACGGGCGTTACGATGAGCGAGAGCGCGAACATCGTACAGTACCTCGAGACCACCTACGATGGCGGCCTCGATCCGGCGTCGGCCCCCGCGAGCGCTTCGGCGGGCGGTGATGCCGAATGAATCTCGGCTTCGAGGTGACGGAACTCGGGCGTGCTGATCACCCCGAAATCGGCGAGACCGCGCCCGACTTCACGCGCCCGCTCGTCGACCACGAGTACTGGGAGGACGTCTCGCTGTCGGAGTTGACGGCGGACGGCCCCGTCGTGCTCGTCTTCCACCCGATGGACGGCGACTTCCCGTCGACGTACATCTGGCAGGAGATCCGCGACCGGGGGTGGGACGGATACGACGCCGAGATCGTCGGGATCTCGATCTCGACGCCCTACGAGCACGCCAGGTTCCTATCGGAGTGGGATCTCGAGGCGTTCCGGCTGTTCTCCGATCCCGCCAACGGCGTCGGCGAGGCGTACGGCATCGCCCACGGACTCGACGGGATGAGCGGCATCGAGGAGCCCAGACCCGCCGTCTTCGTCCTCGACGGCGACCGGACGATCGAGACGGGGTGGGTGGCCACAGAGTGGCCCGAGTTCCCGCCGTACGACGAGATCGAGGCCGCGATCGAGGAGCTGTGAGCGATCCGGACCTCACCGACGCCGTGGCGGCGATCCGCCGGGGTGATCTCGTCGTGTATCCGACGGAGACGGTGTACGGCCTCGGGGTCGACGCGCTCGATCCGGAGGCGATAGAACGGGTCTTCGAGGCGAAAGGCCGATCGCGGCACAAGCCGCTCTCGATGGCGCTGCCGGAGCTGGCCGCTGCTGCCGACTACGCCCGGATGACCGAGCGCGAGCGGCGCTTCTGCGAGCGGTTCCTCCCCGGTCCGGTAACGGTGCTCGTCGAGCGAACCGAGCGCGTCCCCGACGTCCTCGTCGACGGGGGCGACCGCGTCGGGATTCGGCTTCCGGATCACGATACTGCGCGCGCGCTCGCCAGACGGACGGGGCCGATCACCGCCACCAGCGCGAACCGCTCCGGCGAACCGAGCGCCCGCCGCGTCGACGAAATCGACGCCGCGATCCGCGAGCGGGCGACGGTACTCGACGGCGGCGAGACGCCCGGGACCGAAAGCACCGTCGTGGACGTCTCGGCGGGTCGGATCGTCCGCCGCGGCGAACTCGCCGACGAGATCGAGGCGTGGCTGGCCGAGGCCTCACCGCGATAGCAGCGATCTGAGCGACCGGGTCCGCGTCCCGCACTCCTCGCGGTACTCACAGCTCTCACACCGGGCGTCGTTCCGCAGTCGCGGCGGCGGCCCGTCGATGGCTTCGGCCGTCCGGAGCGCCTTCCGGTAGGTGGCCTTCCGGCGCGTCGTCATCCGGACTACCCGGACGACGCCGTGGGCCGGGTACTCGAGGTAGGCCCGCTCGACCGGCGTCTCGAGTTCCCACGCGAGCGCCTTCGCCGCAGCGGTCGCTCGGACGCCCTGTGGCTCCCAGACGCCCCGCTCCGGCGGTTCCCCCGGTGAGACGATGACTGGCGCGGGAGGGTCGGACAGACACTTGTGGGCGATCCCGTGGGCGTCCTTGCCGCGGAGGAAGACCCGCGTCTCCGGGGGATCGACCAGTTCGGCCCAGCGGTCCAGACGGGCCTTCGCGGACCCGAGCGCCGACCGGTACGCCGTCGGCGTGGTCGCGATCGGTTCCGCCCGGAGATCGGTGTCGGCATCGAGCAACTCGCCGTACCGGAAGGCGAGATTCCGGATCGCCGCGACCGACTCGGGCGGGCCGCGATCGTCGTGGGTCCGCCTGTAGTAGAGTTTACGCGGGCAGTACGTCGCGGTCGCGAGGTCGGTGAACGCCTGCATAGAGGGGTTGCCCCCGTACCGATATATAAACGCTCGCCCGGAGCGGAACGGGAGGGACCGCCCGACGCGATTCGTCGATTCGCCCCGCAGCGACGCGGGGGTGTTCGTTCACAGCAGTGTCAGCCGTATATTCGGTCGTTCGTATTCTCGAAGCAGTGTATGTTAGACATATTAATACATACAGGCGATGACGGCTATTACCAATAAATGGTGGCTCTTTCTGTGGTTTTAAGACGTTGATCCCCGTGGATGTGGTTGAGTTCGCTCATGACACAAGTAATATGGATCGTGGCGGCGGTATTGGCGACGTTCACGGTGGGATACGTCGGGTACTCGCGGTATCTCGCCCGGTTCGTCGACCTTGAGGAAGATCGGAACACGCCCGCACATAAATACGAGGACGGACAGGAGTACGTCCCCTCAAAAAAACCGGTGTTGCTCGGGCATCACTTCTCGAGCATCGCCGGCGGGGCGCCGATCGTCGGGCCGATCACGGCCGGCGCCGTCTGGGGGTGGGTCCCCGCGCTGCTTTGGATCGCGATCGGGAACCCGCTCATGGGCGCGGTCCACGACTTCGTTTCGCTGTCGGGGTCGCTCCGACACGAGGGCAAATCGATCGGGTACATCATCGGGCAGTACGTCGGGGAAGGGGGCAAGAACATGCTGCTTTGGTTCGCGTTCTTGACGATCATCCTCGTCGTGGCGGTGTTCGCGTTGGTCGTCGGCATCGTCTTCAACGCCTTCCCGCAGGTCGTGACCGCGTCGTTCCTCTACGTCGTGTTGGCGCTCGTCTTCGGGGTGTACCTCTACCAGCTCAACGGACCGTTCATTCCCGGGACAGTCGTGTTCGTCGCCGGCATCTTCGCGGCGGTCTGGGTCGGACTGCAGTACCCGCTGGCGCTGTTCGAACTCGCCGAGGGGAGCCACCCCGAAGGGACGATCGTCCTGTTGAGCGGCGCGGGCTCGTGGGTGCCCGGTGCGGCCGCACTGGGCGGCAACACCGCGGCGTGGATCCCGGTCGTCATGATCTACGGGGGGATCGCGAGTGCGCTTCCCGTGTGGGTGTTGCTCCAGCCCCGGGATTACCTCTCGTCGTTCCTGCTGTACACGGGCGTCGGCGGGGCGGCACTCGCGATCATCGTCGGGACGCTTCTGGGGACCGCCTCGGAGCCGCTCGTCATCGACTCCTCCATCAGCGCCTTCGAAGGGTTCTGGGGGGTCGACGCGGTGTTCCTACCGTTGTTCCCGCTGCTTTTCATCACCATCGCCTGCGGGACGATAAGTGGGTTCCACTCGCTGGTCTCCTCGGGGACCACGGCGAAACAGCTCAACAAGGAGACCGACGCCCGCCTGATCGGCTACGGCGGGATGCTCGGCGAGGGGCTCCTCGCCGCGGTCGCGCTCTCGACGCTTGCGGTGTGGGGGTTTGCGTCCCCCGATGGCGGGATCGGCGCCGCGCTTCCGAACTTCGCTTCGGGCGGCGGTGTCATCCTGACGAGTCTCGGCGTTCCCGAGGCGGTCGGCTCGGTGTTCATGGCGCTCGTGCTCGTGAGCTTCCTGCTCACCTCGACTGACACCGCCGTCCGGCTCGGACGGTACATGATGGAGGAGATCGTCGGCACGACGCCCGGCCGGACCGACACCGGGTTGAACGCCGACATCGGATCGATCGCCCGCGGGCGATACACCAACCCCCTCATCCAGATCGTCCCGGCGTACCTGATGGTCATCTCCGGGCAGTGGGTGGTCCTGTGGGGACTGTTCGGCGGCGCGAACCAGCTGCTCGCGGCGCTTGCGCTCCTCACCGCGACGGTCTGGCTGGCCAACTGGGACGAAACGAAACAACTCGTCTCGACCGGCGTCCCGATGGCGATCATGGTGACGATCACCGTCCTCGGGCTGTCGTGGCTGGCCTTCTATGAGAACATCTTCTTGAACCTGATCCAGGGTGGGGCCGAAACGACCGGTGCAGCGGTCTCCTCGGCCGTTCAGGCGGCGCTCGCGATCGTGTTGATCGTGCTCGCACTCGCGTTAGTCCGGCTCGGCTACCGAAACATCACCGAGGCACGCGGTGGCCCCGAGACGCCCGTAGCCGAACCGGGCGACGACTGAGCGATTCGGGGTCGTTCGCGGAGCTCAGTTTTTCATCGCTCACTTCCAAAAGCGCCTCGCGAACCGCGAGAGCAGCCCCTCCTCGGGCTCGGAGACGTCCTCCCAGAGCCGGAACGCCTCCGCGACGTCGGCGGCCTCGCTCGCGACGAGTCGTTGCTCCTCGGGGACGACGACGACGAGGTTCACGTCGTAGTGGCCGTAGTAGCCGAACTTCAACAGTTCGCGCTCGCGAAACCCCGAGACGAACCCGGCGACGTCGTCGGACAGTGCCGCACAGACGAGGACGAACGAGACGTCCGTCCCGAAGTGCTCCTCGTCGGCGACGATCCGTTCGTCGGCGACCTCGTGGCCCGTCTCGACGAGGCGGCGCAGTTCGTCGACGGTCGGACGTCGCTCGCGGCGGACGAAGAGATACTCCTCGGCCTCGTGGTCGGCGTAGCTCAACGCCGGGTGAAAGAACTGTTTTTGATTGCGGACGCGCATCTCGCCGTACATCTCCCAGCGCTCGCCGTGGACCGGACGGTCGCGCTCGAGATCGTAGTTGTACAGCAGCCGATCGCTGACCCGGTCGAGATACTCGTCGTCCCAGTCCGGGACGGCCTCGCGGATCTCCTCGGGAAGTTCGGCCGCGGCCTCGGCGGCGGCGCGCTCGGAGTCGTACGCGTCGGCCGACGACCCGTCCGCGTCGCTGCCAGCCCGTTCGGTTCCGTCCGCGTCGCTCATCGGACCCGTCCGCGGTAGGCGGACACCTCAGGGGTGATTCGGTCGATCATACGCCGCGGTAGGACGGCGGCCCGCAAATAGCCGTCGGCGGTCCGGGTCCAGGTCCGGGAGCGACGCCCCGGTCCTGCGTCCGGCGTCTTGTCTCCGTTCGGTTCCCACGGGTGTGCGTGCTCGGCGCACGATGGTTCGAGGATTTAAATACATCCTCGCCGTATCCGACGGTATGAGTGGCGACAAGACGGAGGCCTGCGGGCGATGTTCGATGACGACGGTCGTCGACGCCGCCGTCGAGGAGGCCGAACACGACCCCTTCGGCGACGAGCGGATCGAGGTCGACGAGTCGGAGTTTCGCCGCGTCTCGCCGGCCGTCTGGCTGTCCGGAGTCGGCAGCCGGCTGAACGACGCCGTCCGCCGGCTCACGTACGGTCGGTAGCCGATCGACACCCGGCGTCACGTCGCGTTCCGGGCCGGCTCAACGCATCGCCACGAGATACGTCAACGAAAAGAGAACGATCGTCGCGGTGGCGACGTTTATAACTGACAGTTCGGCCGCGTCCAGCATCGACAGCCCCCAGACGACCGTCGCCCCGAACGAGGCCGACAGTGCCGCGTTCAACGCAAGCAACACGCGAGGGTCACCCCGCGACCCGGAAGCCCCCGCCTCGAACCCGTCGGCTTCGCCGTCGTCCATACGCCCCCCTGCAGCGGAGTGTTTATTTTTGTATCGACCGACTTTCACGTATGCCCCTCCGGAACCGACACGGCGTGTCGGCCGATCCAGTTCCGTTCGTCGTCGTCAGCGGGCTGGCGTTCATGTTGTCGTTCTCGTTCGGCCCGCTCTATGGGCTGGCGTTCGGGCTGTCGCTCCCGACCGCACTCGCCGCCTCCGGGATGGCGTTTCTCCTCGCCGCCGCGCTCGCGTTCCATCGCCAGGTGTGGAACGGCCGGCCGCCGGAAGAGACGTCGGTTGCGTTGCGGGCCGAACAGCTGCTCTACGGGGCGCTCGTGTTCGCCGTCGTCGTGGCAGGGGCGACCCTCCCGTTGCTGTTGTGAGCCGCCTCTGGCGGCGTCGACGTGGCGGCTGATTTATATAATCGACCGACACAGCGCGGCCGTATGCGCGAGGTCGAACGGACCCGCTTCGTCCGGACGCGACCCCGGGAACTCGACGCGCTGCTCGGTCCCGCTCGGATCGTCGAGTACGAGGGGAGTTTCTCCGTCGACTCGACGACGGAGACGGACGCCGGGACGCTTCTGACCGTCTCCGGTCCGGGACTGGCCTTCGAGTTGCGCTTCGAACCCATCGAGAACGGGACCTGCTACACCCAGGCCGGCGCTGACGGGCCGTTCGAGCCGATGGAGACGTGGCTCACCGCCGCCCCCGAGGACGAGGGCTCGCACGTCTCGATGCGCTCTGCGGTGTCGCTCGGTGTCCCGTTGCCGTTCGTCGACCGGGTTGCCGCCTGGACGCGCGCGCGGGCGAACTGTAGTAGCGATCGGAAGACACTGCACACTCGACCGCACGACGGCAGTGCGATCGATGTGTAATCACTTGCGATCGTTAGTGTATAACGGGCGCTCGATCGGCTCGCCTCGGCGGAGTGATACGGTCGGCCCGGCGGGCTATGGGGGCTCCGCCGTCCCGACCGGTGTGCGTCGGCGCCACACACCCACGCAGACGTTGTATAGGTCGCTCCGAAAACCGGCGTATGGGGTTCATCGACAGCGTGAAGGAGGCGCTCGCCTCGTCCCCGAAGGGCCGCCCCGACGACGGCTCGAAGGGCGCGTACTGGTGTGACGACTGCGACGTTCGCATCCGGGACGTCGAACTCGACGTCGAACCGGACGCGACGGTCACCTGTCCGGACTGCGGGGAGGCGATGCGCTTCGAGCGCGCCTCCGGGCGGGACTGTGCCTGCTGATCCGGGTTACTCCCTCAGAACCGTCTCCGCGCCCGCCTCGTCGGGGAACGCCCCACCGGCCGCCGGGACGTCGCTGCCGGGGTCGACCAACGCCTCATCGAGCGCTGTCTCCAGTTCCGCTCGGTCGTAGTCGGTCCCGATGAAGACCAACTCGATGCGGCGGTCGCCGTACTCGTCGTCCCAGGGGAGCTCCGGGCGGTTCGAGCGGTACATCTCCCGTTCGACCTCGGGGAGGGAGGCGATCCACGGCCCCTGCGCCGTCGCGCGCACCGACGGACCCGCGACGCTCAGCGTGATCCGGAGGTCGCTGCCGGCGATCCATACCGTTCCCTTCGCTCGGACGACCGACGGCGGTAACTCCTCGAACACTGCCGCGGCGCGCTCGGGGTGGAACGGCCGCCGCCGTCGGTACGTAAAAGAGGTGACGCCGTACACCTCGTCGGGGTGGGCGTGCTCGCCGACGTGATCGCCGTGGCCGTCGTGGCTGTGTTCGGGATGGTCGGCCTCCGCCCCGTCCGCGTCGTCCAGCAGCCGCTTCCAGGCCGGCAGCGACCGCATCCGGTCGCGGTCGAACAGCCCGGTCCCGAGCAGCCGATCGGGATCGACCGCGGAGAACTCCGTCGGGACCGTCTCGGCGTCGGGTTGGAGCCCGGAGACGAGTTCGCGCGCGCGATTGAGGTCCGACCCGCTGCAGCGGTCGGCCTTGTTCAACAGCACGACGTTCGCGGTTTCGATCTGCTCGACGAGGAGGTCCGAGAGGGGCCGGTCGCCGGGGTCGCCGCGGCGTTCGACGTCGCCACCGGAGAACGTCTCGAGGAAGTACGGCATATCGAGCACGCAGACGAGACAGTCGACGTCGTAGCGCGCGGCGACGCGGGATTCGGTCGTGAACAGCCGGGCGATCGGCGCGGGCTCGGAGATGCCGGAGGCCTCCACGACGAGGTGCTCGAAGGGGCGGTCCCTGGCGAGCCGGACGACCGCCGTCTCGAGGTCGTCCTGTAGCTCACAACAGATACAGCCGTTCGAGAGTTCGGCGACGCCGTCGTCGACGTCCAACTCGGAGCCCTCCGCGACGAGCTCCGCGTCGACGTTGACCTCGCCCATGTCGTTGACGAGGACGGCGATGCGGCGGTCGGCCTCGGCCAACAGGTGGTTCAAAAGCGTCGTCTTGCCGGCTCCGAGACTGCCCGAGAGGATCGTCACCGGAATCGTATCGCTGCCCGTCTCCATACCGGACGGACTCGGGGCGGACTCTTCAAACCGTGGTCCGACGACGGTTCGACCGCACGGCCGCCCGAATCGGTCGGGGGCGTCACGCCCGCGACAGGTATTTGCCTCCGGCGGGACTGCGTTGTGACGAATGACGCTCGCCGATCGGATCGAGTCGTTCCGCCGGACCCTCGAGGAGTGGCTTCGGGGGCTCTATCACGGGATGGTGACACACCCGGCCTACGAGAAGATCGAAAAGGAGGCCGAGGACGCCGAGGACGCCTTCATCCTCGCGTGTTTCCCCGACGCCTTCGGGATCCCCTCGCCCGTCTCCTACTACACCGCCGAGTTGCTGCCCTACCTCGAAAACGAGTTCGAGGCCTGGGAGCGCCGGCTGTGGGACCGGGAGTCCTACATCGAACGAAAGGGCCAGCAGTATCACTTCTGATGCTCCGAACACACTACCGAGGGGGGCGCTGATCGTGGAACGGTTCGTCTTCTTCGGCGGGAAAGGCGGCGTCGGCAAGACGACGGTCTCCTGTGCGTACGCGGTCCAATCGGCGCGGGATGGCCACCGGACGCTCGTCGTCTCGACCGATCCCGCCCACTCCGTGACAGACGTCTTCGACCAGCCCTTCGAGGACGACGCGACCCCGGTCGAGGGGGTCGAGAACCTCGAGGCGATGCAGATCGACCCCGAAACGGAGGTCACGAGACACCTCGACGAGATCAGACGGGACCTCTCCGAGCAGGTGTCGGCGGCGATGGTCAACGAAATCAACCGCCAACTCGAGATGGCCCACGACACGCCCGGCGCGTACGAGTCGGCGCTCTTCGATCGGTTCATCGAGGTGATGCGCTCGGCGGAGCCCTACGACCGGGTCGTCTTCGACACCTCGCCGACGGGGAGCACCCTCCGGTTGCTCGGGTTGCCGGAACTGCTCGAGGGGTGGATCGACCGGCTGATGTACAAACGCCGGACGAGCATCGACCTCTTCGAGAAGGCCGCCATCGGCAACAACGAGCCGCGGCGGGTGATGGACGGCGACCCCGTCCTCGCCCGGTTGCAAGAGCGAAAGGAGTTCTTCGAGTTCGCCGGGTCGACGCTCCGGGAGGAGGCGGCCTTCTTCTTCGTGTTGAACCCCGACGAGTTGTCGTTGAACGAGACCGAACGAGCGGTCGAGGCGATGGCCGAGTCCGGCCTCTCCGTCAGGGGGTTGGTCGCGAACCGCCTGACGCCGTCGCCCGGCGACGACGAGGACGGCCGTGGCGCGCGCTACCTCAGCGAACGCGTCGCGACCGAAGCGGAGCGACTCCGCCGCGTCCGCGAGGAGTTCGAGACGCCGCTCGTCGCCGAGATCGAGACGAAGACGTCGGAGGTGAAAGGCGACCTTCTCGTCGAAGTCGCCCGGGCGCTCGACATCGAGACGGCGCTCGACGCCTCCGAGCCCGCATAAATCCCGCGGTGCCACCTCTTTTGTTCGGCCTCCTGATGGCCGGGGCCGGGGCCGGGGTCGCACCCCGTGTGCCGCGTCTCACGTTCTCTCGTCCCGCTCGTCGAGATAGCGCAACACGCCCTGGAGGTTCATCCTGATCTCGCCGGCCGCACTCCGCTCGCCCCACACGTCCGGCGTGTCGGCGCGCTCGCGGAAGTGTTCGACCATCGCGTCCTCGTCGTCGAACTCGGCCCGCGCTGTCTCGACTGCCTCGACCCAGCGCTTCGTCGCCTCGACGTACTCGTCGATCCGCCCCTCGGCAGACACCGGCCCGAAGTGGCCATAACAGATCGTCTCGGGGGCCAATGCGTCGATCGTCCGCGCGTCCTCGATGACCGTCTCGAGGTCGAACCCCGGCGGCGGCGACGTCTCGATCACCCGATCCAACTCGGGGACGTAGATCCCGGCCGCGTCGGCGGCGAAGACCGCGTCCGATCCGGCGTCGTGAAAGATCGCCTGATGGAAGGCGTGTCCGGGGGCGTGATACACGTCGAGCGTCCGGTCGCCGAGGTCGATCTCGTCGCCGCCCTCCAGTGCCGTGATCCGCTCTTCGGGGATCGGCTCGGGTTCGGTGTAGTACTCGATCCGGTCGCCGACGGCCGCTTTCGTCCCCGCCCAGAGACGCTCCGGATCGACGAGGTGTTTCACGCCGGCCCCGTGGGCGAGCACCGTCGCGTCCGTCTCCTCGGCGAGCACCCAGGCCCCGCCAGCGTGGTCAAGATGGACGTGCGTCGGGATAACGTACGCCAGTTCGTCGGGTCCGATCCCGACCTCGTCGAGGGCGTCGAGGATGTGTTCGGGGTTGGTCCCGAGGCCGGTGTCGATCACCGCCGGCCGTTTCGTGTCGCACACGTAGACGGAGCCGTACTCGGTCCGGCCGTACAGTCCGACGTCGACGTAGTAGCAGTCCGGGACGGACGCCACGGCGTACACGTCTCCTATGCTCATGCCCGACGTTTCGCCGTCCGGTAGTAAAACTGCTCGCTACGCGGGCGACCGCGACCCGATCCCGCGTGATCGATACGACTTTCCGCCGCGGCGTCGAACCGCCGGCACATGTTGTCCAGGCAGTTCGTCCGGGAGAACCCCGAGGAGGTCCGACGCGCCCTCGAGACAAAAGGCGTCGACGTCGACCTCGATCGGATCCTCGACGTCGACGCGGAGTGGCGCGAACTCAAGGCCACCGGCGACGATCTCAGACGGCAGCGCAACGAGGTCTCGAGCGAGATCGGCGAACTCAAGCGCGAGGGCGAGGAGGCGGCGGCCGAGGCGGCGATCGAACGCTCCAGCGAACTGAAGGCCGAACTCGAGACGGTCGAATCCCGCGCCGAAGAGCTGGAGGCCGAACTCGAGGCCGCCCTGCTCGAACTCCCGAATCCACCACACCCCGACGCCCCAGTCGGCGAGGACGAGTCCGACAACGTCGAAGTCGAGCGCTGGGGGTTCGACGACCGACGGGCGCTCCCGGAGCCGGTCGTCCCCCACTACGATCTGGGCGAAGCACTCGGGATCCTCGATTTCGACCGGGGGGCGAAAGTCTCCGGCGGCGGCTTCTACTTCGCGACGGGCGAGGGCGCACGGCTAGAACACGCGCTGATTCAGTTCATGCTCGAACACCACCGCGAGGAGCACGGCTACACCGACGTGTTCCCGCCGATCCCGGTCAACTCTGCTTCGATGCGGGGGACCGGCCAGTTCCCCAAGTTCGTCGACGACGCCTACCGCCTCGGCGGCGACAACGACGAGGCCTACGACGACGACGACCTCTGGTTGCTCCCGACCGCCGAGGTCCCGGTCACGAACATGTACCGCGACGAGATTCTCCTCGACGGCGACCTCCCGATCAAACACCAGGCGTACACGCCGAACTTCCGGCGGGAGGCCGGCGAGCACGGCACGGAGACGCGCGGTATCGTCCGCGTCCACCAGTTCAACAAGGTCGAGATGGTGAATTTCGTCCGCCCCGAGGAGAGCTACGACCGCCTAGAGGGGCTCGTAGACGAAGCGACGGCGGTACTCGAGAAGCTCGGGCTTCCCTACCGGATACTCGAGATGTGTACCGGCGATATGGGCTTCACGCAGGCGAAAAAGTACGACATCGAGGTGTGGGCGCCAGGCGACGACATGGACGACGGCCCCGGGGTCGGCGGGCGGTGGCTCGAGGTGTCGTCGGTCTCGAACTTTGAGGCGTTTCAGGCACGGCGGGCCGGCATCCGGTATCGCCCCGAACAACACGAGTCCGCGGAGTACGTCCACACGCTCAACGGTTCGGGCGTCGCCGTCCCCCGTGTGGTCGTTGCGATACTCGAGTACTACCAGAACGCCGACGGGACCGTCGACGTGCCGGAGCCGCTCCGACCCTACATGGGGGGGATCGAACGGATCGAAGGCCACGACCCCGTCGGCGAGTCGGCCCTCGGCGCGGGCGAATAGCTACCCCGGCTCGTCGAGGCGGTCACTCCGCTCCGGGCCCGGTGTACGTCCGGATGCTCGCGATCGCACCCTCGGCGATTTCGAACGCATCGACGAAGCCAAACCAGGTCTCCCCGTCGGAACGAAGCAACCGCCCTTCGACGGCCACGTCCCCGCCGTCGTCGGCGTAGACCGACTCGATGACGTGCGTCGTCTCTCGCTCGGGACGGCCGCTCCGCATGAACGAAACGAACGCCTCGCGCCCCTCGATCGTCCGGTCGGGACGTCGGTGGACGAACCCACCGGAGACGACCCCCGCGAGCGCGTCGTAGTCGTCCTCGTCGATCGATCGGTAGTACTCCCGAGCCAACTCGGCGCCGTCCATACCGAATGTCATTCGTCGCGCACTCATATGTCCGGCGGCGGCCGAGCGACTTTTCTCCGGGCGGCGGCAAGCCGAGGCGTGGAGCTACACGTCCGGTACGAGGGCGACGACGACCCCGAGAAGTGTTCGGCCCGAAAGCTCGCCCGCTTCGACCTCGCGAGCCTCCACCGGTCGGCCCGGGGGACGCCCCACGGGATCGTCCTCGATCCCTACGCCGATCGGGCGCTTTCGCCGGCCGACGCTGAGGAAGCACCACACGGGCGGCTGATCGCGCTGGACTGTTCGTGGGAAACCGCCGAGGCGGAGGCGTTCCGCCTCGATGGGCCTCACCGATCGCTGCCGTTCCTCGTCGCCGCCAATCCCGTCAACTACGGAACGCCGTTCCGGCTCAACACCGTCGAGGCGTTCGCCGGCGCGCTCTGTATCCTCGGCTACCGCCACCGCGCGGAGGAACTCCTCGGGAAGTTCCGCTGGGGGCATACGTTCTTGGAGTTGAACGAGGAGCCGCTCCGGCGGTACGCCAACTGCTCGGACTCTACCGATGTGATCGACGTGCAATCCGGATACCTCGATCAGTGATCTGCCCCGCTGTTTCCGCCGCCGTCGCCGTCGCCGGGGTCCCGATTATTTATATCCGATGACGGGACCAACCTGCCGCGTGATCTGACACCGAACCCGCGGCGAACACGACGGGAGTCCGGCGCACCGCCGCGGGATCGAACCGGCGCCGGCTGTCAGCTCAAACGGATCGGATCGGCCGTCGGCTCGATCGAGACTGTGATATCGTCGCCGACCTCGAAGCCGTGGCCCCCACGAAAGACGAGCTTCGCGCCGAACGGAACCTGCGACGCAAATAACGAAAGCCCGGTCGCGCGTCGGTCGGCCGCGAACACCGCCACGTCGGCCCACTCGATTTCCCGCCCGTCGGCCGTCCCGATCGGCGTACCGAGCAGCGAGCGCTCTCCCTCAGCGGTCGCGAACGTTCCGCCGCCCCGGTAGTGTGCGAGCCCGCCGTCGAGACCGACGCCGTCGTCGTCGGCCAGCGCGGTGAACCCCCGTCGCCCCCGTCCGGACGGCGAATCGAGCCGGACGTAGCTCCGGCCGGCCTCGACGATCGTTCCGCGACCGTCCCACTCGAGACCGGTGACCGACGCGTCGAGACCGATCGGGAGCGAGCCGTTCGCCCGATTGAGGTTCTGCTCCGGCTGACGGAACCCGAGGTGGAGGTGGGTATCGACCCACCGACCGAAAAATCCGGATCTGAGGAGCGCTCCGAGCCGATCCCCAACGTCGATCCGCTCGCCGACCTCGACGTCGGGGTCGACGTGGAGTATCCTCGCGACGTGGGAGCCACAGTCGATGAGAAGCAGGTGATCCTCCGAGGCGGCGTACGGTCGATCGGGGCATCGAACCGTCCGGATCGATCTGACGGTACCGGCGACGGGCGAAACGGCCCCGTCCGTTCCGGGGTAGAGGTCGATCGCACAGCCGGCGTCGTGTGCCGCATACGGCGAGTTGTACCGGGAAAACCGCTCGTATCGATCGAGCACCGCCGCCGAGAGCGAAACCATACCACAGGTTCGCTCTCGGTCGTCTTATCGGCGTCGGGCCCCGGCGTCGATGGGGGCTACCGACCGATCGGCGACCGCTGCGGTCCACCGGCGTGGCATGGGGTCGGCACGAGCCACGCCGGACCCATCGGATCGGGACGCTCCGTGAGTCTTACGTCTGTCGACCGAAGACGTGACGTAATGCTATTCCGCGACGCGACGCTGGCCGACGGCCGGGTGCGCGATGTCCGGATCGACGGGGAGTCGATCGTCGATGTCGGAACCGGACTCGACGACGACGGAGAGACGATCGACGCCGACGGAAAACGCCTGTTGCCCGGGATGATCGACGCGCACGTCCACTTCCGCCAGCCCGGGTTCCCGCACAAAGAGACTTGGTTGACGGGGTCGAAAAGCGCCGCCGCGGGCGGCGTCACGACGGTGTTCGACCAGCCGAACACCGAACCGCCGACGGTCGATGCAGCAGGGTACGAACGAAAGGCCGAACTCGCGTCGGCGTCGCTCGTCGACTACGCGATCAACGGCGGTGTTACCGACGATTGGGCCCCCGAAGAACTCCTCGAGAAGCCGATCGGCGCGCTCGGTGAGGTGTTTCTCGCCGATTCGACGGGCGAGATGGGGATCGGCACGGGACGCTACGAAGAGGCGGTGAAGCGTGCCCACGACGCGGGCGTTCCGATCACGGTTCACGCCGAGGACGCGGCACTGTTCGACGAGTCGGTCATAGATCGCACCGATCCAGACGCCTGGAGCGCCTACCGGACCGCAGCCGCCGAAATCGAAGCGATCCGGCACGCCTGTCGAGTCGCCGCCGACCTCGGCGCGCGCGTCCATATCGCGCACACGTCCACCCCGGAAGGCGTCGAGGCCACCTCGGAAGCGGGAATGACCTGCGAGGTGACGCCGCATCACCTGTTCCTCTCGCGGGCGGACCTCGAGGAGCTCGGCACATTCGGGCGGATGAACCCACCGCTTCGGAGCGAGGACCGACGCGAGTCGATGCTCCGATTGCTCGCCGACGGCGATATCGATATCGTCGCGACGGACCACGCACCCCACACCCGCACCGAGAAGGACGCGGGAATCTGGGACGCACCGAGCGGCGTCCCGGGGGTCGAAACCGCCCTCCCGCTGCTGTTGGAGGAGGCGCGGAACGGGCGGCTCGGATACGATCGGATCCGGGACGTCACCGCCGCCAACGTCGCCGACATCTTCGGTCTCGAACACGGGGGGCGGATCGAGGCGGGCAATCGCGCGGATCTCGTGTTGGTCGATCCTGACGCGAGCGTCCCGATCCGGGGAGAGGACCTACACTCGAAGTGCGAGTGGACGCCGTTCGAGGGACGACGGGGGGTGTTCCCGGAACTCACGACAGTTCGGGGGTGCGTCGTCTTCCGCGACGGGGAGTTCGCCGACGTCGCGGGACGCAACGTCCGCCGCTAGTCGTCGCCGGCGTCGACTTCGTGGCCGCAGTTCGGGCAGTGAATTTCGTCGCGTCTGAGCGCTGCGGAGGACTCTCGAACCTCGCGCATCACACTCGAGATCCGTTCTTCGGCTTCCAGTTCCTCGTCGACGCTCAACTCGACGCCTTCGACCTCTAAGAGGAACTTCGCGACCTCCGTGATTTCGTACATCAACTCGTCTAGCTCCTCTGCGGTGTAGAAATCGCACATCGCGCCGTACAGAAACGTCGCTCCGGCCGTCCGGACCTTCTCGTCGAAGGAGGAGCGGGCCTGATTCACCGCTTGCGGGCTGTAGGTGTCAGTCATGAAAGGAACGAGTTCGGGGAGGTTCTCCCCGATCTTCGTCATCTCGACGCCGGTCTCGGTCCTGAAGTCGGCACAGAGCCGCGCGATCGCCCACTCGCGGGCAGTGACGTAGGTCCGTTCCCGGAGGAACTCGTTGGCGCGGTCGTAGGTCGCGCCGTCGATCTTCGAAAACCGGGCGTACTCCCGGACGTCCGACGGGACGGCGTCGTCGGGGCTGTCCGTTCCCGTCTCCGATCCGTCGGCACCGACGGTTGCCTGTCCATCATCGGCCATGTGGTACGTAGCGGGACGCCGTCGAAAAAGCGTATCGCCGTTGTCTGACGCGCGGCCGACGCCGATCGGTCGGTAGGCGGGAGGCTTTTGCTTTCACGGGGTAACGTCGAAACATGAAAGCTCTGTTGGGCATCGGCGGGAGCGAGGACTCGCTTCGTGCCCTCGAGAAAGCGGTCACGCGGGCCAAAGAAGCAGGTGACGACCTGACGATCGCCATCGTCGAAAACCCAGACGCATCGTTATCACAGTCGGAAATAGAGGCGCGCGCGAGTGAGGTATTGTCGAAGACGGACTTCGAGGCGGATCTCAGAACGCTCGCCGGGCATCCAGGAAGCCAACTGCTCGAACTCGCTGAACGCGGCTCCTACGATCGGATCGTCCTCGGCGGTGGTGAGACGAGCCCTCTCGGGAAGGTACAGCTCGGCTCGATCGCGGAGTTCGTCCTCCTGAACGCCAGAACGACGGTGACCCTCATCCGATGACCCGCGAGTATCCGGACGACGTGGCCGGCCCCTACGAGGCCCCGCCGTACGAGTTCGAGGACCGCGAGGGGCGAGTGATCGAGGTCGAGCGGTACGACGACGGGATCGAACCACTGTTGGAGATGTACGCCGCGTTCGACCCCGAGGACCGCGCACAGGGTATCCCGCCGACGAACGAGGATCAGATCCGAACGTGGCTCGAGACGCTCGTCGAGGCCGATGCGCTCAACGTGATCGCGTGGCACGGAGAAGCCCCGATCGGGCACGCGATGTTGGTTCCGGACGACGGCGGCTCCTTCGAGTTGGCGATTTTCGTGCTCAGGGAGTATCAAAACGCCGGCATCGGGACGGGCCTCATCGAGGGGCTGCTCGGCGCCGGACGCGAGGACGGGGTCGAGCGCGTCTGGCTGTCGGTCGAACGCTGGAACAAGCCGGCCATCACACTCTACCGGAAAGTCGGCTTCAGGCCGACCGACGACGGGAGCTTCGAACTCGAGATGTCGGCGCGGCTGACGTCGGACGCGTAGCCCGCACGCGGCCCCGACGATCAGACCGACAACACCGGCTGTGAAGCGTGAGCAAGCACGTATTCGGCCGCCTTCTCGATCACTGCTTCGGAGTCGCCGGTGACCGGCTGTCGCGGGACGACGACGAAGCCGACGTCGAGCATCTCGGCGACGTCGAGGATGACCGTCCCGGGGTGTTGGCTCAACCTCGAGATGGAAAAGCCACAGGCCGAGGAGTGATCGATCGGGACGTCGCCGGCGACGGCCCGTACGCCGTCCATGACGTTTTTTCCACGGTCGGCGACGGCGGTCGCGTCGATGCTCCCGTCGTCGATCGCTTTCGCCGCGTTCTCGCCGAGGAGATACAGCGCGTGGACGGACGCCTCGTACCGGTCCGCGATTGCGACCCCATACTCGACGGCGTTCATCGCTGCGTCCGTACCGTCGACGGGTACGAGCACCGTGTCGATCTCCATACGCCCGCCTCGGGCGAGAGGGACTTAAACCACACTCGACGCGGCAGGGAAGGCGTGGATTTATGATATCCGCGGGCCGACACCCGGTATGTTCGAGACGGTGGTCGTGGCGACCGACGGCTCCGAAAGCGTCTCGCGGGCGGTCGACTGTACGTTCGATCTCGCCCGGCGGTTCGACGCCACCGTACACGCGCTCCACGTGATCGACGAGAGCCGCTTGGAGCCGCTTCCCGAACGCCTCCACAGCGACGTCCGCGGCGCGCTCGACGAACAGGGCACCGACGCGATCGACGCGATCGTCGAGGCCAACGCCGACACCGAGGAGCCGATCGATCTAGAAACGGCCGTCCGTACCGGCCGACCCGCGACCCAGATCGTCGGGTACGTACAGGACATCGACGCCGACGGTGTCGCGATGGGCACGCGTGGGCGGAGCGGTGATCACTCCTTTCTCCTCGGGAGCGTCGCCGAACGGGTCGTCCGGACCTGCCCGGTCCCCGTCATGACCGTTCGCCAACTCGAGTGACGGCCCGACGGCGGTGAACGGGAGGCTTATTGAGACACCGCCCGGCCGGTGTGTATGGACGATCGACTCATCGACGACGAGCGGATATCGCTTCATCGCCGGTCGCTGTTGCCCGGCGAGGGATTTTTTAGCCCGGATTCGTTCGACGACGACGTCGCCGAACGCGAGGCCGAAGAGACGCTCGAAGGGGCCGACCGGGTCGTCGTTGCCGATCCCGACGCCGACGGCCTCGGCTGTGTCGCCTTGGTCCGGGCCGCCTTCGGGACCGCGGGGCTGCTTCCGGCCGGCCCCCACGAGTTCGCGGAGGCGCTCGAGTACGTCGCGGCGTACGGCGACCCCGGTCTCGACGTGTTCGTCTGTGATCTCTGTCCCGATTCCGGCCGGGACATCGAAACGCTTCCCGCCGTCGCCGAACTGGCGGGGTCCGTCCGATGGTTCGATCACCACCAGTGGGACGACTCCCTCGCCGAGGCAGTCGACGAGCATGCCGAGTTGGTCGTCGGTGACTCCGAGTCGGTCTGTTCGACTGACGTGACGCTTGCGGAACTCGACGCCGAGCTCGACGACCGGTACGCCGACCTCGCGGCGGTCACCAGAGATCACGATCTGTGGCTGCGCGATGACCCCCGGAGCGACGACATCGCCGACTACGCCTACTGGGCCGCCCCCGAGGAGTACACCGAGACGGTCCTCGAACACGGGGCCGACCTGCCCGAACCGGTCGAGACCTTCCTCGAGGAGAAACGCGTCGAGAAGGACGCGTTGATCGGGAAAGCCACGGAACGGGCGGCGTTCCACGAGATCGGCGAGTGGACCGTCGGCGTCACCTACGGTCGGTGTTCTCAAAACGAGGTCGCCGAGGCGATGCGCGAGTCGGGCGCCGACGCGTCGGTGATCGTCAAACCCGCAGGATCGGCGTCGATCCGGGGGACGGACACCTTCGAGCGCTGTCACGAGGTCGCCCGACAGGTCAACGGCGGCGGCCACCCGAAAGCCGCCGGCTGCAAGCCCGACATCTACGACGATATGCTCGATTACGCCCACCACTGGAGCACCCGCGGCGAGGTCGCCAAACGGGTGATCCTCGAGGCGTTTCGGACGCTCGATCGCGAGGCCGAAACCGACGCGTAACCGGGGGCTGCCGACCGGCGACGACCGTCAAGCTTTACCCGTATCTGCCGGTACGCGGCACATGGATCAGCTCCAGCGGTCGCTGCTCGAGTCGCCGATCGTCGAGAAGGGCGAGTATCACTACTTCGTCCACCCGATCAGCGACGGCGTCCCGATGCTCGAGCCGAGCCTGCTCCGGGAGATCGTCATCAAGATCATCCGGAAGGCCAGACTCGAGAACGTCGACAAGATCGTCACGCCTGCCGCGATGGGGATCCACATCTCCACGGCCGTCTCGCTCATGACGGACATTCCGCTCGTTGTCATCCGAAAGCGCGAGTACGGCCTCGAGGGCGAGACCCCGCTGTTTCAGGAGACCGGCTACTCCGAGAGCCAGATGTTCATCAACGACGTCGACGAGGGCGACAACGTCCTCGTGCTCGACGACGTACTCTCGACGGGCGGAACCCTCTCGGCGATCTGTGCCGCCCTGGAGGACATCGGCGCGAACATCGTCGACGTCGTCGCCGTCATCAAGAAAGTCGAGGGAACGAACGAACTCGACGAGTCGGCCTACAGCGCCAAGACGTTGATAAACGTCACCGTCGAGGGCGGCGAAGTCGTGATCGTCGATCCGACCGGCGACGACTGACCGGACGCCCCCGCGTCCGGGCGTTCGGGCGGGATCAGGCGGACGGTTATTTATATATTCTTGCCGACCATCCGGTATGTCCACCATCGGAATCCACGAGTCGGTCGGTGCGGTCTTTCCGCCGGAATCACTTCGCGAGGCGCTCTCGGATGTCGAGGCGGATCTGCGTGTCGTCGCGACGGACGATCTCGACGACTGTGTTTCGCTCGTGACGTTCGCCTACGACGAGCGCTTTCTCGACGCCGACCTCGAGTGGATCCACTCGATTCAGGCGGGCGTCGACCGGTTCCCCTTCGAGGCGCTCGAAGCCGGGGGGATCGCGCTGACGAACAGCACCGGCATCCACGGCGACACCGTCGGCGAGACGACGCTCGGATATATGCTCTCCTTTGCCCGGGGGCTCCACCGGTACCGCGACCACGAGCGCAACCACGAGTGGTCCCGTCCCCCCTACGACCGGCCCTTCTCGCTCGCCGACGCCTCCGTCTGTGTCGTTGGATTGGGGACGCTCGGCCGCGGTATCGCCACCCGCGCGGACGCCCTCGGGATGGACGTCGCCGGGGTCAAGCGGACGCCGACGCCGGTCGACGGAGTCGAGACGGTCTACCCCGCCGGGGACCTCGAGACCGCGATCGCCGACGCCCGCTTCGTTGCCCTCGCCGTTCCGTTGACCGAGGAGACGGAGGGATTGATCGGCGCGGCCGAACTCGAAGCGATGCGCTCGGACGCGGTGTTGATAAACGTCGCCCGCGGTCCCGTCGTCGACGAGTCGGCGCTCGTCGACGCCCTCGCTTCCGACGCCATCGGCGGCGCGGCGCTGGACGTCTTCGAGACCGAACCGCTGCCGCCCGGGTCGCCGCTGTGGGCCATGGAGGACGTGATCGTCACGCCGCACGTCGCCGCGGCGACACCGAAGTACCACCGACGGATCGCCGCGCTCGTCCGGGAGAACGCCCGCCGACACGCGGCCGGCGAAGCGCTGACCAACCGCGTCGTCTAAGCCGGTGCCCGCGTTCGGAGCCGCCGGGGCGCGTTTATAACGGCATCGGGCCGCTGCTGTTGTCCTCGCCAGCCCCCGAACGCGCCCGCGAGAGCAACTCCGAGACGGGCGGTCGGTACTCGTAGCCGGGGACGATCCCCTCCATGTAGGTGCCCTCGACGTACTCGGTCATCGCCTTCGCCATCGGAGGGACGTGGTCGGCGTTTTCCCACTCGAACTCGAAGACGGCGACGGCGTCGTCCGCCTCCTCGACGAGCCGGTAGTCGTCGAACTCGATGTCGTGTCTGACCGCCATGTCGGTGTCCTCCAGGCGCAACTCGTAGGTGTCGAACCAGCCGTCCTCGACGGCCGATCCGACGTCCCCCTCTGTCGCCGCCGACAGCATCGGCGCGCGTACCTCGAGGGTGTACGAAAGCGCCCACTCGTCGGTCTCGGTGGCGGTCGCGCGCCCGTCGAACCGCGTCGTCGTCACCTCGAACCACCGGCCGTCGCGCTCGAAGGCGTCGTGGCCCTCGAACGCTCGGACGGCGCGGTCGGGAAGTGTATCAGTCATCACTGGCTGTTGGGGCGACGATATAAAAAGGCCGTCGCACGAGGTGGCGCTCGTCGCTCCGTTTGACGTCCACTCTGGCTGGACAGCCGTCCCGCGGTTTATATATAAATGCCCGGCAATATATTTATATTCGTATATGAAATACTTATAAACAGTTCACGTTTGTTCGCTTCCGGGATCGTTCGCTGGCGCTCGCGTGCGTTCGAGCTGACGAGTGCTCACGGCTCACGTGCGTTCGCCGTTCGCTGTCGAGATCGTTCGCTGGCGCTCACGATCTCGCTATGCGAGGGGAGGGATTCGAACCACGGTCAGAGCAACGCTCTTCCCTGATTCGAATCCTCCGCGCACTCGCACAGCTCTCACGTGCGTTTAAGCTGACGAGTGCTCACGGCTCACGTGCGTTCGCCGTTCGCTGTCGAGATCGTTCGCTGGCGCTCACGATCTCGCTATGCGAGGGGAGGGATTCGAACCCACGGACCCCTACGGGAGCGGATCTTAAGTCCGCCGCTTTTGTCCAAGCTCGGCCACCCTCGCGCGTTCGGAACTGCGGCGGGGCGATGAATGTGTGTTTCGGTCCCCGACGCTCCGAAACCGCCGATCGGCAGCCGCCTGTCGGATACTCGGCCCGCTACCAATCGACGGAGAGCGTCCCGTCGCCCTCCGGATCGGGGGCGATCTCCTCGTTCGTCCGGCGGTCGACGACGTGGATGACGCCGCGATCCTTCTTCGCCGGGCACGCGTCGGCGGCTTCGACGTTGTGTTCGAGGTCGGGCTCGTCGAAGAAGTAGACGTCGGGCTTTGCGATCCCGGTCGTGATGTCCATCTCCCAGTTGGTCGAGACTTCCGCGCACTTGCCGGCCGCGATGCACTTGTTCGCCTCGAAGATGAGCTTGTAGGGCGCTTCCTCGATCGGCGGGGCGTCCCCCTCGCCGATCTCGCTCGGATCGATGGGTTCGTCGGCCATACCGACGTTCGGGGGGCGTCCGATTTGGCTTTGACGGATGGACGGCCGCTCTCGGCCCGTACTCGCGGCCCTGTCGTGGGGCCTGCATGTCCGCCGTCTGACTCACTTCGCCGTCGGATCCGCGGACGCCGACCCGTCGTTCGCCTCGATATCGGCGTCGGCGTCCGGGCCGGCCCCGTCCGCGGGCACAGTCGCTGCGGTCTCCAGTCTCCGCAGCTGGTCGGGTCTGGCGATAGCGTACAGCGTCTCGTCGGCGGCGACCTCACGGTCGCGGGTCGGGATCGCAACGATGTCACCGCCGACGGTCCCGACGGCGACGATCGCGACGTCAAGCGCCCCGAGGGGGTTCCCCACGAGGACGCTGCCGTCGGCGACCGAAACGACGCCCATCGTCTCGTCGGCGGTTCGGAGCCGGGCGGCGAACGCGCGGTCGGCGCGGGGTTCGACCGGCAGCGTCACGAGTCGGTACCGGCGATCCGTCTCGAGACGCATCGCGTCGGATTCGTCCGCCGCGAGCGTCACGACGTCGCCCGCCGTCCCCCGGATCTCGGCGCTCGCTACGCGTCGTGGGCTGTCGTTTATTTCCGCCCCCGTCGCCGTCGCCGTATCCGGGTCGGGCGGGGAGTTCGGATCCGGGTCGGAATCCGGAACCGGCTCGGAGGTCGTCCACACCTGTACCGAGTCCCCGGGGCTAGCGTTGTTCGGCGGGTCGGCCCTGATCGCCACCGCGGCGCTGCCGGGCGGGAGCGTCGATCCGATGCCGGACTCGCGGCCGCCCAACGCGAGATACTCGACCGTCCCGTCGTCGGCGAAGTCCACGTCGACGTGGCCGACGCCGTAGTCGGTGCGAAGCCGGTCGACGAAGCGCGTCCGGAGGTCGCCGACGGTCAGCCGCCGGGGAAACACGAGCACGTGTCCGGAGAGTTTCGCCTTCGTCTCGGCGTCGACCGGATCGTAGCCGTCGATGTCGCCGATCTCCTCCGGAAGTTCGACCGTGGTCACCCGGCCGACGCTCCGGACGATCCGGGTCACGTCCCGGTCGAGGCTCGTGCGCCCCGAGATGGCGAAGAGGCCGACGCCGATCCGGTCGCCGATCCGCCCGCCCGCGAGGGCTGTCAGGCCGGCAACGACGAACGTGCCCGTGTTGAACACGACCGCCTCGGGCGCCAGGAGTTCGAGTTCGCCGCCGATCACTTCCCCGAGGGCGCCCGCGGTGTTGAGGTAGATCGCGACGACGCTCAACCCGACGAGAACCGCAAGTCCGTCGGGGACCCGCTCGCCGGCGTACCACCGATGGACGAGGCCGGCGACGGCACCGACCGTCGCGGCCGTGACGGCGAGGACGATCGTCCGTGCGACGTCGACGAGCAGGTCGCCGCCGACGGCGAACCCCTCCGCGATGAGGCTCACGCGATCACCTCCTCGAAGGCGTCGAGGGCGGCGCGCTTCCCGACGACGAACAGCTCGTCGCCCGCGCGCACCTCGGTCCCGCCGCGGGGGGCGACGAGCCACCCATCGGGCCGTTGTATCGCCAACACCGCGACGTCGTACGCCCCCCGGACGTTCGAGCCGCCGATCGTTCCGCCGGCGAGTCCGCCCGAGGGCTTTACTCTCATCGTCCGAAAGCGCTTGCCGGCACGCCGGAGCATCGAAATCAACTCGAACTCCCGGCGCGTCCCGCGGGCGGTGACGACGACTTTCGCCCGCGAGACGCCCAACAGTTCGCTCGCCTTCGAGCGGTCGACGGCGACGGTGATCCGACCGTCACCGCCGGTCGTCGTCGGCGCGGCCGTCGTCGGAGGGGCGCCGTCCGCAGTCCCGCCGTCGGGCTTGATCGCCGCCTCGCGGTGTAGCGACGATTTGGCCGCGATGACCGTCCCCCGGACCTCCGTCCCGCCGGCCACCACCGCGACCTCGTCGCCGCGGGCGATCCCGGTCGGAACGAGTGTCTCGACCGAAACGGCGCGTTTCCCGTCCGGCACGCGCTTGGAGATCCCCGACAGCGGCGGGGCCGCGACCACGCTCGCCCGCCCGCGTTCGTCGATCGACACGGAGATGTCGGCGAGATCGAGTTCGGTCCGAAGCCGGTCGGCAAAGCGGGCTTCGAGTTCCGAGATCGGCAGGTCGGCCGGCAGCCGCCACTCGCCCGTCTCGATCTCCGATCGCGTCTCCGACGACAGCGGCGGGTAGCCCTCCATGTCGGTCACTTCGCCGACGACCTCTATGTGGGCCTCGCCACGGGCGCCGACCAGCTCCACGACGTCGCTCGAGAGCGTCCGATCGCGGAGCTTCCGCCACGAGAGCCGCTTCGGAACCGACGCGCCCATCGCGTCGCCCTTGGCGTGTGCGTACAACGAGAGCATCAACACGACGATCAACGCGACGACGATCCGGTAGCCGGACTGCACGACTGCGGGATCGTTCAGCGCGAGCAACCCGCCGTTGATGCCGGCGAGCGCCAACGCGAGAACGACGACACCGAAGGCGGGGATCGAGACGCCGGTGACGTATTTGAATATGAACCCCAGCGCCCAGGAGACGAGCGCGGGAAACATCCCGGTCAGGGCGCCGAGGTAGATACCGAACAGGACCTCGACGGGAAGCGGCTGCATCATGGCTCCTCTGTCGTCGGCTATTTATATACTACTACCGGCGTACGCTCGACCGAGAGCCGCGGAAACGATGGCTTATTACCGATTGGCCGGGAACCGGCGGCCGTGACACCGGCGATCGAGACGGACCGCACGCAGTCCGAGAGCGGGACCGCGAGATCGACGCTGCTCCGGGTCCGCGCCGCGGTCGCGTTGACGGGGATCATCGCCGTGCTCTCGGTCGTCACCGGCATCGTGAACATCGGTTCGACCGGGGTGTCCGGGCCGCTGGCGCCGTTCGTCCCCGAGGCCGCCGCCCGGACGGCGGGGTTCACCGGGGCGATGACCGGGTTCTTGATGTCTCTGAGCGTGTATGGGCTCTATCGCGGCTACCGGGTCGCGTGGTACTCCTCCGTCCTCTTGCTCCCGGTCACCGGCGTTCAGGGGCTCGCACAGTCGAGCGTACTCTCGTTCCCGCTCGTCGCGCTCTCGGCGCTCGCGATACCGATACTCCTGTTGAACCGCCGGTACTTCGGTCGAAGCGTCGACCTCTCGGTGACGCAGTTGGCCTCGCTGGCGGCGGTGTTAGCGGTCCAGGCGTACGGCACCGTCGGGACGTACGCACTCCGCGACGAATTCAACGAGGTCGAGACGGCACTGGACGCGTTCTACTTTACGCTCGTCACCGCCTCGACCGTCGGCTACGGCGACCTCACCGCGAGCTCGCAGGTCGGCCGTCTGTTTTCTATGTCTGTCCTCCTGACCGGCGTTGCCAGCTTCGGCGTCGCTCTGGGGACACTTCTCGGCCCGCTCATCGAAGCCCACCTCGCCACCGCACTCGGAAATATGACCGACAAACAACTCGATCTGTTGGAGAACCACTACGTCGTCACCGGCTACGGCGACCTGACCGAACCGATCCTCGAGAATCTAGAGGGCTGTGAGGCCGTCGTCGTCGTCGAGGACCCCGACGACGCCAAAGGGCTCCGCGACCGCGGCCACGAGGTCGTTACTGCAGACCCGAGCGACGAGGACCCCCTCAGGCGGCTCCACATCGACCGCGCCCGCGGGCTCATCGTCGCGACGAACAACGACGCCGAGGACGCGATGGTGATCCTGACCGCACGGGAGCTCAACCCCGGCCTCCGGATCGTCGCGGCGGCGACCGACCGCGAGAACGTCCGGAAGCTCAAACGCGCCGGCGCGGACGCCGTGTTGAGCCCGGCGGTCCTGGGCGGGCACCTCCTCGTCGAGTCCGTCTTCGGCGACGACGACCCCGAACGCGTCGTCGATACGCTGTTGGGCGAGGGGCCGAGCGGACAGTAGCGCCGGCCGCTACAGCCGCGTCGCGGCGTCGAGTGCGATATCGATCGCTCGCCCGACGTTGTCTTTGGCCTTCTCGGGGAGCTCCTCGTCGTCGGTCTCGCCTTTTTGAGTCCCCTCGACCAGGTTGCCGTCGACGGTGCAGATCGCGCCCGCGGCGAGGCCCTTCCGGCGGGCGAGCGTGAACAGCGCAGCGGCCTCCATCTCCACGCAGAGCAGTCCGGCCTCGGACCACGCCTCGACGTGGGCGTCGGTCTCGGCGTAGAAGGCGTCGTCGGTGGCGATGGGACCGACGTGGACCGGGGCCTCGCGCGCTTCGGCCGAGTCGACGAGCGCTGACAGCGTCCCGTAGTCGGAAACGGCGGGGACGGTGGCGGCCTCGTAGCGCTTCGTCGTCCCCTCGTCTTTCGACGCGCCCGTCGCGACGACGGTATCGCCGATCTCGATGTCGGGCTGGAGCGCGCCGGTCGTCCCGACCCGGACGAACGTCTCGACGCCGACGGCGGCCAGTTCCTCGGCGGCGATGGCGGCCGACGGCGACCCGATCCCCGTCGAGCAGATCGTCACGTCGCGTCCCCCGTAGGTGGCGTTGATCAGCTTGTACTCGCGGTTCTGTGCGACGGTGATCGCGTCCTCACAGCGGTCGGCGATGCGGTCGACACGCTCCGGGTCGCCGGGAACGAGGGCCAGATCGGCGAGATCGCCCGGCTCGACCAGCAGATGCGGTTGTTTCGCCATACTCGTGGCTCACGTGGCGGACGCAAAAGTCGGTCGGGTCGACGCTACGCGAGCGCAAAGAGCACGACGTTGTGGACGCCGGGGCCGAGACCGACGGCGACGACGAGACCGAGCAGCAGGTAGCCTTCGGTCGGGTCGGCGCGGACGTACTCCTCGAAGAGGGCGACGACCGCGACCCCGAGGCCGACCTTCACCGCGGCGAAGAGCCACCCGGCCCCGATCAGTTCGGCCGTCGGCAGCGCCGCCCCGGCGTCGATGATCAGCCGCGAGAGCGGGGTCTGCTCGCCGAATCCCAACAGGTCGTAGCCGACCGCCGTGGAGACGCCGTCGAGCGTGTGGCCGAAGACGGCGAGGGAGCCGACGCTGCCCGTCGCGTCGACGTCCCGGACGCGACGCAGGACGCCCCACGCCGTCGCGGCGACGACGACGGAAACGACCGCGATGGCGACCGAGGCGACAGGCGTGCCCCCGCCACCAGTCCCGGCCGGCGTCGGCCCGAACGCCGCGGCCGCCAGCGCGGCGAGGAGAAGCGCGCTCCCGGCCCCGGCCAGAAGCGCCGGCGCGCCCGAGGCGCTCCACGACTCGGCGGGGCGGTCGGCGACGGTGGCCCAGACGCCCCCGGCGAGGATCCCGACGGTGACGTACACCGCGGGCGACCCGAACAGCGGGTCGAGTGAGTCCCGCGGGACCCCGACCTGGTGGAGCGCGTACAGCGCCCCGCCGGCGGCGACCCAGGGGGCGAACGCGGTCACCGATGCGGCGGTCACGCGTGGCCGGCGGCGGTACAGCGCCGCGACGGCGACGGCGGCCCCGACCGCGAGCGCGGCGAGGTAGGGCGCCGGCGGCAACGCGAAGTCGGCGGGAAGTGGCACTGGTTCGATACGGTGGCGGCGCGGTCGAAAGCGTTGCGGTCCGGATCGACCGCGGGCCACGCGGCCCGCCGGCCCGGATCGCCCAACGCGGGCGGCGACGAACGCAATCCCTTTCATTCGACCCGCCGAAGGCGGCGTATGAGCGTCGATCTCACCGACGAGCGATACGAGAAACACCGCGAAGCCGGCGACATTCTCGCACAGGTCCGCGCCGAGGCGGCCGACCGCGTCGAGGTCGGCGCGAGCCACCTCGACGTCGCCGAATACGCCGAGGAGCGCATCCGAGAACTCGGCGGCGAACCCGCCTTCCCCGTCAACATCAGCGTCGACGAGGAGGCCGCCCACGCCACCCCCGAACCCGACGACGACGCGACGTTCGGCGAGGAGATGATCAACCTCGACATCGGCGTCCACGTCGACGGGTGGCTCGCCGACACCGCCGTGACGGTCGACCTCTCGGGGACCGACGAGTTGGCCGAGGCCCCCGCGGAGGCGCTGGAGGCCGCCCTCGACGTCGTCGAGGCCGGCGTCCACACCGGCGAGATCGGCGCTGAGATCGAGTCGGTCATCGACGGCTACGGCTACAACCCGGTCGTCAACCTCTCGGGACACGGCCTGGGCCATTGGGAGCAACACACCGAGCCGAACATCCCCAATCGAGCCGTCGAGACGGGCGTCGAACTCCAGGCCGGCGACGTGGTCGCGATCGAGCCGTTCGCCACCGACGGCGGCGGGAAGGTGACGGAGGGGGCCGACGAGGAAATCTTCGCCCTCGAACGGGAGGCCAGCGTCCGGAACCGCGACGCGAGACAGGCCCTCGAGCAGATCGTCGAGGAGTTCAAGACGCTGCCGTTCGCCCGCCGGTGGCTCGACACCCGCCGCGCGGAGATGGCGCTCCGACGGCTCAGCCAACAGAACGTCGTCCACGGCTACCCCGTCCTGCAGGAGGACGAGGGCTGTCTCGTCAGCCAGAAGGAACACACGGTCGTCGTCACCGAGGACGGCTGCGAAGTGACGACGCGGTAGCGGCAGGGATCCACGGGCGTATCCGACGATTCGAGTCGGATTCGACCGCCGATCGGTTGCTCTCATACACCTCGGGGAGACGTTTGTACCCGAAGGAGTTCGTTCGTGCCGCCGGGGGCGACGTTACGGACCGATTGCGTGCGGAGGGGGTCCCCGTCGGGCCGGCCGGACCCGACCGATCGCTCACTCCGTCCGCCCGCCCTCCAGGGGCCGTTCGCGCTGGACGACGAACACCGGGCCGAGGAAGCGCTCTGCGACCGCCTTGGTCGGCATTCCGAACACGAGCGTCGAGAGGGAGGGATCGGATTCACCCATCACGACGGCGTCGAACGAGCTGGCGTCGTCGGTGATCGCGTCGAACGCGTCGTCGCCGTGTCTGACGGTGAGTACCACCCGGCGGCGGTCGATCCCGCCCGACGCGAGCCGGGTGGCGAGCCCCTCCAGCAGCGTCCGGGCGTCCTCGTTCGACTCCCCTTCCTCGGTGACGTGATACAGCGTCACGTCGGCGTCGGTGTCGGCGAACAGCCCAGTGACGACGCGGGCGATGCGGTCGACGCCGACCGAGCCGCGGACCGGGACCAACACGTCGTCGAGGTTCCCGGCCGCTCCCGGGTCCAATACCGCGAGGCAGTCGTGTTCGTACACCATCCGGTCGATCGTCTTTTGACCGTTTCGGGTGAACACGAGCCGAGTCTCGACGGTCGCTCCGGCCGATTCGAGCAGCGTTTCGAGTTCGCCGAGGCGGGTGTTGGCCTTCGTCTCGAACTGCATCCGCATCTGTCCCGGCGCCGTCTGCTCGGGGACGACGTGGTATCCGAGCAGGAGTACCCGCACGTTCGAGAGCAGTTCGGCAGTTCCTTCGGGAAACGATTCGCCCTCGAGGACGCGGATCGGAACGAGTATGGTGGGTCTGTCGTGCATGGTCAGACGACTCCTTCGAGTTCGACGCTTCCGGCGTAGTAGCGGTACCACAGGTACGAGACGGCCATCACGGCGACCCCAACACCGATCGAGGCGGGCTGCATGAACGCGACCAACCCGAAGCTCGCGACCGCGCCGACCGCCGGCAGGGCCGGAACGCCGGGCATCCGGTAGCTCGGATCGTACCACGTCGGACCGCGCCGGCGGAGGACGATCACGGCGGTGCAGATCAGCCCGTACATGACCAGATGCAGGAGGGAGGCCACCTCGGCGAGCACTTCGACCCGTCCGGTGGCGACGAGAACCAAGATCGGGCCGCCGCCCGCGAGCAACGCGACGTGCGGCGTCCCGTACCGGAGGTTGATCTCGCTGGCCCGCTTCGGCAAGAGCGCGTCCCGGCTCAGCGCGTAGACAGTCCGGGAGCCGCTGAGTATCGACGCGTTCGCACTCGAGAACGTCGCCAAGAGCCCGGCCAGGAGGACCGCGACCGCGCCCGGCCGGCCCAGAAACTCCCGTGCGACCTCGACCATCGCCGTCTCGCCGAACGTCGAGAGCCGTTCGGCGCCGAAGGCGCTCGTGGCGACGAAGACGGTCACGACGTAGAACGCGGTCACGACGAGGACTGAGCCGACCATCGCGAGCGGGAGGTTCCGACTCGGCGACTGGATGTCGCCGGCGACCGTCGCGACCTGTGCGAAGCCGAGATACGACGTAAACACGAGCGCAGCGGTGCTGAACGCCGGAAACGTCCCCTGCGAAAAGAACGCCTCGGGGACGGTTCCGCGCCCGAAAACGCCGAGCGCGTCGAGGGAGCCGTAGGTCAAAAACGCCGTCAGGATGACGAGGAGGACGGCGACGACGGCGTTCTGTACCTTCGCGGTGTTCTCTGTGCCTCCGATGCTCACGGCGGTCAAAACGACGCCGAAGAACAGCCCGAGCGGGACGACGGGGCTGATCGGGAGCGCGAGTCCGACCTCGGCGAAGACGGCCGCCGCGTAGTGGCCCAAACCGACGAGGTAGAACGCCGAAGCGAAGACGAGACCCAGCCACAGCCCGAGACCGACCACCGCGCCGTAGGCGGTGCCCATGCTCCGGGAAATGAAGAAGTAACCGCCGCCGCTTCGCGGCATCGCCGTCGCGAGTTCGGAGGCCGGCAGGGCGACGAGGAGAGCGATCGCGCCGCCGATAGCGAACGAGAGCGCCGCCGCCGGCCCGGCGTTGCCGGCCGCAAGCCCCGGAAAGACGAAGATCCCCGCGCCGATCATCGTCCCGATCCCGATGGCGAGTCCGCCGGCGAGTCCGATCGTCCGCTCCAGTTCGGTGTCGTCGTGGATCGTCGCCTCCCCGCCGACCGCGTCGGGGTCGGGTTCGGGTGACTCCCCGCCGACGTTCGTCCCCTCGCCCCCAAGTTCCGTCGACCCACCGTCGGGGCCGGGGGGCTTCGATGTCATATCGGGGTGTGATCGAACGGGGAAATAAAACTGCCGCCGGCGCGTCGCTCAGTACACGACGAGCGCGAGATAGAGCTGTCCGAGGCCGGCGAGGATCATCACGACCCCCGCGATCCGCTCGATCAGTCCGGAGTACGCCGTGAACCGGCTCGCGTTCGACACCAGCCCCATCCCGGTCGCGACCGTCACCGAGATCATCAACGCGGCGACGGTCCCCGCGTACGCCGCGAGCACGACCGTGGCCGTCTCCCCCGGCAGCGAGGCGGCACGGGCCGTGACCCCGAGAAAAACGGGCGCGACACAGCCCGCACCCGCCAGCGCGTACCCCGCCCCGAAGACCCCGAACCCGAGGACGCTCGCGCGCCGCTTCGGCAGCGGCACCGACACCGACGGGGCCTTCCCGGTGGCAACGAGCGCCCCGAAGCCCACCAACAGCGCGCCGACGAGCGTCTCGAAGAGCGTGACACCCGAGAGGGTCGAGTGGCCCACCACGAACGTCGCCCACGCGAGCGTGCCGAGCGTGACAAGCACGCCCGCCCCCGCGGCGACCCCACGAGCGCCCGCCCCCCCGAGGGAGGCCTCCTCCGCGGTCGTCTGGTTCAGATAGAAGCCGACGTACCCCGGCAACAGCGGGTACGCACACGGCGAAAAGAACGTCGCGACCCCGGCGGTGATCGCGAAGGGCAGGTTCGTCGCGAGCGTGACGTCGGTCATCTCGTGTTCACTTTGGGGTGTGTACTCACACTCGGTTCCCCTATGCCATCGCCCGCTCGATCCCGGCGACGAGTTCGTCGGCCGTCTTGACTCCGGCGTCGGACCACGCCACCGTCCCGGAGGCCTCGATAGCGAAGGCGGCGGGATACCCCGGCGGGGCGTATCGAGCCGCCAGCTCCGCGGTCGGGTCGATCCCGAGCGTCCAGTTCCCGCCGTGGGTCTCCCACCACTCGACGACCTCGTCTTTCGTGACGGACCCGCCGACGTTCTCCGTCGTCACGGAGACGAACAGGACGTCCCCGCCGACCCGCTCGTTCGCCTCCGCAAGCGCCGGCATCTGCTCGATGCAGGGGGGGCACCACGTTCCGAAGAAATCGATAAAGGTCGGCTCGGCGGCGGGTATCCGGACCTCGCCGGCCTCGCTCCCCGGGGCGTCGATCGTCTCGACTGCAATCGGATCCCGCTGTCCGGTCAGTTCCGTCTCCTCCGTCCCCGAATCGGCGGTTCCTCCTCGACCCGAAGCGCCGGTCTCGACCGATGGAAACCCGCCGACAGCGACCGCACCGGCCCCTCCGAGTACCGCCACGCTTCCGACCCCGGCGAGCAGGTCCCGTCGGCGCATCTCAGGCCGTCACCACGGTCTCGAAGTCCTCGACGACGCGCTCGACGTCGACCGTCGCGCCGTTGGGGTAGGCGCGCTCGACGACGCCTTGCTTGTTGACGAGGAGGATCAAGTTGTAGTGTGGGAAGGCGTATTCGAGGCTCTCGTACTCGTCGGCGGCGGCCTTCTCGATCACCAGCCCGAACTCCTCCTCCATGAGTTCTTGGCCCGCCTCGTAGCTCTCGGGGCGCAGGAAGTGCCAGTTGCCGGCGTCGAGGTCGACGCCCTGCTCGACGGCGAACTCCTCTAAGACGTCGGCCGTGTCGCGTTCGGGGTCGAACGTCGTCGCCAGAAACGCCGACTGATCGCCGTAGCCCGCCTCGGCCGCGACGGCCTGGGCCCGCCGGAGCCGGAGGGTGAGCGCCGGGCACATCCCGTCGGGGCAGTTCGTGTAAATGAATGTCATGAGGAAGGCGCGTTCGCCCGCGAACTCCGTCGTCGACACCGCCTCGCCGAGCAACGGGTCCGGGAGCGTGACGTCGGGGACGTCGTCGCCATGGCTCGGGTGCGACGCCGCGCTCAGGTCGATTTCGGGTTCGTCGAGCACCGTCCGGCCGGTGCCGAGCCCGGGGACCACACCCAGACACCCGGCTGTGGCGGCGACGCCTGCTGTGCCGATCGACTGTAGATACCGGCGGCGGTCCATACACGGGCCTACGTGTCCGAGGGTAAATGAACGCTACTGGTGTGATCGACTAGCGCATTATGCTCTCCTCGCTGTCACTGTTCGTCGTTGGGTGTCTCGCCCCCGCTGGTCGTCCCGCTCTCGCCGTCCGGCGTCGTGTCCCCTTCGTCCGGGTCAGTGCTCGCCGTCGAGACGTGGACCGCTTCGATCCGCGCGCCGTCGACGCCTCTCACTTCGAGGACGTGCCCGTCGATCTCGACGCTATCGCCCGCCTCGGGCGCGCGGCCGAGCAGATCGAACACCAGGCCACCGATCGTCTCGACGTCCGGGGCCTCGAAGGACGCCCCGAGCGTCTCATTGACGACAGAGACCGCGACGCTGCCGTCGACTTCGTAGGAGCCGTCCGGCTGCCCGCGGATCGAGGGTTCGCCGCGGTCGGCGTCGAACTCGTCGCGGAGGTCGCCGACGATCGCCTCGACGACGTCCTCGACGGTCGCGATGCCTTCGAACGTGCCCCACTCGTCGACGACCGCGGCCATCTGCCCGCTGTCGTCGCGGAACTGCAACAGGAGGTCGCCGATAGACGTCGTCTCCGGGACGATCGCGACCTCGCGCGCGAGAGTCCCCGCCGTCGCGTCCCCTTGAGAGTCGGCCTCGCTCGCCCGGAGGACGTCCTTCAGATCGACGAAGCCGACGACCCGGTCGCCGTCGTCGGAGACGACGGGGTAACGCGTGTGGCCAGCATCGAGGACGGCGCGTTTGATCTCCGACAGCGACGCGTCGGGACGCAGGCTCACCACGTCGGGACGGGGCACCATGACAGACCGCACGTCGGTGTCGTCGAGTTCGAAGACGCCCTCGATCATCTCGATCTCCCCCGGGTCGACGCGCCCAGCCTCCCCAGCGCGTGCGAGCACACGCCGGATCTCGCGTTCGCCGAGCGTCTCGTCGGTCTCGGAGGCCGGCGGCACGCCGAGCAGTCTGGTGAACGCGTTCGCCGTTCCGTTGAAGACGACGAGACCGGGATAAAAGAGGTAATAAAACAGCTTCATCGGCGGGGCGACGAGCAGCGAGATCCGCTCGGCCTCCGCGATGGCGAGCGTCTTCGGGGCGAGCTCGCCGAAGACAACGTGGAGGAAGGTGATGAAGCCGAACCCGATCGCGAAGGCGGCCAGATGGAGGAGACTCGGGGGCAGGACCGACGAGAGCAGCGGTTCGATGAGCGCCGCCACCGCCGGCTCGCCGACCCACCCCAGCCCGAGGGAGGCGATGGTGATGCCGAGTTGGGTGACCGCAAGGTAGTCGTCGAGGCTCCCAACGACGCTCGACAACACGTCGGCCCCGGCGCGGCCCTCCTCGACGAGCTGTTCGACCGACGTCGCACGGATCCGGACGAAGGCGAACTCCGAGGCGACGAAGAAGCCGTTCAACACCACGAGCAGCAGGGCGACGAGCAGCCGGGTTGCCGAGAGTGCGACGTCTACCATCCGCCCACCTCCGCCGGCTCGGCCGGCTGTCGAACGATGTTCATGCGGGCCGTTTCCGCCCGCCATCATAAAACGTTGGCCGAACCCGGTGTCGGGCGGGGCCGGCGCCGTTGCCCCCGGCGTCGGGCGATACCGACTCCCCCGGCGTCGGGTGACACCGACTCCCCCGGCGTCGGGTGACACCGACTACCCGGCCGTCTCGTTTTCCGGCGGCGCCTGCTGGATGACGTATCGCTGCCCGATCATCGGATCGAGGAGGCTATCGACCGGCGCGTAGTCGTCCCGGAGGACCGGCACGTCGTCGGTCGGCTCGTCTCGGCGGTAGTTGTCGATCTCGCTCTCGAGGTCGATGCCGATATCGCGCTGACGGTTTCTCGTTCGGAGCTGTGATTGCGTTACGGGCTCGGGGTTCTTTGTCGCGACGACCTCGATGTTCTGGACCACTCCCGGCCCGGCAGTCTGAAAACCGTACACCTGCGGGTAGACCTGTGTCATCGTCTTGTACTCGGCGCGGTAGAACTCCGAGGCCGGGCCGGTCGGGGCCGAGATGACGTTCGCGAACAGGAGTCCGTCCGCCGAGAGCCGGTCGTTCGTCAGTTGCATGAACTCCAGAGTCGTCAACTGGAACGGCACCTTGTCCTTTTTATAAGCGTCGAGGACGATCAGGTCGTAGGTCTCGTCGGTCTCCCGGAGGAACTGTCTGCCGTCAGCGTTGTGGATGTTGAGCTGATCGGACTCCTCGACGCCGAAGTACTCCGTTGCGGTTCGGATCACTTCGGGATCGATCTCGACCACGTCGACGGTGGCGTCGTACTCCGAGACGAACCGCTTCGGGCCGGTGAAGCCGCCGCCTCCGACGAACAACACTCGGTCGATTTCGTCGGGCTTCTCGGCGAACAGGTACGGCATATGGAAGTATCGGGTGTAACTGAAGACGTGCCGATCGGGGTCTCGGAGGTCCATCGCGCTGTGACGCTGGCCGTCGAGATACAGCGTCCGGGTGTCGCCGAGGTCCGTGACCTCGAGTTCTTGATACTGCGTCTGGGTCTGGTGGACGACCTGGCCGCCGGTCGAGACTCCGATCGCTCCGCTTCCGAGCGAGGCGACGAGCAACAGCGTGACGCCCGCTGTGGCGAAGAGCGACCGCCGGTCCACCGACGGCAGTGTGATCGACACCGCTGTCCCGACGAGCAACAGTCCGAAAAGGAACCCGATCGTCTCGATGCCGAACGCGGGAATGAGCCCGAACGTCGTGCCGAAGACGCCGACGATGCTGCCGATCGTTCCGAGGGCGTACACCCGCCCGGACGCCTCGCCGACGCCGTCGGTCGCGGAGAGTTCGGCCGCGTACGGGCTGATGAACCCGAGGAGGTAGGTCGGCGGGCCGAAAAGCAGCGTAACCGCGGGCAGCGACGCGAACCGACTCGGCAGCGGAAACGCCGAGCCGGCGGCCAACAGTGCCTCGTTCGCGAAAATCAAAAGCGCCACGTAGGTGGCGGTCCCCAGGAGGATCCACGACAGGCGCCCGACGCTCGCTCGCCGGGCGGCCCGCTTGCCGCCGTAGTGGTACCCGAGGCTCAACGCCGCGAGAAACACCCCGATGATGCTCCCCCAGGTGTAGATGCTGCTGCCGAACTGCGGGGCGATGATCCGCCCGGCGAGGATCTCGAGGCCCATACTCGCGACGCCGGAGACGAACACCGCGAGTTCGGGCGCTGTCAGCTGGCGGAGCGCCCGGCCCGTCGAGAGGGACATACGCTAGCCGATCCACCGTCGCGGAAATAAGTCCCACGGACAGGGCGTATCCGTCCGGCGAGTCCAAGGGGCTTTAGGGCCGCGTCGCGGAACCCCGACGTGGATTCCGACGAGGTCAAAAAGCAGTGGGAAACCCGTTCCGGGGAGTACTCGCCGGCGTACTACGCCCACCACGGCCCGGACGAAACGAGCGAGACGCTCCGTGAGATCTTCGAGCGCTTTCTCGACGCAGATGCCGCGATCCTCGAGCTGGGGTGTGGTTCCGGGCGACACCTCGCACACCTCCACGAACACGGCTTTGAGCGGCTGTCGGGGATCGATCTCAACGGCGACTCCTTCGACGTGATGGCCGAGACGTACCCCGGCCTCGCCAGTGCGGGAACGTTTCACCACGGTGCGATCGAAGCGGTCGTCGAGGGCTTCGAGGACGGCCGCTTCGATGCGGTGTACTCCGTCGAGACCCTCCAGCACATCCACCCGGACGTCGAGTGGGTCTTCGAGGAGATCGCCCGGATCACCGGCGACGTCCTCGTCACCGTCGAAAACGAGGGCGAAGCGGACATCGCGCGGTCGGCGCCGACGGAGGTGAACTACGTCACTGACGACGTGCCCCTGTACTACCGCAACTGGCGACACGTCTTCGACCGATTGGGATTCGTCGAGGTCGACGCCGAACGCGGGAAGCGGGACACCCTTCGGGCGTTCCGTCGGGCGTGACGGCCGTAGCGTAACGACTCGCTCGTAGAGCGGATCTTGGTATAAAGGACGTGTGAATCGATCGCTTTCGAGCCTCGATACGCACAGCGTAAAGATACGCTGAATTAATTATTATAATAATTCATAATCATATACTATGCTTGATCGAATAACTCTCAGTCGATTCGACCTACGGCCGAAGCTCATCCTCGCGTTCGTCGCCGTGGCGATGCTGGTCGGCATCACCGGGTTTGTCGGATACCAGGCGGTGGGAACGGTCGACTCGGCAGCACACGAGATCTCTACCGACGCTGATGCGATTGACGCCTCGATGGGGATGCTCGTCGCCATCGAAGAACAGCAGATCGCTGTTCAGGCCGCTATGCTCGAACGAGAGGGAGCAAGGGCGGAGTTCGATGCTGCGGAGTCGAGCTTCGACGAGTGGGCCAACGCGATGGACGAACAAGACATGACCGCCGAAGAACAGCAGGCGTTTGACTCTCTGGTGGCGGCACACGAGGAGTACACTGTCGTCGCCCGGGAGCTGTTTACCGCGAAACAAAGCGGTGATACGGAACGGGCAGAGGCCAGACTGGACGAAATTGAGCCACTCCTCGCGGATATGCGTGACTCGGCGCATACGCTCGAGGGCGCAGCTGTCGACGACAAGCAAGCAGCGGTGACCGGTGCCGACAGCACCACCCGAACCGCACGACAGTCCATCCTAGGGTTGAGCGCCGTCGCATTTGTTTCCGCAATCGGGATCGGATTATTCGTCGCTGGCCGCATCATCCCGCCGATTACCCGGCTGTCCGAAGCGACGGAAGCCATCAAGCAGGGTGATCTCGACAACGACCTCGATGCGCACGTCGAAGACGACGAACTCGGCCGGATGATCGACGGGTTCGGTGAAATGCAGGAGAATCTGCGGGGCGTCTTCTCTCAGATCGGGACTGCTAGTCGGGGATTAAAACGGGGCGAGATCGGGTGGGAGTTCGAAGCGGATTATCCCGGCCAGTACGGCCGAGCAGTCGCCGATCTCGAGGCCGGAGCGGACGAACTCGCCCAGAGCTTTGAGGAGATACAGCAGGTGAGCAGTGATCTCCAGCAGGGAGACATCGACGGGACGGTGGACGCCGACCATCCCGGTCAGTACGGGGCTGTGTTGGGCGATCTGGCCACTGGAACTACTCGGCTCTCCGAGAGCTTCCGGGAGATCTCGACAGCCAGCCAAGAGTTAAAAAACGGACGGCTTGACGCTGCGGTCGACACCGCGTATCCCGGGAGCTACGGAGCCGTCCTGGAGGATCTATCGGTCGGAATTGACCGGCTGAGCGATAGCATCCAGCAGGTACAGGAAGTCACAGACCGAGTCGCAACCTCGAGCGACGAGGTAGCCAGCAGTTCCGAAGAGATACGACAGGCTAGCGAACAGGTCGCCGACTCCGTCGAGGAAATATCGTATGGTGCCGACAGTCAAAGCGAGAACCTTCAGGAGGTCGCCAGAGAGATGAACGACATGTCTGCGACCGTCGAAGAGATCGCTTCTTCTGCCGAAGAGGTAGCGGCCACTGCCGGAACGGCCGTCGAGCGTGGCGACGCGGGTCGGGAGTACGCTGCTGAGGCGACCGACGAGATTCGATCGATCGAATCCCGGGCCGACGAGGCCGCGACCCGGGTAAACAGTCTCGACGACGAGATGGACGAGATCGGCGAAGTCGTCGAGATGATAACTGGAATTGCCGAGCAGACGAGTATGCTGGCAATAAATGCCTCGATCGAGGCCGCCCGAGCAGGGGAGGCGGGTGAAGGATTCGGTGTCGTTGCCAGCGAGATCAAATCCCTTGCCGACGAGGCTGAACAAGCCACCACCGACATCGAAGCCCGTATCGAAACGATCCAACAGACGACTGAGGAGACGGTCGACGGAATCCAGCAGATGAACGATCGAGTCGAGCGAGGCAGCGAGACCATAGAAAATGCGGTCGAGAAGTTCGATGAGATCGCGGACGCCGTTCAACAGGCTGAAAACGGGATCAGAGAGATCAGCGATGCGACCGACGATCAGGCAGCCTCTTCGGAAGAAGTCGTGGCGATGGTCGATGAAGTCTCGGGTGTCAGCCAACAAACCGCAACGGAAGCGAGCAACGTCTCGGCGGCGACCGAAGAACAGACCGCCTCTCTGTCGGAGGTCTCACAGAACGTCCAAGAACTCTCTGTGCTGGCCGAAGATCTCGACGAACAGGTATCGGAATTCGAAACGGGAACCGGCGCTGACGCGGCATCGAGCACTCGGTCCCCGACGGCTGCCGACGGCGGCCGCTGATATATACTGCGATAGTTATCAGCCGGGCCGACGTACCAAATCCCTATGCTCTGCCGGCGAGTGGTGCCGGTATGGCGTATCCGAAATCCGTCGCGGACACCGGCACAGTACAGAACTACGTCGGCGGGGAGTGGCACACCCCGAGCGGGAGCGACGGGCGGGACGTCGTCGATCCGGCGACTTCAGAGCGACTCGCCCGCGTTGCGTTCAGTTCGCCCGACGACGTCGACAGAGCGGTCCGGACGGGCGCCGAGGCGTTCGAGGAGTGGTCCACCCGAGCGGTCGAAGAACGGATCCAGCCGCTGTTCGAACTGAAGCGACTGCTCGAGGCCCACCACGACGAACTCGCCGAGTTGCTCGTTCGGGAACACGGCAAAACGCGGGCCGAAGCGAAGGGGGAACTCCGGCGCGGGATCGAGAACGTCGAGGTCGCCTGCGGCATCCCGTCGATGATGCAGGGCGGGACGCTTCTCGACGCCGCACCGGGGATCGACGAGAGTGCCGTGCGAAAACCCCTCGGTGTCTTCGCTGCGGTCACGCCGTTTAATTTCCCCGCGATGATCCCGCTTTGGTTTCTGCCGTACGCCGTCGCGACCGGCAACAGCTTCGTGTTGAAGCCGAGCGAACAGGCCCCCCTCGTCGCCCAGCGCATCTTCGAGTTGATCGACCGGGCGGGGTTTCCGGACGGTGTTCTCCAGTTGATTAACGGCGGGGTCGACACGGTCGACGCGCTGTTGGGGCACGACGGCGTCGAGGGCGTCTCCTTCGTCGGCAGCACGCCGGTCGCCCGGACGATCTACGAGACGGCGGCGGCGAACGGCAAGCGCGTCCAGGCCCAAGGGGGCGCAAAGAACCACATCGTCGTCGCCGAAACGGCTGACCTGGACTTCGCCGCCGAGAAGACGGTGAGTTCGGCGTTCGCCTGCGCCGGCGAGCGCTGTCTCGCCAACGACGTCGCCGTCGTCGAGGCGTCCGTCTACGACGAGTTCGTCGACCGCGTCGTGTCGGAGGCCGAAGCCCAGACCGTGGGATCGGGGCTCAATCCGGACACCGACATCGGCGCGCTCATCAGCCCCGAGCACGAACGCCGGGTCCGGGAGTACGTCGGGACAGCCGTCGACGAGGGAGCAGAGCTCCTCCTCGACGGGCGCGACGTGTCCGTCGAGGGGTCCGAGGACGGGAACTTCCTCGGCCCGACGCTGTTCGGGAACGTCGACCCCGAAATGACGATCGCTCGCGAGGAGGTGTTCGGCCCGGTGCTCGGGTTGATGTCCGTGGCGGATCTCGACGAGGCAATCGGGGTCCTCGACCGGAGCGACTTCGGGAACGCGGCGAGTCTGTTCACTGCCAGCGGTGCCGACGCCCGGACGTTCCGACACGAGACGGACATCGGAAATCTGGGTATCAACGCCGGCACGGCGGCCCCGATGGCCTTTTTTCACTTCGGTGGCCGGAAGGACTCCTTTTTCGGTGACCTCCACGCCCAGGGGGAGGACATGATCCACTTTTACACCGACAAGACGGTGTACATCGAGCGCTGGCCGGACGCCTGATCGGCGTCCTCTCCAACCCGTCGCCCCGCTGTCCGCGTCTTCGAAGCTGTCCGTCCGCCTTACTCATTTGAGTCCGACTCTCACCGTGGCAAACACCGACTCAACTGCCAGTGTTCCGCACACAAAACACAATCAAGCGTACCGCGCGGATCCCACGGCTGAGCATGTGGGCTTTGCGCCTGCTTCATATCATAAATACTCGTCCAGTGCCCGCGCGACGATCTCGCCCGGTTCGGTCGCTTCGAGGGCGGCGTGCCGGCGGAGTTCCCGGTAGGTGTCAGGGGGCAACGACACCGCCAACGCACCGAGGTCGACTCCCTCGGCCGCGAGGGCGCCCTCGACGCTCGACCCTTCGTTGACGCGGGAGGCGATAGAGCGGACTTCCCGGACGGTCAGCCCGTGATCGAGGGTCGCCCACGCGAGCAAAAAGCGCGACTCCCCGGAGACGCGGGCGATATGTTTCGCCGCCGTCGGCGCGATTTCGCCCAGGGCGACGTGGCGGCGGATCGACCGCGGGAGATCGTGTACCCGGGCCCACTTGCGGATAAAGGAGACGGTTGCGTCGCCGTCGGCGCGCTCGGCGGCGGTCTTGTACGAGCCGGTACCGCGGACCAGGGCGGCACAGGCCGCTGCGCCGCGGAGCATATAGACGTTGTCGTCGGCGCCGGCGGTGTTCGAGGCGAACCGGCGGACGGTGTCGGCAGCCTCGGCGACGCTCTCGGGATCGTCCGGGTCGAACCGGACCGCCCTCCGCCCGACGACCTGGGGATCGCGGCGAATGACGGGTTCGCCGACCGGCGACTCCCGATCGGTCGGGGGCTCTTCGTCCGGTTCGTTAGTCATCGCTTCGAGATAGGACAACCGGGGTAAAAAGCGTCCCGCCGACGGGTGCGCTCGTTACAACGGCTCACTCGTCGCGCTCGTCCGACATATGCTCCCAGATCTCGGCGCAGCCACAGCCGTCCTCGACGTCGTCGAGGTGGCTCGTGTCGACCGCCTCGTCGTCGTCGTTTCGCTCTGTCATTGGCCGTCGTCCTCGTACAGTTCCGGGGCGACGTCGGCTGAGGCGTGCTGCCGTCTCGGTCCCCGCGTTCGGTCTCTCATCACCACTTCGTACGCCGAGGGGGTGTTTAAGCAACGCTGCACCCGTAAACGCTACCCGGGCTTCGGCATCCCGGCGGGAACAGCCTCTTTCGACGACGAACGTATTCGGAGGTTTCCGGCCGCAGTCGTCGGGTTTCGTCCGAACCGACTGTCACGAGATCGTGTGACGCCCGACACTCCCTGTCGGCGCCGACGGGCTTACGACGGCGGGACCGCTGTGTGGGCGTATGCCGACTTCGGTACACCAACTCGACGACGGGGCGTGGCTGAGCGTCAACGACGCCCGCGAGGTGAACGTGAGCGATCTCTGGTGGCTCGCCCGCCAGGACTTCTGTTCGTGTGCGATGGCGGATTTCCTCGCGGAGGGGTTCGTCGAGATCGGGATCGACCATCCCAACGTCGAGGGGCGGATCGCCGGTCAGTGCATCGAGTGTGGCGAGAGCGGCGTCACCGACTGGCTGACGCTCGGACGGGTCGTCGACCCCGACGAGGGACGGTTCTTCGCCGTCGATCCCGGGAGCGTCCACGTTCCCGAGCGCCGCCGTCGGCTCGCTTCGCCGCCCGAGAAAGCAGAGAATAATTCCGGTAGGGGCTAGCCCCGGGGAGGCTTGACGACACGGGTGGCGGTATATGAGTCCGGGTGCTGAAGTGGTGTATGCCGAGCAAGGTCGAAGGGTGGAAAGACGAAGTATACGGCACCGAGATCCGCGAGCACCTCTTTCGGTTCGCCGAGGAGGGCTGGAGTGCGATCCCGGAGGACGAACACGACGCGTGGTTCGAGCGGTTCAAGTGGTGGGGGCTGTATCACCAGCGGAAGGGTCAAGAGAGCTACTTCATGATGCGAATCGGGACGCCGAACGGGCGGCTGACGCCGAACCAGCTCCGCGTCGTCGGCGAGATCGCCGACGAGTACGCCCGCGGTCCCGTCGAGAACCCCGAGTTCGGGGGCGCCTACTGCGATTGGACGACCAGACAGTCGATCCAGCTCCACTGGATTCAACTGCAGGACATCCCCGAGATCTTCGAGAAACTCGAAGCCAACGACCTTTCGACGATTCAGGCGTGTGGGGACTCCTGGCGCAACATCGTCGGCTCGCCGGTCGCCGGCCGCGACGCTAAAGAGCACATCAACGCGTGGCCGGTCATCGAGGACCTCCACGACACATTCAAAGGCAACGACGAGCACTCGAACCTTCCGCGCAAGTGGAAAGTCGCCGTCACCGGCGACACCCGCGGCTCGGGGCAGGCCGAGATCAACGACCTCGGGTTCGAGCCCGCGACCAAGGAGATCGACGGCGAGGAGCGAAAGGGATTCAACGTCACCGTCGGCGGCGGCCTCTCCCGCAAGGAGCCCCGTTTCGCCCGCGACATCGACGTCTTCGTCACCGAGGACGAGGTGGCCGACGTCGCCGGCGGAATCTCCGCGCTGTTCCGCGATCACGGCGACCGCGAGGACCGCTTCAACGCCCGCATCAAGTTCCTCGTCGACGAGTGGGGCCCCGAGAAGCTCCGGCGCGTCCTCCAGGACGAGTACGTCGACTTCGAGCTCCGCACCGCGGGTGAGGACCTCCGCGATCAATACACCTACAACGCCGGGCGCAACGACGAGGTCGGCGACTACGTCGGCGTCCACGAGCAGAACGACGGGAACTACTTCGTCGGCCTCTCGGTGCTCGTCGGCCGGATGGGCGCCGAGGACGTCATCGAACTCGCCGACCTCGCCGAGGCGTACGGCTCCGAGATGATCGGTCTCACGCAGCGACAGAACGTCGTCGTCGCCGACATCGCCGAGGACGACCTCAATGAGTTCCTCGGGGAAGATCTCCTCGAGTACTACCAGTCCGACCCCCACCCGTTCCTCCGGGGCTCGATCGCCTGTACCGGCACCGAGTACTGCTCGCTGTCGATCGTCGAGACGAAGAACCGGATGGTCCGGTACGCCCGCTGGCTGAAGGACAACGTCGAGCTGCCAGACGGCATCGAGGACTTCCACGTCCACCTGTCGGGCTGTACCGCCTCCTGTGCGCAGCCGCAGATCGCCGACATCTCCCTGCGGGGGATGAAAACGCGCAAGGACGGCGAACCGGTCGAGGCGTTCGACATCGGACTGGGCGGCGGCCTGGGGGAGAACCCCCAGTTCGCCGACTGGGTCGAGATGCGCGTCGCCGCCGACGAGGTCCCGGGGTACATCCGGAACCTGCTGCGGATCTACGACGAGCGAAACGACGGGGAGGAGTCCTTCCGGGAGTTCATCGGCCGCCACGACGAGGACGAACTGACGGGGCTTGCCGACCCCGAGGAGACCTCCTACGATGACCCCTACCTGAACAACACGAAAATGACGTGGTACCCGTACGCCGACGAGGACGGAATGGACGCCTCGCCCGCGCCGTCGCCGGCGGACGACTGATACTGGTGGACGAAATCAAATAACACCGGCGCGGGACCTCACCCTTCTTTTTCGGCCAGTTCGAAGACGAGCGAGTCGGTCGTCAGCGCGTAGACGTCCATCCGCCGGCCCTTCTCCGAGCACGCCGTTCCGACGACAGCGACGAGGCCGGCGGCCTCGAGTTGCTCCAGGTGATAGGTCGCCACCTGGATCGACACGTCGGCGCGCTCGGCGACCGCGGACGTGACGTTCGGATTCCCACGAAGGACGGAGACGATCCGTCGGGCCGTCGAGGAGGACAGCGCCTCGAGCACCTCGCCGTCGGCGATGCTGACTGGATCGGGCGGTTCGGCGGCGTCGAGGTCGATATCGGAGGGGACCAGATCGTGCGTGGGCATTTCGCTTCGACAGCGACGACTTCCGACGCGGCGGTGTTCATATTTAGTACGATACTATTGTTACAATCAACAGCATCGTTACAATCAGTACCATTTCAGTAACCAGTACTATTTTGCTCCGGTTGTCGCCAATACGATCCGTATGACCGGCGACACGGAACTGCGGTCGGTGACCGAAGTCCACGTTGCGCCGCTTGGCTACGAGTACGACCGGATCAGATCGCCGGTCCTCGAGTACGGGGCGGACACGCTGTATCTGCTCGCCGATCCGGCGCGAGGACGGGCGGAGTACCACGACCGGTTGCGCTCGGGGCTGACCGACGCCGGCGTCGCCGTCCGCTCGCGCAGCGTCGAGTTGAGCGATATGTACGACGTCCTCGGGGAGGTGACGACCATCGCCGACGGCCACGCCGACGACATCGTCCGCGTCAACGTCTCGAGCGGCCCGAAGTTGGCGACCGTCGGGGCGGCGCTGGCGTGCATGGCCACCGACGCGAGCGGCTACCACGTCCACCCCGAATCGCGACCGCACCCCATCGAAACCACTCCGCGAACCGAGGGGATGCGGCTGGCCGAACAGTTGCCCTCATACCCCCTGGAGACCCCGACGACGGACCAGGTTCGAATTCTCGAGTACGTCGACTCGGCGTCGAGCGAGGCCTACACGCCGAAAAAGAGCGACCTCATCGACTTCGCCGAGGAACGCGAACTCGCGTTCATGCGGCGGGCGGAACCGAGCAACGACAAGGCCAAATTCGCGCTGTTGAACAACCGCATCGTCGACCCGCTCGCCGGGAACGGCTACATAGAGATCGAACCGGTCGGGCGGACGAAGCAGGTGTCGCTGACGGAGACCGGCGAGAACGCCCTGCGGGCCTTTCGGCACAAGTTATAAACGTCGTATTATTTCGAAAAATATACAACGAACTGCGTGTTTAATAGGCTTTGACTCGTCGTATGGTAGGTGTTCTAGGAATATACCCACTACGATTAAATATATCTTTGTGATAACACGGCACAAGCATGATCGAACCAACGGTCGAACCCGTCGTCACGGACGACGCCGCCACGGTCTCTCCCGGACTTCCCGCGCCGGAGGCCGCAGAGAGGTTGCGCGACCCCGCGGTTCCGGCCCTCGTCGTACTCGACTCCGCGGGCGACGTCGTCGGCATCGCCTCGGATTCGGACTTCGTGGCGCTCGTCGCCGAATCGCCCGGATCGGTCCCCGTCGAGGCGATTATGTCGAGCCCCGTCCGAACCGTCGCCCCGGGAACGCCCCTCGGGCTCGCCGCCGACCGGATGAACGAGGCGGGCGTCAAACACCTCCCGGTCGTCGAGGAGGGGGTGTATCGGGGCCTCGTCACTCTCGAGGCGATGGCCCCGTTCCTCTCGCGGAACCGCCTCCGGGTGGCCTGGAAGGGTGACCCGATCCACATCGACACCGAGGAGCGATCCGAGACGGCGGAGACCGACCCGCCGAGCGACCGCGCAGCGGACAGTTGACACCGCCGAGGGGGCCATTTATAAACCATCGCGGCGCGAAGCGGCGGCATGGACGATCGGGTACGCGAACACGCGGAGACGCTGGTCGGGTGGAGCGCGCGGATCGAACCGGGCGACGACGTCGTCGTCGACGTCGCCGAGGGAGCTCACGAACTCGCGGTCGCCGTCGCCGAGCGCCTCGGCGAGGTCGGCGCGAACATGACGCTCACGTACGGCTCCGACGAGGTGACGCGGGCGTACCTCCGCGCCCACGACGGCGAATTCGGGACGGCAGCGGGCGAACTCGCGCTGTTCGAGCGCGCCGACGCCTACCTCCGGCTCGGCGGCGGTCGGAACACCGCCGCGACGGCCGACGTCGAGTCGGGGACGCGACAGGCCTACCGGAGCGCCCGAACAGACCTCCGGGAGGCCCGTATGAACACCGACTGGGTGTCGACGGTCCACCCCACCCGGAGCCTCGCTCAGGGGGCCGGAATGGCCTACGAGGCGTATCGGGAGTTCGTCTACGACGCAGTGTTGCGCGACTGGGAAGCGCTAGCGGGGAAGATGGCGCGGGTGAAGGAGTTGCTCGATTCGGGCGAGGCGGTTCGGATCGTCACGGAGCGCGAGGACCGACCCTCGACGGACGTGCGGATGTCGATCGCCGGCCGGACCGCAGTCAACTCCGCGGCCTCGGTCGTCTACGACTCCCACAACCTCCCCTCCGGGGAGGTGTTCACCGCCCCCTACGACGCGACGGGACAGGTCTTCTTCGACGTGCCGATGACGGTCGACGGCCGTCGGGTCCGGAACGTCCGGTTGGTCTTCGAGGACGGCGAAGTCGTCGAGTTCGACGCCGAGGCGGGCGCCGAAGCGATCGAGTCGGTCCTCGACACCGACGCCGGGGCGCGACGGCTCGGGGAGTTGGGTCTCGGGATGAACCGCCGGATCGACCGGTTCACCGACAACATCCTTTTTGACGAGAAGATGGGCGATACGGCCCACCTCGCGCTCGGGCGCGCCTACGATGCGAACTTGCCCGAGGGCGAGTCGGGCAACGAGTCGGCGGTCCACGTCGACCTGATAACGGACCTCTCGGCGGGATCACGGATCGAAATCGACGGCGAGACGATCCAGCGAAACGGGACGTTCCGGTTCGAGGACGGGTTCGAGCCCCGAGGTTGAGCCGGCGGAGCAACGGCGTCGCTCGGCGGTCGAGAACGGCTGAGGAGAGTAAGCCCCCTTCTGTTCGGCCCGGCATTCGGCTGAGCGTCCGCCGCGCCTCCGGGCTACCAATTGCGGCGGACTTGCACCGGTGAGGATTCGCCGTTCCATCCGTTCCCGCCCGTCGGCTCGCGGCTCACGCCGTTCGCGCGTGGCGGCCGTCGGTGACGACCGCCCGGCCCTCGGCGGGTTAACTCCCTTCCCTTGCGGGTCGGTTCGCGCGTTCGCGGGCGATCCCGCGAACGCCGTCGGCCGTTTGCACGGCCGAACGCGCCTCATCGGTCGGGGCGGGGGGTTCCGTTTCTGTTCCAGCGCCGGCGGTCTCCCGCCCCGGACTTGCGTCCGGTCACCTGCCCGGAGGGTGGGGGGACTTTCCTCATGGGCGCGGCGTCGCCGCGCCCACGGGAACCGGGCTTCCTCTGCCAAATACCGATAGGCCGTTCGCCGGTTTAAGGGGTTCGGTGCCGACGGTGTAATTTTAAACAGCCGGGAGACCGATCCGCTATCATGCGGATCGAACGCATCCCGATCGAGGTGTCGACCCGCGCGCCGACCGGCCGGACCGCGGCGTACCTCCTTGGCGGCGAGGACGCTCTACTCGTCGACCCGGCCGCGCCCGACGGCCGCCTTGAGGCAGCCCTCGACCGCGTCGACGACGTCGCCGTCACCCACCACCACGCCGACCACGTCGGGGGCGTTCGGGCCTGCGCCGAGGCCGCCGACGCGACGGTGTGGTGTCGGTACGGCCGGGAGGCGGCGTTCGCCGACGCGGCCGGGGTCGACCCCGATCGGACGTTTCGGGAGGGCGGGCGGATTCCCGCCGGCGACGGGGCGGTCACCGTCCACGAGACGCCGGGACACGCCCCGGAACACGTCGCCTTCGCCGTCGACGGCGACCTCCTCGTCGGCGACCTCGCCGTCACCGAGGGCAGCGTCGTGGTCGGCGCGCCCGAGGGCGACATGCGCTCGTATCTCAGTTCCCTGCGCCGGGTCCGGGCGATGGCCCCCGAACGGCTCTACCCCGGCCACGGCCCGGTGGCCGAGGCTCCGCGGTCGGTCTGTGAGCGACTGCTCCGACGCCGGCTCGACCGCGAGGCGCGCGTGCTAGCGGCCGTCGAGGCTGGCGACAGAGCCGTAGCCGACATCCTGGATTCGACTTACGACAGGGACCTCGCCGGCGTTCGGGACCTCGCCGGGATGACCGTCCGGGCGCATCTCGACAAACTGCACCACGAGGGCCGAGTCGAGTGGGACGGCTCGCGGGCCGATCCGGCCTGACCCGCCGAGGAATGTGCGAACGTAGCGTCCGGGATCTGCCCGTCGCGGACGGCGACATCTGCCGAGGAGCGGTGTCGGCGGGGACGCCCTCGCCGTACTCCTCGCGGCACCGCCTCGACGCCGAACCGACGAACGGGACGCGGTCGGTAGTCGCCCGGCCGGCGTTGCCCGTTCGGAACTGACCGACTGCGGTGGTACCGGAGACGCCGCAGCGACCCCCCGCCGAAGGGTTAGGTCTAAGCCGCCGCGCGAGAAGGACGTCACAATGACCGCCCAGACCGCCGAGCAACGGGACCTCACCGCCGTCATCGGCCTCGAGGTCCACGTCCAACTCGAAACGGAGACGAAGATCTTCTGTGGCTGTTCGACGCGATCCGACGGCGACGAGGCGCCGAACACCCGGACCTGCCCCGTCTGTCTCGGGCTGCCGGGCGCGCTGCCGGTGCTCAACGAGGGGGCCGTCGAGGCAGCCGTCAGAGTCGGGAAGGCGCTCGGGTCGGAGCTCCCCGAGGAGACCCGGTTTCACCGGAAGAACTACTACTACCCGGACCTGCCGAAGAACTTCCAGATCACCCAGTACGACGCGCCGATCTGCGGCGGCGGCGAGATCGAGTTCTCCGTCGACGGCGAGCGCCGGACGGTCGGAATCGAGCGCGCCCACCTCGAGGAGGACCCGGGCAGTCTCGCCCACGCCGGCGGGTCGATCGACACCGCCGAGTACACGCTGATCGATTACAACCGCGCCGGGACGCCGCTCATGGAGATCGTCACGAAGCCGGACTTCCGGAGCGCCGCCGAGGCGCGGGCGTTCCTCGCGAAGCTGACGGAAGTACTCGAGTACCTCGGGGTCTTCGACACCACCAGGGACGGCAGCCTCCGCGTCGACGCCAACCTCTCTATCGTCGACGCGACCGAAGTCGGCGCCGAGGGCGACATCGACGCGGCGACGCTCGAAGCCGCCAACCGGACGGAAGTCAAGAACATCTCCAGTCACAAGGGCGCCGAGAAGGCGCTCGCCTACGAGGAGACCCGACAAAAAAACGCCATCCAGCGGGGCCGCGAGGTCGAACAGGAGACGCGACACTGGGACGAGTCCCGCGGCATCACCGTCTCGATGCGATCGAAGGAGGCCGAGAAGGACTACCGTTACTTCCGGGAGGCCGACCTCCCGCCGCTTCGGGTCGCCGACTGGACAGAGAGGATCGACATTCCGGAGCTTCCGGACGCCCGCCGGGAGCGTTTCCGCGAGGCCTACGGGCTCGATTCGGAGTCGGCCTCGAAGCTCACGTCGACGAAACAGGTCGCGGACTTCTACGAGCGGGTCGCTGACCGCTTCGATCCCACCCTCGCCGCGACGTGGGTCGCCGACAACCTGCTCGGCGAACTCAACTACCGCGACATGGCGATCACCGACGTCTCGGAGCGTCTCGACGAGTTCGCCAGCCTCGTCGAGTTGGTCGACACGGACGAAATCAGCGTCAAGAACGCCGAGGAGGTCGTCCTCCGGCGGATGCTCGACGACGGCCTCGCCCCCGGCGCGGTCGTCGAGGCCGAGGACCTCGGCAAGACGGACGGCGAGTCGGTCGCCGCGGCCGTCGGCGAGGCCATCGAGGACAACCCCGAGGCCGTCGAGGACTACCACGCCGGCGAGGAGGGCGCGTTGAACTACCTCGTCGGGCAGGTGATGGCGGCGACCGGCGGGTCGGCCGACCCCGGGACGGTCAACGAGCTGCTCCGGGAGCGACTGGAGCCGTGAGCCGAGGGCGACGATCGGGTCGGCGGAAGCCGATCGGGTCGCCAGGAGTCGCTCGCGCGTCCACGCCCGGCTCATCGCGCGCCCGGAGGCGCGCTCTCCGGCGGTTTCGGGCGGGTTCGACGAAAGGTTGAAATCCGGAGTCGGCGTATCCACGCCCAACAGTGGAACTCATCGTCACCGAAAAGGACAATGCGGCGCGCCGGATCGCCGAGATCCTCTCCGACGGGAGCGCGTCGACGAACCGCCAGTTCGGGGTCAACGTCTATCGGTGGGGCGACACGCGATGTGTCGGGCTCTCCGGGCACGTCGTCGGCGTCGACTTCCCGCCCGAGTACGCCGACTGGCGCGACGTCCAGCCCGTCGAGTTGGTCGACGCCGACGTGGTCAAGATGCCGACCCAAGAGAACATCGTTCGGACGTTACAGGGGTTAGCCGCCGACGCGGACCGGATCACGATCGCGACCGACTACGACCGCGAGGGCGAGTTGATCGGCAAGGAGGCCTACGAACTCGCTCGCGAGGAGACCGACGCGCCGATCGACCGCGTCCGGTTCTCCTCGATCACCGAAAACGAGGTCCGGGAGGCGTTCTCGAACCCCGAGGCGTTGGACTTCGATCTGGCGGCCGCCGGCGAGGCCAGACAGGTGATCGACCTGCTCTGGGGGGCGGCGTTGACGCGGTTTCTCTCGCTGTCCGCAAAACAGTTCGGCGAGGACTTCATTTCCGTCGGCCGCGTCCAGTCGCCGGCGTTGAAGCTCATCGTCGACCGCGAACGCGAGATTCGGGCGTTCGATCCCGACGACTACTGGGAGCTGTTCGCCGACCTGCTGAAAGACGGTGACGCATTCGAGGCCCAGTACTTCTATCTCGAGGACGGCAACGAGGCCGAACGCGTCTGGGAGGAGGCCGACGCGACCGAGGCGTTCGAGCAGTTGCAGGGCGCCCGGGAGGCGATCGTCGAGTCGGTTCGGCGTCGGCGGCGAACCGACGAGCCGCCGGAGCCGTTCAACACGACCCAGTACATCAGTTCGGCGAGTTCGGTCGGGCTCTCGGCGCAGAAGGCGATGAGCGTCGCGGAGGAACTCTACACCGCGGGCTACATCACCTACCCCCGGACGGACAACACGGTCTACCCGGACGACCTCGACCCCGAGGCGCTCCTCGACGAGTTCACCGACCACTACCTGTTCGGCGACGACGCCGACTCGCTGCTCTCGGCGGACGCCATCGAGCCGACGGCGGGCGACGAGGAGACGACCGACCACCCCCCGATACACCCGACGGGCGAGATACCTGCGCGCGACGACCTCTCCGAGGACGAGTGGGAGGTGTACGAACTCGTCGTTCGGCACTTCTTCGCGACGGTCGCCGACCCCGCCGAGTGGGAGCATCTGAAAGTCGTCGCCGACGCCAACGGCTGCTCGCTGAAGGCCAACGGCAAGCGGCTTCTTGAGCCGGGCTATCACGAGGTGTACCCGTACCGTTCGACTGCCGAAAACCACGTTCCCGACGTCGACGAGGGCGAGATCCTCGACGTCACCGAGGCCCGCATCGAGGCCAAACAGACCCAACCGCCGCGCCGCCGTGGCCAATCGCGGCTGATCGAGGAACTCGAGTCCCGCAGCCTCGGGACGAAGTCGACGCGTCACCACACCATAGAGAAGCTCTACGATCGCGGCTACATCGAGAGCGACCCGCCGCGACCGACGAAACTCGCGATGGCCGTCGTCGAGGCCGCAGAGAAGTTCGCCGACCGGATCGTCGACGAGGGGATGACCGCGAAACTCGAGGCCGATATGAACGCCATCGCCGACGGTGAGACGGATCTCGAGGACGTGACAGACGAATCCAGGGCGATCCTCGGGCGCATCTTCGAGGAGCTCCACGACTCCCGCGAGGAGATCGGCGAGCATCTCAGGGAGTCGATGAAGGCCGATCGGACGCTCGGGCCGTGCCCCGACTGCGGCGAGAGCCTGCTCGTCCGGCGTTCGCGCCAGGGGTCGTACTTCGTCGGCTGCGACGGGTTCCCGGAGTGTCGCTACACGCTGCCGTTGCCGAACACGGGCGAACCGACGGTGACCGACGACACCTGCGACGAACACGGGCTCGAGCACGTGAAGATGCTCGCCGGGCGGAACACGTTCGTCCACGGCTGCCCGCAATGTAAAGCCGACGAGGCGGACGAGACCGACGACCGGATCATCGGTCCCTGCCCGGAGTGCGGCGGTGTGGAGACGGAGCCGTCCGAGAACGGGACGCCGGAGGTCTCGGACGCCGAGGGGGGTGGCGACCTCGCGATCAAGCGGCTGCGGAACGGCTCCCGGCTCGTCGGCTGCACGCGCTACCCCGAGTGTGAGTACTCGCTGCCGCTGCCGCGGCGCGGCGAGGTCGAGGTGACCGAAGAGACCTGCGACGAACACGGGTTGCCGCATCTGCTCGTCGTCGACGACGGCGAGGGCGAACCCTGGGAGCTCGGCTGCCCGATCTGTAACTACGCCGAGTACAGGGAGCGACAGGCCGCCTCGGAGATCGAGGATCTCGACGGCGTCGGGGCCAAGACCGCCGAGAAGCTCGCAGCGGCGGGCATCGGCTCGATCGACGACCTCCGGGGTGCCGACGCCGCGGCGATCGCCGACGAGGTACAGGGCGTTTCGGAGGATCGCCTCCGAGAGTGGCAGGCCGAGGTGAACGCGGGCGCCGTCGCGGATTAAAATGTCGAAGCGGTTTTAGCTACCCACCGAGACAGGTGGTGTATGAGCGCGCCGTGGGCAACGTGGGACCACATCGTCAAGATCGATCCCGACAAGACGCTCGTCGAGGGCGAGACGTTCGAGGACGTCTGTGCTACCGGGACCGACGCCCTCGAGATCGGTGGGACCACAGGGATGACAGAGGAAAAGATGGCCAGGGTCGTCGAGGCGACGACAGCCTACGACGTGCCGGTGTACATCGAACCCTCGAACGTGGGGGCGGTCGTCCACCGGGAGGGACTCGACGGCTACTTCGTGCCCATCGTCCTCAACGCCGGCGACGTCTTTTGGGTGACTGGTGCCCACAAAGAGTGGGCGCGCCTGGACAGCGAGATCGACTGGATGGCGACGTTCCCGGAAGCGTATCTCGTTCTCAACCCCGACTCGTCGGTCGCGAACTACACCGAGGCCGACTGCGACATCGACGCCGACGAGGTCGCCGCCTACGCCGAGGTCGCAGAACGGATGTTCGGCCAACGCATCGTCTACGTCGAGTACTCGGGCACGTTCGGCGACCCCGAGATGGTACAGGCCGCGACCGACGCCGTCGAGGAGACGTCGGTCTTCTACGGCGGCGGCATCCACGACTACGAGTCGGCCCACCAGATGGGTCGACACGCCGATACGATTGTCGTCGGCGATCTCGTCCACGACGAGGGCGTCGACGCGGTCGCCGAGACCGTCGAGGGCGTCGCCGACGCCAACTCCGAGCCGATCGAAGGCGCCTGACCGGCGAGTGCGTCCCGCCAACGATTAAGTCGACGGGTTCGAATCACCCGATAATGTTCGACGCCGACGACCTCGAGGAGATCCGGGAGGGCCACGACCGCTGGGCGGACGACACCTACGGCCCGACGGTCGATCGCTTCGGGGAACGAAACGAGGAGTTCACGACCGATACCGGCGGGCAGACGGTCGAGCCACTGTACACGCCCGCGGACGTTTCGGATATTGACCACGGCAAGGACGTCGGATATCCCGGCGAACAGCCCTACACCCGGGGCGTCTACTCGACGATGTATCGGGGGCGGCTGTGGACGATGCGACAGTACGCCGGGATGGGGACCGCCGCCGAGACCAACGAGCGGTTCAACTACCTCATGGACGAGGGCCAGACCGGCCTTTCTATGGCGTTCGACCTGCCGACGCAGATGGGCTACGACTCCGACTCCGAGATGGCACAGGGGGAGGTCGGCAAAAGCGGCGTCGCGATCGACTCCCTGGACGACATGGAGACTGTCTTCGAGGGGATCCCGCTCGATGAGGTTTCGACGTCGATGACGATCAACGCCCCCGCATCCGTGCTGCTCGCGATGTACATCGCGGTCGGCGACAAGACGGGGGTCGATCGCGAGCAGCTCCGCGGGACGATCCAAAACGACATTCTCAAGGAGTACATCGCGCGCAACACCTACATTTTCCCGCCTGAACCCTCGATGCGGATCATCACCGATATCTTCGAGTTCTGCGCCGAGGAGGTCCCGAATTTCAATACGATCTCCATTTCGGGATATCACATCCGCGAGGCGGGTGCGACAGCCGCCCAGGAGCTCGCGTTCACGCTCGGCGACGGACTCGAGTACGTCGGAGCCGCAATCGAGGCCGGTCTCGACGTCGACGACTTCGCGCCGCAGCTTTCGTTCTTTTTCAACGCCCACAACAACATCTTAGAGGAGGTCGCGAAGTTCCGGGCCGCTCGCCGGATGTGGTACAAACTGATGGAGGAACGTTTCGGCGCCGAGAAGCCGGCGTCCAAGCAGCTGAAGTTCCACACCCAGACCGCGGGTTCGACGCTGACGGCCCAGCAGGTCGAAAACAACGTCGTCCGTGTCGCCTACCAGGCGCTCGCCGCGGTGCTCGGGGGCACACAGAGCCTCCACACCAACGGGAAGGACGAAGCGCTGAGCCTCCCGACCGAACAGTCGGTCCGGACGGCGCTTCGGACCCAACAGATCCTCGCCCACGAGTCCGGCGCAGCCGACACGATCGACCCGCTCGCCGGTTCGTACTACGTCGAGAGTCTGACCGACGACCTCGAAGCCGAGGCGTTCGAACTGCTCGAGAGGGTCGACGAGCGCGGCGGGATGCGGCAGGCTGTCGAAGACCAGTGGGTCCAACGACAGATCCAAGACGTCGCCTTCGACCGGCAACGCGAGATCGAAACCGGCGAGCGGATCATCGTCGGCGTCAACGAGTTCGAGGTCGACGAAGAGCCCAAAGACGACATCGAAGAAGTGAGCGAGGAGGAACAACGGGAACAGCGCGAACGGCTTCAACAGCTCCGCGAAAACCGCGACAACGACGCCGTCGAGGGCGCCCTCTCTGAACTGCGGGAAGCCGCCGAGGGCGAGGAGAACGTCATGCCCTACATCGTCGACGCGGTGAAAGCCTACGCCACGACGGGCGAGATCTGCAACGCGATGCGGGACGTCTTCGGCGAGTACCGGGGCTGATCGACGGTCCAGCCGGAACGGCGCTCGCCCAGCGGCCGAGTATCCCCCGTGTTTTTCACCCTACCCGACGAGGATTTGGCATGAACTTCGATCATGCTGGCGTCGCGACCGACGACGCCGAGGGGTTGGCGTTTCTCTACGAGGATCTGTTCGGCTGCGAGATCGCCCACGAGGAGCGCTTCGGGGAGCTTCGCGTCCTCTTTCTCGAACTCGAGAACGGCTACTTCGAACTGCTTGAGCCGCAGGACGACGGAACGATATCGCGGTATCTCGACGACCACGGGGCGGGGCTACACCACGTCGCCGTCGAGACCGACGACATCGAAACCGCGCTCGGAACCGCCGAATCGGCCGGCGTCGAGTTGATCGACGAGGCGCCCCGGCGAGGGGCATGGGGACACCGGGTCGCCTTTCTCCACCCGAGATCGACCGGCGGCGTGTTGATCGAGTTCGTCGAACACTGACGGCTCCGCGTTCGAATCGACAGTAGCGAACAGGCGGCACGCGCGCCGCCGCGGTCCGTGTGCCACGCTCCCGCCCGGACGGACCGCGGTCGGTATTCAGGACATACGCCGGGTGGTGTCGTCTTTGTATATAAATACCCGCGCCCACGTCGTCGATTGGCGTTTCGTCGACCGACGATATCGAAAGAAGATGAACTATCACGGAGGAGTTCCGAGGTCAGCTTAGCGACCCGATAAATCAACCATGTCCGGACAATACGACCTCATCGTCGTCGGTGGCGGGATCAGCGGCGCATCGCTGTTGTATACGACCGCGAAGTTCACCGATATCGACTCGATCGCGCTGATCGAGAAGGAATCGGATATCGCGGCGATCAACAGCCACCACACGAACAATTCACAGACGCTTCACTTCGGCGACATCGAGACCAACTACACCCTCGAGAAGGCCGAGGAGGTAAAAGAGGGCGCAGAGTTGCTCGCGGGCTATCTCGAACACTACGACGACGACGGCGAGATGCACGCAAAGCGCAGCAAGATGGTGCTCGGCGTCGGTGAGGACGAAGTCGAATCGCTCGAGCGCCGCTACGACGAGGAAGGGTTCGGAGACCTCTTCCCGAAACTCCGGGCGATCGACCGCGAGGAGATCGCCGAGTACGAGCCGAAGGTCGTCGAGGGCCGAGACCCAGACACGGAGATGCTCGCGCTCCAGACGCCCGACGGCTACGTCGTCGACTACGGCGCGGTGACGAAGTCCCTCGTCGAGCGCGCAGCGGAGGCGGCCGGCGTGGACGTCTACACGGGCACCGAACTCACCGACATCACGCCGACCGTCGACGGCTACACCCTCGAGACAGACGCCGGCCGCTTCGACTGTGACGTTGCCACCGTCGCTGCCGGTTCCCACAGCCTCCAGATCGCGAAGGAACTCGGCTACGGCGAGGACAAGGCGTTGCTCCCCGTCGCTGGGAGCTTCTTCCTCGCCGACGACCTCCTGAACGGGAAGGTCTACACCCTGCAGATGAAGAAACTGCCGTTCGCCGCCGTCCACGGCGACGCCGACGTCCACGACCCGAGCGTCACGCGGTTCGGGCCGACCGCGAAACTGGTTCCGACCCTCGAGCGGGGGCGACCCTCGGCGGTGACGGACTTTCTCGATGTCTTCGGGCTGAACGCTGCCTCGTTCCTCAGCTACGCTCACATCCTCTCGGACCGGGTCCTCCTCCCGTACGTCCTCGAAAACCTCGTCTACGACCTCCCGAAGGTCGGGCCGAAGGCGTTTCTCCCGCACGTTCGAAAGGTCGTCCCGAGCGTCGAATTAGAGGACATCGAGCGCGCAAAGGGTTACGGTGGCGTCCGCCCGCAGATCGTCGATACCAAAGAGAAGTCCCTGGATATGGGCGAGGCGAAGATCGTCGGCGACGGTATCATTTTCAACATCACCCCCTCGCCCGGCGCGTCGACGTGTCTCAAAAACGCCATGCGTGACACCCACACGATCGTCGACTTCTTCGACGGCGAATACGAGTTCGACGAAGCGGCCTTCCGCGCCGATACGATCGACAACTTCCCGCGCGCCGACGCCGCGGGGACCCCTTCCGTCGACGCGGCCAACGACTCGGGCGCGGCCGCCATCGGCGACGTTCCTGCGACCGACGACTGACGGCGGTACGGTCCCATCGGAGTATTAACCGCCCCTCGGCCGGCGTTAAGCGATCAAAAGAATTAGTATTCTCCCGCCTATTTTGCCGGTAAGTATGTCAGAGACATACACAGTATCGGGGAGCGTGACGTACCCCGACGGGGTGGCGGCGGTGGGCGTGAGTGCTATGGCGGTCGACATCGACAGTGGCCCGGACGATCCACTGGGAGCGATGTCGGTCTCCCCCGACGGGTCGTTCGAACTGTCGGCGTCAGCGTCGGATCTCGGCGGTCACCAGGAGGGGACACCCGAAATCAAACTGTATCTGTTCCGGGATGGATCTCTCGTTCACGAGGAGGGCGTCGACGTGGACCCCGACGCGACGGTCCACGTCACGATCGAACGCCCCGAGCGCCCCTCGATGGAGGAGATCGCGGACACGATGTGCGGTATGCACCACGGGATGTCCGGCCAACGCGGGCTGGGGAACGTCTCCCGGGACCCGTTTCACCCCGGTCACGGCCGGTTCGGCGGTCCCCTCGACGAGAGCGCTCGCGGCCGATCGGTCGGCGAGTCGTCGGTGCCGGCCGGTGTGGCGTTCCTCGGTCTGCCGAGCGGGCAGGCGGTCGCACGCGCGATGGGCGTGGAACCGCTGTCGAACGAAGAACTCGGATTCGACACGATCCTCGCTGACCACGATCAGCACCCGGACACAGAGGCCCCGCTTTGGTACTACGTCCTGGCCGAGGCGCGAGTGTCGAGCGGCGGCGACCGCCTCGGACCGGTTGGGAGCCGCATCGTCGCCGAAACGCTCGCCGGGCTTGTGGAGTCCGATCCGAGCTCGTTCCTGACGGTCCAGCCGAACTGGACGCCGACGCTCCCCGCCCCGAACGCCGGGCAGGACGACTTCACGGTGGCCGATCTACTCGAGTTCGCTGCCGGAGGGGACGACTGACGACCACGGTGTAGCTGTCGGCCGTCCCCGGAACGCGCTCTGCGGGAGCCGAAGGAATTGGGTCATCGTAAAGTTATAACGGCTTCCCGGGGTAGCCCGTCCCAATGGCATACGAGAATCTCGATCAGAAACTGGTGAACGCGCTGCTCAAAGACGGCCGCGCGTCGCTGCGCTCGCTCGGGGAGGAGTTAGACGTCTCGGTGACGACGGTGTCGAACCACATCTCGGAGCTCGAGGACGACGGCGTCATCGAGGGCTACGCGCCGATCGTCGGCTACGGCGAGTTGGGCTACGACGTGACGGGGATCATCCAACTAAAAGTCGAGGGGAGCGCCCTGCCCGACATCACCGATCGGCTTCGCGAACAGCGACACATCACGACGGTGTACGAGACAACCGGCGACTACGACGTCATCGCGATCGGGAAGTTCAGAGACACCGAGCAGATGAACGACCAGATCAAGGCTGTACTCACCGACGCCGACATCAACGAGTCCAACACCAGCGTCGTCCTCAACACCGTCAGCGAAAACGAACAGTTCGACCTCGAGTACTGAGCCCGCAGTCGGGCGGGTTTGCCGGACCGTACAGTGCTGTAGGCGCAGCCGGCCGTCTCCCGAGACCGGCCGACACCGGGGCGATGGGTCCCGACGCACCGACAGTCGCCGACGCAAACGTTTTAACACGCGCGCATCCGATCTCGGCACCGATGGTCCCTCCAACGCGACGACGACTCCTCCGAACGGCGGCCGCTGCGACCGCAGTCGGCCTCGCCGGGTGCAACGGATCGGTGGGCGAACGGTCGGGCACCTCCCGGTCGGTCTCCGAGAACGCCGACTCGACGATCCCGGGCGGAACGACCGAACACGACCCGGAAATGCTGCTCGTCCGGGCCGGCACCGACGAGCTACCGGTCCGAATCGACGGGGACGGGGGGACGCCGGAGTCCCACGACCCGCAGCCGTCCCGGCTCTCATACGCCGTCATCGACACCCGATCGCGGGCCGAACGGCTCGTCGCCGCCGACGGCGTCGACGTCGACGCGGTCACCGCGTTCGGTTCGGCGACGGCGTTCGACTCGGAAGCGCTGTACCTCGAGACCAGACGCGTCGAGGAGTGCTTTCGGTTGCGGCTCTGTGGAATCTCTTGGACCACCGAACAGATCCGGACGGCGTACGCACGGGAGCTCCGCCCCTACGACGAGCGCTGTTCGGCCGGCGAGTCGGTCTTCGAGTCGCGGCTGATCCGGCTTCCCGCGGCCCTCGACCGCGCGGCGGTCAGCTCCTACGGGTCGAGCACCGACGGACAGGGTCGGTGCCACGGCGACGGCGACGGCGACGGGCGGCGCGAGCGCGAGAACGGACGACGCGGCTCCGAAATCGGAGGGCCGGGCAGCGACACGCCCGCTCCCACGCCTGCGGCCACCCGACAGGGGGCGTCAGAGTGACGGGACCCACAGCGTCCACACGACGGGCGTTCTTGTTCGCGGCCGGGTCCGCAGCACTCGCCGGTTGCAGCGAACTCGCGGCACGATCGGACGACCCCGAAGGGGAGATTCCGCCGACGCGGCTGCCGGACGTCCCCGACGAGGGCGATTCCGAGCCGATCGTCGTCGACGACGTCCCGGTCGACATCGAGCGCGAACGCCTCGCGGGGGCGGCCGCACGCGCAGAGGCGTTGCTCGGGACGCTCCCGGTGCCGCTCGGGCCGGCTGACGTCCCGAACGGCCACGTCCGCGAAGAACTCCTGGCGGCGGCCGAGACGGCCACCGACCGTCTCGACGACGCCCGGTCGGCGACGACGCGGCTGTCGGCGATGCGCTCTCTGCGCCGGGCGCGCGCCGAGGCGCGCTACGCTGCCGAGGGGTGGGCGTTCGTCGCGGACGGCCGGACCGAAGCGGAACTGCGCGGAGAGCGCCGGGCGACCACCCGCGAGGCCGAACGGTTCCGATCGGACCACGCGTACGTCGGCGACGACCCGGTCCGGGCCGCCGTCGTCCACGCCACCGTCGAAGGAACGGTCCGGCGCGTCGTCGGGGCCCGCGGGCCGTCGATGGGCGCGGCTTCGGGTGCGCTTTTAGACGTCGCCGAGTGGGGCGAGCACGCGGAGTCGGGGCGGGTCTCGCTGGACGACAGCCGCTACCTGTACGACCGCTTTGCGGCCTCGCTTCCCGACGACGCGACGAGCGTGGCCCCGACGCTCGAGGTCGCTGCCGAGTCACTGACCGAGGACCTCCGGGACCGACAGGAGTCGCTCCCGCCGGAGCCGACCGCCTCGAACGGCGACCCGGTCGACCGGCTCCGGCGCCGCCTCCGCCGCGACGCCGAATCGCACGCACGGAACGCTCCGGACGGCCGTCCGGCCAGCACGGTCGTCGACGCGACGGCAGCGCTCACGGCGTTTCTCGCCCACGATCGGCTTCTCGCCCGGATCGACGAGGGCGAGCGGCTCCGCGCCGAGTCGGGATCGGACGTGAGCGAGCGGCGCTCGGCCGCTTTGGAGTCGATCCGGACGGCGCTTGAGAACAGTTCGAGTCCCGAACTCGCCCGGAAGCCCCTCGCCAGCGCCGCGCGCCTCGTCACGTACGGCGACGACGAACTGGCCCGCTACCGGCGGTCCGTCCGGTCGGCGCGGCTGGACTCCCCGATCCGCCGATACGTCACGGCGACTCTTCGTGCCCGCAGCGTTCCGGCGGCGTGCGAGCGGGTGCTCGAGGCGCTGGAGGGCTGAACGCCTGTCGGCGGCCGTCGCACGCGGTCGCCTGTGGGGTTTTGTACCCGCACACGCACGGACGGGTATGGACTCGAGTCGAGACGCCGTCGGTCGGCGGCGGTTTCTCATCGGTGCTGCCGGGACGCTCGCCGCCGTCGCCGGCTGCGTGGACGGCAACGGCAAAAGTGGTACTGATGAGAGCGGGGGCGGTTCGGACGGAGACGGTCGCGACGGTACCGACGCCCTCGACCGCCGGGAGGCGAACGTCGTTGACCTCGCCATCGACGGCGGAGGCACGTACACCGTCGAGGTGTCGCTGTATCACGACGACGACGGCGAGGAGGGGTACGCCGACTGGTGGCAGGTCGAACGGCTGGACGGGACGAGGCTGGGGCGACGCAAGCTCCGGCACGCACACTCGAGACAGCCGTTCACCCGCTCGGAGATCATCGACGTTCCGGCCGGCGTCGACTGCGTCGTCGTCCGCGGCCACGACCGGACCCACGGGTACGGCGGGGTCGCGGCCCTCCTCGACGTCGACTCGGGGGCCTACCGGACGGTCGAGCAGGGATCGGAGCGGCGGTCGTTCGACACCGTGGACTGTCTCTGATCGCCCCGCCGCTCACAGGTGCTCGAGGACTTCCGTCGCGAACGTCTCCATCGCCCGCTCGGGGTCGTCGGCCTCGAGCCCGACGATGACGTGATCGAGGCCGTACCCCTCGAGACGCCGGAAGTAGTTCCGGAACCACTCGACGCCGGCTCGATAGCCGAGATGCAGCGGCTCGGGGTCGGCGCTCGGATCGTCCGCGAGCGCGACCCTGACGGCGATCACGAACGGCTTCCCGCCGGCGAGGCCGCGCCACGTCTCGAGGTACGACTCCAGGGTGGACTCGGGAAGGTGATAGAAGAGCCACCCGTCGCCGTGGTCGGCGATCCACTCGGTCGACTGGCGGGCGTTGCCGGTCGGGAGCAACGGCAGCGTCTCCGTCGTCGGCTTCGGGAGGACGTCGAGGTCGCCATCGAGGCGGCCCCACGTCCCCTCGACCGTCGGGAACGACTCGCTCCAGATCGCCCGGAGGGCCGCGACGCTCTCGCGGACTGACTCGCCGCGAGCGTCGGCATCGACGCCGAAGGCGGGGTACTCGGGGTCGCGATCCCCCGAGGCGACCCCGAGCACGAGCCGCCCATCGGAGAGCCGGTCGACGGTCGCGGCGGCCTTCGCGACGTGGATCGGGTGCCGAAGGGGCAACACGACGCTCGAGGTCCCGAGCGCGATCGAGTCGGTGTGGGCGGCCACGTGCGACAGCAGCGGCCAGGTGTCGAACGCCCCGCCGGCGTCGCCGAACCGCGGCCAGTAGGTCGGGACGTCCCGCGCCCAGAGCGCGTCGAAGCCGACTTTCTCGGCGTGTTCGGCCAGCCGGACCTCGGCGTCGACGGCCGGTGTCGACTCCCGCACGCCGGTGAGCGGCAACCCGAGTCCGACCGAGAGCCCCGAGTCGTCGAACAGCCGCCGGTAGCCGGCGTTGGCGTGATCGGTGTCGGTCATCGGGTCTCGCTTCTCGTCGGAGCCGTATCGGTCCTCGGAAACCGGCCGGGAGCGTGGCGACCGATCGGCCCCCGTCAGTCGCGCGGCCGGACGGCGGCGAACCGCGTCACTCGGAGGGTTCGGTATCGGCCCCGTCGGTCCCCTCGGTTCCGTCCGCCCCGTCGGCCCGCCGCTTGAGCCACTCGTCGAGGCAGTCTCGGATCGCCGCCTCGCGGTTGTCGCGGTGGTCGGTGAAGGCCTTCTCGTCGAGCGCCTCGATCGTCTCCTCGTCGAACGCCACGGTCACCGATTCGAGGTCCGGTCCGTACTCGCCCATCGGTGTTCGATGCGTGGCGGTCGATTAAATACCCTCGTCAGACGCCCGTCAGGGGGGCGTCACTCGCCGCGGCCTCGACCCTCTCTCGAAATCACGAACAACAGCGTGGCAGCGATGAGGAGGTCCAGCCCGTGGCTAGTGAGGTGGTGGAACACCATCGGGATCGCCCCGAAGACGGTGGCGGTCCCGACGAGCGAGCGGACGAACAGCGCGCCCAACGCGCCGGTTATCAACAGATATCGCGGCGTCCCACGGCGACGGTAGGCGACGACCGCCGCGAAGAACAGCAGGCCGGTTCCGGCGCCAGCGATCAGGATGACCCCCAACAGGACGGGGGCCAACTGCGGGCTGAGCCAGGCGATGGCGGCGTATTCGGGTGTCATGACTGTGGCGTGACGGCTGAGAGCGGGCGGGGCGTCAGTGAGCCATTCCTCCGCCGAGCGGCTGGTAGTGCGGCAACGGCGGCGACGGAAGGTGGATCCCGACGGCCATCAGCCCGTGTGCGAACAGGACGTATCCGAGCACGAGGAACGCGACGCCAAGCAGGCGGTGGAGCCGCTGGCGGTGGACCGCATCGACCGACTCGATGAGCGTGCCGTAGGCGAACACCGCCGGGATCGTCCCGATGCCGAGCGCCGCGAGGGCGATCGCACCCGAAAGCGCCGACCCGGTGGCGAACGCAAAGAGGTAGGCGGGATAGAGGATCGGACACGGGAGCAGTCCGTGGAGCGCGCCGAGGGCGGCGATGTTGGGGCTATTGACGAAGCCGTGAATCCGGACGCCGAGCCAGTTCGTCGCCCGGCCCACACCCGGGATGTCGATGCCGGCCGCCCCGCTGCCGAGGAGATACTTCGCGCCAGCGGCGATAATGAACGCGCCGACGACGACCCCGACTCCCCCGCGAACGAGGTCGGCGACCGCTGTCAACTCCTCGGTCGTCACGAACACGGCGCCGCCCAACGCGCCGAAGGCCGCCCCCAACAGCGCGTAACTCGTCGCCCGGCCGACGTTGAACAGCGCGTGCTGTCGCACTTCGTAGGTCGTGAGGTGGCTCTCGCGGCCGCGACGAGCGGCCGCGGTCGTCCCGCCGTCGGAGCGGGGCGTCATCCGCTCGGAGTACATCGTCACCAGCGGCCCGCACATCCCGACACAGTGGGCGCCGCCGAGGACGCCGATGGCGAGAAACAACAGAACGTCCACGCGGAGGACGGATTCGATCATGCGTCTGAACACCCGATAGTTGGACTCTGCTCCATTAGCGCTTCTGGTGTGCCCGACGAACCGCGTGCCGGCCGGGACCGCCTTACAGTATCGGCTGCGTTGCGGGTCGACAGTGTGGTATCGGTCCCATAGTGGGTCGACAGTGCGCTCCAACCGCCCGCTCACAACGGTGCTCGCCCGCTCACAACGGTGCCCGCCCGCTCACAACGGTGCTCGCCCGCTCACAACGGTGCCCGCCCGCTCTCAACGGATCGGTCGCCTCTCTGCTCCGTCGAAACAATGTTGCTACCTTTTATACCGGAAAATAAAATGGGTATTTACTTTTTGCCAATTCAAATAGACAAACGCCTCACAGAACGTTTTTATGTTCAAAAACAAAACGCAAATGTATGAGTAGTATGATACCGCGTGCCACGCGGAGCGCCCTCGACCCGACGGCCTCGTCGGAGACGGCGACGGACCCCTTCGACGGCGAGGTCACACTCTACCTCCGGACGGGGGTTTCCGACGTCGTCCGCGACAGACAACGGACGGTGCTCGCCCGCCTCGATCAGTTGGCCGCCGAGGGCGCCATCGAGTCCGTTCGGACGGTACAGTGGGCGGCGAAAGCCCGGGTGCCTGCCGACGGGCCGACGCCGGAGGCGGCCGCGCGGTACGACGAGTTCGCCGACGCAGTCGGGGCGGGGGCGCTCCGACCCTTCTTCAAGGAACGCCCCGGGGTCGGACGACTCGAACGCGTCGTCGTCCTCCCGGCGGTCTGTCTGGCTGTCCGGAACGACGAGGAGGTCCTCGGCGTGTGTCCGCGCTACGACGACGGAAACCACGAGAGCGTCGAGGACGGGGTCGCCGCGCTCGCCGACGGGCGCGTCCTCTGAGTCGGCCGCGTCGCGGCCGACGGCGACCGCGCTCGGAGTGTCCCGGCGTCGATCGCCCGCTCGAAGCGTCGCGGCCCTCCCTCGAGTCGGCGCTCGCTCGCGCTCGCGACGGCTTTTATATCGAAACGTTAAAAATAAAACGTATGTCACATCCCGAAGTCGGAGACGACGCACCGGCGTTCGTCGCGACAGTCGGCACCAGCGACCACGAGTCGTTCGATCTCGAGGATCACATAGGCGGCGGTCCCGTCGTCGTCGTGTTCTTTCCGGGGGCGTTCACGCCGCCGTGTTCGAACGAGATGATCGCCCTCCAGGGGCGACTCGACCGTTTCGAGGACGCGAACGCGACGCTCTTGGGCGTGAGCGCCGACTCGCCGTTCTGCCAGGGAGCGTTCCGAGAGGAACACGGCATCGAGTTCGACCTCGTGAGCGACACGGCTCGCGAGGCCATCGACGCCTACGACGTCCGGATCGACATCCCCGAGTTGGGGCTCCACGGGATCGCGAACCGATCGGTGTTCGTCGTCGACGGCGACGGCGCGGTCGCCTACCAGTGGGTCGCCGAGGATCCGACGAACGAACCGGACTACGAGGAACTCCTCGAGGCCGCCGAGGCGGCCTGAGAGGCCTCCGTACGGTCGGGGCGGTGTCGCCGTCCGACCGGCCAGGGACCGTCATAGGACAGTTCCGCCGGCCAGCGGTCGGCTCGCGGATCGACGCCTTGGCGCTTGCCGGCGGGAGGCCCAGAGCCGAGGCTCCTCGCTGTCGATCGAGTAACAACGCGCGACGGTGCGGAACCGGCCGATACAAAAGCGTGTGCGTTCAGCGCTCGCCGTCCGTCCGCTTCCCGTCGGCGCGGTCGGCGGCGAGGGTCTCCGAGTCGCGTTCCTCGGGGGCGCCGTGTCCGCCGCCGCCGGGCGTTCGGACCGTGACCGTCGTCCCCGCCTCGACGTCGACGGTGGTCTTGGCGGGAACGACCTCGCCGTCGATCAGGTTCTCGCCGAGGGCGCCGTCTTCCCCGCCCGCGATGCCCCTCGGCGCGTGCCGGCGGCGCTCGGTCAGAAGCGAAACCGTCGCGTCGGCCTCGACGGTGACGGATCGCTCGATACCCAACCCGCCGCGGGCGGTCCCGCGCCCGCCGCTGTCGGGACGGAGCGCGTAGCGCTCGACCCGCATCGGGTACTCGGTCTCCAGCGACTCGACGGGCGTGTTGAGCGTGTTCGTCATTCCGACCTGGACGCCGTCCATGCCGTCGCGGCCGGCGCGGGCGCCGAACCCTCCCGCGATCGTCTCGTAGTACGTAAAGGAGCCGTCACGGGCGCCGACGGTCAGGTTGTTCATCGTCCCCTGCCCCTGGGCGGGCACGCGGTCGGGAGCCGCCCCCGAAAGCGCCGCGAAGACGACGTCCGTGACCCGCTGGCTGGTCTCGACGTTGCCGCCGACGACCGCCGCCGGCGGCTCGGGGTTCAGAAGCGACCCCTCGGGGGCGTCGACGGAAACGGGGTCATAACAGCCGTGGTTCGGCGGGATCTCCGGATCGGTGACACATCGGACAACGAAGTAGACCGCGCTCTTGGCGACCGACAGCGGCGCGTTGAGGTTCCCCTCGAGTTGGTCGTCCGTGCCGGCGAAGTCGACGTCGATCGACGCACCGTCGATCGTTACCGCGACAGCGATCGAGATGTCATCGTCGGTGACGCCGTCGCCCTCGAGGCGGTCGGTCGCCTCGTAGACGCCGTCCGGGAGGGCCTCGATCTCGCCGACGACGCGCTCGCGGGAGTACCCGATCACTGCGTCGAAGCCGGCGATGACGGTGTCGCGGCCGTGCTCGTCGAACAGCGAGGCGACGCGGGCCTCCGCGCGCTCGTTCGCCGCGAGTTGGGCGCGCAGGTCGGCCTTCCGTTCGCCCGGGTTCCGGACGTTCGCGAGGACGAGCGAGCGGACGTCCTCGCGGACCGACCCGCCCTCGACGAGCCGAACCGGGGGCAGCCGGAGCCCCTCCTGGTAGATCTCGCGAGCGCCGGCCGGCATGCTGCCGGGGGTCATCCCGCCCATGTCGGCGTGGTGGGCCCGCGAAACCGCGTAGCCGACGATTTCGTCCTCGGGGGCGATCGTCGAGACCATCGTCACGTCGGGCAGGTGGGTCCCGCCGCTGAAGGGGTCGTTGAGCACGAAGACGTCGCCGGGCCGGGGATCGCATGCGAGGACGGCGTCGACGGCCTCCGGCATCGCCCCGAGGTGGACCGGGATGTGCTCGGCCTGGGCGATCATCCGTCCCTCGACGTCGAACAGCGCCGTCGAGCAGTCCCGTCGCTCCTTGATGTTCGGCGAGTACGCCCCGCGGATCAGGGCCTGTCCCATCTCGTCGGCGGTGCTCTCGAACTGGTTGCGCAGCACCTCGAGGGTGACCGGGTCGATAGCCCCCGGAGTCATCGGTCGAGGTCCCCCTCGATTCCCGCGGCGGTCCCGTCGGCTCTCCGCCCGCCCCCCCCGTTGCGTTCCCCCTGCCGGGTCATCACGAGCGTCCCGTCTTCGAGGGTGTCGCCGTTCCACGCCGGCGGGAGGACGGTCGTGCTCTCGGCCTGCTCGAGGATTGCCGGGCCGGCGATCGTCGTCCCGGGGGCGAGCCGATCCCGGTCGTAGACGGCCGTCTCGCGGGCGCCGGTTTCGGGGAAGTGGGCGACCCGACTTCCGAGGGAGGTCCCGCCGTCGCCGTCGTGGCGTACGACTGGCTCGGTCCCCTCGACGGTCGCGGTCGCCCGGAGGTTGACCACCTCGATCCCCTCGTCCATCGCGTATCCGTAGGCGCGCTCGTGGGCCGCCTCGAAGCGCCGGCGGAGCGCCGTGGCGTCGAAGGCCTCCTCGACGGGGACGGTCAACTCGAAGCTCTGGCCAGCGTACCGGCAGTCGGCGGCACGCTCGACCGTCGCCGCCGCCGGATCCGACGCGTCCGAGAGCACCTCGGAAACGAGGTCCTCGTAGACGGCGTCGAGTCGGTCCGGCTCCGCCCCGACGAGGTCGGCGCCGACAGTCCTGACGGCGTCGTGGCTCTCATCGGCCGCGAGCAGGCCGAACGCCGAGAGAACGCCGCTGGGGCGGGGGACGACGACGCGGTCGATCCCGAGCGCCGACGCGAGCGACGCGGCGTGCATCGGCCCCGCGCCACCGAAGGCGACGAGGGCGAACGCCCGGGGGTCGTGGCCGCGCTCGACGGTCACAGAGCGGATCGTCCGGGTCATCGTCGCGTTCGCGACGCGGTAGACCCCGCGTGCGGCCTCTATGGCGTCCTCGAGGCCCGCCGCCGCTGCCAGATCGGCGAGGGCGTCCTCGGCGGCCCCGACGTCGAGGGTCATCTCCCCGCCTAGGGCCGTCTCCGGGCCGATGTATCCCAACACGACGTTCGCGTCCGTCACCGTCGCCTCGGTTCCCCCGCGGCCGTAGCAGGCGGGACCGGGGTCGGCCCCGGCGGACCGGGGGCCGACGCGCAACGCGCCCCCTGAATCCACCCAGGCTATCGAGCCGCCGCCCGCGCCGACGGTGTCGACGTCGACCATCGGCGTGCGGATCGGGACGCCCGCGATCTCGGCGTCGGTCGTCCGTTCGGCGTCCCCGTCGCGGACGAGGCTGACGTCGCTCGAGGTCCCGCCCATATCGAAGGTGACGAGGCCCTCGACGCCGGCGTCGTCGACGGTCGCCGCGGCGCCGACGACGCCTGCGGCCGGGCCGGACAGCGTCGTCGTCACGGCGCGTTCGCGGACGGCGTCGGGATCTGCGATGCCGCCGTTGGCCCGCATGATCCATGGCGTCGGAATCGACTTCGAGTCGGCCGCCTCGACCAGCCGTCCGACGTAACGCTCGATGGCGGGGCGGACGTAGGCGTCGGCGGTCGTCGTGGCGGTGCGCTCGTACTCGCGGAACTCCGCGAGCACCTCGTGGGAGGCCGACACTGGAACGTCGAGTTCCGACCGCAGCGTCTCGGCGGCGACGCGTTCGTTTTCGGGGTCGGCGTAGGCGTGGAGCAGACAGACGGCGACGGCGTCGACGTCCCGCTCGGAGAGCGTGTCGGCCAACTCGGCGACTGCCCCGGGGTCGACGGGGCGTTCGACGCCGTCGGCGCTCGCCCGCTCGTCGAGTTCGAAGCGCCGCCGCCGCGGGACGAGCGGATCGGGTTTTTCCGCCGTCAGGTCATAGAGGTTGGGGCGGTCCTGGCGACCGATTTCCAGGACGTCCCGAAAGCCCGCCGTCGTCACGAGCGCGGTCGTCGCCCCGTCGCGTTCGAGCAGGGCGTTAACCGAGACGGTCATCGCGTGGGCGAACTCGTCGAGATCGCTCGGATCGATCTCGGCGCGCTTGCAGGCCTTCTCGATCCCTTTCAGGGCGCCGACGCTTTGTTCGTCGGTCGTCGGGACCTTCGCCGTCACGAGGCGGTCGTCGACCGACAGCGCCACGTCGGTGAACGTGCCGCCGACGTCGACGCCGACCCGGATCGGTTCGTCAGTTTCGGTGTCGGTTGCGTCGGTCATCGTCGTGGGGTGGTCGTGTGGGCCCTCGCGTGGGTCCGCGACGGAACGGGTCGGAGACCCTGTGGAGGGCGTTCCATAGCGTGTCGTCGGCCCACTCGCTGAAAAAGAAGTCGCTGTTGCTCGTCCGGACGGGCCGAACGGGGACGGAGACGGCATCGAGCGTCCTCGCCGCTGTGCGAAGAACCGGGCGACTGGCGTGGACTCGACGCGTGGAGACCTGTCGGCGGGGTCGTCTCTCCTCCGGTTGGACGGACTGTTCGGCGAGGCGGGTTGCCGATACGCCGGGGGTTTTCCGCCCGGGGGGCGACCTCCCCGGTATGTCAGAGACGATGCGCGCGGCGGTCGTCGACGAGGCGGGTGCGGAGTTCGAAGTCGTCGAGAGAGCGGTCCCCGAGCCGGCCTCGGGCGAGGTCCGCGTGGCAGTCGAGGCCTGCGGCATCTGCCACAGCGACGTCTTCGTCACGGAGGGCGGGTACCCGGGCGTCAGCTACCCCCGGATCCCCGGCCACGAAGTCGTCGGCTACGTCGACTCGGTCGGCGGGAGCGTCGAGAACTGGTCGGCGGGCGACTACGTCGGCGCGGGGTGGCACGGCGGCCACTGTTTCACCTGCGAGCCGTGCCGGCGCGGCGAGTTCCTCAACTGCGAACGCGCCGAGATCACGGGGCTCACGTTCGACGGGGGCTACGCCGAGTTCACGACGGTTCCCGCGGAGGCGCTCGCGGCGGTCCCCGAGGACCTGGCGGCGGCCGACGCGGCCCCGCTTCTGTGTGCCGGCGTCACGACGTACAACGCGCTCCGGAACGCCGACTTGCAGCCGGGCGATCTCGTCGCCGTCCAGGGCGTCGGCGGACTCGGCCACCTCGGCATCCAGTACGCCCGCGCCGCCGGGTACGAGACGGTCGCCGTCTCGCGAAGCCCGGACAAGGAGCCCCTCGCTTCGGAGCTGGGGGCCGACCACTTCGTGAACGCGGCCGACGAAGACCCCGCTGAGCGACTCCAGGCGCTCGGCGGCGCGGACGGCGTGCTCGCGACGGCGCCCTCGAGCGACGCGATCGCGTCGGTGGTCGAGGGCGTCGGCATCGGGGGCTCCGTGATCGTCGTCGGCGTCCCCGGCGAGGACGTCCCGGTGAACGCCCAACACCTCATCGGAACCGCCGGATCGGTCGAGGGCTGGGGCTCCGGCGACGCCCGGGACTCCCAGGACACCCTGGAGTTCAGCTCGCTCCGCGGGATCACACCGAAGATAGAGACGTATCCGCTCGAAGAAGTCGAGACCGCCTACGGACGGATGATGGAGAACGAGGCGCGGTTCCGGGCCGTTCTCAAGCCGTAGGTCACACCTCGAAACGCTTTCACTTACGCCTCGAAACGCCTTCAGTTACGCCTCGAAACGCCTTCAGTTACGCCTCGAAACGCCTTCAGTTACGCCTCGAAACGCCTTCAGTTACGCCTCGAAACGCCTTCAGTTACGCCTCGAAACGCTCACGGCCTTAGTCGTGGGATGAACCGGACAGTCAGCGAAGCGTTCAGTTATTTGACGTTCCCGGGCTGTGATACCGAGTCCGAGGTACGGGTACGCACTATACACCGAGGTAGGTGAAGCCCGCTATCTCGGACGGGGGTCGTGCACGGCCCACAAGGCCGTACTGGCACGGCCTACACTCCCACCGTCTCGGACGGGTGGGGAACCTCCAACCGTAGCCTGGCCGGTCTGTGACCGGGGACCCCACGGCGTTAGCCGTGCGAAGATGTCAGAGAATGCAAAGAGAATGCCCCGAGGCTCGACCCCGAGGCGATTCAGCGCGCGTGTCTGGGCTGACCGTTCGCCACACGCTCCACACGACGGATCGCGTCCCTGCCGACTCTCTCGGGCCACGTGGAGTCGTTCCCCGGAGCCGACAGCGACAAGCGTCCGCCGGTCGAATCAATGGCGTGTCCCGGATCGGTGTCGCCCTCGAAGCCGCCGGCGTGATCGAGCAGCGCCGGTTGCGGGCGGTGACCGATCTCGCCTGGCCCCGCGTAATCACCGGCTTTGCGATTATGTCGAAACAGGCCGTCGACTTAGCGCTCGTCGGGATCGCGCTCGGCTCCGCGGCCGTCGCGGGGTTGGCCTTCGCCGGCGCGTTCTGGCTGCTCGGGAAGTTTCTCGCCATCGGGCTGGCCGGCGGCACCGTCGCGTTGGTCTCCCAGCAGTACGGGGCCGGAAACGACGCGCAAGCCTCCCTCGTTGTCAAGCAAAGCGTCCTGCTCGCGGCTGTCGTCTCGGTCCCGACAGCGGCGGCGTTCGCGCTCGCCGCCGAACCGCTCGTTGCGCTCGTCGGCGGCGACGCCGGGGCGGCGGCCGTCGGCGACGGCGCGTTGTACCTCTCGATCGCGGCGCTGGGTCTCCCCTTCGAGTTCGTCAATATGATCGCCAGCCGGACCTACGCGGCGGTCGGCGACACGCTCACGCCGATGGTGATCCGCAGTCTCGGCGCGACGATCAACGTCGTCCTCTCGGCCGCGCTCATTTTCGGGGCCGGCCTCGGCGTCGCCGGGGCGGCGATCGGGACCGTCGCCTCCCTCGCCGCCGTCACGCTCGCGTTCCTTCCGGGCATGGTCGGTCGGTCCTACGGCGGCCGTGGCTCCCTCCCGGTGCCCGTCCGGGCCGACCGGCCCCACCTCGCCCTCGGAACGCTCCGCGAACTGGCGTCCGTGTCGGGACCGCTGATCGGTCGTCGGCTCGCGGAGGGGATCGTGACGTTCCCGCTTTTGACCATCGCCGCGGGGTTCGGGCCGGTCGTGGTCGCCGCCTACGCCGCGGCGCGGCGGATCCGGGCGCTCATGGACTGCATCTCGTGGGGGTTTTCGATCGCGGCGAGCACGCTCGTCGGGCAGCGACTCGGCGCCGACGACGAACCCGAGGCGACGGCCTACGGCGCCGCCATCCTCCGGCTCTCGGCGGCTACCAGCCTCGTGACGACGGTCGTCGTCCTCGCCGTCGCCCGCCCGATCGCCGGGGTGTTCGTCGAACCGGCCGAACTCGACGCCGCGACCGTGTTCGTCCGTGTCGCCGCCCTCAGCGCCGTCGCACTGGCGATCAAAGCCTCCGCGACCGGCGTGCTCCGCGGGGCGGGCGACACGCGGATCCCGTTCTACGCCGCCCTGCTCGCGCTGTATGTCTTCGCGCTCCCGGCAGCGGCACTCGGCCGAGTCACCGCCATCGGCGTCGCCGGGCTCTACGCCGCACTCGTGTTCGAGGCGGCCATCCCGGCGCTCGTGACGGGGTGGCGGTTCCGATCCGGCCGTTGGCGAGCGGTGAGCCGCCAGTACCGGCCGCCGGCCACCGGCGACTGATTGAGTCGGATCACGGTCGTTCGTCTGATGTACCGTTCGCAGTAGGACACGTTAGTTTGTCCTCACTGTAGCCGATTCGTTTAAACGAATTTTCATATATACAAACCCCTCGGTCGGCTATTTTTATATTGACCGCATAGCTGACCCGCCTGTAGGAACCTGTCGTGCCGAACACCCTGCAGCGGCGCATTCGACAGTACCGTTGCTCGAGCCTGCTGGAATAGTCGTTGTCGATCGGTGGACACCCGTCACAACTTTCTGTATCTTTCATACGAGACAATATTTGAGAGGTTTCTATATTGTTTCCGCTGTCAAACTACCAGTCGAGACAGCGCTCCGCAATATTTAATTTCGGCTCAATTCAATTGTTTGTATGTCATCGACCGAGCGTTTACAGCGATACGTCGCCGACGAGTGCGGCTCCTGTACAGACGAAGACCTCGCCGGCCGGTTAGCGGAACTACAAGAACTGAACGAGAGCGTCGGCGGATCCGACCTAGAGACCGATATCGAGCTGCTGTCGGCGCTTGGCAACGAGACGCGATACAAGATCGTCCGGATGCTTCACGCGGCTGACGACGACGAGCTGTGCGTCTGCGAACTCTCGCCGCTGCTGGACGTGAGCGACAGCGCGATCAGCCATGCCCTCTCGCAGCTCACTGATGCTGGTCTCGTCACGCGCCGGAAAGAAGGAAAGTGGCGGATGTATCGCGCTACACCGCGTGCGAACGCGGTCCTTGTCGCGCTCGACGGGTCGCGGTCGTTGTAAAAACGAATCCGCCTCGGCTCAGAGGAGGCCGGCGAAGACGGTGTTGAACAGCACGCCGACCGTGATCCCGATCGTTACGACCGTCGTTGCGTAGATCGCGAGCAGTCGACGCTCGAACAGCTTGTTCAGGAGGATCAGGTTCGGGATGCTGATCCCCGCGCCGCCGATGACGAACGCGATCACCGTCCCGATCGGGATCCCCGCCTCAGTGAGCGAGTGCGCGATCGGCAGCATTCCACTGAGGCTCACGTAGATTGGCGCACCGGCGAGCGCAGCGATCGGTGTCGCGAGTGGGTTCCCCGGCCCGGCGATCCGCTGGAGGAACTCCGCCGGCACGGCGCCGTGGATCAGCGCGCCGATCGCGATCCCGACCGCGATGTACGGGAGTGTGTCGCGGAAAAAAGAGAGCGCCCCCTCCCCCGCGGCAGCCACGCGTTCCTTGTGGGTTCTGTTCGTGGCCGTCGTCCCGCACTCGCTACACCCGGCGGCGTCGGCCGCTTTCGAGGCGTCCGAGGGAGTCGCTCCGCCGTCGGTCGCGATCTCGCGACCGCCCGCAGTGATCCGGACGTCCTTGATGTACCCGTCGAGTTCGAACGTCCCGATGACGAGGCCCGCGACGATCGCCGCGAACAGTGCCGTCGTCACGTACGCGACGGTCACGCCGGTCCCGAACAGCCCGAACAGCAAGAACACGGCGATCCAGTTGACGATAGGGGAGGCGAGCAGGAACGAGAACGCCATCCCCGTGGGGGCGCCGGCTCCCAACAGGCCCGCTAAGACCGGAACGGTCGAACACGAGCAAAACGGCGTGACCGCGCCAAGGCCCGCAGCGAGGACGTTCCCGCTGCCGTGGTCGCGTGCGCGAAGCATCTCCTCGACGCGCTCCGGCGGGAGATATTCCTGCGCGAGCCCGACGAGGAACGACGCGCCGATGAACAGCGGCGTGAGGACCATCGCGAGGTGGAGGAAGTAGTCCCACGAGTCGAGCAGCGCCGCTTCGGTCCCCGGCGGGATCATCGGTCTTCACCTAGCGCCGCGGCCAGGTCCAGCAGTTGGAGGCTCGCCGTGTCCGCGATCCGGTAGTACGTCCACGTCCCTTCCTTGCGCGTGGCGACAACACCGGCGTCGCGGAGCTTCCTGAGGTGCGACGCGACCGCCGACTGGGGCCCGTCGAGTACGGTCTCCAACTCGCAGGCGCAGAGTTCGCCCTCTCGGAGTGCATGGACGACCGCGAGCCGCTTCTCATTGGCGAACGCTTCGAACGCCGATAGCTCAGCGTCGATGACTGCGTCATCTGCTCGTCGAGCCGCCGGGAAGGGTCCGTCACAGCAGACGCCCTGGTCAATCTGTCGGAGCGTCCCGCTCGCGGATTCAGAGCCCGCTTGAGCCGCCGTGTTCGGTTCCTGCGACATCATCGATCAGTCCTCCGCGCGGTCGGCGCGCTCTTTCGGCGCGTCCGCCTCACCTTCGTTCGAGTCTACTTCTTTTATTTGCATGTCACAGCAGCTCTCGTCGTCGTTCGACTCGCCACCGAGCAGTCGGTCGAGTATCGACATACATATCGGTATAATCCGATATGGCTTAATACATCTGGTGTACTGTTCAGGTGTCTTGCGAACACTGTCTGGTCGACGCCACACTCGTATAAACGGCATCGGCGCACCCTCTTGTTGAGCCAGCTGAACGAGTCGATACATGATAAACGAGAAATAGCGTAATAAACGAGAAATAGAAGCGATAAAGCGCCTTTGACGGAAATCTAGCACCAGTTACGACCCCGGTCCAGTCGGTTCAGCTTATCTGCGATACGATGGGACAAGCAGGCCCTTTTATATTTGAATATATATTAAATCATATATCGAATCAGGTGGCGGATCTAAGAAACCAGGCGGACCGAAAACGGGATATCGACTGGTGACTCGTTGACCCGAGGCCGCGGGCAGGCGACGACCGCCCATCGCAGCACGAGCCACAGGGTTCCCAGGAGGAAGCTCATACTGATGGACGAACTCACATGACACCGACGCACGAGTGAGCCGCCGGTCGCTCCGTCGAACGGCGTGCTCCTCGTGTGTCGTGTGTCCGTTCGTTTGTCCGTCAATATGAATGTGGTCTCTGTACTGAGCGAACCAGAGTAGCGAAGAACGATCATGAGAACCGTCGTACGACACCCTCTCCGCAAGCAGGAGGTCTCCCTGGGTGAGGGGGCGTCGTGTACAGACATCGCCTCCTCGTTTTTTTCGCGAAGATATCTCGTTGACATCCTCCCCGATATAACGGGCGAGGATTCCCGAGCGTTGGGACAATAAGCCGCTGTTATCGGGCGGTTCTGTCCGTAGCTAAAGACGAATGTGGACAGCTCTTCAGAGGAGAGAGAATATCAATCCAGCCGGCATGAGTCCCCGGGAAGCGGGGTGAACTCGGGAGTACCGCGAGGGAGACCGGCCCGGATGGTTCGGATAGTCGCAAACACGCAAGCATTGCCGCCGTCCCCGGGTGGCTGTTGTCCGAGGCGTTTTCCGCTGGACGGGGGTACTCACACCCGGGGACATTACACGGGACGGGTGGGACCACGCACAGTTCCTCACGATGACGGGGCGTTCTCCCGGAGAGCCTGTTGGACGCCGATCTCCGCGACGTTTGCGCCGTAGTTAGCGATTCGTTCGATGCTGTCCAGCAGCAGTCCAGTGGTGTAGGCGGCGTCGGGCTCACCGTGGTCGTACAGTTCGCGGTCGACATCGTCGATATCACGACAGAGAGTGTCGCGTCTGGCCAGCGCTTCGTGTGCCATCTCCACGTCGGCGTCGAGGAGCACTGCATCGGCGGCGTCTTCGAGCATTCCGCGAGCGGCCTCGCCGAATCTATCGAGGTGCTCGACGAGCGGATCCGGAATCGTCCCCTGTTCGGAGGAGGCGAACGTCGCCATCTTCTCGGCGTGGTCCGCGACGCGCTCGAGCTGCCGGCAGACGTAGTAGTATTCGAAGAGTTCATTTCTCGAGTACGCGAGTTTCTCCACCTCGTGTAGGTTGGTGAGCGATCGACGGAAGTGACGGGTTACCATCGCGAACAGTTTGTCGGCTTCCGTATCACGCCTGACGACGTCGCGAGCGAGCTCACCATCGCGGTCGGCGATGGCCGAGAGGGCGTCCTCGAGCATCGAAAGCGTAATCAGTCGCAGGCGGAGCGTACTCTTGCGAATGTCGACGTTCCCGGCGTCGATGAGGCTCTTGACGCGAATTCGCGTGTTCGTGGCTTCTATCAGTTCGAACCCCGACAGTTCGGAGACGGCGGCCTCGACCGTTCGCCGCTGGTTGTCGGTGAGACCCGTCCGGTCTCGCAGTTCGATCGCGTCGAAACCGACCACGTAGAGCGCGGTGACCTGTTGTTCGAGCGCGTTCGCGTCGGCAGTCCCGATATCGACGACAGCGGTTCGCTTGGCCTGTTCTCCGTCCTCGACGGCCTCGACTAACAGCGATGCGTCACCGTTGGGATGGAGTGCGACCAGCGACTCCGAGTTGATACCGTGTTCCTGGGCCCACGGTTTGGGGAGTGAAATGGTGTAGGTGGTCCCTCCGGACAACTGTACCTTGCGGATCTCCATACGCGAGACACTACTGCGGGGCCTGTCATGACATCTTATATGATCGCTACATAGTGGTATGTGCAGTCCCGGTTGGCATTACTCTCTCTATAATGGACATTCGGATACATATCGGTCTAGACTCTCGGTTCCGTATACCTAATCTCGTGGGTCCGGACTCGCCGGTATGTCCCGGATGACATGGTACGGCGGACAAGAAACGTCTCGATCCGGTCGGGAAGCGACAATCGCACGGGTCATCGAGACGGTTGATATCGTCACACCCGAGACCAAATCCGAACTCGCGACGGTGATGGGGATCTCCGAACAGTATCTCTCGGAACTGCTTCGGGAGCTCAAAGCGGATGACATCGTCAAGAAGGGTTATGTCGTAGACGAGGACGCACTCTATGAGAACATCGAGACGGTTTCGTCGTTGGCGGCCGATGCCGACGACGACGCCGATGGCTTCGGGTCAGGGCGGCGACGGGAGCTGTTGGATATGCTTGCGGGGCTCGACGAGGTGAGTCGGAGCCAGTACGAACGAGCCCGCGCTGCCTTCGAGGGCGAGCGTTTGGACGACGGGATGGAGGGGGCGGCACAGCTCGAGTCGCTGACGAACGAGCGTCACGCTGCGATTTTCGGCGAACTCAAATCTTACATGTTGGCAACGGAGTGGCCGGGCAACCGGGTGGCGTCGGATCTGGCGACGATGGCGACGAACCTCGAAATAGTGGGGGACCGGGCCTGTTTCATCGCAGATACCGTGGCAAACTTGGAGGCGGGCGCGACTGGAATCGTCGCCGAGCGTGTCCTCGACATCTTCGTGGCTGGCGAGCGGATCAACGATCTGATGGGCGAGATCCTCTTTTCGGCCGAGATCGAACGCTTCGACGATCTCCGGACCGAAGAGGAAAACCTCCACCGCGACATCGACGAACTCTTCGAACTCGTGACGGCCTACGACCCAGAGATGTACGGCTACCTCGTGGGCGTCACACGGGCGCTCGAGCGAGCGATTTTCTACTGGGCCCACACCGCAGAACTGGCCGTTAGGCTCCATACGAGCCGACAACCTGAACACATCTCTCTGTAACCGCCCCCACGCCAGGGCGGATGCCGTGGCCATACGTCTGGAATAACGTAAGCACGCAGAGTGATCAGATCTTTCCACTCGAACAACGCAAGCGCGCCCGTCACCCCTCGACGGTTTCGGTCGCCGGCGCGTACGCCTCCAGAAACGCCTCGAGATCACGGAATTCGGCGAGGCGCTCGTCAAGCGTCTCGTGGTCCCAGTGCCACCACTCGGTCGCTTCCAGGCGGGCCGCAACCTCCGGGGAAAACCGGCGGTCGATCGGCTCGGCGGGGACGCCCGCGACGACCGTGTAGGGCTCGACATCGTGTGTGACGACGGCGCCGGCCGCGACGACGGCTCCGTTCCCGACCGTGACGTCCGGGAGGACCGTCGCGTTGTAGCCGATCCAACTGTCGTGACCGACCTCGACGGGCTGGTCGGCACGCCACTCGAAAACGGACCCGTCGTCTTCGTCGGCCAAATCGTACATCTCACTGTTTCAGCGACCGCCAGATTGAGGTCGTCGACCTGCGGTATACCCCAACTAGAATGAACATCCGGGCCGTCTTTCGGGGGGTTGTCGCCGGATTTGCAGGGGTTGGGTTCGTGCTGATCTTTTTGTTTGCACAGACGGGGCTCGTTTCACCGGTGGTCCTACTGGCGATAGGGACAGTCACGCTCGTCGCCCTCTTTGCAGCGGGCGGGCGAACAGCCCTCCGACGAGTGGCCGGAGGCGCGGAAGCGACCACGGACGAAGCCCGGGAAACGGGGTGGTGGCTGACCCGAGTCGAGCCAGCACTCGAAGACACCTGGAACGCGTGGTCCGACCTCGTGTTGGTCGTGTGTCTCGGGGGGATCGGAATCGGATCCTTCGCGCTCCTCGTTACGTCATCGAGCGAAGAGCCGCCGCTGGGGCTTCTCATCGCCGGGTTTTTCGGTCTCAACGGCGCGCTCGTCTCGCTCGCGTTCGCCATCGAGTAGCAATGACAACCGCTTCCGCGAACGCGGCAACATCGGCGTTGGCTCGTGGCGTAGCCGAAGGCGTGCGAATAAAAACCCCGAAGGCGAGAGAGCAGGCTTCTCAGCCCATCGGTCGTCGATGCAGACAATACTGACAGAGCGAAAATCGACGGGGCGCGGGCGCGCCCATTCGAAGCCCCAAACGACGACGAACCGAAGCTCCCGGCGGCGACGGGGTCGTCCCGGTCGCGAGCGTCCCGGCCGTCGGCAAGCCTCTCGACCCGGAGCACGTCCACTACCCCGAACGGGTCGCTGCGCTCGCGGACCTGTCGCTCGGGGACCCGATACGCCCCGGGGATCTGGTGACGGTGCTCACGCACGACGGGGGCGGGTCGAGCGGCCGTCCGGAGGGTGCTCGCGTCGTTCACCCTATAAACATGCTCGACGACGAAGACCTCGAAGCGACCGCGCGCCGGATCGCTTCGCCGGCGTGTGTGTCGCCGTCAGTCAGTTCGTCCTCGGACGGATGGATCGAAGACAGGTCGTCGAGTGAGCTGGATGTACGCTCGCTTCGACCTGTTCGAGAGCCATCGATTTTTATATATCGCGGACGTCGAACCGGGACGTGTCGGGCGTTTCGAGCACCGTCCGCGACCGGTTGGTACGTAGATAGCGCTGGGTGCGGGAACGTTGAGCGGAGATATAACCGACTGGATTATTTATAAACGGAGTGGGTTCGGGCAGATTTGAACTGCCGGCCTCCTCCATGTCAAGGAGGTGTCATAACCAGCCTAGACCACGAACCCTCGCTGGCGTTTGCCTGCACTCATCGGTATCCGGGTGACGTAATTGAACCTTTCGGATTCTCGGCCACCTGTGGATCGAAAACACGGGACGAAAGCGGCGGCGACGTCGGGTCGGCGGCCCCGCCCGTCAACGGTACGCTTATATTTATGTACTCATTTGTACATTATAACCCAGTCTTGGTTACTAGTGATCATTATGAAAAAGTTCATTCAGCGGGTTACCGACGGCGAAAATCTCACGCAGGCGGACGCACGCGAGGCGGCCGGGCGCGTCTTCGAGGATGCGACCGAGGCGCAGATGGGCGCGCTGCTCGCGGGGCTCCGTGGAAAGGGCGAGACAGAAGGCGAGATCGCCGGCTTCGCGGAGGGGATGCGCGATGCGGCCCGGACGATCGATCCCGAGCGGGAGCCGCTGGTCGACACCTGCGGGACCGGCGGTGACGGCCACGATACGATCAACGTCTCGACGACGAGCGCGTTCGTCGCCGCCGGAGCCGGGGTACCGGTCGCGAAACACGGCAACTACTCCGTCTCCTCGTCGTCGGGGAGCGCCGACGTCCTAGAGGAACTCGGCGTCACGATCGACGCCGAACCGCCGGCGGTCGAGGGGTGTATCGAGTCCACCGGAATGGGATTCATGCTCGCGCCCGTGTTCCACCCGGCTATGAAGGCCGTCATCGGCCCCCGGAAGGAACTCGGGATGCGGACGATATTCAACGTACTCGGGCCGCTGACGAACCCCGCCGGTGCGGACGCCCAAGTCGTCGGCGTCTACGACCCCGAGTTGGTGTCGATGCTGGCGGACGCCCTCTCGCGGATGGCCGTCGAGCGAGCCCTCGTTGTCCACGGGGCGGGGCTGGACGAGATCGGCGTCCACGGCGAGTCGACAGTCGCCGAAGTCGAGGGCGATTCGGTCGATGAGTACACGCTCGCTCCCCGGGACATCGGCCTCGATCGCTACGACCTCTCCGCCGTGGCCGGCGGGTCGCCGGCGGAGAACGCCGACGACATGCGGGGGATCCTCGAGGGATCACTCGGGGGCGCGAAACGGGCGATCATTCTGGCGAACGCCGGCGCCGCGATCTACGTCGCCGGGGCGGCAGAAAGCATTGCCGGGGGCGTCGAGGCGGCCCGGGAGGCGATCGACTCCGGAGCCGCGATCGACCAACTCGAGTCGCTGTGCGAGTTCGAGCCATGACCCGGGTGAAGATCTGCGGCGTGACGACTCGCGAGGACCTCGGGGCCGTCGTCGAAGCGGGCGCGGACGCGATCGGCGTCACCGTCGACGTCCCGGTCGAGACGCCGCGAGCGATCGATGCCGAGCGGGCTGCCGACATCGTCTCGGCGACCCCGCCGTTCGTCACGACGGTGTTGGTCACGATGCCCGACCCGCCGGCGTCGGCCGCCGGAGTGGCCGAACGCGTCGGGGCTGACGTCGTCCAGCTACACGGCGATCTGCCCCCCGAGGGGGTCGCGTCCCTCTCGGCGGACCTCGAGTCCGACGTGGTCGTGGCCGTCTCCCCCGACGACGCCCCGCGCTACGATACGGTCGCGGACGCGCTGCTCGTCGATTCGCTCGACGAGTCCGGCGCGGGCGGAACGGGGGCGACCCACGACTGGGAGCGCACGCGCGAGCTCGTTTCCGAACTCGCCTCCCCGGTCGTGCTGGCCGGCGGACTGACGCCCGAAAACGTCGCCAAGGCCGTCGAAACCGTCGACCCCTTCGCCGTCGACGTCGCAAGCGGCGTCGAGGGGCAACCGGGGCGGAAGGATCCGGCTGCACTCGAGGCCTTCGTCCGGCGTGCGGGGGGGCGTCCGTGATCTCCGAGTCGGCGTTCGTCGAGTTGGCCGACGGGGGACCGGCGGTCGTCCGCACCGTCGCCGAGCTGGACGTCTCGACGGAACCACTGGAAGCGTACGCCGCCCTGACCGGGCGGACCACCGACGCCGAGCGCGCCGACCACGCCTTCCTCTTGGAGAGCGCGGGGAAGGTCGCCTCGAGCGACCCCGACGGCGCCTTCAGGACCGGCGACGGGGCGGATCGTCACGCCCGCTACTCGTTTGTCGGCTACGATCCGACGGCGGTCGTGACCGTCGACGACGACGCCACCGGGACGATCGACGTCCTCGACGACAGATACGAGGGGGCGTTCGAGACGGGGAAAGGCGACACGCTCGCGACGCTTCGGGGCGCGCTGCCGGACGTGCCGCTCCGAAACTTCCCCGAAACCGGACGCCAACGGCTCCAGGGCGGGCTGGTCGGGTTTCTCGCGTACGACGCGGTGTATGACCTCTGGCTCGAGGAGGTCGGCCTCGACCGCCCCGACTCCAGGGTGCCGAACGCCCAATTCGTCCTCACGACCACGACGCTCGTCTTCGACGACGCCGCCGGGACGGTCTCGCTCGTGTTCACCCCGCTCGTCCGCCCCGAGGACGATCCGGGCCGGATCTACGCCGACATCGTCGAGGAGATCGATCGGGTCGAGTCGCTGCTCGCGGGCCACGGGACCCTCGAAACCGGTGGCTTCCGGCCGTCTACGGAGCGGGCCGGGGCGAAAGCGACCTATGAGGCGGCCGTCAACCGGGCCAAAGAACACGTCCTCGACGGGGACATCTACCAGGGCGTCATCTCCCGGACGCGCGAGCTGGACGGCGACATCGACCCGTTGGGGCTCTACGAGTCGCTTCGCGAGATCAACCCCTCGCCGTATATGTACCTCCTCGAGTACGACGACCTCGTGGTGGTCGGAGCCTCGCCGGAGACGCTCGTCTCCGTTCGGGGACGGGAGGTGATGAGCAACCCGATCGCGGGGACGTGCGCCCGCGGGACGAGTCCTGTCGAGGACCGGCGTCTGGCCGGGGAGATGCTTGCCGACGGAAAGGAGCGCGCTGAACACACGATGTTGGTCGACCTCGCGCGAAACGACGTCCGTCGGGTCAGCGAGGCCGGCAGCGTCCGCGTCGAGGAGTTTATGAACGTCCTGAAATACAGCCACGTCCAGCACATCGAATCGACGGTGACCGGCGCCCTTGCCGACGACCGTGACGCGTTCGACGCGACGCGTGCGTCGTTTCCCGCCGGGACGCTTTCGGGCGCGCCGAAGATCCGGGCGATGGAGATCATCGACGACCTCGAGGAGCGCCCGCGCGGTGTCTACGGGGGTGGTATCGGCTACTTCTCCTGGAGCGGCGACGCCGACTTCGCGATCGTCATTCGAACCGCCACCGTCGAGCGAGGCGCGGGGACCGACGGGACGGATCGGGTGACTGTCCAGGCCGGGGCAGGAATCGTCGCCGACTCCGACCCCGAACGCGAGTACGAGGAGACCGAACAGAAGATGGGCGGGGTGCTCGCCGCCCTACGGGCTATCGAGGCCGACTCCGAGCCGACGGAGGCCCGACGATGACGGACGTGCTCTTCGTCGACAACTTCGATTCGTTCACCTACAACATCGTCGAGTACGTCAGCCAGCACGACGGGACCGAGGTCGAGGTGTGCCGCAACACCGCCGATATCGGGACGATCCGGGCCGCCGACCCCGACGCGATCGTGATCTCGCCGGGACCCGGCCACCCGAAGAACGAGCGGGACGTGGGAGTGACCATGGACGTATTTCGGGAGATCGCCCCCGAAACCCCGACGCTCGGGGTCTGTCTCGGCCTCGAGGCGGCCGTCTACGAGTACGGCGGGACCGTCGATCGGGCCCCGGAGCCGATCCACGGCAAGGCGTTCTCAGTCGATCACGACGGCGAGGGTGTCTATCGGGGGCTCGAACAGGGGTTCCAGGGTGGTCGGTATCACTCCCTGATCGCTCTCGAGGTCCCCGAGTGCTTCGATATCACCGCGACGACGGAACACGACGGGACCGAGTTGGTGATGGGCATCCGACATCAAGAATACCCGATCGAGTGCGTCCAGTTCCACCCCGAATCGGTCCTCACCGCCGTCGGACACGACATCGTCGGCAACTTCTTGCAGTCGGTCTGACGTCCTGTGGTTCGGAGCGGTCGTGTCGTCGGCATGACTGCACGGACGTCCGGTTCGACCCATCGATTCCGGGGGAACGTTCCATTCGACGCGTATAATATAGTTGCCACGTTTCGGTGCCGACCGGCGTGGCCGAAACGGGTCGTGGGACGGCACCCCGTCGGATCGAGACCGGTTCGGCGGCCGATCGGATCGATCCGTCGGATCGACCGTCGTCCCGAAACCCCCGATCGTTTCCGATGGAATCGCAGCCGAGTGAGGCGGTTTTAGCGGGCGGTTTTCACTTTCACCACGGACCGGATACAATTATATGTGTTCGGTTAGTCCAATTCTGTCGTACGTGTGGGGCGCATGCACACCGGATTCAACACACAGTAACGCATGCCCCAGCGACCCGTCGAATCGCCGATATATTCCCCGATGCCAAGGGTTATCCGGCACGCACCAGTACGCAGACTCCGTCACAAATGACCCGCACAGGACACTTCGTTGAACGAAACGAGAGAGCTAAAGAAAGCGGCAATGATCCGGAGGGCCGAGTGATGGCCGGCACCGACCTCTCCGCGGACGAACTCACGCTCCCCATCAAGCGAACGACCGGCGACACGATGGCGGACCGCCTCACCGGCAACGCCTACCACAACATCCTCCCCGCCCGGTATCTCCGGAAGGACGCCGACGGCGAACCGATAGAGCAACAGGAGGACCTCTTCGAGCGCGTCGCGAAGAACGTCGCGCTGGCCGAAGCGGTCTTCGAGTCCGAACAGCAGGGCGTCGAGGTCACCGTCACGCCAGATCAGCTCAAACCCGACCACCCCCGCCGCGACGAACTCGCAAGTGACGTGTTCGGTGCGGGCGTCACCGCCGATTCGGACGCCGAGACGACCCTTTCGGCGCACAACGTCAACAAGTTCGCCTACGAGACGGTCGTCCCCGGACTCCCCGAGGAGGTCCGGACGCACGTCGAGGACACCGCCGAGGCCTTCCGCGAGCAGATGGAGCGGCTCTCGTTCATGCCGAATTCGCCGACGCTTATGAACGCCGGCGACGAACTCCAACAGCTCTCGGCGTGTTTCGTCGACTCGCCCGAGGACGACATCGACGACATCCACCAGACGGCCAAAGAGGCCGCAGAGGTGTTCCAGAGCGGCGGCGGAATGGGGTATGCCTTCTGGCGACTCCGTCCCTACGGCGACGCGGTCGGCTCCACCGGCGGTATCGCGTCGGGCCCGATCACGTTCATGCGGACGTACGATCAGATGTGTGAGACGATCGCCCAGGGCGGCGCCCGCCGCGGCGCGCAGATGGGCGTCATGCGCGTCTCACACCCCGACGTCATCCAGTTCATCCACGCGAAGAACAAGGACGTCTCCCTGGCGGAGACGCTCCGGCTGAACGACCCGGACGACTTCACCCACAACTCCTTCGAGGAGGCCCTCGAGGAGGCCCCGCGAACTCATCGACGACGAAGGGAAAGTCCCCGAGCACCTCCGGAACGCGGTCGAGGGTCACCTCTCGAAATTTCAACATCTCCGTCGGCGTCACCGACGGGTTCATGGAGGCGCTGAAGGCCGGCGAGGAGTACACGTTCACCAATCCCCGAACGGGCGACCCACACGTCGCCACGCCCGAGACGAAGGAGCTGTACGACATGTTCGGGCTCGGCGAGCACGTCGAGGTCGGCGAGACGCTGTCGGTGCCCGCAGAGAAACTGTGGGAACACATCCTCGAAGGAGCCCACGAGAACGGCGAACCCGGCGTCGTCTATCTCGAACGGATCAACAAAGAGCACTCCTTCGACGTCGAGGAGCATCCGGAGCACCGGATTTTAGCGACGAATCCGTGCATTACTGGTGACACGCACATCAGTACCGACAACGGCCTCGTCGAAGCCGAGGAACTCTACGAGCAGGGTGTGGCTCGAGATGTCGTCGTGGATGGGCGTCTGAGTGAAGAAACGGTCAAGGAAGCGAGCAGCGTCTACAAGACCGGCGAAAAGGACGTTTATAAACTCACGACCGAGGAAGGGTACGAACTCCGTCTGACTGCCGACCACCGGGTCATGACCGACGACGGATGGATTGAAGCCGACGATCTCGATGCGGGCGACACCGTCCACATCCAGAACCGGAAAGGCGAGTTCGGCCGACACGGGACGGCTGCCGAGGGACGAGTGCTCGGCTGGCTGGTCGGTGACGGTCATCTCAAACATGGTGAGGAGCGTGCCGTCCTGAACTTCTACGACGAGGACGCCGAGGCCTCGGAGTCGTTCGCGGCCGACGTGAACGAGGTCGTTCGCGACCCCGTCGGTAACGCCGACTACGAGGTCGGTGTCAGCGAAATCGCTAGAGGTGACGATTATCGCGGCGAGCAGGCCGTCGAACAACGAATTCGTTCCGCCCGGCTGTACGAGTACGCCGAGGAGGCCGGTCTCGTCGACGAGAAACACCAAGTCCCCGAGGTCGTGATGCGCGGAAGCGAGGAGATGGCACGCGGGTACCTGCGTGCGCTGTTTTCCGCCGATGGCGGTGTCCAGGGGAACTCTGAAAAGGGAGTTTCCGTTCGGCTCACGAGCACCAGTGCGGACCTGCTGAAATCGGTCCAGCGGCTGCTAATTAATTTCGGAATCTTCAGTAAGATCTACGAGAACCGCCACGAAGCAGGCGTCCAAGAGATGCCTGACGGAACGGGCGGGACTGCGGAATACGAGCGGCAGCCAGACCACGATCTCGTCATTTCGAAGGACAATCTCGGTCGATTTGCGGAGGAAATCGGATTCCTCCTCGACAAAAAACAGGACACACTCGACGAGCGTCTCGCGGACTACGAACGTGGGCCGTACACTGAGCGGTTCGAAGCGACCGTTTCCGCGGTCGAGAGCGACGGCCACGAAGCGGTCTACGACCTGACAGAGCCCGATACGAATTCGTTCGTGGCGAACGGCCTTGTGGTTCATAACTGCGGCGAACAGCCGCTCGAGGAGTACGAGGCCTGCAACCTCGGCCACATCAACCTCTCGACGCTCGCCGACGTCGACGCGCCGGACTGGCGGGTCTGGTACGACGACCACGGCGACGAGTACGCCGGCCTCGAAGCCGCCGTCGAGGACTTCCTCGAGGAGGCGCTCGACGTCGAAGCGTTCGACGAGCGCATCGAACTCGGCACGCGGTTCCTCGAGAACGTCGTCACGATGTCGGACTTCCCGGTGCCGGAGATCGAACAGAAGGTCCGAGAGATGCGGAAGATCGGCCTCGGCGTGATGGGCCTGGCGCAGTTGTACATCCAACTCGGCATCAAGTACGGCTCCGAGGAGGGCAACGAGGTGGCCCGACAGGTGATGCGTCACATCAACCACGGCTCGAAGTGGGCCTCCCACGAGCTCGCCGAGGAACGGGGCGTCTTCGAGGAGTGGGACGACTCGAAGTACGCCGATCCCACCGAGTACCGCGAGTGGTTCGAGAAACAGACCGGTCTCGACGCCGACGAGTACGCCGATGGCTTCGCGATGCGGAACCACAACACGACGACAATCGCGCCGACCGGGACGACCTCGATGATCGGCAACACCACTGGCGGCTGCGAGCCGATCTACAACGTCGCCTTCTACAAGAACGTCTCCGACGACGTCCAGGGCGACGAGATGCTCGTCGAGTTCGACGACTACTTCCTCCGCGTCCTAGAGGAGAACGGCCTCGACGTCGAGGCGGTCAAGCGGGAGGCCCAAGAGCAGATGGCCGAAAACGAGTTCGACGGCATCGACGGCCTCTCGACGGTCCCCGGCGCGATCGGCGAGTTGTTCGTGACGACGGGGGCCCTCTCGGCGAAGGACCACGCGGGCGTTCAGGTCGCCTGTCAGGAGGGCGTCGATTCGGCGATCTCGAAGACAGTCAACGCGCCCAACGATTCGACGCTGGAGGACGCAAAGGAGGTCTTCGAGTACATTTACGACCACGGCGGCAAGGGGGTCACCTACTACCGCGACGGCACCCGGTCGAAGCAGGTGCTCACCACGCGGGCGAAAAACACCGACTTCGCCGACGAGGCCGAGGCCGCCGAGGCGATCGTCGAGAACATCGAGGAGATCTTCGGCGGCATCGAGGGCTTCCTCGACAGCGAGGAAGTCGCGGCGGTCCTCGAGTCCGACGTCCGCGAGTTGTTCGACGTCTCGCCCAAACTCGGCACGAAGCAAGCCCGCCCCGACGTGCTTCACGGCGTCACCCAGCGGATCGACACGGGCTACGGGAAGCTCTACGTCAACATCAACGAGAACCCCGAAGACGGCCGCCCGTTCGAGCTGTTCGCGAACATCGGCAACTCCGGTGGGTTCACCGCCTCGTTCACCGAGGCGCTGGCGAAGACGATCTCGACGGCGCTTCGCTCGGGCGTCGATCCCCGGGAGATCGCCGACGAACTCCAAGGCATCCGGTCGCCGAAAGTCGCTTGGGACAAGGGCGAACAGATCAACTCGATCCCGGACGCGATCGGGACGGCGATGCGTCGCTACCTCGACGGCGAGGTCGACAAGGCCTACCCCCAACAGCAGAACCTCACGGAGATCGCCGATGCCAGCCGGTCGGGGGACACCGGACGGCCGGTCGACGATAGCTCCGTGACGCCACCCGAGACCGACGGCGGTTCGGTCGCGGACCCGGGAGCGAGCGAACGGACGGGCTCGCCGGCGTCGCCGAACGACGACACCGACACGGCACGGTCGCTCATCGACGCGGGCGAATCACCCGAATGCCCCGACTGTGGGAGCATGACGCTGTACTACTCGGAGGGCTGCAAGACCTGTGAGAGCTGCGGCTGGTCGGAGTGTTGAGCCGGTAGCGTAATGTGGAGCCGGGGCGTGGACACCGGTTCGGCTCGGTGCTTTTCCGCCCGATGATTTTTGACCGCCTCGCTCACAGTACCCGTATGGACGACGAAGCGGGCGGGCGACCGTGTCCGATGTGTGACGCGCAGATGTACAAACGCCACTGCAAGTACGTCTGCCCACAACACGGTGTCGTCGTCGATTGCAGCGATCCGTTCACGTTTTAATTGAATACCAGAGGTGAGTTATCTGATTCCGGCCGTCTCACCCGAGAGCCGTCGGTAGGCGGGCCGCGACAGCGCTACCAAGAGCGCGAGTGCGGCGGCCGTTCCGAGAACGAGCGGGCTCGCGGCGGGACCGGTCGCGGCGAGTTGCCCCATCGAGGCACCGAGCAGCACCGCCGTTCCGACCCAGGGTGCCTCGCCCAGCGCGGTCCCGAGGGCGTACGGGCGGAGCGGGACCCCGGCGAGCCCGGCGGCGTAGGAGACAGGATCGGTCGGCAGCGGCGCGAGCCTGACGGCGACCACGCCCCGGAGGTTCCCCGTCGTTCGCTTGACCACCGCCCCGGCGTCGCCGACCCGCGCCAACAGCCCGGCGTCGTGGCCGAGCCGGCGCGCGAGCAGGTACGCCGGCAGCGTCGTGACGACGGCTCCCGCGAGCGCGACTGGGATCGCCGCGGGACCGAACAGGTACCCTAAGAGGACGGACAGTGCGCTGATGGGCCACGCGAGCAGCGGCCGGGCGAGATACAGGGCGAAAAGGACGACCGCGAACAACGCGGGGCGACCGGCGAGGGCGTCCATCTCGCCGAGGAGCACTTCGGGGGAGACGGAGAGCGCGGCGGCCGCCGCGATGGAACCGAGGATCCCGAGGCCGAGCAGCTGTCGGACGGTCGCACGATGCACGCGAAAAGGACTCGTCCGTGGCGACAAACGTCTTGTGGTCCCAGGAGGCCGATACACAGGGCGTCGCGGGCACTGTCGCCGAATCGCGTGCCGCCCCGGCCGGTATCGATCCGTGCTGATAAGAGCACCCGCGACGTACTCGGCGTGTGGCGAGAGAGGACGACCCAGTCGAACTCGGCGTGCAGTTGCTCGCCCGCCTCGAGGACGCCGAACTGTCGCTTCCGGACGTCATCGACCGGATCGAGACGGTGAGTACGCACCCGGAGACGACGCGAGCGATCCTCGAGACGGCCGAACGCCGCGGACACATCCGTCGCGATGGCGAGACAGTCACGCCGGTCTCGGGGCGGTTTCTCAGCTTCGATAGCGAGGTCATCTCTCGGAAGGGCGACTTCGAGTGTCGTCGCTGCGGCGCGTCGATCTCGACGGGGTACTTTATGCAACTCGAGGCCGGCGAGCACGGCCCCTTCGGCTCCTCCTGTATCCGAAAAGTGACTGGCCGGGAGTGATCTGCCGGGAGCGACTCGCCGGAGGTTCCGACGGTTCGTTCGCCGGCCGCGGTAGGGGTTCCGACGGTCCGTTCGCCGGCCGCGGTAGAGGTTCCGACGGTCCGTTCACCGGCCGCGCCGGAGCTCGTCGACGAGTCGTTCGAGGAGGTCCTGTTGGGTTTCTATGAGTTCGGTCTGTCGTTCGACCTGTTCCGAGAGCGCCTCGACGCGCTCCGAAAGGGCGTCGATCTCGTCCGTCGGGTTCGTTCCCCGGTCGTCGGCTGTGCTCTGTGTCTTCGGGTCCTCGCGAGCCGCGTCGGTCTCCGCATCGCGCCGGTACACCGCCCCCGATGGGTCTTGGTCGGCGGGGAGCGACCGGCTGGTGGAGACGGCGCTGCGTCCGTCGGTCGGGTCGCGATCCCCCTCCGCGTCGGCGCCGTTGGCCTCGGTTCGTTCGGCGTCGCCGATGGCCGCTGCCGAGCGATTAGCCCGTCCATCCCCCTGTTCCGGCTCGGCGTGTTTCGCTCGAAACGCCTCGATAGAGGCGACGTCGTGAAACGCGAGGACCGCCGCCTCGATCCGCTGGCGGACGGTCCCAGCGTGTTCGTTCGGCACCTTCACCCGACGGCGGCGGTCCTCGGTCTCGAGGACGACCTGCGTCGCCACGCTGCCGCGCTCGAAGTCGAGGCCGGTCAACTCGGCGTACTCGACGGTCTCGAACTCCCCGTCCCAGACGGCGCTTCCGACGTGTTCGAAGAGCCGCCGGTCGGTGACGACGACTGTGAGTTCGCTGAACCGGAACAGCGCCGATAGCTCCTCCTCGGGCGTCACGGCACCGGTGGTCAGGAGAATACCCTCCATCATCGCCTCGACAACGGAGTCCGCGACGTCGGAGGGGACAGTGAAACTCGTCTGGCTCTCCATCGTCACGAGCTCGATCGAACTCTTTCGACGTTTCGTTCGAACCGAGAGCCGTTCGACGGCGTGCTCGAACGTCTCGACGGATTCGTCCCGCAACAGCCCCTCCGAACGGTAGAGGTGCGTCCGTTCGGGCGTCACGGTGATGGCGTCCCCGCCACCGACGTCGACGGTGTCGATGATCGCCGCGTCGCCGATGGTCTCCGAGAGCAGGTCGGGCAGTTCGCTCATACCAGTGGTGTGCCCGCACCACAGCATAAAAGGGTGTGATCGTGCGGGTCGGTGACATTCCGAATCAGCAGAGGGAGATAGGAAAGTTGAAGGGAAACAGCGAGCAATCGATATACGAGCCCGGGTGGCTTAGCTGGACATAGCGCCGCACTCATAGGGTACGAGGCGGTAGCCGCGATGTCCCGAGGCGCTGCCTGCGCCTCGTTCCTGGGACATGCGGAGATCGAGGGTTCGGAGCCCTCCCCGGGCACTGCATTTTCGACGACACGGTCACGACGGACCTCGAAGACGCATCGCCGACGTGGCCGGCGTGCGAAACGAAACCGATTTTGAGGCGCTCGCCGACGGTTCGGCATGGAACTTCCGTTCGAGACCGAACTCCAGGTCCGGTTTCGCGACCTCGACACCCTCGGGCACGTCAACAACGCGGTGTACGCGACGTATCTCGAGCAGGCCAGGCTCCGGTACTTCGACCGCGTGTTGGACGTCCCGTGGGAGGAACGGGAGATGGTACTCGCGAGCCAGTCGGTCGAGTTCGCCCGCCCGCTGACGCTCGAGGACGGAACGATCCGGGTCGCCTGTGGCGTCACCGAGGTCGGCGAGACGAGCTTTCGGATGCGATCGCGCGTGTTCGCCGGTGACGACGGGGACCCGGCGGCGACCGCCGACGGGACGATCGTCGCGGTCGCCGGAGGCGAACCGCGCGAGATCCCCGAGTCGTGGCGCGAGCGGTTCATCGAGTTCGAACCCGGACTCTGATCGGGTATCGGCCGCCGGACTCGCGGTCGTCCGATGTCGACACGCTGATGCCGACGGCGACCCGTATTCGGGTGTGGAGTCAGACGACCCGACGATCATCCGCGCACTCGCGGTGACGACCGACGACATCGTGACCGCCATCGAGGCGAACGAGCGACGCGACGCAGGGGCCGTCCTCCGCGTGACGCCGCCGTTCAGCGGTCGGATGCGGGCCCGTCTCCATCTCGACGGAGCCGAAAGCGAGTACGAGGACCCACAGCCGTTACACGTTCCGCCGGAACGGTTCCTCGGGACCGTACCGGCGTTTCCCTCGCCCGACGACACCGAGGACGAACTCCGGTCCAGTCCGGAACGGACATACACGCCCGAGCGCCACCGAGCTCGCCACGAGGCCGCAGTCGAGTCGTGGCGCGAGCGCGTCCGGGCGGCGGTACACGAGGCGGCCGCGATCGACACGCCGGCGGGCACCCACGAGGTGCGGATAGCCACCCTCGGTTGACCGGTGTCTCCGGTCCCCTGAAACCGCAACAAAACATGTTTTAAAACGTCTTCGGGGCGTACGTCAAGTAATAAAACGTTCCGACCCGGTTCGGCCGTATCGTGAAGCCCGGTGAAACGGCCCGAACCCTCGTTCGGTTATTAGTGACTCCACACCGTCCCAGAGAGTACGATGAATCCCTCCACACCGACGAACGAGCGCGGTCCACCAGCCCGGAGTCCCTCGGTTCCGGAACCACTCAGAGCCGGGGCATTCTGGTCGGCCGTCCTGTTGCCATTTTGTTCGCTCGCGCTATTGGCCAGCGGGCTCGGAACGACGGCGGAATACCTGCTTTTCGGATCGCTCGTGGCCGCGAACGTCGCCGCGTTGATCGCCGGACACGGATACGGTCGGTGACACGACGCACGGACGCGTGGCGCTTCCGGTCGCGTTACCGCCGGGCCTTTAGCTCTTCCACCACTGCCGGAGTTCAGTCCGTATCGAACGGTGCTTGACGAGCGAGAACCCGGCGAGGATGATCGCGAAGCCGACGACGGTCGGCGCATCGATGCGTTCCCCGAGGAACAGAAGTCCAGTCACGGCGGCGAACGCCGGCGCGACGTAGGAAACGAGGTTGATTTCGATTGCACCGAGCCGTTCGAGGAGGTGAAAGTAGATCAAAAAACCGAGCGCGCTCGAGACGACAGCGAGGTACGCGAGCGCGGCAACCGCCTCGCCGGTCGGGGCGCCGGGGACCGCCTCTCCGAGTGCGAGACTGAGACCGTGCATAAGCGCCGCACCGAGGAGCATCGACCACGCCTCCATCGTCTCGACCGGAAGGCCGGCGTCGATCCGTCGGGTCAGGACGCTCCCGAGCGCGAAGCAGAGCGCGGCCGCGAAGACGAGCGTCTCGAAGCGCGATCCGACGAGGTTCGCCGGGTCGGGCCGCGAGAGGACGACCACGCCGACGAATCCCAGGGCCATGCCGGCGATACCGACGGCCGTCAGCCGCTCCTCCGGCAACAACAGACGTGCGAACGCGGTCGTCACGACCGGCGATAGCGAGACGATGACCGCCGCCGCCGCGCTCGTCGTCCCCCGCTCGCCGACGAACAGGAGCGCATGATAGCCGGCGATGATGAGGGCGGCGCCGACGCAGACCGTCGCCCAGTCGGCGCGGTCCCTCGGTCGCCACCGATCCGTCGCATAGAGCGCGTATCCGAACATCAACACCCCAGCAATATCGAAGCGGAACGCGGCGAAAAGCACCGGTGCGGTAAAAAAGTACGCCGGGTCCGTCGGGTCGCCGAGGCCGGCCTTGATAGCCATGAAGGCCGACCCCCACACCGAAGCGAGCGTTAAAAATAACAGGGTGTTGCGGTAGCGCACACCGGACGCTGGGACGACCACACTCTCAATCTTTTCGGCATCGATCCCGGGGGACGAGCCCGCTCGTGGGGCTCACCGGTTGGCGGTCAGGAGCCGAGCGACCGCAGCGAGGACCAACCCGACACCGCCCGCGGCCGGCGGGTTATTCGGGGGGCATCGGCCCCGAGTCGTTCGGCGCGGATCGCCCTGAGGAGGTCCTCGCGGGCGACGATTCCGAGGAGCGCATCCGCCTCGTCGACGACTGGCAGGCGGTTGATGTCCCGCTCGTCGCCGGCTAGGAGTTCGAGTAGTTCATCGACGTCCGCGTTCGGCCCGGCGGTGACGACGTCCGTCGTCATTACGTCCTCGACCCGGCCGACCAACGTTCCGGGCGAGGTCGATCCCGAAGTCGAGTTCGTCCCACGAGAGATCGACGGCGTACGTGAGTGACTCGAGGAACGGTGGGAAGCCGACGGGGATCCAGAGCGTCCGGTCGGAGGGTTGAAACAGGTCGACGAGGTCGCCCTGGGTGACGATTCCGACGACGAGGCCGTCCTCGGTGACCGGAAACCCGTTGAAATCCGCGCGGGCGAGGCGGCCGAGCACCTCGCCGACGTCGTCGCCGGGCGAGACCGTCTCGACGTCCCGCGTCATGATGTCGCGTGCGTTCATACGCGGGAGTTCCGCGCGCGGTCGCATAGACGTTGTGGCGGACGGATGCTACCCTGGGGCTCGGACAGGACAGCACCAACATTGCTCGAGTCGGGACCGCCCTGCGTGTGTACAGTCGGTCCCGCATCCGAGAACCTTTTATTCGGATCCACCCGTGGTCGCGGTATGGAGAGTCTCAACCGGATGGCCGTCGAGTTGGTCGACGAGGCGATCGACTTCGCCGACGAACTCGCGATCGAGGTCCACGAACTCGGCAACGATGCCGTCGTCCTCGACTTCGGGGTCGAGGCGCTCGGCGGCGTCGAGGCCGGACTGCTGTTGGCGGAGATCCAGACCGGTGGGTTGGCCACGGTACAGACCGGCGTCGACGAGATCGAGGGAACGCCCCGGACGCACGTCGAGGTATCCACGGATCACCCCGCGATGGCCTTTCTGGCCGCACAGAAGGCGGGCTGGGAGCTCTCGATCGAGGGCTTCGAGGGGCTCGCAAGCGGCCCCGCCCGCGCGCTCGTCGCCGAGGAAGAGGAGTTCCAGCGGATCGGCTACCGCGACGCGGCGGACTTTAGCGTCTTGGCGGTCGAAAGCGAGGCACTACCCGGCGAGGCGGTCGTCCGCACCGTCGCCGAGCTGGACGTCTCGACGGAACCACTGGAAGCGTACGCCGCCCTGACCGGGCGGACCACCGACGCCGAGCGCGCCGACCACGCCTTCCTCTTGGAGAGCGCGGGGAAGGTCGCCTCGAGCGACCCCGACGGCGCCTTCAGGACCGGCGACGGGGCGGATCGTCACGCCCGCTACTCGTTTGTCGGCTACGATCCGACGGCGGTCGTGACCGTCGACGACGACGCCACCGGGACGATCGACGTCCTCGACGACAGATACGAGGGGGCGTTCGAGACGGGGAAAGGCGACACGCTCGCGACGCTTCGGGGCGCGCTGCCGGACGTGCCGCTCCGAAACTTCCCCGAAACCGGACGCCAACGGCTCCAGGGCGGGCTGGTCGGGTTTCTCGCGTACGACGCGGTGTATGACCTCTGGCTCGAGGAGGTCGGCCTCGACCGCCCCGACTCCAGGGTGCCGAACGCCCAATTCGTCCTCACGACCACGACGCTCGTCTTCGACGACGCCGCCGGGACGGTCTCGCTCGTGTTCACCCCGCTCGTCCGCCCCGAGGACGATCCGGGCCGGATCTACGCCGACATCGTCGAGGAGATCGATCGGGTCGAGTCGCTGCTCGCGGGCCACGGGACCCTCGAAACCGGTGGCTTCCGGCCGTCTACGGAGCGGGCCGGGGCGAAAGCGACCTATGAGGCGGCCGTCAACCGGGCCAAAGAACACGTCCTCGACGGGGACATCTACCAGGGCGTCATCTCCCGGACGCGCGAGCTGGACGGCGACATCGACCCGTTGGGGCTCTACGAGTCGCTTCGCGAGATCAACCCCTCGCCGTATATGTACCTCCTCGAGTACGACGACCTCGTGGTGGTCGGAGCCTCGCCGGAGACGCTCGTCTCCGTTCGGGGACGGGAGGTGATGAGCAACCCGATCGCGGGGACGTGCGCCCGCGGGACGAGTCCTGTCGAGGACCGGCGTCTGGCCGGGGAGATGCTTGCCGACGGAAAGGAGCGCGCTGAACACACGATGTTGGTCGACCTCGCGCGAAACGACGTCCGTCGGGTCAGCGAGGCCGGCAGCGTCCGCGTCGAGGAGTTTATGAACGTCCTGAAATACAGCCACGTCCAGCACATCGAATCGACGGTGACCGGCGCCCTTGCCGACGACCGTGACGCGTTCGACGCGACGCGTGCGTCGTTTCCCGCCGGGACGCTTTCGGGCGCGCCGAAGATCCGGGCGATGGAGATCATCGACGACCTCGAGGAGCGCCCGCGCGGTGTCTACGGGGGTGGTATCGGCTACTTCTCCTGGAGCGGCGACGCCGACTTCGCGATCGTCATTCGAACCGCCACCGTCGAGCGAGGCGCGGGGACCGACGGGACGGATCGGGTGACTGTCCAGGCCGGGGCAGGAATCGTCGCCGACTCCGACCCCGAACGCGAGTACGAGGAGACCGAACAGAAGATGGGCGGGGTGCTCGCCGCCCTACGGGCTATCGAGGCCGACTCCGAGCCGACGGAGGCCCGACGATGACGGACGTGCTCTTCGTCGACAACTTCGATTCGTTCACCTACAACATCGTCGAGTACGTCAGCCAGCACGACGGGACCGAGGTCGAGGTGTGCCGCAACACCGCCGATATCGGGACGATCCGGGCCGCCGACCCCGACGCGATCGTGATCTCGCCGGGACCCGGCCACCCGAAGAACGAGCGGGACGTGGGAGTGACCATGGACGTATTTCGGGAGATCGCCCCCGAAACCCCGACGCTCGGGGTCTGTCTCGGCCTCGAGGCGGCCGTCTACGAGTACGGCGGGACCGTCGATCGGGCCCCGGAGCCGATCCACGGCAAGGCGTTCTCAGTCGATCACGACGGCGAGGGTGTCTATCGGGGGCTCGAACAGGGGTTCCAGGGTGGTCGGTATCACTCCCTGATCGCTCTCGAGGTCCCCGAGTGCTTCGATATCACCGCGACGACGGAACACGACGGGACCGAGTTGGTGATGGGCATCCGACATCAAGAATACCCGATCGAGTGCGTCCAGTTCCACCCCGAATCGGTCCTCACCGCCGTCGGACACGACATCGTCGGCAACTTCTTGCAGTCGGTCTGACGTCCTGTGGTTCGGAGCGGTCGTGTCGTCGGCATGACTGCACGGACGTCCGGTTCGACCCATCGATTCCGGGGGAACGTTCCATTCGACGCGTATAATATAGTTGCCACGTTTCGGTGCCGACCGGCGTGGCCGAAACGGGTCGTGGGACGGCACCCCGTCGGATCGAGACCGGTTCGGCGGCCGATCGGATCGATCCGTCGGATCGACCGTCGTCCCGAAACCCCCGATCGTTTCCGATGGAATCGCAGCCGAGTGAGGCGGTTTTAGCGGGCGGTTTTCACTTTCACCACGGACCGGATACAATTATATGTGTTCGGTTAGTCCAATTCTGTCGTACGTGTGGGGCGCATGCACACCGGATTCAACACACAGTAACGCATGCCCCAGCGACCCGTCGAATCGCCGATATATTCCCCGATGCCAAGGGTTATCCGGCACGCACCAGTACGCAGACTCCGTCACAAATGACCCGCACAGGACACTTCGTTGAACGAACGAGAGAGCTAAAGAAAGCGGCACTGATCCGGAGGGCCGAGTGATGGCCGGCACCGACCTCTCCGCGGACGAACTCACGCTCCCCATCAAGCGAACGACCGGCGACACGATGGCGGACCGCCTCACCGGCAACGCCTACCACAACATCCTCCCCGCCCGGTATCTCCGGAAGGACGCCGACGGCGAACCGATAGAGCAACAGGAGGACCTCTTCGAGCGCGTCGCGAAGAACGTCGCGCTGGCCGAAGCGGTCTTCGAGTCCGAACAGCAGGGCGTCGAGGTCACCGTCACGCCAGATCAGCTCAAACCCGACCACCCCCGCCGCGACGAACTCGCAAGTGACGTGTTCGGTGCGGGCGTCACCGCCGATTCGGACGCCGAGACGACCCTTTCGGCGCACAACGTCAACAAGTTCGCCTACGAGACGGTCGTCCCCGGACTCCCCGAGGAGGTCCGGACGCACGTCGAGGACACCGCCGAGGCCTTCCGCGAGCAGATGGAGCGGCTCTCGTTCATGCCGAATTCGCCGACGCTTATGAACGCCGGCGACGAACTCCAACAGCTCTCGGCGTGTTTCGTCGACTCGCCCGAGGACGACATCGACGACATCCACCAGACGGCCAAAGAGGCCGCAGAGGTGTTCCAGAGCGGCGGCGGAATGGGGTATGCCTTCTGGCGACTCCGTCCCTACGGCGACGCGGTCGGCTCCACCGGCGGTATCGCGTCGGGCCCGATCACGTTCATGCGGACGTACGATCAGATGTGTGAGACGATCGCCCAGGGCGGCGCCCGCCGCGGCGCGCAGATGGGCGTCATGCGCGTCTCACACCCCGACGTCATCCAGTTCATCCACGCGAAGAACAAGGACGTCTCCCTGGCGGAGACGCTCCGGCTGAACGACCCGGACGACTTCACCCACAACTCCTTCGAGGAGGCCCTCGAGGAGGCCCGCGAACTCATCGACGACGAAGGGAAAGTCCCCGAGCACCTCCGGAACGCGGTCGAGGGTCACCTCTCGAATTTCAACATCTCCGTCGGCGTCACCGACGGGTTCATGGAGGCGCTGAAGGCCGGCGAGGAGTACACGTTCACCAATCCCCGAACGGGCGACCCACACGTCGCCACGCCCGAGACGAAGGAGCTGTACGACATGTTCGGGCTCGGCGAGCACGTCGAGGTCGGCGAGACGCTGTCGGTGCCCGCAGAGAAACTGTGGGAACACATCCTCGAAGGAGCCCACGAGAACGGCGAACCCGGCGTCGTCTATCTCGAACGGATCAACAAAGAGCACTCCTTCGACGTCGAGGAGCATCCGGAGCACCGGATTTTAGCGACGAATCCGTGCATTACTGGTGACACGCACATCAGTACCGACAACGGCCTCGTCGAAGCCGAGGAACTCTACGAGCAGGGTGTGGCTCGAGATGTCGTCGTGGATGGGCGTCTGAGTGAAGAAACGGTCAAGGAAGCGAGCAGCGTCTACAAGACCGGCGAAAAGGACGTTTATAAACTCACGACCGAGGAAGGGTACGAACTCCGTCTGACTGCCGACCACCGGGTCATGACCGACGACGGATGGATTGAAGCCGACGATCTCGATGCGGGCGACACCGTCCACATCCAGAACCGGAAAGGCGAGTTCGGCCGACACGGGACGGCTGCCGAGGGACGAGTGCTCGGCTGGCTGGTCGGTGACGGTCATCTCAAACATGGTGAGGAGCGTGCCGTCCTGAACTTCTACGACGAGGACGCCGAGGCCTCGGAGTCGTTCGCGGCCGACGTGAACGAGGTCGTTCGCGACCCCGTCGGTAACGCCGACTACGAGGTCGGTGTCAGCGAAATCGCTAGAGGTGACGATTATCGCGGCGAGCAGGCCGTCGAACAACGAATTCGTTCCGCCCGGCTGTACGAGTACGCCGAGGAGGCCGGTCTCGTCGACGAGAAACACCAAGTCCCCGAGGTCGTGATGCGCGGAAGCGAGGAGATGGCACGCGGGTACCTGCGTGCGCTGTTTTCCGCCGATGGCGGTGTCCAGGGGAACTCTGAAAAGGGAGTTTCCGTTCGGCTCACGAGCACCAGTGCGGACCTGCTGAAATCGGTCCAGCGGCTGCTAATTAATTTCGGAATCTTCAGTAAGATCTACGAGAACCGCCACGAAGCAGGCGTCCAAGAGATGCCTGACGGAACGGGCGGGACTGCGGAATACGAGCGGCAGCCAGACCACGATCTCGTCATTTCGAAGGACAATCTCGGTCGATTTGCGGAGGAAATCGGATTCCTCCTCGACAAAAAACAGGACACACTCGACGAGCGTCTCGCGGACTACGAACGTGGGCCGTACACTGAGCGGTTCGAAGCGACCGTTTCCGCGGTCGAGAGCGACGGCCACGAAGCGGTCTACGACCTGACAGAGCCCGATACGAATTCGTTCGTGGCGAACGGCCTTGTGGTTCATAACTGCGGCGAACAGCCGCTCGAGGAGTACGAGGCCTGCAACCTCGGCCACATCAACCTCTCGACGCTCGCCGACGTCGACGCGCCGGACTGGCGGGTCTGGTACGACGACCACGGCGACGAGTACGCCGGCCTCGAAGCCGCCGTCGAGGACTTCCTCGAGGAGGCGCTCGACGTCGAAGCGTTCGACGAGCGCATCGAACTCGGCACGCGGTTCCTCGAGAACGTCGTCACGATGTCGGACTTCCCGGTGCCGGAGATCGAACAGAAGGTCCGAGAGATGCGGAAGATCGGCCTCGGCGTGATGGGCCTGGCGCAGTTGTACATCCAACTCGGCATCAAGTACGGCTCCGAGGAGGGCAACGAGGTGGCCCGACAGGTGATGCGTCACATCAACCACGGCTCGAAGTGGGCCTCCCACGAGCTCGCCGAGGAACGGGGCGTCTTCGAGGAGTGGGACGACTCGAAGTACGCCGATCCCACCGAGTACCGCGAGTGGTTCGAGAAACAGACCGGTCTCGACGCCGACGAGTACGCCGATGGCTTCGCGATGCGGAACCACAACACGACGACAATCGCGCCGACCGGGACGACCTCGATGATCGGCAACACCACTGGCGGCTGCGAGCCGATCTACAACGTCGCCTTCTACAAGAACGTCTCCGACGACGTCCAGGGCGACGAGATGCTCGTCGAGTTCGACGACTACTTCCTCCGCGTCCTAGAGGAGAACGGCCTCGACGTCGAGGCGGTCAAGCGGGAGGCCCAAGAGCAGATGGCCGAAAACGAGTTCGACGGCATCGACGGCCTCTCGACGGTCCCCGGCGCGATCGGCGAGTTGTTCGTGACGACGGGGGCCCTCTCGGCGAAGGACCACGCGGGCGTTCAGGTCGCCTGTCAGGAGGGCGTCGATTCGGCGATCTCGAAGACAGTCAACGCGCCCAACGATTCGACGCTGGAGGACGCAAAGGAGGTCTTCGAGTACATTTACGACCACGGCGGCAAGGGGGTCACCTACTACCGCGACGGCACCCGGTCGAAGCAGGTGCTCACCACGCGGGCGAAAAACACCGACTTCGCCGACGAGGCCGAGGCCGCCGAGGCGATCGTCGAGAACATCGAGGAGATCTTCGGCGGCATCGAGGGCTTCCTCGACAGCGAGGAAGTCGCGGCGGTCCTCGAGTCCGACGTCCGCGAGTTGTTCGACGTCTCGCCCAAACTCGGCACGAAGCAAGCCCGCCCCGACGTGCTTCACGGCGTCACCCAGCGGATCGACACGGGCTACGGGAAGCTCTACGTCAACATCAACGAGAACCCCGAAGACGGCCGCCCGTTCGAGCTGTTCGCGAACATCGGCAACTCCGGTGGGTTCACCGCCTCGTTCACCGAGGCGCTGGCGAAGACGATCTCGACGGCGCTTCGCTCGGGCGTCGATCCCCGGGAGATCGCCGACGAACTCCAAGGCATCCGGTCGCCGAAAGTCGCTTGGGACAAGGGCGAACAGATCAACTCGATCCCGGACGCGATCGGGACGGCGATGCGTCGCTACCTCGACGGCGAGGTCGACAAGGCCTACCCCCAACAGCAGAACCTCACGGAGATCGCCGATGCCAGCCGGTCGGGGGACACCGGACGGCCGGTCGACGATAGCTCCGTGACGCCACCCGAGACCGACGGCGGTTCGGTCGCGGACCCGGGAGCGAGCGAACGGACGGGCTCGCCGGCGTCGCCGAACGACGACACCGACACGGCACGGTCGCTCATCGACGCGGGCGAATCACCCGAATGCCCCGACTGTGGGAGCATGACGCTGTACTACTCGGAGGGCTGCAAGACCTGTGAGAGCTGCGGCTGGTCGGAGTGTTGAGCCGGTAGCGTAATGTGGAGCCGGGGCGTGGACACCGGTTCGGCTCGGTGCTTTTCCGCCCGATGATTTTTGACCGCCTCGCTCACAGTACCCGTATGGACGACGAAGCGGGCGGGCGACCGTGTCCGATGTGTGACGCGCAGATGTACAAACGCCACTGCAAGTACGTCTGCCCACAACACGGTGTCGTCGTCGATTGCAGCGATCCGTTCACGTTTTAATTGAATACCAGAGGTGAGTTATCTGATTCCGGCCGTCTCACCCGAGAGCCGTCGGTAGGCGGGCCGCGACAGCGCTACCAAGAGCGCGAGTGCGGCGGCCGTTCCGAGAACGAGCGGGCTCGCGGCGGGACCGGTCGCGGCGAGTTGCCCCATCGAGGCACCGAGCAGCACCGCCGTTCCGACCCAGGGTGCCTCGCCCAGCGCGGTCCCGAGGGCGTACGGGCGGAGCGGGACCCCGGCGAGCCCGGCGGCGTAGGAGACAGGATCGGTCGGCAGCGGCGCGAGCCTGACGGCGACCACGCCCCGGAGGTTCCCCGTCGTTCGCTTGACCACCGCCCCGGCGTCGCCGACCCGCGCCAACAGCCCGGCGTCGTGGCCGAGCCGGCGCGCGAGCAGGTACGCCGGCAGCGTCGTGACGACGGCTCCCGCGAGCGCGACTGGGATCGCCGCGGGACCGAACAGGTACCCTAAGAGGACGGACAGTGCGCTGATGGGCCACGCGAGCAGCGGCCGGGCGAGATACAGGGCGAAAAGGACGACCGCGAACAACGCGGGGCGACCGGCGAGGGCGTCCATCTCGCCGAGGAGCACTTCGGGGGAGACGGAGAGCGCGGCGGCCGCCGCGATGGAACCGAGGATCCCGAGGCCGAGCAGCTGTCGGACGGTCGCACGATGCACGCGAAAAGGACTCGTCCGTGGCGACAAACGTCTTGTGGTCCCAGGAGGCCGATACACAGGGCGTCGCGGGCACTGTCGCCGAATCGCGTGCCGCCCCGGCCGGTATCGATCCGTGCTGATAAGAGCACCCGCGACGTACTCGGCGTGTGGCGAGAGAGGACGACCCAGTCGAACTCGGCGTGCAGTTGCTCGCCCGCCTCGAGGACGCCGAACTGTCGCTTCCGGACGTCATCGACCGGATCGAGACGGTGAGTACGCACCCGGAGACGACGCGAGCGATCCTCGAGACGGCCGAACGCCGCGGACACATCCGTCGCGATGGCGAGACAGTCACGCCGGTCTCGGGGCGGTTTCTCAGCTTCGATAGCGAGGTCATCTCTCGGAAGGGCGACTTCGAGTGTCGTCGCTGCGGCGCGTCGATCTCGACGGGGTACTTTATGCAACTCGAGGCCGGCGAGCACGGCCCCTTCGGCTCCTCCTGTATCCGAAAAGTGACTGGCCGGGAGTGATCTGCCGGGAGCGACTCGCCGGAGGTTCCGACGGTTCGTTCGCCGGCCGCGGTAGGGGTTCCGACGGTCCGTTCGCCGGCCGCGGTAGAGGTTCCGACGGTCCGTTCACCGGCCGCGCCGGAGCTCGTCGACGAGTCGTTCGAGGAGGTCCTGTTGGGTTTCTATGAGTTCGGTCTGTCGTTCGACCTGTTCCGAGAGCGCCTCGACGCGCTCCGAAAGGGCGTCGATCTCGTCCGTCGGGTTCGTTCCCCGGTCGTCGGCTGTGCTCTGTGTCTTCGGGTCCTCGCGAGCCGCGTCGGTCTCCGCATCGCGCCGGTACACCGCCCCCGATGGGTCTTGGTCGGCGGGGAGCGACCGGCTGGTGGAGACGGCGCTGCGTCCGTCGGTCGGGTCGCGATCCCCCTCCGCGTCGGCGCCGTTGGCCTCGGTTCGTTCGGCGTCGCCGATGGCCGCTGCCGAGCGATTAGCCCGTCCATCCCCCTGTTCCGGCTCGGCGTGTTTCGCTCGAAACGCCTCGATAGAGGCGACGTCGTGAAACGCGAGGACCGCCGCCTCGATCCGCTGGCGGACGGTCCCAGCGTGTTCGTTCGGCACCTTCACCCGACGGCGGCGGTCCTCGGTCTCGAGGACGACCTGCGTCGCCACGCTGCCGCGCTCGAAGTCGAGGCCGGTCAACTCGGCGTACTCGACGGTCTCGAACTCCCCGTCCCAGACGGCGCTTCCGACGTGTTCGAAGAGCCGCCGGTCGGTGACGACGACTGTGAGTTCGCTGAACCGGAACAGCGCCGATAGCTCCTCCTCGGGCGTCACGGCACCGGTGGTCAGGAGAATACCCTCCATCATCGCCTCGACAACGGAGTCCGCGACGTCGGAGGGGACAGTGAAACTCGTCTGGCTCTCCATCGTCACGAGCTCGATCGAACTCTTTCGACGTTTCGTTCGAACCGAGAGCCGTTCGACGGCGTGCTCGAACGTCTCGACGGATTCGTCCCGCAACAGCCCCTCCGAACGGTAGAGGTGCGTCCGTTCGGGCGTCACGGTGATGGCGTCCCCGCCACCGACGTCGACGGTGTCGATGATCGCCGCGTCGCCGATGGTCTCCGAGAGCAGGTCGGGCAGTTCGCTCATACCAGTGGTGTGCCCGCACCACAGCATAAAAGGGTGTGATCGTGCGGGTCGGTGACATTCCGAATCAGCAGAGGGAGATAGGAAAGTTGAAGGGAAACAGCGAGCAATCGATATACGAGCCCGGGTGGCTTAGCTGGACATAGCGCCGCACTCATAGGGTACGAGGCGGTAGCCGCGATGTCCCGAGGCGCTGCCTGCGCCTCGTTCCTGGGACATGCGGAGATCGAGGGTTCGGAGCCCTCCCCGGGCACTGCATTTTCGACGACACGGTCACGACGGACCTCGAAGACGCATCGCCGACGTGGCCGGCGTGCGAAACGAAACCGATTTTGAGGCGCTCGCCGACGGTTCGGCATGGAACTTCCGTTCGAGACCGAACTCCAGGTCCGGTTTCGCGACCTCGACACCCTCGGGCACGTCAACAACGCGGTGTACGCGACGTATCTCGAGCAGGCCAGGCTCCGGTACTTCGACCGCGTGTTGGACGTCCCGTGGGAGGAACGGGAGATGGTACTCGCGAGCCAGTCGGTCGAGTTCGCCCGCCCGCTGACGCTCGAGGACGGAACGATCCGGGTCGCCTGTGGCGTCACCGAGGTCGGCGAGACGAGCTTTCGGATGCGATCGCGCGTGTTCGCCGGTGACGACGGGGACCCGGCGGCGACCGCCGACGGGACGATCGTCGCGGTCGCCGGAGGCGAACCGCGCGAGATCCCCGAGTCGTGGCGCGAGCGGTTCATCGAGTTCGAACCCGGACTCTGATCGGGTATCGGCCGCCGGACTCGCGGTCGTCCGATGTCGACACGCTGATGCCGACGGCGACCCGTATTCGGGTGTGGAGTCAGACGACCCGACGATCATCCGCGCACTCGCGGTGACGACCGACGACATCGTGACCGCCATCGAGGCGAACGAGCGACGCGACGCAGGGGCCGTCCTCCGCGTGACGCCGCCGTTCAGCGGTCGGATGCGGGCCCGTCTCCATCTCGACGGAGCCGAAAGCGAGTACGAGGACCCACAGCCGTTACACGTTCCGCCGGAACGGTTCCTCGGGACCGTACCGGCGTTTCCCTCGCCCGACGACACCGAGGACGAACTCCGGTCCAGTCCGGAACGGACATACACGCCCGAGCGCCACCGAGCTCGCCACGAGGCCGCAGTCGAGTCGTGGCGCGAGCGCGTCCGGGCGGCGGTACACGAGGCGGCCGCGATCGACACGCCGGCGGGCACCCACGAGGTGCGGATAGCCACCCTCGGTTGACCGGTGTCTCCGGTCCCCTGAAACCGCAACAAAACATGTTTTAAAACGTCTTCGGGGCGTACGTCAAGTAATAAAACGTTCCGACCCGGTTCGGCCGTATCGTGAAGCCCGGTGAAACGGCCCGAACCCTCGTTCGGTTATTAGTGACTCCACACCGTCCCAGAGAGTACGATGAATCCCTCCACACCGACGAACGAGCGCGGTCCACCAGCCCGGAGTCCCTCGGTTCCGGAACCACTCAGAGCCGGGGCATTCTGGTCGGCCGTCCTGTTGCCATTTTGTTCGCTCGCGCTATTGGCCAGCGGGCTCGGAACGACGGCGGAATACCTGCTTTTCGGATCGCTCGTGGCCGCGAACGTCGCCGCGTTGATCGCCGGACACGGATACGGTCGGTGACACGACGCACGGACGCGTGGCGCTTCCGGTCGCGTTACCGCCGGGCCTTTAGCTCTTCCACCACTGCCGGAGTTCAGTCCGTATCGAACGGTGCTTGACGAGCGAGAACCCGGCGAGGATGATCGCGAAGCCGACGACGGTCGGCGCATCGATGCGTTCCCCGAGGAACAGAAGTCCAGTCACGGCGGCGAACGCCGGCGCGACGTAGGAAACGAGGTTGATTTCGATTGCACCGAGCCGTTCGAGGAGGTGAAAGTAGATCAAAAAACCGAGCGCGCTCGAGACGACAGCGAGGTACGCGAGCGCGGCAACCGCCTCGCCGGTCGGGGCGCCGGGGACCGCCTCTCCGAGTGCGAGACTGAGACCGTGCATAAGCGCCGCACCGAGGAGCATCGACCACGCCTCCATCGTCTCGACCGGAAGGCCGGCGTCGATCCGTCGGGTCAGGACGCTCCCGAGCGCGAAGCAGAGCGCGGCCGCGAAGACGAGCGTCTCGAAGCGCGATCCGACGAGGTTCGCCGGGTCGGGCCGCGAGAGGACGACCACGCCGACGAATCCCAGGGCCATGCCGGCGATACCGACGGCCGTCAGCCGCTCCTCCGGCAACAACAGACGTGCGAACGCGGTCGTCACGACCGGCGATAGCGAGACGATGACCGCCGCCGCCGCGCTCGTCGTCCCCCGCTCGCCGACGAACAGGAGCGCATGATAGCCGGCGATGATGAGGGCGGCGCCGACGCAGACCGTCGCCCAGTCGGCGCGGTCCCTCGGTCGCCACCGATCCGTCGCATAGAGCGCGTATCCGAACATCAACACCCCAGCAATATCGAAGCGGAACGCGGCGAAAAGCACCGGTGCGGTAAAAAAGTACGCCGGGTCCGTCGGGTCGCCGAGGCCGGCCTTGATAGCCATGAAGGCCGACCCCCACACCGAAGCGAGCGTTAAAAATAACAGGGTGTTGCGGTAGCGCACACCGGACGCTGGGACGACCACACTCTCAATCTTTTCGGCATCGATCCCGGGGGACGAGCCCGCTCGTGGGGCTCACCGGTTGGCGGTCAGGAGCCGAGCGACCGCAGCGAGGACCAACCCGACACCGCCCGCGGCCGGCGGGTTATTCGGGGGCATCGGCCCCGAGTCGTTCGGCGCGGATCGCCCTGAGGAGGTCCTCGCGGGCGACGATTCCGAGGAGCGCATCCGCCTCGTCGACGACTGGCAGGCGGTTGATGTCCCGCTCGTCGCCGGCTAGGAGTTCGAGTAGTTCATCGACGTCCGCGTTCGGCCCGGCGGTGACGACGTCCGTCGTCATTACGTCCTCGACCGGCCGACCAACGTTCCGGGCGAGGTCGATCCCGAAGTCGAGTTCGTCCCACGAGAGATCGACGGCGTACGTGAGTGACTCGAGGAACGGTGGGAAGCCGACGGGGATCCAGAGCGTCCGGTCGGAGGGTTGAAACAGGTCGACGAGGTCGCCCTGGGTGACGATTCCGACGACGAGGCCGTCCTCGGTGACCGGAAACCCGTTGAAATCCGCGCGGGCGAGGCGGCCGAGCACCTCGCCGACGTCGTCGCCGGGCGAGACCGTCTCGACGTCCCGCGTCATGATGTCGCGTGCGTTCATACGCGGGAGTTCCGCGCGCGGTCGCATAGACGTTGTGGCGGACGGATGCTACCCTGGGGCTCGGACAGGACAGCACCAACATTGCTCGAGTCGGGACCGCCCTGCGTGTGTACAGTCGGTCCCGCATCCGAGAACCTTTTATTCGGATCCACCCGTGGTCGCGGTATGGAGAGTCTCAACCGGATGGCCGTCGAGTTGGTCGACGAGGCGATCGACTTCGCCGACGAACTCGCGATCGAGGTCCACGAACTCGGCAACGATGCCGTCGTCCTCGACTTCGGGGTCGAGGCGCTCGGCGGCGTCGAGGCCGGACTGCTGTTGGCGGAGATCCAGACCGGTGGGTTGGCCACGGTACAGACCGGCGTCGACGAGATCGAGGGAACGCCCCGGACGCACGTCGAGGTATCCACGGATCACCCCGCGATGGCCTTTCTGGCCGCACAGAAGGCGGGCTGGGAGCTCTCGATCGAGGGCTTCGAGGGGCTCGCAAGCGGCCCCGCCCGCGCGCTCGTCGCCGAGGAAGAGGAGTTCCAGCGGATCGGCTACCGCGACGCGGCGGACTTTAGCGTCTTGGCGGTCGAAAGCGAGGCACTACCCGGCGAGGCGGTCGCCGAACACGTCGCCGAGCGGACGGGCGTCCCGACGTCGAGCGTCTTCTTGCCGACGTTCTCGACGGCGAGCCTGACGGGCAGTGTCGCGCTCGCCGCGCGGGCGGGCGAACTCGCGACCTTCCGGCTCTCGGAGCTCGGGTACGACCCCCTCGACGTGTTGAGCGTGACTGCCTCCGCGCCGGTCGCGCCGGTCCCGGAGAGCGACGAGGCGGCGATGGCGAGGACGAACGACGCGCTCGCGTACGGCTCCCGGGTCCACGCGACCGTCGAGACGGGGTTCGACCGGTTCGACGAGATCGTCTCGACGGCCGGGGAGGCGTTCGGGACGCCCTTCGCGGAGATATTTGCGGACCACGGGTGGGACTTCTACGACGTCCCGGTGGGGCTTTTCGCGCCGGCGCAGGTCACCGTCGACGTGGTCGGGGAGGGCGTCGAGGTGGTCGGCGGGACCGACGAGGCGCTCCTCGCCGAGAGCTTCGGACTGCGGTGACGTCCTCGCCCGACGATTTATTTTTGGGCCGAGACGGGAGTCCGACCGCGAGAGTGCCGCCACATCGGATATCCAAACCGTTTATACTTCGGCGACGGGAATCGAACGGTATGCCGAAACAACAGACTGAAGTCCGGGAACTCCAGGAAGGCAACTACGTAATGATCGACGACGTCCCCTCGAAGATCACGGCGTACAGTACCTCGAAGCCCGGCAAGCACGGGAGCGCAAAGGCCCGCGTCGAAGGGACCGGCGTCTTCGACGGTCAAAAACGAAACTTCACCCAGCCCGTCGACGCGAAGATCTGGGTCCCGATCGTCAACCGAAAGCAAGGGCAGGTCGTCTCCGTCTCCGGGAAAGACATGCAAGTGATGGATCTAGAGACCTACGAGACCATCACAATGCGCATCCCCGAGGACCTCGACCCCGAGTCCGACGACGAGATCGAGTACCTCGAGTTCGAAGGCCAACGCAAGGTCGTCTGATCGGTCCCACCGATGGCCGCGTTTCCCGGAGCCGACGCCGAACTGCACGAGGCAGCCTACGCGGTCGTCGGCGCGCCGCTGGACGTCTCGACGACGTTCCGGCCCGGCGCGCGGTTCGGCCCGGAGCGGATCCGACGGTTCGCCCGGGCGTTCGACGGCTACGACCGACGCACCGACTGTCGCTTCGGCGAGTTCGTCGCCGACGACGGCGACCTCGAAGCGTGGGACGACGCGGCGGAGTATCTTCGGTTTCTCGAGGGAAAACTCGCCGATCACCGCGCCGACGGGCGCGTTCCGTTACTTCTGGGCGGCGAGCACAGCGTTACCGTCGCCGGCGTTCGGGCGACCGAACCGGACGTCTACGTCTGTCTCGACGCTCACCTCGATCTCTACGACACCTACGCCGGCAACGAGCGCTCGCACGCGACCGTCACGCGGCGAGCGCTCGAAACCGCCGAGGAGGCGATCCTGCTCGGGGTCCGAACCGGAAGCGAGACCGAGTGGGATCGTGCGGCCGAGGCCGACGTGACCGTGATCGGACCCGAGGACGTGGCGTCCTGGGAGCCGGCGTTCGCCGGCGACGCGTACCTGAGCGTCGACATCGACGCCGCCGACCCCGGCTTCGCGCCGGGGACCGGCACCCCGGCCCCGTTCGGGCTATGCCCCCGCGAGATGCGCGCGGTCGTCCGGGCGGTCGCACCGAGCGCCGTCGGGTTCGACGTCGTTGAAGTCAACGACCGCGACGACGGACAGGCGGCCGCCCTCGCCGGGAAGTTGCTTCAGGAGTTCGTCTTCGCGGGAGCGGGCGGCTGAGACGCACGGATCACGGTGGGTCGGGGCGCCCGTATCAGGTCCGCCGGCCGATCTCCTCGCGGAGCAGTTCCGAGACGACCTCGCCGTCGGCCTTCCCGCGGAGCGCGCCCATACACTCGCCCATGAGCCCCGAGAAGGCGGCCATCCCCTCGGTTTCGATCTGGGACTCGTTGCGCTCGATCACCTCGACGACGGTCTCTCGGACGGCTTCTCGGTCGACGCCGGACAGCCCCGCGGTCTCGATCGCGGCCTCGGCCGACAGCGTCGGGTCCGCGGCGAGTTCGGTCAGGACAGGGGCGATCCCCTCGTTGGCCAACTCGCCCGCCTCGACGAGTTCGAGCACCGACAGCAGGTGCTCTTCGGTCAGGTTCCCGACGGGGACGTCGTCGCGCCGGAGTTCGGTCAGCGTCGACTCGAGCGTGCTCGCCGCGGTCGTCGGGTCGACGCCGCGCCCGACGGCGGCCTCGAACGTCGGCATGTGACGGCCGTAGGCGACCTGCTCGGCCAGCCCCGAACCGAGGTCGAGCTCCTCGCGGTAGCGTTCGACCTTTTCGGTGAGCAGTTCCGGCGCTTCGATCTCGGCCGGATCGGGGTCGGCCGGCGGCACGTCGGTCTCGGGGTACATCCGCGCCGCGCCCGGAAGCGGGCGGAGATACCGGGAGGTGCCGTCGTCGTTCGCGCCACGGGTCTCCTCCGGAACGCCCTCGATCGCGGTCTCGGCGCGCTCGGCGACGGCTTCGATGGCGCGCTCGGCGACGTCGGTGTCGGCGGCCACGATCGCGACCGCGTCTTCGGGGTCGGCAGCGACGGCCTCTCGGAGCGCCTCGACTTCGGTTTCGGTGACGCCGTAGGCGGGCAGTTCGTCGGTGTGGAAGATCCCGCCCGCCCCCTGACGTTTGGCGTGGTCGGACAGTTCGGTCCCGAGGCGTCGGTCGGGCTGGATCTCGCGGCCGACGAGGCCATCGAACCCGACGAGCCGGACGGCGCGGACGGCCTCGGCCCCGGCGATCACACCGCTGTCGGTGTCGGCGAACACCTCGGTCGCGTCGGTCGGCTCCGCGACCGCGGCGTCCCGGGATTCGAGCGTGTCGGCAATATCGAGCAACTCGACCTGTCTGTCGACCTCGCCCGCGACGAGGGCCTCGATGTCGTCGAGGCTCTGGACGCCTTTCATTTCGACGCGTGCGCCCTCGGCAATCGAGACGTTCACGTCCTGGCGGATGGTCCCGAGGCCGCGTTTGACCTTTCCGGTCGAGCGGAGCAACATCCCGATTCGTTCGGCGGCCTCACGGGCCTGTTCTGGCGTCCGGATGTCGGGTTTCGTCCCGATCTCGACGAGCGGGATGCCGAGGCGGTCCAGCGCGTAGGTCACGCCCCCCTCGCGCTCCTCGATCCGGGCCGCGGACTCCTCTTCCAACAGCATGTCCGCGATCCCGACGGGGCCGTCGCCGGTCTCGATTTCGCCGTCGGTGGCGACGAGCGTCGAGCGCTGAAAGCCCGAGGTGTTGGAGCCGTCGACGACGATCTTCCGCATCACGTGGGCTCGATCGACGACCGTACAGTCCAGAAGCGCCGCGATCTCCAGGGCGGTGTTCAGCGCCTCCCGATCGAGTCGCCCCGGCGGTTCGTCGTCCTCCTCGACGAGACAGGTGGTGTCAAAGGCGAGATACTCGAACTCCCGGTCGACGCGGGACTCCTCGAGGGCGGCCTCGTCGAGCTCGCCGAGTTCGGACTTCGTCGGGTGGAGATATCGGGTGAACGACCGGACCGGCTCCTCGGGATCGCGCCGCTCGGTCGGGCAGCCACAGAAGAGCTTGCTCGCCGTGTCGAGCTGTTGGTGGATCTCCAGCCCGGCGACGAGCCCCAATTCTTCGTAGTCGTGGGTCATTACCCGACGGTGCGGTACGAACGCTCAAAAAAGACACCATCCGACGGGAGCGCGTCGCCGTCCGGTCCGTCAGCGCCGCGATAGCCGACGATCGCTCATCACCCGACGGCAGTGGTGTGTGAACAGCCAGCATCCGCCGGTCTCTCCGACTGGGCCAATATATGATAGTTGTTCGGAGTCGCGTTCCTCGAAGTCGCGTTGTTCGTTGCGTCGTTCGAAGCCGCGTTACTCGAAGTCGCCTTCCTCGAGGGCGGCCCGCAGGACCATCCCGAGCGCGAGGTGCTGGCGGGCGGCTTCGGCGACGTCCTCGCGGGCGGTGGCGGCGTCGTCGAGGGTGTACTCTTTGGTCTTGACGAGTTCGCGCTGTTCGAGAACGGCCTCGTCACAGAGGTCGTGCAGGCGCGGGTAGACGGTTCCGGGGCTGAGAATCGTATCGAACTCCTGGGCCAGATCGTCCAGCAGCTGTTTGCCGTGGGTGTCGGCGCTTCGCAACGCCACCAGCGACACTAACAACTCGTCCAGCGAGGATTTGACGTGTGTCTCCTCGAAACTGAACGCCTCCGCCCCGAACAACGACGTCTCCACCTCGCCGACGACTTCCGAGACCGCCGTCCCCGGCGCCTCCGATTTGCCCGTCCCGTTCAGTTCGGCGCGCAACTGCGACACCGTGATCGAATCCTCGTTGTCCGTCCCGCTGATTCCCGCCGGTGACTCCATCTCCGACATATATTTTCGTACACACCACACGTATATACGCCCTCCTCGGCTTTTCATCGCCCGAACATCGGCCACTAAATTTATATATAAGCGCCTGACGCACGGCAGACCGGTCGAGACACATCGAGTGATCCGTTCCGGCCGGCATCGAGACCGGGAACGTCCCGGAGCACCCAGGGACTTCGCCAGGACATCAGTCGTTTGTTTCCGCCGGAAGCGGCGTCGACCCGCCTCAGTCGTCGCCGAGGATGACCCGCTCAGTCATCGCGCGGGGGTCGAGGACGTCGTCAGCCTCGGCCTCAGTGAGGTATCCCTCCTCGACGGCGACCTCCCGGACCGTTTTGCCGTCGGCGAGGGCCTTCTTTGCGACTTTCGAGGCCTTGTCGTAGCCGATCGCCGGGTTGAGCGCCGTCGCGAGCGCCATCGACTGATCGACCTGGGTCCGGCAGTAGTCGGCGTTGGCCTCGAGTTTGCCGACGAAGCGCTCGCCGAACGTCTCAGCAGCGTTGGCGAGCAGGCCGGCGCTCTCGAGGAAGTTGTGCGCGAGCACCGGTTTATATAGGTTCAGGTCGATCTCGCCGCGGGCGGCCCCCGCCGAGACCGCAGCGTCGTTGCCGACGACCTGTTTGTGGACCTGGTTGACCGACTCGGCGACGACCGGGTTGATCTTGCCGGGCATGATCGACGAGCCGGGTTGGTTTTCCGGCTGTTCGACCTCGCCGAGACCGTTTCGGGGGCCGGAGGCCAGCAACCGGAGATCGTTGGCGATCTTGTTCATCGAGCCCGCGACCGTCCGGAGGGCGCCGTGAGCCTCGTTCATCGCGTCGTGGGCCGCCTGCGCCTCGAAGTGGTTGTCGGCCTCCCGGAAGGCGAGTCCGGTCTCCTCGGCGATATTCTCGGCTGCGAGTGTGGGGAACTCGGGATGGGTGTTGAGCCCGGTCCCGACCGCGGTGCCGCCCAACGCCAGTTCGCCGAGGCGCTCTCGCGTCGCCTCCAGACGGTCGATGCCCTTCTCGACCTGTGTCCGGTAGCCGCCGAACTCCTGGCCGAGTCGGACGGGCGTCGCGTCCTGGAGGTGGGTCCGGCCCGTCTTGACCACATCGTCGAGGGCCTCCTCCTTCGCTTCGAGTTCCCCGGCGAGGACCTCGAGGCCGGGGATGACGTCCTTTTCGACGGCCTCGAGCGCGGCGACGTGCATCGCCGTCGGGATCACGTCGTTGGACGATTGGCCGTAGTTGACGTGGTCGTTGGGGTGGATCTCGCGGGTCCCCAGCTCGGCCCCGTAGATCTCGGTCGCGCGGTTGGCGATCACCTCGTTGGCGTTCATGTTCGAGGAGGTGCCCGAGCCGGTCTGGAAGACGTCGACCGGGAACTGGTCGTCGTGCTCGCCGTCGATGACCTCGGCGGCCGCCTCGACGACCGCCTCGGCCTTGTCGTCTTCGAGGAGGCCGAGTTCGCGGTTGGCCTCGGCGGCCGCCTTCTTGACGATCCCGAGCGCGCGCACGAAGCGTCGGCCGAACGTGATCCCCGAAATCGGGAAGTTCTCGACGGCTCGCTGGGTCTGTGCGCCCCAGTAAGCGTTTGTGGGCACTTCCATCTCGCCGAGGCTGTCGCGTTCGATCCGGTATCCGTCGTGGTCGTCCGTCATGATCGGCCTCTCTCGTGGGTGTCGCTAAAGGGCATCGAAAAGCCGCTGGGAACCCGGGTGATATATAAACCCACGGCGTACGTGTGGGTGATCGGGTGGTTGTTGCGCGGTCGTGAGTCACGTACCCCGCTCGCCGTCTCCGAGGACTCGCTGCGCTCGTCCTCGCTGCCTCACGGCTCACCATGCTCGCCGTTCGGTATTTCCGAGGACTCGCTGCGCTCGTCCTCGCTGCTCGCGTGTCGTCGCTTCGCTCCTCCCGCTCGCCGTCTCCGAGGACTCCCTTCGGTCGTCCTCGCTACGGCGTCCGGGTCGTAAGCTCCAACGCGTGGATGTCCGTCGTCATCGCCTCGCCGAGGGCGTCGTAGACCAGTTGGTGTTGATCGACGAGCGACTCCCCCTCGAAGGCCGGCGAGACGACCGTCGCTCGAAGGTGGTCGTCGTCGTGCTCGCCGCGGGCCTTCCCGACGGTCGCCTCGCAGTCCTCCAGGGCCGCCTCGATCCGGGCTTCGACTTCTTCGGGGGTCATACCCGCCTGTGGGACCGCAGGAACCAAAAGCTCGCCGGGATCGATACCCGACGGGAGTATCGGGCGTCCCGTCGGCGTCCGACGCTCAACGCCAGCGGTCGAGCCCCGTCTGGACGACGGACTCCTCGATGCGTTCGAAGCCGCGGGCGACCTCCTCGGCGGGAACCTCCCACGTGTCGGTCACGTACTGGCGGGCCGCGTCCATGTCCGGTTCGATCTCGGTGTCGTAGTCGTACTCGTCGGTGACGGCCGGATCGAGGAACATCTCCCGGATGCGGTCGGCGTTCGGGATCGACTCGCCGCGGGCGTCGAGCGCCCCCCACAGGTCGCCGTGCTCGCGGAGCAGCTTCACCGCGGTCTTCGGGCCGATGCCGTCGATCCCCTCGTTGAAGTCCGTGCCCATCAAGATGGCGGCGTCGACGAGTTCCTCCCAGGTCAGCCCGAGGTCCTCGAGCGTCCGCTCGAAGTCCATGCACTCGGGGTCACCCTTGCTCGTCAACCCCCGGAGGGTGTACGGCGCGCCGAGCAAGAGCGTGTCGTAGTCCTCCGATCCGGCGTAGTCGACGTCGCCGTACCGTGCCATATATGCCGCCTGCGCCTCGCCCTCGGCGGGGGCTTCGACGACCGGGACGTCGAGCAGCGACAGCAGTTCCCGGGTCGTCGTCTGGATCGTCTCGGTGAGCCGCTGGGTGCGCGATTCGAGTGTTGCGATCTCGGCGGCGTCGGCTTCCCCCGCCCGCGCGGCGTCGAGTTCGTCCTCGTAGCGCTCTCGCTGTTCGCGGCGGCTCTCGACCTCGTCGTCTTTCAGTTCCGCGACGCCGCCGTCGAAGACGAAAACAGGCGTCACGTCCGCCTCGAAGAACTTCGGCAGCCCCTGGACGACGCCGACGAGGTTCGCGACCTCCTCGCCCGACTCGGTGGTGTAGGTATCGCTGGACGTGAACCGAACCGTCGTCGTCAGGTAGCGATACAGCCAGTTGTGGGCGTCGACGGCCACGACCGAGCCGGCGAGTTCCCCGAACGGCTTCGGCTCGATGACCGCCAGCGACCGGAGGTCCGCATTGCCCATTAGCGGGCATTAGGGCGTCGGGGGCTTGAACCCGCCGATACGGTGGGTCGGCCCAGCGCTCGCCGGTCATCGCGCCGGGGATTCGGTCGCCGAAGTGATCGAAGTCCGGCGCCCCGGCCGCTCCCTCGACCGCCATCCGGCTCACCGGGACCCGAACGCCGGTCATGCGGGCGTGGCCGCCGGCGCTGGCGGTCTCGACGTCGCACAGCGCGCGCTGGAGGCGCTCACCCATGTGGACGCGGTCGTCGTTCGACCGGGCCGAGACGTGAACGGTCCCATCGATGAATCCGTAGAGGGCGACGGCTGTCGTCCCCTCAGGCCGCAGGCGTTCCTCGGCCGCCTGCGAGAGTGCGTCGATACTCTCGACCCCACCGACGTTGCAGATACCGAACGAGCCCTCGACGCGGGCGCTCTTGGTTGGCCTACGGGTGGGACTGATCGCCATCCATCTCCCGCATCGGCCAATTCGACGTTCTGCTCTCGGCAGTGTGCCCTGTGGGATATGCGTCCGCTGTGTTGAAACCCGAGTGGTCAGTACTGAGCGGGCGGATGGGACGGATTCGCGCCGGTACCGAGCGAAGTCTCCAGCTTCGAGAACACCGAAAGAGCACGTTGCTCGTCTTGTGAGGCCCCGCTCGTGGAAACGGTCGGCGAGTCTACGGCTGGCCGAACGAAGTGTGCGAAGGAATGGACTCGCCGGGATTTGAACCCGGGGCCTTCCCCGTGCCAGGGGGATGATCTACCACTGATCTACGAGCCCTCGAACGCACTCGGTAGTATCCCGACGCGATTCATAAAGCCATCGAAGCCGCGGGGCGTGTGCGGAATCGTCCCATTCTGACCGGCCGAATACAATCGCAGTTGTGAAACCCCAATCTCGCCGAACACTCCCGGACGCTCCGTTAAAGTCAAACACCTACCCCCGGTAATGCGAACTATGAGCACGGAGCAAGAGCAGCGAACGATCCGGTGTCTGGTAGCGAAAGTCGGCCTCGACGGCCACGACCGCGGTGCACACGTCATCGCGCGGGCCTTCCGGGACGCCGGGTTCGAGGTCATCTACTCCGGACTGCACAAATCACCCGACGATATCGTCCAGGCCGCCGTTCAAGAGGACGTCGACGTGCTCGGAATCTCGATCCTCTCGGGAGCCCACGACACGTTGGTCCCGAAGATCATGGACGGGCTCGAGGAGTACGACGCCCTGGACGACACGCTCGTGATCGTGGGCGGGATCATCCCCGACGGCGACCGCGAGGAGCTTTATGAGGCCGGCGTCGCCAACATCTTCGGCCCCGGTTCGACGATGGAGGAGACGATCGAGTTCGTCCGCGAGAACGCGCCCGAGCGATAGATGTCCGAGGACACACTCGTCGACGAGCTGTTGGCGGGCAAGCATCGGGCGCTCGCGCGCGTGATCACGAAGATCGAAAACCGATCGCCGGGGTATCGCGATCTCGTCTCACAACTGCACGAACACACCGGCAACGCGGAAGTCATCGGAATCACCGGCTCGCCAGGTGCGGGAAAGTCGACGCTCGTCGACAAGATGGCGGCGACGTACCGCGAACGCGGCGAGACGGTCGGCGTCATCGCGATCGACCCCTCCTCGCCGTTTACCGGCGGCGCGGTGCTGGGCGACCGGATCCGGATGGGCTCGAACGTCGGCGACATGGACGTCTTCTTTCGGTCGATGTCGGCCCGTGGATCGCTCGGCGGGCTCTCGACGGCCACGACGGACGCCGTGAAGGCCCTCGACGCCTTCGGCAAGGACAAGATCATCGTCGAAACTGTCGGTGCGGGACAAAACGAGATCGAGATCGTCAAAACGGCCGATACGGTGTCGGTGCTCGTCCCACCGGGATCGGGCGACGACATCCAGATGCTCAAAGCCGGTATTTTAGAGATCGCCGACATCTTCGTCGTTAACAAGGCCGACATGGACGGCGCCGACCGGACAGTGATGGAGCTACAGGAGATGATCGGGATGCGGGACGCGTCGCCGATGGCGGGCCACCACGGCGCGGACGCGTTGGCTGACACCGACGACGGCGCGGTCGGTCGGGGTCCCGGCGACGAGGAGGGGTGGCAACCGGCGATCGTCGAGACGGTCGCGAAGACCGGCGAAGGAATCGAGGAGTTCCTCGGAACAATCGACGAACACGTCGGCTGGCTCTCCGAGAGTGGTGAACTCGAGGCGCAGGCCAGACAGCGCTATGAGGCCGAGATCAAGACACTGCTGCGGGAGGACACTGCGGCGCTGTTACAGGACGAACTGGCGGCCCGAGGCGGCCTTGAGGGGTACATCGACCGCGTGCTGCGGAAGGACACCGACCCCTACACGGTCGCCGACGAACTCATGGCCCCGCTCGAGGACTGCGTGGCCGGGGCTCGCGACCAGGGGTGAACGCCCCGACAGACCGGGTTCAGGACAGTTCGATCGAGACCGCAGCCGCCGCCGGAGGGGCTCGGTCCAGAAGGTCGTATGCCTCGATGAGTTCGTTGCGGGCCGCCTCGTCGTCGTCGTTCTCGAGCGCGCCGAGCGCGCGTTCGACCCGACCGCGCGCCGACCGGACCGCGTCGCTTTGATCGCGTGCCCACTCGCTCGTCAGTTCGTGCCCGAGCCAATCACCGAGCAACTCGACGAAGGCGCGCTCCCAGGCGGCGAACTCCGTCCGGTCGCCACGGTCACAGAAACAGAGCGTCCCGTATCGGCGTTCGCCGACGGACACCGGGATGCCGATGTAGGAGGAAAACCCCGTCTCCTCGCTCTCGTCCGCGGCGACAGCGACGATGCCGTTGCCATCGACGGTCAGATCGTCAACGCCGTCCGATAGCGGCACCCCGTCTCCGGTCTGGAACGGAAAATCCTTTTCGGCACTCTCGACGAGAATTTCGGCGTTCCCGTCGGTGCCGGTCAACAGCGCGCCGTACTCGACCTTCAGGGTCCGACAGCCGAGTTCGCAGAGCGCCTCGATGGGGGTCGAGACGCTGTCGATCACGGTTCGGGCCAACTCCCGGAGCGCGGACTCGCGGCGCTGAACCGCCTCTTCGGCGCGGTACCTGGCGGCGGCGTTCTCGATCCGGTTGGCGAGGACGTGCCACTGGTCGGACCCGCGGCGTTTCCGGAAGTAGTCCGTCACGCCCTCCGAGACGGCCTCGCTCGCGATCTCCTCGCTCCCACGGGCCGTAAAGAGAATAAACGGGAGGTCGGGGTCCATCTCGCGAACGTATCGGAGCAACTCGAGGCCGGTCATCCTGGGCATGTGGTGGTCGCTGACGACGCAGTCGAACCGTCCGGTCTCGACCGCTTCGAGCGCGTCGCTCGGGTCAGTCTCGACTCGGATCGAGAATCGGTCGCCGATATCGGCCAGTTGGCTGGCCATGAGATCGGCGAGAGAGGGATCGTCGTCGACGAGCAACACGCGCGTGGGACCAGCCATGTTGTGGGCTTCAGTCTCCGAGAGATTAATCCTTCGGCCCGAATCGCGCTTCGAACGCCGTCGGTCTCACCCGTATCGCTCCTCGTTCCAGGGGTTTGCCGTTCCCGAGTAGCCGCGCCGTTCCCAGTATCCGGGCTCGCGCTCGGTCAGGAACTCGACCCCCGACAGCCACTTCGAACCCTTGTATGCGTACTTGTGTGGGGTGACGGCGCGGAGCGGGCCGCCGTGGTCGGCCGGGATCGGTTCGCCGTCGAGCGCCCAGGTCAAAAGCACTTCCTCGCGGAGACACGTCGAAAGCGGCAAGTCGGTCGTGTATCCGTCGTGAGCGTGAAACAGTACGTGGGTCGCCTCGGAGCGCGCGCCGACGTGATCCGCGAGCGTCGGGAACGGAAGCCCCTCGAAGACGCAGCCGAGCCGCGACCACCCGGTCACGCAGTGAAAATCCTGGCGTTGACGCTCCGCGCCGAGGCGTCGGAGCTCCCCGAGCCGCATCGATCGTTCCTCGTCGACCGCACCCCACACCTCGAGCGCCGGATCGGTCGGCACGGACGGCGTTTCGCCCTTCGAGAGCACGGGGAACGACGACGTCTCTCGCTGCCCCGGGGGGAGCCGGTCGCCGTCGAACTCCTCGTGGAGGTCGGTCACGTCCTTCATGGATCGAATCGAACCGGCGAACGTCTATGGCTGTCGCTTTGGGAGTCCCTCGCCGGTTCGGTCCTTCCGAATTTGCTTTGCTGAGATGAAAAAATAATCTTTCAGTACTGCGGGCCTGAGTTTGCGCCGCCGGAAAATCTCTCGATAGATTTAAATATACCATCCCCGAACCGGAACGTGAGCCGATGCCGAAGGTACAACTCACTGTCCCGGAGCACCTGGAGATGCAGATCGCACAACTCGTCGAGGAGGGCGAGTTCGTCAACCGCGAGGAGGCGATAGAGGAACTCCTGTCGACCGGGCTTCGCGCCTACAAGACGAGCGGCCCGATGGACGACGAGGACGAGCCGGGGTTCCAAGAAGACGGGATGATGGGCCACGACGACGAGTACGTCTTCTGAAACCGGCGACAGCCCGCCAGCCGTTCGGTCCGTCGAGCGCTGTGTGCGTCCTCGTGGCGCACAAGTGTTAAACGGCGCGTAGCAGTATCCACGAGTATGCACAAAGACGAGCTCCTAGAACTACACGCGAAGATGGTTTCCATCATGGAACACTTCGACGGGATGGACGAAATCGACAGCTCCGTGTTCGACCCTTACGGCGAACTCGACGTGACACCCGAGGACGTACACAAATCGAAGAGCGAGCACAAACACGCGGTGTTCGTCCTCGGGAACGCTCTCGCGAACGTGATGGCCGAGGACGAGTTCTCCGACGCGGGACGGATCGGCAAGCGGATGGAAGAGCTCGCCGACGACGCCGAGTCCAAACTGTAACGGACGGGACTGTCGGTGAACACGTAACCTAAGACGGTGGGGGCCCAAAGATCGATAATGGAACCGTTGGGTAGCGAGAAAGCGGCCCCGCGGACCCGGGGGCTCGTGAGCAGGGCCACGAAGCTGTCGACGGTCCCGGATCGGCGTGCAGTGCTCTCGGTGGCGGATTCGCCACGAACGTTCTGGTCGGCTCCCGGCGAGGCGACGGTCATCGGGAGCGGATCGGCGACGACGATCCGAGCGGACGGCCCGGACCGGTTTCGGGCGATCCGGGAGGCCGCAACGGAGCTGTTCTCCGTCGGCGATGTCCACGCCGGTGCGCTCGCGGCCCGCCCGCGGTTGTTCGGTGGGTTCGCCTTCCACGACGAGCACACCGAGACGGCACCCTGGGAGGGGTATCCCGGGGCGAAGTTCGTCCTCCCACGCACGCAAGTGACCTACGCCGGCGAGGAGGCGTGGTTGACGGTCAACGGTATCGGTGCCACCCCCGGAGCCGTCGAGCGTCGCCTCGAGGAGGCGGCCGACCAGTTCGAGACGCTCCCCGATCCGGGGTCGGTCGGAACGCCCCCCGGAATCGCCGGGCGAACCCGGACGACCTCCGAGGCCGAGTGGCGCGAGAGCGTCGTCGCCGCGACCGATCGCATCGCAGCCGGCGAACTCCGGAAAGTCGTTCTCGCGCAGGCGCTCCGGACGTCGCTCGAGCGACCGCTCTCGATGCCGGCGACGCTCACGCGGCTCGAACGGCGCTACCCCGACTGCTATCGATTTCTCATCGAACCCGACGACGGTTCCGGAGGGTTCTTCGGGGCGACGCCGGAGCGGCTCGTCGGACGGAGCGGGCGAACGGTCGAGACGGGCGCGCTCGCTGGGACGACCGGCCGGGGTGACACCCCGGAGGAGGACGAGTGGCTGGCCGCGGAGCTTCTCGCCGACGAAAAGAACGTCCACGAACACGAGCTCGTTGCGGACGCGGTTCGCTCGCAGTTGGCGCCCTACGCCGCCTCGGTCCGCACCGGGGAGCGCTCGATCCGCCGGCTGGCGACCGTCCAGCACATCGAGACGCCGATCACCGCCGAACTCACCGACGACGAGCACGTACTGGACCTCGTCGAGGCCCTGCACCCGACTCCCGCCGTCGGTGGGTTGCCGCCGACGGAGGCGTTACGGACGATCCGCGACACCGAGCCGTTCGAACGGGGGTGGTATGCGGCTCCCGTGGGGTGGTTCGATGCCGCCGGGTACGGCTCCTTTGCGGTCGCGATCCGGTCGGCGCTCGCCCGCGGCCCGACGGCCACGCTGTTCGCCGGCGTCGGCATCGTCGAGGACTCCGATCCCGACCGCGAGTGGGACGAGGTCCAACTCAAATACCGACCGATCCTCGACGAACTGGAGTGACCGCATGGCCGGGGAGCTCAACACGCTGTGGGGGGAGATCGTCGCCGACGAACTCGCGGAGGCCGGCGTCGAAACCGCCGTCATCTGTCCGGGGTCGCGGTCGACGCCGCTGACGGTCGCGCTGTCGGGCCACCCGAATATCGAGGCCGTCTCCCACCTCGACGAGCGCTCGGCCGGCTTCTTCGCGCTCGGCTACGCGAAACGGACGGGTCGACCGGCCCCGGTCGTCTGCACCTCCGGGACCGCGCTTGCGAACCTCCACCCGGCGGTCGTTGAGGCCGACTCGGCGCGGGTCCCGATGGTGCTCTTGACCGCCGACCGCCCGCCGGAGTTGGCCGACAGCGGCGCGAACCAGACGATCGACCAGGAGCGCTTCTACGGCGGGTCGGTTCGGCAGTACCGCAAGCTCCCCGAACCCGAAGCCGCCGACCGGAAACTTCGGTCGCTCCGGACGGCGCTCGCCCGGGCAGTCGCGACCGCGACCGGCGTCCCATCCGGGCCGGTCCACCTGGACGTCCCGTTCCGGAAACCCCTGGAGCCAACCGCGACCGAGGGGGCGGTTCCCGAGGGCGTGCCCGACGGCTCGCTGCCCGAGGGGTTCGACGCCGACGAGCGCCCCGCGGTCGCGGGCCGGAAGGGGTCGTTCGTCGCGGTGACGCGGGGTGAAGCGACGCTTTCGACGGCCGACCGCGACGCGGTCGCCGAGGCAGTCGCGGACGCCGAGGCCGGTCTCGTCGTCTGTGGCCCCGCAGATCGCTCGACTCCGAGTCCGGAGGCGCTGGCCGCGTTCGTCCGAGCAAGTGAGTTTCCGGTCGTGGCCGACCCGCTGTCGGGTCATCGGTTCGGCCCACACACGGGCGACATTCCGGTCTGTGGCGGCTACGACGGCTACGTATCGGTGCTCGAGTCGACGCCGGACGTGGTCGTCCGCTTCGGCGCGTCGCCGACCTCGAAGCCGCTCAGACGCTATCTCCGCGATTCGGGGGCGAGGCAGTTCCTCGTCGATCCCGCCGGCGGGTGGCGGGAGGCGACGTTCGCCGCTACCGATCTCCTCGTCGCCGATCCGACGCGAGTCGCCGCCGACCTCGCCGACGCCGTCGGCCGCGATTCCGGTGCGTTCGCGGCGAAGCTTGCCGACCTCGAGGCCGCCTACTGGTCGTTTGTCGGTGGCGAGGAGCCACCGGAGGGTGCGGTGCTCGCCGACGCTACCGACCTCGCGCCCGATCCCGCGACGCTGTTCGTCTCGAACTCGATGCCGGTCCGGGACCTCGATCGGTTCGGCCGCCCTCGCGAGGCCGAGTTGACCGTCCTCGGCAACCGCGGGGCCTCGGGAATCGACGGAATCACGTCGACGGCGCTCGGCGCTGGGCATGGGACTGACGACCCGCTCGTGCTCGTGACCGGTGATCTCGCCTACTACCACGATATGAACGGGCTGCTCGCAATCGCGCGCGCCGGCGTCGATGCGACGATCGTCTGTCTCAACAACGACGGCGGCGGGATTTTTCATCTCCTGCCGATCGAGGAGCACGAACGCTTCGAGGAGTGGTTCCGAACACCGCACGGTCTCGACTTCGAACACTCGGCGGCCCTCTATGACCTCGCGTTCGCCCGGACGGACGACCGGCGTCGATTCCGGGAGCTGTACGCCGAGTCGGTCGAGACCGACGGGACGCGGGTGATCGAGTACCGCACGGACAGCCGGCGGACCCACGACGACCGCCGCGAACTCGCCGACCGCGCCGCCGAGCGCCTCGGCGGCTGACGTACCGCGAGGGCGAACTGAGCAGACCGGTACTGTCGAGACAAAGAGCCAGCGCTTCCGGGGGCGGCGCCCCGAACAACGGTCCTCAGGCGCTCGCGGTGATGACGTCGCAGTCGAGTTTGCTCCGGAGAAACCCCTCGATATCGGGGTCGTCGATCAGTTGTCGGACCATGCGCCGCCATCGTCCGGCCTGTTTCCGTCCGATAACGACGTAGTCGGCGTCCTCGGCTGCGACTTCATCGAGGATCGTCTCCTCGACCAAGAATCCGGGCCGGACGACGTATCTAGCGCGGTCGAGGCGGCCGAACACCGCCTCGACGGCCGATTTCAGCTCCGCTCTCGTGACCGTCTCGTCGTTTTGATAAAGATTGACGTGTAATACGGTGAGGTCGGCGTCGTGCTCGCTCGTAACTTCGATCGCGCGTTCGAGTGTCGCCCGGGAGTGTCGCGAGAGCGGGTATCTGACGGGCACGACCACGAGCGTCATTACCGGGGGAAGTACGGCCCGCTTCCTGAAGCTTCCGGTCGGTCCGACGGGCGTCACACGCCGGTTCGGACGATGCGTCCGTCGAGGGTCGGGTCGATCCCGACGGTATCGGCGTACTCGATGAGGACCTCGTATTGGGTGTCGAGCCGTTCTACGACGTGCTCGCGTCCCAGCGTCGGGAACTCGATATCGGTCGCGAGCAGGAACGCCGACACCGCGAGGCGGTAGGTGTCGCCGCCGTCGATCGGTGTTCCGGCGACGGTCGCCTCGCACAGTCCGCCGTCGCCGTGGTCATAACGCAGTTCGGCCCCGGAGACGTGGGCGTGCCACCAGTCGGCCTCGCCGAACCCGGGGGTGTCGGCCGCTTCCGCGAATACCGACCGCAGTTCGGAGCCGCCGAGTTCGGCGACCACGAGCGGTTCGTCGAACGGGACGAGACCGACCAGGTCGGCAGCGGTGACCGTTCCGGACAGCGGCGGGCCGGTCCTGATCCCGCCGCTGTTTTGCAGTCCGATCACTGGTGGGTCCGTCCCGAGGGCTTCCGTCGCCGCCCACCGGTAGGCGTCGGCCACGAAGTTCCCGACGCGGCTCTCGCCTCGAAACGCCTCGGCGTCCGTCCGGGCGATCGGCTCAGAGACCCGCCCGACGACGGTGTCGAGGCCGGCTCCCGCGAGCCGCTCTCGGTACCGGGCCGCCAACTCGGCGTCGACGGGGCCGTCGGTGACGTCGTGACGCGTCACCTCGCCGCTCGGGAGATCGATCTCCAACAGCGTCCCGCCGCCGCTTCCGGGGCGGGTAAGCACCGTCTCGCCGATGCGTTCGACCCGTTCGGAGTGGACGTGCCCGCCGAGGACGACGTCGACGTCGCAGGTCGCGGCGAGGCGGTCGTCGTCCCGGCCGAGGTGCGACAGCGCAACGACGCGATCGACGCCGCGCTCGCGGAGCGCCCCGATCGCCTCCCGGGCCGCCGGGATCGGATCGGCGAACGCGAGGTCGCCGTCGTCGCCGATCGACGGCGTGGTCGGGTCGGTCACCCCGAAGAACCCGACTGTCGAACCGCCGGCGGACTCGATGCACCACGGATCGACCCCGGCGAAGGGCTCCCCGCCACGGCGAACGTTCGCAGAGAGCCACCGCTGTGGCGACCGACGGACGATCTCCGCCGTCCGATCGGGGCCGAAATCGAAGTCGTGGTTGCCGAAGGTCTCGACGTCCGGCGAGACGGCTCCGAAGAATTCCAACGCGATCTCTCCCTCCGAAACGAGCGGGAGGACGCCGGGGGCGACGTCGTCGCCGGTGCCGCAGACGAGCGTCCGACCGTCGCGAAGCGACTCGATCGTCCCGGCCAGACCGGCGATCGTCGCCGGGTCGTCGTGGGCGTTCTCGATGTCCGAGTAGTGCAACAACCGCACGCAGGACAGTACGGCGCTCGACGACAAAACCGTATCGTCGCCCGGACGTCCCGTCCCGCCGGGAGGAGAGGACGGCCCCCGCCTCGATGGCGACCGTGAGCGTTTTGTCCGCCGCCGTCACACGTCCGATATGGACGAACGAACCGGCCCCGACGGGGCGACGCTGTATCTCTCTTCGGAGGTCGAAAAGGGCAACAAGGGGTCGTTCCGCGTCGTCTACGCTGATTCGGACGGTGAGCGTCGCTGGGGCTTTTTTTGTACGAACTGTGCCTCCTTCGATACCGCTGTTGACTCGATGGGGCGCATCCAGTGTAACCGCTGTTCGAACTTCCACAAGGCCGAGGAGTGGGACGCTGCCCACGAGTGAGCGCATCGGCCGGAGACGCTTCCAGTAGGCGAGACGCCTGACAGTCCCGGGTTGACGCCGGAATACATATCACACAGTCCAACAAAGAGAGAACAAAGGATGGCCGAAGGAGATGACCAGCCGACGGTTCTTGTCGTCGAGGACGAGCGCGCCCTCATCGAGCTGTACGTTCGGTGGCTGGAGGACGACTACGACGTTCTGACCGCCGACGGCGGCGAAGCGGCGCTCGAGCAGTTCGGGGACGACGTCGACGTCGTGTTGCTCGACCGGCTGATGCCGGGGATGAGCGGCGACGAGGTACTCGAAGAGATCAGAGTCCGGGAGTCCGACTGCAAAGTCGCGATGGTGACAGCAGTCGAGCCCGACTTCGACGTCATCAGTATGGGGTTCGACGACTACCTGACCAAGCCCGTCGAGCGTGGTGAACTCCTCGAAACGGTCGAACGGTTGCTGTCGCGGACGCAGTTCGACGACATCGAACAGGAGCTGTACGCCCTCTCCTCGAAACAGGCGGCGTTGCGGGGCTCGAAGCCGAAAGAAGAACTCGAAGAGAACGAGGAGTTCGCGGAACTGCAGGCCCGGATCGACGAGCTCAGAACCGACCTCGACACGGCGATGCCGGGGATGGGCGACGACGACTTCGTGGCGATGGTCCGCGACATCGAGTCGGACGACCTCGACGAGGGAGCCTCGAACGGAGCGGGTGATGAGCGGTGAGCTACCGTGCGAACGACTTCGGGGACGTGTCGTCGTTCGACGACGGCGTGAGCCTGCTGTTGACCGGTTCGTCGACGGAGACCACAGAGGGCCTACTCGACGTCGTCGCGCCCGCGGCGGACGAACGCGTCGTCGTCATCACGATGAACACCGGTGCCAAGACCGTCGTCAACGAACTCGAACGGCGTGGGGCCGACCGCGATCAGATCGGTATCATCGACTGTACGAACGCCGAGACCGACGTCGAAAGCGTTCCGGTCCGGCATCTGAACTCGCCGGGCGATCTGACTGGCATCAGCCTCGAGTTCGCGAAACTGCTCGGACAGGACGGCGAAAGCGAGTCGGTCCGAGCCCGCGTCGGGGTCGCGTCGGTCTCGACCGCGCTGATGTACACCGAACTCCGGACGATGTTCCGGTTTCTCCACGTCTTCACCGCCAGGATCAGATCCGGAGATATGCTCGGTGTCTTCTCGATGGACCCGACCATGCACAACGAGAAGGCCCACAACACGATCCGTGCGGTGTTCGACTGCGAGGCCGAAATCAGCGACGGGGACGCCTCGGTGTCCGGGACCGGCTACGAGTAGGCTCACATCTCGATCCGTTCGACCAGCCCATCGTCGTCGTGTGTATTGATCGCGACGATTCGGACGTCGTCCTCGATCCCCGAGGCCCGAAGCTTGTGTTTCAGCAGTTCGTCGACCTGATACACCCCCGCGGCGTCGACCATCTCGATTTCGACCATGACGGGGACGTTCTCGCCCGCCCGCAATGAGACGCTGGTGATTGCCCGACTCGAGATGGTGTTGATACCCCGGCCGCCCTCCTCGTACGGGATCCGGGACCGACCGCGCTCCATATCGAGACCGTCTGCGACCCGGACGACGCCGGCTTCCAGCGTCAGTGGCGTCTCCTCTGTGTGGTGACAGAGGATCGCGTGAAGCACTTCACTCTTGAGCCGGACGGCCTCGCCGACGTCGTAGCGGTCGGCTGCGCCGAGGATCCGATCGAGAACGTCCGCCGCCAGCGGGATCGAGTAGTAGGGGTGGTCGTGACGGTGGACGACGTGACCGATGTCGTGGAGCGTCGCGGCGAGCGCGACGACGACGGCCTCGTCGGCCTCCTCGAGTCCCTGCCCGAGCGCACCGTTGAATTCGACGCCTCCCGCCTTCAGAAGGTCGTACAGCCGCAACGCCGCGTCCCGGACGATCTCGACGTGTTTCGTTCCGTGGTCGTTGTACCCCATCCGGGAGACGGGGTTGACGTTCTGTGCCTCAAGATACGCGAGGACCTCCTCGTCGGTTTGGAGGGTCTCGATGACGGCGTTGACCGGGCCGTCGGGGAACGCGTGCTCGGCCTCGGGATCGTACCGCCGGTCACTCCCGTGTGGCGTGTCGCTCATGCGGTCACCGACGGCTGGGGGTGTAAAAAAGGACGTGACAGGTCTTTTGTCCCGACCGTTTCTCCCCGAAGGGATCATCGAGCCGTTTCGGGCCGGGGGCGTCGAAACGTTTCAGGCGTCCTCGGCTGCGGCTTCGAGTTCGTCGTAGTCGGGTTCGACGCCGGGGTCGTCGGAGACCCACGCGTACGTGATCGTGCCGTCGTCGTCTAGGACGAACACGGAGCGTTTGGCGACGCCGGAGATGCCGAGGTCGGCGAAGTCCATGACGACGTCGTAGGCCTCGATGACTTCCTTGTTGGTGTCGCCGACGAGCGGGAAGTTGAGTTCGTTCTGTTCGGCGAACTCGCCGAGCGAGAACGGCGAGTCGATGCTGATGCCGTACAACGACGCACCCGCGTCGGCGAGCGAATCGAGCCGGTCGCGGAGGGTGGTCATCTCGCCGGTGCAGACGCTTGTGAACGCGCCGGGGAAGAACGCGAGCACGACCGGGCCGTCGCCGAGCGTCTCCGAGAGCGTGAACTCGGTGATATCGCCGTCCGGTGTTCGCATCGGTGCCGTGAAGTCGGGTGCGGCATCGCCTTCTCGTACCATACGGTTTCTCACGGCCGGAGGTGATGTGTGCGTTTCGGTTCCGGCCGCGTGGCTGATCCCCGGAGAGCGAACGGTGTCCCGGGGGAAAAGCCTACAAGCACCCCCGCGAAGGTCGATGTATGACACAACCGCTGTTTATCGGTGGCCTGGGTCCGCCCGAGCTGCTGTTGATCGCCGGCGTACTGATCCTGCTGTTCGGAGCTAGCAAGCTCCCGAGACTTGCCCGGTCGATGGGGACGGCGACCGGCGAGTTCAAGAAAGGCCGCGAAGAAGTCGAGGACGAACTCGAGGAGATGCGGGAGGGCGATACCCCGGGGGACGCTGCGGTCGACGCCGACGCAGACCTCGAGGCGGATCGGGACGCCGTCGACAGCGAGACCGAGCGTTCGAGCGCGTAGACCGCTGGACGAGCTCGGTCCTCGCGCCGTCCAGTAGCGAGGAAAAAGCCTATAATCACGACTGAAGTACGCCCAGATAGTGATAGTATCCATGCTTCCGCTCCAGTTCGGGATCCCCGGCGGCCCGGAACTGCTCGTCATCCTGTTGATCGCAGTCCTGTTGTTCGGTGCGAACAAAATCCCGAAACTCGCCCGGTCGACCGGAGAGGCGATGGGCGAGTTCCAGAAGGGTCGCGAGGAAGTCGAACAGGAACTCCAGGAGATGCGCGACGGGCCGACGGCGGACGACGGCTCGCTCGAAGCCGACGAGGAACCGACGGTCGAGGCGGCGACGACCGCCGGCGAAACGACAGCAGGCGGGGCGGAGACGACGGCAGACGGGGACGCCTCCGTCGAGGACGCCGAAATCGAAGACGCCGAAATCGAAGACGCCGAAATCGAAGACGCCGAAATCGAAGACGCCGAAATCGAAGACGCCGAAGCGAACGAGGAGACGAACTGAACGCGCGATCGGTTCGCGTCTGGCGTCGGCACGTATCGGCGCGACGGCAGGCGGGGTCGAGACTATGGGCGTGTGGCCTAGCGGATCAGGGCGAGAGGTTCCTAACCTCTAGATCGCGGGTTCGAATCCCGTCACGCCCGTTCTGCGACGAGCGGACGCGAGGAGCGAACGGGCATGGGGTTCGAATCAGAGAGCAACTTCGCTGCGACCGTGGTTCGAATCCCGCCACGCCCGCTTCGTGGTTCCTCACTTCGTTCGGAACACACTCGCGGGCGTGGCGTAGATCGCGAAGCCGTTGGCTTCGCTCACTCCCGCCACGCCCGCTTCGTCCGGAACACACTCGTTTCGTTCGAGACACACTCGCCTCGTTCGGGACGCACTCGCTTCGTTCGAGACACACTCGTCTCGTTCGGGACGCACTCGTTTCGTTCAGGACGCACTCGCTTCGCCCGGAGCACACTCGTTTCGTTCAGGACGCACTCGCTTCGTTCGAGACGCACTCGCTTCGCCCGGAGCACACTCGCTTCGTTCGAGACGCACTCGCTTCGTTCAGGACGCACTCGCTTCGTTCAGGACGCACTCGCTTCGCCCGGAGCACACTCGCTTCGTTCAGGACGCACTCGCTTCGTTCAGGACGCACTCGCTTCGTTCAGGACGCACTCGCAGCCGTGGCGTAAATCGCGAAGCCGTCGGCTTCGCTCACTCCCGCCACGCCCGATCGTTAAATTGACGCCGTTCGTTTATATATCGGCCCCGGAGACGAAACTGCAAAGACGCGCCCCCCGGAGAGACAAGTATGAAAACGACCGCGAAGGCCCACCCGATCCAGGGCCTCGTCAAATACCACGGGATGCGAAACGAGGAACTCCGGCTTCCGTATCACGACTCGATCTCCGTCTGTACCGCGCCGAGTCACACCACGACGACCGTCGAGTTCGACCCCGACCTGTCGGCGGACCGCTACGTCGTCGACGGCGAGGAACTCGAGGGGCGCGGCGCGGAACGGATCGACAGCGTCGTCGAGTACGTCCGCGAGTTGGCGGGGGTCGAACACCGCGTTCGGCTCGAATCCGAGAACGATTTCCCGACGAATATCGGGTTCGGCTCCTCCTCGTCGGGCTTTGCGGCAGCGGCCGTCGCGCTCGTGGAGGCCGCAGGCCTGGAGATGACGCTGCCGGAGATATCGACGGTCGCCCGCCGGGGTTCGTCCTCGGCGGCGCGGGCGGTCACCGGCGCGTTCTCGCATCTCCGGACAGGACTCGACGACGCGGACTGTCGCTCCGAGCGTATCGAGACCGGGTTGGAGGAGGACCTCCGGATCGTCGCCGCGGAGATCCCGGCGTTCAAACACACCGAGGAGGCGCACAGGGAGGCTGCAGAGAGCCACATGTTCGAGGCCCGGATGGCCCACATCCACGAACAGATCGCGACAATGCGACACACCCTCAGGGAGGGAGACTTCGAGGGCGCCTTCGAGCTCGCCGAACACGACTCGCTGTCGCTGGCGGCCACGACGATGACTGGGCCGGCGGGGTGGGTGTACTGGGAGCCCGAGACCCTCTCGGTGTTCGAGACCGTTCGGGAGCTCCGCGAGGATGGCATACCGGTGTACTTTTCGACGGACACCGGCGCATCGGTGTACGTCAACACGACCGAAGCGCACGTCGACCGCGTCGAGTCGGCGATCTCGGACCTCGGCGTCGGGACCCACGTCTGGTCGGTCGGTGGTCCGGCGTCGGTCCTCGGCACGGACGCGGCCCTGTTTTGATCGCCGCGCGACCAGAGCGCATATGCGGGGGTCGACTCCGGTGGATCGCCCGGAAACAATACCCTAAACAACCCCTGCCCCCGTTTGAATCGATACGTGTCCGCCAGTCTGCTCCCGGTCATCGCGGTCGTCCTCGTTTCGGGACTCGCCGTGCAGTTGCTCGCCCACCGACTGAAGGTTCCGAGCGTCATCTTTTATCTCCTCATCGGCGTCGTGTTGGGTCCCGAACTGTTGGGTCTCCTCACGCTCGATACCTTCGGGGACGGACTGGAGATCATCGTCGGTATCAGCGTGGCGATCATCGTCTTCGAGGGCGCGTTCGCGCTACAGATCGATCGCATCCGGGGCGCCTCGACGGTCTCGTTCCGGCTGGTGACGGTCGGCGCGCTCGTGATGTTCCTCGGTACGGCTGCGGCCGTCCGGTTCTTCGAGGGTGCGTCGTGGGAGATTTCGCTCCTCATCGGCGCGTTGCTCGTCGCGACGGGGCCGACCGTCATTACGCCGATTCTCAACGTCGTGCGGGTCAGAGACCACGTCGCGACCGCCCTAGAGACGGAAGGGATCGTCAACGACGTCACCGCCGCGATCGTCGCCGTGGTCATCTTCGAGACGCTGTTGCTCGACGACCTCGGCGTCCCGGCGACCGTCCTGTCGTTTTTCCAGCGCTTCGGTGTCGGCGTGGGTGCGGGCGTCCTCGCGACGGTCACTATCTACGTCCTGTTACACAGCGACTTCGTTCCGGAGCGAGACGTTCAGGCGTCGCAGTTTCTCGTGTTGGCGGCGGCCGTCGGGGCGTTTGCGGCCGCCGAGGCCGTCGCCGCCGAGGCTGGGATCGCAGCGGCGGCGACGAGCGGGATCATCCTCGGGAACATTGACCTGAAAAACCGCGAGGAGATCGAGCAGTTCACCGAGAACGCAACGGTCATTGTGTTGTCGTTCGTGTTCATTTCGTTGGCGGCGCTGATCGACGTCGACGCGATCCTGCAACTCGGCGTCGGCGCGATCGCGATCGTACTCACGATCATGCTCGTACTTCGGCCGCTGGGGGCGCTCATCGCCACGTTCGGCGTCGAGCGGTTCACGTGGCCCGAGCGTCTGTTCATCGCCGGCGTCGGCCCCCGCGGCATCATCCCGGCCAGCGTGGCGACGCTCTTTGCGATCGAACTGGAGTTGGCGGGTAACGTCGAAGCCGGACAACTCCTCGTGGGGACGGTGTTCGCTGTCATCATCGTGACAGTCGCGGTCGAGGCCGGACTCGCGCGACAGATCGGAGACGCCCTCGGAGTGTCACCAATGCGTACCATAATCATCGGCGGCGGCCGGGTCGGCCGGGCGCTCGCTACACGACTGGAGAACAGAGGCGAGTTCGTCGTCCTCGTCGAGAGCGACGCGGACGAGATAGAGGCGGCCCGGTCGGAAGGTTTTACCGTGTACGAGGGGGACGGCACCGACACGCAGGCACTCCGCAGAGCGGGCATCGAGGACGCAAAGCGGTTCATTACGGCCACCAGAGACGACGACATCAACCTCCTGGCGTGTCAACTCGCCATCACCACGTTCGGCATCGAGGCGGTGTACTCGCAGGTGAACGAGCCGGAGAACGTCGACGCCTTCCGGAGCATCGGCGTGACCGCCGTCGATTCCCCGACCGCGACCGCAGTGGCCATCGACGACGAGATCGAGCGCCCGGCGATTACCCACTGGATGAACGAGTTGGGCGACAGCCACGACGTCCAGGAAGTCGAGGTGACATCGGAGGAGTTCACCGGCAAGAGCATCGAGGAGCTCAACTCGGAGATCCCGGACGGCTGTTTCATCGCTATTGTCAGCCGGGACGGCGAAAACGATGTGCCGTCTGCGGACCGCATCATCGAACACGGCGATCGCCTCACGTTCGTCGGCGATACGGGTGCGGTCAGGCGGGCGATGAACCGGTTCCACCCCCACGATTGAGAGGGGCTCGGACCCCCGGCGGACGTCCGTCTGCCGGGGCGATACGCATACGTGGCCAGGGCGACACGTTCGATCCGTGAGCGAGCACTACGTCGGCAGCGTGGCCCGGGGCGGAGCATGGCTCGCCGTTGCGTACACGGCCGATGGGTTCGACCACGCCGCCGTCTTCGACGGGATCGGCGAGCTTTGGACACACTACGAGGAGTCGGCTGACCGCATCGCGACCGACGTCGCGATCGGCCTCGAGACGGCGAGTGCCCCTCGGCCGAACGAACGGGCGGCCCGGGCGCTGCTCGGCGGCAACGACGCAGTCGTCCCGGCCCCTGTCCGGGAAGCGGCCAAGAAACACCGCTACCGGGCCGCCAACAGGGTCCACGAACGCAAGACTGGGTCGGAACTCCCCCGTCAAGCCTTCGAGCGCGCATCCGTCATCGCCTCCGTCGACGAGTTCCTCGACGCCATCGACGACGCCCGCCCGGTCTTCTTCGAGGCCAACCCGGAGCTGTGTTATCTGGCTTTCGCGGACGACGCCCCGAGCGAACCGTCGGGAATCGCGTCGGGGTACGCAGAACGGATGCGCTCGCTCGCCGGGTTCGACCGCGACGCGCCGCCGACGGTTCAGTCGGTCGCCGAGGCGACCGAGGGGTTTCGGGTCCCGATTCCGGCTGTCCTCGACGCCGTCGCGCTCGGGTTGACCGTGCGTCCCGGCCCCGGATCGCTCCGGTCGCTTCCGGCCGATCCACCGACGGACGAGCGGGGGCTCCCGATGCGATACGTCTACCGAAGCGAGACTGGCCTCTCGGAGTGAACGCGGAAAGCCCGGGGCGGCCGGCGGGTCAGAAGGCGTAGTCGTCGCCCTCGTCGGTTCGGGCGGCGGGGTCCTGCTGGTCGTCGGTCATCTGTGTGAACAGGTCCTCGTCGGGTTCGTCCGTCGTCTCCGCCGGAGCGTACGCCGAAACGCCCATCGAAAGGAGCTCCTCGACCGCCTGTTCGCGGTTGAGAAACTCACCCTGATCGACCAGGCGGGCGATCTCGCTGTCGATTCGGTCGGGCAACGACACTTCCACTTCTGGCATACACCCCCGTTCGGGGTTCAATTATGTAAGCCCTCTGTTCACCCCGAACCCCCCGGCCCGCTCGACGGCCATCGCCACGTTTTCGCGGATGAGACACCCCAGTTGCTCGCCGATAGCGCGGACGCAGACGGGCCGAAAGGCGAACACGGGGTCGGGGTCGACCGATGCACCCGGACCGTCCGGAGGACTCCCGGTATCCGAACGCCCAGAGCGACGCACGAGCGACGGTCCGGAGACGACGAGCGCCCCCACCGACAGTTTTTATATCTTCGTTCCCGGAGTTTGGAACACCGCGCGGGGACCGGGAGGTGGCGGCCGCGTTAGCGCGGACTAGCTAGCGGCGAACGCCTGTCCCGTCGTCCCCGTTGCACCGTACGTTCCGTCTCACAGCTCGCCTCCCCGACTCATCATGGTATTCGACACCCTCGCCGGCGTCCTCGGGACGATCACCGAGGATATTCGGACCGCACGCACGAAAGATCCGGCCGCCAGGAGCGCCGTCACGGTCGCGCTGTTGTACTCCGGCGTCCACGCGGTCTGGGGGTATCGCGTCGCGCACGCCCTGTGGCGCGGTGGCTTTCGGTTCGCCGCTCGATTCGTCTCACAGGCCGGACGCCTGCTCACCGGCGTCGAAATCCACCCGGCCGCAGATATCGGCCGCCGGCTGTTCATCGACCACGGGGCCGGCGTCGTGATCGGCGAGACTGCCGAGGTGGGCGACGACGTCCTCCTGTATCACGGCGTCACGCTCGGCGGCGATTCGATGCGCCGCGAGAAGCGTCACCCGACCCTCGGGGACGGCGTCACCGTCGGCGCGAACGCAACACTGCTCGGCGACATCTCGGTCGGCGAGGCCGCGTCGATCGGGGCCGGAAGCGTCGTCGTTGAGGACGTCCCCCCGGGCGTGACGGCGGCGGGCGTCCCCGCCGAACCAGTCGAAGACGCAGCGCGATCCCGGCGGACGCAGTCCCGGTAGGACGGTCGATCCATCACGACGAGCTTTCATCTGCCGGGCACACCGTCTGGCTGTGAGTCCCTCATACGACGCGCTCGCGACCGACCCCGCGCTCGCCCCGCTATCGAACGACACGGCAGGCTCGAACTCGATCACACCGGGGACGTGTTCCGACGGCTCGCGGTCTCGGTTCTCCGACAACAGTGTCGATAGCGTCCGCGACGGCGACGGAGGAGCGTCTCTTCGATGTGGTCGAGGCGACGCCAACGGCTGATCGGGTCGGTCAGACACCTTCGACCGTCTCGCGGTAGTCGTCGATGCGCCCGTCGGCGTCCCGAACCGCCGCGAGCGCCTCGCTCTCGACGGCCGCCCCGACCTCGTCGAGCGCCCGCTGGATGCGCGCCAACCGCCCGTGGTCTGCGCCCTGTTCGGACTCGGCGAGCCGCGAGAGTTGCGATTCGAGGCCGTCGAGCCGCTCGCGGGCGTCCTCGTCGCCGCACGCCTCGCTCGCCGCCGCGACCGCCGCCGCCGCCTCCGATAGTTCCTCGATCATACGCGGTCGTTGGACGGCTTTATTTAAATGTGTGGCTGTGAACGGAAAGACCGATACCCAACCGGCGGATACCATCGGGTTGTATGAGTCAGAATTTCGGCGTGTATCTGGTCACCGACGCAGGGCTTTCGGCGGGTCGGTCGACGCCCGAGGTCGTTGAGGCTGCGATCGACGGCGGCGTCGATTTCGTCCAGCTCCGCGAAAAGGGGACGAGCGCGCGCGAACGGTACGAACTCGGCCTCGAGCTCCGCGAGACGACGCAGGCCGCCGGCGTGCCGTTGATCGTCAACGACCGGATCGACATCGCCGCCGCGATCGACGCCGACGGCGTCCACTTGGGGGACGACGACCTTCCGGTGTCCGTCGCCCGCGATCGGCTCGGCGGGGACGCGATCGTCGGCCGCTCCGTCTCGACCCCGGCGACCGCCCGCGAGGCGGAGGCGGCGGGCGCGGACTATCTCGGCGTCGGGGCGGTCTTCGGAACGACCTCCAAGGAGACGACGCCGGAGCAATCGAACGTCGGACTCGACCGGGTGCGGGCGGTCCAGGCGGCCGTCGACGTCCCTTTCGTCGGCATCGGCGGCGTCACGACCGAGAACGCCGGATCGGTCGTCGACGCCGGGGCCGACGGCGTCGCCGTCATTTCGGCGATCGCCGGGGCGGACGACCCGGAGGCCGCGACACAGCGACTCGCCGACGCCGTCGAAGGGGTGAGCGCCGATGTCTGACCCAGTCGTCGACGTGGCGGCCGCCCTCGAGGCCATCGGAGCCGCGGAACCGCTCGTCAACTCGGTCACCAACAACGTCACCGTCAACGACGTCGCCAACGTGACGCTGCACTGGGGCGGGTTGCCGGTCATGTCCGACGACGAGCGCGAGGTCGCCGAGATGGTCGCGGCCGCGGACGCCTGTCTGTTGAACATGGGAACCGTCGACGAGGCCGGCGAGGCGACGATGCTCGCCGCAGGCGAGGCGGCCAACGACACCGGCGTCCCCGTAGTCGTCGATCCGGTGGGGATGGGCGCGACCCCGACACGGACACGGGTCGGGACCCGCCTCCTAGAGGAACTCGACGTGACGATCCTGAAGGGCAACCACGCCGAGATTTCGGCGCTCGCGGGCGAGGACGCGGAGGTCCGCGGCGTCGAATCGGTCGGCGAGTACGCCGACGTCGCCGAGGCGGCGCTGTCGTGTGCCCGCGCGTACGACACCGTCGCCGTCGCCTCCGGCGAGACCGACGTCGTCGCCGGGCCGAAGGCGGCCTACGAGGTCTCCGCGGGCGACGAAATGATGAGCCGGGTCGTCGGTACCGGTTGTATGCTCGGCGTGACGCTCGCGACGTTCGGGGCGGGCGTCGGGCTTGAGCGCTCTCTCGAGGCCGCGCTCTCGGGGACCGTCGCGTTCGGGCTGGCGGGCGAACGCGCCGCCGCCGGCGAGTACAACGGCCCGGCGAGCTACCGGATCGCGTTCCTCGACGCGGTCGCGGGGATGCGCTCGGACCCGCCCGAATCGGGGTCCGACCGGGTCGAGCGGGTACTGTCGGTCTGACGGATGGGGGTTGTCGGTCTGGTGGATAGGGGCGTTGTCGGTCTGGTGGATGGGGACGCTGTCGGTCTGGCGGACGAGGTCGGGTACTGTCTATCCGGAGGCGAGGATCCGGCGTGAAACCTATCTTGCTGGCCTGTGAAGCGCCGGTATGAGTACGTACAAGCGCGTCAATTACCACGACATCGATCCCGTCTCCGGCGGGATGCACTTTCTCAGAGAGCCTCTCGACAGCGAGAAGATCGGCGTGACGATCACCCGGTGTGAGCCGAACTGGAAGAGCCGACCGCACGACCACGCCGAGAACGGCCACGAGGAGATCTACGTCCTCATCGAGGGGACGGCAACCGTCGTCATCGACGGCGACCCCGTCGGGATGGAGGAAGGCGATGCGGTCTGGATCCCCCCCGAGGCGACCCGACAGATCCGAAACGACGACGAGGAAGCCGCCTTCGTGTTGGTCAGCGCGCCGGTCTCAATCGAACCGGACGAGGGGGACGCGGAGTGGAGCACGGACGGGTTCGTCGGCTAGACCGGACGGTTCGACTCCGGCGCCGGTCTTGATAATAGCCAGAGTCATTTATATATACTCGGCGGTCATTTATTTACTCCTGACAATCGGCAGTCGTTCGTATATTTCCGGCGATTGTTTATATATTGTCAGCGCCTGAGTATGTATTTCCGGCCGTTATTTATAAGTGGTTGCGCAGGGACCTGAGGTAGTCGTCGGCGTACGCCTGCGTAGATGCCGGGAACGCGCCTGTCGACGGTTCGTTTATAAATAGGCGGCCACTCGACAGACGACGGAACCGACTCGCCGCGAAAGATCGATCCGTGGTGTCAGTACGAGCGGACCTTCGGCTCGTACTCTTTGTTTTCGCCCTCGAGGACGACGGGCTTGTAGTAGAGCTTCGGCGTGCCGTCGTTCCAGGATATCATCGTGTGTTTGAGCCACCCCTCGTCTTTTCGCTCTTGATGTTCGCGCCGCCAGTGGGCGCCGCGGAACTCGTCGCGAGCGAGCGCGCCGAGCGTGATCGTCTCGGCGATGTCGATGAGGTTTCGCGTCTCGATCGTGTGGATGAGGTCGGTGTTGAACGTCCGCGAGGGATCCGAGACGGCAACGTCCTGATACCGCTCGCGGCACTCGCGGATGACCTCAAGGGCCTTCTTGAGTCCCTCTTTCTCCCGGAAGACATTGACGTTCTCGGTCATCGCCGTCTGGAGATCCTCGCGGATCTCGGCGTGGTTCGTGCCGTCGCCCTCGAGCATCTCCTCGATGCGGGTCCGCTCGTGCTCGACGGCGTGCTCGACGACCTCGGTGGGTTCGACCATCGCGCCGTCGGCGGCGACGTCGCCGTCGGTCGAGTCGAGCGCGCCCGGCTCGACCGGCGTGTCGAGACCCTCTTCGGGTTCGCTCTCCGCGGAGGGACCGATCGGGACCTCGGCCTCCCCGAGGTCGCGCCCGGCGGCGTGGTGGCCGGCTCGCGCGCCGAAGACGATGAGCTCCGGCAGCGCGTTGCCGCCGAGCCGGTTCGAGCCGTGGACCGAAGCGCAGGCGCACTCGCCGGCGGCGTACAGCCCGTTGACGCACGTCTCGCCGTGCTCGCTCGTCTCGATGCCGCCCATGTGGTAGTGCTGGCCGGGCTTGACCGGCATCGGCTCCTCGACAGGGTTGACGCCCTCGAAGTCCTCCGCGAGGTGAATGATGTTCTCGAGGCGGTCGTAGATGCGCTCCTCGCCAAGGTGACGCATATCGAGGTAGACGTACTCGTCGTTGATCCCGCGGCCCTCGTTGACCTCGGTCAATTCGGCGCGCGAGACCACATCACGGGAGGCGAGTTCGCCGGCGTTGTTCGCGTAGCCGTGTTCGAACATGAATCGCTCGCCCTCGCCGTTATACAGGATGCCGCCCTCGCCCCGGACGCCCTCGGAGATGAGCACACCTGTCGAGGGCAGCGTCGTCGGGTGGAACTGGACGAACTCCATGTCCTCGACCGGAACGCCCGCACGGTACGCCATCGCCGGCCCGTCGCCGGTGTTGGCGACCGCGTTCGTGGTGTGATCGAAGACCTGCCCGTCGCCACCGGTGGCGAGGATGACGCCGTTCCTCGCACGGAAGCCGGCGACATCGCCGGACTTGATGTCGTAGGCGACGCAGCCGTGACACTCCCGGTCTTCGGGATCGTCGTGGTCCGTGACGGCCAGTTGGCTGACGTAGAACTCGTCGTAGACCTGGATGCCCCGTTTGACGACCTGCTCGTACATCGTGTGCAGCAGGTGATGACCCGTCTCGGCCCCGGCGTATGTCGTCCGGGGGAACGAGAGCCCGCCGAAGGGGCGCTGTGAGACGCGTCCGTCGTCCTCCCGCGAGAAGGGCATCCCCCAGTGTTCGAGCTGGATGACTTCCTCGGGGGCGTCCTGGGCGAGCGTTTCGATGGCCGGGGCGTCACCGAGGTAGTCGGACCCCTTCATCGTGTCGTAGGCGTGCAGCTCCCAGTCGTCGCCGTCCCGCAAGGCCGCGTTGATACCGCCCTCGGCGGCGCCCGTGTGCGAGCGAACCGGGTGTAGTTTCGTGACCATCGCCACGTCCGCGCCCTCCTCGTCGGCCGCGATAGCGGCTCGGAGGCCGGCGCCGCCTGCGCCGACGACGATCACATCGTGTTCGTGTATTGTCATGGTATTATGTTGGGTTTTGAACGACTTATGGCTACTGCTACCAGAATTTCAGGTTGCTCTTGACGGCCTCGCGTTTGAGCTCTTGGATATGCTCGGTCAGGGGGATGTCCTTCGGGCACACCTCGGTACAGGAGAACTGCGTCTGACAGCGCCAGACGCCGTGTTCCTGTTCGATGATATTGAGCCGGTGTTCTTTCATTTCCTCGCCCTCGCGTTCGTCCATCGCAAAGCGATACGCCTTGTTGATGGCGGCGGGGCCGAGGTACTCGTTGTCGCCCGCGGCGATGTTACACGAAGACATACACGCGCTACACCAGATACAGCGCGTGGACATCTTGACCTTCTCGCGGTTCTCGCGGGTCTGTCGTTGCTCTTCGCCCTCGGGGAGGTCGTTCGTCTGGAAGTACGGCTCGACGGCCTCCATCTGCTCGTAAAAGTGCTCCATGTCGACGACGAGGTCCTTGACGACCTCGGCGTGCGGGAGCGGTTCGATCCGGACCGGCCACTCGAGATCGACCATCTGCGTCTTGCAGCCGAGCCGCTGTGCCCCGTTGACGAACAGCGCGTCGGAGCCACAGATCGCCTGCCGGCAGGAGTGTCGGAACGTGAGACTCGAATCGAAGTGATCCCGGGCGTAGATCAGCGAGTCCAGCACCGTCATCCCCTTTGTGAACGGCACCTCGAAGGTGTCGAAGCGGGGGTCTTTTTTTCCCTCCACCTCGGGATCGTAGCGGAACACCTTGATCCGGACCGTCTCGTCGGTCTCCGAGAGGTCCGTCTCGGCGCGCTCGCGCATTCCGGCGCGCTCGCGCTTCTCGGAGAGCCGTCGCTCTTGGTGCTCGGACGTCTCTTCGGTCTCGGTCTCGCTTTCGCGCTCTTGGACTTGTGTACTCATGATCAGAACAACCCCGTCATGGCGCTCGCGACGCGGGTCCCCTGCACGACGAGGAGCGTTCCCGCGGCGACGAGTGACCACTTGACGACGGTCTTTTGGGTGCCGTCGAGACCCTGGTTGACGAGAGCGTTGTAGACGCCGTTGACGCCGTGGAAGGCGGCGGTCACGAGGAACAACACCATCGTGGAGAAGTAGCCGACCTGGCTCATCCGGACCTGTGTTCCGGCGAACGTGATGTCGGCCGCGTGGTTGACGAAGTGCAACAGCAGGAAGTGATACGCCAACACGACGACCAAAAACGCGGCCGTGATTCGCTGGAGCAGCCACCGCGTCCCCTTCGGCTCGAACGATGAATAGTGTTCGGCCATCTCAGAACGCCCCCACGAGGAACGTCGGGATGCTCGCGACCGTAATGGCCGCGGTCGCTATCAGTGCGGCGTAAAACGCCTTGTCCTGTGACTCTATCCCGACACCCAAGTCGACGAACAGCAGGCGGACGCCGTTGAGGATGTGGAAGGCGGCGACCGCGAGCAGTCCGACCTCGAGGAATCGGACGAGAAGCAGGCTCTCGAGCCCCTGGAGCGTCTGTGTGTAGGTCGCCCCGTCCACGGTGGCGGTGCTCAACACCGCCACGTGGGTAAAGAGGTAGCCGATGAGCACCCAGCCGGTGAACTTGTGAAAGATCCAAGCCCACATGCCGGCGGAGAACTCCTGCCACCGCCCGAAGTCCTCTATCAGACCTCGGTCGTACGATTGACTCATGCACGCTATGGTGGGTACCCCGGTGGTATAGTAGTTACTACCTGCGAACGTGTCGTGGGCCTTTGTACGAACCGCTCGCGGGTGTTCGCCGGCGTTTTCCGATGACCGCGGCGGCGAGAGCGCCCCCGCGCTCGGGGGTTGGCGGCGGCGACGGCGATCGAGTATATAAAACTATTAAAAAGGTTGTTATTCGTGCGCACAGTGATACCGGCGGAACGCCCGGAGCGTCGACTCGTCGAGCGCGACGAGGTGACACAGCGGGTTGCCGGGGTAGACGAGGGGGTTCTCGAGGACACCGACGAGGACGCCGCTAAAGGGCGCTTCGACGGTCGTCGCATCGGTTTTGAACGGGTTGGTGATCGTACAGACGGCCTCGCCCGCCTCGACGAGCGCGCCGCGGTCGTAATGCATCTCGACGAGGCCGCCGGCGTCGGCCCGGAGCCACGTCTTTTGCTCGGACGCGTCGATAACGGTCCGCCACCCGGGCCATTTCACTGTCTCCGTCGCCGACATCCCGAATTCGGCCATCACCGACAGGACGCCCTCCAGCGCCGCGTCGATGAGCGGCCGCTGGAAGCGGTGGGCCTCGCCCAACTCGACCGTGACCGTCGAGGTGCCCGCCTCGCTCGCTTCCCGCCGCAACGACCCACTCGGTCCCTGCCCCGCGATGACGACGTTCGAAGCGAACGCGTTTGCGACCCTGGCGACCGGGGGATCGCTCATGTCCGCGCGGACGTGAAGCATATTCGTCCGCCCCCGCGTCGAGGTGTGAAAGTCCAGCCCGATGTCGCAGGGCTCGATGAAGTTCTCGAACACCCGGGCGGCGATCCGCTTTGCGCTCGTCGTCGAGTCGTCGCCCGGGAACGACCGGTTGAGGTCGCGGTCGTAGATCGGCAAGTACCGCTGTTGGGCGATAAACCCCGGGACGTTGAGGACCGGAAGACAGACCAACGTTCCACGGAGCCCGGAGTGATCCCACTCGTGGGCGACCTCCCGGACGATCTCGATTCCGTTGAGTTCGTCGCCGTGGGCCGCCGCGGTCAGACAGAGCGTCGGCCCCTCGCGCTCGCCGTTGATGATCGTAACGGGGATCCGGACGGGGTCGCCGAGGTACGTCTCGCTGACAGTAAAACGGAACTCCTGCGTCTCGCCGGGACCGACCGCGCCGCCGTCGTACGTAAATCTCTCCGACACACCCGAGCCACGACGCGACGGGGTATAAATACGCCGTCCGTCGCGAAGGGACACGCATCGGTACGTATCGATACGCTATCGGCCACGGAGCGACGCCGGGGAACTCGTGGATCGGCAGCGTTTTGCCGAAACCGCCCACAGCCGACGTATGCCCGATCCGCTCACCGTCGGCGTTCTCAGCCTCCACAGTTCCAAGGAGACGAAAGCGATACTCAACGCCGTCGACGACCTCGGCCACGACACCGCGTGGCTCCGCGCCGAAAACACCGCCGTCGACATCGCCGATGGGGTCGTAACGCTCGAACCCGACGTGGACATCGTCGTCAACCGGCTGTTGCTCTCGAAGGAAGAACAGCCCGCGGAGGGGCTCGGGCTGGCAACGATGCTCGACCGCATCCGTCCGGTGTTGAACACGCCGACTGCGACGATGACCGCGATGCACAAATTCGCTTCCGGGACCGCCCTCGCGGAGGCGGGACTGCCCGTTCCCGACGCTCTTATGGCACTCTCGGGGGAAATACTGAACGCCCGGCGCGACCGATTCGGCGACGAGGTCGTCTACAAGACCGCGATCGGCACCCACGGCGGCGGCACCTGGAAACTCGACACCGACGATCACATCAACCCGATGGTCGGCTCGCGGCAGGCGTTCCTCCAGGAACTCATCGAACACGACGAAAAACGCCACCACGACCTCCGGATCTACGTCGTCGGCGAGCGGATCGTCGGCGCGATGAACCGCTACGCACCGGACGGCGAGTGGCGGACGAACGTCGCCTTGGGCGGCCGCGTCGAGAACGTGACCGACGAGTTGCCCGAGGCGGCCGCGACGATGGCCAAGCGGGCGACGGACGAGATCGGCCTCGACTACGCGGGCGTCGACATCGTCGAGGGCGAGGACGGCTACTACATCCTCGAAGTCAATCCGACGGCCGGGTTCCGGGGGCTGTTCGAGGCGACCGGCCGCTCGCCCGCGCCCCACATCGCCAGACTGGCTATCGAGCGAGCGGGCGGCGAGGTCGACCCCGGGCGCGTCCACGACCTGACGGCGAACCTCGGCGACTCGCGGCCGGCGTGTATGCCGAAACCCGAGGCGTCGGTCCCGACGGAGACGCCGGTGATCGGCTACGTCGAGGAAGTCGTCGTCATGGGGACGAGCGGCCAGCGGAGCGTAATGGCGAAATCCGACACCGGCGCGACGCGGACGAGTATCGACGCCCACCTCGCCGCCGAGATCGGCACCGGCCCGATAAAGGACATCGTCAAGATCAAATCCGGGAGTGTCAAGTCCGGCCGGTCGCGCCCGGTCGTCGATCTGGTCGTCGGCATCGGCGGCAAACAACACACCGTCACGGCGAGCATCGAGGACCGCGGGCACATGGAGTATCCGCTGCTTTTGGGCCGGGACATCCTCGAACACTACCACGTCGACGTTCGCCGGCAGGCCGACGAGAGCGAACCGCTGGCGCTCGACGAGACGACGCTCGAGGAGTGACGCGACCGGTCGGTGTCGGGCGCTTCCCTCGAACATAATCGTTGATATACCTGCCCCACAACCGTGCAAGGAAATGGTCGACCCGACATCGGATCTCGGCGAGGACGTAACGGAAGACACGGCGCCGCGCTGTGCGGTGTGCTCGGAGCCGATCGTGAACGAACCCACCCACCAGGTCCTCACGCGCGTCAAGGAAGGATCGGTCTCGACAGTGCACTTTTGTACGTCGGCGTGCCGGTCGGAGTGGAGCGAGTGAACGTGTCGTCGGCCCGATCGAGTCCGTCGCCGGGCACCGTGAGTTCCCCTCCGGCGAATGCCATACTATTATCATTGTCCGTGAAGTACGGGCGGATATGACCCAACAGGACGATGGTGTCGAGGAACTGATGTCGTCGCCGGTCGAAACCGTGTCGGAAGGAACCACGATGGCCGACGCCGCACGGAGACTGAGCGAGAAGAGCATCGGGTCGCTCGTCGTCGGCGACGACCGACTCCTCGGAATCGTCACCGAGTCCGACGTGGTCGCCGCGGTCGGCCAGGGGCTCAGCCCCGAAACGCCGGTCGGCGAGTTGATGTCCGATCCCGTCGTCACGGTTCGCCGGAGCGAATCCGTCCGAACCGCGGCCGAGCGGATGGGTCACAACGGCGTCAAGAAACTCCCCGTCGTCGACGGTGGCCAGGCTGTCGGGATCATCACGACGACCGACCTCGCGCTCCACCTCCCGGATTATCAGGTGAACATGGCCCATCAGGCCGAGGCCGACATCGTCGACGGCGAGTGGGAGTAAGCTACTACAATTCTCAGTAGTCTCCGAGCACCCCGAGCCGCCGCGCCCGCCGGGTCGCGTACTGGAAGACAAGGTAGCCGAGGGCGAGGTAGCCGACCGAGACGGCGACGAGCAACCCGAGGTCGAAGGGAGCGAACTCCCAGAGCCGGACGCCGTCGACCATCGCCCGCTGAAGCAGCGCGCTCCCGTGGGCCAGCGGTAGGACCCGGGTCCACGGGGCGTCGAACACCGGGGCGGAGACGAGGACGACGAAGCCGAACTGCAGCAGGTTGAGCCAGTTGCCGATTCGTTTATACAGGACCGTGACGCCGCCGGCCGCGAACCCGAGGCCGAGAACCGACGTGATCGAGAGCCCGGCGACGGCGACGATAGTGATCGGATCGAGACTCAGCGTCGTTCCGGTCACGAGCAACATCACGGCGAGGATGACAGTCGAAAGCAGGAACGTTCGAACGACCTTCGCGACGCCTTTCAACAGCGCGACCGGCGCGAAGCCGAACGGGGTGGTGACGTGTCGCTCTAGGGTTCCCCACTGAACCTCGCTTGCGATATCGTTTGAAACCGAGGAGTAGGCCCCGACGGACAGCGTCCAGAGAAAGTAGCCGACGACGATGCCCTCGATCGAGTCGGCGAGTGCCTCCCCGGCCAGCAGCCGGCCACCGTAAAAAAGCAGCGCGAAAAAGAACACCGAGACGACGACGCCGCCGACGGCGTTAGCCGGGTACCGGACGAAGATCAGGAGTTCGCGATACAGGACGGCCCGCACCAGGTGGTAGTACGTCGCACGGCGCGGCGTCTCTCGGAGGGCCGTCCCGCCGGGCGCCCCGTCGGTCCGCCGGTCGGTGTGGCGGTCGGAATCGGGAGGGCTCACCGCTGTCGTTCCACCGCGGCGGTCGCTTCGTGTCGTTCCGTTTCGGGTTCCGTCATATCGACGAACACGTCCTCCAGGTCGGGGCGACGCGTTCGGACGTCGTCGATCCTGACGCCGGCCTCGCGGAGGTGGTCCATCAACGCGTACAGTTCATCCCCGTCGGCCGCCACCTCGATCCGGGTCCGCCCCCCGGTCTCGGCCGGCGTGACGGACTGAACCTCGAAGCGCTCGTCGAGCGCCACGAGGGTGCGCTCCTCGAAGTCCGGGCTTGCGACCTCGACGACGTCGGCGCTCGCGCGGGAGACGAGGGCGGCTACGGCGTCGTCCGCCAGTATTCGGCCGTCGGCCACGACGATCACCCGATCACAGACAGCCTCAACGACGTCCATGTCGTGGCTGCTGAGCACCACGGTGAGGTCGTCCTCGTCGGCCAGCCTACGGAGTTCTCGCCGGAGGGTCCGCGAACTCTCGACGTCCAACCCGAGCGTCGGCTCGTCGAGGAACACGAGCTTCGCCCCGCCGGCGAGGACGCTCGCCAGCGAGACTTTCTGTTTCATCCCCCGCGAAAGCTCCCGGACGGGTGTGTCCGCCTTTTCGGCGAGGCCGAGTCGGTCGAGAAGCCGGTCGTGACGGGCGGCGACAGAGTCGGGGTCGACGCCGCCGATCGTCGCGAAGTAACGGAGATTCTCCCGCACTGTGAGCCGCCAGTAGTCGTTTCTGGCCCCCTCGAGCATCGCGTCGATGTCGGCGTACGCCGCCCGCCGATCCGATGCCGCGTCGACCCCGAACAGCCGCACCGTCCCCGAGTCGGGGACGACCGTCCCGAGGATCGATTTTATCAGCGTCGTCTTGCCGGCGCCGTTAGGACCGAGCAGTCCGACGACCGAACCGCGATCGACGGCGAAGCTCACGTCGTCGACGGCGACGACGGCATCGTCGCCGTCCCCGAAGGACTTCGAGATGTCGTCGACAGCGAGGGCAGGAGCGTCTGGACGGGGCGCGCTCTCGTCGGTGTCCGCTCGCCGACGCCTTCGTCCGTCGTCTGCTGTGTCGCCGCCCGCTTCGTCGTCGTGGGTTCCGTCGTCGGTTGGAGCGGCCCCGGTGCCCGCCCGCTCGCCGGCCGACACGCGTTCTGCCATGCCGGAATAGACGTGTCGGAGCCACATAAGTCGTGTCCGGCGGCCCAGTTGCCCGGACCACCGCGGCGTCCGGCACGCGGATGGGGTCTCAGTATATGTCGTCGAGGCCGTCCTCGTGGTGGCTGTGTTCCTCGGCGGGGAACGCCCCGGACTCGACGGCGTCGACGTAGTCGTCGATCGCCCCCTTCATTTCGCCGCGAACGTCGCCGAACCGCTTCGAGAACGGCGCGGTCCGCTCAGAGAGGCCGATCACCTCGTCGACGACGAGCACCTGGCCGTCACAGTCGGGACCGGCGCCGATCCCGATCGTGGGGATCGACAGCGCCTCGGTGACTGACTCGGCGAGGTTCGCCGGGATGTGTTCCAAGACGAGCGAGAACGCCCCCGCCGCCTCGTGTTGGCGGGCGAGATCGAGGAGGTTTCGGGCGGATTCCTCCTCGGTGCCCTGCCGGTAGAGGCCGGTTTCGTTCTCCCGTTGCGGCGTCAACCCGAGGTGGGCCTGCACCGGAACGCCGATCTCCGTGAGCCGACGCGTCAACTCGACCGTGTGGGGCCCGCACTCGAGTTTGACTGCGTCCGCGTTCGCCTCCTTCAGCATCCGGCCGCAGTTCTCGATCGCATCGTCGGCATCGGCCCCAAAGGAGAGAAACGGCATGTCCGAGACGACGAGGGCGTCCTCGGTCGCGCGGGCGACGGCCGCGGTGAGGCTCGCCACCTCGTCGACGGTGACCGGCAGTGTCGAGTCGTACCCGAGCCGCGTGTTGCCGACCGAGTCCCCGACGAGCGCGATGTCGACGCCGGCCTCGTCGATCAACCGGGCCGTCGGTGCGTCGTAGGCGGTGAGCATCGTGATCGGCTCCTCGCCGGCCTTCGCGCGGATGTCCTTCGCTCGCATACGCGAACTGCGTCCCCCGAGAGGTTAAACGCTCCCGCTTCCAGGGCACCGACGGCGCCGAACCGTAACCGCTTACACGCTCTCTCACCGAGACGCGGTATGCGCCCCGTCGAGACGACCGATCCGGAGGGCATCGACTACGGGTGGGTCATGCAGACGACGTTCGTGTTGACGATTGTCGTCGGCGCGCCCGCCGTTGCGCTCTCGTCGCTTCCCTTCGAGTTGGCGACGTGGGGCCAGCGCGCGAACTTCGCGGTCCGGGCCGGCGCGGTCGCGTGGCTCTGTATCGCCGTTTTGGTGTACCTCTACGCGTGGCGGCGAGCATCCGCCGAGACGGACGAGTAGCGTCTTCGCAGGTGTGTCGGCGCTTCACTCGGCGAGTTCGATTCCGAGACACGCCTCGAGCGACTCGATGGCGGCCCCGCCGACGTTCGCGCGCGCGGCCCGCCCCTGTTCGATCGCGACGAGGTCGTCCTCGTCGATCTCGGCGTCGGCCGCGAGTTCGTCAGTCTGCAGCCCCGCCGCCTGCCGGGCCTCCTCGACGCGGTCGCCATAGCCGCGAACGAGGTACGGAAGCGGGTCGTCTTCGTAGTCCGTGCCCGCCTCCCAGTCCGTCTCGACAGACCGGGCGTCGTCGAGTTTGGCGGCGTTCTGTGCGGCCTTCCGACGGCGTTCGCGCGTCCGATCGTCGTCCGCGTGCGAATCCGACTCGCCGTGTTCGACACACTCGCTGCAGACCTCGAGTCGCGCCCCCGCGACCGTCGCGGTCTCGAGGGATCGCCCCTCCGCTCCACAGAGTTCACAGGCACCGCCGGAGTCGCCCCCGACGCCGCCGGTGGAGTACTTCGCCATACCCCCCCGAACTGCCGGAACACACTTGAAGTTGCGGTACCGCGCTCCGCGCTTCCGTCCGGGAGGGGTGGAATCGCTACCCAACGAGCGTCCCCGGGGGAAAGGAAAGCCCTTTTATTGCCCCCCGGATTACTGAGGATTGCAGACAGATACGCCGTGCGTGGGTAGCCAAGCCAGGCCAACGGCGCAGCGTTGAGGGCGCTGTCCTGTAGAGGTCCGCCGGTTCAAATCCGGTCCCACGCACTGTCGGTGGCTCACCGCCACCAATCCAGTGCGGGTGCTCGCAGACAGCACCCACGCAAATCTCACGAAACACTGCCCGTAGCGTGCAGTACAACTGTCAGTGGGTGAGGCGAGCACAACGGATACTGGGCCAATCGCCTCGAGGTCAAGCCCCGAGGTATCCGCCCTGTTTCGTGATGAAATCACGCGAGAAACCTCCTAACGAGGGAGCAAGACCACTAATAAGACATCGTGAGTTCAGGCAACGAGCGATGTGTGAGACCGTCTTCTCGGATATTAGGCGCACGCTCGGCGACGCCGTGCGCGGGCTTGGGACGGTGAGTTTCGTGAGCCCGTTTTGATATGTGTCGTTCACAACATCGAGCAGGCGGTGAAATCAAGCCACGTCTGGCGATTCACCACGGCGCAAAACCGAGTAAGCACTCATAACTGGTGAGAGCTACCGACGATCGTGAGTGAAATCCTGTTGTGTTTGTCTAGTCGGAGCGACGCCAGTAGAGTGCCCCCAGTATGACAGCGACCAGAGCCACCAATCCGAGCAGGGCGAACAACAGAGTTCCCCGTGCGTTCGCAGCTTCACCAGTGTCCGCGTCGTCAGGACCGGACGGTGGGACAGCACTCGAACTGGCGAGTTCGGTTCCGTCCTCGTCGAGTTCGACGGATCCGATCTCGAAGTCGTATGTGCGGACAGTTCCACCGTCGTCCGCCCTCGTGGCGATATTCGAGGCCGACTCGTGGGTGCCGGGCTCCTCGAGGATCTCGCTGTGGGTCACGTTCACCCGTTCTGTGCCCGGAACCACGACGTCGCGTTCTTCGACGACCTCACCGTCGATGACGAACCGGACGTCGGTCCGCTGGTCGTCCGTGGATGGATTGTCCAGCGTGACGATGCTCGTCGCGTTCACGCTGTTTGCGGGGGCGGTTACTAGCTGCACGTCCACGATATCGACTGCGTGAAACTCGGAAGGTTCGACCCACTCTTCGTCCCCACTCGTTTCACCGCTCGGCTCCCGTGGGCCACTGGTCTCATCGCCACCGTCTTCCACCCCGCCATCGCCGCTGTCCCCGTCGTCACCGAGATTGTCCCCATCTTCCCCACCGGCACCGGCGCTATCTGGGTCGCCACCGCGATCATCGGGGTTGCCTCCGTCTTCCTCGTCGTCATCGCCACTGATGCCAACGATGCCACCGATGCCACCGATGCCACCGCCGCCACCGCCGCCACCGCCGCCACCGCCAGTCGAAACGTCGACGCTATCGGACTCGTCGGTTTCACCGGAGTTCCCGGCAGTGTCTTCGATAGTGTCGAGCGAGACATTGTAGCTGCCGTCGGTAGAACCACTGTAAGTAGCCTCGTAGGTGTAGGTGCCGTCGCCGGTGTCAGTCTCGCTGAAATTAACCTCGTCGAGTGTTGCGGATTCGGCATCACTGATTGAGACACTGATCGTCGACAGCGATTCGTCGCTCTCAAAGGAAACGTTCACATTCTGGCCGGATGGGTTGTTCACACTGAGGTCGGTGATCGTCGGCCCTCTGTTGTCGACGGTGATATTGAACCGACTGGGGGCCGACGTATCGGTTCCGCCATTTGTCGTTCCCCCGTCGTCTATCACCTGCACCTCAACCGTCGCCGTTCCCTGTACGCCGTCTGCTGGCGTGAAGGTGAGAGTCCCGTCGTTGTTGATCTCAGGCTGGCTGGCAAACAGGCCGTTGTTGTCGTTGGTGATCAAAAAGTCGCTGATACGTTGAGTGCTCTCGTCGCTGCCGCCGCCCGGGTCGAAATTGGTGGCGACGTTCGAGACTGTCTGTTGAGTAGTATTGTTCATGACGGTCTGGTCGCTGCCGACCTCGATCGAGGGCGCGTCGTTGAGAGTGACGACTGTCACTTCGACGGGTATAGTGTCGCTTGTGCCGGGGTTGTTGTCCGTAACTTTCACCTCAAAGCTGTCGTCGGGAGTTCCGCCGTCGTTGAACTCGGGGTCAGGCGTGTAGGTGGGCGAGGTCGAGAGTGTATGCGGGCTGTTATTCCCTTTCAGATCGGCGTTTGTGTTGCCGTCAACTCCGGCGAGGCTACCGTTGCTGGGCGCACTCGTGACCGTCCAAGTCAGGTCGTCGCTGGCGGAGACGTCCCGCACTTCGAGCACAGTTGTGAGGTTCACGCTGCCGTCTTCGTCGACCGACACCGACGCCGGACTGGGGCTGGTGAACGAGGCTGCTGTGTTTGCAGTCGTGAAGTTATACGTGGTGTCGTCGGAAACCCCGTCGTAACTGTTCCCGAAGCCGTCCTCGATGGCATCACTGTCCACCTTGACATGATAGCTCGTCTCCGGTTCGAGGGTACTCGACGGTGAGACAGTGACGGTACTACCCGAGGCGGACACTGCACTGTCGGCGACGTTGAGCGTCTGTGTACTGGACCCCTCACTGTCGTCGACGATTTCGATATTCCCGCTGTCGAGTGCCACGTCCTCGTCGAACTCGAGTTGGATATCGTTGCTGGGGGCGTGGTCCGTCGCATCGTCTGCGGGTGTACTCGAATCGGGCTTGAAGATTGGCGCTACGTCGTCGGTGACGGTGATCGTAACTGTCTGGGTGTTCGTCGTGGTCCCCTCGCTGGCCTCGACTGTCAGCGAGAAACTACTTTGCTCAGACTCGTCGATGTCCTCTGTATCACTTATGTTGATCTGGCCGGAACTGTCGATGGCGAAGGCCTCACCACCGTTGCCTGCCACGTCGTCGTTACCTGCAGTAATCGCGTAGTTGACACCCTCATCATCGTCTCCTCCGACAGTGGCGTTGACATCAAGCACGTCCGTACCAACAGTGGCTGACTCGGAGGCAGTTGCCGTGGTGTCAGAAGTAAACGACGGGCGTTCGTCGACGTCAGTGACGTCGATATCGAGGGTCTGTGTGTTCGTCTCAGTCCCCTCGCTGGCTTCGACGGTGATGCTCCAAGTGTCCGAGGCCTCGTGATCGATTGCAGTGGCGTTAGTGAGTGTGATCTGACCGGAACTGCTGTCGATAGTGTATGCGTTGTCGTTGCTGCCGCTGGTGATCGCATAGCTGACATCCTCGTCGGCGGCACCGCCAACGTCGGCCTCCACATCGGTGACAGCAGTGCCGTTGGTGGCGTCTTCGGAGACGGAAGCAGTCGTGCCGGAGGTAAATTCGGGCACTTCGTCGACCTGACTAATATCCACGGTGATGTCTTGGGTGTCAGACTCATCCCCTTCGGCCGCTTCGACGGTAATCGTCAAATCAGAACGAATTTCGGTTTCGACAGCGGAAGCGTTGTCGACGGTCAGCTCCCCGGTTGAATTGTTTATCGCAAACGCGCTATCGGTATTCCCGCCAACGATGGTATAGTTCACGCCCACATCAAACGTACGGTCTGCCTCGTCGACATAGGCATCGACATCATGAAACTGCGTGTTGCTGGAAGCACTCTCCGTGACAGCGGGTGCTGGTGGGACACCGAGCTTCGGTCTCTCGTCGATGTCAGCCACATCAATTGTGACCTTCTGCGTAGTGCTCACAGTGTTTTCACTGGCTTTGACAGTGAGTGTAACGCTCGTGATATTTTCGTGGTCAAGTTCAATAGCATCTTGGAATGAGTCTATTTTCAGTTTGCCGCTTGCACGCTCAATTTCGAACAGTCCTGCACTGTTGCCGCCGGTGATCTGATAGGTGACATCTTCATCGGGATCGCCTCCAACGTTCGCCTGTACGTCCTGTGCGACGAAATCGTTGAGCGCGTCTTCGCGGACGCTGGCACTGGTTCCAGAGGTGAACACTGGCACCTCGTCGACCTGGTTGATGTCAACCGTGATGGTCTGTGTCTGGGTCTGTTGGCCCTCGGTAGCCTCGACAGTGAACGTAATATTTTGATTCGTGCGGAGTTCAGTCTCGACGGCGGAGGCGTTATCGACAGTCACCTGGCCGGTCGAACTGTCGATGGCGAAGGCGTTATAAACGTTGCCGCTGGTAATCGCGTAGGTAATTCCAGTGTCGCTTGCTTGAGCCCCGTGCGCGTCGACATCCGCATTGACATCGTGAACCGTCGCGCCGTTTGTCTTGTTCTCGTCGACATCGTTACTCGTCGAAGAAGTGAAGATGGCCGTCTCATTGATATCGGTGACGTCGATGTCGACGGACTGTGTGTTTGTCGCGCTTCCCTCACTGGCCTCAACGGTGAGAGTGCGACTGCCGGAGACCTCGTGGTCAAGTTGGGTTTCATCAGCGACGGTTATCTCGCCCGTCACACTGTCGATAGTGTAGGCACCGTCGCCGTTGCCGTCGGTGAACGTGTAGCTGACACCTTCGTCGGAGTCGCCGCCGACGTTTGCCCCGACGTCGTGAACTGCGGTACCATTGGTAGTGTTTTCAGGAATGCTGTCGGAACCGCTGGTGGTGAAGGTGGGCGTTTCGTCGGCGTCGTTGACGTTCAGCGTGATGTCTTGGCTTTGATTCTTCGATTCCTCGCTGGCCTCAACGGTGACACTCCGACTGCTGGAGACTTCGTGGTCGAGTTGTGTGGTATCGGCGACGGTTATCTGTCCGGTGGAACTGTCGATTTCGTAGGCGCCGTCACTGTTACCGCTGGTTATGGTGTAGCTGACGCCGACATCCGGGCTGTTGCTGGCACTGGTGTCGACAGATGTGTCGACATCGTGGACAGCAGTCCCGTTAGTTGCGTCTTCAGCCACGCTGCTGGGGCCGCCGTTGATGAAGTCAGGCGTCTCATCGACGTCGGTGACGGTGATATCGAAATCCGTTGTGACGGCATCTGTCTCGTCCGAGGCTTCCACGGTGATGGTGTTACTGTTTGCAGCCTCGTGGTCGACTTCCGCGGGGTCGTCGATAGTCACTTCCCCAGTCGAGGAATCGATCTTGTACGCGCCGTTGGCATCGTCCGTCAATCCGTACGAGACAGTGTCACCGTCGTCGACGTCCGTACTCGAGGCGGTGATTCCGACTGCCGTGCCAGCCGTGTCGTCTTCGGATACCTCGTTTGTCGTGCTATCGTCGTCGGTGGGCGCAGTGGGCGCATCGTTGACGCCATTAATAGTTATAGAAACTGTTCCCTGGTCAGTCGCCGCTGCGGTGCCCTCATGTTCGTCGTCGGTAACGGTGTAGGTGAAACTGTCTGTCTTCGAGTCGCCGCTATCGAGATTCTCGTACTGTCCGTTGGGATCGTACGTCCACGTTCCGTCACTCTTGACGGTGACTGTTGCTCCAGAGCTGAACGTCACCGTGCTCTCCGTAGAGAAACTCTCCCCATCGACCTTCTCGATAATGATCGAATCGGTGTTGGAGTCGTAGCTTTTGTACCCGTCATTAGCGAGTTGGGCTAGGTCGCCGGTGAGGGTACTGTCCTCGTCTGTGGACTCGGTCCCGTCCGGCGCTTCCGGATACACGTTGTACGGGGCCGGGTCGCTCGAGTCATCTATTCCGTCGTCGTCGTCGTCGCTGTCGGTGCTCACGCCAGTTGCACTGTCATCGTCTGCCCGCCCGTCACCGTCGAAGTCGTTATAGACTGTGATAGATGCCGTCGAATCCGAGTCCGAGCCACCGTTCCCGTCGTTCACCGTCAGTGACGGTGTGTACGTCGCGCTTCCGCCGGCTCCCCCGCCTGCATCCGGGAACGTGTAACTGGGGCTGGTGGCGGTCGACGAACCACCGTCCCTGAACGACCAACTGTAGCTAAGTGAGTCTCCGTCCGGGTCGCTGGATCTACTACCATCGAAGCTGACACTCTGCCCCTCGACGATGGACGTATCCCCGACAGTCGCGTCGGCTGTCGGTGCGCTATTTGTCTCACTGCTCGACTTGGTCGTTGCCGCGCCGCCGAGGAATACGAACGACCCAGCCTGATTTTCCGTCACGTCGATTTCAACGTTTGTCAGTGTCTTGCTCGAATCGGCACTTACTGCGAAGCCCCAGATTCCTGCTTTGTTTGCGTCATCGTATGAATCGCTATCCCACCTGTCCATACCATCTCTAACTGCGTAGCCGTCGCTGGGCACAGATCCGAACCAGTCGTTGACGGTAAACTCACACGCGTCGGTCGTCCCATCATCATAGTGCAATATCAGTTCGAATTTGGCCGGGCTTCCCGTTCCTGCGCCTCCAGCCGATGCGACGACGTGGACATTATTGTACTCGCCGTTGGTAACACTTGCCGTTCTCGAACCTGTAGAAAGCTCCTGCCAAGCGTTGTTACCGCTGCTGTCGTGAAAGTCTGCGAGCTCAAACCTCGGGTGAAGCCCCGGATCTGCGGAGATTACACCATCGTCCGGAACACCGTCACTTCCCGGATTGCCGTTGTTACTAGCCACCGTAGACGACACGAGTGCACCTCCACCACCGTCGAAATCCCCAGATTCGTCCGAGCCGTAGACAACGTCGGCGTCGTAAATACTAGAGAAGTCCAACTGTGACGTCGTCTCCGCCGCCTGAGCCGGTTCCGACATCACAACTACACCCGCAAATACCGACGTGATCAATAGCAGGGAGAAGAAGATAGACCCAATTTGCTCCCTGTTCAGTGTCGCTCTCATGCAGCCCACCAGTGGCAACTGTCGGTATCGAGTTTGGTTGTCACGTCTGGACTCGCAATGACAGCGTCTCGCTCACTTCGACGGAGTTGGTGTTGCACCCCGAGTGCAATACATTTTCCAGCACCAGTGTCGTCTCCTGTATAAATCACCGCTCTCCGTCCGTTGGTATTGTTTTGTACGCTGTTCGCGCTCTGTTCGTCTGCCCTGTCTGTTTGGTCGTCGAATATCATTATCATCCTCACGCTGACGTTCGTGCGTATCCCCGAACGCGGGTTCTACCTAGGTTCGAGTGAGTATCCACTTAATAGCAATATGCACATATGAACACTCGTCGCTCAGACTGGCAGTTTCCCGCTATCGGTGAGGCTGTGCAGGCATCGGTCCGCCCGGACTGGCCGTCGGTGTCACGAGTTCGGCACCTTGGGCAGGCCCGGTCGCCCCGATACGAGGGAATCCCCGTCCGAACCCTTTTATCTAATTCCAGCCTACACCTGTGTATGGCGAATTCGACCGCGGACGGAGACGACATTGACTGGCTTGAGACCGTCGAGTCAGTGCTTGCTGCTCATCCCGTTTCGGTCGGAATCGTGTTTGGTTCTCGGGCTCGCGGTGAGAGCCACGACTACAGTGATTTCGACGTTGCGATTGCCTTCGAGGACTGTCAACCGGGCGAGTCCGGACATCTGGACGCACGTCTCGGCCTGGGTGCTGACCTGGCACTCGCACTCGGAACCGACGATATCGACGTAGTCGACCTTCGTTCGGCACCGCCGGCGCTCCTCCGTGCGATATTCCGCGACGGGAAGCTCGTCGTCGGTACCGACGAAGCGGCCAGTCATCTCCGCGAAACACTGCTGGACGACGCGACCGAAGACCGCCGGTCGCCGGCAGAGCGGTTCGACGACGCTCTCGCGTCTATTGACGACCACCTCGCATGACTCTCTCCGACGACGACATCGAACGCATCGTCAGCGCTGTCGAAACGATGGAGGCGAGTCTGGCGGTGCTTGCTGGCAAACAATCGTTGTCTCGTAAAGAGTTCACGACCGACCGAGCGGCGCGGGATATCGTCGAGCGCCGGTTCGTCAAGTTGACCGAGGCGGCGCTCGACATCGCACGGACGCTCGTCAGCCAGAAACGTGGGGCACAACCAGATAGCAACCCGGCAGTGATGGTTGCACTGGGGCATATGGACGTGCTTGATGACGCGACCACAGAGAAGATGACCCAAGCAGCGCGCTTCCGGAACGTTCTCGCACATACCTACGGGAACGCGATCAAGCACGACGATGGCTACGACGCGTTACAGGAGCTTGACCGGTATCGAGACTTTCTCTTTGCTGTACGCGAATATCTCGATGACAGTGGGGTACTGGAGTGAGGATGAGACCGTATCGACCAGTTGCACCGCGCGCCTGTCGCTCGACCAGCCGCCCGTCCATTGACTCGTCGCTGGTCGAACTGCTCGGGGTCGATTTCGTGCAGTATGCACAGACGAACACGCGTGGCAAGAGCCATTTCTCGTCGTCAGTTCTCGGCGGTATCGGGCGATTCGCCGCCGTCGAGAGTGGTCTCGATGCTGCCGATACGACTCCGTAACTGGTCGTTTTCGGTTTCGAGTTGCTGAATCCGTCTGTCCTTGTTCAGCAACTCTGCTGCTAGGCGGTCGATGCGCTCGCGCTGGTGGGACAACTGTGTCTGCTTGTCTTTTAGGTCCGCTTCGAGTTCCTCAATACGCTCGGTCGTCCGTTCGAGCGAGGTGCGGACCCGCGCGAGACTTGGGCCGTCCCCGGATCGGTCGTCGGTCATCGGACCTCCGGTGCTGGCCGGCCGTCTCGTTGCGGTGGCCCATCGACGAGCAGGTCTGGTATGGCGTTGGCCGATAGGACGACTCGCCGGCAGTCACCGCTGTTTCTGCGTCTGTACGCTGGGCGCGACCCCGCTCGCTCTTGGAATCTGGTGCTGTCAGTCATCATTACATTGCTCCTCGCGTCCCGGCCCAATCAGTCGAGTCCGAACGCGGGTTTGGGAACACCCACGTGACGCCCACTTGTAAAAATAGTATGCACATGTGAACAAACCGGGTCTAGGCTTTTTATTTCGGCTACACGCGAACCGTTCCGATTTTCCCGGTTCAGTTGGGTCTGCTAGTCGAACTGCACACCGAACGTCTTCTGCTGGGCAGTCCGAAGGTGGCGCAAAAACGTCGAGTGAGAAACGCCCAGTGACTCGGCCACCTCGGTCGCAGAGGCTCGGCGTGGCTGTTCGAAGTACCCGTTGAAGTAGGCGGCTTTGAGCGCGGCGCGTTGCTTGTCGGTCAGCAATCCCGTCTCGACGACCGGACGACGGTCCACTCGCCGCTCGTCCGTCCGTTCTCTGATGGCACTGACGGAGACGGCCCCGAAAGTGGTTTCGAGATGGTCGACGAGTACGCGAACCTCCTCTCTGGCGGGGACTTCAACGGTGATGGTCGCACAGGTACCCTCCACATCCGTCGACTGGACGACCCGTCCCCGCTTGGCTAGCATCGCTTCGGGAACCGGTTCGGTGACGGTCACCTGGAGACGGGCAGGACTCCCGCCGTCGACGACGACCACGTCCTCGACCGCGGCGTGGCTTTCGAGCCTGTCCCGGACTACGTCGGCTTCCCCTATCTGGAGTGAGAGATACTGGACGACGCTATCGTCCTCCAGGGGTACTGTCCCTTGGACGGTGATCCCCTCACAGTCACGAAAGCCCCCGCTTCTGGCGAGGTCGACGAGATAGTAACTGCCGCGTATCTGTAGTTTGGCTTCGAAGACGCGGTCCGACGACAGCGCACTCTGGGTTTCCAGTGTGTGAATTGCGAGAGCGACCGTGTCACCGAGTTCGCCCAAGAGGCGCTGTTCGGTGTCGTCGAACCGACCGGAGTGGTCGTGATAGACTGCCAACACGCCATAGAGAACGTCGTTGTACGCGAGGGGAACTGCGGCACAGCTCCGATAACTGTAGGTCTGGGCAGTCTCGCGCCACTCACAGGCCGGTACCTCTTCGATGTCCTGACAGAACTGCGCCTCGCCAGTCGCGGCTGCCCTACTCGCCGGCTCGCTGGTTCGCCCCCCGTCCTGAATAGCTTTCTCCACCGTGTCGACGTACCGTCGATCGCCACGCACGACTCGCGGGAGTAACTCGCCGTCTGCCTGCTCACAGATCCAAGCGAGGGGATAGCCGTGTTCGCGTAATTGTTGGACGATTTGACGCTCGAGTTCCTCTCTCGTCTCTGAGTCGACCAGCACCTGCTGGACTGTCCGATTGAGTTCCCGTTCCCACTGGAGTTCCCGCTCCCGGCGGTTCCGTTCGGTCACGTCGCGCAACGATACTAGCAAGCGCTGCTGGCCGTCGACGGTTATCGGCCGGCCACTACACTCACAGTTTCTGACAGTCCCGTCGGGGCGGACGATGCGGGCCTCCTCCAACCGTGGTTTGGTCTCACCGTCCTCCCAGCGGTTGAGTTGCTCACGGAGTCGTGCCCGGTCCTCGCGGTGGACTGCCGCCTCGACCACATCCTCGCCCCGTAGCTCATCTCGGTCCCTCTCGAGCAGTTCTGTGGCCCGGTCGTTGCAAAATGCCAGTCGGAGCCCGTCCAGAACGACGACCGCGTCGTGACTTTCTTCGGTGACGGTACGGTAGCGCTGTTCGCTCTCCTCGAGTGCCTGCTGGAGTCGATACTGATCGACTGCCGTTCGTATCTTGCTGACGAACTGGGTGGCCTGCTGGGAGCCGAACTGCTTGATGACGTAGTCGTCCACGCCCGCCTCAATGGCACGGGCAGCAACGTCTTCGGTCCCCTGGCTCGTCACCAGCAGGAAAGGAAGTCGAGAGTCAGTGTCGCGGATCTGGTCGAGTAACTCAAGGCCGTCTGCGCCGGGCATTCGATAGTCCGCCACGACACAATCGAATTCGCTCTGGCTTAATTTCTCGAGAGCGTCCTCAGCGCTCGTCGCCAGTGTGACTTCGCACTCGCTGGCTGCATCAGCGATGTCCTCGGCCAGCAACTCGGCCCACTGTCTGTCGTCGTCGGTTAGCAGGACGTGTGTGTGTTCTCTCTCGCTCATCGGTTCTCACCCGTCACGGCCGGCAACTCCACGACGAACACCGACCCGTCGGGTTCTCCCTGCTCGGTCGCTGGCGCCCCGGCTGCAAGGCGGAGTCTCCCATCATCGTCTACCCCTCGGTTGTCAGTGGCATTGGATAAGACCCTGTTCCGGACGTGGACGGTTCCGCCGTACCGGTCGAGCAGCTTGGTGACTAGATACAGGCCGACGCCGGTCCCTTTGCTCTGGAGGCCCCGCTCGCCCTTCCCGAAGATGTCGTCTTTGCTGTCGTCGGGGACGCCGGGACCGTTATCCGCGACTTCGACGACGACGGACTCCTCGCGGTCGTGGGCGGCGACCGTAACTTCCGGCACAGCCTTGTCGTTGTGCTGGATTGCGTTTCGCAGGAGATTCTGGAACACCGACGAGAGCATCCGGTCAGCCCGTACGCTCGCCCGTGGTATGTCACCGTCGACGGTGACGCTGGCGTTCTCGTGGGAGGCAGACATGCTCTCGATTTCGGCTTCGAGAATCGTGTCGAGTCGCACTGGCTCGAGTTCACTCCGCTCGTCCAGCATCGCCTGCATTAGATTCCGCAGATTGGTCGTCATCTCCGCGATGTGCTCACCCCGATCCAGCAGGTTGTCCAGATGTTCCTGCCCGTCTTCATCGACGTGTTGCTCGAGTTTCTGTGCGAGTCGTCCGATGACGACGGCGTCGTTCCCGATGTCGTGGCGAAGGATTCGGTTCAACGTCTCCAGTTCCTCGTTTGTCCGTTCGAGTCGTTCTTTTGTCGCTTCGAGTTCCTGTTCGTATTCCTTGAGATCGGTCACGTCACGAGCGTAGCCAAGAACCGCGCTCTCGTCATCGCCAGCAGTCTCGAACGGGATTCGCGTCGTCTTGAAAACCTTCGTTTTACCGTCAGGCCCCATCAGTTCTTCTTCGGATGTCAACGGGCCACCCGTCTTTACGGCCGCGAGTTCGCGCTGTCGATACTTATCGAAGTCATCGATATTCTCGACCTCGGGTTCGATGTCCCGCTCCCGTTTCCCCTCGATTTCCGCCGGCTTCATGCCGTGTAGCGTGGCATTTGCCTCGTTCGAGAGCAGCACTTCGTCGTCCAGATCTTTCGCAAAGATCGGATCCGGGATGAGATCGATGGCCTGCCGGAGTCTCCTGCGGGCTTGTTCGGCTTGTTGTTGAGACTCTGTTTCGGCGGTAACGTCTGTGAGGACAATAACACTCTTTTTCGACCCCTTGGAGCCAATCGGCAGCCGTCTGCGGCGGTAAAAACGCCGTCGTGAATCGACTGTGAGTTCGACTGTGGTCGCGCCGCCTGTCTCCGACCCGGTTATTTTCTGCGGGAACACCTCGGTTACCGGCTCACCAATTGTGCCGTTGCTCTCCATCAGGGGTCTGGCAGCGTCGTTGACGTCCACGACGCGGTCGTCGTGGTCTAGGACAACGACGCCGTCCTCAATGGCGTCCAGAACCGCGTATCGGGCCGCCGGTGAAATGTCGACAAGGTCACTCGAGAAGACACCCAGCGCCAATAGCGCGTTCGCCAGTGCGAGTCCGAAGGGTGTCGGATCGACGGCGGCGTGGGGCCAGTTGAAAAAGACGTATGCGAAGTTTGCGACCCAGGCAGCGAGGACACCAAGCAGTACGAACACCAGTTGGCTACGATAGAACCGCGATCGTCTGAATCCCGCATAGACCAGTAAGGCTGATGCGACGACGAAGATTGTCCAAATATAGACGAGTAACACCCAGTACAGTGGTCCCACCTCGACGATGGCGATTACGGACAGCGACGCGAGCGAGCGAGTCTCATAGGCCGTATAGAACAGTTCGTGGAACTGCGTCGTGGCGACCACCGGTAAGGACGCCACTGGAATGGCAAGCAGTGCCGCGAGCCTTCGGTTCGTTAGCAAGTATTCTCTCCCGTCGTACAGCAGTGCGAAGACGAGTAGCGACGGGACGAGCATTGAGATACCCACGTATTTCACGACCGAGACCGCGACGAAGGCGTCGAGACTCGTAGCGAACAAGCGGGCAATCGATGCGACCATCCAAATCGTTGTCATCCCGACCATACCGACAAAAGCTCGCCCCAGTGGCTGGTGCCAGTGGTTGCGGCCGACGTAGACACACAGGCCGAGGCTCAACACCGCAGCACCGACGTGACTCACGACGAGTCCAGCCATGGCCATCGAGCCAAACGCCGCGAGTCCCATATGCTATGTTGGTTCGGTATGCTGCTACATAATTTTAGTCAAGCACGTATCATCTCCCGACAAAATTTGTGCTCTCGTTGTGAGTTAGCCCCGAGTGGCCCGTGATCGTGGAGTGTTGTAGCGACACTGAGCACGACTGCTTTGGCGTTCTCACTCCGGAGTTCTACGTCGAGCCACGTTTGAAACGCATCGGACACGTCTTTCTCGGCCGTTTCGGTTCCTCCCGTATTCGAATCACTTGCGGTCGATATACGTGACGATGTGACTCACGGATTCCCGTGCACATCTACTGTCATTCGTAGCTCAGCCGGCGTCCAGTTGGGTTTCTGGCGTGGTCTCTCTGTACGAAATATGGTAGCAATACCTACGAGCGCAGCGGCGAAAAAAACACCTATTCGGCCGCCGTCGCTATCGTGTGTATGTCGACTCAAGAGTGGGCCCGCGGACGCGTCCCCGAATTGACCGTTCTTCTCTCGGCCGTTTCGCTCGCACTCGTCTTCGGTGCGGTGCTGCGGATGATCCCGGCGGGCGTCCTCCCGCGCTCGGAGGCGCTTTTGACCCTCGTCCCACACCTCAACGCGGCCATCAGCGTCGCCGCGATCGGGACCATCCTCTCTGGGGTTCGGGCCATCAGGCGCGGCGACGTCGCTCGCCACCGGGTCCGGATGCTCGCCAGTTTCGGCCTCTTTGCGGCCTTCCTCCTGTTGTACCTCTACCGCGTCACTATCCTCGGGCCGAGCGACTTCCCCGGCCCCGAGGCCGTCCGGACGTACCTCTATTTGCCGTTTCTCGCCGTCCACGTCTCGCTGGCGGTGGTTTGTGTCCCGTTCGTCTTCTACGCGCTGTTGTCCGCCGGCACGCACTCCGTCTCGGAACTCCCCGGAACGAACCACCGGCGAGCGGGCCGCATCGCCGCGACGCTCTGGCTCGTCTCCTTCTCCATGGGACTCGTCATCTACGCGCTGTTGTACCACGTGTACTGATCCACGGGCGGCCGCGCCACGGGCTGGCCTCGAGGGCGCGGAGCGGCCCCTCGGTGGGCGACGCTGCCGGGACGTGCCCGTCTTAGAACCCTTTGAGCGTATCGAGGTCGTGTTCCGTCCGGGCGAACTCCGAAAGCCGACGGCTCGCGTGACACGCGGGGCAGTGAAACGTCCGACTCGGGTCGGGGAGGTCCTTGGGGGATTTTTCCCACGTCTTGCCGCACTCGGGGCATAAGAGTCTGGCGTACGTTTCCATACCGCCCGTAACGACCGGCAGGTATGAAAACTTTTGTCACGGCTTCCGCCCCGAGTTCGGGTGTCGACTCGCGCGAACAGCGCTCAAAACCAGTAGTACGGCCGTCTCGGGCGGTTTCGTCCCGGTCCAACCGCCTACGCCGTCACGACGTCGCCCGCCTCGAGCAGTTCTTTATACCGGTTGCGGATGGTGACCTCGGAGATGTCCGCGACCTCCGAGACGTCGTTTTGTGTGACCTTCTCGTTGCAGAGCAACGCGGCGGCATACACCGCGGCGGCGGCCAGCCCCACCGGCGACTTCCCGGAGAGGAGCCCGTCGCCACGGGCGGCCTCGATGAGTTCGCGCGCGCGGCGTTCGACCTCGTCGGAGAGACCGAGGTCGCTGACGAACCGCGGGATGTAGCTCTCCGGGTCCGCCGGCTTGACCTCGAGGTTCAACTCCCGGATGATGTAGCGGTACGTGCGGGTCAACTCCATCCGATCCACGCGGGAGACGCGCTCGATCTCGTCGAGGCTGCGCGGGATGCCGGCCTGTCTGGCGGCGGTGTACAGCGCGGCGGTGGAGACGCCTTCGATGGAGCGTCCGGGGAGGAGGTTGTCGTCGAGCGCGCGGCGGTAGATGACGGAGGCGGTTTCGCGGACGTTTTCGGGGAGACCGAGCGCGGAGGCCATCCGTTCGATTTCGCCGAGGGCTTGCTTGAGGTTGCGCTCCTTGGAGTCCCGCGTGCGGAAGCGCTCGTTCCAGGTCCGCAACCGCTGCATCTTCTGGCGCTGACGGGTCGATAGCTGCCGTCCATAGGCGTCTTTGTCCTGCCAGCCGATGTTGGTGGAGAGCCCCTTGTCGTGCATCATGTTGGTGGTGGGGGCGCCGACGCGGGACTTTTGATCCTTCTCGGCGCTGTCGAAGGCGCGCCACTCCGGCCCGCGGTCGATCTCGTCCTCTTCGACGACGAGCCCGCATTCGGTACAGACCGTCTCCCCGTGCTCCGAATCGGCCTCTAGACGGGCGTCACACTCCGGGCAGGTCGTGGTGTCCTCGGCGCTGTCGGTTCGTTCGGTCGGGTCGGTTCGGCTCTCTTCTACGTGGGTTCTGAGTTCAGTGTTGCTCATGATGTGATGGGTTACGTCCGTCTCCGGAGGCGGGAAAACCGAAGAACCCGGGGCGGACCGTTCCTGATATAATGTTAGTGCGAAAACTATTTAAATGTTTCGCCTATTTCGGGGCTAACACCGGCGTATTCAGCCGTTTCAGCTGTATTGTGCTATTCGTGCTATTCCGCTCTGTGGCGCGCAGCGGCGACGGTCTATAATAAATATTGTTCCAGTTCCCACGACCGGCGTCGGGGGCTCTCGTTCCCCGAAGCGCGGGGCTTTTGCGTCGGCGGTGCCGAAACTGCGTATGCTTACATTCGTCGGACTCGGGCTCTACGACGAGCGGTCGGTCGCGGCCGACGGCGAAGCGGCCATCGCCGATGCCGACCGCGTCTTCGCGGAGTTCTACACCAGTACGCTGGCGGGCGCGACCGTCGGCGAACTCGAATCGTATCACGGCGTGGAGATCGACGTCCGGGATCGCCCCGACGTCGAGGAAGACCCCGAGGCGATCCTTGAAGCCGCCGAGTCGGGCGACGCAGTCTTCCTCACCGCCGGCGATACGATGATCTCGACGACCCACGTCGACTTGCGCCTGCGAGCAGCCGACCGTGGGATCGACACCCGAATCGTACATGGAACGACCGCCGACGCGGCGGCCGCCTCGCTGAGTGGCCTGCAGAACTACCGGTTCGGCAAGGCGACGACGCTGCCGTTCCCCTACGCCCACGGCGGGGACGGCGTCCCCGGCAGCGTCCTCGATACGATCGCCGACAACCGCGAGCGGGGACTCCACACGCTCGTCTATCTCGACATCAAAGTCGGCATCGGACCGTCCGGCCCGGACCCCGACCACGAGGCGTACATGACCGCCGACCACGCGGCGGGGCGGCTCGCCGAGGACCTCGACGGGATCGGCGTCGTCGTCGCCCGCGCCGGCGCTCCGGACCCCCTCGTGGCGGCCGACCGGCTCGAGGCCCTCGCCGGCCGGTCCTTCGGTGATCCGCTGCACCTGCTCGTCGTTCCGGGTGACCTCCACGTCGTCGAACGCGACGCACTCGTCGAACTGGCCGGTGCGCCCCCGGAGGCCCTTCCGGACCCCGTCTGAGCGCCGCTCACCAGTAGATCTCCGACGCCCGGTGGCGGTCGTTGTACGCGTCGAGTCCCTCGCCCAACACGCCCGTCAGCCGGAAGTCGTCGTACATCGTCGTGTGGGTGTAATCGACGAACGTCATCGGGAACCGGAGGCCGTCGTCGACGCGGATCGCGCCCAGAAGGCCCGTGAACGCGTGTTTGTGTCGCCTATCGATCACGTAACAGGCGGCGATCGGAGCAGCCTGACGGGCCGGCGAAACGGCGTGTAGGGCCTCGATCGACCGATACACCAACTCCCAGCAGAAGATCCCGGTCCCGTCGGATTCGAGCAGCGCCTCGAATTCGACCGCGTCCTCGAAGTACTGCCGGAGGTCGGCCGCCCCCAGGATGACGTTGTCCTCTATCGAACCGGCGAGATACCGCGGAACGTCGTAGTGGGTGTGTTCGCGGAACCCGCCGACGAGTCCCTCGACGACGGCCGCCGGGTCCGAGGGGTCGACCCCGGCGAACCGCCCGACGAGCCCCGGATCGACGGTCCGGTCCCAGTTCGTACGGATCGCGGTGACGACCTCCGGCCGCGGTTCGCCGTCGTCCATCCGGTCGAAGAACGCCGGCGGATCGTGGAACTCGAAGGCGTACGTTCCGGCCCGGACGGCGGCGGCGTCGGCGAACAACTCGCGGAGACGGCCCCCGAATCCGAGCCGCGAGTCGAGTTCCTCGACATCGGCGGGGTCGTCGTCGAACGACAGGGTGGTCTCGCCGTCCACGACGATCCCGTCGCCCGCGAGCCGGACGCGGGTCCCACCGATCGATTCCTCGTACGTCGGCACCAGTCGCTCGGCCGCGAGCGCGGCGAGGTCCTGTTCTTCGAGGTTCGTCCCCATGCCGAACCGGCCGTATCCGAGGACGGTGTTGTACAGCGCCTTCGCGCCGCCGACGGTGGCGACCGACGCGCCGCCACCGAGCAACACGCGGCGCCGGGTGACCCCACCGGCTTTCCCGCCGCCGTCGTCCCCGCTGTCGTTCACCGTTCGCTCTCACCCCCGTCGGGTGCGGTTTCCGGCGTCCGGAGACGGACGTCCCGGCCCAAGAGCACGGAGAGCAGTTCCTCGCCGATGTCGAGCAGCTCCGGCACCCACCGCGAGACGAGGAAGGCAATGCCGACGAGTGCGAACACCGCAAGCCCCTGCGAGAGGATCCGGTCCGCGACGAAAAACGAGACGCGCGATGCGTCCGAGAGCCCGAACAGGAGCATGACCGGGCCCTCGAGCCACTGGATCGCAAACCACTGGTAGCCGTTGGCCACGGCGATGAAGACGTTCCGGCCGATGTTGAGGACCCAGATGACCGCGATCGACACCGTGGCTGCGATCGCTTTCTTCGGGCGCGCGGCGTCGACGGCGGCGATCAGGCCGCCGAAGATCGCTATCGATCCGATCCCGGTGCAGGCGAAGACGATACGGGAGGCCTGCCCCGTTTCCGGGAACCAGAAGGTGTTCATAAACGTCGTCTCGCCGGTCGGGTCCTCGACGAACCGAACGCCCTCTCCGATGCCGAGTACGTCGATCACGGCCGCCGTCTGGGTCGCGACGGTCTCGATCAACACCCGTCGGGCGACGTAGGAGGTCTCGAACGGCAGGTAGATGATCGTCATGAATGCGATCGCCCGAGAGAGCGTCAACAACGACTCGCGACCGCCGTAGAGTTGCCACCCGACGTACAGACAGGCCGGGACGGCGACGACGACGAGGACCGTCTGGATCGCGCTCCGGTGGATCAACGCGAAGTGGTGTATCAGGAGGAACCAGAACACGGCGAACAGTCCCCACGCGCCCGCCGTCACCGGAACGGCGAGATCGCGTCGGTCCCGTCGGTCCAACACGACGCCGGCGACGAAGACCGCCATCACGATCCACGCGAGCACGTCGGTGTAGGGCAACACCGAGAACTCGGTGAGCGACTGCGTGGAGAGCGACATTACCGCAACGATACACCACGAGGGGTATATGTCTTATCGTCGGCTGCCGGCGGGCCGCACAGGCGTCTGCCGGCAGATGCGTGTCGGTCGCGGGCGACCGCCGCATCGGAGCGCCCTCACTGCGAAAAGACGCTGTCGGCCGTCGCCGCACCCACGACGCTGAAGATCGCGCCGACGCTCACGGTTTTAAATATCGTCACGGCGATTGCGCCGTTCGACTCGGTTCCTCGGAGGAAGGTGTCAGGAGCGTCGAACAGCGCCGCCAGGATCACTACCGAACCGAACGAGACGAGCATCAACGAAATGAACCGGAGCGGAATCCCGCCGACGTTCTGCTCGTCGTCGGGATCCCGGTTGGTGTCCGCTTTATAAAGGGTCGCGTACCCGATGGCGAACACCACACCGACCGTCGCCAGGGCGTGAAAGACGCTCATGTTGGCGGCCAGCACCCACACCTCTTCGGTGACGACGAACGGCCCAGCCAGCAGGAACCCGCCGACGAGCTGCTGGGCGGAGTCGGCTACCCGGAACCCCCGGGGGCGGCTGGGACGTTTGAGCTTCATGTCGGGTCGTACCCCACCGATGCAAATAACTCCACCCCTCATGACGGCGTTTTTGACTCCTCGCGCCTCCGAACGGCGCTTTCATCCACGGGTCCGTCTCACTTCCGGGCGACGATCCGGAGGACGTCCTCGTCCCAGAGTTCGTGATCGCGGCCGACCTGCTGGTCGTCGTGCTTCGCCGAGGGGCCGCTCACGCGGGCGAACCGAAAGCGGTCCTCGAAGCTGCCGCCGAGTTTGTGCAACGCGTCGTCGACGGTGTTTTGCGTCTCGGTCAGGATGAGCGGCTCCTCGCGGTCGACGCCGCGGCCCGGCTTGTCCATGTAGATGCGGATGAGTCCGAGGTCGTTCCAGACGGTTTCTTTCAGGGAGTCGAGACCGCGACCGTCCTCCGCACTGATAAATACGGTGTCCTCGGGGTCGATGTCGTGGCGTCGGAGGTTCTCCTTGACCGTCTCGACGTAGCTCGGGTCGATCAGGTCGACCTTGTTGACCGCGACGGCCGAGGGGAGGTACTCGCGGTTGTCCTGCAGCGAGTCGACCAACTGATCGATCGTGAGGTCCTCCCGGATCGTCACGTCGGCGTTGACGTAGTCGTACTCCCGGAGGACGCCCATGATCGTCTCGTCGTCGAGGCTCACCCGGTCCGAGGTGGTGAGGTTGATACCCCCCTTGATTTTCTTGCGGATGTTGACCTGGACGGGCTCCGTGTCGAGTCTGACCTTGTTCTTGTACAACTCCTGATACAGCCGTTCGTACTGGTCGATCTCGAACGCCGAGAGGACGAACAACACCAAATCGGCGGTTCGGACGACCGAGAGGACCGCCTGGCCGCCGCCGCGGTTCTCGGCGGCTCCCTCGATGAGCCCCGGCACGTCGAGCAACTGGATGTTCGCGCCGCGGTAATCGAGCATCCCGGGGTTGACATCCAGCGTCGTGAACTCGTAGGAGCCGACCTCGCTGTCGGCGTTCGTCAGGGCGTTGAGGAGCGTCGATTTGCCGACGGATGGAAACCCGACGAGCGCGACCGTCGCGTCGCCGTGTTTCTCGACGGCGTATCCGCCGCCGCCGCTCCCGGAGGACTGCTGGCGCTCCAGCTTCTCTTTTTTTTCCGACAGCTTGGCCTTCAGCCGACCGATGTGCTGTTCGGTCGATTTGTTGTACGGGGTGTCGGCGATCTCCGCCTCGATCGCCTCGATCTCCTCTTTGAGCCCCATTAGGGGAGACGTATCGTCGGTGCCGAAAAAGGCGTTCGGTTGGGACCCGTCCAGCGTCGGGTGCGCGCGATTCCGCGACGATCGACCCCCGGGCGTCGGGACACACAGTCATATGTGCCCCCCGTCCGTATCGGGCGTATGGACGGCAAACGGGCCCTCGCGGCCACGCTGCTCTGTGCCGGGGTCGCGTTCGTGGGCGTCTTCCATCTCGTCTTCTCGACGGTTTTCGGCTACGGGTTCAGAACGGTCAGCGTGGGTCTCATCGCGGCGGCGGTGTTCGGAATCCTGGTGGTCAACGCCTGATCGGGTCGGGTCGGGTCGGGTCGGACCGGGTCAGGTCGGGTCGGACCGGGTCGGATCGGATCGAGGCGCCCCCGGCGCCGATCCCCCCGCTTCAACAGCTTCATCAACAGGCGGAACCACTCACATACCGATGGCCGACCCCGCCAGCCTCCGCGACAGCACCCAGATCGTCCTCCCGCCCGATACGCCCGACGGGCTTCACCGCGACCTCGAGTCCGAGTTCCCCGTCACCGTCACCGACGAGGAGGCGACCGCCCGCATCATCGGGAGCCCACTCGCGATCAAGGACGTAAGCCAGTACCTCGCCCGACACGGCGTCGCCATACCCTGAGCCCGCGCCCGTCGGGTGCGTGCGGCTACCATGCCGGCCCGAATCGACAACCCTTAAAACCACCGCGACACTCAATCCGTATATGGCTGGAACTATCGAAGTACTCGTCCCCGGCGGGCAGGCCAACCCCGGGCCGCCGCTCGGCCCCGAACTCGGCCCGACCCCGGTCGACGTGCAGGCGGTCGTCAACGAGATCAACGAGCAGACGGCGGCGTTCGACGGGACGGAAGTCCCCGTCACCGTCGACTACGACGACGACGGCTCGTTCGGTATCGAGGTCGGCGTCCCGCCGACGGCCGCGCTGATCAAGGACGAACTCGGGTTCGAGACCGGCTCGGGCGAGCCCAACGAGGAGTTCGTCGCCGACATGAGCGCCGAACAGCTCAAAACGGTCGCCGAACAGAAGCTCCCCGACCTCCTGGCGTACGACGCGCGTAACGCCGCAAAGGAGGTCGCCGGCACCTGTGCGTCACTCGGCGTCACCGTCGAGGGCGAGGATGCCCGAATGTTCAACGAACGACTGGAGAACGGCGAGTTCGACGGGACGTTCGACGAAGCGAAGGCGGCGGCCTGAGCGAGTCGAACGGGTTGCGGCACGAGCGGAGTGACGTGACGCTGTGACTTCGACGAAGCGAAGGCGGCGGCCTGAGCGAGTCGAACGGGTTGCGGCACGAGCGGAGTGACGTGACGCTGTGACTTCGACGAAGCGAAGGCGGCGGCCTGAGCGAGTCGAACGGGTTGCGGCACGAGCGGAGTGACGTGACGCTGTGACTTCGACGAAGCGAAGGCGGCGGCCTGAGCGAGTCGAACGGGTTGCGGCACGAGCGGAGTGACGTGACGCTGTGACTTCGACGAAGCGAAGGCGGCGGCCTGAGCGAGTCGAACGGGTTGCGGCACGAGCGGCCTTTCGGCAGTTCTTTTAGGTGCCGAAACCGACGGGAAGGTATGGTAGCGCTCGGACTGGTGGTCGCGCAGTTCAACAAGGAGCGGCCGGTGACCCACGAGATGGAGTCACGGGCCCGGGACGCCGCCGACGAGGCCGGCGCCGAGATACTCGAGACGATCGAGGTGCCCGGCTCCTACGACACGCCGCTCGCGGCCGACCGGTTGGCCCGCCGTCCAGAGATCGACGCCGTTGCGGTCCTCGGCGCGATCGTCACCGGCGACACCGATCACGATCGAGTGATCGCCGATTCGGCCGCCGGCAGGCTCACCGACGTCTCCCTGGACCGTGACACGCCGGTCACGCTCGGGATTACCGGCCCCGGAATGAGCCAGGCGGAGGCCGAAGAGCGGACCCACCACGGCGCGAGCGCCGTCCGAAGCGCTATTTCACTCGCGGAGGAACTCGATACACTATGACAATGCAATTCACCGAGCGCGTCGGGCGGGTCGAACCCAGCGCGACGCTCGCGATCAGCAACCTCGCATCGGAACTCGAAGCCGACGGCGTCGACGTCGTCGACCTCTCGGTCGGCGAACCCGACTTCCCGACGCCGGAGAACGTCGTCGAGGCCGGCAAGGACGCCCTCGACGCCGGTCACACCGGCTACACGCCCTCGAACGGCATCCCGGGGCTCAAAGAGGCCATCGCCGAGAAGCTCGATTCGGACGGGCTCGCGTACACGACCGACGAGATCATCGTCACCCCGGGTGGCAAGCAGGCCCTCTACGAGACGTTCCAGACGCTCGTCGACGACGGCGACGAGGTCGTCCTCCTGGATCCGGCCTGGGTCAGCTACGAGGCGATGGCGAAGCTGGCCGGCGGGGAACTCTCCCGGATCGACCTCTCCGGTTCGGGCTTCCAGCTCGAGCCGGTGCTCGACGACCTCGCGGCGACGGTCTCGGACGACACCGAAGTGCTCGTCATCAACTCGCCGTCGAACCCCTCGGGGGCAGTGTTTACCGATGCCGCCCTCGAGGGTGTTCGCGACCTCGCGGTCGAACACGACGTGACGGTCATCTCCGATGAGATCTACGACGCGGTCACCTACGGGGTCGAACAGACCTCCCTCGGCTCCCTCGAGGGAATGGGCGACCGGACGGTCACGATCAACGGCTTTTCGAAGGCGTACTCGATGACCGGGTGGCGGCTCGGCTACCTCGCCGCCCCCGAGGCGCTCGTCGAACAGGCGGCAAAGCTCCACTCGCACTCGGTGTCGTGTGCGGCGAACTTCGTCCAACACGCCGGGATCGAGGCGCTGGAGAGCACCGACGAGGCGGTCGCGGAGATGCGCGACGCCTTCGAGGATCGACGCGATATGCTCGTCGAACTGTTCGGCGAGCACGGCATCGACGTCCCCGTCCCGGACGGCGCGTTCTACATGATGTTGCCCGTCGATGACGACGACCAGGCGTGGTGTGAGGGGGCCATCGAGGAGGCCCACGTCGCGACCGTCCCGGGCAGCGCCTTCGGGACGCCCGGCTACGCGCGACTCTCCTACGCCGCGAGCGAGGACCGGCTCCGCGAGGCCGTCGATCGGCTCGCCGACGCCGGCTACTTATAAATCGGAGTGTACGTCCGGGTCGGCAGCCGGAAATCGATTTACAAACAAACGGCAAAGATCGACAGCTACACGACCGTCATCCGCCGGCTGCATAGCGAATAAAAAGGATCGGCGCCGAGCGCGCCGTGTCTCCGTTACTCCTCTAGGGCGTCGCCGATGCGCTCGATCTCGCGTCGGATGTCGTGGAGTTCGTCGCGGACCTTCCGGACCTCGCGGACGAGTTCCTCGTTGCCGGCCTCCTCGTCTCCGGCTTCGGCGGGACCGCCCATCCCGGGCGGGCCGCCGCCCATGCCGCCGGGACCGCCACCGCCGCCCATCATCCCGCCCATCATCTGCGCGAAGGGGCTGCCGCCCATCCCACCGCCGCCCATGCCGCCGGGACCGCCACCGCCGCCCATCATCTCCTGCATCTTCTCCTCGCGGCTCATCTCCTCTCCGTCGCCCTCGCCGCCTTCCTCGGAACGTTGTTGTCTGATCTCCTCGACGCGCTCGCGGAACGACTTCTCTTCGTCCCCGCTTTCGCCCTCGGCTTCGGACTCCTCTTCGTCTGTCATACCCGCTCTTTCGGCTCCCGACAAAAAAGTCCACAGGTTACGGGCGAGACGTGAGCAACGGTCAGCCGAACGACCCGAGATTCGACTGCAACGCCCGCGTCTCCGCCCCCGGTTCGAGTTCGTACCCGACCAGCGACCGCATATCGACGGCGAAGCGACCCCCCGAACGCTCCACGACGAGTACGCGACCCTTCGTCCCGAGGACGGTTCCGGCGGCGAACGTGTCGGGGATCGGCGCGGTGTCGAGTCCGAGGCCGTACTCGAAGTCGTAGGTCGTCTCGACGTCGAACCCCTCGAGCAGTCGCTCCCACGCCCTCTCGTCGACCCCGAGACCCATCCCCTCGACCTTCGTCGCGACGCGGACCGAATCCGGAAGTGGCGTCGTGGCCGCAATTTCGGCTTCGAGTTCCCGGGCGATCCGGCCGTCGGCGACGCGTCCGACGACCGCGCCCCGATCCGCACCCTGCTCGCGGAGCCGGATAGCGGGATCGGACCGTCCAGTCACGCCGACTTTGAACGTCGCCGGCGCGAAGGCCGCCAGGTAGATGACGTGGTCGGTGTGACAGTCCATCTCCCGCTTCAGGCAGGTCCCGGTACACTTCGCACAGACCCACGTCGAGTCGTGCAGTTCGCAGTACGGCGCCGCCGGAGCGACACAGGGCAGGTGTTCCTCGTCGTCTATCGCCCCGGCACAGTGTCGCTCGCCGAGCGTGTACGCGAGTTCCCGCCCCGGTGTGAGCGGTTCGCGCTCCAACTCGCCCTGGCTCGCGAGAACCAACGCCGGCTCCGCGTCCGCACGAGCGCCCGTCCGGTAGTCGACGACCTGCACGGGAGTGGGTAGTCGCGGGAGCGATTTATCGGTTGGGACCGCGGCTCCGAACGCGGGACAGTTGTTTTTATGAGCTGGGTGTGCCGGACACAAGCGAGCGCTCGACTTCTTCCGCCTCTTCGCGCCACGTCTCAGCGAGCTCCAGCCACGCTTCGTCGGCGATTTCCTCGGGGGCAGCCGATTCAGTGTCCTCGAGTTCCGCCTCAACGGACTCGAAGTCTTCTCGCGCCAGCCGGACTTGATCGAGCTCTGGGACCGTGGCCTGCCACATCAGATCTACAGCGCCCTGCATCGTTTCGAGCTGTTCCAACTGCCAGTCGATCTGGTTCACCTTGTCGCCGATCCCGTCAGTCACCGTCCCCCACTCGCCAAGTAACTCTTCGATCTCTCCGTGGAGTGTGTCTGCAGGCTCGAGATCATCCTGCTCGGGGCGATCGCGCTCACTGGCTTCGTCATCATCCCAAACATTCCACTCTTCATCGAGTTCATTAAAAATTCCGTGAAGGTGTTCTTGACACTCGGCGAGATCTTCGACCATCGTGATATTACGCCGCAGCGTTTGAGTTCGTTCGAATTCATCTCCATCAAGTCGTCCCTGGACGTCATACGCACGCTCTTCCCATCGTTCGGCCTCATCCAGCTCGTCCTCGGCGTCGGTGACGTCGATCTCCATACTGGGGAGGACATGGAGAAGCGTTGCCCCATCCCCCTCGTACGCAGCTCGCTCACCGTAGGCTGCGAGCGCATCCTCGATATACCCGACAGAGCGCTCGTAGTACGCTTCCCACTGATCCAGGGCGCTAAGCGGTTGGTCTCTGATGTCCACCTCTGTTTCGGAGCGATGTGTCGTCCCATCCACGTCAGCCGTGACGGTGACGGTTCGGGTCCCCGGTTCGACGTCGCTTGCGGAGAGCTCCACCTCGTACGGTGACCCATCGTCCGCCGTGACGGTAGCCGTCGTCTCCGAGCGTACTGTGTCGCCATCTCGGAGTTGGGCAGTCAAATCGAACTGGTCAGTGTCGTTCGTCGTGTACGCCACCGCAATCACGACGGCGGTTGTTCGCTCAGACGGTGTCGGGAGCGATAGGTCTTGTTCGCTCACGCGCGAGAGCGACAGCGAGTCGATCACGACCGGCGGGTCTGGTTCGGGAGTCTCCGTCGGTGTCGATTCAGGTGTGGATGTCTCTGTCGGCGTGTCCGTTATTTGATCCGATCCATTCCCATCACCATCAGTACTCCCACCACACCCCGAGAGCGCGACCGAAGCGGCCGCACCCGAGAGGGCAAGGTACCTACGTCGGCGCATCACCGGTGTATCTGCCACCACATATATAAATCCGAACTAGATCTAGTCGTTTCGTCACAGCGCCGGCACCGAGATACCACTTCATATATCGGCTCAAACGTGGCGTATGCTCGAAACGGCGCTGGAGGTGACCGTCGTCGCGGCGTTACGTTCGATCTCTCCGTCGTCAACGCTGGAAGCACGCCGATCGAGCTGACGTTCCAGGACGCCTGCAGGGCCGACTTCGAAGTGTATCGGGACGGCGACGAGATATGGCGCTACAGCGACGGTCGGACTTTCGAACAGTCGCGTACCGAGGCGAACCTCCAGCCCGGCGAGGCGGCGACGTTCGGGGGGACGTGGCCCGATCCGGAGCCTGGCGACTACACCGTCGAGCCGACGCTCCGCGTCAGCGAGCGGAGTGTCTCGGCCCGGACGCCGTTTTTGATGTAGGCCGTGCCCGGCGGCCGGGCTTCCCGTTATCCCTCGGCGAGAAGCTCCCGAACCGCCCGCCGGACGGCGTCGTCCGACGACGCCTCTGGCGTCCACCCCGTCGCGGCCAGCTTCTCGATCGAGAGCCGCATCCGAGGCACGTCGCCGACCCAGCCGCGGTCCCCGCCGGTGAAGCTGTAGGCGGGGTCGAGCCCCATCTCCTCGGCGACGATGTCCGCGATCCGCCGGACGGACGTCGTAGTCCGGGTACCGAGGTTGTAGGTGTTCATCGGCGCGTCGGCGTGTTCGACGACGTGTTCCATCGCGTCCAGACACGACTCGACGTGCATGTAGGACTTCTCCTGGCGGCCGTCGCCGAGGATCTCGAGTTCGGTCGGATCCTCGCGGAGCTTGTGGATGAAATCGGGAATCACGGCCCCCAACTGGAGCCGCGGGCCGACGATGTTCGCGAAACGGAAACACCAGACGTCGAACCCGTGACTGTGGGTGTACACCGATAACAGCGCCTCCTCTGCGAGTTTCGCCGCCCCGTAGGCGCTGATCGGTTCCAGCGGGGCGTAATCCTCGGGCGTCGGCCGCGGGGCCTCTCCGTACACCGTCGACGACGACGTGAACGCGATTCGGCGACAGCCGGCGGTGTCCATCCGTTCGAGGACGGAGGCCGTCAGAGCCGTATTCGCCCGGAACTGTCCGTCCGGGTCGTCGCTGTCGACGGCCTTGTCCGCGGCGAAATGAAAGACCAGATCCGTCCCGTCGGGGATCGCCTCGCGGCGGACGGTTGGCTCCCGGAGGTCGCCCCGTATCACTGTTGCGCCCCCGGGTATCCACTCCTGGCGGCCGTTTTCGAAGTGGTCGACGACGAGGAGGTCGTTGTCGTCGACGAGGCGGTCGGCCAGGTGTGACCCGACGAACCCGCCGCCACCGGTGATACAGATCCGCAGTCCGGAGAGTTGCATTGACGGCGGTGGGATCGGGTGTAATAAATCGGTTTCGACGCGGGAACGGGACGCCTCCCCGCTCCGACGACCGAAACCGCCTAACGGCCCGGGGCGAAAGCCGACGTATGCACGCAGATCCCGAGGTTGTCGTCCTCCGGCTCGGCCATCGGCCGGGACGGGACAACCGGATGACGACTCACGTGGGCCTGACAGCCCGGGCGCTCGGCGCCGATCGAGTGATCATCTCCGGGGCCGCCTCGGGGTCGAAGGGAACCATCGAGGACATCACGGACCGGTTTGGCGGTCCCTTCGACGCCGAGTTGACCGAGGAACCACGGGGAGTCATCCGAGGCTTCGAGGGGACTGTTGTTCACCTCACGATGTACGGGCTGCCGATCCAAGCGGTCGAATCCGAGGTCAGAAGCGACCACGAGGAGGGGTCGCTGTTGGTCGTCGTCGGGGCCGAGAAAGTCCCCTTCGACGTCTACGAGCGGGCCGATTACAACGTCGGCGTGACGAACCAGCCACACTCAGAGGTCGCCGGCCTGGCCGTCTTTCTCGATCGGCTCTTCGAGGGGCGGGAACTCGAGCGCGAGTGGGACGACGCGACCCACCGGGTGATCCCGAAAGCGATCGGCAAGCAAGTCGAGCCGACGGAGGCGGCGGGATCGGCGGACGACGCGACGCTAACGGACACCGATGCGGTCGACGGCGCCGAGCCGTCCGACGACACGCACCGACTCCGAGGGGACGGCCGGCCGGACGAGGAGTAACGTCCTTTCCGGCGATCATTTATTACATGACCGATACCTACGAACGAATGACAGCCCAATAGCCGAATTGATCGACGAGAAACACGGTGTCTGAGTGATCGTGTTTCTCGACGAGACCGGACAGAAACGCAGCCGCTGGATCGGTGCCGTGTCGATCAAGGCCATTCAGCGCTGATTCTGACAGCAGTCTCGATGACCGCGACCCGCGACGGTTGCGCCGTCGCGGGTTGGAAACGCTGTCAGTAATCCGAGGTACCCAGTTCCAGACCGCTCCGTGAAAGCGTTCAACGCCTACTTCAGAGAGGATCGGGGTTGTCCCTCTAAGCGAACAGCCGGTCGCGTGGAGCCAGACGGCGAACGCCCTGAGGGGCGTCGCCGTCCGCTCACGCTCCCAAGGTTCTTTTAAATCTGCCGCAAAGCAATTGCTGAGCAGGTCGACGAGCGACATGACCAATTCACGCAACGACCTGCTCGCTTCTCAAACTGGCTCAAATAGACAGTGCGATACTAATATACTGTATATCATTATACAGTCTCCTCTGAGAAGTATCCACACACTTCGCGCTCTGAGTCGATTCGATAACTGTACGAGGATTCGAAGATTGGACGCCAACGACTTACTACGGTTGTCTCAATCCTCCAGTTGTAATGGCAAAACGCAACGACCGACACGTCAATGGTAGCGATCCTACAGCGGGGTGCAGCTGATCATGCGTATTCCAGTCCCCAGTAACAAACTCGTCGCCTTCACGCTCATAGGTGCGCTCCTCACAGCTGGTGTCGCCGGAGCCCTGGCACTGCCCGGTGGCAGCCTCGCGCAGGCCGGCGAGCAACCTAACCCAGGTACGACCGCGTCAGACACCCCACAGCAAGCTGCTTCTGATGTGCCGACGCAAAATAAGGAGTTCACCCCAGCAGTTCAGACGCAGTCTCGGTACGAAGATGAGGAGCACGAGGATGACGAATACGAAGATGACGAGCACGAGGATGACGAATACGAAGATGACGAATACGAAGATGACGAATACGAAGATGAGGAGCACGAGGATGACGAATACGAAGATGAGGAGCACGAGGATGACGAATACGAAGAGAACGAGTGACCGAGATGGTAGGATCGCTTGCATCGCTCACCGAACGGTTCGGGGAGATTAACCGCGAGTTCAACTGTTGTGATACAACGTTTCGGGTCCACGCGACAGGCATCCGGGCCGACGCTGCGGTGACTGCGGCACGAGACACGGCTGAGTCACTCGAAGCACAACTGAACGCCTTCGACGGGGCGAGTGCCGTCAGCCAACTCAACCGCGACGGTGCGATCGCGAACGAACACGTCGCCCGTATCGTTCGCCGTGGGCTCGAATACGACGACAGGACCGCCGGAGTGTTCGATATCCACCAGGGCCGCGTCGAACAGGAGCTCAAAACGTTCCTGCGTGGTGACAACGAAACACCACCCACAGAATTCGATACCGGATCGGTCCATGTCAGCGGGCCTCAGGTCAGTACCGATGTCGAGCTTGACCTCAACGGCCTCGCGAAGGGGTACATCGTTGACCAAGCCAGCGAAGCGCTCGCAGGGCTTGGTCGACGTGGGTTCGTCAGTGGTGGTGGAGATATGTCCCCGCCCACGGGCCCGGTCGCCATCGAGAGCCCGTACGGCGACGACACACCGCTGAAGATTCTGGATACGGATTGGTTCGTCGCGACGTCTGGAGGATACCGACGCTCGCGAAACGACACGGACCACATCTATGACGCGACCACCGAGTCGCTCGGCTCACGTCACGAGTCCGTTACTGTCCTCGCGCGCCGGGACTGTATGGAAGCCGATGCCCTGGCAACGACGCTCGCTGCACTCTCCCTCGATGAAGCGCGTGAATTAGCAGCCGAGTGGGACGGATTAGAGGCGCTGATCATTCACGGCGGCGTCTTCCACACGACAGGAGGATTCGATTCACATGTCATGGACACATAAACAGCGAATCACCGTCGTTGCGATCGTCGTGCTGGTCGTGGCCGTGCCAATCCTCTGGCAGATCGACGACATCCGTGCCACCCAGGCGACTGAGAAAGCACAGAGCGACCTCATCGATCAGACCGTTTTGGAGCGACAGACACCGACAGATTACGACGGAGATGGCATCGAGGACTCCACCGACAAGTGTCCGACACGTGCAGAGACGAATAACGGATTCCAGGATTCGGACGGCTGTCCCGATGTCGTCGAAACGACGGGAGCATCGTAATGTCACAACTCGTCTGGCTCCTCGACCGCGGTGCCGCGCTCATCACGTACCCGTTGCTGTACCTGGCCGTCCTCACGGGCATCTTCTACAACACGGAGTCGTTCGGGGTGCTCCACGAGGCCGCCAGACGTATCCACGTCGAACTATCCGTGTTCGCGATGATCGTCACGTTGCTACACGCGGGGCTTGGCGTCCTCGACGCGTGGTTCGTCGTCATCGGAGCGGTTCCAGCGCCGGCATACTCGATGCCGTACTTTTTCGGCGGCGTGGCTGTGGGTGCGGGGGCGCTGCTCATGCTCGTCGTCGCGGTAGTTGCTTTTATTGACCCGAAACGCTTCCAGCGCCCGTGGGGGCCACGTGTCGTTCACTCGTTTGCGTATGCCGGGTTCGCCTTCGGGACGATTCACGCAGCAGCGATCGGGACTGATCTGACGGGACTCGTCCGTCCTCTGTTGGGCCCTTCAGTTGCGTTTCTCGTGTACGTGCTCCTGTTGCGTCTACTGGTGCTTCGAGAGATGCCAGCGAACGCGACCCCGGATTAGTATCGACCCCGGATTAGTAGCCATCCCAGAGGCCCAGAATACGGTCGACCACTTTGTCAGTGAACGAGCGTTGGTGAACCGTGTAGAGGTATTTGACCCGGTCCGGGTCGCAAACCTGATACATAACACTCCGGCCATCGCGCTCTTTGGTGACGAGGTTGGCCTCGGCAAGCTTCGAGAGATGCCACGAAACGGTCGATTGCGCCTTCGCGAGGCGGTCGCTGAGTTCGGTTGTCGAGAGTGGGCCGTCTGTGAGAAGGTGTGCAAGGATGCGGCGACTATACTCTCGCCGCAACGCGTTCATCACTGCTCGATCAGCCTCGTCGAACTCGACGGCAGGGTAGTACCGCGTGTACTTGCCGTCGTCCGAGATGTCGATCAAGCCCTCGTCGGCGAGCCAGCGGAGCTGATACTGGAGCGTTCCCTGCGCGTACTCGAGGTCGCTGAGGAGCGCGCGAAAGTGAACGCCCGGCGTGTCGGCTATCCGCTGGTAGATCACCCGCCGAGAGTCCAGTTCGAGGTTCGGATCCGACATTACTCAGTCTCGCGTGAGAGCGACGAAGAAGGTCATGAGCCCACCGAGAATCAAGAGTGCACTTGCGTGTTCGAGCAGTTCGAGCGGCGCGTACGGGAGATAGGGGAGCAAAAGGTATTTCAGAAACACGGTGAGTCCATAGACGGCAAACATCGCGTACCCGAGTGTGACGATTCGCATTTGATTATGACGTTCCCGTCGCCATGCGAGAAAGCTGAGGACGCTAAGCCCCCCAGCGAGAACGAAAATGCCGAGACTGACGTACTGTTCGAGGAGTTGTGCGAGTGTCATGCGTTACTATTTGTGTACACAGCTGGTGCGACGTGCTCGGCAGTCAATACAAGCCAACTGACGATAGTGTCGGATAAAACGATTGGCGTTCAACCATCGAATCTAATCGAATAGATTCCGTAGGTCGCTCGGAAGTTCTCTCAGGCGACATCGCCGAGGAGATCTCCGACAGTGTCGGCAGATTCTCGGCTGGTGCCAGACGAGGCCGTGCTGGCGTTCTCGTGTGACCGGATGTGTGCCGTAGACATCCTCGTAGTAGCAGCGCAGAACGCCCTGAATGAGATCTGGAGGCTGGTGAATTCGTGTTCGCTTCCTCAAGCGGGGGCGAACACGCCGTACTCCAGTCGAGATTCGAACTCAAGATGCTCGAACAGTGGCACTGTCCCGGTAGCCACGACATTCAGGAAGTCGTCTACCGAGACTATGTTTTGCAGGAGTACGGTTGCGCGACTAGAGGTACTGTTGAAATCTTCAGAAAAGTATACGTTCAAGCTGGCTGTGACCGCTATCAGCCAGCCGATGTATCCACTGCCAAACAGCTTTATGAGTGCCTCAAGCGCCGAGTAAGCGGAGCGTGTTTTTTGTTTCTCTGAGTGAATGAAGCGCCAACGTGTGGTAGAGCACGAACGTGTCCTGACTGTGCTGTACGCTCTAGCCCCGGCTCAAGCGAGGGAGACCGAACCGCAGCGACTGGAAGTAGATATCGCTCCGGAGCCAACGCCGTCACATCAGTACATCGAAATGCCGTTATGTCAGCCGTACTGACGCCTCGTTTGAATATCTTCGATGGCCCTCCAACACCGAATGAACCGGAAATGGCTCGGTATAATTCTTGTTTTCGTTTCGAATGCGGTCCCAGTCGTGGGAGTTGTCATTCTGGGATGGCGTGCGTCTGAGATCCTAGTTCTATACTGGATAGAGGTTGTCGTGATGATCGCTGGCTACAGTGTTGCAGCACTATTCGCGAAACAGCCGATCGTACTGGAGGACCGCGACTTCTACATCGTTGGATACAGTAGACGCGAAGAGATTGACGAGGACCGTTGGGATGGTGCGTCTGAGCCGATCGACTGGAGCGGAAACGTGCTTCCGGATGTAGTCGGATCACGCCTTCCCCCGATGTATCGGCGAAACTTCGCCGTTGTCGGGCGGTCTCTAGCCATCGTGGTGTTCCTCGCAGTGCTGTGGGCGTATCTGAGCAACGTTGTCTCGAACCCGGTGGCTGCCCTGGGGTCACCAGCAGTCATACTCGGGTCAATAGCGGTTTGTACGTCGCAATTAGCCGAGCTCCGACGAGAATATTTCCTACCGAATACCTACGAGAGCTGGTCGGCATATATGACCGTCGAGGCCGCACAGCGGGTCGTTGTCTTCTATATTGTGCTGGGAGTGGCCGTGGTCCCTGTAACTATTATCGGCCTACTATTACTCGGATTACTACTGGAGCAGGCCCTGGGTGGGGTTGTGATTCCCGGCTCAGCGGGTGGAGCTGCCGGGGGTGAGCTATCAGTTCTCGCTCCCGTGGTCGTTTTCGCAGCGGGGAAGGCTGTGGTTGACTGGTCGCGTCGGTCCGTTGGAATACGAGCCGATGCGGGCGGGCTTGCGGGCTGGTTCACTCCGGAGAACCCACATGTCCAAGAGTGGGAACAGGAGCGCCATTGACATCCTCCCCGCGCTGAAGCGCGAGGATTCCAGCGCGGGACAGCGGGCTGGTCCCGTGTCCCCGCTGGCAACTTCTCACCTGCCGGATGGGGTCCGGCGAGGCGATACCGGGTTCGTGCGCGATACGTCGGCCCCGCGAGGGGTGTGGCGTGTTGCGCGTCCGTTCGGACGCGGTATCCGCTTGCACCGGGCATCCCGTTTGTCTCGAAGAGACAGCGGGGATGCCCCCGGTCGCCCTCTTCGGCGCGTCCGGGCACGGGCCGTGCCATCGGCCTGCCTGCCTTTCGTGCCACGGTGGGCAGGCACACTCGGGCGAGGGTCGCTTTTTGTCTGCCGTCTCCCGACGGCTTCGGAGACGCCCTTGCGGGAACGGTGTGGTGGCCTTCGTCGTCCGGGCGGACCCCAATCCAACCGCCAGTTTTTGCCCGTTGTGCGTACCCACGGACACGCTGTCTGGGGGAATACTTCTGGCGGTTGTCGCCCTGGTGTCGGATTCATCCCCGCCGTGAACGGCGAGGCTCTCTCCTCGAACTTCCGTAATCTGACCAGCGGGGACGGTCAACAAACGTGTCTATCGGTTCAATTACGATTTGATCAACCGGTTGGTTGAACTGTATCACGGACACGTTTGCGAGCAACATGGACGTGTTCACTCGTCTCAAAATTGGCTTCGGGACGGCACGGCGAAGTGGCCGTGTGCTTCGAGCCTACCCGGAGTTGCTCGTGTTTCCGCTGGTCGGTGGGCTCTCGGGCGTTGGCTTTCTTTTGACGCTGTTCGGAGGGTTGGTTGAGATGAACGGTGTGAGTGTCCTCAATGCGTATGCCCGGGCCGCGGGCTGATCAGCCCGTGGCCTCGGGCTAGCCCTCTCCGAGCTACAGCCCCATTCAGAAACAACAGCAGAAGCCGGGGGTATCGCTGTTTATCACCGTTCTCACGTAGTACAGTGAACTATCAAGTAGCCGTTGTGAGGCTTTTTAATTCAGCTGGCTTCAATATGCTCACTGAGGTCCCGGCCGGGAAGTACCGTTAATGCGGATTTGGTTCGTTAATTCGCAGAAATATTTTCAATTTCTGTCCCGTGGGAACATTTTAAGTTATGTTGTAGTGTACCATCTACCGTGCGAGTCTCGTCAGTAATTTTCGATGACAGCAGTACTGTTAGTGAAGAAAACGCGCGGGCGTTAGCGATTCACGAGGCGGTACGCGACGAGATCGAGGGGCATTTCAACCAACAGTGCTCTGTTGAACGCAAGACAGCGACAGAATCAGTATTATGATATTAGATTTTTCACGGGTAGCTACGCTCTCTCTGCGGATTCTAAGATCGGACGATTCAATTTTAGCGGCTTTACGCAGTGGTCAAAACATCAGTTTCACAAGATACCGCACGAAGAATGAGGTGGACGATGGCGATGCCTCTCACGGATACGTCCAGAGAAGGAGAGCAGGCGGCGAGCCTAACTCGCCGCCTGCGTCAGGTTATGTACGATGCACTTGCGCGTGAGCTCCCGGAATTGGCCGTGCCAACTCCGGGAGCGAATCTCATCGCCACCGTCCTTCACCATCGCAAACACTGTCTCGCTCATTGACCGCTGATTGTAGACATCGTCGTCAATTCGAGCGTTGTGGGCCTTCTTGAGTCCGTTTTGCTCACAGTGTTTGATTACTGGTCGCGTTGACGCGTCACGGCAGGCTTCACGGAGATCGCTCCACGAGTACATCTTGTCAGCCAGCAACTCCTGCAGGTCTTCGGCGTTGCGCCGAAAGACCTGCAGTCCGATATGGCCGTCATAGGCTTTCTTCGTCGTGAAATGAGCATCCATGATGGCAAGTGAGTCCGTATCAACGAGCAGCGTCGTCTTCATAGCATTGAACGAGTAACCGACTCGATTTCGGTAGTGTGAGCTAGCTTGATCTCGTTGGAAGCCACTGGCATCAATCGACGCAGTGCCCGAAAGCCCCGCCTGCTCCGCTGACTGGCGGAGCAGGCGGCGCAACTCTTTCATCGGAAATTCACCGTCCCAAACGCTGAACGACGAGTAATCTGGAGATTTCTCAAGGCCGAACACATCGAGGATTCCCGGCATCTCGTTCAGGTAATCTTCGAGCTTCCGGAGTGGTTTATTGATTTCCTCTTTAAGTAGAAGCAGCGCGATTTTCGTGGAGTTAGCGTACCCGTCCGCGCCGTCCGGCGCGGCGGGTACGTCTGGTTCCTCTACGTGGTTTGTGGCAAAGTCTCGAAACGTTTGTGCGAGGGTCCTGAGACGCCCCATATCGCAAGACGGCGTCCAATTCCCCTGAAATCAGCGATATAATCCGCAGACGGCGTCGGTATTCAACGGAGCAACCAACAGTGGTCTCGGCTGAAGCTGGCAATAGCAGCCGCAACTATTCTGATACTCGCTGGTATCGGCGGCGTTGCTATCGGTGAGACCGGTATCGGTGCAGGGCTGCTTGGCATCGGAGTTTTAGGGGGAGTCGGGGGAGGCGCATACGTTCGTTCTCAGACACCGGACGTTACGGTGTCCGGGGTGCAAAAAGGGTACTGGACGGGGTACCTCGTTCCGGACGGCGACGAAACAGTCGTCTTTGACGCTACCGAGTCAATAGATCCACAACAATTTCAGCTGAACCTTCTCAAAGATCCGGAGCAGGCACAGGGAGTCAAACAACGGCTTGCTTCGATGGAGGAGTTCCCAGTCGTAATGAACGAAAAAATGACGTTGAAGACCAGTTCGTCAATAGCATCTCGGCAATCGAGACTGAGATCAAAAACAGCGAAACGCATGAACTAACGTCACCGGTTTTACAGGACGATGATCCGGCAATCGAGTCTCTATCACAGTTGGCTACGGAGGCTGACTCGGGGTCGATTGACGCTGGAGGCGTCACACTCTCTCAGCAGGAGGCTGAACAGCAGGTAGAGACGTTCGATGAATTCGAGTCGATGGCGGACGAAGACCGCGGGGAATCAGTATTACTGGACGTCAGCGAACAGAGCCGGCAAATCGCCAACGACCTTTCAGGCCATCAAAAGCAGGCTACCGAGTTACTGAATCAGCATATTGCAACCGCGGGCGATATGGTTGGACTCATCTCGTATAATTTCTACTGCCCGGATTGCATGGGGGATGATATCGAATCGCTACTCGAAATACGGCAGGAGGATGGTCAGTGGTATTGCCCTACCTGTCGTTCATCTATGGAAGTACCGGCTGGGGTCCCTCGACACCGGATTCGTGACGAAATTGTGCTTGATATTTGGGATCAACTCTGGATAGAAAAAGACGATCAGAAACGTGAGGTGTATGAGTCTATTGAGGATCAGAAGGCCGAGTTGACCGAACGGGAGTTCGAGCAACGGCGAGAGGAAATCCGGACCGTTGAAGATCGCATCAAAGACATTCGCGCAAAGATTCGCGATCTCCAAACTGAAGCGCGAGCCAAGCAAGGAATCGTCAAAGAGATGGGGGACCTAATGAGCAAATATGAACGGTTGCAGCAACAAAAGATAGAACGGTTCCGGGCCGATGTCAACCAGTCCTTTGAGGCGATCGACGAGGAGACAGAGCGTGTCCTCAAAGAAACCGAGGGGGTCGTCGAAGATCGTATTGAAGAGGCTGAAAAGGAGGCTGAGGCGCGAGCCGAGACGATGCGGGAAGAAGAGCGCCAGCGTCATCGTGAAACGATCGCCACACAGGAGGCAATCGCAGAGGACCGTGCAGCGCGAGATCGGGTACATACCGCAGCGGTTATGAGTACGATTGCGGTGACTAATCAGCGGAAACCGGAGCGGAGGGGGAAATAATATGGCCGGCAATGACGACCTTCATCCGATTCTCAAGCGGATCCATCAGACGTTAGGAGATATCCTTACATCGGTCAAAGAGATTCGAGGCGATGTAAAGAAAGTATATACAGCTGTTACAGAGGGTGCCGAGGCTATCGTCGATGCAGTGCACGATTCTATCCAGGCACAGGCTGAAATGAAAATGATGGAGCGTGTTGCGGAAGTGCGCGAAATCAGACCGCAAATAACAGCTGAGCAGGAGCGGATCGAATCCGAACAGGAGGAGCTCAACCGGCAACTCGACCGCATCGCCGAGCGATACGAACGAAAGCATAATGAACTTGATGAGAAGGCTGCGTCGCGCATTCGGGATGTTGGAGCACACATCTTCGAGCTTGACGAAGAGCAGTTTGAGGATGGTATTGAACAACCATTTACCGAGCATGTAACCGCGACATGGCAAACGCTTCAATCACAGAATGAGGCAGTAAGAGAGCAGCGTCGCGATCGCGTCGAATCAACGACTGGCGAGGTAGTCGGAAAAATACATGAGTTCGTTGACCACCAGAACGAGCTTGTCAACCGCATCGAACGGACGCGAACGAAGTTTGATCGGTCGCTTTCGGATCCCGTGGCGATGCAGGTTCCGTACTACGTCGTTACTGTCGAGCGCGACGGGAAAACCGAACAGCGGGTCATCAGACCCTCTCAGGTAGCTGACAACGATGGCCCAGTCTCCGCCTCGCTGCAATCGTTACCTGGGATGGATCGTCTTGTTTCGCATACTGGATTCAACCGAGGCCAAGTAGAGTCACTCGATGGAGATGCCGTTCGAAATCAATTGGACCAGTATATCAGTCGCGATAAGCCATTACTCTCCTACGGCGGGCTTATCGAAGATACGGTAGATGACGAAGGAGAAATTGCCGTTGAGGGGGGATCGTAAATGCCGAAAATCGAAAAAACTCGTGCAATCGTCGAGTCAGGAGAGACATACGACGGGAAGATTATTCCGACCGTTAAGGCTGAAATTAACAGACCTGTGCAAATATATGACGGCGCAACGGTACAAGGAAGCGTCTATGGTGAAACCGTCTCAATAGAGGGTGGAACGGTTGAAGGGTCTGTGATGGGAGCTGAAAGTGTCGAATTTGATGGCGGTTCAGTTCACGGTGATGTTGGGTCGGATGGAAAAGTTGTTGGATCGAAAGCAACGATCCACGGAACCGTATCTGGAACCCGGATCCGACTCGAAGACTCGATTATTTACGGGAACGTCGTTGGTGCGGATGTCATACTTGAAAACTGTGCGGTCGTCGGGATCGTTACCGCAGAGCGGAAGCTCCATGCAAAAAACACGTTGATGTACACCTTCAAGTCGTATGAAACTACGAAACTGATGAATGTATCGACGGTACTGCCGCAAGCCATTATCGGTACTGAACTCAAGTTAGCAGACCCAGTCAGCGTAACCGGTCTCGGGGAACTAGAGTTACCGGAGGGGCGGCTACCAGCGATGGATAACGACGATATTATCAAGATTGATGGGTCGACGTACCTCTCGTTGTCGCCACGAATACTGAATTTAGAGACGGTCAAGAAGCGACTTGACAAACTCGAAGGAGCGCTCGAGCAAGTCGCGACGGCTACGTCTGCGGCGGAAGTACCACCAGCCAGTAAACTACTTCACACACTTGGCGTGGATAAATCGGAATTCCCACCGGTCGTCTAAGCGATGATCCGGAAACTGATCTGGGGGATGATCAAAAGCGCGCTTTCCCCACTGTTCATCGCGTTAGCCGTGCTCCGGAAAACGAAAAATGCGATACTCAAAATATTCGGCGTCTCGCGCAAGGCCGCGACTACTGCAGCCGACGCAACCGAAAAGGCGAAAGACGCTGCCGAAACCGCCGCTGAAAAACGAGATACAGAGGCAACTGACGATAGTCAGCACTCAGTAGACTCTCAATCCACTAGTCGTGCTGGAGCCAGTGCTCAACCTGCTGACGTCGAATCTCAGTATCAGCGGTTTCAGAACCTGCTTATTGGGCTTGTTGTCTACGTGGCGCTTCTTCCGATAGTGCTCGGATTGGTGAGCGGTAGCTTACAGTTCATTTCGATAGGCGATCTACTGCGTGCAAGTGTCTTTGCTGCAGTTTTGCCGGCGGTTCTCGCAGGGCTGGCGCGTGTCAGATCAAAATATGCGTGGGGTATCACCTTCGGGCTCTCCGTGCTCCTCGCCGCTGGTAGTGTCCTCCAGTTGGTTGGGTTTGTATACATATCATCCAGTCCGTTAGGTCCGACGACTGGGCCGGTAGCGGCGAATCAGCCATTGCTCTATATTGTCGTCATAGGGCAGAGTGTGTTGCTTGGAGCGATTCTGTGGACTGGGTGGAAAGGTCGACAGGCTGTATACGCTGACCCAGGTGGATCGTCTCAGCCAACCGTAACTAATACTCATGAAACAAAAGCACTAGACCAAAGCGACTCCTCGGGAGATCAGCGAGCCCCAACAGCTATTTCCAGCACCGAGACAGGCTACAAGGAACCCACTAGCGGCGGAGTGTCTTCCAGCCCTACTGGAGGCGCTCGTGATCAATCCCCAACCGAGACAACTCCGTCAGCTTCGCCAGATGCTGCGGTTGCCGAGTCTAAACAGAGTACAGAGACAACAACGCGAGGATCGAAAGGTGTCGAGGAGGATACAACAACGGAGGAGTCGGTGGCAACTGATGGCTCCGAGGAGCACCCCACCGAAATCAACTCAATGGTCGAGGAACTCGATACCGGCCCAGTGACGCCAGACAAAATCAGGGCACTCGGTGATGAATTGCCCAGTAAGGATGTTCCAGAGGAAGCTATTACAGCTCTACGTCGATACGAGGACGCTGATGATCCGGATGTTCGATCGGCTGTCTGTGAGCTCTGTTCATCAATTGAAGATGAGTGGGCGGATGATATCCTGAAGAATCGTCGTATCGACACGAACGATCAGGTAGCAACGACAGCGATCAACGCTCTGCGTTGAAGCGGTCTTCTGTGGCCTGTGTCAACCAGTCGTCCGCCTGGGAAATGACGTCCCAGACGGACGACACACCCCGCGACGATACTGTCATGGACTGGCTGCACACAAACCGCAGCGAGCACGCCGGCGAAAAGCACCTCTCCGAGACCGATCACATCGACCGACAGGATCGCGAGGCTCATTGAGACGGTCGTGGCTGAAATCGTGTTTTTACCGAGCCGACCGGGCGGGAACGCTGCTCCCGGCGTGAACGCAGTCTACGCTGGCGAAAAAACGGCTGTACGGCGGTCGATGACGCCTCGAAGGCCGGTTTTAATTCGAGACGCCCGGCCCCGGGTCGAGATACCGCCATGTGGCTCAAACGCCGATCCGAGTGTCCAGTAATACTTGGGGTCTCCAGCGCTGTACAACGGGTATGGAGCCGATCGCCCTCCTGCGCCCGGTCGTCTCGTTGATTGTTGCAGTGGGTATCTTTTCGGCCGTCTGCAGTCCGGTACTCGGCGTCGACAGCGTCCGGCCACTGCTCGAAACGTGGCCGAGTGACCGGCTGGTCATCAATTATCTGTTGTCGGTGACCGGGGTGGTGATCGGTCATTGGGTCGTGATGGTAGCGCTGTGGGAGCCGCTCGGCGTGGGTTCGAGTCTCCCCCGACTTCTCGGTGTCGTCGTCGGCTACCCGGTGGCACTGTCCGCGCTCGGTGCTGCCGCAATCGGCGTACGGAACCGGGGACGCCCCACTCGACGACCGATGACGTTACACACTGTCGCCGGCCTCGGGCTCGGCGTCGTGTTGTACGTCGCTGCCGGCCTGGCCCTGGCGTTTGTTCTGTTCGTCGTCGCGATATTCACGGCGCTCCCGACGTGAGAGTCGGCGCTCGGTCCGTCCCGTGTCGTGGCTCCTCGGCCTCGTTTCCTCGGCGCACAGTCGTGGCGTGTGCCGGATCGCTTCTCCGTAGTCGCAGTTTATAATTCGTCGGAAAGACGGGCCATGGGCGCGCGAATCCCACGATTCACTCGCAGGTGAGTCCGGGGACACGACGAATATACACACCTCGATACGTAGGTTCGTGAATCGCCTCAGGGTCAAGCCCTGGGGCATTCTCCTCGAACTCTGTAAAATAAGTGAACGAGCGCGTCGGCCAATGACCGAACTCACCCCGTACGAAGAAGCGATGTGTTGCTCTACCGGCGTCTGCGGTCCCGGATCCGACGGCGAACTCGTCGAGGTCAGCGCGGCGCTCGACCAGCTCGAAGACGCGTTCGATGATCGTCAACGGCCCACCCTGCTTCGCTCATCTTGACGGGGTCGCTCGTTGAGGCTGGGGCCTGTCCATGAACTCGGCCTCGACCCCGTATTCGCGACCGGCGAGATACGCGGCGTCGCGGCCGGTGTTGGTCGCGACATTCTCGTCCGTTCCGTCACGCCGCATCGCATCGTGTTCTGTTCTGTTCTGTTCTGTTCTGTTCTGTTCTGTTCTGTTCTGTTCGGTGTTTCAATCAAAGGCGGCTGTGTGTCGAAAACGACCCGGCGCGGCGATCAAGAAGAGCCGAGTATCCCGGTCAGCCCGGCCAGCGTCGACAGCTCGTACGTCGGCTCACGCTCGAGCGCGTAGTCCGTCCGGTGTGGCCGCCGGACAAACGCCGAGTCGACCTCGGCACGGTGTGCCGCTTCGACGTCGACGTTCGAATCGCCGACGTACAGTGCAGTATCGGCGTCGAGATCCGCCAGCGCCCGCTCGATGTAGTGGGGGTCGGGTTTTTTCCGAGCGGCTCCGGTCAGCGTCGGTTCCCGGCCGTACGCCGTCTCGAAGTACGTGAGGCCGTGGTGCTCGAGGAGGAACTCGACCGTCGGCCGCTGGTTGTTGCTCACCAATCCGAGTGGCGTCGGGAGTTCATCGAGAACGGAGACGTCGTCGTACGGCGCCTTCGCGCCGCGGTCGGCCGCCTCGATCTGCGCCTGCGAGGCACCGTGTTCCCGTTGCGTCCAGAACTCGGCCGGATCGATCCCGTGTCGCTCTCTCAGCGTTTCGGTGGGCACCTCCTGGTCGAGCAACCGCTCGACAAGCGCCGGCGACGGTGAGTCGACGCCGAACTCACCGAACGTGTCGGTGATCGACTCCCGAATCACGGCTCTGTCGGTGGGCTCGATGACGACACCGTCCATATCGAGGACGACTGCGTCGTAGTTCATGGCTGCGCTTGGGGTATGTGATCCGGTTGGGTTTCGAGACACGCCGCGACGTCGGCCACGGTCTTCATCTCGAAGACGTTGTACGGTGCGTCGACAGCGTCAACGATGGGTTCATACTCGGGCAGCGGCTCGTGTGCGTCGCTTTCCCCGTCGTTGTCGTGGAGATGACAGACGGTGATCCGGTCGCCGAACCGCTCGACGTACTCACGCCAGTCGGTATCGTTGACCGAGGCGTGGCCCACGTCGAGTGTAATTCCCAGCGCGTCCGGGTCGACGTCGACGGCATCGAGCGTTTCCGCGAGCGCGTCCGGGCCGACCGTGTGTCGTTCATCACGACTGTCGAACGGCTGGTTCTCCAAACAGAGCTGGACGCCCACCTCGGCGGCGTGTTCGGCACACGCACGCAGCGACTCGACGGCGTTCCGGCGGCCCGTCTCGCGAACCCAGTCCGGGTAGCGCCGCGGGACGGAGCCGCCGTGGACGACGACGGCACCGGCCCCGGCGGTTGCGGCGGCATCGAGCGTCTGCTTGACCTGCATAACGCCGGCCTGCGCCGAGTCGTCGTTGAAACTCCCGAGATTCCAGTCCCGGAACGGCGCGTGATAGGTGACGCTTACGTCGTGCACCGACGTGATTTCGCCGACCGTTTCGGGGTCGGGCGCGTCCGGATGTGCCTGCAGGTACTCGGTGGTGAGTTCGACGTGTTCGAGACCGAGCTCGACGAGATACTCGACGAACTCCTCGACGGTCGCGCCGAACCGCACGTCCATATTGGCCCCGAGGCGCATCAGCTGCCCTCCGCTTTGTATACGCCTCGGCCCGCGACGAACGCGCGCGACACCGTCGGCGTCTCTTCGGTGTCCACCACCACGAGATCGGCACGCGCGCCCTCGGCGATACGCCCTCTGTCCTGTAGCCCCACCGCGTCGGCCGGGTTCTTCGTCACGCGTGCGACCCGCTTTGGAAGCGGTTCGCCGGTGTCGACGAACGGCGCGGCCAGCAGCGACGGGGGATGATAATCGACACAGAGAACATCGAGGACGCCAGCGTCGGCAGCATCGATGGACGTGAGATTCCCCCACTGGCTCTCTCCGCGGACGAGATTGGGAGCACCCATGACGGTTGTCATGCCGAGTTCGTTCGCGCGCTTCGCCGTCTCGAGCGTGATGGGGTACTCGGCGATGTCGACGCCGCGTTCGCTGAGCCGTTCGACCTCCTGTGGGTCCTCGTCGTCGTGCGACGCCGTGACGACGCCGGCGTCGCGGGCAGCTTTGACGACCCGGTCGATGCGGTCGCGGATCTCCACCATCGAGATGCTGGTTCGCTCCTCGATAAACCGCTCGGCCTCCGCGACTGTATGCCGATCCGACGTCTCGTAATACTTCTTGAACGCCGCTATGTCCTCGAACTGCCCCTTGCCGGGGATGTGAGACATTACCGAGACGAGATCGACAGCGTCGCGTTGAATGTCACGGATCGCCGCCGTGACGGCCTCCTCTTGTGTGACCTCACACCGAACGTGGATACGGTGATCGGCCATCCACGAGTCGGCGGCCTCGATGGCCTCGGTCAGCTCGGCTGCGAGCTCGGTCGTTCGCCCTTCCTCCGGGTCGTTCTCGAACGCGATGGCGTGGTATTTTGTCGTGATGCCGGCGGCGACGTTCGAACGGTCCGCGGCCCCAAGCGCCATCGCGGTGTCCATGCGGGCCCCGTTTCGGGGCTGGAGTTGCCCCTCGATATCGTCGCCGTGGAGGTCTATGAGACCGGGCAACAGGTACTGTCCGTCCGCGTCGACGATGTCGTCTCCCCGCGTCGGGTCGACGTCGGGCCCGACCGCGGCGATGCGGTCCCCCTCGATTCGAACGCTCCCCTGTAGGACGGTCTCCGGAGTCACGATTCGGGCGTTCGTCAGACAGTACGACTGTGCGAGTTGCTGGTTCGTCGTCATGCGAGTACCTCCGGGTTGTAGTCAGCGACGTCGACGACGCGCTGAAGTTCCGCATCAGCAAGGACGACCACGCGATCGGCGATCCGCCGAACCACCTCGTAGTTGTGGAATACGCCGATCATCGTGGTCGATGTCGGCAGGTAGCTGTCGAGCAGTTCGAGCGCGCTGGCCCGCGTTTCGGGGTCGAGGGCACTTGTCGGTTCATCGAGCAACAGGAGCCGCGGCTGCGGGCCGATGGCTCGCGCGAAGTTGACGCGCTGGCGCTCGCCGCCGCTGAACGTCGCCGGGTAGGCGTTGAACAGGTCCGCAGGCAGGGACAACGCGGTCAACAGCTCCCGGGCCCGCTCGCGGGCGGCCTCGCGGTCCGTTCCTTGTTCCCACATCGGCCGGGCTACCACGTCGACCGCGGGCACCCTCGGAATCTCGTCGAGAAACTGCGAGGCGTAGCCCAACTCGCTGCCCCGAACCGCCAACACGTCGCGATCCGGACAGCTCGCGAGGTCGATCTCACCGTCCTCGGTTCGGAACCGGACCGTACCGTTCGTCGGTTCGTAGGTCCGGTGGATGCACTTCAGTAGCGACGACTTGCCGCTGCCGGATTCGCCGACGATGGCCACGAACTCGCCTTCGTCCACGGAGAAACTTACGTCCGCCAGGCCCGGGACGGTCTTCCCGTCGAGAACGTGCATTTCGAACGTCTTCGAGACGGCGTCGATATCCAGAATCATAGCACTGAGTTGATGAGTGTCTGCGTGTACTCGTGGTGTGGGTCCTCCATGATGCGGTCCGTCAGCCCCGTCTCGATGACGCGGCCGTGTCGCATCACCAGCGTCCGGTCTGCAAGCAGCCGAATCACGTCCAGATCGTGTGAAACGACGACAGTCGCCACATTCTGCTCGCGCTGGAGCCGACGGAACATATCGAGGACGCGAGCCTGGACGCTCACGTCCAGCCCCGTCGTTGGCTCGTCGAGCACGACCAGTCCCGGGTCGTTGGCGATGGCCTTCGCGATCTGGACACGCCGTTGCATCCCGCCGCTGTAGGTCTCCGTCGCGTCGTCCATCCGGGAGACCGGTACCTCCGTCTCGCGAAACAGGGACTCGACGCGCTCACGAATGTCGCCGTAGTGTCGCCAGCCGGCCGCCAGTAGCTTCTCGGCGACGTTGCCACCGCCTGAAAAAGACAGTTCCAGCCCGTCTTGGACGTGCTGGTGGACCATCCCGATGTGTTCGTTCCGTAGTTCATGTCGTGCCCGGTAGTCCGCCGAAAGCAGGTTCCCGCCGTAGGCGTCGTATCGGACGTCGCCAGCCGTTGCGTCCAAATCGAGCGCCAGCATCTCCGCCAGGCTGGACTTGCCGCTGCCGGACTCACCGACGATTCCCAAGACTTCGCCGTCGTGTAACTCGAAGTCCACGTCCGCACAGGCGACGACGCTGTCACAGACGGGACACTGGTTGTCGCCCACCGCAGGGCCGGTATGCTCGACGCAGTCGCCGCAGGGCTGGCCGTAGATTTTGCCGATATTCGAGACCGAGAGAACCGTCATTTCCCTTCCCCTCCACTCGCGTCGGCCGTGGGGCGGCGTTCCTCACGGTCCCCGTCCGTCTCGTATGGCACGTCCGGATCAGTCGGCGGTCCCCAGGCGTGGTCCGTCCCCTCGCGGTGGTGAGCTTTCGACAACTCGGAGTCGGCCTGTCGTTTCTCACAGAACGCCGTATCGTTGCAGGCGTAGCGTCGGCTGCCGTCATCGGTTTCGACCTCCGTGAGGAACGTGTCCTCGCTGCCGCAGTACTCACAGGCTTGCTCGGGGAACCGCTCGACCTGAAACTGCCGGTCCTCGAACGCCAGTGGCTCGACGTCGGTGTGAGGCGGGACCGCGTACATACGCGCTTCCCGCCCGGCCGCGAACAAAAACAGGTTGTCGGCATCGTCGAGTTTCGACACGTCCCAGCGCGGGATGGGCGAGGGGTCCATCAGGTACCGGTCGTCGACCAGTACTGGATACCGCGAGGAGAGTTTGATCTCGCCGTACTCGACGACGTTCTCGTAGAGAGCGACCCACATCTTCGAGTAGTTGCCGTGGGCGTGCCGCCGTCGGTTGGCGTCGTCGCTGCCGTCGACCCGTCGAAGCGGGTCGGTGATGGGTACCTGAAGGACGAGGATCTGCTCATCGTCCAGCACTTCCTCTGGAATGCGGTGTCGCGTCTGTATCACCGACGCCTCGGTGGCGTCGGTCGTCGTCTCGACGTCCGCAGTCCGGGTCGCCAGCCGTCGGATGTTCGCCGCGTTGACGCTTTCGTCGCTGCCTTGATCGATGACTTTGAACGTGTCCTCCGGGCCAAGCAGCGACAGCGAGGTCTGGATACCGCCGGTCCCCCAGCCCCGTGCGAGCGGCATCTCCCGGGACGCGAACGGGACCTGATGGCCGGGGAGCGCGATGGCCTTCAGGACGCCACGCCGCACCTCGCGTTTGGTGTGTTCGTCCAGATACGCGTAGTTGTAGCCGGCCAGCCCCTCGTCTCGGACACCGTCGAGTATGTCCTCGACGGACTCGGCGTCGGAGACCGACCCGACGGCCCGCTCGTCAGTCATCGGCGTTCACCTCCTGTGAGACCGGATCCTCGTCGGCCGCTGCGGCGGTCGTTCGCTCGCGTATCGACCGGATGCGGTCGAGAATACTCTGGAAGGTGACGTAGTGGGGAAGCTTGAGGTGTTCGATGAAGCCGAAAGAGTCGATGCCGTCCACGACGTCGAGGACGAACTCGGCGTCCTGTGCCGGCCCCTCGCCATCCAGTTGGATGGCTGCATCGAGGATGCTCATCCCGATGGCCTTGCGCTCGTTGCGACCGAACACCAGCCCGTACCCGAATGAGAACTGCGGATCGTCGGCTTTCTCGTAGATGGGGACGACACACTCCGTTTCGGTCACCGCGGCGCTCGTCACTTCGACCTCGTCGCCGGTGTAGGGATGCTCGATCGTCACTGGGAGTTCGCCCGTGCGGACCTCGCCGAGCGTCGGGTGGACCTGGCCGTAGCCGCGCAGTTCGCTGTACCCCAGGGCGGTCACCGCGCCGGTCTCGCCACGTGCGAGTTCCTGAAGGACGGCCGACCGGGGGGCCGGATAGGTCACCGGGTCCCGCGTCGCGTCGAACGGCTCCGTCTCGTCGGGTGATTCGTTCTCACCGCCGTCCTCGCCTCCGTTTTCAATCCCGTCCGAGTCACCCGCCGGGTCGTGGACGAGCCCCTGCTCGCGTAGGACGTTCATGACGTTCCGGAGTTGCGGGGGGTCCTCCGCTTCGACGTCCCAGTCGTCGGTCGGATCGATCCCGTCGTCATCGGTTAACTCGAAGTCGAGCAACCGCTGGGTGTAATCCTTTGTCGCGCCAAGCACCTGGCCGCCCGGTACGTCCTTGTAGGCCGGGGAGACGCGCCGGGTACTAAACGAGTCTGCCGTCTCGGTCGGGGTAGTGGACCCCCACCGCTCCAGCGTTGAGCGGTAGGCTCGAAGCAGGAAGGCGGCCTCTGCAGTGTCGCCTTGAGCCTGCTTGACCGCGATGGCTGCGAGCCGGGGGGCGTAGAGTCCGCCTTCGCTCATCGCCTGGGCGGTGAGCCGCGAGAACTGCTCGTCGACCTGTTCGACCGACACCTGTTCGCTCTCGCCGGCGACGCGTTGTTTCTCGAACAGTTCCTCGGCGCGTCGGATGACGTCCTCGCCGGCCTCGACGGCGACATACCCCATTTAGGCCACCTCCAGCGCAACCGAGCGCGGAATCGCGGCGATGGATCGCTCCGTCGTCAGGACGGCATCGACTCCGCGCGGATAGGTGGATTGGACATCGGCCAATTCCCGCGCGTCGTTCGCGCTGAAACCGTCAACGGCGAGACGTCGTCGGCCCGGTACGCCGGGCCCCGAGACGACGAGCGTCGTGCCCGCGTTTTCAGTGGGAGACGTCTCCAGCCTGTCGACGCAGTAGACGACCGTCGCCCCGTCGCTGGGCTCTTTGAGGCTCCCCCGCGTCAGATCACTCACGGGGCACTCGCCGGGCGTGGGCGCGTGGACGATGCTCGCTTGCTCGGCCTCGGTGGCCGTGAGCCGCCCCTCGTTTTCGAGGGCTGTCCGAATCGTCTCGTCGGGTGTGAAACACGTCACCTCGTGGTCGACCAGCGTGGACAACACCGCGTGGTCCGCCGGTTCGGTCGGCGCGGTGGCGACGGTTCCGGGGCGGCTCATCGCGTCGACGAGCGCCCGGAAGCACGCACGCGTGTCGTGTACCGGATCCATATCGAGGGCTCTCACGTGTGGTCCTCCATCTCCTCGAACTCGACGGTCGTCTGGCGTGTCTCGCCCCAGCGCTGGCGGCGGGTCCCTTCGCGCTCGCTCGCCGCCGCCTCCAGCGACGCGACCATTTCCTCGGCGAGCGGGTGCTCGCCCTCGACGGCGGCGTCGACGACTGCCGCCGATAGTGCCGGCTTCTCGGCCTTGCCCGGGCGCATCGCGAACCCCTTTTTTTCGTCGAGTGCGACCTCGGCCGCAGTCACCAGCACCTCGCCCAGGTTGAATGGCTGGCGGGCCACCGGATCGACCACCTGTTGCATGACGAGCTGTGGACTCGGTGACTGCAGAACGCGAACCTCGGAGCCTCCGTCGATGACGGCGTCGGCGTGGGCTACGAGCCGCTCCGCGTCACAGGCGGCGAGTAACTCGAATCGATCCGACCGGTCGTATGGGTCTGTCATGTACTCGACTGTAACCACTGGAACTCGCTGGATAAGCCTTCGTTAGGTACTCTACAGTCTATCCGATAGGTGTTGGTCGGAGTAGTCGGTCGCGATCGAACGACTGGACCGATATATACTGGTCTCTCGAATATTGAGTGATGGGTTCGCCTATTGGGGCGTGATACGCGTCCGGACTCTACCGGGTAAACCGTTAATTGACCCTGATTGCTCGACACACCTGATGACCTCGGACCAGACGGTCACTGACACGGCGGGTACATCCGAAACGAACAACGGACGAATCGTGGGCCGCATGGGGCGGCGGAAATTCATCGCTGGAAGTGGTGCCGGCGCGCTCGGGCTGACGGCGGGCTGTATCGGTGGTGCCGCCGGGGGCGACGAAACTGTTACGATGTTGCTGACACCGGATACCCCTTCGGATGTCCGTCCGCAATACGAGCCCGTCACCGAGATGCTGCGTGGCGAAATAGACGGTCTCGACCTCGAAGTCGAGGTTCCGCAGGATTACTCGGCAGTCCGACCCGCACTGGACAGCGGGCAGGCCGAAATCGGCATGGACGACGTGACGCTCATCTCCGCGCCGGACCTGATGGACCTGTTCGGCACGGCCGTCTCGGGCGGGGCGGCGTTTTATTTTTCGATGATGCTCACAAAGCCGGACTCGTCGATCGACGAGCGGACGGATCTGGAAGGCAAACGGGTTGCATTCGCCGACCGACTCTCGACGAGCGGGTCGATATTCGCCGTGTACGCTCTCAAGCAGGCCGGCCTCGACGTTGGCGACGCCCCCGACGGTGACCCGGTCGACTTCGATGGGGTCTGGTCGAACCACGCGGACGCCGTCCAGAAAGTCATCAACGACGACGCCGACGCCTGCTGTACCTGGACTGGCAACGGTATGGCCTACCTCCCAGAAGACCAGGAACTCCCACAGGAGGTCCGAGAGGAGGACTCGTTCATCGGGAATCGTGGCAATGCAGACGCGACGCTGCGGCCGTTCTGGTGGTCGTTCCCGATCCCGAAACAACCCATCTACGCTCGCAAAGACTGGGAGTCGGACATGAAGGGCAAGATCGAACAGCAGCTGCTTGACTCCGACGAGGAGTTGATTCGGGAGTATATGCCCGATGACTACAATGAGTCCGATTTGCCCTTCACGACGCTCAGCGACACCACGATGGACAACTACCAGCCTGTCATCAAGCGGCTCAACGACCTCGGAATCGAGCTCGGATAGCCGAGACCCTACAGGTATTTTATCACAATGAGTACACTGACAGTCGAGAATCTGACCAAGGAGTACGGTGACGTAACCGCGCTCGAGGACGTATCGTTCGAAATCGAAGACGAATTCGTCGTCTTGCTCGGGGAGTCCGGCGCCGGGAAATCGACGCTGTTGCGGTGTGTCAACGGCCTCACGGAGCCGACGAGCGGGGAGATACGCCTCGAAGGGGCGTCGATAGCCGGGTCACAGCCCGAGGTCGGGATGATATTCCAACAGCACAACCTCGTCGAAGGTATCTCGGCGTACCTGAACGCGTTGACAGGCTCGCTCGCCGACGCGTCGACGGTCGAAAGCCTCCTCCAGCGTCAAGACAGGAACACGAAACGACGGGCACTCGAGGCGCTCGAGACGGTCGGTCTCCTCGAGGAGGCCCACCAGACCGTCTCACAGATGAGTGGGGGACAACAACAGCGCGTCGGGATTGCCCGCGGATTGGTGCAGGACCCGTCGCTGGTGCTCGCCGACGAACCGGTCGCCAGTCTCGACCCCTCGAGCGCCGAGAGCGTCATGGGCTACCTCAAGAAGGCCGCGGCCGTCCACGAAGTCACGGCGCTAGTGAGCCTTCATCAGGTCAACATCGCCGCCCACTTCGGAGAGCGGTTCCTCGGACTCCGGGAGGGACAACTCATATTCGACGTCGGTCCGGACGAACTCACGCCCGCGCTCGTCGACGACCTATACGGGAGTGTCGAGACGGTCGCGCTCGCAAAAACGGACACCGATCAAACGGAAGAAAAGCGACATCAACTGGAGGTCGAGGCGTGAGTTCCGGGCCCTCACCGATCGATGGCCTCCGCGAGTACTTCGGCTTTGCCGCGACCGGTGACTCGGCGGTCGACCGGAAACTCAAGGATATCAAGTACCGGAAGACGCTCCGTCGTCTCTGGGGCACGCTCGGTGTTTTCGCCTTTGTTGTCGTCTTCTCTTGGAGTCTCACGACCGTCGAATTCTCGCTGGCGGAGCTGTTCGCTCAGCTCCCGGAGTTCGGCGAAGCGCTGACCGAATACTTCCCGCCGACGACGTACTTCGGATTCCTTCCGTTCATCGACGTGATGCAGTACTGGGAATTCATGATAGAAGCTGAGTTGTTCGCCGCCTCGCAGGTGACCGTCGCCATCGCTATCGCGGGGACGGCCCTCGGATTGCCGGGAGCACTTTTTTTCGGCGTCATGGCGAGCGAGCGCGTCGTTCCGTATCCGTTCAATTTCCTGTTCCGGCTGACGATGAGCGTTATCCGTGCGATCCCGGCGCTCGTTTGGGTCCTCATTCTCATTCCGCTGGGCGGTGTCGGTCCCTTTACTGCGACGCTTGCCGTCATGATCGACACGACCGGCTATCTCGGCCGGCTGTTCACCGACGAACTCGAAGAGATCACCGACGGCCCCATCGAGGGGATCCGAAGCACCGGAGCGAGCAAATCGCAGGTCATTTCCTTTGGGATGTTGAGTCAAGTGTTTCGGCAGTTTATCGCCTGGCTTGCCTTCGACCTCGAACACAACGTCCGCGTGGCTATCAGTCTCGGCCTCATCGGAGCCGGCGGGCTTGGCCTCGAACTCAACGTTCAGCGGCGAACGTTCAATTATACGGAAATGATGGCCTGTATCATCCTGGTCATTCTGTTGGCCGGGTCCGTCGAACTGCTTTCCCAGCGGCTGCGTTCGTATCTCCGCGAGGACGACGATATCGAACGGACCGGCATCCTCGAAGCGTTCGTTACAGCACCGAAAAAGATCGTCCAGTCGTCGATGGGGAAGCGATAACCCGTGTATATCGAATCATACGGGCCGGACCGCACGCTCGATCTCGGTCCGGAACCGACGCTCCACGACCCTGTCTCCGTCTCCGGGAGCGAACTCGGCGCGTGGACCGAAGTCCGCGAGGGCTCGCGTATTCACGCATCGACGCTCAGCGATTACAGCTATGTGATGGAGCGCGTCCAGCTCGATTATGCCGACGTCGGCAAGTTTGTGAACGTCGCCTCCCACGCCCGGCTGGGACCGACCAATCACCCGATACACCGACCGACAGCCCACCACTTCACCTATCGGTGTGAGATGTACGAGCTGGCCGACGAGGACGACGAGTCCGTTTTCGAGTGGCGTGCCGACCAGCCCGTCGAGGTCGGTCACGACAGTTGGATCGGCCACAACGCGACGGTCCTCCCGGACGTCACGATCGGGAACGGGGCGGTCGTCGCGGCCGGCGCCGTCGTCACGCACGACGTCGAGCCCTACACGGTCGTCGCGGGCGTCCCCGCCGAACCGATCGACCGCCGGTTTTCCCCGGAGGTTGCGGCCCGCCTGGAAGCGACCGAGTGGTGGCACTGGAACCACGAAACGATCGGCGAGCGCCTCGCCGAATTCCGTGATCTCGAGACGTTCCTGCAGGCGTACGCGCCGGCGACCGAAACCGTCGAGGGGTGACGGGCGCGTTTATAGGGAGCAAGGAGAATACCTGCGGCTTTAGCCGCAGGATGAATCCGACAACTCCTCCACAACCCACCGCCGATAGCACGGCTGGATATTCCACCGTTCTCAAACCGAACCTTTACAACAAATGCGAGTATAAGTGATTATAGAGGCGTTCAGAATGCTGGAAATCCATCGAACCCACCGGGCGAAAATCCTCAACCACTCACAGGTAGAGGACCCGCTTGACCGGCACGGGTGGAGTGCCAGCAAACTCTGGAACGTCGCTAATTACCACTCTCGACAAAAATGGGATGATACGGGTGAGATTCCAGACCACAGCGACCTCAAAGACGAGTTGAAAGGTCACTCAAAGTACAAGGGATTGCACTCGCAGTCCAGTCAGCGCGTTCTGGAGGAACTCGCTGAAGCCTTCAACTCGTGGTACGAAAAGAGGAAGTCTGATAATCGAGCGAATCCGCCCGGCTACCGCAAGAAAAACTACTACGATGACCACGGCAACCGCGTCCACGAAGAACACCCGCGTAGCACGGTGACGTGGAAACAAAACGGCATCAAACACGACACGAAGAACAACCGTGTCCGTCTCTCGAAAGGCTCGAATCACAAGGAACACCCGAAAGCATGGGAGTACATCCTTGTCGAATACGAGACGCGCCCCGGTGTCACTGTTGAGAACCTCCAACAGGTCAGAGCCGTCTACGACAAAGCAAAGAGGCGCTGGGAACTGCATCTCGTCTGTAAGGATGAAATCGAGACACCCACCGCACCCGGAAACGAGACAGCGGGTATCGACCTCGGCATCTGTAACTTCGCGGCAGTCGCATACAGCACTGAACAAGCTGACCTCTACCCCGGCAACCGGTTGAAACAGGACGGGTACTACTTCCCGAAAGAAATCGCCAAGTGCGACGACTCGGGTGGTAAAGAAGCGCCCCGTCTCCACGCGAAGTGGTCGGAGCGCCGCACCCACTTCTTCCACTCCTTATCCAAACACATCGTCCAGCGATGTATCGAGCGTGGTGTTGGGCGTATCAACATCGGGAAGCTCGCTGGTGTCCGTGAAGACGACAACGGCGAGGCGAAGAACTGGGGGCGGCACGGGAACCTCGACCTGCACGGCTGGGCGTTCGACCGCTTCACCTCGATTCTCGAATACAAGGCCGAAGTCGAGGGCGTCGAAGTCGTAGAGGTCTCAGAGCGCGACACGAGCAAGACGTGTTGCGTCTGCGGTAGAGAAGACGAGAGTCAGCGTGTCGAACGTGGCTTGTATGTCTGCGAGCCGTGTGACGCGGTGTTCAACGCTGACGTGAATGGGGCGGAGAACATCCGTCTCGAGTTGAAGCAAAGTAACTCCGAGTCTGCTCCCGATTTGGGTGGGGATAGGAGTACCGGCTGGTTGGCACGGCGGTGTTGAGATAAGGTCGAAGGGTGAGGCGGTCAAAAGATTGAGTGCTCTATGCTCAGCTTTGACCGCCTCAGCGGCGATAGCGGTTGTATCGAATTAGATTTTCTGGAGCGAGAGGCGACACCCGAGCCGGCGATGAAGCTCGGTATCCGACTTCATTTGGCTGGCTTATCACTTTCGGATACCGTTTCGATTCTTGAGAGGTTGGGTGTCGATCGCCATCGAACCACCGTCCATCGGTGGGTTCAGAAGGCCGATCTACAGCCGACCGATGGTGCCGATCCGAATCACGTTGCGGTCGATGAGACCGTGATTCAGCTCAACTCTGAGCAGTATTGGCTGTACGCTGCTGTCGATCCCGACACGAACCGACTGCTTCATGTTCGGCTCTATCCGACGAGAACAAACGCGGTATCCTCGATGTTTCTCTCAGAACTGCGTGAGAAACATCAGGTTGACGACGCGATCTTTCTCGTCGACGGTGCACCGTGGTTACACGCGGCCTGCCATCGACACGGGCTCCGATTCCAACACGTCACACATGGGAATCGGAATGCCGTCGAACGTGTCTTTCGCGAAGTAAAACGACGGACAAACCAATTTTCAAATACGTTTAGCCACGTCGAACCAAGCACCGCCGAAAATTGGTTACAAGCGTTCGCCTTCGCATGGAATCAGCTTATCTAAACACTACCGGTTGGCACAGCCCAAAGTCTACCTTCATGGCCTCTCCCGAGGATTCCAACCTCGGGAAGAGGTGGTGGACTGCAAACCCTAATATCCCAATCCAGCGGTGCGGTGCCGTGGGATTCCGCCGTCTTCAGGCGGAGGAGGATGTCAATCGACGAGGAACGAACGCATAACCACCGAGTCCGTCGGTCGCCGGGTTTGTCGGTCGCCGACCGCATCTGCGACGCCACGCAGAGACGACTCCCGCATCGATCGGCTACGCACGAATAATCGATCGATTCCCTCTCTGTACCTCAGTTTCCGGAAGACAATTACCAACGAGAATACGGCGTCCGCCCGTGGATACGTTATGATTATAGGTTGATATATACGTTCGGATACCGTAGAAAGCCATATGAGCACGGATCCTACCGACAGTTTCGGCGTGCGGCACCCGACCGTCGTCCCGGAGAACTTCGAGCGGGTGGACGCCGACGCGGATCCGGACGACGGGTAGCGGGGTCCGACGGTCTCACCCGGAAACAGCGAGCACTCGGGGCGATACCGTCCGGGGAACTCACTTGCCGGTTTCGACGACCGCTGTCGGCTTTGCCCGTCGAAACGAAACTTCTTGTAGCCGCCTCTCGCAAGGCGAGACATGGGACTGTTCGATCGGCTTCGTGGCGGGAGCGGACCACGGGTCGCTTTCTTCGGTATCGATGGCGTACCGTACTCACTGATCGCCGACAACGAGGGGACGTTCGAGAACCTCCACGCCATCGCGTCGGGCGGGACGATCGACTCGATCGTCCCGCCCGAATCGAGCGCGTGCTGGCCGGCCCTGACAACCGGCGTCAACCCCGGGTCGACTGGCGTCTACGGCTTCCAGGACCGCGAAATAGACAGCTACGAGACGTACGTCCCGATGGGCCAGGACGTCCAGGCGACGCGGCTGTGGTCCCGTGTCGACGACGCCGGCGGGGAGGCAACAGTAATGAACGTCCCCGTCACGTTCCCCCCGGACCGGGACATCCAGCGGATGGTCAGCGGGTTCCTCTCCCCGGGCGTCGAGAAGGCGGCCTACCCCGACGAACTCCGCGAGACGCTCGAGAACCTCGAGTACAAGATCGACGTCAACGCGAAGCTCGGGCACAAAGACGACAAGGAGGCGTTCATCGAGGACGCCCACCGGACGCTCGACGCCCGCTTCGAGGCGTTCAAGCGATACATCGAGGGCGACGACTGGGATCTCTTTTTCGGTGTCTTCATGACGACCGACCGCGTGAATCACTTCCTGTTCAAGGACTACGCCGAGGACGGCGAGTACAAAACGGAGTTCCTCGAGTTCTACGCGAAACTCGACGACTACATCGGGGAGTTGCGCGGGATGCTCGACGAGAAGACGACGATGGTCGTCGCCTCCGATCACGGCTTCACCTCGCTCGATTACGAGGTCAAATGTAACGTCTGGCTCGAGGAACAGGGGTGGCTCTCCTTCGACGGCGACGACCACGACAGCCTCGGCGACATCGCCGACGACACCCGGGCGTACTCGCTCATTCCGGGTCGGTTCTACATCAACCTCGAGGGTCGCGAGCCGCGTGGATCGGTTCCCGAGGCGGAGTACGAGACGGTCCGAACGGAGCTCAAAACCGACCTAGAGGCGCTCGAAGGGCCGGACGGGCGACCCGTCGCCGACCGTATCGTGACGAAGGAAGACGCCTTCCGTGGGGCTCACGACGAGATCGCCCCCGACCTCGTCGTCATCCCGAATGACGGCTTCGATCTCAAGTCCGGCTTCCGCGGCGGCGATGCGGTGTTCGACACCGGGCCGCGAAACGGGATGCACAGCTTCGAGAACGCCTGCCTGTTCGTCGACGACGACGGCGCGAAGATCGAAGACGCCGACCTCTACGACATCGCGCCGACGGTGCTCGAACTCCTCGATATCGACATCGACCGTGGCGATTTCGACGGCGCCTCGTTGGTGTGAGCTCTCCTGTGTCCTGAACGGCGTGGTCCGCTCGTCGAATCAACATCAGGCTCTACCGGACCGAGCGCGTGTTCGAGCGCGAATGCGGGAGCAAAACGCCGAAGCCGATTAATTAAAACAGCCGCCGTTCGATTGCTCCGCGGACTCGTCCCGGTCGGCTCGCCCCATAGACGACCAACGTTCCGTGTTTGCTTCCTGCTGTAACCCGGCTGGCACGCCCGAACAGTCGGTCTGTGAGACCGCGCTGGACGCCGCTTACGATGAGAACGTCGGACTCACGCGCTGCACGTTCCATTGCGTCGTCAGTTCCAGGCTCGATGATTTTGGTTTCAACCGGGGCCTCACACAGATCCGCCAGCTCGGAGAGGTAATCCTCGACGGTGTTCCGGCGGCTTTCCGGCGCGTCCACCGGCATCGGGAAATAGAACGTGACCGTTCCATCGACCGCCATGGCGAGCGCGTCGGTCAGTCCGACCTTCGGGGGATCGAACGGTCCTTCATCAGTCACGACACCGATGTGGCTGGCTGTGTCATAGTGGAGGTCCGTGACCTCGATGACGTCGCAGGGGGCGTGTTCTTCGATCCAGTCGGTGTCGCTGCCGAGCAGCGTGTCGCGTCCGCTCGACCGCTCGATGAGCAGCGTATCGGCCTCGACATCAGCGGCATAGTTGACGATGGCGTGTCGCGTATCGTGGCTGACGACCTCGCCGTACCGGATCGAGATCTCGGAATCGGTCGCCCTGTCGGCCATTCTGGCCTCGAACGCCTGATCGGCCTCGGTGAGGCTATCGGCGGACTGCGGAAGCGGCGTCTGGTCGGGAACCTCGTCGAACTGTGCGACCCGAACACCCCCCTCGCGAGTGCGTGCGAAATCGACCGCAAGATCGATCAACGATCGCTCGGTGTCGGGTGGCGTCCGGTCGGTGACCGCCACGAGCACCTCGTTGCTATCGACCTCGACTTCGGATTCGGTCTGATCGACCACGTCTCGCCCGACGCTGCGGCGAACTGCGTCGGTCATGGCTCCCTCGCGGCCAACTCCGCCCCGGCGGTAGACGAAAAAATAGTACCACGCCATCGACCCGACAGTGATGAGGACAGCCCCGACCAGCGGGACAAAGCCAATATACCGCAGGAGGACGGCCCCGCCGATGATACCGACCAATTGAGGCACGGGGTACAGCGGTGATTTGAAACTGGGATCGTAGGCTTCGATCGACCCCTGCCGGAAAGCGATGAGGGCGACGTTAATCAGGATGAACACCAGGATTTTGAACGCGCTGGCGAGTTTGGCGATATCGTCGATCGGGACGAAGGCGATGAGGACGAGCAACACACCGCCGGTGATCGTAATCGCGTTCACCGGCGTTTCGAACCGTTCGCTGACGGTCTCGAAGACGGTGGGAGCCAGTCCGTCCCGACTCATCGCAAAGGGATACCGTGAGGAGGAGAGAATCCCCGCGTTGGCGGTGCTGACCAGCGCCAACAGCGCTGCGACGATGACCGCCGTAATTCCAATGGCCGGCAGCGCGTTGCCGGCGGCGAGTTCCATCGGCGTCTCCGTGTTCGTCAGGTCGGCTTGATCTGCGACGCCGACCATGACGGTGACAATGGCGACGTAGATCCCGGCAGTGATGATAAGCGAGCCGAGAATGCCCAGGGGGAGGTTCCGGTCGGGGTTTTCGACCTCCTCGGCGACACTCGCGATCTTTGTGACGCCGGCGTAGGAGACGAAGACGAAGCCGGTCGCCCCGAGGATCCCCTCGAGCCCGCTGTCGAAGAAGTTGTCGTAGCGGGCGCTCTCGACGCTGGGCGCACCGGCGACGATGAACCAGACCATCACCGCGAGCATCACCGCGACGATCGCGACCTGCATCCGACCGGTCTGTTTCGCACCGACGATGTTCAGAAGGATCAACAGGGCGGCGACCGTCAGCGCGAGCGGTGTCACTGGGATGTCCAACAGCAACACCAGGTAGGGCGCGCCCCCGACCAGCGCCAGCGCTCCTTTGAACGTCAGCGAGAACCACGTCCCGACGCCGGCAATAGTTCCGAACAGCGGCCCCATCGCCCGCTCGATATAGAGGTAGGTTCCGCCGGCCTCCGGCATCGCCGTCGCCATTTCGGATTTGCTCAACGCCGCCGGCAACACCAACACGCCGGCGAGAAAATACGCGAAGATGACCGCCGGCCCCGCCATCTCCATTGCCAACCCCGGCAGGATGAAGATACCACTCCCGACCATTGCACCGATGCTGATGGCCGTTACCGATGCGAGACCGAGGTCGCGCTCGAGTTGTTTTCCCATATATATCGAGAGTTCCGTGTTCGCCCGGTGGTTGCGCTTCCCCAAAGGGTCGGACCGCCCAGATGACCAGCGGGTCTTTCGGCGTGAGTACTGTTCCCGAGCGAATCCTCATAAAGAACAGCCATCTTAATTCAAGCAGGGAATCCCGGTCTTTAAGCCGGGAGGGAATGCGACACGGTGCTGACTGACCGCTACTCGGTGGCTCGGTCGGAATCCAACTCCCGTTGCGCGTGGAGTAGCATCCCTCGCCACGTCAGTCCGTGGTGCTTCTTCGTTTCTTTCAGGCTCTCGTACTGTTCTTCGCCTACCTCGATGTTGATGTTCTTCACGTCTCATGGTTTGTGACCGACGGTGTTAATTGTGACTAACACTATTGTAGCACTGTGTCCGAGACGGTGACGAAGACGCTACAGGCCACGCTCGCAACGCCCACCACGGGCAAAGAGCAACGCTTACAACGACTCTTGGACACCTACCGCGAAGCACTCCACGACGCCTTCGACAACAGGGCCGACACAATGTCTGCCGTCAACGACGTTGTGACGCCCTACGACCTGCCGTATCAAGCCAAAGACGCGCTCAAATCTTACGTCCCGAAACTCCGCTCGACGTACAACACCGAAGAGTTGGACGACGAGCATCCGCTTCGACTCGTCAACCGGGCCGCGACGTTCGACTACTCCGACGAGCGCGAACACGGTTTCGTGTGGCAGGCCCCGCAACCTGGACGCGGGACGAACTTCTGGATTCCGCTTCGGATCAACCCCGAGCAGGAATCTCTGTGGTTCGACCTGCTCTCCGAGGACGCGAAGGCGGGCGAACTACGGCTACAGCGACACCGCACGTCGTGGGAGTTGCACGTCACCGTCGAATACCCGGTCGAAGAACCGACCGACTCGGACGACGAGACATACATCGGTTTCGACGTCGGTGAGAGCGCGTTGATCACGGGCTGTGCCCTCAAACGCGACGCACCACGGAAGCCGATGCTCGTCAGCGGCAGTCGAGCGCGACACCTCCGCAAAGAAATGCACACCACACTGCAACGGCTTCAAGAGCGCGATGCTTCGGAGTGGCGGATCGACGAGCGATTCGACCACTACCAGAACGCGCTCACAGATATCGTCGAGAAAGCGTCTCGGCAGGCCGTCGAGTACGCCGAGTCCTTCGAGAATCCCGTTATCGTTCTCGAAGACCTGTCGTACATCCGCGAATCGCTGGATTACGGCAAACTCATGAATCGGCGTTTGCACTCATGGGCGTTTGCCCGGCTACAGGGCCGAATCGAAGACAAAGCGGCCGAGGCAGGGATTCGCGTCGAGTACGTCAACGCGGCGTACACCTCGCAGACGTGCCACGCCTGCGGTCGTCTCGGCCGGCGGAGTCAGCAAGCGGAGTTTGTGTGTCCGCACGAGGACTGCCACGTATCGGAGTTCCAAGCAGACATCAACGCGGCGGCGAACATCGCCGGTCGCGCTAACCCGTGGGGAGAAAGCGTCCGTTGGGAACCCGGACGCGATGACTCGCCTCGGGATAGGAGCGCCTGTGACAGCGCCACAGTTCACCGAGAGACGAGTCCGAGAACCGGACAGATGACGCTCTCGGCGTTTTCGGACTGAAACCTGCCTACCGGATTCTCACCGTGTGGGAAGCCCCGCCGTTCACGGCGGGGAGGATGTCACGCCCGGTGGTTTATAAACGATGGCGAGCCAGCTCGCGGTATGCCCCCGACCAACACCGACCGCGATCCCCCCTCGACTGACGGCGATCCGTCCCCGGCCGGGATCGACCACGACCGCGAGACGCTCAAGCGGCGGCTCGAAGCCGTCGAACGGGCGCTCTCGGAGGAGGAACCGATCGAGCGGGCCAACCGGATCGACGAGCTGGAGTCGCGGGTCGTCGAACTCGAGGCGGCGGTACAGGCGTTGCGCGGCTACGTCGGGTCCGTCCGGGCGGTCAACGAGGAGATCGAACTGCGGGCCGACCGCGCTCTCCGGAAGGCCGAAGCCGTCGAGCGAAACGTCGCCCCAGGCCGGTTCCGCCACGGTGCCGGCTCGGCCCCCGATGGCGGCGGCGAAGACGCCGGCAGGTCCGATCCTGCCCCGGTGTTCGGGTCCGAACCGGACGTCGAGTCCGGAGAGGCCTCGGCGTCCGCGGCCGACGGCCGGTCCAGCGACCGCCCGACGCCCCTCGAACGGCTTCGCGAACGGTTGTGATCCGCGTCGTCCTCGCCGTCGCGTTGGCTGCGGCGATATTCGGCCTCGTGATGCCGAGCGTCGAGCACGCCGACCGGGAGCGAAGCGCCGCGCTCGCCACCGAGGAGCTCGAACGGCTGCGCGACGCCGCCGAACGGCTCGCGGCCGAGAACGATCCCGTCGCGCCAGGGCGGGATCCGGCCGCGACGACCGTCGCACTCGAACCGCCCGAGCCGACGTTCGCCGAGCCCGGTCGGCTCCGGATCGCGGACGACAGCCTGCGGTGGGAGTCCTCTGTCGGCCGTAACGTGACAATCGATGTCGCGGTCCCGGTCCGCATCGACGACCCGGCGATCCTCACCGATCGAGCGCGAGTCCGGCTAGCGTTGGTTCGGACCGACGGGGCCGCCGTGGTTCGGCTCCGGGTCGGCCGGGAGAGGGTTTATATACGAACGCGCGGCCAGACGCCCCGTGTTCGCCCGACTGCTGTCATCGGAGGAGGACTGTCGCTGTGAGTCGACGTTCGATGCCGACCGCCTCTCCGTCGAGAGCGACGAGTGCCCCGGCGGCGGGCGGCTCAGCGAGGAACCGGCCTGCCGCCGGACCGTCGTCGAAGCGCTCGAACGGCGCGACGTCGAATCGGTTCGGACGCGGTCGGACGGGTTCGAACGGGCCTACGAGGACGGTGCTGCCGGCTTCCTCGTCGCCGCCGGCCGCTTCGCCGACGCCGCGTCGTTTCACGACGAGGCGCTCGCCGACCGCGCTCGGGCGGACCCGCTCGGGGCGGCACAGGCAGCGGCCGGGCGGAACGGCCCGGTCGCGGAGCTCGTCGCCCAGACCGGGTTGGCGGCCTTCCTCGGGAGCGACTACCGAACGGCACTGCGCCCGCAGATCGGGCCGACGGTCGCGGAATCCCGCGTCGCAACGCGCCCCCCAGTCGGAGCGACGTTACGGGACCGCTACGAGCTCGAGACTGGCGCGGTCGTCCGCCGCTACGAGGCCACTGAAATGGGGACGTACCACCTCACGCCGGCCGAACACCGTCTCGACCCGGCGGACACCGCGACGCTCGCCGCGGCACACGGTCGGCTGGCCCGCGGCGCGATCGAAGGGGGCGAGCGCGCGCCCGCTCGGGCGGTCAGGTCGGTCGCCGACCCCGGACAGCCGGTCGAGACGTTGACCGCCGCCCTCGGCAAGCATACCCGTGGACTCGGGGTCCTCGAGGACTGCTTTGCTGACCCGGACGTGACCGACGCGTTCGCGACCGCCCCCGTCACCGAGAACCCAATTCGAGTCCGCTGTGGCGGCGAGACGCTCCGGACGAACGTCAGACTCACTGAGGACGGCGTCGCCGCGCTGTCGTCGCGGTTCCGACGGTCGAGCGGGCGGGCGTTTTCGCAGGCCAGCCCGACGCTCGACGCGACCGCGGACGCCGGCGGTAGACGGGTTCGGATCGCCGGGGTCACCGACCCAGTGAGCGACGGGACCGGGTTCACGTTCCGGGCCCACGACGAGGAGGCGTTCCGGATCGCCGACCTCGTCGACAACGGGACGCTCCCGGCGTCGATCGCGGCGTTTCTCTCTGTGACGACCAAACGCGGCGCTGCGACGCTGTTAGCCGGCTCGCGGGGGGCCGGCAAGACGACACTGCTCGGGGCGCTTCTGTGGGAGATTCCCCCCGACGTCCGGACAGTCGCCATCGAGGATACACCCGAACTTCCGGTTTCGGAGCTCCAGAGTGACGGCCGCGACGTCCAGCCGCTCCGCGTGACGACCGGGGACGGCGCGTCGATCACCGCGACCGAGGCGCTCCGGACGGCGCTTCGGCTCGGCGACGGGGCGTTGGTCGTCGGCGAGGTTCGCGGCGAGGAGGCGAAGGTGCTCTACGAGGCAATGCGGGTCGGTGCGGCCGACGGAACGGTGCTCGGGACGATTCACGGCGGCGGGGGCGAGTCGGTCAAAGAGCGCGTCGTCACCGACCTCGGCGTCGCCGAGTCGGCGTTCGCGGACACGGACCTCGTCGTGACCTTGGAAGCCTACGAGGACGGCGGATCGAGACGGCGACGGGTCCGCGCGATCGAGTCCGTTCGGCGGTCCCCCGACGGGGTCGGCTTCGAGCTGCTGTACGACGCCGATTCGAGGACGCTTCGCGTGGCCGACAGCCGGCTGCTCGAGGAGCTCTCGACGCCGACCGAGACCGCCGCCGACGTCGAATCAGCGATCCACAACCGAACGGCCGAACTGGAGGTCTGAGCGCCGTGGCGCTCGATCAGGCTCGGCCGATCCGTGCGCTGGCGGCGTTGTCGCCGCGCAACTCGACGCCCGCGTCGATGCGGGCGGTCGCGCCGTTCCTCGAGGGGGACCCTCGAACGCTCGCCGCCGCGGCCGACGGCGTCGGAGTCGTCGTCGGCCTCTGTCTCGGGGCGGTGGCGATCGGACTGGGTCGGCCCTCGCTGCTTGTCGCCGCGGTGGGCGTCGGCTCCGGAGCGACGGTCCTCGCCCGCGGTGGTGTTCTCGCGGTCGCCAACGCCCGACAGAGCCGGACGCTCGGCACCGCACCGACGATCGTCAGCCGCGCCGTCCTTCGGATGCGGATCGCGCCCGCGGCCGAGGAAGCGGCCGCCTTCGCCGCCGGGACGGAGGGGCGACTCGGGAGTCGCCTCGCCGACCACGTCGGGCGCGCTCGCGGGACGCCAGCGTCTGGACTCGGTGCGTTCGCCGAAGCCTGGCGCGGGCGGTTCCCGGCGCTGTATCGGTCGCTGACCCTCGTCGAGGCCGCTGCCGACGCCCCCGAGGGCGAGCGCGACCGGGCGCTCGGTCGCGCGATGGAGACGATCCTGGACGGAACGCGGGATCGTGCCACGGAGGCCGCCGACTCGCTCCGGGGACCGTCGACGGCGATGTACGCCTTCGGCGTCCTCCTCCCGCTCGCGCTCGTCAGCGTGTTGCCGGCCGCGGGCGCGGCGGGCGTCGAGGCGACGCTGCCGGCGATCGTCGGCGTGTACGACTTCGTCCTCCCCGCTGGGCTGCTCTGCGGGAGCGGCTGGCTGCTCGCGAACCGTCCTGTGGCGTTCCCGCCGGCACCGATCGACAGCGAAGTCGCGTCCAGTCCGGCGGTGTACGTCGCTGCGGGGGTCGGCTCCGGTCTCGTCGGCGCCGTCGCGGCACGGACGCTTCTCCCGAGATGGACGGTGGCGCTCACCGCGGTCGGTGTAGGGGTCGGATCCGCCCTCGTCGTCCGGTATCGTCCGGTGGTCGCCGTCCGGAAACGGACCGACGAACTAGAATCGGGGCTCTCCGATGCGCTGTATCTCGTCGGCCGCCGCGTCTCCGACGGGATCGCCGTCGAACAGGCGGTTGCGGACGCGGCCGGGGAGCTGGAGGGGATCGTCGGCGGAGCGTTCCGCTCGGCTGCCAGGCGTCAGCGACAGCTCCGCGTCGGCGTCGAGGCGGCGTTCGTCGGCGAACACGGCGCCCTCGAGGATCTACCGAGCCAGCGGGCCGAGAGCACCGCCCGGTTGCTCGGCATGGCCGCCGGAACGGGGGCGCCAGCAGGCAGGGCGCTCGTCGAGACGGCGGATCACCTCGACGAGCTCCGCCGCGTTGAGCGGGACGCAAAACAGGATCTCGGCCGAGTGACGTCGACGCTTTCGAACACCGCGGCGTTCTTCGGTCCGCTCGTCGGCGGCGCGACGGTCGCGCTCGCCGACAGCGTCGGGACGACGGAGGCGCTGAACGGCAGCGCTCCCGAGACGGCTGGCCTCGGAATCGCCGTCGGCGTCTACGTCTTCCTTATGGCGGCGGTCCTGACGGGGCTTTCGACGGGGCTCCAGCGCGGGCTCGACCGGGCGACCGTCGGTTACCGGGTCGGCATCGCGCTCTGTACCGCGACGGTGACGTTCCTCCTCGCGGTCTTCGCGACGTCGGCCGTTTCCGGGGGTTTATAACTGATAACGGGACCAGACCGCCCATGTTCGGACCGCCGCTGGATGCGTGGTACGTCTGGATCGGGTTGGCGATCGTCAGCAGCACCGCCGTCGGGGCCGTAACCGCCCTTCCGTCTGCGGTTCCGCCGGACGCCTCGGGGGCGGCCCGGACGGTCGACGGCGTCGCCGCGAGCGAACACGCCGCCGTCGGCAAGCATCCGCTGTCGAACGCCGAGGCGGTGCGGATCGGGTCGGATTCGGTGTCGCTTCGCGGGCCGGGCGGCACCGAACACGCCGCGTTCGGCTACGGCCCTGTCGTCCCGGTCCTCGACGACCCGGAACTCCGGGCGACACTCAGGGGCGACCCCCCGGAACGGGCGTTCCGGACGCCCGCCGAGTTCGAGCGAGCCGTACGGCATGCCCGGGCGGCGAAACCACAGTGGCAGGGCGCCGACCGGCTCGTCGTCAGGCGGATCGACTGGGAGGGAACGGACGTTGTCCTCGCCGGATAAGGCTCAGACGGAGCCGCTCGCCGCGCTCGTCGCGGTGTTCGCGCTCGGTGTCGGCCTCTCGCTGTACGTCGGTGTCCTCGATTCGACGCTGCCCTTGCTGACGGTCGAATCGGAGATGGCACCCATCGCGGCCGATCGGTTCGCCGAGGAGGCGTCCGAGTTGGGCGTCATCCGACCGCCGATCGGGGACGCTGTCGACACCGCCAGCCCGAACGGATACGTCACGAACGCGACGCTCCGGAGCGACTCGGAGGCATGGGCCGATGGTCCGACGCTGGAACCGAGCGCCGACTGCGTCCGCCGGCGAGTGAGTGTCCAGATCGCTCCGGGGCGCGTTCGGCCGGGGACTCTGGAGGTGTGCGTATGGCCAGAGGCGTGAGCACCGTCCTCGACGTCGCGATCTGTCTGTTGTTGATCGGCGTCGCGGTCGGCACGCTCGCCGTCGCCGTCCCTGACGACGACTGGCGATCGACGGTCGACGGTGATCCGGCGGCAGCGTCGGTTGGGGCGGTGACGGCGACCGTCCCGGTCGCGAACGATCACGACGCACACGGGACGCTCGCACAGCATCTCGCGCGGGCGTCTGTCCTCGCGGCGACACTCGACGGGGAACGGCTCCTCGAATCGACGTACCCCGGCGCGACCCGCCGGGCAGTCGAGCGGCGGACGACGGGTCGGGTCCGGATCACCGCCCGCTGGCGGCCGTACCCCGATGCGGCCCTCGCCGGGGGGCTCACGGTCGGCCCGAAGCCCCCCTCGACGGCCGACGTGGCCGCGACGCGACTGAGTGTCGATAGCGGAATGGCGGTCCCGGAGGGCGTCGATTCGACCGAGTCGCTCGCGACCGCCGTCGCAGATGCGTACATCGATCGGCTTTTTCCCCCGGAGCGAACCCGGATTCGCCTCGTCGACCGCCGGGTCGCGTCGAGGACGGCGGATCGGTATCGATCGCTCGCTGCGGTTCTCGGGGTCGACGTCGCCGAGCCGCTCGCAGATGCGTCGCCGAAGCAGGCCAACGAACGGCTGGCGTCCGAACTCGCCGATCGGCTCGAAGCCGGAATGGAATCCGGCTCCGACACGGCCGGCCCCGTGCCGGACGGGACGGCGACGGCGGACGTCGAAATCGTCGTGCGGCGGTGGGAACCGTGAACGACCGCGCCCGCGTCCCGTTCGCGCTCGTCGGTGTTCTCCTAGTGCTCACCAGCACGACGCTCGCGACGACGACGGTGCTACAGCCGTCGACGGACGCCCCGGCCATAGAGGACGCGATGGACGGCGCGAGGGCCGAAGCCGCAACGGAACTGCGTGGCGCAGCCGATTCGGCCGCCACGAACGCCGCGATCGACCCGGTCATAGACCCGGCCGATACGGCTGCCGGGCGGGCGCTGAGCGGGAGCCAGCCGTTCCGAGACGCGCTCCGGCTTCGGATCTACTTACGCGCGGCCGAACGTCTCGAGAACGTCGAGGCGACACGGGGACCAGTTACGGTTACAGCGTCGTTACCGCCGGTCGAGGCGACGACGGAGGGCTATCGACGGGCCATCGAACGCGTCGCGCTCGAGCGGGTGGGCGAGGACGAGGCCGCGGTGGCCGTCCGCATCGAGAACGTGAGTTTTAGTGCCACGCGTGACGGCCGGGGGGTGACGACCACCGATCGATCGGCGCGCTTCGTCGTTGCGAACCCCGTATTGTTGCTACACGACCGCACCGAGCGCTTCGAGACCCGTGCCAACGCGCCGGTCACGCGACGCGGACTCGGACGGCGGGTCACCGCCAGGCTCTATCCGATCGCGTGGGCCCGTGGCTACGCCCAGTACGGCGGCGCACCGATCTCGACGGTCCTCGGGCTCCGACATGTCGAGTTGGCGACAAACGACGCGTTGATCGCCGAACAGCGCGCGACGTTCGGAGAGGCCGACCCCGACGGCCACCGCGGCGTCGCCGCCGCGGGGCGGCGCGTTGCGACGACCGACGCCCTCGTCGGAGTCGGCGGGAAGGAGAAATGGATCGACACGGTGCTCGTGGGGGCCGACGCCCTGGGCCCCGACCCGCCGCCCGAACAGCCCGTCGGCACGTGGCGCGACGAACCCGATGACCCCGAAGTGACCGCCGAGATCGACACCTCCGCGGACAACGCCTTCGCCGATACGATCGGCGTAACCGGCGCGGATCGACTCGAAGAGTGCATCGAACGAGTCCACACGGTCGAGGCCCGCATCGAGACGACGACGCGGTTTCGGGGTCGATCGAGCCGGGGAGATCGATCGCCCGGCTACGGCTGGACGCTGGAATCGAGACGAACCGACGATTCGATCGACAGTGACCGGGTCGGCCGCGGCGGGCCAAACGCGCCCGGGTGGGGGACAGTCGACAGCGGCCGATACGACGTGACGGTGACCGAGACGACGACCAGGGACTGGGCGAAGGGCAACGAGACGACGGAGACGGAGACAGTCACGAAGCGGACCTACCGCGTCGGGGTCGCGGCCCAGGCCCGGGCGGTCCCGATAGAGCGGGTGCCCGACGGGCGGATCGACGGGCACCTGAGCCGCGCCGCCGACCGTGCCGGCGCTCGCGCGATCCGGGACGCGGGCGGCTTCGAGGACGCAGCCGAGGCGGCAGCACGGGGGGATTCGATCCGATCCACGGCGACCGCGACCGCGACGCCGTCGATCGACCGATCCGCCGTCGAAGCCGACCTCGAGACGGCCCGGGACCGGGCCGGCGACATCTCCGCGACGGTCCCCGCTCCGTCGGTCGGCGCCGGACGGGTGACGCCCTCCGAACGGCTCCGATCGAGCTTCGACGACGCGCGGGCCGATTTGTTGCCCGAGTCGGATCGGTCAGCACCCGAACGGACGCTCCGTGCGGCACGTCTCGCGTATCTCGATTCGCTGGATTCGGAACTCGACCGACGGGTGACAGCCGACGATAGTACCGCCGATGGGGTCGGTGAGTCGCTGGGGGAGTACCTCGGAACCGACCGTCTCGACGGGGCGCTGGCGGCCCACCGGGCGGCGTCGAGGCCGGACGCGGAGCCGATCGCCGATCCCGCGGGGAACCTCTCGCTGTCGGTCGAGACCGCGCCGTCGTATCTCACGACGAGCGCCGTGACCCGGGACCGCATCGACGCCCGGGGTGGCGGTAGCGTGTACCCTCTCTCGGCGCGGACGGTCAACGTCTTCTCGTCGCCACACACCCAGGTCGTCGCTGGCATCCTGGATCGGATCCCGTTTCTCAACACCGGTCGGGTCTCGCTGTCGACGGCGGCGGGGACGCTCGACGCGATGGAACCCGGAATGGAGAACCGCGACGAACTCGAGACCGAGGTCGCGGACGCGACGGACCACGTCCGGGGAGCGTTGGTCGCCGACCTCGTCGATGCGGGCGTCGCCGAACACGACGCGGAGGCCGCACTCAGCGTCGACGCCTCAACCGCCGAGGAGGCCCGTATGCTCACGGACGGGACGACGATCGAGCGGGCCGCGCGGTCGATCGACGGGCCCCCGAGCGAGGATCGGATCGAGCTCCGGCTCGAGACGACGCTGGATTCGACCCTCAAGGAGGACGCCGCCCGCCCGCCCGAACCGACGACGACCGCCGCACAGCGGGTGGCCAAACGAGAGTACCGTGACCAACTCGAGTCCACTCTCGCCGACGGGATCGAGAGCGCGAGCGAACGCAAGCGCGTCGAGGTGCTCGGCAAGCGACTCGGAGCGGTCCCGGCCGGCCTGCCGATCGCGCCGGTGCCGGGCTATTGGTTCGTTACCGCGAACGTCTGGTACGTCACTGTCTCGGGACAGTACGAGCGCTTTGCGGTCCGGACGAACCGCGGCGACGGGGCCGCAACGACGACGTACCTCCGCGACGGCGGAACGGCGAGGGTGGTTCACGACGGCGACCCGAGGCGCCTCGGGGTTGCCGACCGGGTATCCGTCGGGACGCGAACCGCCGTTGTCGTGGTCGTCCCCCCCGGCCCGCGCGGGGTTGGTGATACCGACGGCGAGCCGATCAAGTCCTCGCCGGGGTGGTAGTCCGGAGCCCGAACGCTACTTTAATGCGGCGTCCGAACGGAGCGTATGCTCCACGAAATCGCGGATTCACCTGGCGAACTCCGACCGGCCGAACTCCACGAACGGTACCTCGAGGCGCTCGCGTCGGTGACCGACGACCACGGCGTCGAGTCGACCGCCGAACGATCGGGGCTCGATCCGGCCGATCTCCGATCGGTGCTCGAGGGCGACGATCCAGGGCTGACACTCGAGGCAGCTGCCTCGATCCTCGCGGTGCCCGAGGACGCGCCGGACGGCGAGACCATCGCCGCTGTCGCCAGAGACGACCTCCTCATGGGGATGACGACTGCCGTACTCGACGTCGAGGCCGTCGAGTCGGGTATCGACGGCGAACTCGAGGCCCGCGAGATCCACTCGAAAATCGAGGGACGGTTCCCGATGACGCTGCGGGAGTTCGCGCTGTTGTTGCAGTACATCGATGGGGCGCGGTGACGATGCGCGTCGGGATCCTCGGGTGCGGCTACGTCGGCCTCGAACTCGCCCGACAGCTCCACGGGACCCACGACGTCGTCGGCGTTCGGCGCTCGCCGGAGGGAATCGACGCTATCGAGGCGACCGGCGCGACGGCCGTCCGGGCCGACGTGACCGATCCGGACGAACTCGCTTCGGTCCCCGACGTCGACGCGCTCGTCTTCGCGGCGTCCTCCGGCGGCCGGGGGGCAGCGGCGGCCGAACGCGTCTACGTCGAGGGGCTCCGGACGGCCATCGAGGCGTTCGGCTCTCGCGCGTCGCCGCCAGAACGGCTCGTGTACACCTCGAGTACGGGCGTTTACGGCGACCACGATGGCGCGTTCGTCGACGAGGACACACCACTCGATCCGACGACTGAAAAGACGCGGGTCCTCGCCGAGGCCGAGCGGATCGCCCGCGAACTTGCCGCGGAGTACGGCATCGACGGCGGTGTCGCTCGCTTCGCCGGCCTCTATGGGCCGAACCGGTATCGGCTCGGACGCTACCTCGAGGGGCCTGTCACGGAGGGGTATCTAAACATGATCCACCGCGAGGACGCCGCCGGGATCGTCCGATTCATGCTCGGGTCGACCGACGCCGAACTGCTCGTCGCGGTCGACGACGAACCCGTCGAGAAGTGGGCGTTCGCCGACTGGCTCGCCGGCGAGTGCGGCGCGGACCCGCCGCGGAAACGGACGGAGGCAGAACGCCTCGACGAAGAGGGGCTTTCGGAGGCCGCTCGTCGACGCATCCTGACGAGCAAGCGGTGTTCGAACGACCGCGTCCGCGAACTCGGCTACGAGTTCCGGTATCCGACGTACCGCGAGGGGTACCGGGCGGCGATCAACGCCTACTGCGAGACGAACTGACCGAGAGAGGCGAAAGCGGGCGCCAGCCAGCCCACACACGATGCCGCAAGCCAGGGGTTTTTCGACGTCGGAGCCCTTCCGTCGAGTCGATGGAATACGTACAGGAGGGAGTCAGGACGCTCCACGACTTCGGAAGCGCCCGTCCGGACGCGCCGACGGACAGCGCGACCGTCGTCGTCCCGATGACCGAACGCGAACACGCCGGGTTGGCTGCCGAGCGCGTCCTCTCGGCGCTCGAGTCCGTCTCCCCGGAGCGCGTTGTCGTCCCGCTTCGGGCCTCCGAAGAGCGCGTCGATCCAGTCGTCCGGTGGCTCTCGGGGTTCGACCTCCCGCTGTCGGTGCTTTGGTGTGACGGTCCCCGGCTCTCCGATCGCCTCTCCGCCGCCGGTCTCGACGGCGCGCGTGGCAAGGGCCGGGACGTGTGGCTCGCACTCGGGATCGCAAGCGACAGCGAATACGTCGTAATCCACGACGCCGACGCGAAGAGCTACGACGAACACCACGTCCCCAAACTGCTCTTCCCGCTGGCGCACGGCGCGGCGTTCTCGAAGGGCTACTACGCCCGCGTCGAGAACGACCGGCTGTACGGCCGGCTGTTCCGGCTGTTTTACCGGCCGCTCGTCGAGGCGCTCGCGTCCGAGGACGGCGATCCGGTGCTCGATTATCTCGGCTCGTTTCGGTACGCGTTGGCCGGCGAGTTCGCGGCGACCGGACGGCTGGCGCGTCGGCTCCGGATCCAGCGCGGATGGGGTCTCGAGGTCGGAACACTCGGAGAGGCGTTCCGGCTGGTCGGCGCGGCGGGCTCGGCGCAGGTCGACCTCGGGATCCACGAACACGACCACCGAGCCGTTTCGGGGCCGAGTGGGCTCTCCGATATGTCCGAACAGGTCGGCGACGCGTTGCTCCGGGCCGTCGAGGACAACGGGCACACACCGGCGTACGAGACACTCGAATCGCGTTATCGGGCCGCCGCAGAACGGCTCGCCGACGCATACGCGCTCGATTCGGGATTCAACGGACTCGAATACGACCGCGAGGACGAACTGGCACAGATCGACGCCTACGCCGACACGGTCGGGCGACCGGGACCCGATACCCGTCTCCCAGCGTGGGACGAGGCCGAACTCTCGCCCGCGTCGGTCGCCGCCGCGGCCGTCGAAGATCTCGCCGACGAGACGGGGATCGAGACGGCAGCTCCGACCGTCCGGCAGACATAGCGTCCGGAACGTTCAGGTGCTGCTCGCCCGAGAGACGCGGTATGAAACAGGCCATCGTCGCGCGGACGGACATCGGAATGGGGACGGGAAAACTCGCCGCACAGGTCGCACACGCGTCGCTGAAAGCGTACGAGGACGCCGAACCGGACGCCCGACGCGAGTGGAAAGCGGGAGGGCAAAAAAAAATCGTTCTGAAGGGGTCCGGGGAGACACAACTGCGCCGACTCGCTGACGGGGCGCGTCGGGAACGGCTCCCCCACGCGGTCGTCAGCGACGCCGGCCACACACAACTCGATCCCGGGACGGTGACGACGCTCGCCGTCGGCCCCGGCCCCGAGAACATCGTCGACAAGGTGACCGGCGATCTGAGCCTCTATTAACCGTCGGCCGTGAGTCACTGGAACCCGCGGGTGTACTGTCTCGGCACGGGAGCGTCTCGGTCCAGCGCCTCCGCCGCCCGGAGCGCGAAGTACGGGTCTCGGAGGTGCTCGCGGCCGACGACCGCGAGGTCGGCGCGGCCGTTTCGGATCACCTCGTCGGCACCCTCCGGGGTCGTGATCCCGCCGACGGCCCCGACTGGGAGTTCGCTCTCCCCGACGCGTTCGGCGTAGGGGACCTGGTAGTGGGCCCCGGTGTCGGGGACCTGCTGGTCGGGGTGGATTCCACCGGCGCTCACGTCGATAAGGTCGACGCCGAGTGTCCGGAGTTTCGCCGCGAGGCGGACCGACGACTCGACGGTCCAGGAGCGCCGATCGGCGAGCCAGTCAGTCGCCGATATCCGAACGAAGATGGGCGTTCCCTCGGGGATCGCCGCCCGGACGTCGGAGACGACCGCCTCGAGTAGCCGGGCCCGACCATCGAAGTCGCCGCCGTACTCGTCATCGCGGGTGTTCGTCACCGGCGAGAGGAACTCGTGGAGGAGATAGCCGTGCGCCGCGTGTATCTCGAGGACGTCGAAGCCCGCCTCGACCGCCCGGACGGCGGCGTCGACGAACGCCCGCTTGACGCGATCGATGCCCGCCGAATCGAGCCGTTCGGTCGCGAGCGGTTCGTCGTGAGGCCACGGTTCCTCGGTGGGACCGACGGGGGTCCACCCCGACTCGCCGCGGACGGGATCGCCGCCCGCCGACGGGCGGAACGTCGAGGCCTTTCGGCCAGCGTGGGCCAGTTGGATCCCCGAAAGCGCACCCTGCGAGGCGATAAACTCCGTGACCGGTTCGAGCGCCTCGGCGTGGGCGTCGCTCCAGATGCCGAGATCCTGCGGGGAGATGCGCCCGCGCGGAGTAACGGCGGTCGCCTCGGTCATCACGATGCCGGCCCCGCCCGAGGCACGGCTACCGAGGTGGACGAGATGCCAGTCGGTCGCGAGACCGTCCTCGTTCTCACAGGAGTACTGACACATCGGCGAGACCATCACGCGGTTTCTCGCCGTCACGTCGCGGCACTCGAACGGCGTAAACAGGTGCATAGCGGCGCATCGGGACGGTGGAAAAAGACGCTTTGTATTCGGGTCACGGGCGAGCAGGCTCTCGGCCGCGCCGATCGTCCCTGCCGATCCGCCCGGGTCGACCATCCGGCGGTCCGTCGGCTGACCGGCCGACGAATACAAAGTGGCTTGTCCGGCGACGCACAGACCCGACGTATGCGCGAGGCGCACCCCACCGAGGCGGCCGTCGGAATCAAGTACTACGTCTCCGAGACCGACGGCACCGGCGGTCACCTCAGGGATCGCCCGGAGGACTTCCGGGTCGAAGAGCGGGAAGCCTTCGGGGCCGACCTTCGCGGGGTCGATGCCGACGTCGGCTCCTACCCTCATCTGGTCTTCCGAGCGACGCTGCGGGGGTGGGACACGAACGACTTCGCGTCGACGCTCTCGAAACGACTCGGGGTCAGCCGCGAGCGCGTCTCCTGGGCGGGAACGAAGGACAAACACGCCGTCACGACGCAGCTGTTTTCGATCAAACACCCCGACGACGAGTTGCCGTCGGTCGACGGGGCGACGATCGAACCGCTCGGGCGGGCAGGGCGTCCGGTGCTGTTCGGCGACCTCGCGGGCAACGACTTCGAGGTTGTCGTCCGCGGCGCGGAGCGTCCGGAGAACGCCGACCCGATCGCGGTGGAACTCGGACGGTTCGGAGCCGATGGGAGGAGTGCCGACGAAGACGGCGACGGCGCTGTGGCAGTTCCGAACTACTTCGGCCAACAGCGCTTCGGTTCGATGCGGCCGATCACTCACCGTGTCGGCCTCGATGTCGTCCGCGGCGAGTGGGAATCCGCTGCGGTCCGCTACGTCTGTGAGTCCAGCGACCGCGAACCCGACCGGACCCGGACGGCGCGACAGCGACTCGACGAGGAGCGCGAATGGGAGCGGGCGAACGAGGTCCTCCCCGGCGGCCTCCGGTTCGAACGGGCGATCGCGGGGCGGTTGGCCGAGGGGGCAGACGGACCGGCGGACTACCGCGAGGCCCTCGAGACGCTGCCGAGGAACCTCCAGTCGATGTTCACGAACGCCGCCCAGTCATACGTTTTCAACCGGGTCCTCTCCGAGCGGCTCCGCAGGGGGCTCCCGTTCGGGACGCCCGCCGTCGGCGACGTCGTCTGCTTCGCCGACGGCGACGGTCTCCCCGATCCGGATCGGACGCAGGCTGTCGAGGCAGAGCAACTCGGAACGATCCGGCGGCACTGCGAGCGGGGCCGGGCGTTCGTTACGGCCCCGCTCGTCGGCACCGAGACCGACTTCGGTTTCGGGGAGCCCGGCGAGATCGTCCGGGAGGTGCTGGACGACCTCGACCTCCAGCGGGGCGACTTCGACCGGCCGGGGGCGTTCGGCTCGGAGGGAACGCGGCGGGCGGTCCTGTTTCGGACCGATCTCGAACACGAGTCCGACCCCCTCACGCTCCGGTTCTCGTTGCCAAAAGGGAGCTACGCGACGGTGCTGGCGCGGGAGTTCCTGAAAACCCACCCCGACGACCTCTCTTGAACCGCCCCGGATCCGAGGATGTGTTCCCACGAAGTGTCCGTATCCGGCGGGAACCGCCCCGCTTATCGGGCTCGATCGTCTTTCCCCCGGTATGGAGTGTCGGTGTTGTGCGTCGCCGCTCGACCGACCGGGCGATTACTGTCTGGTCTGTCGCACCCCGAACGCCGACACCGCGGTGATCGAGTGTAGCCGGGAGCGAGCAACGGTGACCGCGCTGTTCGACGACGAGATCGTCGGGCAGCGGACGGTGACGACCACACGCGAGACCGACGAGCGGTGGGCACCGACCGAGCTCCGGAATTTCGCCGGGCGGGTCGCCGACGAAGCGCGCCGAAAGCGCCCGGAGGAGGTGTACGCGACCGGCGACCGCGAGGTGATCGCCGCCGTCCGCGGCGAGCTCCATCACCCGTTTTACCGGGTCGAGGACGACGACCCAATCGAGGCGGTTCGCAGAAAACGGGGCGACCCTGCACTGGAAGTCGTCGAAGCGACGGTCGCGGAGAAGCTCGGCGGCAGCCACAGCACGCTCATCGGCGGTCGCGACGGCCGTCGGGCGCTCGAGACCGTCGCTGAACACCCCCACGTCAAAAAGATCATCCCTGGGCCGATCGACGCCGGCGGCTCCGGGTCCCGGACCGGCGTCCGGGCGAAGGCGACCCGCGCCGACCAACACGGCAACGTCCGGCTGTTGATCCGCGACGGCTCGAGCGTCCAAGAGAACCGGATCGTCACGACGGCCGGCGACCGGGAACTCGGCGAGCACGTCCGTGCCGACCTCAACGATGCGCTCTCGGAGTCCGAACTCAAGAGCTGAGAGGACGAGCGCCCGCGGGCTTCGATCCTCGCACCGCAAATAAAACGAGAGGTTTATCAGTTCGCTGCGGCCACATATATACACTATGGCCAACAGTGATACGACGGGGAGCGCCGGTCGGTTCGGCGCGCGCTACGGACGGGTCGCACGCCGTCGCGTCGCGGAGATCGAAGGCGACACGCAGAACGCGAGCGTCGACGGCGACGACGTTACCCGCGTCGGCACCGGGATCTGGGTCAACGAGGAGACCGGCGAGACGTTCACGGGCGGGGCGTACCGTCCCGAGACGCCGGCCGGCAAGACGGTCAAACGATCCATCCGGGCGGCGATCGGCGACGACGAATAGATGAGTTACAAGTGCTCCCGCTGTAAGCGAGACGTCGAACTCGACGAGTACGGCGGCGTCCGGTGTCCGTATTGCGGCCACCGCGTGTTGTTGAAAGAGCGGAGCCGCGACATCAAAGAGGTCGACGTCCAGTAGCGTGCACAGCGCCGACCTGCGTTTTCAGTATCGATCCCCGGAAGCGGCTGCGCTCGTCGCCGACGCCGTCGCGGGCGAACTCGGCGAGATCGACGGCGATCGGGCGACGGCCACGCTGACCGTCGCGGACGCGACGGTCCGAATCGACATCGACGCGGCCGACCTCGTTTCCCTCCGGGCCGGCCTGAACACCTGGGAGGGGCTGCTCGAAGTCGCGGAGCGATCCGCCGAAGCCGGACGGTCGGACGAGATTTTATAATCGATAGCGGGACCACTCCGCGTATGCGTTGACGAATCGCTGGCGGTCCGCAGGCGGTAGCGCGGTGGACGGATCGTCAGAGGACAGCCCGCCGCCTGTTCGACTCCGACACGGTCACTCCCGGCGAACCGCATAGACGACCGTTTCGCCGCCCTCGAACGCCGGCTCGAGCCGTGGGTGTGACTCGACCGTGAGGTCGTATCGTGCCCGTTCGGCGGGACCGACGTAGACGTACTCGACGCCGTAGCGATCGAGCAGTTCGGACTGTCGGTCGGGACCGCCCTCGTAGATCGCGGTCACGTCCTCGAGCCGCGTCTCGTAAGGGTCGCTGCCGCGATACTGCTCTTCGTGCATCCAGCCAAGTACGGTCGGAACCCCGGTCAGACTCGCCGGTGCGGCGGCCCCCTCGCCGTCGGTCGGCTCCCACCGGTAGCCGCCGGGCGCGGCGGTGACGATCGTCGGGCGTCCCTCGCGGCCGTCGAGCCACGCGATCGCCGCCGCTTCCTCGGGGTACCTCGCGTCGACGTAGGCCGTTCCGTCGAGCGTCGCGCCGTCGCTTCCGACCGGCTCGTCCCCGAGGTGTGCCGGCACGGCAAAGCCGGCGTAGAGCCCGGTTGCCACGATGACGATGCCGACGAGGGCGGTTCCAGCCCACCGCCACCGCGGCGTGTCGACGGCCTCGAGCGCCCCGGCGGGGTCGAACAACCGCGAGGCGACGACGCCGGCCGCCGGTGCCCAGAGGATCCACACCTGCGAGTACACTTTGAACACCGTGTTCAGCCGCTCCAACCCTGTCCCCTGCTGTTGGGGCTCGACGACATAGGCGAGTTCGACAATGAGACCGAGGCCGAGCCCCGCGATCACCAACAGCGTCTCGAACCCCGCGTCGGCACGCCGCCGTAGCGTCAGCCACGCGGCCACCGAGAGCGGGCCGAACAACGCGAGGGCGGCAAAGCCGACGAGCCACGCCAGCATCGCCCCGATGGCGACCGTGGCAGCGACGGCAAGCGATCCCCTCCCGGCATCGACGTCGGCGTCGCCGACCAAGCGGCCGCCGACATACGGCACGAAAAGCGAGAGGAACCCGCCGTGGACGACGACGAGCGGCCACAGGTCGCTCCTCGGCGGAAACAGGCCGAGGCTTCGGGTGCTCGCGCTGGAGAGCCAGAAGGGAGCGACGAGCAACGCCCCGACAGCGAGCACCGCAACCGCTGCGAGGAGCGCTAGCCCGTCACGGCGGAGTTCCGCGCCGACTCCGGCCTCCGCCGGCGCCGGAATGCGCTGTCGGATCGATTCCGGGAGTAGCGTCGCCGGATCGGCCGGCGCGAACGCGACCATCAAAAAGACCAGCCCGCCGGCAACGGGGAAATCCCACGTGTTCGTGATCGCGAGCACGCCGGCAACCGGGGCCGTTGCGAGCAGCAGCCTCCGCCGGTGGTCGGTTTCGCTCTGCGGGGTCCGCCAGTACGCGTAACACAGCCCGGCGACAAGCAGCGTGAACGGCGTCGTCATCATGTGGGCGTGGAGGTCGCCGTTGAGCCACGCGAACAGCGGGAACTCGTTGATCGTCCCCTCGACGATCCGGCTCGAATCCCAGTAGGAGAAGGCCGTCGGCGTCCACGAACGGAGCTCGTGTTCGGGCCCGACACCCGGAAGCGCAGCGAGGGTGCCGGAGGGGAGCGCCCAAGCCACCGCCCGCACCGCCGTGTCGAGATTGCCGGCGATCCCGATAAAAAAAGCCGCAGCGACCGCCGCGAAGCGGCGCGGCGCGCCGTGGTCGGCCGCAATCGCGCCTGCAAGCCCGTACGCGGCGGTGACGAGGGCGGCGTAGAACCCGGCCAACGCGAGGTTGTATGCGAACCGCGGGGCCGTGTCGGTCAGCGTCGCCAACAACGCGGTCAGCATCTGGCCGCCGTAGTAGTACTGGACGGCCTCGCCGGCAAACCACATATCCTCCGGGGGCAACACCGGACTCCGCAGCAGCGACCGGAGCAACCCGTAGTCGAGGAACTTCTCGCCGGCGGCGATCGGCAACGGCGCAATGGCCGGCGAGACAGCCCGGAGCGAGACGACAAACAGGAACGCGACCGCAAAGACGACCGCGATTTCGACGACGTATCGCCAGAGCCGGCGCTCGAAGTTCCCGAACCGGACGCTCAAAACGGCGAGGACGGCCAGCCCGGCGAGCAGCGCCGGCAGCCCGAACGCGAGGTGCCCGACGATGTAGCCGACGGCGGTGATCGTGACGAGCCCGATGGGGATTGCGAAGGCGACACCACGGCCCCGAACCGTCGAGAACGCCGTCCCGGCGAGCGGGAGCGAAAGCGCCCCGATCGACAGGTAGGCGACGAGCCAGAGGGCGACGAGCCCGTACTCCATCAGGCGTATCCCCGGCGTGGGGGCGTATATCGCTTGTGGGTCGACGATGGTGTGGCCGCTCTAGTGTCGGTACGAGCCGAATCGTTTGTCGGTACGAGCCGAATCGTTTTTGCGCACAGCGGGGGGAGCAATCCGTATGACAAGCCTCGGGATCGTGGTACCGGCGTTCCGACCCGACACCGAGCGGTTGGCGTCGTACCTCCGCGATCTGGACGCCGAACTCGGTCCCGAGACGATTCGCGTCGAACTCGACGCGCCGGACGAGGGCCTCGGGCAGACCCTCTCGGCGCTCGATGTACCCCCCCTCGAAGTGAACGCTGTCTCCCACCGCCGCGGGAAAGGGGCCGCCATCACGGCGGGTTTCGAGGCGGTATCGACCGACCGGCTCGCCTTTGCCGACGCCGACGGGAGTACTGCCGCCGCCGAACTCGCCCGCGTCGTCGGGGCGCTCGACGGGGCCGACGTCGCTGCCGGGTCGAGACGCCACCCCGACTCGACCGTCGTCGGCCACCGGACGCTCGTCCGGCGGCTGCTCGGCGACGGCTTCGCGTGGGTCGCCCGACGAGCGCTCGACTCCTCGCTGTACGACTACCAGTGCGGCGCGAAGGCACTCACCGCCGACGCGTGGGCGACCGTCCGCGGACACCTCTGTGAACCCGGCTTCGCGTGGGACATCGAACTCCTCGCGGTCGCCGGGGCGCTCGGGCTGTCGGTCCGGGAAGTGCCGATCGCCTGGACAGATCGCCCCGGGTCGACTGTCGACCCGATCCGGACGACGCTCTCGATGGGGAAGGCCCTCCTCGTGACCCGCCACCGCGCGAAGCGCCTCCAGAACAGCCCGCTTCATCGCGCCATCGCACGGTCTGACGAGCCAACGGCACTCGTCGACCGCCACCGACAATGACGGTCGAGAACGTCCGCCGATGACGCTTCGGGAACTCGGCGAAACGTTGTACGCCCCGTTTCGGTTCGGGCGGTTCGTCGGCGTCGGGGTCGTCGGGGCGATCTGTGACAACGCCGTGTTACTCGCGTTCGCGACGGCCGGGCTTACCCCGGAGGCGGCGAAGTTCCTCGGCATCGAGGCGGCGATCGTTGTCATGTTCGTCCTCAACGAGCGCTGGACGTTCCCCGGATCGGGCCGCGCTGGGATGGCGCCCAAACTCCAGCGGCTAGCCACCTCGAACGTCGTCCGTGTGGGCGGTATCGCCGTTCAACTCGTCGTGTTCTCGGCGGTCTATCGGCACCTCCACGTCGGCCTCTCGGCGCTCGGGGTCGACCTGTGGTTGCTCGTCGCCAGCGGCGCGGGTATCTGCTGTGGAATGGTCGTCAACTACGTCACCGAGAGCCTGCTGACGTGGCGCGTTCACGAACGCTGACAGAGGCGTGCTACCACGGGACGATTCAACGGACGGGAGGTCAATCACAACCCTTAATTGCCGCACCGAGTTACGTGATAGTAGCGGGATGGGATAGCCAGGAGATTCCGCCGGGCTCATAACCCGGAGATCGGACGTTCAAATCGTCCTCCCGCTACTTTTCGGCCAACTCGACGTCGAACCACAACCGAACCCGAAGCCGTCGATTCGACTCCGTCGACCCGCCGCTGTTCCGGTGTCTGCCGGTCAGTGTATTGCCTTTCTGGACGCACCGACGTACCCCCGTTTTGATCGCCGAGAACCCCGGCTGGGAGGGTGTTTCGGCCTCGGTTCGGGCTGTCGGGCCACCGCGGGACGGTTCAGTTTCGCTCGCTGCCGATCCGATACCGGTAGGGTTGATCCCTGATGACTTCCACGTCGGCCGCGTCCGCGTCGGCCTCCCGTCCGAGCACTGTCGCGATCCGGTGGGCGCTGTCGAACTCCTCGCCGTGGTCTTCGAGCAGTTCGAGGATCTCCCGTGCGGTCAGCGGCCCGTCGGGGTCGGCTTCCGAGAGGACGGATCGGATACGCTCGAACTCGCCGCGGCGTATGCGCATGTGCATACACACGGCCTCTCATATCATAAGTATCCGTCAGACAAATGTCATACGAGGCTGGCGGGCGATACGACCGACCGCGGGCGGTTCGGTCGTCGGACGGCTGCGCGTCCGCCGGTCAGACCGGTTCGTCGAACTCCGAATCGAACGACCGCTCGCGGCGGTATTGCTCGACGAACGCCGTCACGTCGAACTCGTGCATCTGCTCCTCGAAGCGATCGGCGGTCGCCGAGTCGCCGTGGCTCGCGGCGTGTTCCATCAACTCGACGAGGAGTTCGACGACGACCTCGTGGAGCCGACGGGCGTCGAAATCGAAAATCCAAAGCAGAGCGTAGCCGACCCGGCCGTCGTCAGCGACGTCGGCGACGGCTGTGTCCTCGGGAAACTCCTCGAGCACCATCCCCATGAGATGTGGCGTGCCGAACTCCGAGAACTCGTCGTCGGTCTCGAGGCTTTCGGACAACACATCGACGATCGACTCGGGGACGAACCGCGAGATCGGGTGCGCGTCGACCACGAGGGCATGGCGCTCGCCGCACGCACACTCGAGTTCCCGGATCCCCATGTCGAGATCGACGGGGCGGACCGTCTCGCCGCAGGGGAGTTCGAGCCGGTCGTCGTCGCCGGGGACACGCGGCGTTGGCATTACTCGGTGTGGGCGGCCGAAGCGATTAAATCCAGCGTTCGGCCCCCTTCCCCGGTCGGCCACCCGACTCCCGATCGGCGTCCGCGCGGGCGATCCGATCACCGCGAGAGGTCGTCGGGGCCGAGTGCCGCGTCGTAGGGGTCCTCGAACTCCTCGTCGGAGTCGGACTCGACCGTGTCTCCCGCACCGTCGAGTTGGACGTAAGCCCGTGTCGCGACCGCCGCGCCGAATACGGCCAACACGCCTCCTACAAGTGCTCCGGCAACAGCACCACCGATGGTTGTGATCGAATTAATGATCGCTGATGCGGCAGGTTCGAGTTGAGAAATAAGAACTAGAACAGCCCCTATAAGGAAAACCTCGATTCGAGAACCCTTGGTTATCCGCCATGAATCTGCCATAGCCTGAATGAAATTCTTATTATTTAATGCGATTTCTTGTCTCATGAAATAGAACGCTACTGCTACGAATACTGCAGGGAGTATCAAAAGAGGGAACGTGGCTATTATCAATCCCCAAACTATAATCTTTCCTACAAATCCATTTAATGTGGCCATTAGTATGCCATCTATAATTAGATCGCGTGAAATAGTATCTAGGTCGTCTCTTGAAAACATTCTTACTAAAATAACCGATATCGCTTCTGAAATGAATGCTGTAGCGACTATACCAGTAAATGCGACGCTTATTGGAAGTCCAATAACTGTCGGTCCAGTTAGTGATGATCTCAGCTCGCTCAACAGTTGTACCTGCTGTTCATACTCTTGCTGAGACACGCCAAGTTCCTCTGGGGAAGTAGATTGTATCAATTCTAAAAAAAGCTCAACTAATTCAACAAAGAAACTATTCGCTAACACCGTGGTCAGGAGGGCGATACCGGCGAAAACGATAGCCAAAACGAGACCGTTTTTTCCGGTTGTGCGGGACGCTCCTTCCCGGAGCGCTTGACCGATGTCGATACCCATACTCGCGTCCGCGTCCGCCGCCCCCTTAAGGATAGCCGAATCGTTTCCGGTCCTCGACGACCGGTCCACTCCGGCGGCGGGAGAGCCGGCTCAGGGCCAATCGTCCCGCCGTTCGACGTCCGCCGCCTCGTCCTCCTCCTCCTCTGTCGCGAGCGCCCACCCCGCCGCTTCGGCGGCCGTATCGATCGGGAGGAACTCCCAGTCGGCCGCCTCGGCGAGCGCCTCGTCCGCCTCGCCCTGCCCGACGAAGACGTGTCGGTCGGTCTGGAACTGGTCTTTGACGTTGTCGAGGCTCTCCTCGCGCCCCCGGGGGCCCGAAAAGAAGTCCTGTCGGATCCGCTTTTTGCGGGTGAAGTTCGTCACCACGTAGGTCGGTCTCTCGGAGATGACGCCGACGTACTCACTCCACGAGCGGGCGTCCGAGAACACCGCCTCGGGGTTCGCAAGCTGCTTGAGTGCTTCCAACTCGAACGCGAGCGTCATGTTTGATGAGCCGCCGCCGTCCATGAATCAACGGGGGGGACGCCCGGAGAAAACACTTTGGAATCGGATCGGGCGCCGGCAGCCCGGCCGCCCGCCCGGTCACTCGGTCGTCGCTCGCTCCTCGAAGGCGTCGATGTCGACGCCCTGTTTTAAGAGGAGGTCCGTCCGCTCGGAGACATCGAGCTGTCGCCGGGCGAGTTTCTTCAGCACCGACTGCGCCGAGAGGTCACCGATGAGTACGCCGCCGATGACGCGGCCGTTCTTGAGAGCGACGCGGCGCCAGGTCCCGTCGTCGTACTTCCGCTCAACCGAGTCGTCGCCGCGGGTCGGGTGGCCAAAGGAGAGAAACGGGAAGTCGAAGTGGGTGATCGAGTACGAGGAGACCCACGAGAACTCCGCCTCGGGACCGTCGGCGACCATGTTCTGGCCGGCGATCGACCCCTGTTCCTTGGCCGACCCCCACGCGCCGTTTTGGGCACGGTCGCCCAGGATCACGTCGTGGAACTGGGTGATGTCGCCCGCCGCGTAGACGTCCTCGACGTTCGTCCGCATATACTCGTCGGTGATGATCCCGTTGTCGGTCTCGATCCCGCTGCCGCGGAGGAACTCGGTATTGAAATTCAGCCCGATCGCGACCCCGGCGAAATCGGCCTCGAAGCGCTCGCCGTTGGGGTCGACGGCGGCCGTCACGTGGCTTTCCTCGTCGGTTTCGAAGTGATCGACGCCCGAGTCGAACACCGGCGTGACGCCGATGTCCTCCATGGCCTCGTGGATCAGCTCCGCACCCTCCGGCGAGAGCGCATAGCGCCACCAGGATTCGCCGCGCATCAGGTAGTGTGCGTCGACGTTTTGGGCCCCGCAGATGGCCGCGAGGTCGATGCCCAACAGCCCGGCCCCGACCACGACGCCCTTCTCGGCATCCGCCGCGCTCTCTTTGATCGCCCGGGCGTCCTGGAACGTCCAGAAGTGATGGACGCCCTCGGCGTCGCTGTTGTCGACCGGGAGCTGCGTCGGCGTTCCGCCGGTCGCGACGAGGAGTTTGTCGTACTCGTAGGTCTCCCCGCCGTGGGTGTGGACCTCGTAGGCGTCGGTGTCGACGTCGGTGACGACGGTGTCGAGGTGTAGGTTGATGTCGCGCTCGTCGTACCACTCGGGGTCGTGGATCGAGACGGGCGCCGCGGGGAGTTTCCCCTTGGCGAACTCCTTGATCAGGATGCGGTTGTACAGGGCTTCGCCCTCCTCGGTGAGGACAGTGACCTCGGCCTCTGGGTCCCCTTCCCGGATCGATTCGGCCGCGGAGGCGCCGGCGATGCCGTCACCGATAATCACGTGGGACGCACACATGAAGACGTGTAAGCCATCCGGGTTAATGTTAATTGCCATCTGTGTACGCCGGCCCCGCGGCGAGCCCTCCCGGTTGAAGGCCGGCGTTTCCTGCCCCGACGTCGTTTTTGGCTCCGATACTCGTACAGGTGGACGAAATCACATAACACCGACACAGGAGTGATCAGCCGGTCGCTTCGTCGAACGGCGTACTCCTCGTGCGTCCTGTGTGCGTTCGTCCATTAGTATCGCACCTGTCCGCGCTCGGGGCGGTTGGGCCGACGCTTCGGTTCCGCTTGCAGGGCGTTCAAGACGCTGCACAGCGTAGCGATCGCATGAAAATCTACCAGAACCCGCGGCACTGGGCGTCGAAAAAGGCACTCACGACACCCGGCATTCGGGACGTCGCCCGCTACGGCCTGGTGAAGATGCACACGAAGATCTTCCTCGGAAAGGCCGAGGAAGGACGCCGCGAGGAACGCCGCGACCACCTCGACGATTTCTTCGACGCGACGATGGACAGCTACGTCGCCGCGCTCGAATCCGGCTACTCGGAAGCCGAGGCCAGAGAGATCACGCACATCCAGGCGAACTTCGATTTCTTCGGCCACGGGTGGGCCGAAATGATGGAGATCCCGAGCGACGAACTCGAGGCCCACTACCGACGCTACGGGGCGTTCTTCGAGCGCTACGAGATCACGATCGACGACCCGCTCGGGGTGTTCGCCCCCGCCGAGGGCGTCGCCGACGCCCCCGCAACCCCCGAGCAACTCGAAACCGCGGCGTACGAGAACGCGATCGAGGGGTTCGCCGACGACGTGTACGTACAGACAGGCGACGGCGAGACGGTCGTCGGGGGCGACACCGACGAACCCGACTCGATTGACCCCCGGCGATCGCCCGTCGTCGACGACGGGAACCCCGAGGGCGCGGAGTAGCTCCACCGTCAACCGTCGGCTCCCGTAGTCTTTTGTCCTCCGGTGTCGACGGACCAGTATGAATCGCGGGCAGGCGTTTCTCCTCCTCGTCATCGCGCTCGTCTCGGCGCTTGTGCTTCTCATCGTCGTCCCGTTTCTCGAGTACATGATCGCGTCGCTCATCCTCGCGTACGTGCTGTACCCGCTTCATCGTCGCCTCGAGGGGCGAATCGGCAGCAGCGCCTCGGCGTTCGGCCTCATCGTCGCGACGACCGTCGCGATCATCGCTCCCCTCGTGTATATCGTCTCGAAGTTCGTGAGCGACCTTCGGTCGATATCGAGCGGCGAGGTGGACCTCGACACGGCCGCGATCGAGAGCCGACTTTCGGAACTTCTGGGCCGCGAAGTCGACATCGAACTCGTGGACCTGCTCGGGACGGCGGGCGATCAACTGATCCGGGTGCTCTTCGACGGCTACACCGGGGTGTTCAGGTTCGCCCTCCAGGCCAGCGTCGGGATCGCACTCATGTTGTTCTTGCTCTACTATCTACTGCGCGACGGGCCGGCGTTCGTCGAGTGGAGCAAAGACACCGTCCCGTTGCCGCCCCACGTCGTCGAGGACCTGGCGAAGAAGATCGATGCGACGACGTGGGGCGTCGTCATCGGTCACATCATCGTGGCGTTGGTGCAGGCGCTTCTCGCCGGCGTCGGACTCTGGATCGCCGGCATTCCCAACTCGGTGTTCTGGACGTTCGTGATGGCAGTGCTCTCGTTGCTGCCGCTCATCGGCTCGTTTCTGGTCTGGGGTCCCGCCGCCGGCTATCTGTTCGTCATCGACGAGGTCACCGCCGGGGTGTTGCTGTTCGCATACGGCGTCGTCATCGTCAGCCTCTTCGACAACTACGCCCGCCCGATCCTCATCGACCAGCAGGCGGGGTTGAATCCCGGAGTGATTCTCGTCGGGGTCGCCGGGGGGGTCTACTCCGTCGGCTTCACCGGACTGTTCGTCGGACCCATCGCCATCGGCGTGCTGGCGGCGACGCTGGAGACGTTCCGCACGGAGTACGACCGGATGTAGCGGACACGACGAGGCCCTACCGTCGCTCGATACTCACCGTCACAGGACCCGGTCGGCGGCGGCGTACCCTGCCTCAATCGCCCCGTCGAGGCTTCGTTCGGGGTACTGTGCCCGTGAGGCCATCCCGGCGTAATAAACGCCCGAAAGTCCCGCCGACGCGAGGTCGTACGGGACGACCATATCGAGGTAGCCGCGCTCGTAGACCGGGGCCGTCTTGGGGTTCCGTGAGACGCGAACGTCGGTGACTGCGTCGCGATCGAACTCGGGGAACAGCGCCTCGATCCCCTCGAGCCACAGCTCCTCGACCGCCTCGTCGTCGCGCTGCCACAACTCCTCGTCGAGGTCCTGGACGTAGCTCGCGACGTAGAGGAGGTGTTCGCCCCCGTAACGCGCCGGCGGGACGAAGTTCGTGTGCTCGATGAGTGCCCCGAACGGCGCGTCGTCGGCGATGTTCAGCCAGTAGGTGTCCAACAGCGGTTCGCGCATCGAGACGAGCGCACAGACCGACCCCTGGAAGTCGATGTCGCAGGCGTAGCCGGTCAGCGATTCGAGGACGTCGGGCATCGCCGCGACGACGACGCCGTCGACGTCGTGCGTCTCCGTCTCACCGTTGCGGTGTCCGGCCGTCAGCGACTCGACGGCGGGCTCCGACGCCCGGCCCTCGCCCGGGCCGAACGAGAGGTCCGTCACGGCCGTTCCGGTGTCGATCCGCTCTCGACCCACCGCCTCGACGAGCGCCTCGACGAGGACGGCGAACCCGCCGTCGAGGTAGCCGAGTACTTCACCCCGCAGGAGATCCCGTTCGCCGCGGAACTTGATGCGGCCGAGCAGCCACGCCGCCGAGACGTCGTCCTTGCGGTCGCCGAATTTGGCGTCGAGCAGCGGCTCGAAGAAGTATTCATAAACGCCGCGGGTGGTGTGTTCGAGGAGAAACTCCGTGACTGGGACGTCCTCGAACGCCTCGATGTCGTCGTAGGTGTCGAAGCGCGGCCGGCCGCCGCGGACGTCGACCTCGAGCGTCAGCGCCGCCAGCCGGAACTTGTCGTATACCGAGAGATGCGGGTACGCCGCGATCTCCCAGGGCGTATCCAGAGGGTGCGCGACGCCGTCGACGTAGTAGGCGTTCTCGCCGATCCGCCACTCGATCCGGTCGTCGACGCCGAGTTCCGCGGCCAACTCGACGATCGTCTCCTCGGACTTCGAGAGGTGATGGTAGTACGCCTCGATCCGGTCGCCCGCGGTCTCGTAGGTGGCGGCGAGGCCGCCCACCGACTCCGACGCCTCGAACACCCGGACCTCGCGGCCGGCCTCCCGGAGGCGGTGGGCGGCGGCGAGGCCCGCGAGGCCGCCGCCGACGATGCCGATCATACCGTCCGGTCGGCGCCGCGCGTGTTGGCTCTTTTCATGCACCACCGGCTTTTCGCACGATCCCCGGTGCCCGCGACGCCCGCTCCGGGGTTTATATACCAGCTCCCGCCGAACGGACCCGCGTGCGTGTCCTGCATTACCTCGAACTCCGCGACCGCCTCCAGCGCAGCGGCATCGGGACCGCCGTCCGTCATCAGCGGGCGGCGTTGGCCGACTCGCCGCTTTGGCTCTCGACGTCGCCGTGGCGCGGCGGCGGCCCGCTGACGGCCATTTATAAGCGAGCCATCGGCGACGGCGCGTTCCGGGAGTTCGATCTGGCCCACTGTCACCTCCCGGGTCCCGGGACGGTCGCCGTCGCCGAACACGCCCGTCGCAACGACATTCCGCTGATCGCACACGCCCACGTCACCCGCGAGGACTTCGCCGGGAGTTTTCGCGGATCGACGGCCGCCGGCCCGCTCCTCCAGCGGTACCTCGCGTGGCTCTACTCGCGGGCGGACCTCCTCCTGTGTCCGAGCGAGTACACGAGGTCGGTGCTGCAGTCGTACCCGGTCGACGCGCCGATCAGAACGATCACGAACGGCGTCGACCTCGCGGCCCTCGCGGGGCACGGGGCGCTACGCCGGACGTACCGGCGGCGGTTCGGCCTCGACGGCGTCGTAGTCTACGCGGTCGGCAACGTCTTCGAGCGGAAGGGCGTCGGGACGTTCTGCCGGCTCGCCCGCCGGAGCGACCGCGAGTTCGTCTGGTTCGGTCCCTACGACGACGGGCCTCACGCCTCGCCGACGGTTCGTCGGCTCACCGCGAACCCCCCGGAGAACGTCACGTTCACCGGCTGGATCGAGGACATCCGCGGTGCGTACGCTGCGGGCGACGTGTTCTGTCTTCCGACCCGGGTCGAAAACCAGGGCATCGCGGTCCTGGAGGCGATGGCCTGCGGGGCGGCGGTCGTGTTGCGGCGGTTGCCGGTGTTCGAGGAGTTCTACACCCACGGCGAGGACTGTCTGCTGTGTGAGACGCTTTCGGAGTTCGAGGCGGCGATCGAGCGCCTCGCCGCGAACCCGGGCCTCCGCAGACGTCTCGGCGAACGGGCGGCCGAGACCGCCCGCGAACACGGCTTCGACCGGGTCCGGCGGGAACTCGAGGCTGCTTACGAGGAGGCCAGAGAGCGCGCCGCGGACGAACACGCAACCGACTAAACCGGCGTCCTCGAATCGAGGGTATGTGGACCGTCGCGGCCGTCACGGATACGTACCTGCCGACGGTCAACGGGGTCAGCTACACCGTCCGGACGTGGCGCGAGCGCTGGCGGCGACGCGGCGGCGAGATGCCGGTCGTCTACCCGGCGACCGCCGCCCGTAGCCCCGACCCCGGCGAGTGTCCGGTGCCGAGCGTTCCGTTTCCGTTTTACACTGGATTCAGGATCGCGGCCCCGACCGTCCCGGGCTCGGTTCGGGAGCGCGGCCCCGACGTGGTTCACGCCCACACGCCGTTCGCGCTCGGGATAGCCGGCCGGCGCCTCGCGGCTGCCCTCGAGGTACCGTTTGTCGTGTCCTACCACACGCCGGCGGCGGAGTACGCCGGCTACCTCAGCGACGCGCTCGAGGGTCCCATCCGGCGGATCGCAGACGGCTACGAGCGGCTGTTCCTCTCGGGTGCCGACGCCGTGATCGCGCCCTCGCGGGACGCTGCCGAGTCCCTTCGGGCCAACGGGACGCCGACGCACGTCGTCTCGAACGGCGTCGACACCGAGCGGTTCCGCCCGGTCGACGACGGGACGGTGCGGGCGTTCGAGCGCCGATACGGCCTCCTCGACCGCCCGCTGATCGGGTACACCGGGCGGCACGGCCACGAGAAGCGACTCGGTGACGTCCTCGACGCGACCGCCGACGTCGACGCTGCCGTCGTGTTCGCCGGTGACGGCCCGGCGCGCCCCGGCCTCGAACGCCGGGCGGCGGGCCGCGATGACGTCTCGTTTCTCGGGTTCCTCGATCGGTCCGAACTGCCGGCTTTTTACAGTGCGCTCGACGCGTTCGTCTTCCCCAGTCCGGTCGAGACGCAGGGACTCGTCGCGCTCGAAGCGATCGCCTGTGGGACGCCCGTCGTCGCCGCGGCCGCCGGCGCGCTGACCGAGACGGTGATCGACGGCGAGACGGGGACTCACTTCCCGCCCGGCGACACGGCGGCCCTCGAAGGAGCGATCGAACGGACGCTCCGAGGCTCCGAACGGCTCCCGACGCGGCTCGAAGAGCGGCGGCGACGACTGTGCGTCGATCGGTCTATCGACGACCTCGAGGCGGTGTACGAGTCTGTGCTCGAATGAGGTGGCGAGCCGCCCGATTCAACAGCGATGCTCGCAGACCCGATCGATGATCCGCCCTGTCGAGAGCAACTCCGCGTCGGGGTCGGCGTCGCGGGCCGAGGCGCGAACGACCTCACAATCGATGCCCTCCTCGGCCAACAGTCCGGCGAGCGTTTCCTCGTCGTGGTGTTGGTCGTGGCCGAGCACGATGACGTCGGGATCGATCTCGCGGATCGGCACGAGGAAGTCCGTGACGTGGCCGAGCCGAGCGCCGTCGACCGGATCGAGGGCGGCAACCATCTCGCGCCGCTGTCGGTCCGGCACCACGGGGGCCGGCTTGTGCGTGACGTTCTCCGAGCGAGCGACGATGACGTCGAGACAGTCGCCACGGGACTTCGCGTCCTCGAGGTAATGGAGGTGTCCGGGATGAAGCAGATCGAAGGTCCCCTGTGCGACGACGCGTCTCATCGGAGCTCCCGGTCGATGTCGGCCTGCGTGAAATCGAAGAACTGCTCGTCGGGGACGTCGACCGACACCACGTCGATGTCGGTCGGCTTTCCCTCCCGGTCGAAGGCCCGCCAGTCGCCCCGGCCGTAGGGTGCGCCGACGATGATGTGTATCCGCCCCCGCGAGAACGTCGCCAGATCCGCATCGCTCGGGCGCAACACCCCGTTCGGGTGGGAATGAACCGACCCGACGCTGTCGAGGTCGTTGGGCATGTAGCTGGGGTTGAACTCCGCGCTCGTCGGGGTCGTCTTAGTCCCCGGCGCAAGCAACACGTCCGTGATGACCGTCCCCTCGCGGTCGAGCCCGACTTTGCGCGCGTCCTGTCCGCGGAGTTGCCCCATGTATTCGTTGGGGTGGGCGTCCTCGGACGCCTGCAGGGCGAGCTGGATGGCGTCGTCGGCGATGCCGACGAGTTCGCTCGATCTGAAGAGCTTCGGTTTCAACAACGACCCGAACAGACCCATACCCGACAGTGGGGCCGCCCGACAACTAAGCGTTCCGGGTTTGAGAGGCCCACGACGCCCCCGCCGGCCACGGATACAACACGCTTAAAACGACCCAGGGCGCATATTTCGGTAATGAATTCGTCTACCGCCAGTGACGGGGATCACGGCTCCCGGGAGGGAGTCGCAAAGGACCTCGCACCCGGCTGTACATCTGACGATATCGAGGAGGGCGCTCGCTACGTGGCGACCGTCAACGGCGTCGTCGAGTACGGTGTCTTCGTCGACCTGTCCGAGGTGGTCTCCGGGCTCGTTCACGAATCGAAGCTCGACAGCACCTACGAGATCGGCGACGAGATCGTCGTCGAACTCGTCGAGATCCGAGAGAACGGCGACCTCGGCTTCGAGGAGGTCGCCACCGATCCCGACAGGGTCAATCGAGCCGACATCGCTCACGGCGACAGCGCCCGGATCGGCTCGCTCGGCGACCGGACCGGCGACGCGGTGTACCTCGAGGGCGACGTCGTCCAGATCAAACAGACGGCCGGCCCGACGGTGTTTTCGATCCGTGACGGGACCGGTATCGTCCCCTGTGCGGCCTTCGAGGCGGCCGGCGTCCGCGCGTACCCCGACATCGAACTCGACGACACCGTTCGCGTCAGCGGTACCGTCGAAGCCCACGACGACGCCCCGCAACTCGAGGTCGAGACAGTTTCGATCCTCGACGGCGAGGAGCGAGAGACGGTCCGGGCGCGCGTCGACGAGGCGGTCGAGGCGGCCGCAACCCCGACCGATCCGGAGCCGCTGATCGAGTGGCCGGCGTTCGACGCTCTCCGCGAGGACCTCGCGGCCGTCGCGCGCCGCCTCCGACGTGCTGTCCTCGAGGGACGTCCGATCCGAGTCCGACACCACGCCGACGGCGACGGCATGTGTGCCGCGTTGCCGGTCCAACTCGCCCTCGAGAACCTCATCTCCGAGGTCCACGCCGACCCCGACGCGCCGCGGCACCTGTTCAAACGGCTCCCCTCGAAGGCGCCGTACTACGAGATGGAGGACGTGACGCGCGATCTGAACTTCGCTCTCGAGGACGAGGTCAGACACGGCCAGCGGCTTCCGCTTTTGTTTATGGTGGACAACGGATCGACCGAGGAAGACACACCGGCCTACCGGGCGCTCGCCCAGTACGACATCCCGATTCTCGCCGTCGACCACCACCATCCCGACCCCGACGCGGTCGGCCCGCTGCTCGAGGAACATGTCAACCCCTACCTCCACGGCGAGGACTACCGGATCACGACCGGGATGATGTGCGTCGAGTTGGCGCGGATGATTGACCCCTCGATCACCGACGACCTCGAACACGTCCCCGCAGTCGCGGGGCTTGCGGACCGCTCGAAGGCCGACGCGATGGAGCGATACCTCGAACTCGCCGAGTCGGCAGGCTACGACGAGTCGGCGTTGAACGACATCGTCGAGGCGCTCGACTACGCCGCCCACTGGCTCCGGTACAGCTCCGGACCGAACCTCATAAGCGACGCCTTGGACCTCGACTGCGACGACCCCGAGCGGCACGCCGAACTCGTCGACTTCCTCGCCTCGCGGGCCCGCCGCGACGTCGAGGACCAACTCGAGAACGCCGAGGGCCACGTCGAACACGAGCGCCTCGACAACGGTGCCCACCTCTATCGGCTCGACGTCGAGAACCACGCCCGTCGGTTCACCTACCCCGCCCCCGGGAAGACCACGGGCGAACTCCACGACCGGAAGGTGACCGAAACGGGCGATCCGGTCATCACGATCGGCTATGGCCCGGACTTCTCCGTGCTGCGTTCCGACGGGGTCCGCCTCGACATCCCGAACATGGTGACCGAACTGCAAGCGGAGCTCGACGGTGCGGGCGTCTCCGGTGGCGGCCACCTGGTCGTCGGCTCGATCAAGTTCGTTCCCGGCGCCCGCGAGCGGGTCCTCGACGCCCTCGTCGACAAGATGGAATCGGCCGAACTCGACGCGGATCTCCGGAGTACGCTGCTTCGCGACGACGGCTGAAACGGGCGTCCGGCGGCCGCGCGCTCCTACCACCGCCAGTCGGTCACCGTCCCCTCCCGCCCGACGAATTCGAGCCGTCGGAGCGCCAGCAGTCCTCCGCTTCCGGCGACCGCGGCGGCCGCGAGCAACCCGCCGGGGATCGGGCGGCTCCCGCCGCTCCAGTCGGAGCGAAAGACCGACGCGTAGTAGTCGGCTGCGCCGGCCGACTCGAGTGCGACGAGCACTTCCCGGTTCTCCGTCGTCGCCGATTCCACCCAGTTGAGGCTCCCGACGACGGCGGTATCGTCGACGATTACGCCTTTCGTGTGGATCTTGCCGTAGCCGTCGGGATCGGGATCGTCGACTACGGCCTCGAGGTCCCACCCCTCCCTCTCGGCGCGGCGGTTCAGCCACGCGACGAGTGCGGCGTTGTCCTCCTCGACGTACCAGCTGCCGCCGAGGTGGATCCGGACCCGGACGCCCCGCTCGGCCGCCCGAAGCGCCGCCCGAAGCAGGTCGTTCTCGCGGCTGTCGATCCGAACTTGCTGGATCAAGAGTCGGTCCTCGGCGGCCTCGATCCGCGAGTGGAGCGCCGTCCCGGCGTTGTCGGGGGTGACGAGGACGGTCGCCGAGTCGACGTCGATGCGTTTCGGTTCGTGGCGGGTTCCGAAGGATCCGAGCGCGGGTTCGCCGTCGACGAAGTCCCGGCCCCGCCGGTACTCCCGCCAGGGGGTGGCCGCGCGCCACGTCCAGTCGGCCCGATGAACCGACGCCAGGGCGTCGGCGGCCGAGGCGTCCTCGAGGACGACGCCCCATCCCCGACTCGACGCACCGCCGGTTCCGGCCGGCTTGAAATTCTCGGTCAGGACGAGCGCCCGGTCGTCGACGACCGCGTACTTCGGGTGGTGGTGGCGGTACCTGAGATGCGGTCCGGAGAGGAGGCGAACGTCGACGCCCCCCTCGGCCAGCTGGTCGAGTTGGCCGGCCTGCCGGTCGGTGATCCCGCCGACCGGCGCGCCGTCGAGCAGGACCGAGACGCCGACCCCCTCGGCGGCCGCTTCGAGCAGCGCCGCCGTGATCCGCTCGGACGTGAACGTGTAGCCGGCCAGCCGTATCCGTTCGTCGGCCGACGCGAGCGTCTCGACCGCCTGGTTCGGCGCGTCCGGGAGGACGAACGCCGTCCCAGCCCCTCCGTCCGTCCGGATCGGGTCGTGATCGGTCGCCCCGACGGGCCGCCACACCCCCGCCCCGAACTCGCGGATCTCCGATTCGGGGGCGCTCCGGTAGCGGGCGGTCGAGACGGTGTCGTTTCCGTCCGAGAGCGCCAGCCGGTCGCCGCCGTTGGCCAACCGGAGCCGACCCGAAAGCGGCGCGACGCGATAGTCAGTTCCGCTTCGTGCCCGTTCGGGGACGGTGGCGAACGCGACGGTCCCCTCGACCGTCCGGTTCGGAAGCCCCGCTGTCGTCGTCCCGTCGGTAAGCGTCCACCCCGTCGTGTTCGTCGGGCGCTCGAACCGGACGGCGACGAACTCGCCGCGGTCGTCGTGGGCGACCGGGTTCGGATACGCGGCGACGAGCGTCGCGTTCGCCGACCCGACCGACGGTTCCGAGGGGGTCGGCGTCGCCGTCGCCGTGGCGTCCGGGACAGCGCCGGCGACGCCGCTCGATAGCGCGAGGACGACCACGAGGGCCGCGGCGATGCGTCCGAGCACACGGGGTGTGCCCCCGTGCTGATATATAAATCGTTGGCGTGGCGGCCGCCTCTAGCCAGTGTTTTTCATGCCAGCCGCGATCCCCTTGACCGTCATGCGGAGCGCCCGCCGCTCGGCCTCTGAGCGCTCCGAGCGCGACAGCAACCGCAACTGCAACAGGTTCAGCGGGTCGACGTAGGGGTTCCGACGCCGGAGGCTCTCCTCGAACCACCCGGACAGCGGCAGCGAGTCCCCCCCCGTGATCTCCGATACCAACCCGACGGCCCGCTCGTACTCGGCCTCGATATCGGTGAAGATCCGCTCTCTGAGGTCCTCCTCCGCGAGGGCGGCGTACTCCGCGGCGATGGTCATGTCCGTCTTCGCCAGCGCGATCGCCGCGTTGTCGAGCATGCTCCGGAAAAACGGCCAGGCCTCGTACATCTCCTCGAGCGTCTCGATATCGCCGCCGTCCTCGAGATACGCGTCGAGGCCGGTCGCCAGCGAGTACCACCCGGGAACGATACACCGCGCCTGCGTCCACGCGAAGACCCACGGGATCGCCCGCAGATCCTCGACCGTCCGCTCGCCGCTTCTGGACGCGGGCCGCGAGCCGAGATTGAGGTTCTCGATGACCGTGATCGGCGTCGCCTGCTCGAAGAAGGCGACGAAGCCCTCGGTCTCCAGTAGGTCCTCGTAGGCCTCCCTGGCGGCCGCCGCTCCGGTCTCCATCGCTTCGATCCACTCCTCTTCGACCGGTTCGGTGGGCCGTTCGATCGCTCCCTGTCTGGCCCGCAGCTGCGCGTTGAGCATCTGCTCGAGTTCGCGCTCGGCGATCTTCGGGCTGGCGTACTTCTCGGCGATCGCCTCGCCCTGCTCGGTGAACTTCACCTCGCCGGTCACCGTCTCGTTCGGGAGCGCGAGCAACGCGTCGTTCATCGGACCGCCACCGCGTGAGATCGACCCTCCGCGTCCGTGGAACAGCCGCAAATCGACGCCGTAGTCCGAACAGATGTTCGCGAGTCGCTTTTCGTTCCGCTGGAGGGACCACTGGGCGGCGAAGAAGCCGTTCTCCTTACAGGAGTCGGAGTATCCGAGCATGACCTCCTGTGTCCCCCCGCGCGCTTCGAGCGCCGCGGCGTAGGCGTCGTTCTCGAAGAGCGTCCCGATGATTCGGCGGGCCCCCGAGAGGGCGTACTCGGTCTCCAAAAGCGGCACCACGTCGAGCCCCGAGTGGCCGGGGAGGTCGACGACGTCGACCTGATCGGCCAAGAACAGCACCTCGAGGACGTGGCTCGGCTCCTCGCACATCGAGATGCAGTACGTGTCGATCGCGTCGGTGCCGTACTCGCGTTGCCAGTCGGCCAGCCGTTCGAATCGGGTGAGAACGCGCTCGGTGGTCTCGTCGAGTTCCCCGAGGTCGTCGAACTCGAGGATCGGGTCGTCCTCGGCGATGGCGTCCGTCAGGAACTCGACGCGCTCGGTTTCGTCCAGTCCGGCGTAGTCGATCCCCTGTCTCTCGAGCGCCGCCTCGATCGCGAGGGTGTGGTTCTCCTGGTGGTCCCGCAGGTCGAGACTCGCAAGCGTAAAGCCGAACGTCTCGACCTGCCTGCGGAGCGGGTCGACGTGGACGTCCGCGACGTTGCCAGCGGCGTTCGAGCGGAGATCGTCCCCGATGGCGTCCAGGTCGGCGACGAACTCGTCGACGTGGCCGTACTCGCCGGGGCGGACGGTCCCGACGCGGTCGAGTCGCTCGCGCATCAACCGCAGGAGCTGTCGGTACGGCTCGTCCGGATATCGCTCTTCGGCCTCGGCGGAGACGGACGGCAGCGCCTCCTCGTGGTGTGCCAGCCGCTCGTCGACCTCGGAGCCGATCTCGACGTGATCGGAGTCCTGGCTCAACACGCCCGAGAGCCGTTTTAGTTCCTCGCGGTACTTCTCGAGAACGACGCGCCGCTGTCTCGACAGCGTCGCGGTCGTCACTTCCGGCGTTACGTAGGGGTTGCCGTCCCGGTCGCTGCCCGCCCACGACCGGAACTCGAACAGCGTCGGCACCCGTTGTTCGGCGTCGAACGCCGACCGCTCCGCGAGCGCGTCCTCGAGTTCTTGATACACCTCGCCGACGACGTCGAACAGCGTGTTTTCGAGGTACCACTGGACGTTCAACGCCTCGTCGGTCGGCTCCGGCCGTCGCTGGCGGATCTGGGGGGTCTGCCAGAGACTCGTCACCTCGGCGCGGAGTTCCCGTTCGACCTGTCCACCTTCTTTGTCGGTCAGGAGCCGCTCGTCGAGTGTCTCGAGCGACGACGACACCGACCGAAGCTTCGCCTTCACCGTCTTGCGCCGGGCCTCGGTCGGGTGGGCGGTGAACGTCGGCTGGATGTAGACGTCCTCGAGTATCGAGGCGATGTCCTCGGCGTCGTTGCCGGCGAGCGCGTCGGCGGCTTCCTCGAGGCCGTCGTCCGGGACGCCGGCTTGGGCCTGCTCTCTGAGGGCCCTGATTCGCTCGCGCTCCTCCGCGAGGTTGATCAACTCGAAGTACGTAGTAAACGCGCTCGCGGCCACGAGTTCACGGTCGGCGTCGAGGTCGTCGAGTTCGGTTCGGATCGATCCGACGTCGCCGCCGCCGCTCCGTCGGTCGACCGACCGCTTCCGGAGGCGCTCGACGGTATCGAAGGCGGCCCGCGATTCTTGCGCTTCGATCGTATCGCCGAGCATCGCCCCCAACTCCCGGATGTCGCGCTGTATGTCACGACGGTGTAGTCGCATGTCGATACGTTCCGAGGACGGATATATAAAACACGGCGTCCGGCCAAACGATGCCACGACCGCAAACACCTGTCTCGGGGCTTCTATCCAGTGATCTATCGTTATAAATCCGTGACCCGACGCGTCTCACGCGGTCGCGTCGCGGGCCCGCTCGGCCTCGAGTTGAACGGCGTAATCGCGGTCGTCGTCGTGGGCCGCAGCGGCCTCGAGCGCGCGCTCGGTGCCGATCCGAACCAGCGCCCACGCGGCCGACCCTCGGACTTCGTCCGTTTCATCGTCGTCGTCGAGTCGGTCCGAAAGCGGCTCGATCGCGCGCGTATCGCCGATGAGCCCCAGCGCCCGGGCTGCGACCGAACGGACGGCAGAGTTCTCGTCTGCCAGCACGTTCGCGATCGGTTGGCTCGCCTCCTCGCTCCCGATCTCGCCGAGCGCGCGCAGTGTCGCCTTCTGGAGCGGTGGATTCCCGCTATCGACGAAATCGACAAGTGTCTCGACCGATCTCTCGGCGCCGATCTTGCCGAGCACCTCGATGGCGGGCACCTCGCGGCGCTGTGCGAGCGCCTCGACCGGTTCGATCGCCTCCTCGGGGCCGAGCCGCCGGAGCGCGTCGAGGCAGTTCTCCTGCATGAAGTCCGAATCGAAATTTTCGAGCGCCATGAGGATCCGCTCCGGATCGTTCTCGGCCTCGGCGATCCGGACGACGCCGAGTTCCGGCGGGAAGTCCTTGCGGTTCTCCGAGTGCATGCGGTCGTAGAACCCCTCGCGTTCGAGCTGTTCGGCGATCTCGAGGTCGCTCCACTCCTCGGCGTCCTCGAGGGCCGACTCGAGGGCGTCGGCGGCTTCGAGGAGCGCGGCGATGGTACCGGCGTCTTCGTCGGCGTCGAGGCGGCCGTCGGCGGCGGTCTCACCGACCGACTCCACCGCGTCGGCCAGCCTGTCGGTTTCGTTGCCCCCGTCGTCGCCGTCCCCCTCCTCGCCGCTGCCGCTCGCGACGGCGAACTCGGCGTCGAGTTCCTCTCTAGCGGATTCGAGAAAGGCCTCGACCGCGGCGGCCACGGCGGGTTCGCCGTCCCGGGTCCAGCGCGTCCCGCGGATCGTCCCCGCGGCGTCGCCCGCCGCGTCGGCGACGTCCTCGCCGTAGGGACCGCGCTGGTCCTCGATGCCGTCGCGGAGATCGCCGAGTCGGTCCTCGAGCGGTTCGGCCAGGTCCTCCGGCTCCTCGTCGTCGTCATCGGGCTCGACGACCGGGAACTCAGCGTCCTCGAGGTCGGCTTCGATGTCGTCAACGGCCGCCTCGACCGAATCGAGATCGGCCTCCGTCCCGGCAGCTTCGAGGGCCGACTCGGCGTCCTCGAGCCGCGACTCGAGCGCCTCGACGTCTGCGGTGTCGCTTTCGGCTCCGGGCTCGGTGTCGGCGTCGCCGTCTGACGCCCCGTCGTCGGTGCCGTCGGCGGGCTCGTCGTCCCCGTTGGTCATACGCTACGTCCGGCAGAGCGGGCCAAGAGCGTTTCCCTTCGTCCCCCCAGCACTGCTTCCGCTCAGGGCTCGCGCCAGTACGCGACGGGAGCGAGGACGAGATAGCCGACGGCGAACACCAAAAGCGATCGCGGCAGGACGCGGTTGAACGCGACCGGAAAGGCGATAACGAGCGCCTGCAACCCGCCGAGGACGATCGCGTCCCGCGCGTAGAGGTCCGGGTACGACACCGGTGCAACCATCAGGTACGAACACGCCGCGACGAGGGCGATCAACGCCGCCGGCTCCCCGACCCCGGCGAGATACGCCACCGAGAGCAGCGTGGCAGACAGCGTCGTCTGTACCCCCACGGTCTCCGCGCGGTCGCTGTCCTCGAGGGTGTAGATGGCGAGTCGGACGACAGCCATAGCGACGTACAGCCCCGACGCGACGAGCGCAGCGAGAGCGAGCGGGGTCGTACTCCCGGCCGCACCGCCGTCGGTCGCGACAGCGTACACGAGTGCGGCCGGGGCCACGCCGAACGAGGCCACGTCCGCCAGCGAATCGAGCAACGGTCCGACGTCGGTCCCGCCGAGACGGCGGGCGACGACGCCGTCGAGGCCGTCGGCGATGGCGGCCAACAGAATCAGCCGCGCCGCGAGCGAAGGGTCAACCGTCGCGGTCGCGACGGCGGCGAAGCCGATGGCCGCGTTCGTGGCCGTCACCGTATCGGCGACGCCAAGCCGTCCGAGAAACCGCGGCTGCATGACTCTACCTCGGCGGTCGACGACGGGCGTCTTAGTAGGTTCGTTTCCGGTCGCGGCCGGCGGCCGTGTCTGTCCCCGTTCGTTCGCGGTCGATCGGCGGGCCACGCTCCGCCCGCACCGGGAAGCTGTGGCGTCTCCGTTCCGGGACCGCGGTACATATATCCGTCCGACCGCAAACGCGAATATGGACCGACGGTCGTTTCTTACAGCCGCCGGAACGACGGCGATGGTCGCCCTTTCGGGCTGTCTCGACGGCGGACTCAGCGACGCCGACTTCGACATCGGGATGTCGCAGAACGCCTTCCTCCCCGAGGAGTACGAGGTGTCCGTCGGCGAGACCGTCGTCTGGGGCAACAACGGCTCCCGGGGCCACACCGTCACCGCCTACGAGGGAACCATCCCGGAGTCGGCCGAGTACTTCGCCTCCGGCGGCTACGGCGACCTCGAGACCGCCCGCGAGGAGTGGCACGCGACCGGCGGCGGCAACATCTCGCCCGGCGGGACGTACGAACACACCTTCGAGGTCCCCGGCCGGCACAACTACCTCTGTATCCCCCACGAGCCGAGCGGGATGGTCGGCGTAATCGTCGTGACGGAGTGAGCCACGGCGGGGACGCTTCCGCCGGCTGGCGTCCACGTGGGTTTCTCCCACGGTGATCCGTGCCCTCGGGCGAGCGAACGACAACCCTTATTCGCGGGGCATTCACATCGGGAGGCATGGATGTGCCGGTACCGGACATCGATTACACGGAGTACACCAACCGCCAGTTGGTGGTGGTCCCGCTCGGGGTGTTGGCCGCTGCCATCGTCGTCCTCGCGGTCGCGACGGCGCTGTCGGGGTTGCCGGTAGCGCTCGGCATCGAGTTCACCGGCGGCACCGAGATGCAGGTCGTCACCGACGACGCCCCCACCGAGATACGCGACACCTTCGACACCGAGGTCGAATCGGTCACGCCGATCGCCGGGCAGACCGACTCCTATCAGTTGACGTTCCAGGCCGACGACGCAGATCCGCTGCTCGAACAGGCCGAACGCGCCGGCTACGAGATCGAGTCGGTCGGCGAGCGATCCGCGAGTTTCGCCACCGACTCCCAGCGGCAGGCGATCATCGGGCTGGCGGTCGCCTTCGGCGGCATGGCCGCCCTCGTCGCCCTGATGTTTCGGACGTTCATCCCGTCGATCGCCGTCATCGCGTCGGCCTTTTCGGATCTCGTGATCCCGCTGGCGCTGATGCGGCTGTTCGACATCGAGTTGACACTCGGGACGGTCGCGGCGCTTTTGATGCTCGTCGGCTACTCCGTGGACTCGGATCTGCTCTTGAACAACCACGTCCTCAGACGCCACGGTGACTTTTACACCTCGACGGCCCGGGCGATGCGGACCGGGGTCACGATGACGACGACATCGATTGCCGCAATGGTCGTGATGACGCTCGTCGCCTACGCCTTCGGCATCCCGCTGCTCCCCGACGTCGGGGTGATACTCGCCTTCGGGCTGTTGGCCGATCTGATGAACACCTACCTGTTGAACGTGAGCCTGCTCCGATACTACAAGTACGAGGGGATCGCCAAATGAAACTCCACATCAAGAAACACTGGCGGATCTGGCTGCTCGTCGGCTTTTTGCTCGTGAGTACGGTCGCCGTCTTCGCGCCGCTCGGCGGCAGCGGTGGCATCCTCGGGCCGAGCGAGGACGCCGATCAGGCGTCGGGGTCGCAGTACACCAACCTGCAGTTCGGGCTCGAGCTCTCTGGCGGCACGCAGGTTCGTGCGCCGTTCGTCGGGATGACGGTCTCGGGGCTCGAGATCGATCCGAGCGATCGGCGGGCGATCGAATCGACGCTGCAGGACGAACTCGAGTTGAGCGCGAGCGACGTCCGAGCCGACGCCGAGACCGGAACCGTCGAGGTGTTCGACGACGACGTCGTCGGGAACACGACCCGAGCCGAGTTCGCCGACGCGCTCTCGGCGGCTGGCTATCCGACAGAGGCGGGCGACGTCCGGATGGGCGTCACCTCGGACACCCGCGACAACGCCGAGGACGTGCTGAACGAGCGGCTCACGGAGCGCGGTCTCGGCGGCGGAACGGCCACGCAGGTCTCCGCGCCGGGCCAGCAGTTCATGGTGGTCGAGGTGCCCGGCGCGAACCGGACCGAGGTCATAGACCTCATCGGCGACCGCGGGCAGGTCGAGATATGGGCGATGTACCCGGACGAGAACGGCACCTACGAGACCGAAGCCTTGCTCGACCAGGGCGACCTCGCCGAAGTGGGTGGCGCACAACAGCAACAGGGCGAGACGTTCGTCCCCATCCGACTGAGCGAGGGGGCCGGCGCGCGCTTCGGCGACGCCATGCGGGCCAACGGCTTCGACCAGCAGGGCGGCACGCGGTGTCGATACGACCTGAACGCCTCCCTCGAGGCGAACACCGAGGACGACCCCGGTCGGTGTCTGTTGACGACCCTGGACGGCGAGGTCGTCTTCGCCGCCGGCATCGCGCCGAGTCTCTCCTCGTCGTTCGAAAGCGGCGCGTTCGACGAGGATCCCTCCTACCGGACGACGACGACCTCCTTCGAGGAGGCCCGCGAACTCGAAATCAACATGCGCGCGGGCGCGCTCCGAACCAACCTCGACATCGACAACCGCGGGACGACGTTCTTTTTGTTACCGAGTCTCGCCGAGCGATTCAAGCCGCTCTCGCTCGTGACCGGCGGCGCGGCGGTGCTCGCGGTCTCGCTCATGGTCTTTTTCCGGTATCGCCGCAAGGAGATCGCGGCGCCGATGTTACTCGCGGCGGGTGCGGAGGTGTACCTCCTCCTCGGGTTCGCGGCCGCGGTGAGTCTGCCGCTCGATCTCTCTCACATCGCGGGCTTCATTGCGGTCATCGGGACCGGGGTCGACGACCTCGTCATCATCGCCGACGAAATCATGCAACAGGGTGACGTCAGCACCTCGCGGGTGTTCGAGTCGCGGTTCCGGAAGGCGTTCTGGGTCATCGGGGCCGCGGCCGCGACGACGGTCGTCGCGATGTCGCCGCTCGCGGTTCTCTCGCTCGGGGATCTACAGGGCTTTGCGATCGTCACGATCGTCGGCGTCCTGATCGGCGTGTTGATTACGCGGCCGGCCTACGGGGACATCCTCCGCATCCTCGTGCTGGGCGAGGACGACTGACAACGAGGTCCGGTCTGACCCCGGGGTCGCCGTTCCGCGGCGCTTCGAAGCCCTTTCGTCGCTGCCCCCGAAACCGACTGTATGACATTCCGTGACGGGACGCTCGTCGATTGGCACGAGTGGGGTCCCGAGGCCTTCGAGGCCGCCGAGCGTGCCGGCAAGCCGGTGTTGTGTTCGCTGACCGCCCCGTGGTGTGCGTGGTGTGACCGGATGGACGAGGAGTCCTACGGCGACCCCAAACTCGCCGCCAACATCGACGAGAGCTTCCTCCCGGTTCGTGTCGACGTCGACAGACAGCCCCGAATCCGGGAGCGATACAACATGGGCGGGTTCCCGACCACCGTCTTTCTCACCCCTGAAGGGGAGGTGCTCTCGGGCGCGACGTATCTCGGTCCGGACGGCCTCCGGCAGGTCCTCGATGGCGTCCGGGGCTCCTGGGACGCGAAGGGGAGTGCCGCCGGCCGGGTCCCCCGGTCGGTGTCGGGCGACGACCGCCCCGCTGGCGAGGTGACAGCCGACGTCGAGGCCCACATGGTCGAGCAGGTCGCGGCCGCGTTCGACGAGGAGTACGGCGGGTGGGGGACCGACGCGAAGTTCCCCCTCGCACGGACCATCGAGTTCGCGCTCAAGCGGGACCGCGACCGCGCTACCCGGACGCTCGAAGCCGTCCGGACCCACCTGTTCGACACCTACGACGGCGGGTTCTACCGCTTCGCCGAGACGCGGCGCTGGGGTGAGCCCCACCGCGAGAAACTGGTCGACGAGAACGCGGCGCTGCTCCGGGCGTTCACCGCGGGCTATCTCTACACGGGCGAAGACGCCTACCGGGAGACCGCCGAACGGACCGCGGAGTACCTGACGACGACCGCCTGGAGCGACGACGCGTTCGGGGCCAGCCAGGCCGCGAGCGACTACTACACGCTCGAACCGACCGAACGCGAGGACGCGGACCCACCCCACGTCGACCCGACCGTCCTCGCCGACAGGAACGGCATCGCCGCCGACGCGCTGTTTCGGTTCGCGGCCCTCACCGACCACGAGGGGGCCCGACGACATGCCGAACGGGCGCTCGAAACCGTCCTCGGAACGCTCGTAGCGGACGGCCGGGTCGACCGTTTCGCGGGCGAAGATAGCGAGTCCGGACTGCTCGTCGACCACGCCCGGGTGCTCTCGGGGCTGACTGCCGCGGCGCAGGTTACCGGCCCGGAGGGGTGGCTCCCCCCGGCGCGGGCGGTGGCCGACGACGCCGTCGACCGCCTCGTCGCCGCCGACGGCTCGTTCCGCGACGGCGATCCGACGGGGGCGGGGCTGCTCGAGCGGCCGCTGTACCCGCTCGGAACGAACGCGGAGATGGCGGACGCCCTCCTCGACCTCGAGGCGCTGACCGGGGAGGCGCGCTACGGCGACGCCGCCGAGGACGCCCTCGCCGCCTTCGCCGGGGCCTACGATCGGATGGGCGTCGAGGCGGCCGGCTACGCCGCGGCCTGTGCGCGCTCGCACTACGAGCCACTCGTCGTCCGGACGCCGGCCGCGGGGACCGACCTCCACCGGGCGGCACTCAGGATCGCGGACCACGAGAAGGTCGTCGTCCCCGGCGACCGCTCCGACGCCGTCGTCGTCCGGGGCGGCGAGGCGCTCCCCGCGGCGGAGACGCCGGACGCACTGCTCGATCGGGCCGCCGAGGGACCGAGTATTTAAAAAGATCGGAGCCGCCTCGATGTTCGAGGGGGAACGATCTATCCACAACGTCTGACGTGCCGTTCGGTGTTTCTGCCGGACGCGAGCACGTCTCTCACGAGCCGGGGGCAATATAGAAACAGGCAGGGAAAAAGACCCGTCCGAGGTATTCAGACGTCCGTTTCGCCGTCGACTTCGTCCGCAAGTTGTCCGAACTCGGCGACGCGCTCGGCGTGGGCGTTGTGCTGGTGGATCGACTCGTCGTTGGATTGTTCCATGCTAACGACCGTGTCGTCGGGGAGGTCGGGGTAAGTCTCGACGAGGCCATCGGCCATCGCCCGGACGCAGTCCTCTACGAACTTCGCGTCGCTGTGGCTCTGGAAGGTCATGTGGTCCTCGTCGGGCCGCTTCGCGAGGTTGTAGATCCGCGCGCTCATCGAGTCGCGGGCGATCTCGATGAGGTCGTTGAGGTCGACCTGCGGCTGGCCGGACGTCTCGACGGTCAACGTCGCGTGGCCGCGCTGTGAGTGACCGGGCTGTGGGACCTCCTCGAGGAACGCGTCGATCGTCTCCCGCTCGACGTCGAGGCCTTCGAGCACGTCGCGGGCCCGCGACTCGCTCATACCCTGCGAGCACGGGCAGACGGTCATCCCGACGACGTGACAACCGATCTCCTCGCGCGTGGTGCCGTCCTCGCTGGCGGTCGCGGAGGCGACGATGTCGGCCGTCGCCTGCGTCGGCCGGTCGGTCGCCGGCGTCTCCTCGCGGATTACGTATTCGGCTTCCATGCGGACCTCGGCTTCCGTCGTGTAGTCGTGTTTCTCGATGAGGCGCTCGGCGACGTCGCCACAGACGTCCTCGACCCGGAGGGCGGGCTCGGAGACGGCCTCCTCGAGCATCTCGTCGACGACCTCCATGTTCCGGCTCATGTCCGCCCCTTTCCGCCAGCCGGGGAGGTCGACGAACACCTCGAACTCCGCCATCAGGACGATCGGGCGGTCCTCCGGTCGGTGGAGTTTCACGAGCTTTTCGACACCCGTCACGCCGACCCGGTTGAGGCCGACGCTGACTTCGGGGCTGGACGCCTGGACGTCCGGCAGCTGCTGGCTCATTACTTATTTAAAAGGCCGCAGCACCGTTATCGCTTTCGGAAGGGGCAGCCCGCCTGCCAGCCGAACCGGTCACTCGAGCTTCCCGAGCGCGGTGAAGAACTCCAGCCGCGGGCCGGCGATCCGAACGGGCGTCTCCGCAGGGCGGAGCGAAACGGTACTCGGCAGGTCGACGCGCTCGCGGCTCCGGCCGTCCGCGACGACGACGGCGCTCGCCGCGCTCTCGACTCGGACGGTTATTTCGGCCACCGTCGGGACGGCGAGCGAGGGCATCGGCTCTACGGGGCACATCTCGGTGACGACGAACGCCGACACGTCGGGGTGGACGAGTGGGCCGCCCTCGCTGAGGTTGTAAGCGGTCGATCCCGCGGGCGTCGAGACGAGCACGCCGTCACCTCGTCCTCCCGCGTAGCGTTCGCCGTCGACGCGGACCTCGAAGCCGATTCCGTTGTTCCGGCCGCGCTGTGGCCCGAGGATCGCGACCTCGTTGACCGCCGCCGGAAGCTCCCAGCCGTCACCCGCCGCCTGGATCTGTGGAAGTTCCTGAAACGTCGCTTCACCACCCCGGAGGCGATCGACCGCCGACCGAACCGACCCGACGCAGTCGCCCGGCGACACGGCGTTCAGAAAGCCGACTTCACCGAGATTGACCCCCATAATCGGCGTCGGCGACACCTCGCGAGCGGCAAAGAGGAACGTCCCGTCGCCGCCGATAGAGACCACGAGATCACAGGCCGCGAGCGCTCCGACCGAGCGGCCCTCGGTGCCGAGCGCCTCGGCGGTCAACTCGTCGAGCGTGACGGTCGCGTCCACGCGGCGTCGGATCCGGCCCGCGAGCTCGACGGCACGCGGGGTGTCACGCTTTGCGACGACGCCGATATGCATCTGATCGACCTTCGACAGCCGGCGACAAAAGCTCCCCGACTGCCCGAGCGCGCGGACAGTGCGGGCGGCGCGGACGCGCCCGAACCGGAGCCGTCCATATAAGTCCCCGGCGGCCGAACGTACTGGTATGGGCGCGCCGACCGGGGGGCGGAAATGAGTGACGACGATTGGTTCGAGCGGGACGGCCCTGACGGCAGGGACGACGAGTCGCTCGCGGACGACCCGACCGGCGGCGAGCCGACGACGGATGACTTCGAGGCCGCCTTCGACGCCGCCTCCTCCGGCGGGGGCGACGGCCCGGAGATGGCGGACTTCGAGGCCGCCCTCGACGCCGGAGCGGGCGCGAGCGGTGACGAGTTCGAGGAGTCCTTCGAGTCGGATATCCCGCGCATCGAACTCGGCATCGGCGGCCTCGACCAGATGATCCAGGGCGGCGTCCCCGAGCGTTCGCTGATGGTCACGATGGGATCGGCCGGGACCGGGAAGACCACCTTCGGGTTGCAGTTTATCAACCACGGGCTCGAGGCCGGCGAGAAGGCGGTGTTCATCACGCTGGAGGAGGGCGCCTCGGCCGTCGAGCGGGCGGCCAAGGAGAAGGGTTGGCCCTTCGATGAGTACGTCGCCGACGAGCAACTGGCGATCGTCGATCTGGACCCGATCGAGATGGCCAACAGCCTCACGTCGATCCGAAACGACCTCCCACGGCTCGTCTCGGCGTTCGGGGCCGAGCGGCTCGTACTCGACTCGGTTTCGTTGCTCGAGATGATGTACGACGAGCAGTCCAGGCGTCGAACCGAGGTGTTCGACTTCACGAAGTCGCTCAAACGGGCGGGCGTCACGACGATGCTGACGAGCGAGGCGAGCGACCGGGACGCCTACACCTCCAAACACGGCATCATCGAGTACCTGACGGACGCCGTCTTCGTCCTCCAGTACGTCCGATCGGAGTTCGGAGAGACGCGGCTGGCCGTCGAGATCCAGAAGATCAGAAACGCCAACCACTCCCGGGAGACGAAACCCTACGAGATCACCGGCGACGGGCTCTCGGTGTACCGACAGGCAGACATCTTCTGAGCGGCGCGACCGGGTCGAGAGTTCACGGAGCGGCTCGCGGGGTTTATATATCGACGGACGAGGATTACAAATGAATTACGCGTCCGCCGCCGGGTCGCGAAGCGAGTCCAGTTCCGAGCGCCGCTCGTCGATCGCGCGCCGGAACGCCTCCTCGTCCTCGAAGTTCGCGGCATCGAGACGTGCCTCGAGGACGAGGAGTTCGAGTTGGAGCGTGCGGGCGCGTTCGCGATGCTCCGGGGGCACGCCCTCGGGCGGCCGCTTCGGATACCCCTCCCGCACGCGAATCACTCCAGAGCGCCGGGGTCGGAGTCGGAGTCAGGCTCGGCCTCGGCCTCGGGCTCCGGTTCGTACTCGACGTCGACGATCGTCATCCCGTGCGGCGAGAAGATGTCGACCGACTCGGCGAGGTTCCCCCGGACGTGACCCTTCCAAGCTTCCATCGCCTCGTCGATCCACGCCTCGATCGCCGCGTCGGTGGGGTCGTCGGCGTCCATCTCCTCTCTCGCGAGTTGCCGTGTCGGGCGCTGTTCGATCACGGCCCGCCCCTCGACGACGAACCGGAAGGGGCGCAGGTGAATCTCGTCGTCGGCTTTCCCCTCGACCGAGTGCTCCTCGAGGTGTTTCATGCCCGGTCGGACCGTCGGCGCGAACGGCGGCCGAAGGCTGTACACCGCCTTTGACTTCTGGCCGATGTCTTCTTGACCGTTGTACGCGACTGCCTGGACCAACTCCTCGGGGTCGAGGACGATCCGGTCGATCGTCGAGATCGATTCGGGATCTACGTCCTCGTCGTCCCCGTCGCCGTCGTCCGGCTTGACGTCCGAGGCGTCGGTGTCCGCGTCCGGAGAGCCGTCCGCATCGCCGCCCAATCCAGGTTCGGTCGCGCTGTCGTCGTCCGGCTCGTCCTCGCTCGGCTCGCGCGCGTCCGACTCGGCGTCGTCGGTACCGTCCCCGTCGTCGGTGTCGACTGCCCCGGCGTCCGCCTCCGTCCCCTCGGGGGTGTCGTTGTTCGCCTCGTCGGTCGACTCCGCGTCGTCGTCCTCGCCGAATCCGAATATCATATCGGAGCCTAGCGGCGAGAGAACAATAAAGCGGCTGGACTCGGCGTCGGGGACCGCTTCGAGTGGTGACGGGGTAGCCACGGCGGAGAGCAACGGAGCCGCCACCGGCGAAAGGCTGGACTTATGCGGCCCCCGGAAGTTATCGTAGCCATGAGCGACATCGTCGTCACGTTGCCGGACGGGTCCGAACTCGAGGTCGAGTCGGGGTCGTCCGTCGAGGACGTGGCCTACGAGATCGGACCCGGGCTCGGAGCGGACACGGTCGCGGGCGTCGTCGACGGGGACCTCACCGACAAGGCCGAACCGCTCGTCGAGGACTGCGAACTCGTCATCGTCACGGATCAATCCGACGAGTACCTGCGGGTGTTGCGACACTCGGCGGCCCACGTCTTCGCGCAGGCGCTCCAGCGGCTGTATCCCGGGTCGAAACTCGCGATCGGCCCGCCGACCGACGAGGGCTTCTACTACGACGTGACGGGCGTCGACCTCTCGGCGGACGACTTCGGGGACCTCGAAGCCGAGATGGAGTCGATAATCGAGGCCGACTACGACATCGAGCGCGTCGAACGCTCCCGCGAGGCGGCACACGATATCTACGATGACAACGAGTACAAACGCGAGATACTAGAGACCGAGGCCGGAGGCGAGGAGACGGTCTCATTTTATCTCCAGGACGGCTGGCAGGACCTCTGTCGGGGTCCACACGTCGACTCGACGGGCGAGATTGGCGCAGTGAAGCTTCTGAACATCGCCGCGGCGTACTGGCGCGGCGACGAGGACAACGACACGCTCACCCGCGTGTACGGGACGGCCTTCGAGAGCGAGGCCGACCTCGAGACGTTCTTGACTCGGCGCGAGGCGGCCAAAGAGCGCGACCACCGGAAGCTCGGCCGGGAGCTCGACCTGTTTTCGATTCCCGAGGTGACCGGTCCCGGCCTCCCGCTGTATCACCCCAACGGGAAGGCGATCCTCCGGGAGCTGGAAGCGTTCGTCGACGGTCTCAACGACGAGCAGGGCTACGAGTTCGTCGAGACGCCGCATCTCTTCCGGACGGAGCTGTGGAAGCAGTCGGGCCACTACGACAACTACGTCGACGACATGTTCCTCCTCGACGTCAACGACGAGGAGTACGGCCTCAAGCCGATGAACTGCCCCGGCCACGCGACGATCTTCAACCAGGGCAACTGGTCGTACCGGGACCTGCCCGTCCGCTACGCCGAGAACGGGAAGGTCTACCGGAAGGAACAGCGCGGCGAGCTCTCGGGGCTCTCGCGGGTGTGGGCGTTCACGATCGACGACGGGCACCTCTTCGTGAAGCCCGACTCGATCGAGCGGGAGGTCACCACGATCATGGAGCAAATCGACGAGGTCCTCGAGACGTTCGACCTCGATCACGAGGTGGCCCTCGCGACCCGTCCGGACAAATCCGTCGGCTCCGACGAGATCTGGGAAGCCGCCGAGTCCCAACTCCGGGAGGTGCTCGAATCCAGCGGGATGGACTACGACGTCGAGCCGGGCGACGGCGCCTTCTACGGCCCGAAGATCGATTTCGCCTTCGAGGACGCCCTCGGGCGGAACTGGGACGGCCCGACGGTGCAACTCGATTTCAATATGCCCGAGCGCTTCGGGCTCTCCTACACAGGCGAGGACAACGAGGAACACCAGCCGGTGATGATCCACCGGGCGCTCTACGGCAGCTACGAGCGCTTCTTTATGGTGCTCATCGAGCACTTCGACGGGAACTTCCCGACGTGGCTCGCCCCGGAGCAGGTCCGGATCCTTCCCGTTTCCGACGACAACATCGGCTACGCCAAACAGCTGAAGAATCGCTATCTCTCCGAGTTCCGCGTCGAAATCGAGGACCGCTCGTGGACGGTGGGTAAGAAGATCCAGGCCGCCCACGACGACCGTGTGCCCTACATGCTCGTCGTCGGCGACGACGAGGTCGAGGCCGGGACCGTCTCGGTCCGGGATCGCTTCGAGGCGGAGGCAAAGGGCGTCGACGTCGAGACGTTCTGCGCCCATCTTCAGGGCGAGGTCGACGAGAAACGCGTCGAACCGGACTTCGTCGGCGAGTGACGTCATATAGCGTGCACGGACGGACTCGATGACCCATCCGACTGTCAAGCGCTCTTCGGCGACGCAGTAGACTCCCGCCAATACGAACAAACACCTCACACTGATCTTGTGCGGTCCGGGCGCTCACGCCGGGGGTCCATCCCACTCGTCGACCGCAACGGTCAGGCCGGCCTGCCGGAGCCGATCAGCAAGCGGTTCGCCGATACCCGACGCGGGCGTGAGAACACCTCCTTCAAGCGGCGAGTCGATCTCCCCACGCACGAGACACACCGCTGCCTCGCTGAGCATCCGTGCAGTCGCCCCGTATCCCGGGTCCCGGTCGGCACTCACTTGGCTCTCGACGACGAACGGGCCGTCACCAGCGATCCCGCGGCCGAGAACACGGACGGTAAAGTAGCCGTCTTCGGTCTGCTCGCGCGTCGGCCCGTCTCCGGGGTCCGGGAACACGAATCGACGTAACCCCTCCCGTGTCGGGGAGAACGCCATCCCCGCCGTCACGGCCTTGAGGCCGGTTGCAACGGCGCTCGCCCGTGCCAGACCGCCGAGACCGTCACCCGTCGGCACCACCTCCGTGCACTCGAACTCGCGGCCCCACGGATACCGGAGCAAGGCGTTGCTGCGACGAACGACCCGCTCGTTCACCAGCGCCATCGGCGACGGCGCCGTCCACTCCGATCGCAGTGAATCCTTTTTTACCGTTGTCTGGGCGCCTGGATCGACACCGTTGCGCTCCCCTCTGGGTGCCAGCGAGTACGGATTCCGAAGCGTTTGTTGAGCTAGTGGATCCTCCGACGCGGCTTGGAACACCTCGGCTGCACTGGCCAACGTCCCGCCGCTCACTTCGCCGCGACCGTCTTCGAGATAGATGCGAGCCACGTCACACGGGGTTCCGAACGTATCGATAGCGAACGACTGGACGAGTTGCGTACCGAGGTCGGCCGGGACGGAATCGAACCCACAACTGTGAACGATGCGGGTAGCCGCCGCGACCGCGTCATCGTGGTAGCGGTCGATCGTCTCCCGCACCCAGTTGACTTCCCCCGTCAGGTCACAGTAGTCCGTTCCGGCGGCGATACACGCTTCGACGAGCGGCGTCCCATACGTTGTGTACGGTCCGACAGTCGTACAGACGACACGTGTGGTTTCAGCAATTCTCCGCAGGCTCCCCGGCTCGGTCGCATCGCCGATCACGATCGGGATATCCTCCCATGCAGACCGTCGGTCGACAAGTGTGGCTTCTAACTCACCGAGTCGCGGTTTGTCGCGCCCGCCGAGTGCGATCGAGAGCTCGCTCGGCGAGTACTGCTCTGTGAGGTAGTCGGCGACGAGTCGGCCGGCGACGCCGGTCGCGCCCCAGACAACGAGGTCGTGTGTCCGATCTGGTTGTGACACTGGGATCGGCCGTGTTTAGCGCCCCACGTTCTCAACTGTTCGGGGTCGCTCGACGTTTCCGACCGTAACGACCGCGACCGCGACGGTCGCCACACGCTGTCGCGACGGGGCGTTATCCCATACAATTAATTATAATGAATCCGAATTGAAAACGCGATGAGTACTGATAACTCCGATGACACCACGGAACACCACGCCCACGAACACCGCGATGTCGGGGGGCCCGGGTACCCGACGCCGGCGGCGATGCGGACCGAGAGCGGTCGGGAGCAAACGGCGTACGTGATGGCTCCACGAGTGGGGATGCAAAACGACGGTCCGGGATTCGTCGGCGTCGTCGATCTTGATCCTGCCTCGGACACGTACAGCGAACTCATCGACACCGTAGAGATGCCGAACAAGGGCGACGAACTCCACCACTTCGGCTGGAACGCCTGCTCGTCGTCCTGTCACGCGGAGGGACTGTCGCGACAGTATCTGATCGTCCCCGGACAGCGTTCCTCGCGCATCCACGTCATTGACGCCGAGGAGCCACGCGACCCGGAGATCGTGACCGTCATCGAACCTGAGGAGTTGTTCGAGTACGACCTCTCGGCACCACACACCGTTCACTGCGTCCCGGGTGGCAAAATCGTCATCAGCATGCTGGGCGACGCTGACGGTGAACTCCCCGGCGGCTTCCTCCAGTTGGATCAAGAGGACTTCAGCATCGACGGCCGCTGGGAAGCCGACCGCGGTGCGATGGAGATGAACTACGATTACAGCGGTAGCGAGGCGAAAGCCCACGGCTTTAGCCGTGGGATGAAGCCGACAACAGGGAAGCTAACCACGTCCGATGGCCGGCGTGGATTTCCCACCGCCTACACCGCGTCGTCACCTTCCATTCGCCGCGCTCCCTGCAATAGCAGTCCCTTCCATGTCAACCCGTGTTTCTTCTTGATCCGCTTCAACTCCTCGTACTGCTCGTCGTCGTCCATCTCGACATATATCTTATTCGTCTCACCCATACTTAACCCATACATACCCAACTTATATATAGGTTCAGGAGCTACACGTTGGTACAGCGATGAAGCGCGTCAACGAGTTCGAGATACGCCCACGCACCCCCGAACAGCGTGAGGCACTCCTCGAACTCCTTGACGCGTCAGCCGCACTCTGGAACGAACTCACCTACAACCGCAGACAAGCCTTCTTCGACGACAACTCCGTGTGGAACGCCACCAACCCCAGCGACCGCTACAAAAACGTACTCGGGAGCGCGACCGCCCAACAAATCCCGCGCAAGAACAGCGAGGCGTGGCGGTCGTTCTTCAGCCTCAACGAAAAATACTACAGCGGCAAGCGCGACGAGAAACCCAGCCCGCCCGGCTACTGGGGCAACGAGGAGGATGGCCGAGAGTTGCGGACGTACATCCGCAACGACCAATACACCCTCCAGTGGGGCGACCGCAGCCGCCTCGAAATCCCCGTCGGGAAGGCGTTGAAAGACGAGTACGCCATCACCGGCAGACTCCGCCTCGAAGCCTGCGGCGACCCGAAGTGGGATGGGGAACAGGGTCGGTTGGAACTGGTGTACGACAAGACTTGCGACACGTTCAGGGCACTTCAACCCGTCACCGTGCCTGATTCTCGACGGGATTCACGGAAAATCGAAGATTTTCCTGAAGTCGAAAACGCGCAGCGTTTTCGGAATTCACCACTGGCCTCTCACGAGGCCGCCTTGGACGTGGGCGCGAACAACCTCGTCGCCTGCACCACCACAACCGGCCAGCAGTACCTCTACGAGGGCCGCGAACTGTTCGCCCATTTCCGTGACACTACCGAAGAGATTGCCCACTACCAGTCGATGCTTGATAATCAACGACGAACAAGCAAGCGCATCGACAGTTTGTACCGCCAACGCACTGAACGACGAAATCACGCGCAGGACGCGCTGGTGCGCGATCTCATCGAACGATTGCACGACGAAGGTGTTTGTCGGGTGTACGTCGGCGATCTCGAAGACGTGCTGGAGACGCATTGGAAATGCGTCGTGAACGAGAAGACGCACAACTTCTGGGCGTTCTCGCAGTTCATCGACCGCCTCAAGTGTGTCTGCGAGGAGTACGGTATTGAGGTGGTTGAGAAGTCGGAAGCGTTGACGACCCAAGAGTGTCCGGAGTGCGGCGAGCGAGAGGAGACGCATCGGAACGGAGACGTATTCCGGTGCGGTGCGTGTGGGTTCGAGGGACACGCGGATTTGAAGGCGAGCAGGGTGTTCCTTGACCGTGAGGCCGGTGGTGAAGTTGGGCCGATGGCCCGGCCCGTGCGCCTCGAGTGGGACAATCACGAGTGGCGGCCTGCCACAACCGCCCCGCCTCTTCGGCGGGCAAATCCCAAAGAGGATCGCACAGACCGGAGTACCTGCCGCGAGGTGGGGAAAGTTGCCTCCGTGGGATCGTCATAGCCGAAATCCCCACCGGAGGAATCCCACCCCTTCAGGGGTGGGAGGAAGTCAATGGTATCAGCCCCGCTACGACGTGCTCATCTCCAGTGAATGGGCAGCACCGAACACGTACTATCCGGGGTTCGACCTCGACGACGTCGAGGCCGGCAACTACGGCGACAGTATCCACATCTGGTCGTGGGACGACCGCGAGCACGTACAGACGCTCGAATTCGGCGATGCAGGCCGGATCCCGCTCGAAGTTCGGATGAGCCACAACCCCGAGGAAACGCAGGGATACGTCGGGGCGGCGCTCTCCTCGAACATCATTCGCTTCTACGAGAGCACCGACGGGGCGTGGGAGTGGGACGTCGTCATCGACGAGGACCCCCGCGAACACGAGGACTGGGACATGCCAGTGCCGCCGCTTATTATCGATATCCTGCTGTCGCTGGACGACCAGTATCTGTTCTTTTCGAACTGGCTCCACGGCGACGTGCGGATGTACGACGTTAGCGACGCGGCCAATCCGCGGTTGGTCGATCGGGTGTGGGCCGGCGGCCTGTTCGGCGATCGCCAAGAGATACAGGACAAAGAGATTCGGGGCGCGCCACAGATGCTCCAGCTCTCGCGGGACGGAACGCGGCTCTACTGGACGACATCGCTGTTTTCGTCGTGGGACAACCAGTTCTTCCCGGAGATGGCCGAGGAGGGGTCGCTGATGTTCAAAGCGGACGTGTTTCCGGATGAAGGCCGACTCGACCTCGACGAGGAGTTCCTCGTCGACTTCGGCGACGCACCGGGTGGCCCCGCCCGTGCCCACGAGATCCGCTGGCCCGGCGGCGACTGTACCAGCGACGTTTGGCAGTGAATGTGTGCGAACGCGGCGGCCCACTCCGTCGAACTTGTTCGGCCGGACGGCCGAACGGAGACGATCCGGGTCGAAAACGGGGAAACGATCGTCGACGCAGCGGAGAGAGCTGACGTAGCTGTTCCATACGGCTGTCTGTACGGGGTGTGCGGAACCTGTACCGCGGAGCTGCTCGACGGTGACGTCCGCCACCGGGCGTCGCCGCGGGCGCTGAAAACACGCTCGCTAGACGCCGAGTACGTTCTTCTCTGTATTGCCACACCCGAAACCGACTGCCGGATACGCATCGGCCACGGGATTCAGGCCGAGGTCGTCGGAACCCCCTGGAAGTAGCGGCGACACCACCCGCCGACCCCCTGAGCACCAGCCACCGTTCCGGGATTTCTCGGCCACGCTCTTCGGAGTCACTCGCTACATTGACGCGCTTGGAATCGGCGGCGTCAGCCTCAATTGCCTCCATCCCATTGAGTCCGTATGGTTTACCGACCGGGAAGCCGACACCTCGAGACGACCCACGAACGCTGTGTGGCTCGCAGAATACGCGGTGTTCCCCGTTCGAACGCACGCTCGAACCTGTCCTCGATTCTCCGAGATGACGACGCATGAGCGCCGACCCGACCGTCCTCGTGATCGGCGGTGGCGCGACGGGAACCGGAATCGCCCGCGACCTCGCGTTGCGGGGAGTAGACGTGACGCTCGTCGAGCGGGGCGGGTTAGGTAGCGGCACCTCCGGCCGATCGCACGGACTGTTGCACAGCGGTGCCCGGTACGCCGAGTCCGACGCGTCCGGCGCGGCCGAGTGTCTCGCCGAAAGCCGTACCCTCCGCGAAATCGCCGGTGCTTGTGTCCGCGAGACGGGTGGGCTGTTCGTCCGACTCGAGGGCGACGACGCGGCGTACTTCGAAACGAAACTGGCCGCCTGCGAGGAGACCGGCATCGAAACCGAGCGCCTGGACGGCGACGCGGCCCGTGATCTCGTGGACGGGCTTTCCGATGCGGTCGTCGAGGCCTTTCGCGTCCCGGACGGCGTCGTCTACCCGTCGCGGCTCGTGGCGGCAAACGCGGCCGACGCGGCGGCCCACGGGGCTGACGTGCACCCACACGCGCCGGTCGAGGCGATCGAGACCGGGGCGGACGGGATCACCGCGGTCGACGTCGGTGGAAGCGTCGACGAACACATCGAACCGACCCACGTCGTCAACGCGACCGGGGCGTGGGCCGACCGGATCGCCGAGATGGCCGGTTGTACGGTCGGGATGGCTCCGAGCCGCGGTGTGATGGTTTCACTCGAGTACGACGGGCTCGGGCCGGTGTTGAACCGGTGTCGCGACCCCGACGACGGCGACATCGTCCTGCCCCACGAGGGCGAAGTCGTCGTGGGCACCACGAGCGTGCCCGTCTCCACCCCCGAAACGTACGAGACCGCCGAGTGGGAAATCGAGCGCTCCATCGAGGAGTGTGCCGCGATGCTTCCCGCGGTCGCCGAGGCACCGGAGCGTCGGACGTGGTGGGGGGTCCGCCCGCTGTACGAACCCGACGAGGCGGCCGCCGACCGCCGTGGCATCTCCCGTGGGTTTACCATACTCGATCACGGCGACGAGGGCGTCTCGAACCTCCACAGCGTTGTCGGCGGAAAGCTGACCACGTACCGAGAGATGGCGGAGGTGACGGCCGACCGCGTCTGCGAGCGCCTGGGCGTCGCCGAGCCGTGTAGAACCGCCGAAGAACCGCTTGTCGGAGCCGACGATCCGAGCCGACTTGACGCGCTCGTCGAGCAGTACGGGGGACCGAACCCGACGGACGCTGGCGTGGTCGGGACGGACGGCGGTTGAGCTACTCGCGGCTGAAACCGTGGGATCCAGCGTGGACGTCGGTCGTGGCCGCTTCCCTGGCGGGAGTTCGCCGCTGTACGGTTCGACGCTGAACGCGTTCGCCAGCGTCCGGGCTATCGTGATTCAGCGGGCGAATCTCGGCGTTCACGCTGGGTGTGACCCGCGTACGCCGTGGCACAAACCACCGGAGATGGCCGGTCTGGAACCCCACCACTTATACCAACCATCGGAAGTGATTACACATCGATCGCACTGCCGTCGTGCGATCGAGTGTGCAGTGTCTTCCGATCGCTACTGTAGTATCGCTCGTGGCGTTGGTTCACACACGGGGTCCGCTGACCCCCGATGGCTGGCGACCGCGGGAGTCCGTCCGACGCCCGACCAATAACAGGCCGAGGTCCCTCTGTCGAGGGACCCCGCGCCGTCGTCGGGCGTCGCCCGGTTGCTTCGAGACCTTCGATCCTGCTCCGTTTACGCCGCGGAGGATGTCACGCGTTGGTCATGAAATCCATCGGAGCAATCGGCGTGATACAGTTTCTATCTGCGAACAAGTACTTAGAATTTGGAGCCAGCATGGCGCATGAGCAGCCGGACACGTACGAGTGGAACACGGGAGCTCTTCGTGCAATCCGGATCATTGGTGTGATTTACATACGCTTGGCAGTTCGGGTGCTGAAACAACCGGCCGACAGCGAGTGAGCTTCAGGAATTATCACACGCTTCCCAATCCACCACACCGTTCTCCGTGCTGTATCAAGTAGAGACCGGAGGCGGCGTAGCCTCACTCACTGACGTTCGTTTCGAACAGCCGTTCGGCAGCGTACGACAGCTTATTTACTGGGCTCGCGATCCGGGTGAAGTAACTGGTCGGACCCATCTCCCGCTCGATTTTGGCGGCGACCCACCACCGTCGCGGCGAGGTCGCCGACGTGGACGGTACGGTGCTGTAGACGCAGGTTTCGTGACTGAACGCCGCCTCGCCGCGTTCTTGGAGCTTCGAGACCAAGATCCCGTCCTCGAGACAGTCGATCTCGGAGCTTCGGATGTCCTCGTCGGGCTCCATCCGATAGCCGTCGACCGCGTAGAAGTCGTCCGCTCTGAACGCCATCCCGCGACCTTTCGGTAATCGCTCGGCGTTCTGATAGAACGTAAAGAAGCGCTTGATCACGGGGTTCTCCATCGGTTCGTGGGGCGACACCGGCCCGCCGAAGACGCTGTAGGACTCCTCGCCGAGCGTCTCGACGGCTGTCTCGACAAAGGACTCCTCGAGTGCCGAGTCCCCTTCGAGGCGGACGACGATGCCGTCCGGCGTCCCGTCGCTCCTCGGGAGGTGTTCGGCGGCCTTTTCAGCCCCGAACTGTGAGGAAAACCGGACGCCAGCGCCCTGGAGTACGTGTAGATCGATCTCGAAGTCGGTCTCGGCGGCTATCGTTTTGACCTCCTCCTGTGTCGAATCCGTACTTCCGCCGTCGACCACGACGAGTCTCGAAACGGGGTGTGTCTGTCGTTGCAGCGACGAGATGGCCCGCCCGATACGCCCCGCCTCGTTCAGGACCGGCATGAATGCCGTAACTGTCATACGAGTTACGTGGTAACCGTCAGCGGGAGATATTAAAAGTGAACGGTTCGGGTCCGGCGTCCCCTACGACGGAACGGGTGGGTCATGCACCCGTGTATGTCATCGGACGGATCGGCGAATCACTCGCCGGACAGTCCCGTGTGGTTGAGACTGACGAGGCTGACGTACCCGAAAACGACCCCGGGGAGGTACGTGCCGATCCGATACAGGATCGCAATACTCGTCGCGGTCGCGCCGGCCACGGGAAAAAAGAGTACGAGCAGGCCGGCGAAGCCGGCCTCGAACGTCCCGACGCTTCCCGGCGTGGGTGAGAACGTCAGGACCGTAGACAGCGCCACGACGAGGAGAACCGTCTCCGGGACCGGGTCGGCGCCGACCGCCAGCATCGAAAAGTAGAGCGCCCCGATGTGACCGAGGACGGCGACGTGGGAGACGATCAACGTCGGGACGACCTGTCGGGGGTTGTCCCCGACGTCGCGCATCCGCGACAGCACCTTCCGACCCTTCTCTTTGAACGACTCGACGTACGGCTGCCAGCGTCCGAACCCGAACCCGCCCCCGACGAACCCGTCGGCGTAGCCGAACGCCGACTGAAGCCCGCCGAACCAGAGGAGATACACCGCCAGCACCGAGGCCACCAACAGCACCGCCACCCACGGGACGATATCGGCTACCACGCTTCCGATCGTCCCGAAGACGACCGTGTACAGGATCGCGATCGTTCCGAACGTGACGAACGGAAACGCGTTGGACAGATCTGACGACGAAACGCTCGAAAGCGCCTGCGGGAACGTCGAATCCGTTCGGCTCGAAATGAAGTGGGCGACGAACGGCTCCCCGCCGAACCGACCGAGCGGCGTCATGGCGTTCAGAAACGTGCCGGCCAGCAACAACCGGAGCGACTCCCGAAACCGGATGCGAATCTCGAGCAGGCCGAAGAACCGATGCCAGACGACCGACCACATCAAAAGCGTAAAACAACCACACAGTACCGTCAACGCGATGTACCCGGGAGCGGAGCCGAAAAGCACCCGCGCGAACGCTCTGTAGTCCGAGACGTACACGAGTCCGACGAGAATACCGGTCGCAATCAGATACCAAAACAGCCGGTTCGCCCTACTGCTCATGTGTCTCGTTGCGGTGCCGAACGCGTCCTCCACACGTTCGCCGACAGGACGGTTGGTTCGTTCGGCCACGACCGGTCCGGACGCTCGGGGCCTCTGAGGCGGGCTTCGTCGAACGCCGCTTTCGCCCGATCACCGCGGCGTCGCTGCCGCCGCACACGTCGAATCCGCTCGGCGACAGCCCACGTTTCCTGCTGCCCCGGCGCGTGCGTCCTGCCCCCGGTCTCGACCCTGATCCACCTGCGGATCGATCGATTCGCTCGAGTGGGCCGACCGCCCCGTCGTACACACCGAAGTGATCGCGTCGCGGGCAATCGGGTACGGCGACGACCGTGGTCCGCATATAGATACCCGTTGGTTCTGTACCGCGAATTACTCTTTTGATCGGCGCTCGCGAGCGGTCCGTTCGGAGACGTTCGCGGCCGGACCGAAACGGCCTACACCGTCCGGGGGCGACGGTGTCTGGAGAGAGTCACATGAACTCCGAGTTCCCCGGCCCGTTAGTGATGTGGACCTCGAACGGCTGGGTGTCGACGTGGTCTCGCTCGACGAGGTGCCAGTACGTTTCGGCTACCTCGTCGGGATCGAGGAAGGTGTCCTCGTCGCGGTCGGGGAACCGTTCGCGAACGTCCGGCGTGTCGATCTGACCGTCGAGGACGACGTGGGCGACGTGGACCCCTTCCGGGCCGAACTCCTGGGCGATATCCATCGCCATCCCGCGGGCCGCGAACTTCGCGGCGGTGAATCCGATCGCACCACCGAGGCTCCGCACCGCCGAGGTCGCGCCGGTGAAAAGCACTGTTCCACCGCCGGTTTCGAGCATATCGCCGACGGCTTCCTGCGAGCAGACGAACGCACCGCGGCCGTTGACCGCCCACGAACGCTCGAACGCCTCGACGCTCGTGTCCATGAGGCCGCTCCAAGAAGGGGAGCTGGCGTGGTTGACGAGGACGTCGACCGAGCCGAACGCCTCGCGGACGGTCTCGAACCCCGCCCGAGTGGCTTCGACGTCGGTGAGGTCGGTCGTGACTGCGAGCCCCTCTCCTGGCTCCGGAAGGTCCCCGGCGAGCTCTTCGATGTAGTCCGCCGATCGAGCGAACAGCCCGACCTGACACCCCTCGGCGGCGAATTTTCGGGCGAGCGATTCACCGAGTCCTGGGCCGACACCGGCGACGACTGCGGTCCGAGTCATACGCCCCATCCGGCGGTGTTCAGATAAGGATGAAGAGTGAGGCGGTGCGTTTTTTGAGTGTCTATGTTCAAAAACGCCCGCCTCAACGGCTGTTTGGACGAGATTGAGTTAGGTTTTGTGGAACGAGAAGCGACACCGAAATTGCTGATGAAGCTCGGTATTCAACTCTATTTGACTGGACTATCACTTTCGAATACAGTTTCAATTCTTGAGATATTCGGTGTCGAACGAGCTCGATCTACCGTTCACAACTGGGTCCACAAAGCTGATCTACAGCCCGAATCTAATTGGAGCCCGGATCACGTTGCGGTCGATGAAACCGTGATCCAACTCAATGATGAGCAGTATTGGCTGTACGCCGCTGTCGATCCCGAAACAAACGAATTACTGCATACAACGCTTGAGCCAACGACAAACAAGGTAATTGCTCACGAATTCTTTGCCGAACTTCGTGAGAAACATGACGTTGACGGCGCGGTGTTTCTCATCGATGGCTCGCACTCCTTGAAAGATGCCTGTCGCCGTCACAGCCTCGATTTCAGATATGAAAAACATGGAAATCGGAATAGTGTCGAACGTGTCTTTCGAGAGATAAAACGACGAACTACCAGTTTCTCAAACTGTTTCAGCAACGCCGAAGCAGATACCGCCGACGACTGGCTTCGATCCTTCGCCTTCGCATGGAATCAGCTTATCTGAACACTACCTGATCACCAGTTACACAGATACTCCTTCCTCATCATCCAGCTCTTAGGCGACGGCTCCTTCCACTATACAGATCTCACAGAGGAAAAAAAGAAGCCCTGAATGAGTCCAAACTCGCCGACTACGTCGACCTCCGTCTGGGCTAATACATTCTAATGTACAGGTGGTGAGTTACGCGAGTGAAAGCAGGATCCCGAGGATATACAGCAGGGACGAGCCGGAGAGCCCGATGGTTGCGACTGTGTCAAGCTGGCTACGTGTGTCAGCGGGGAGGCCCAGGTCGAGGTGGTGTCGTGCTGTGAGGTAGGCACTTGTGAGGAAGGCGGTGATGGCGAGGAGGAAGCCGTCATAGAAGACGAAGACACCGATATCGTGGAGGGCGGTGGCGAAAAACGGGTTCTCAGCATGGGGTTGGAACAGGATTCCGCTGATACCGGTCAGTCTGAATAGGATGATGAAGCTGTAGCCGAACAACGCGTTGCTGGCTAATTCACGGGCTTGGTCCGATCTGTCGGGTTCGTCGGAGGCTGTGGTCGATACGGGTTGTGCTGTCTCCGAGGCTGTCTGTTCTCGCTCTGGTGATCGCTTCTCGGACGATCTTGCGTTGTCCTGGTGATCGGTTCGTTGCTCAGTGTCTTCGTGGTCCGAGCTTCCCGGTTCAGCTGATCCTGGCGGTGTAACGGTGGTCTCTTGCTCGGGACCGGTGGAAGGAGACTGGTAGACGAGTTCGGCACCACAGTCTGTACAGTAGGTCTGGTGGTCTGTCGTTTCTGTGCCGCAGTTGTGACAGTACATCTGATTGTCTCCGGATCGGTTAGTCTGTCTCTTCGACGTCCATATACTCTCGTCCGGTGTATGCGATGTAGGCAAGGCGGGAGCCGATCCAGATGGCGAGAAGACCGATGAGTACGTTCCCGAAGGGGATGGCCTCGATGAGTGCAAAGAAGAATCGGCCACGGGGAGCATTCGGTCCCCCAGCCATACCGGGAAGCATAAAGAACGCGAACAGGGCGAACCCGGCACAGATGATCGTGAAACCACCGGACACTGCCCGCATCGCCCGACCGCGTTGATAGAAATGATGGCCATCACTGTCGACGTGGAGCTGTTTATCCGGCCCGATCGATGTCTCGACGTATGTCGTGCCTGTCTCGTCGGTGTAGAGTTGGTCCTGTGATACCTGTGCCGGGGACGATGATGCTGCATCGGTCTCGTCCGGGTCACCGCTGTCAGGAGCGGAATCCGGTTCTACACCATCTGGGTCATGCTCTGGATGTGGATCTGTCCCCTGGCTTGTCTGGGTAACCGCCTGTGGACCGGACGTCGCCTCGTCACGTTGAGCGGCGACGGTCTGTCCGTCAGTAGTCCGTTGACCGGACGTACCGGCGGAATCGGTCGGTGGCTGTGGTCCACCGGTCGTATCCTCACCTGTATCACCGACGTGGGTGATTTCGGTCCCGCAGTCCGGACAGAATGAGGCATCAGTACCAACTGACCGCCCACACTCCGGACAGGCACCACTGCTTGACTGGGTAGCCTTTGCCCCGGTGGTTGGTGTCGTGGGCTCCGGGGTGGTGTCTCCCTGTCCAGCAGCATCTCGGCCGGTCTGTTGACCAGCTCCCGCCGGTGTCGTTCCTGGGACGATAGTGTGGCCGTCCTGTGGCAGGTTTCGACTGACTGCATACCCGTTCCCGATGAGATATCCTGCGACCAGGGCCTGATAGACAGCGATAAAGATACCGACGAGGACCACGCTGAGGGCCGCAACAACAGGGAACAACACGATTCCGATGACTGCAGTGAGGAAATATGCCTTGAGGTACGGCCCCGAGAAACTGACCGTGCCGACAACGGTTCGGACATCGAAGGCGGCTTTCATCGATCCTGTGTAGGCAAAATGGCAGACAGCAGCCGGGACGGAGTAGAAGGAAACAGCACCGGCCACGACAGTTCCCAACAGTAACAGCCCGATGATGGATGTTGCGACCGGCCCGGCTCCGGGATCAGATCCAGCGACAGAAGTACCGAGGCCGAGTGCCTGGCCAAAGGCCCCGGCAAAAATCGGGATCAAGATGACCGGGAGACCATAGGCGAATGTTATCCCGTAGAATTTGATCCCGTCAACGGTGAGGGAGCCGATCCCGTCGAAGTCCGGTGGTGTGGTTTGGCCCGCTGTGACAGAGCGGAGGACACGAACGATGTACCCGAAAAAGATGAACAAGGGGACAAGCAAGAAACTCCCAAGGATCACAACACCGCCGATACCAAGCCGGCGGAGCCACTGCCCATCGCTCCGGGGATAGGCGAGGGCATCTCTCAGCATAGTTCCACCTCAGCAGGTTCCCACTCGCTACGGGCGTCATACTCCTCCGGTACCCGGAGGAACTGTACCTGGATCTGGTCCTCCCCGAGGCCGGTCAGCTCGATACCAGTGACTGGACCGATATCCAGCCGCTGGCCTTCATTCAAATAATGGTCGAGGGTGAGTCCATCGATGAACGCAACGCGGATCTCTGCTTGCCCCTCAGCATCGATTCGCTGGTAGGTAAGCCGCATCCCCTCTGTCTCAGGGTCACCGTTGATCGGATACACCGTCACAGTTTCATCACGCTCGATCTCGGTCGAGGTGACGAGCGTACACCCCTCACGTGGCTCGTACTGGCTCGTTCCGGTGCCGTCCTCACCTGGTTCAGCTGGTGTGTCGGTGGCCTCCGGCGTCGAGGTCTCCTCTGGCCCTGGCCCGTTAGCACCCTGATCCGGTGTCGTTGTGGGATCGCTATCAGCAGGATTCTCCGTATCAGTGGAGTCCTGATCACCGTTCGAGCCTTCGGTATCGGGGGAATCACCGGAGCAACCGGCCAACCCTGTAAGAACACCGATCACTGTGGCCTGGATGAACCGTCTCCGTTGGATCGAAGAGCCACGATGCCGTCCATCGATTGATGCGTTGCTAGACCCACTCATTTACATCGTAGGTCATTAGGAGACGGTTAATATGTCATCGAGCGGTAAATCCGTTCACAAGCCGAAGACCGTTATATAAATCTTGGGTTCAGTCCTGTCGTGGCCAGTCATGTTCGAAGTCATGACGGGTCAGCTGTGTAGCCTGGTCGCGAACGGTTGTGAACTCGATTTCCGCCCAGCGTCGGACGTTCGGATCAGTGGTCTCGATCAGTGCCAGCGGTGATCCCTGCTCGTTTTCAACCCCGAAGAACACGATGTCATCGACGATTCCGAGCGGGACCGGTATGGTATCCTCAGCGACGTAGAACTGGGCCACATCATACTCCAACAGGTCGAGCATCATCGCCCGTTGGTCGCTGTCTGCAGCTGTCGCGTCGAATAATGCGGGTGGACAGACCGCCTCGAACCGTTGTCCTTGATTCACAACAGCATCATAGTGTGCCTCTAGGCCAACCGGGTTCTTCCCGCTTGCAAGTGTCCGTGACCGGGCAGCACCCTGTTTGAGCTCACCGACCCGTTCAAGTGGAGCGGCTGGTTCAACCCGGCTCACGAACGTGATCTCAGCATCAGCCAAGTGGGCCAGATCGAATGTCAAATCCTCCAGTGGCAGGTGTGGCAGCAACGTCTGGATCTCATCACCGAGTTCGACGACATCAGCCAAGCTGACGAACTGGCTGTATATGAACTCGCCATACGGTGTCGGGACATACTCACCGTTGGCCTGCTCCACAAGATCGACCGTCTGGAGATCTTTGAGTGCACGGGTGACCGTCGACCGGGATGTGCCGGTCGTATCAATCAGCTCCGATTTATCCATCGGACGCTTCACTAACTGCTCCATCACATCACGTCGCCCAAACAACGTCTTGACGACGTCAGCATACGAATCATCGTCAAAAGTCATTTAATCGGACATAAAACGCTCGAACAACATAAAAACCACCTTCACGTGCTTCAATCAAAGTAATAAATCTCTTTCCCAGATACGGCAGGAAGGTGGTATGAAACGGTTGCATCTGACCGCTTGAACAATAAGGACACCTTTGGAACAATCACAGCCGAAAAGGGATCGATAACTAGGAGAGCCTCTCTACCGGTTGAACAGTTCCAGTGGAAACCTATTAAAAGGACTTTGGGTCAATAGGCGGTGTTCAGATAAGAATGAAAAGTGAGGCGGTACATTTTTTGAGTGCTCTATGCCCAAAAACGCCCGCCTCAACGGCCATTTGGACGAGATCGAGTTAGGTTTTGTGGAGCGAGAAGCGACACCGAAATTACTGATGAAGCTTGGTATTCAACTCCATTTAGCTGGCCTATCACTTTCGAATACCATTTCTATCCTTGAGATATTCGGTGTCAGTCGAGCTCGATCTACTGTTCACAACTGGGTTCACAGGGCAGATCTACAGCCCGAATCTGGTCGGGATCCGGATCACGTTGCGGTGGATGAGACCGTGATCCGACTCAATGATGAGCAGTACTGGCTGTATGCTGCTGTCGATCCTGAGACAAACAAATTACTGTATACAACGCTTGAACCGACGACAAACAAGGCAATCGCTCACGCATTCTTTGCCGAACTCCGCGAGAAACACGACGTTGACGACGCGGTGTTTCTCATAGATGGCTCGCACTCACTGAAAGACGCCTGTCGCCGCCATAGCCTCGATTTCAGATATGAACGCCATGGAAATCGGAATAGCGTCGAACGTGTCTTTCGAGAGGTAAAACGACGAACTATCAGTTTTTCAAACTGTTTCAGCAATGCCGAAGCAGACACCGCCGACGATTGGCTTCGATCCTTCGCCTTCGCATGGAATCAGCTTATGTGAACACTACCGTTTCGACGAGGCGGTCTTCGACGCGCTCTGGCAGGCGGGTGAGGACATCGGCGATGCCGACCTACTGGTCGAGCTCGCGGCGGACGCCGGGGTCGGGGCCGAGGAAGTGCGCTCGGCGCTCGCAGACGACGCACTCCGGGCCGAGGTCAGAGAGCGCTTCGCCGAGGCGAAACGCGAGGGCATCACGGGCGTTCCGACGTTCGTCTACGACGACCACGCCGCCCGCGGGGCGGTCCCGCCGGAGCACCTCGAGCGTCTCGTCGACGGGGTGTAACAGCTACTCGCCGTCGCCATCGCCGACCAACTCCGCCGCGAGTGACACCGCCTCGACGGCCGTCTCGCCGAGGACGTACGTGATCGGTTCGATACCGAACGCCCCGGTGTGGTAGACGATCCGCGGGACCGACCCGCGCTCTTCGAAGGCGGCCGCCAACCGCCTCCGGCGGTCCTCGTAGCCCGCCTCGAACTCTATGGGATCGATCCCACGCTCGCGGGCGGCGGCCAACACCGCCTCGCTCGTCGCGAGGTTGATCGCACCCCGCATCGACGCATCGACGTCCATCGCGGCGAGGACCATCCCGGCGACGTGTTCGGAGGCGCCCAACTCGGGGTCCGAAGGGACGTTGATGCGGCCGTGCATGGCGTGGACCCGACCCGGGATCGCCGCCACGTCGAGTTCGTCGGCCGCGTCGGGGCGCGCCGTCGCGATGTTGGTGCCCACGTTCGGGACGTGATCGACGAGCGCTGGGGCGTTCGTCGCCGCCCGCGCCGCCCGCCGGACGGACTCGATCGCCGTGCGTTCGGCCCGCAGGTCCGCATCGCGCCCGCGAATGCAGAGATCACAGCCCAGCCCCCGCAGCGCCGGCACCTCCGTCTCGTGGATCGCACAGATCGGCCCCCGATCCTCGAAGGCCCGGATCAACTCGAGCAGTTCCGCGATGGCCTCGTAGTCGTCCATCGTCCCGTCAGCGAACCCCTCGGCGACGCGCTCGACCGTCGCCTCGAAACGCTCGTCTTCCAGGAACCGCTTTTCACCCTCGACGCCGCCACCCACGTAGTTGCTGACCGACGCCTGCGTCACCCCGAGGCGGTCGGCGATCTCCTGTTGGGTCATCCCGCGGTCGTCCAGCGCCGCCGCGAGCCGCACCCGCAGCGTCGGCAGGAACCGTTCGACGACGATCTCGCTCGGCAGCTGCAGGGTCATACCGCCCCTTGGGCCGACCCGCTCTTCAATCGTCTCCCCCGGCCCGTGTATAATCACATAATATTAGTTAGTTATATAGGGCTCGGACGACGATCCACCGACAGGATGAACACCCCCGACGGGACCGACGCCGACCGACCCGAAACGAGCCGTTTCACCGATCACCTCCGGGCGTGTTCCGAGCCGGCCTTCTCCGAGGCGGTCGAACACCCCTTCGTCGCCGGCCTCGGCGCCGGGAGGCTCGATCCGGACGCGTTCGCGTCGTATCTGGTCCAGGACTACGCCTTCCTCGACGCCCTCGTGGGGACCTTCGGCTTCGCCGTCGGGGAAGCCCCCGGCATCGCCGCCAAGCGCCCCCTGATCGAGTTCCTCGACGTCGTGACCGACGCGGAGAACGACTACTTCGAGCGCTCCTTCGAGGCGCTGGGCGTGCCGGCCGACCGATACGCCGATCCCGAGCGGACCGACACGACCGAGGCCTTCGCCGACCTTCTCGGGCGGGCCGCCCGGCAGGGCGGTTACGCGGAGACGCTCGCCGTGTTGGTGCCCGCCGAGTGGATCTACGAGTCGTGGGCGCTCGCGGCCGTCGAGGCCCACGCCGACCCCCACACCGATCCCCCGAGCGACGGCGCGGACCTGCCGTTCTACTACGCGGAGTGGATCGACCTCCACGCCACCGACGAGTTCCGCTCGTTCGTCGGGTGGCTCCGCGCGCAACTGGACTCGGTCGGCCCGGAGCTCTCCTCGCCGCGTCGCCGCCGCGTCGAGCGCCTCTTTTCGCGGACTGTCGAACTCGAGGTCGAGTTCTTCGAGACGCACTCCCCGGGCGAGGGGTCCGGCTCCGGTTCCGGTGACGGATCGACGGGGGACGCGAGCCACGCGGGGGCAGGAACGGAGGACGTTTGAGATGGTCTCGAGCGCGCTCGTCCTCGGTGTGACGGCTGCGACGGTCGCGGCCGTTACCGCGGTCGGCCTCCTCGCCGCGCGTGGCCGCGTCGACTCCGTCGAGGACTTCATTTCGGCACGGGACTCCGCCGGCCACGGCACGGTGACGGCGACGGTCGTCGCCTCGATGATGGGGGCCTGGATCCTGTTCAGCCCCGCCGAGGCGGGGGCCGCCTTCGGCGGCCTGCCCGCAATCTTGGGCTACGCCGTCGGTAGCACGATTCCGCTCTTGTTGTTCATCCCCGTCGGCTCCCGGATCCGATCCGTGATGCCCTCGGGGCACTCGCTGACGGAGTTCGCCTACGCCCGCTTCGGCGCGGCGATGTATCTCTTCGTACTCGTCGTCTCGGTGTTCTACATGTTCGTCTTCCTCGCCGCCGAGATGACGGGTATCGCCGGCGCGCTCTCGCTCGTCGCCGGCGTCCCCCAGTGGCAGACGGCGCTGCTCGTCGGCGGGTTCGTCCTCGTCTACACCGTCTACGGCGGCCTCGTCGCCAGCATCGTCACCGACACGATCCAGACGCTCGTCGTCCTCCCGCTGTTGGCGGTCGGGTTCGGCGGCGCGCTCGTCGCCCTCGGCGGGACGGGCGAGATCCACGCTGCTGCGGTCGCCGCCGACGCGACGCTTCTCGACCCCGGGTTCCGTCCGGGCGTCGAGTTCGGGATCTACGTCGCCTTCGCCATCCTCGGCGCGAACATGCTGAACCAGGGTATCTGGCAGCGCGTGTACGCCGCCGACGGCGAGACGTCCCTGCGCCGCGGCTTCGGGGCCGCCGCCGTTGTCGTCGTCCCGATGATCCTGCTCGCGGGACTGTTCGGCGTCGCGGCCGCCGCGCTCGGTCTCACCGGTCCCGACACCGCCAGCGTCGCCTTCTTTCTCGTCCTCGAGGCGGCGTTCCCGACGTGGGTCACCCTTGCCGTCGTCGTGTTGGTCGTCCTGCTCGTGATGAGTTCGGCCGACACGATGTTCAACGCCATCGCCAGCGTCGTCACCGCCGACCTCGCCAGGCTGGTCGACGCCGACCAGCGGACCCTCTGGCTCGGCGGCCGGGGGCTGACCGTCGCGGTCGCGGTCGGAGCGATCTTCATCGGCGCGCAGGGGTACAGCGTCCTCCGGCTGTTCTTGAGTGCCGACCTGCTGGCCGCCGCGGTGTTTTTCCCCTTCCTCGCAGGGCTGTACACCGAACGGCTCTCCGGTCCCGGAGCGATTCTCGCCGGCCTCTCGGGGATCGCTGTCGGCGTCGCGCACTTTCCGATGTTGCGCGGACCGCTGGCGGCGGTGCCCGGACTCGGCGGCGCGTTGCCGGAGCCGTCGTTCCTCGTCGCCTTCGCCGGCGCGACAGGCGCTTCCGTCGCTGTCACCCTCGTCGCGAGCGCGCTGTCCGACGCCGGGGCCGACCTCGACGCCATCGACGGGCGGATCCGCGCGCTCGACGACCCGGTCGCTGACGGCGGAACCGAGCCGCCTGCTCCCGGCGAGGGCGGGGGGCGGGGCGGGAACGACGCCCCGGACGAAACGGGGGGTGGTGAGCGCCGATGATCGCCGCTTCGGCTGTCGGGGCGACGACCTTCGCCGTCCTCGTGTGGGGTTCGATCCTCCTCGTCGCCGCCGTGTTCGTCTACGTCGCCCGCGCGCTCCTCCTCGACCGTCGCGACGCTTGATCGTCGCCGGCCGTCGTCCGGCCCGATCGCCGAGCGGCTCCCCGACGCGGCGCCGCCAGGCGAACGCGGGGTTTAATCCCCCGACGCGGCTACCGTCGCCGTGATGGCCGACGACCCGACGGATCGGACCCCCCGAACCCTCACGGCCCCCGACGCGTCCGCGGCCGCCTCCTTCGTCGCGGCGGCGGTCGAACGCGACGCGCTCGCGACGCTTTTCGGCCGCTGTACCGTCGAGTACGACGGCCGGGCAGCCTCGTCGCTGGCGTCGGGCGACCGGCACGTGATGTTGAAACCCGACGGGACGGCGCTCGTCCACACCGACGAGGGACAGAAACCCGTGAACTGGCAGCCACCCGGTTGCGCCCACGAGTGCCGGGCCAACGGCGGAGATCTCGTCGTCGAGAGCGTCCGCGACTCGCCCGCGGAACGCCTCACGGTCCGGTTTTCTGCGGTCGCCTTCGCCGCCGCCTTCGATCCGACCGACGAGGAATCGCTCGACGTCGTCGGGACCGAGGCCGACCTGAAACGGCGGATCCTCGAGGAGCCGGGGCTCGTGGAATCGGGCTTTCGACCGCTCGCGACGGAGCGACAGACCCCTGCTGGAGCCGTCGACGTCTACGGCGAGGACGACGCGGGCCGGACAGTCGTCCTCGAGTTGAAGCGCCGCCGCGTCGGCCCGGACGCTGTCGGGCAGCTGAACCGCTACGTCGAGGCGCTCGAACGGGACCTTCACGCCGGCGCGACGATCCGGGGGCTGCTCGTTGCGCCCTCCGTGACCGAACGAGCGCGGGCGCTGTTGGCCGAGGAGGGCCTCGAGTTCGTCCCGCTGTCGCCGCGCGAAGAATCGTGAGCCACGGGACTGCACCACGAGGCCGCTCACTCGAGTTCGGATTTGAGCTCCGAAAGCAGGTTCAGCGCCTCCAGCGGTGTCGTCTCGGCGAGGTCGATCGCCGCGAGCTCCGCCAGTAACGCCTCGCGGCCGCCGTCGGTGCTCGCGGGGTCACTCTCGGGTCGAGCGCCTCCGGTCGACGGGGTCGCCGAGTGCGTCCCGCCCGCGAGCAACGCGTCGGCTCGGTCGACGACACTCGCCGGGACGCCGGCCATCTCGGCGACTTCGACGCCGTAGGAGGCCCCTGCGGGACCGGGGCGGAGGTCGTGTTCGAACGCGACACCGTCGTCGCCCCGGGTCGCGGAGAAGTGGTAGTTCCGCGCCCGCGGGAGCTCCTCGACGACGTCCGTCAGCTCGTGATGGTGCGTCGCAAAGAGGGTGTACGCGCCGACCGAATCGTGGAGGTACTCCGTCGCCGCCTGCGCGATGGCGTAGCCGTCCCGCGTCGAGGTGCCCCGCCCCACCTCGTCGAGGACGACCAGCGAATCCCCGTCGGCCGCCCCGAGGATGGCGGCGAGTTCTGTCATTTCGACCATGAACGTCGAGCGCCCGCCAGCGATGTCGTCGGAGGCCCCCACGCGGGTGAACACCCGCTCGACGATCGGCACCTCGGCGCGGTCGGCCGGGACGAACGACCCCACCTGCGCGAGCAGCGAAATCAACGCGACCTGGCGCATGTAGGTCGACTTTCCCGACATGTTCGGCCCGGTGAGGACCGCTATCGGGCGCTCCCGTGGGAGCTCCGTCGGGTTGGGGACGAACGACGCCTCGCTGCGTTCGACGACCGGGTGTCGACCGCCCTCGATGTCGATCCCGTCGGCTCCGACCTCGGGGCGGCAGTAGCCGTGCTCTGCGGCGACGGCCGAAAGCGAGCGGAGCGCGTCGAGGCGGGCGATCGCGTCGGCGGTTCGCTGTAACCGCTCTGTCGCCTCTGCGACCTCGCTTCGGACCTCTCTGAAGAGGTCGTACTCCAACTCGTCGGCGCGCTCGCCCGCGGTTATGATCTCCTCCTCGCGGTCCTTCAATTCGGGCGTGTAAAAGCGCTCGGCGTTCTTCAGCGTCTGCCGGCGGTGATAATCGTCGGGGACCGCATCGAGGTTGGGGTCTGTCACCTCGATGTAGTAGCCGTGGACGGCGGTGTGCCCGACCTTCAGCGAGTCGATCCCGGTCCGCTCGCGCTCGTCGGCCTCGAGGGCGTCGATCCAGGCCTTCCCCTCGCGTTCGGTCCGTCGGAGGTCGTCGAGTTGCTCGTCGTACCCCTCACGGATCACGCCGCCATCGGTGATCTCGACGGGCGGCGACTCGGCGATCGCCGAGTCGATCAACTCCCTGACATCGGGGCAGTCGTCGAGGCCGGACTCGAGCGCCGCCAGCAGGTCGCTGTCGGCGGCGGCCGCCGAGAGACACGCCCGGAGGTCGGGGACGACCGACAGCGTCGACTCGAGCGCCCTGAGGTCGCGGGCGTCGGCGCGGCCCCGCGAGATCCGCGACACCAGCCGTTCGACATCGTAGACGTCAGCGAGGCACTCGCCCGCCCGCTCGCGGTCGCCGACGCGCTCCCGAAGCGCCCCGACCGCGTCGAGACGCCCCCGGATGCGGTCGGGGTCCAACAGCGGCCGGCGGAGCCAATCGCGGAGCGTCCGGCCCCCGAGCGCGCTCGCGGTCTCGTCGATCGTCTCGATCAGGGCCGCCCCCTCGAGCCCGTGGACGTGTCGCGGTTCGAACACCTCGAGCGACCGGAGCGCGACCGCATCGAGCAGCATGTACTCGCGTGGATCGTAGCGCGTGAGGTGGGTGAGATACTCCAGGCGGCCGGTCTCGCCGTCGGCCCGGACGCCGCGGGCGTACTCCGCGTAGGCGAGCAACGCCCCGATGGCGCGGGTTTCGGCCTCGCCGGCCAGCGACCCCTCGCCGAAATACGACGCCGCCTTCGCCGCGGCGGCCTCGGACTCGAACGCCGAGCGCTCGTAGGGCGTCACCATGCAGTCGGCCCCGAAGGGCTCTCTCGGGGCGTCGGGGCCGACGACCGCCTCCGCGGGGTCGAAGCGCTCGAGTTCGTCGGAGACGGCCCCGAGCCGGTCGAGTTCGGTCGCGTAGAAGTCGCCGGTCGAGACGTCGAGGAAGGCGAGCCCGTAGCCGTCGGTCAGGCACGCGACGAAGTTGTTGTCCGTCGCCGAGAGCAGTTCCGTCTCGGTGAGCGTCCCCGGCGTGACCACCCGGGTGACGGCCCGCTCGACCAGCCCGGAGGCCTCCGCCGCGTCCTCGATCTGGTCGGCGATGGCGACCCGGTAGCCGGCGTCCAAGAGCGTCTCGACGTACGACTCGGCGTTGTCGATCGGGATGCCGGCCATCGGATAGGTGCCCGTCGAGTCCTCCCGTTGGGTTAGCGTGATCTCGAGGAGCCTGGCGGTCGTTTCGGCGGCCGAACAGAACGTCTCGTAGAAATCGCCCACCTGAAACAACACCAAGGCGTCGCCGTAGCGCTCGCACAGCTCGAGATACTGCGACAGCATCGGCGTGAGTTCCTCGGCCTTCCCGGCCATCTCCGGCGGCGGCCCCAGGGCCTCGTCCATATCCGGGCGTGTGTCTCGCCGGGCAAATACTCACCGCCATCCCGGCGGTCGGCGCGTCTTGGCCCGATCGGCCGAGAGTCGACGCCGGACCGACCGACCGGAGGCCAACATCGGACCGACCGACCGGAGGCCAACATCGGACCGACCGACCGGAGGCCAACATCGGACCGACCGACCGGAGGCCAACATCGGACCGACCGGAGGCCAACATCGGACCGACCGAGGGCCGACGCCGGCCCGACCGACACCGTTTTTGATGCCTCACCCGAACCGCTGGTATGCCCGACGAAGCCGAGACGATCACGCTCGCCTTCGAGTTGGCGGCGCTGGAGCGGCTCTTGGACCCCTCAGACGTCATCCGGGACACCCAGCGCTGGACGGATCACCTCGGAATCGTGAGCGACGAGCCGACGCACCTGGTCAGAAAGCGGGCCCGCGACTACGGGTTCACGCCCGATTTCCTCCCGGGGCCGCGCGACCGCGCCGAGAGCCTCGTGAAGATCGGCAACCAGCCCGAACACGACGCGGATCGATACGTCCTCGTCTCCGCCGACGAGGGGATACAGTCGGTCGCCGAGAGCCACGACTGGGAGTTCAGACACATAGAGGAGGCCGCCGAGACGGCCGGGTGGCTTCTCCACGATGGCGACGCAGAGGCGGACGGCGACGAGCACACCGGGTGGCCCTGACCGCCGAGGTCGGTAGATTTAACCCCGAACTGGGACATCCACGGACATGAACTTCCGGGAGGGGTTCTGGTCGATCTACCGCGAGGCGCTGCCGGTGTTGCTCGTCGCGCTTGCGGGGGGACTCTTTTCGGGGTTGGTGCTCGAGGAACTGCTCGAAAGCGTCGCCCGGTTTCCCGGGCTCCTCGTGATGGTCCCGGTCTTTCTTGCGACCCGCGGCAACGTCTACGGCGCGTTGGGCGGGCGGATCTCGAGTGGGCTCCACCAGGGGCTCATCCCCCCCGAGTTCGAGTGGAACGACCGTCTCGTCAACGCGGTCGTCGCCTCCTTTCTCAACGGGGTCACCATCTCGGCCGTCATCGGCGTCCTCTCGTGGATCGCGCTGCAGGCGCTCGGGTGGCCCTCAGCGGCGCTTTCGGAACTCGTCGCGATTATGCTGATCGCCGGCACCCTGACCTCCGTCGTTTTGATTTTCGGCCTGCTCGCGATCCTCTTCGGCGGGTACAAACTCGGCTACGATCCGGACAACCTGGTCGGCCCGATCGTCACGACGCTCGGCGACGTCTTCGGGATGGTGTTTCTGTTCGTCGCCGTCGCCGTCGTTGAGGCGGTGGTCGTCTGATGGCGGCCGGATCCCGTCTCGGTAGCTGGGACGCCCGGACCATTATGTCGAATATGCTCCCGCTGCTCGTCGTGTTGTGCACCATCGTCCTCTGGGCGGGGATCACACTCCAGGAGGCGGAGGCGCTGCTCGAGGAGTACGGGTTGCTCGCGGTTATGGTGCCGACGATGGTCGGGGCGGGCGGCAACCTCGGGACGATCCTGAGTTCGCGGCTCACGACGCGGCTCCACCTGGGGACGACCGAACTGGACGTCCGCGATCGAGTGCTGTGGGCGAACGTCGTCGCCGTGTTGGCGCTGGCGGCGACGGTGTTTAGCGCCCTCGCTGTGGGTGCGTGGGTCATCGGCCGGGTGATCGACGCTCCGCTACCGCTGTCAGCGTTGCTTACGATTTCGCTGGTCAGCGGGATGTCCGTTGCCGTCGTCGCCGTCGTGTTCGGCCTCGCCACGACGTACGGCTCCTACCGGCTCGGGATCGACCCCGACGACACGACGATCCCGATCGTGACGAACGTCGTCGACGTCTTCGGAATGGTCATCTTCATCGGCGTGTCGACGCTGGTGTTGGGTTAAGTGCCCGCCAGCGCCTCGAACTGCTCGGCTGCGCTCCGGGTCCCTTTCGCGAGCACGACGTCGCCGGCGCGGAGTTCGGTGTCGGCGTCGGCGACGAGGAGCCACCCCTCCTCGGGGCGGCGGATGGCGATCACGGACATCGTCACCTCGGCGTCCGGCACGCCCCCGGAGACCGCCGTCCCGTCGAGGGCGCTCTCGGGGGCGACCTCGATTCGGGTGATGATCTCGTCGCTCTCCTGGACGGCCATCCCGACGACTGGGTGGACCTCGATGTCGCGCAACACGCCCTCGCTGATGTCGACCGCGGCGTCGCTTATCACCTCGGTGCTGGTGCCGAGGTGGATCAGCCCCCGGAGCGACACCGGGTCCTCCGCGTCGGCGGCCGCCCGGAGCACCCACGCCTCGAAGCGTGATTCGAGGGCGTCGACCTCGACCTCGAGGTTTCTGACCTCCTCGGCGAGCGCCTCGCTGTCGAAAAGCACGCTGCTGTAGGCGAGGTCCACGGCGAGTTCCGAGAGGTTCTTCATGTGAACGATCGTGTCGACCGCCCGCTCGAGGTCGGCCACCGCGGGCGAATCAGGATCGAAGGGCTCGTACGCCTCGCCGGTCATCTCGCGGTAAACCTCGCCGATCGCGCTGTCAGGACCGCGCAACAGTGCCACGTCGTTCGCTTCGATCCGCGTCGTCGGGCCGGGGTTCAGAAGCCACTCCGACCCGCGCCGGAGCGCGATCACCCGGACGCCCGTCTTCGACTCGAGGTCGATCCCCTTCAGGGTCCGTCCGGCGTGTGGCGAGTCCGCCTCGACGCTCCCCCGGACGAGCGTCTCGAGAGCCTCCGGCAACGCCGCCCGCATCGCCTCCGGGACGCGGATGTCCTCGAGGACGATCTTCGCGATGTCGCCCGCCGCGTCGCTGATCCCGTCGGTGGCGGCGACGATGCTGAGCACCGGCGCGAGCCGTTCGGCGTCGTCGGGGCTCCTGGCGGCCATGAGGAGGCTCATCCGCGCCCGCATCTCGAGGACGTCCATCCGCTCTTCGAGGCGGAGCACCTCCTCGGCGAGGCCCACGTTGCGGTGCAACACCGCCGAGTACGAGAGGTCGATGAGCAACTCCGCGGTGTCTTTCATCTCTACCAGCACGTCCTTGACGCTCACCGGCTCGTACGCCACGGGCGAGGACGCCTCGCCCTCTAGGGGGTCCATACCTCGTAGCTCCGCGGAGGTGCTAAAAAAGCGTTTCCCGCAGCGTGGACCGCCCCACTCCTCGGCGACCGTCTCGCTGGCGTTGTAATCGGATTACACGCCTCCAGAACCGATAATGGCTGGGTGCCGTATCACGGACGGAATGGTACCTGTAAGGGATCTCCCCTGCGGCCGACGGCGACCCGACCCAGAGGCGAACCGCCGCCCCGTCCGCGTTGGCTTCTCAGTCTCGGCGGCCCCGCGGACCGACACACCCGGAGACACCGTACCGAGGCGGCCGACTCCGGCCGATCCCGCACGCCGATGGCCGTGAGGAGACGCGAGGTCTTAGAGCACCTCGCGGCGGCGAGCGACGCCGAACGCCGAGAGACGACGACCACCGAAACGCTCACGGCCGCCCTCGACGCCGAGCGGCGCGCGGTCGAGACGCAACTGAAGCGCCTGACGGGCTGTGAGTTGGCCCGGACGTATCCCGACGGACGGGTTCGAGTGACGATCACCGGCGAGGAGCTCCTCGAACTCGATACGGAGGGGACGCTCATTGTCGACGAACCGAACGGCGGTTCGGAGTTGTGAGCGGCCCAGTACTTATGATACCGGATCGCGAGTTCCGAGACGAAATGGAGGTATCGATGCCAGATGCCGAAGAGAGAGACTGACCACCCGGAGGAGACGCCCAGGGAGGTGCAATACGATCCCGAATCCAGCCGCTATGACCTGTTTGCGTGTTCCGACTGCGACAACGTCGTCCTCGCGATCGGCCGTGACGACCCCCCGATGTCGTGTCACGGCGAGCCGATGGAGCGGATCACCGACGTCGAGATGAGCGTCAAACCGCCGGACGTCAAGGAGGTGCTGTTGGACGCCTTCGGCCTTCCGAAGGCTGGCCTGGACATCTGTCTGTGCGTCATCGGCGAGGGACCGCTCTCGGCGAACGAAGTCGCGGAGTCGCTCGGCTACGACCGGAGCACGGTGACCCGGTATCTCAACACGCTCGTCGACCTCGGGCTGTTGCAGCGCTCGGAGTTGAACCGCGAGCAAGGGGGCGTCATCAACGTGTATCACTCGGTCGATCTCGAGCGGATGCGCCGCGAGACGCTCATCGGGTTCTACGTCTGGGCCGGCGAGGCCGCCTCGCTCATAGAGGCGGCGAACCTGACGAAACAGGATTATCTCGACGAGAACCCCGACCGAGACCTGCCGGACGTGTTCTGGGAGTCCTTCGAGGCGTGACCGGCGGATCCTGCGGGTCGGGGGTATCGCCGGTCGGTGCGTCCGTGCAAGCGGTCCGAACCCCCGCGAGAGCCTCTTTATATCCCATACCGTCCCTGCACGCATGACAGACTTCGACGTCTTGGTCATCGGTGGCGGAACGGGCAACAACGTCGCGGCGGCGGCGGCCGACGCGGGCCTCGAGACGGCGCTCGTCGAACCGGGTCCCCTCGGCGGCACGTGTCTCAACCGTGGCTGTAACCCCTCGAAAATGCTCATTCAGGCGGCCAACGCGGTCAGACACGTCCGCGAGGCCGACCGGTTCCACGTCGACGCGACGCTCGAGGGGATCGACCATGGGGCCGTCGTCGACGAGATGGACGACCTGCTCGGTGGCATCGCGGCCGACATGGAGGCCCGCTATCGCGAGCGCGAGCACCTCACGCTGTTCGACGAGTACACCTCGTTCGTCGGCGAGCGGGCCGTCGATCTCGGTGGGGAGACCGTCACCGCCGAGAAGGTCGTTGTCGCCACCGGAAGCCGCCCGCTCGCCCCGCCGATCGACGGCCTCGACGAGGTCGACTACCTCACGAGCCGCGACGCGCTCTACCTCGACGAACCCCCCGAGAGTCTCGTCGTCATGGGCGGGGGGTACATCGCCGTCGAGCTGGGCTACGTCTTTGAGACCATGGGCACCGACGTCTCGATCGTGGAGATGAACGACACGTTGATTCACCGCGAGGACGACGACGTCGCGTCGGCATTCACCGACGTTGCAGCCGAGCGCCACGACGTCTACACCGGCCACCGCGCTGCCGCCGTCGGGCGCTCCGGCGACGGGTACGCGATTCGCGCCGAGACCGAAGCCGGCGACGAAACGACCGTCGAGGGCGAGGCGGTGCTGCTCGCGCTCGGGCGCCGTCCAAACAGCGACGAACTCGGTCTCGACGCCGCCGGGATCGAGACCGACGACCGCGGCTTCATCGAGACGGACGACTACCTCGAAACCACCGCCGAGAACGTCTGGGCGCAGGGTGACGTCGCGGGCAACGCCATGTTCAAACACTCCGGCGACTACGAGACACGGCACACGGTCGCGAACGTCGTCGAGGGCGAGCGCCGGGCGCTCGACCTCTTCGCGATGCCACACACGATATTCACCGACCCGCAAATAGCCGGGGTTGGCGCGACGGCGGCGGACCTCGACGAGACGGGGACGGCGTACGTCGTCGGGCGCGCCGACTACGCCGACTCGGCGATGGGGCGGGCGAAGAAACTCGACGACGGGTTCTTGAAAGTGCTCGCGGCCCCCGACGGTGAGATCCTGGGCGTCCACGCGATCGGCTACGAGGCCTCGACGCTCGTCCACGAGGCCGTCGTCGCGATGCGTCACGGCCTCACCGTCGACGACATCGTCGATACGATCCACGCCCATCCGACGCTGAGCAAGGTTGTCGAGGCGGCATTCCGCGACGTCGGGAACTGACGGCGGCCGGGCCGCCCGACGCCAACGCGCGGGAACCGAAAGCCCACTTCTGCACTCGTGGCCGGGCGCCAGCGCGGCTGCCGTTTTTATATACCCCCCGTGGTGGTGAAACGACGCCACGTAGGCGCTGTATAGATTTTATCAATCATATACAACCGCCACACGGAGCGATACGGTCACACGCTCCGTACCCTACCCACCCACTCTCTCGCTCGATGACCCCGGCGAACGACGGCTCGGTGCGCGCCCAGCCCCCGGCGAACGACGGCTCGGTGCGCGCCCAGCCCCCGGCGAACGACGGCTCGGTGCGCGCCCAGACCGCGGCGACGACGTTCGGTCGATCGACGAGCTCGGCCGTTCGTGCGAGGCGTCACTCGAGTGGTTTCCCGGCGGCCGCCCCCGCTCCGAGCCGATCGAGACAGTCCCACACGGTCTCGGTCCCCGCCTCTTCGGCCGGCGAGCACGGGAACACCCCCCGGAGACCGCCGTCCGTGTAGACTGCCACACAGACTCGCGGGAGCCGGACGACCGCCGAGCGTTCCGTCGAGAGCATCGACGAGCGTTGCTCGCGCCGGAACGCCGGTTCGAGGGAGTGGCCGGTCCGTTCGGCCCATCGGTGGAACTCCGCGACACACGAGCGGACCGGCTGCTCGAACTCGCCGCCGTCGACCACTGCCGCGTCGACCGTCGCCCCCCACACCCTGAGAGAGACGTCGGCGACGAGGCCACGGGATTCGAGCTCTCCGAGCCGCGACAACACGGCCTCTCGGGGATCGCCCGGCGGCACCGAGAGTTCCCGGACCCACACCACGACCCGCGGCGGATCGTCCGGTTCGTCGGTCATGATGTCTCAGAGATACGCGACGCGGCGCCTCGACGGTTCGGGTCGGACGGCGGCCGCATTGCTCCGTCGGCCCCTCGAAAACCGACGCTTTCGTGGGGTCTGCGAAATCGGACGCCACCATCGGTTCCTCGGCAGCGAGCGTCCCCTTCGGTTCCGGCTGGCGCGCTCTTCGTGGTCATGACCGACGGTCCGAGAGGAACTCCGCGGCCCGTGTCTCGCCGAGTTCCATCAGCTCGTCGACGAACGATGGCCGTCGGTCGACTTTCGTCGAGCAGTGGTAGGCTTCGCCCATTGCGATCCGTCGGATCTCGGTCTTGGTGAACTCGTCCTCGGGGAGGTGTCCCTCCTCGACCCACTCGTTGACGCGCTCTATAACCCCGAGTTCCTGGTTCAACGAGATGTTCCCGGAGAGTTCGTTGCGGCGGTCGGCGATCTCCTCGAGCGACGTGGGCTCGCCCTCCCGTTTTTGAGGATTGATCTGAATCACCCACAGTTCCTCGGGCTTGCGGTCGGCGCCGACGGTCATCAGATCGTCTATCGGCGGGTTCTGGCTGAACAGCCCGTCCCAGTGGTAGTGGTCGTTGATTTCGACGGCCTCGAACATCGTCGGAACGGCCGCTGACGCGAGGACCGCCTCGGGCGTCACCGCCTCGTTGGTGAACGTCTCGAAGACGCCGGCATTGACGTTGACCGTCCCGACGACGAGTTCGGGCGCGTCCGTCCGGCACAGGCCTGGAACCTCCTCGAAGTCGATGTGTCGCTCGAGCGTCTCGCGGATCTCCTTCTTGCCGAGTTCCGGGCCGGGGATCTGGTAGGGGCTGACCTCGAACGCCGGCGCGCCCGTGCTCCCGAACCGCGAGAGGCCGACGACGAACTCGTTTAGAAACCGGTCCGTGGGGTCGGAGGCGGACAGGTCAGCCCAGAGCGCATCGAGGAGTTCGACCGCTCGCGTCTCGTCGGCGGTCACCAGCCCGTACCACGCCGCCAGCGCGTTGAACGCGCCGCCGGAGGTCCCGCTGATCCCGACGAGTTCGTAGCCGTTGTCCCACTCCCGGAACAGCTTCTTCAGCACACCGGCGGTGAACGCCGTGTGGCTCCCGCCGCCCTGGCAGGCGATCGCGACCCGGGTCGGCGAGGAATCACTCATACGTGTGCGTGTAGCCGCCGTCCCAGAGCAGGTCGGCGCCGTTGAGGTGTTTGCCGTGTTTCGAGAAGCCGAACGTAAAGAGGTTCGCGACCTCGGCGGGGCTCATCATCTCCTTGCCACGAGCCTGTCCGAGCATGACGTCCTCGACGACCTCCCGTTCGGAGATGCCGCGCTCCTCGGCGGTGTCCTCGATCTGATCGACCATCAGCGGCGTCAACACGTAGCCGACGCTGACGGAAAAGCCCCGGAGCGTGCCCTCGCCTTCGGCAGCGATCGCCCGGGTGAGTCCCTCGAGACCGTGTTTGGCGGTGATGTAGGCGGCCTTGTCCTGGGTGGCGTAGTGGCCGTGGACAGAGGACATATTCGCGATCGCGCCGACGCCGTCCCCGGTCGCCCGGATGTGTGGCATGGCGTGTTTGGCGGTGAGAAACGGCGCCCGAAGCATGATGTCGAGCAGCAGATCGTACTTTTCCGGGGGGAACTCGGGGATCGAGGCGATGTGTTGCATGCCGGCGACGTTGGCGATGTAGCGGAGCTCGCCCGCCTCCGCGGCCGTCTCGACCATCGCCTCGACGTCACCGTCGTCGGTGAGATCCGTCGGGAGCGGTCGCACCGTTCCGTCGACGCCGACGGCGGCGGCGAGGTCGACGGTCCCCTCGAGGCCGGCCTCGTCGATGTCGGCCCCGACGACAGTGAGACCGTTGGCCGCCAACGCGACCGCGGTCGCACGACCGATCCCCGAGGCCGCCCCCGTCACGATGGCGACCGACGCCGGCTCGAAGTGCGGGTCCTCGACGAACAGCAGGTCATCGGCCGTCAGTTCCGGTTCGGTCAGTTCAAACGCGTCGGTAGACATTGTTCACCACCATCGACGGGCGCGGATGGTAAAACCACACAGCGTGTGTGCAACCGGCCGACAACCGGTCCGGCTCACCGGCCGCCGCCGGCGTCCGTCCGCGCGCCGCCGCCCTCTCCGTCTCCCTCCTCGTCGCCGCGTCGCGTCCCGTCTTCGTCCTGACTTTCCTCGCCACGCGAGCTCTCGCCCTCCCGCCCGCCCGGCAGGAGCCGCCGCGCGAGCGCCCCGAGTTGTCTGTACGCGAGGTTGACGTACATCCCGGAGAGGAAGACGAGGCCGACGACGAGCGGGACGTCGGCGGCCACCTCGCCGAGCAGGATGTCCGAGAACAGGTAGATGCCGACGCCGAGCGGCAACGCGGCCGGGAGTCTAAAATTGTAGTGGAGCACCTCGAACGTCGACCGGCCGAGTTCCTCGATCAGCGCGGTGAACACGAACCCCAACGCACCGAGGACGCTGAAGGCGTACACGTACCACGGGACGATGCCGGCCGACGAACTCGAGGCGACGCTGGTGCCGTCGATTCCGACGACCGTCACGCTCCCGAGAAACAGCGTCAACAGCACGTCCCCGACGACGACGCCGACGCCGACGCCCGACCGATACCAGAGGCCGGTCAGCCAACTGCGCTCGTCGTTCGGCGCCGCCTCGCGGTCGGTATCCGGAGCCGTCTCGTACTCGGCGTTCGTCGACGCGCCGGACGCCCCGCCCGCCGCACCGGACGCCCCCCGGTCGCCGCCCGAGGAACCGGCGAGTCTCCCTTCCTCCGCCCCGTCGCCGTCGCCGTCGCCCCCGGACGCCGGTGTTCGCCCCGTCATCCCCGACCGTTTTCGCGGCCACCGACAATTATGTTGTCCCGATCGGCTGCCGTCCGGGCGTCGATCGTGTCCCGACCCGTCCCGGCTCTCGCTTCGCTCCCGAACGTACCTTTCGGCCACCTCTACCCGCGAGCGCCCGTTCGACGGCGCTGCACGGCCGCTACAGATTTTGATTTGAGGCGACCGACGCCCAGGTATGTCGCGACAGCACACGATCCCGGCGGAGCTTCGGCGGGCCATCGAGGGGTACGACGTCGACCGGGGCTTCGGCCGAACCTGCCCGAGTTGCGCACAGGAGTACGAACCGGGTGAGCGCGTCCTCGTGCTCGCCGAGCGGCCCTCCGAGGCGACCTCGTGGACGGTCTCGTCGGTCGTTTGCGCCGAGTGTGGCCGGCAGTCGGTCCCCGAGGAGCGACGCGGGGCGAACGAGCAGGCGCTCGTCTCGGCCGACCTCGCCGCGTCGGGGCTGACGCTCGCGCTCGACGGCGAGCGCGCCCGCCTCATAGACCGATCCCCGCCGACGGACAGGTAGCCCCGCAGCGGGATCCGCCCGCGTTCAAACGAGCAGTTCGCTCCCGAGGACGATCACGCCGACGACGCCGAAGACGACCCCAAGCGCCGGCTCCATGATATCGCTGGGGACGTACTTGCCGACCCGCGTTCCGACGGTGCCGCCGATCAGGACGCCGGGGATCGACCACGCGACGACGTACCACACGGGCGTGGCGGCCAGCGCGTGGACGGCGGCCCCGGCGAGGGCGGCGACCCCGAGTACGAAGACGCTCGTCGCGATCGCGACGCGGGGCGGGAGCCGACACCGAACGATGAGTTGCGTGGTCGTGATCTCCGGGAGCCCGGCGCTTATCAGACCAGTGATGAACCCGCCGACGGTCGCGAGGCCGATCCCTGGGGGCCGCCAGCAAGTGTCGTAACTGAACGTCTCGCCGTCGGCCGCCTCGACCGTCGTCTCGCCCCGGCCGGCGTTTTTTTCTTCGAGGAACGGACCCTCGCTCTCGCCGGGGACGCAGTCCTCGGGGGCGTCGTGGACGACGAGAAACGCCCCGAGTGCGAGCAGGCCGACCCCGAACGCGAGCGTCAGAAGCGTCGTCGGGACGGCGTGAGCGGCGAACGCGCCCACGACGATGGCGGGCACCGCCCCGAGAAGCAGCCACTTTGCGGTCGCGTAGTCGACTACGCCCTGACGGACGTAGTTCAACAGCCCGTTGCCCATTCCGAACACCTCGGTCAGGAGTCCGGCCCCGATCGCCTGCGCCGGCGGCAGCCCGACTACGAGGATGAAAAACGGGCTGAAGAACAGCGCTCCCGAGACCCCCGACCCGAGCGCGACCGTCGAAAAGAGGATCGACGCGGGAAACACCCACCAGTGGGCGAGGAACCGATCGACGGGGAACCCCGCCGGAACGGGGATCGACTGCAGGGCGGCGGTCCCACCGGCCCGAAACGAGCCAGCGCCGATGCCGACCGATTCGGGGCCGAACGGGGCGGTCGCGGCGGAACCGGCGGCGAGTGCGGTCTCGACGGGCACGCCGACAGCCAACGCGGCGATTCCACCGATCACTCCGACGGCACCTCCCAGGACGCCCCGCCTCATGGGCGACACCCCCAGCGCCGGCCGGCGTCCGTCGACGAACCGATCGTCGTGGTATGGCCTCTCATCGGAACTCACTCGAAGAGCTCCGACACCGTCTCGTCGTCGGGCACCCAGCCGACGAACTCGCCTCCCTCGAACGGGAGCTCGACGGCGGCGATGTAGTTACACAGGCCGACATAAAAGTCCACGAGCAGCCCCAACGCGACGATCTCGGCCGGCGAGTACCGCCGCGTGAGCGCGCCGTGGATCCGGTCGGTGACGGTGCCGGACTCGACGGCGCGGGCGTACTGCAACAGGACGAACTCCTCGTCGTCGAACACCGAGAAGTCGCCGCCGCCGATGGCCCGCATCTCCTCGAGCGTGACGCCCTTCTCGCGGGCGATGTCGACGTGTTGGTGCCACTCGTATTTGGCGCCGCGTGCCCTCGCGACCGCGAGGATGACAAGCTCCTTGCGGCGCTGGCCCAACTGGTCGTAGAGGACGTTCAGGTACTCGAGCGTCGCTTCGAGCACCTCGGGGTTGTGCGCCCACGCGCGGAAGATGTGGCGATCGCCGAGATACTCGTCGGTGAACAGGTGGTGATACGCCTCCGGAATCTCGTCGAGTTCGAGCAGTGGTAGTCGTGTCATGTGTCGTGTGCCGTCCATTCTGGTGTGTTTTCGCGTCGCGGCGAGCGCTCCGTGCGCTCGTGTTCCCGTCTCGAGGTCGTGGGCAGCCCACGCGGCCTCACGCGAGTACGCCGCTGGCGACGACCACCCCGAGGGCGACCCCGTAGACGATGTGTACTGTCCCAAACGTCGCCGTCTCGCGTCGGTCGGGCTCCGTCCCGGGGACGCGTCGTATCCAGAACACCGTGCCCCCGATTACGAGCGCGACGCCGTAGACCGCCCTGGCGGCGACCGCGACCCCGGGCGCTCCGAGGCCGCCCCCGGGCAGCGGCGCCCCGGCGAGGAAGGCGGCGCCCGCGCCGACGCCGCACGGCACGTACAGTGCCGCGGCGGGCCTCGCGTGCTCCTCGAGGGGACCACCCCCGTGTTTGGCCACCAAACCGGCGGTCGGCGATGGCCCGCCGCCCCCCGTCGTCCCGGTAGCTATCGGGATCCGCGACGAGGCCGCCACCGGGACCGGCGACAATCGAGGTCATGGGTTCACTCGGGCGGACGCCGGCCGGGTTTTAAACTACGCCGCGACCGTGGAACCGCATTGCACGGACTCGGTTCCGCTGTTTCGGACGTCTTCGGGTCGATTTCGGGGCGGCTTCCCGCTCCTGTCACCTTCGCTCCCGGCTCCCCTCCTGGCGACGCTTATCGGCCCGCGAGCACGTCTCGGGGCCGCGAGGACCGAATGCACTCGCGATTGCCGACTCTCGCGTGCTCGCGGGGGGGTCACCGAACCGCCCCCGCCCCCGCCCCCGGATCCTCTCGCGAACCGCCGGTCAGCCACACGACGGTCCCCCGGTCGGGATCGAGCCAGCGCAGCGCCCGCACGATCGCCCCGTCGTCGGGGCCGCAGGCGCCCCGAACCGCTCGCCCACCGGCCATCCACCCGCGGAGGTAGGCGGCGTCGGTCGAGCCGTCGTAGCCGACGAGCGCGACCGCCGGGCCGTCGGTTCGCCCGACGTGGCGCCCCTCGAGGCCGAACACGAGGTACGTCCGTACCGAGAACGCACCGTCGACGACGTACAGGGCCTCGTGCTCGATCGGGTCGACGTACGCCGCGAGGTCGACGAACGACACCCCCGTTGCGACGGGGTCGGGATCGACGGCGTGCCCGTCGTCCTCCGTGAGCCGGCCGCCCGCGGCCTCCTGAAGCTCCGCGGCCCGTTCGCGCGCCCACCCGTCGTTCGGTGGACCGCCGAACGGCGTCTCCGGAGTGAGTTCGTCCGGGGCGACGCCCCAGTGGGAGTAATGGAGGTCGTAGCCGTCTCTGTCGTAGGCGACAAGCGTTCGGTGACCCATACCCCGCCTGGCCGCGTACTGGGTTATAAACGTCGGCACGGTAGCGGTGCCGAGGGCTCGCCTCGCTCGCCCTCGCTGTTCGCGGGTCGCGTTGCTCTCCGCTCACCTTTTCGAGGGCTCGCCTCGCTCGCCCTCGCTGTTCGCGGGTCGCGTTGCTCTCCGCTCACCTTTTCGAGGGCTCGCCTCGCTCGCCCTCGCTGTTCGCGGGTCGCGTTGCTCTCCGCTCACCTTTTCGAGGGCTCGCCTCGCTCGCCCTCGCTAGGCGTACCCGTCCGACACCTCCACCCCACGCCGCGGCCCGAGCCCCTGCAACACTTCGATCGCCGTCATGAAGTCGTCCGACGTGAGCTGTCCGACGAACCGGCCCTCCTCGACGACGAGCACTCGATCGCCCGCCGTCGAACTCATCGCCGACAGCGCGTCGAAGGCGTCGGCGTCCGGGGCGACGGTCGGGGGCGACGAGCCCATCACGTCGGCGACGGTCGTTGTCTCGCGGTCCCCGACGGGAACTGACCGGATCGACTCGAGCGTCACGACCCCCGTGACGGTCCCACGCTGCATCACTGGGTAGGCTGTCGTCCGTTCCGTGAGCACCCGATCGAGGAACTCGGCGACGGTCGTCTCGGGGGTGACCGTCCGGATGTCCGTCGACATCAACTCCCGGACTGTCAGCCCTCGGAGCAGCTCCCGGAGGACCGTCGCCCGCGACTCCGCGCCGGCGGCGACGTAGACAAACATCGCAACGAGCAACAGGATCGGCGCGAACGCGAGTACTGCGAGGACCGCCATCAACACCGCTATGAACTTTCCCACCGTCGCTGCGGTCCGGGTCGCCTCCGCGTAGGGCCGCGACCGGGCGAGCAGCGCCCGCAGTACCCGTCCCCCGTCCATCGGGAACGCCGGAACCAGGTTGAATATCGCGAGCGTCACGTTGATGACCGCGAGGCTGCCGACGACGACCACGAGAACCGGCTGTGCCGGGAGGACGAACAGCGACGCATAACAGACCGCGCCGACGAGTACGCTCATCGCCGGGCCGGCCAACGCGACGTACAACTCGGCGCTCCAGTCCTCGGGGAGGTCCTCCATTCGGGCCATCCCGCCGAAGATCCACAGCGTGATCGAGGAGATCGTGATGCCGTGCCGGCGGGCGGTCCAGGAGTGCCCGAGTTCGTGAAGCAACACGCCGACGAAGAGACCGACCGCCGTCGCGACGCCGACAATCAGGGGCGCTGTCCCCGACTGTACTGCGGCGACGTCGACTGCCCGCGGCGCGATGGAGTCGACGATCCCGGCATAAACGGACAGCTGCTCCTCGCGGCTGATGAGCCACGCCAATATCGGGACGAACACCACCAGCGTGACGTTGAGCCGGATCGGGATGTCCGTGACGTGACCGATCTCGAAGTTCTTCATACCACCACGTCGTGATCCGTCAATAAAACGATGCCGCGGATCCGGGTACGCTCGGTACTGACGCTTGCGGTGGTCGTCGGTCGGCGGTGTCGGCCTCCGAATACAAACGCTGGGCGCCGTCCGGACGCGTTATTTTCCGCGGTTGTTCTCCGAGCGGATGCTCGGACGGGTGTGTTCGGTACCCTTGCCGCGCTGTTGTTGGCCGCGGCCACGCTGGCCCGCCGAGGTCCGGCCGCGGTAGGCCCGGCCGCGCTGGCTGTCGTCGCAGATCCACGAGAGGTCGTCGTCGTTCTGGATCGCGCCGTGCTCGGGATCGAGGAGGATGACTTCGAACCACTTCTGAGAGCCGTCCTCGCCGACCCAGTAACTGTTCAGAACGCGGAGGTTCTTGAACTTCCGCCCGGAACGCTCCTCGGCGATCCGCTGGAGGTTCTTCCGGCGGGTGATCTTGTTGACACCCTGGCGCTTCGAGCGGCGACCCGCCTTGAAGCGCTGTTTGCGGGCGCTGCCCTTCCGGACCGAAACGCGGGCGACGACAACGCCCTGTTTGGCCTTGTAGCCGAGACTACGGGCCTTGTCGAGCCGCGTCGGTCGATCGACCCGCTCGATCGAGCCCTGATCGCGCCACTCCTGTTGTCGTTGCCACTGCAGTTCCGCGAGCGTGCCTTCCTTCGGCGTCTTCCACGCCTCTCGGATATGTGAGTAGAAGCTTCGTGCCATAGTTTCACCACGGGCGTTGTGTGGTTCAACTCCGCCGCGGAGTCACATCCCGACCTGTGTAGACAGGTGCCCACCGGTGCCCGTCGTCCGGCGCGTTACCCGGAATTCACCGCTGGGTCGGTTAAGCGCTTCGAAAGCCCGTGGCGGTCGACGGACCCTTTCGGAGGCCGGGGAAATGAGTCTCCAGAACTCGCTGAAGCGCTACTTACCGTGGTTCGGTCCGGAACCGAGTGATCGGGACGTCGGTGATGTCGTCGTAATCGTCATCAGCTCCGACGAGGAGCATCCCGTCGACGTGTGCTGCGGTCCCGAGCGCGAAGGCGTCGCCAAGCGCCGGAGAGCAGCGGAATTTGAAGTCGGCTGCTGACACCCACGTCTGTTCGGTGTCGACGCGACGGATACCGCTTTCCTCGAGGACATCGACGACAGCATCAGCCCGCTCCTCGCCGTCAATCGAACGGACGATATAGTGGATCTCAGCGAGGGTAATAGCCGAGATGTAGCCGTCTGCTGCGCCTTCGACGGCGTCGACGTACGTTTCGACGGTGTCACTCCCCGGTTCGTTGCAGAAATAGGCAATAAGTGGTTCGGCGTCGAAAACGATCTTTTCGGGGACCTCAGCCCCGTCCGTCATGCGTCAGCCTCGTCGTCATCGGCGTAGCGCTGCCGCAACTCCTCTTCATTAGCTTTGTCCGCTGCACGTTCCTCCCGTAGGCGCTCGGTTGCCGAGCGCCCCTGCTCATCGGTTTTCCTTCCCAGAACCCCACGCAGGTCTGTAACCGAGTGGATGGGGCGGACAACGATTTCACCCTCTTCGGTCCGAATGAACTTCACACGGCCGGGTGTGTCGATACCTAACTCCTCACGGAACTCTTTCGGGATGGTGGCTTGCCCCCGCGACGATACGGACACCACTTTTTCAGACTCTGTTTTGCTCATACTATTTTCTGTCATTACTTTGATTCAGTCATACAAAAGATTAGCGCTGGTCTGTGGACTACGCGCCCGTGTTGACCGCCGGTGAGTGTGTCGAGATGGTCGTCCCAGCGCTGATTCCACCCGACCAAAGGAAGTCAGCAGTTTTCGAGGCGGAGCCTCCGGCCTCAAGGAGCGGAGAGTCCCGACGCTCAGTCGGGACCCCTGCGAGTAGGCCGGAGAGGAAGCCGACACGAGCTTTCGCAACCACTGTGTTGCACCATATCGTACTGACAATTAGTGCTGTGCGTCCACAAGTGGCGCGCAGTACGGGCCGCAGTAGCCCGGCCCTGGATGGTGGGTTTGTTGACCCCGAAGGGCGTCCGGTAGGCGGGGCGCAAAAGACTCCCCGTCGCGCCAACTGAAGGCGAGAACCACATCAAAGCCACCGAAAGGCAAAGCCTTTCGAGGCCTCGATAGAGCTTCGCTCTATCGGTGGCCCCACCCTCAACGAGCGAGACCGCAGGGCCGAGCAAAGTAGGGTGGGTGGGGTCGGTTACATGTTCTCCGATTTGGAGAAGCGGCCCACAAGCTGGTGGAGATTCCTCATAAATCTAGTCCATCCTTCGAAACTCTGTGGAGTCTCGCCAGCCGATTTCGTATCGCAGTATACGAGCTATTCGGCGAACTCTCGGATTCCGTCGAACGAATCATCCACGAGCGCCTCGGTGAGCGCCTCGCGGTCGATGTCGGGCGTCTCCCGGGGATACTTCTGCTCGAAGTGACCCAACACGTTGGCAACGTCGCGCCGCAGCAACTCACGGCTGTTCTCGTGATCCGCCGGGACGGCCTGGGGCCAATCGAAGACGGTGACGCCGTCGCTCGCGACGAAGACGTTGTACTCGCTCATATCGGCGTGGACGTAGCCGGCGTCGTACGCCGCCGCCATCTCCGAGCAGACGAGATCACACACCCCGACGACCTGCTGGGACTCGAGTTCCGCACGCGAGAGTTCGACGCCGTCGATCCGCTCCATCACGATCGCGTGGCGGTTCTGGTCGACCGGCCGCGGCACCGACACGTCGGGGTACAGCGTCTCGAGCGCGTCGTACTCCCGCTCGGCGGCTTTCCTCGCGGTGTAGAGCCACGAGCGATGCTCCTTGTCGGCCGTGTACTCGCGCTCTTTTTGCACCGCCCGGAAGTTCGTGTAGCCCTCGCGGTGGTATTTCAGCGCGAGCGGCTGAAACGAGCGGGCCTCGTAGACGTCGCTTTCCTTCCCGACGCCGAGCGGCGCGCCGACGCCGTCGATCGTCTCCCGTTCCGCGAACGTCCGCAACGCGAGCGCGTCGTACCCCTCGAACGTCAGCCGGTAGCCGGTGTACTGGATCGTCTTCCGCTCGAGGAGCTCTCTGTCCATACAGCGGTCGATCCGGTAGTCGATACTCCCCGAATCGAGACGCGAGAACTCGGGGAGTTTCCCCTGGGCGACCCAGCGCGAAAACCGCATCCCGTGTTCGATGCCCGACAGCAGATGGAAGTCCTCGGGCTCCAGCTCCGCCATCACCCTGGCGACGTTCTGTACCATTCCACCCGCGTTACTCGTCCGATACGCAAAAGTGACCCGTGTGTCGACGGTCGGCGGTAGACCCCGTACTACGATATCGAATCCATCGAACCGGAAGCCGAGACCACACCGGGGGTTAGCAGGGCTGTGATACCCCGGTACCAGAGCCTGATACTCGAAACATAATAGACGGAGGTGTGTTCGAACTCATGAACTAGCGCTTCCGTTCGGATTTCCCCCGTCCCCGCCGAGGATCCGCGTCCGGACGAAGTAGGCGACAGCGATCAAGAAACACGACCCGACGATCGCGGCGAGAAGCGTCCCGCGCTTCGAAGCTGAGTCCTCTGCCGGCAGCGCGCCGGCTTCGATCTCCTTTTCGTCGCGGCTGTACGGTGCATTCGCGGTCAGATCCGAGTCTTCGAAGTGGAGTTCGAGGAACGTGAACTCGGCCATATCGCGTTTTCATCGCCGAGGGATTTATATTGACCGGCGGGAGCCACGCCGGCGTGGCGTCCGGTGGGCCTCCGGACTCATACTGATGAACGAACTCAGATGACCCCGACGCACGAGTGATCCGCCGGTCGCGCCGTCGAACGGCGTGCGCCTCGTGCGTCGTGTGTCCGTTCGTTTGGCTGTCAGTATCAACCACGGCGGGCCGGGACGCGACGTCGAGACGTTGATGTGAGTGGCGACCACAGTGGTTGTATGGACCGATCGCGACGATCCTTCCTCGACGAGTTGCTCTCGCTATCGACGCCTTCGGGGTTCGAAACCGACGGCCAGCGACGGTGGCTGTCCTACGTCGAGGAGTACGCCGACGAGACGCGCGTCGACGCCTACGGGAACGCGGTCGCGGTGTACGAGGGCGGTGTGGACGCTCCGAGCATCGCCATCGCCGGCCACGGCGACGAAATCGGGCTGATGGTCCGGGCGATCGACGACGACGGCTTCCTGAAGCTCTCGCGGATCGGCGGCTCCGATCGGACCGTCACGCGCGGCCAGCGCGTCACCGTCCACGCCGACGACGGCCCGGTCTCGGGCGTCATCGGACAGGTCGCAATTCACCTCCGGGACGCGGGCGGCGAGGAGTACGACGAGATCGCCGAACAACACGTCGACATCGGCGTCGAGGACGGCGACGACGCCGGGGAACTCGTCGACGTCGGCGACCCGGTGACGCTCGAGACGCCGATCACGGAGTTGGCCGACGGCCGCCTCGCGGCGCGGGGGATGGACAACCGGGTCGGCATCTGGACGGCGGCCGAGGCGTTCCGGCGTGTCGTCGAGACCGACCCGAACGCGACGGTGTACGCGGTCTCGACGGTTCAAGAGGAGGTCGGCCTCAAGGGGGCGCGGATGGTCGGTTTCGAGTTGGACCCCGACGCCGTCGTCGCCGTCGACGTGACCCACGCGACCGACCACCCGGACACCCCGAGCGTCCGTGGTAGCGACGTCGAGTTGGGCGGCGGGCCGGTCGTCGCACGCGGGAGCGCGAACCACCCGGCCCTCGTCGAGGCCGTTCGCGGCGTCGGCGACGGGGCGGGGATCGACTACCAACTGGCGGCGGCGGGGAGCCGAACCGGCACCGACGCCGACGCCTTTTATACGTCCTCGGGCGGCACGCCCGCGCTCAATCTCGGGATTCCGAACCGGTATATGCACACTCCCGTCGAGGTCGTCGACCAGGCCGACCTCGACGCCGCGGCGTCGCTGCTCGCCGGGGTCGCCGGCCGCCTCGACGAGTTCGCGCCGTTCGACGCCGGTATATAAACACGGTGCGCCCGAACCGCGGTGCCGGACGCGGGTCGGTGCGTTTATACCGCTCGCACGCGCTCCTTCGGGTATGACTGACCGTCCGCTTGACGTGCTCGAAGCGACGCTCGGAAGCGACGTGCGCGTGACACTCAAGGACAGCGAGACCCGCGAGGGCGTCCTCTCCGGATACGACCAACACATGAACCTCGTCTTGGAGGAAGGCGACAACGTAACCGTTATCCGCGGCGATAACGTCGTCTCGATACAACCATGACTGGCGCTGGGACCCCGAGCCAAGGCAAGAAGAACAAGACGACGCACGTCAAATGCAGACGCTGCGGCGAGAAGTCCTATCACTCCCGAAAGAAGGTCTGTGCGTCCTGTGGCTTCGGCAAGACGGCCAAGCGTCGCGACTACGCCTGGCAGTCCAAACAGGGCGAGTAACTGACACTCGAGCGTTCCTCTTTCGTTTTCTCCGGTCGACACGGCGGCCTCGGGTGGGTACATAGTCGGTGTCGCCGGGGCGAGCCTGCGTTCTCCCTCTGCTGAATATTCACAAACGTGGATACTTTCGTGCGTTATAAACCGCGCAGCAGGCACGATGGAGTGGGTTTTTGTCGTTGGGACCCGGAGCTTCGGATATGCCAGACGGGCGGCACTCGGATGGGCCGACGGAGAAATGCGGCGTCGTCGGCGTCTCGTTGGACGGGCGAGACGCGGCACGGCCGCTGTACTACGCGCTGTATGCGCTGCAACACCGCGGCCAGGAGTCCGCTGGGATCGTCACCCACGACGGGTTCCAACAGCACAGCCACGTCGAGATGGGGCTCGTCGGGGACGCCTTCGGCGAGGGGGACCTCGAAGCGCTGAAGGGACCGACGGGCGTCGGGCACGTCCGGTACCCGACGGCCGGCAGCGTCAACTCCTGTTGTGCACAGCCGTTTTCGGTGTCGTTCAAATCCGGCTCGCTCGGGTTGAGCCACAACGGCAACCTGGTCAACACCGCCGAGCTCCGCGAGGAGCTCGCCGCGAGCGGTCACGCGTTCACCAGCGATGGCGACACGGAGGTCATCGCCCACGACCTCGCGCGCAACCTGCTCGAGGCCGATCTCATCCGGGCGGTCAAGCGGACGATGGACCGGATTCACGGCTCCTACTCGCTGACCATCGCCCACGACGACACGATACTCGGGGTCCGGGACCCACAGGGCAACCGTCCGCTCTGCATCGGCGAGCTCGACGACGGCTACATCCTCGCCTCCGAGTCGGCCGCGATCGACGTCCTCGACGGCGACTTGATCCGCGACGTCCGCCCCGGCGAACTCGTCGTCCTCGAGGAAGACGGCGCCGGGTTCGACTCCTATCAACTCGTCGAACAGGACAACACCGCCCACTGCTTTTTCGAACACGTTTATTTCGCCCGCCCGGACTCCCGCATCGACGGCAACCTCGTCTACGACGTACGCCGCGAACTCGGCCGGAAGCTCTGGGAGGAGTCGGGCGTCGACAGCGACGTCGTGTTGCCGGTGCCCGACTCCGGGCGGGCCTTCGCGTCCGGCTACGCCGAGGCCGCCCAGGACGACGGGGCCGACGTGGAGTTCGCCGAGGGACTGATGAAGAACCGCTACGTCGGCCGCACGTTCATCATGCCGACCCAGGACGCCCGCGAGCGCGCCGTCCGCCTCAAACTCAACCCCATCAGGGACGTCGTCGAGGGCCGGACGGTCACCGTTATCGACGACTCGATCGTCAGGGGGACGACCTCGACGCAGTTGGTAAAGCTCCTGAACGACGTCGGCGCCGAGGCAGTCCACATGCGCATCGGCGCACCCGAGATCGTCGCGCCCTGTTATATGGGGATCGACATGGCCTCCCGCGAGGAGTTGATCGCCGCCGGGCGCGATACCGACGAGATCCGCGAGGACGTCGGGGCCGAATCGCTTTCGTATCTCTCGATCGACGCGGTCGCGGCGGCGCTCGAGGAGTCCCGGGCCGACCTCTGTCTGGGCTGTGTCACCGGCGAGTACCCATACGATATCGAGGGCGAGTCGACGGACCGGGATATCGTCCGCCCGGACATAGAGGACCCCCACGCCGGCGTCGCGGACGACTGACCCCGGCCGGGTAGTGTTCAGATAAGCTGATTCCATGCGAAGGCGAATGATCGAAGCCAATTGTCGGCGGTATCTGCTTCGGCGTTGCTGAAACAGTTTGAGAAACTGGTAGTTCTACGTTTTATCTCTCGAAAGACACGTTCGACGCTATTCCGATTTCCATGTTTTTCATATTTGAAATCGAGACTGTGACGGCGGCAAGCGTCCTTCAATGAGTGCGAGCCATCGATGAGAAACACGGCGTGTTCTACGTCGTGTTTCTCGCGGAGTTCAGCAAAGAACGCGTGAGCAATTACGCTGTTTGTGGTTGGCTCAAGCGTTGTGTATAGCAATTCGTTTGTTTCAGGATCGACAGCCGCGTACAGCCAATATTGTTCATCATTGAGCCGGATCACCGTCTCGTCAACGGCGACGTGATCCGGATTTTGACCAGACTCAGGCTGTAGATCTGCTTTCTGAACCCAATTATGCACAGTTGACCGAGCACGATTGACACCAAATAATTCAAGAATAGAAACAGTATTCGAAAGTGATAATCCAGCGAGATGGAGCTGAATACTAAGCTTCATCAGAAATCGTGGTGTCGCTTCTCGTTCAACAAACTCTAAGTCGATCTCGTCCAAATTGTCGTTGAGGCGGGCGTTTTCTGGCATAGACACTCAAAAAACGCACCGCCTCACCCTTCATCCTTATCTGAACACCGCCCCCGGCCGCGGGACACCGTTTATTATGCGGCAGTACGTAACGCTAGCGAATGGCCTTCCGTCGGTTCCTCCGGGCGAGCGTACCGGAGTCGGCGCTCTCGTCGGTCGCCACGGAGGTCGCCCACCGCTTCGGGGACGCCTCCGGAGACGCCGAATTCGAGCGCCTCGACGCCGACAACTGGCTGTCGGTCCCGTGTGTCGTTGCCGACCGGTGGTTCGTAAAGGTGATCGCCGACCAGCACACGCTCGTCCACGCGCTGTTGACCACGGGCCGGAACCTGGGGGCGTTCTCCTCGGGGACGGAGGGGTTCTTCGAGCGCTTCTCGACGCCGCTGGAGATGGCCGAACACGAACTGGCGGCGACCGAACGGATCCGGGAACTCGGCATCGCTGCCCCGAGGCCGATCGAGGCGTTCGAACACGACGGCTTCGGCGTGTTGGTCCTCGAGTACCTCCCGGCGTTCCGGACGTTCGACGACCTCCCGACCGATCGGGCGCTGTCGTTCGCGCCGACGCTGTTTTCGAATCTCGTGTCGATGCACGCCGCCGGACTCGCACACGGGGACCTCAGAGCCGAGAACGTGTTGGTCGCCCCGGACGACGAGGGCGTCGAGACGCTGTATTTCATCGACGCCACCCGCGTCAGCGAGGGCGCCATCGAGGACGCGAAAGCCTACGACATCGCCTGCGCGTTGGCCTCGCTCGCGCCGCACATCGGGGCGAACGCGGCCGTCGCCGCGGCACTCGAGGCGTACTCGACCGATTCGGTACTCGCGGCGCGCGAGTTCCTCGATTTCGTCGGGCTCCGCCCCGACCACGATTTCGACACCACGTCGCTCAAAGCCGAGATCGAAAAAGCGGCCGCCTGAGGCCGGTCGTCGGTCAGTCGGCTTTCAGCTCTGCACCCTGCTGTTGGGCGTCCGAGAGGACGTCCCCGAGGGACTTCTCGACGGGCTCGTTGTACAGGAGAACGTCGATCGGTAGCGTCGGCGCGCCGTCGACGAGGTCCTCGAGCAACACGAGCCGCTCGCGGGCCCGAGACATCCCGACGTAGAACACCCGTCGCTCGTTGTCGGTCATCGTGGGGATGGGGTCGGAGCGTTTCGTGAACGCCTCCTCGCCGGGGACCGCTTCGGGGTCCTCGACGGAGGCGGCCATCTGCTCGACGACCTTCTCCGTGAGGTCGGTCGCGACGAAGACGTGGTCGGCCTCGCGGCCCTTCGCGGAGTGGATCGTGCCGACGCGGACGCGGTTCGGATCGGTGCCACGGTAGTCGCCGCTGAAGTAGGCGTCGACGGACCGTTCCTGGAAGTTCGACACCCGAGTAAGCATATCAGCGGCCGAGCGCGGGCCGGGGGCGAAGGGGGCGTGTTCGTCGACGAACTCCGGGGCGACCTCCAGGTCGGTGAGGTCATCGACGCCCTCGGCGTCCTCGAGCGCCTCGAAGGCGTCGAAGTAGTCCTCGCGCTCGCCAGTCCCGAAGGCGCTGTCGGCGAGCATCTCGCCGAGGCGTCTGGCCTGAAGGCCGTCGATCGGATCGCCGTCGTCCAGCGCCTCGATGGCGTCGACGTAGCCCTGCAGGCGGTCGGTCCACATCCGCTGGTCGGTGAGGGCGGTAAAGGGGATCCCCTCGCCGATGAACTCGTCCATGAACTGGAACATCTGATAGCGCGCTCGAAACAGACACATCACGCTGCCGTCGTCGTCCTGATCGACCGTCATCCGGACGTTGCGGACCAGGTCGAGCATCGACGGCGAGGGGACGGCTTCGACGGAGCCGCCTTCCTTGCGCGGCTTGAGGTCTTTGTCCTGGCGCTTTTCGATGTGGCTGATTTGGGTGTTGACGACGTTCAAGATTCGGGAGGGCAGCCGGTAGCTGTTCGGGAGCACGACGTCGTCCTCGACGTCCTCGTCGAGCAAGAGGTTCGGGTCAGCCCCCTGCCAGGCGTAGACGACCTGGTCGTCGTCGCCCGCGATGAGTACCGACTCGACGTGCGGTTTCCACTCGTCGTAGACCCCGTACTGCAGCGTCGTGATGTCCTGGAACTCGTCGATGACGAGATGGTCGACGCTGGGCAGGAGCGAGCGCTGTTTGACGCGTTCGAGCATGTCGGCGAATCCGACGACTCCCTCGTCGCCCTTGTAACTCCGCCAGGCCCGGATCGCCTCGGGGATGTCGAGGCGGTCGTCGTCGCTCGGCCACGTCGGGGTGTACTTGTTGCCAGTCTGGGCGTTGTCGTCGATTTCCGGCGGCAGCCGGACTTCCTCTTCGTCCCACTTGAACGGGACGTCGTACCAGTCCGCGACGTCGCGTTCGGTCCGCTGGAGCCACTGGGAGGTGGCGATGATCTTGTTGCCGAGCGTCGTCGATCGGGCCGACCGGCGCCGACTAGATTTGTTCTCGTCCTCGAATTCGATGCCGTAGTCCTCGCAGAACGCCTCTTTGTGCTTTTCGCCGACGACGTCGCCCCGCGAGAGGTCCAAGAGCTCGTAGGCCTTCGCGTGCATCGTACAGACGTTGCTGCGGAGCGATTTCGGCGACCGATCGAGCCGTTCGCCGAGCCGTTCGCGGACCTCGGCGGCCGCGGCCCGGGTATACGAAACCACGAGGATGTCGTTGACGTCGACTCCGTCGTCGAGCATCTCGTCGACCCGGTCGAGCAGGGCCGTCGTCTTCCCGCTTCCCGGTCCCCCGAAGAGCCGTGTCACGTGTGTAGCTGTCGTCATTACTCGCGTAACGCCGCCCGAAAATATAAATAGCCTGCTTATACTCGGCGTCGAGGTGGAGCGGGGCCGTCGCTCGAGCGGTCAGTTCGGCCGCCAGCCACAGACCGAGCAATTCGACGCATCGAGCCCGTGGAGGCCGCCGCAGTCGGGACACCGCTTTTTGTTATAATCGCGCTCCCAGGACGGCGTCTCGGTCTCGTGGCCGCGGTCCTCCAGGAATTCGTCGAACACGTCGTTTGCGGTCGCCATACAGCCACTTCTTGGCCGACATCCGTAATAAATTCTGTGGTAGTTCTTATCATGGAACGTGATGGCGTGGCGTTCGGGGTGCCGTTTTTGTTCGCCCCCACCCTACGGCGGGTATGGGCACGACCGAGGACCTCCCGCTCGTTCACATCACTCGCCCGGGAACCGTCGAATCCGACGCCCCCGCCGTCGTGTTGCTCCACGGCCGCGGGACGAACGAACGCGACCTCCTCCCCATCGGGGCGCGGCTTCCGGACGCCCTCCACGTTCTGAGCGTCCGCGCCCCGGAGCCGATGGACGGTCCCGACAGCCACACGTGGTACGGGTTGGATCTCTCGGCGGGCGGACTCCACGCCAGCCAGCCTGACGCCGAGGGGTTCCGCCGGAGCCTCGATCTGCTCTACGAGTTCGTCGAGCGGGCGGTCGACCGCTATGACCTCGACTCCGATCGGATCGGCCTGCTCGGGTTCAGCCAGGGCGCGATCACGAGCATGGCCGCGCTGCTGGAGCGGCCCGAAGCCTATCAGTGGGTCGTCGCGCTGAACGGCTACCTCGCCGACTCCCACGCCGACCGGGCGGCGGCGGCGGCCGGAAAGCCGGTCTTCGTCGGTTGCGGCTCGACGGACCAGGTCATCCCGCCGGAGCGCGCCGAGCGCGCGGCCGAGACGCTCGCCGAGGGCGGCGCGGACGTCCGATTCGAGCGCTATGGCGTCGGCCACGGGACCACTCCCGGGGAGCTTTCCGACGTCCTCGGGTGGCTGGAAGGGCGATACTGACGCGTGACCCGCCCGCATCGCTGTCGCCGTCGATTGGCTCCGGGGCGTCCCGAGCGTCCGGACCGGTACCGAGACCGACGGGATTTATCGACGGCGAGCGACGAAGCCCGTACATGGAATCCGATCCCGACCCCGCCCGGTTTCGCGATCTCATGCTCGATGCCGAACCGGGCTTCGAGGAGGTCCTCCGTTGTGTCTTCGGGATACAGGACCACGAAGCACGCCTGTATCTGGAACTCCTCGACGCCCCCGACAGCACCGTTGCCGAACTCGCGGAGACGGTCGACCGCGACCGGAGCAACGTCAACCGCGGACTGACGACGCTTATGGAAAGGAACCTCGCCGAGCGCCGGCGGCGCCTCCTCGACAGCGGCGGCCACGTCTACCAGTACCGGGCGACGCCGCCGGACGAGGCCCGTGAACTGATGCACGACACGCTCGACGAGTGGGCCGCCTACGTACACGAGCGGATCGACGAGTTCCCGTGACCGCGCGGCGCGGTCCCTCCGGTGTCTCGCCCCGGGGATCGAGTACGGACTCGTCGGGAGGTGTACGCGCATGTCCCGCCGACGCGCCTCCCGCCGGCGACCCCGAACACCCTCCGGGTTAGCAAGCATTCCTGCCCAAGTTGTGGGTTCGAAGTTGACCGGGATTGGAACGCGGCGTTCAACATCCAACAACGCGGTTGGAACCGCCTGGGGATGGTTCACTCCGAAGGTACGCCTGCGGAGACTGCGACCGCTACGGATACTCTTGGAGTATCTGCAAGTCGCGTCGTCGAAACAGGAAGCCCCTGCCTCAACGAGTCCGCGACAGCGGGCGAGTAGGCAGGGGTAGTTCACCCGTGGCTGACGCCCCCGAAGAAACGACACCCGGTCGAGAAACGCTGTCACACGGCGTCCCGTCACTCAAGTACCAGGGGCACGTTCGGTTCCGTATGCCCGAATCAACCGTCGTCGAACCGGGAGAGCGAACCGCCGAGGAGCTGCTGTCGGGGCTGGAAAGCGGCGAGCGGTTCGTCGTCAAAACGGAGGTGCTGGGGTCGGTCGAGGAGTTGACGCTCCGTTTTGACGGCGAGGTCTACTACTGCGACTCGCCGACGATCCTGCACAAACACACCGACGCAGAGGAGATGCGCGAGTGCATCGAGGATCTCGGATTCGCGAGAACGAGCGTCTGAACGTCCGTCGTCGACCCGAAAGAGCGGGCCGGGAGGGCCGAGGGTCTGGTCCGCGTACCGGAGTATTTCGCTGATCGCACCAAACTACTTTTCTCCCTCGCTCCGAAAACAAATGGTATGTCCTCCGCACACGCGACCGGCTCGGAACCGCTGTTCTCTAGGCCGTCGAACCCAGTCGGGATCGTCGCGATCGTCATGGCTGCGATCACTGGCGTGTTACACCTTCTCGCGGTGATGAACGCGATACAGTTCAGCCAGACGCTCGCGATCCTCTTCGCGCTCAACGGGCTGGGGTTCCTCGGGGGAATCGTCGTGTACCTCTCGCGGTTTTGGCGTCGACCGCTGTTTTTGCTCGCCGCGGCCTACGGGATCGTGACGATCCTCGCGCTGTTTCAGTTCCAGGGTTGGAGCGTCGACGCGTTCTACGTGGGCGGGAGTCTCAACCCGATCGCCGTCGTCTCGAAAGTCGTCGAGGCGATCTTCGCTACCTGCTGTCTGTACCTATACGCCGCCGAGGCGTGAGGTGGTTCGCGGGCGTCGATCCAACGTAGTTCGCGGGCGTCGATCCGGCGTCGCGTCCCCACCCGGCGGGCGCGGAAAAGCGGCCCCTTTTTGCGACTCCGCCTCCCACTCACGGTAATGGCAGATCTCGCGCTTCCCGACCGGCCCGACGCTCCCGAGGTCGCCGACGACGGCGTCTGGCTCCACTGCATCGAGTGCGGACACGAACACGCTCCCTTCGAGGGTATCATCTACACCTGCGAGGAGTGCGGCGGTCTCCTCGAAGCCCGCTACGACCGCTATCCCGCCTTCGACGAGTTCGAAGGCACCGGCGTCTGGCGGTACGACGCCGCGTTGCCGTTTGATGAGGGCGTCACGCTCCCGGAGGGGAACACGCCGCTGCACCGCGTTCCGGGGCTCCGCGAGGAGATCGGCGTCCGAAACCTCCGAATCAAACACGAGGGAATGAATCCGACGGGGTCGTTCAAAGACCGTGGGATGACCGTCGGCGTGCGGGTCGCGGAGACCCTCGACGTCGACCGCCTGGCGTGTGCCTCGACGGGGAACACCTCGGCCGCGCTGGCCGCCTACGGGGCGCGGGCGGACCTCGAGACGCTCGTGTTGTTGCCCGCCGGCAAGGTCGCCGCGGGCAAGATCGCCCAAGCGAGCCTCCACGGGGCCACGATCCTGGAGGTCGACGGCAACTTCGATTCGTGTCTCGACATCGTCCAGGAGTTGGCCGACCGGGGCGAGGCGTACCTCCTCAACTCGCTGAACCCCTTCCGACTCGAGGGACAGAAGACGATCGGCCTCGAGATCCTGGAGTCGTTCTACGACGAGCACGGCCGGTTCCCCGATCGGATCGTCCTCCCCGTCGGAAACGCCGGCAACACCGCCGCTCTGTACAAGTGTTTCCGGGAGATGGTCGCGTCGGGCGATCTCGCGCCGGGCGACGTCCCGAAACTCACGGGCGTCCAGGCCGAGGGGGCCGCCCCGATGGTCGAGGCGATCGAGGAGGGCTTAGAAGACACCCGGCGCTGGGAGGACGTCGAGACGATCGCCACAGCGATCCGGATCGGCAATCCGGTCAACGCGCCGAAGGCGCTGCCCGGCATCCGCGAGACCGGTGGGACCGCGGTCGCCGTCTCCGACGCGGAGATCACCTCGGCACAGCGGGCCATCGCCGGCGAGGGAATCGGTGTCGAACCCGCGTCGGCGGCCTCCGTCGCCGGCCTCCGGAAGCTCCGCGAGACGGGCGTCGTCGGAAGTGGCGAGGACGTCGTCTGTCTCACGACCGGCCACCTGCTGAAAGACCCCGACGCCGCGGCGGCGGCGGGCGACGACCCCGAACCGGTCGCAAACAGCACCGAGGCCGTCCTCCGACTGCTCGCCGGCGGAAGTGGGACACTCGGTGGATTGTTGGGGCGACTCAAGCGCCTGTTCCGTTGATCGGGAGACGGATTGGTTAATCCCGAGCTCGTTGCCTCGCGTGCTCTGTGCGCTATACTCGTTATCATCGCCCCATACCTCAAATCGTCGTGTCCGCCTAGCTTTGCACCGAAAACGGCAGCTCCGGGCCGAACCCTCCGTCGGAGCCACCGTTCCCGTCTGGCTCGCTCCCTGAGGTTCCGTTTCCGGTCGAACCGCCCCCCGGCGTTCCGCCCGCGTCGGAGTCGCCGTCCCCGTTCTCAGCCGAGTTACCGTCCCCGGTTGAGTCGCCGTCCGCGACCTCTGACGGCGGGGTGTACTCGAGCGACAAGAACAACCGCGCGATCGAGTTTGCCGCATCTGCCTCGGCCGGATACAGCCCGTACGCGACGACCGTATCGCCGGTGTCCGGGTGTGGCGCTCGCATGAGGTGGACGAACGCGTCGGGTGTCTCGCCGGCCTCGGCTTCGGTCGCCATGACGGTGACGTTCACCGGTTCGTCGAACGGCTCGATGGTGTAGTTGCCGTACTGCTCGAACCCCTGTGAGTCGGTCTCGGGGAGGTACCGAAACACCCGCTCGTGATCGCCGGTCAACAACGGGTTCAGACTCCGACCGGCGATCCGCACCGCCGGCGTCGTTATGACTCCGAGTTGTACCGTCCCGACACCCGCCGGGCGGTCGGATTCCGGCCCGTACTGCGCCATGTGGTTCCGGACGACGACCCGCGTCTCGTTCCCGTCGCCCGCGCCGACACGCACCGTCTCGTTGACGGTCCGTGTCCCCTCGTAGTGGCGCTCGTACCCCTCCTCGGCGAGAGAGCTGTTCTCGACGACGGTCTCACCCGACTCGAAGCTGAGAGCGTCCTCGCCGAACGGTAGCCCCGAACAGCCCGCGAGAACCACACAAAACGCCACCGCCCCGAGTGTCCGATAGTCCATGTCGGTAGTCGATACGGCAGCGTGATAGCGGTTCGATCGGACTCACGGCTCGAAACGCCGACGTACGCCCCGAAATCGGCGGTGTTCAAATAAGCATGAAGGGCGAGGCGGTTCGTTCTCATGCCCCCGCGGATCGTGAATGTGCCCGAGCGCCCAGTAGTGGATCTCGTCTTTAATTTCGAGGTCGCTGCGCGCGACGGGGACGTACCGCCGTCCATCGGGATTTAATCAATCCAACAGTAGCGTCCGCAGTATGAAACCCAGGTGGAGCAATATCCTCACGTACCGGAGACAGCGGACCTCCGGGTCATCTCACTTTTGTGTCGGAGTTGTGTCTGTGTAGCCGCCAGGTCTTCCGCTCGTGTCAAATAACTGCCGACCGAGTGTCGCATGGAGTAGTATCGCCACGAGGAGTCGGCCGATATTGACCGCCGGGTGATGTCGGCAGGAAACGTCAACCGGCGTCGGCCGTACCGTCGCCGGCACTCGGTTCGGACAGACTACTGTCATCGCCCTCAATTTCGGCGAGTACCCGGTCGTGGAACTCCTGGAGGACGGCCGACTCGTCCTCGGCGAGGACGACGTCGCTCGCCATCAGCGTCGCGAGACCGAACGCCCGCGGCGACGGCGAGTCGACGCGCGTCACGGACACGTCGATGTCGCCCGAGTCGACGCCCGAAAGGAACGTCTCAACCGCGTCAACGTCGAGTTTGTCCTCCAGGATCTCTCGGTAGGTCTCCTCCATCACCGCGAATCGCTCCTTGTCCTCGGCGAACCCGAGTAGCATCTCGCTGGAAACTTGCTGTTGGCTCGCGGACTTCTCGTGGCCCTTGTACCGTTTGAGGATCATGAGCGACCGCGTCGCGTTGATCCGGAAGTAGCGCTTGAGAAGGTCAGTCCCCGACAGCGACGCCCGGAGGTCGCCCCGGCCCCCGTCGGGGTCGATATCACGGAGCACGGACTCGATATCGATCTTCCGGTTCAGCGGCATCGAGAGCGTGAAGCCGTGGTCGGCGACGGCGACGGTAACGTTCGCGGTCGCCCGCTGGGCACACCGGTAGGCGAGGAGCCGCGAGAGACCGTCGTTGAACCGTCGGCCGTAGTTCGAGTGGACGTAGTAGTTGCGGCGGTACGCCTCGCGGTCGAGTTCGACCTCGATCGCGAGCCGATGGTCCGTCGAGACGCTTTCGGCGCCAGCGTACTGCAGTTGCGTGTCGAACATCCGCGTCAGGGCGCGGACGGTGTTTTCGTCGAGTGGGAACTCTCTGAGCCACCGGCGGACGCCCGGCGGTCCCGCTGACGCCATCCGCTCGAGCACCTCGCGCTGAAACCGGAGGACCTCCCGGCCGAGGTCGTAGCTCAGGGGCAACCGCTCGGAAAACCACGACGGGACGGTCGGACGGGCGTTCGTCGGGTCGACATACACCTTCGAGCCCCGCCGGTAGCGGTACTCGTAGTTCGAGCCACCGAGGACGAAGACGTCGCCTCCTTCGAGCGTGTCGAGGTACGCCTCGTCGAGTTGGCCGACCCATTCGTCACCAGAGCGGGTGTAGACGTCGCAACTGAACGAGTCCGGGATCGTCCCGATATTTGTCATATAAATGACCCGCGCGAGCCGGCCGCGCTTGCCGACGAGTGGTGTCCCCGGATCGAACGCCTCGTAGTGGTGCTCGCCGCCCGGCGGGTCGTTCTCGTCGCGCCAGACTTTCGCGTAGACGTTCTTTTCTTCCATACCGTCGTAGTCGGCAGTCAGATACCGAAACAGCGACTCGTACTCCCCATCCGTGTAGTTCCGATAGGGGTAGGCGCTCTCGAGAATCCCGCGGATCTCGGCCTCGCGGCGCGGTCCGTTGATCGCCATCCCGTACACCTGCTGGGCCGCCACGTCTTGGGCGCGCTCGGGGACGAACACCCGATCGACGAACCCCGCCTCGGCCTTCCGTAGCATCACCGCACACTCGATCAACTCGTCGCGGTCGAGGGCGATCACTCGGCCCTTGACCGTCTTGTCGAGTCGGTGGCCGGCCCGGCCCACGCGTTGCAGCAACGAGGCGACGCTCTTCGGCGAGCCGACCTGTACGACGAGATCGACGTGCGGCATGTCGATCCCCAGCTCCAACGAGGTCGACGTGGTGACGACGTCCAACGCCCCCTGTTTCAGTCCCGACTCGATCTCCGCGCGCCGATCCTTCGACAGCGAGCCGTGGTGACACCCGGAGTTCGACTCGTCGTAACCGCCGCGCTCCCGGAGGTTGTGCAACACCCGTTCGGCCCCCGACCGCGTGTTCGTGAAGACGAGCGTGTTGGTGTGTTCGGCGACCAGTTCGTCGAGTCGCTTGTACAACCGATCCGTGATGACCGCCCGCGGCGTGTCGATCAGGTCGTCGGTCGGACAGGAGAGTTCGACGTCGAACTCCCGGACGAACCGCGCGTCGACGATTTCGTACTCTCGGGGGTGCCAACCGTCGCCGTCGGCGTCGTCGGCACCGCCGGCCGGCGGCCGCCCGCCGACGAGGAACTCGCCGATCGTCTCCAGCGGTTCGACCGTCGCCGAGCAGCCGATCCGGGTTGGCGAGGTCTCACACATCCGTTCGAGCCGTTCGAGCGAGACCGACAGGTGTGTCCCCCGTTTGCCGTCCGCGAGCGAGTGGATCTCGTCGACGACGACGTACTCGACGGTCTCGAGCTTCCGTTTGAACTTCGGACTGTTGAGCAGGATGGCGAGCGTCTCCGGCGTCGTGTTGAGGATATGCGGCGTCTCCTCGAGCATCCGCTGTCGTTCGGCATCGCTCGTGTCGCCGTGTCTGATCGCGTGGCGTATCTCGACGGACTCCCCGCGCGATTCGAGGCGGTCGCCGATCGCCTCGAGCGGTTCGGTCAGATTCCGGTGGATGTCGTTCGCGAGCGACTTCAGCGGCGAGACGTACAGACAGTAGACGCTGTTGTCGAGTCCGTCCTCGGCGGTCTCGGCGCGCCGAAACAGATCGTCGATGATGGCACTGAACGAGGAGAGCGTCTTGCCCGATCCCGTCGGCGCACACACCAACGTGTTCGTCCCCTCGTCGATCAGCGGGATCGCCTCCTTCTGTGGCGGGGTGAAGAGGCCGCCGTTCTCCGGGACGAACTCGCCGAACTGCTCGATCCACCACGCCCGCACGTCGGGGGAGAGACGGGCGAACGCTTCCGCGTCGTCTATGTCGACCGACGCCGGATCGTACTCGACCCCGACGTCTGCCAGTTGCTCGCGGACCCGGGCCTCCGGAGAGGTCTCCGACGGGGACGACGTCTCTCCCATGTATCGGCCGATAGGGTGCGGGCGTGCAAGTGGGTTTGGCCCGCGGAACTGCGGATCGACGCCGCCGGTGTGGCTCGCGCCCCCGCGAGCCACCGCAAGGCCTTTCGCGCCCACCCCCGGACCCCGAGCCATGGTCCCCGACAGTCCCCCCTCCACGCTGCGCGATCGGCTCCCGGCGGAGACGGAGTCGAACGCCCTGATATACGGCTTCGTTGGCGGCGTCGTCGGCATCGTCCTCTCTGCGGTCCCGCTCTCGACGCTTCTCGGTGGGATCGTCGCCGGTTATTCCAAGGCGGACGTTTCGAGGACGGACTGAAGGCCGGGGCGGTGGCGGGCGTGGTCACGTTCGTCCCCTTCGTGGTCCTGTTTTTCCTGCTGTTGGCCTTCCTCGGGTTCGGCGGTGCCCCCATAGCACTCGGCGTGTTCGGCGCCGTCGCGCTCGTTTTCGTGGCGGCCTACACCGTCGGACTCGCCGTTCTCGGCGGCTACCTCGGGATATATATACGACACGAACTGTGACGGCGCGGACGTTGACGGTACGATACAGCTGTGAGGAGTCGACACGGGCCGCGAGGACGCCCCGGGGCGATCCGACGCCGAGTACCCCCTAGCCCCCGATATCAACATACTTCCCCGCCGCCCCCGACCGGGAGGTATGCGCGTGACTTTTCTCGGCACCGGATCGGCGATGCCGACCGGCGAACGGTTCCAGACCGGCCTGCTGCTCGAGGACCCCGCAGGCGGGGGCGGTCCGCTGCTCGTCGACTGCGGCAGCGGCGTGCTCCACGGCCTCGCGGAGACCAACGTCGGCTACGAGGGAATCGAGACGGTCCTGCTCACCCACCACCACATCGACCACGTCTCGGACCTCATGGCCCTGCTTAAAGCCCGGTGGCTGGCCGGCGAGACCGACCTCGAGGTCGTCGGCCCAGACGGCACCGAGGAGCTCCTCGAGGGACTTCTCGACGTCCACGAGTACATGGCCGGCCGGATTGACCTCTCGATCCGGGAGCTCGGCCCGGGGTCGGAGTCGGTCGCCGGCTACGACGTCGAGGCGGTCGAAACGGTGCACTCGATGCAGGGTCTGGCTTACCGCTTCGAAACCGACGACGCCATCTTTACGTTCTCCGGCGACGGCGAGGCGACCGAGGCCGTCGCCGAACTCGCCGAAGGATCGGCCGTGTTGGCGCACGACTGTTCGTTTCCCGATGGTATTGACGTGGACAACCACCCGACGCCGAGCCGACTCGGCGAGGCGCTATCGGGCCACGAGATCGGCCGGGTCTACCTGACGCACCTGTATCCCCACACCGACGGCCACCACGACGAGATGACCGAGTCCGTCGAGTCGGCGTTCGACGGCGACGTCCGGGTGGCGAGAGACGGCCTGACGGTGGATCTGCGACGAACCGGGTAGCTCGTCGCCGCCGGGAGCCCGAAGACCGGTCGGAGGCTGTACTGCGGGTCAGTTCAGCCGATAGCGCAACAGCGCCGCGATCCCGCCCAGGTTCCCGAGTTGCTGGCCGGGGTCGAACTCGTGGGAGAAGACGACCACGTCGCCGCCCTGTCGCTCAACGTCCGAGATGACGTCGTTGACGTCGCGTGCCCACTCGCCCTCCCCGGCGCGTTCCTCCCGCAGCCGTTCGTCGAGGACGAGCAGCGTCTCGACCGCCCCGTATTCGGCGGCCTCAGCCACTTCATCGATTCCGTAGGCGGCTTTGGCTCCCTCGGCGATCCGTTCCATCAGTTCGTCGATGTATTCGGCCTCCTTCGAGATGCGGGTCTCGGTCTGGATGCGATCGACCGCGCCGCGTTTCAACACCTCGTGGACGCCGCGGTCGCCGACGCTCGCGGTGTCGACGGTCTGTATCTTTCCGGCCGCCTCCGGGGCGTCCTCCTCGATGTGATCGAGGGCGTCTCGCTTGGTGAACCCCGGGCCGGCGAGGATAATCGCCTCGACGTCGAGGCGTTTCAGGATCGCGGCCAACTCCTCGAACAGTTCGTCGCGGCCGCGAGCGTACTCGCTTTTCCCCGTCGTCCCGGTGATCGTCGCGCGCTCCTCGACGCCGTACTGGGCGACGGTGTGGACGTGGGCCTCGCCCTCCTCGACGGTCGCGATGGCGACGTCGGGCTGTTCTGCAGTCTCGACGGCCTCCTCAAGCCGCTCCAGTTGGTCGACCTGCCAGACCTTCTCGATCGTGATCTCGTCGTGCTCCTCGACGTTGAACGTGTGGTGGAAGTCGAGTTGGTCCTCTCGCGAGCACTCGACGATCTCGCCGCCGACCCGGAGGCGGTTGGCGAACTTCGCGAACTCGACATCGGCCACCTCGAGTGCGAGCCACATCGGCTCGCGTTGACCGCCGGTGTCGCGGGTCATGTCGTCGTCGCGCTGGATTCGGCGCGTGGTGTCGCCCGAGACGGCGTCGCCGGGTTCCAGAATGTAGGTGAGATGCCACAGGTCGTCGAGGCTCTCGGGGACGACGGTGATCCGTTCGCGGCCCCCCTCGGCGGCCTCGCGGTCGGCGATGCGCATACCAGCCGTCGGGTCGGAGATAATAAGTGCGCTCGGGTTCGGATCGGGGGGCTGGCGGGTCGCTCACTCCGGCGTGTGCCCGTCCCGGCCGTCGGTGTCGCCGCCTCGTTCGACCGGGCCGATAGCGGGTCGGAACCCGCCGTCGAAGCCCCGCGACTCCGATGCGTCCGCGTCGCCCCCCGCATCGCCGTCGCCCTCGGAAGCGCCGTCCCCTCCCGGCCCGGAGCCGCCGTCGGTCACATTCGAAGCCCCCGGCGACCGCCCGGCCCCGGAACCGCCGTCGGTCTCGGCACCAGCGTCGGTGACGCCCTCCGTCACCCGCCGCACCGCCGGTGTGAGGTCGCCGCGTCCCGGCCGTTGCCGTCGACTCCCGATCCCTCCATCGCGGGCCGGGACGCGCGAGACGGCGGGTCGGGCAGCCCACTCCTCGGGGTCGCTCCGTTCGTGGGTCGCGGGAACCGCATCGAGACCGAGCGCGGCCCCCGCGCCCTGGCCGTAACAGTACCGAGCGCCGGTCGAAACGTGAAACTGGAGGAAGAACCCGACGAGGAGGAGCCGAAGCAGGTACGTGAACGGAAGCACGAACAGCCGCAAGGCGATCGAGATCCCCCACGCGGTGGCGTAATCCTCGCTGATGGCTCCGGAAACGACGGGTCCGATCTCGAAGGCGGCGCGCACGCGATTCGAGTGGGCGAACCGGGCGACCGCCACCGGGAGGACGTAGAGCGCGCCGATGGCGTACATGAGCGCGACGACGGCGGCGACGCCCGTCAGCGAGGTGGCCGCGGTCGCGGCAGCCCCGGGGACAGCGCGCTCGAGCAACACCGCCGAGACGTCCGTCCCGGCCGCTCGAACGCCGACCAGCGGGGCGAGCACGACCGACCCGGGCAGCAGATACACCGCCGAGATCCCGACTGCGACCGCGCCGTCGCGGAACAGTCGTCGGACGTCGCCGAACCGCGGCGGAGTCGGGCGCTCGCGCCCGATCGACGTGCGGACGACGCGGACGTAGTAGCCCCGCACGAGGAGCCACGGGAGGAGACCCAACGCGGCGGCGTACGCGTACGGGGCGCCGAGCGCCGCAACGCCGAGACAGGCCGTGATGACGACGAGGACCAGTCCGCCGACGATGACCGAACGCCCCCCTTCGGGCGACCGCGTCGGGTAGTCGAGCGCCTCCCTGAGCATGTCTTTAGTAACGCGCCCAGTGGCTTTATATTCCGTGGAGGCGGCCAGCCGGCTGCCCCCGTCGGCTCACTCGTCGACCATTCGGCTCCCCCCGGGCGGGCAGAACTCCTGGATCCGGTCGGGGCTTGCGACCTTGCGGACGAAGCTCGTGTCGGTAAAGCGTTCGCGGAACGTCCGGTAGAGCCGCTTTGCGATGTCGTTTTGGGCGTACTCTCCCGGCTCGATCCGGATCGACGTCGCAGCGACCGAATCGATGGCCGACGGCGGCCCCCCGACGACGCGGGTGTCGGGTTCGCACTTGATGCCGACGGAGACGCCGACGGAGACGTCGTGGTAGTACTCTCGATCACCGCGAATGACGAAGCTCCCCTTCTCGACGTACTCGCCGCTCTCGGGCGTCTTCGACACCTGATCGGCGTCGACCTCGTAGACGTCACCCTCGAATTTGCCGTCCTTCCAGACGGAGGAGTACGACACCGCAAAGCGGGCGGCCTCGCGTTTGCTCGTCTCCGGGATGTCGACGTCGCGGGCCGGTTCGTCCGGTTCTGTCGCCTTCAGAATCGTCACCGGCGCGCCGTGGGCCTGCGCGTGGAAGAACCGATCCGAGGGGTCCATGTACTTTTTGACCAGCTCCTCGTTCTGGTCGGCGTTTCGCCCCCCGATCACGAGGAAGCCGTCGCTCGTCCGGAACCACCGAAAGCGCTCGTGCCACTTCTCGTCGTACCTGACGGGGACCGACGACACGGCGAGGTAGTCGGTCTCGGCGTCGTCGTCTTCGTCCTCGCCCTCGTCGGCGTCCTCGGCCTCCCACGCCTCGCGGCGGCGCTCGACTGCGGCGAGGTCCTCGCGGGTGTCCTCGATGGCGGCCTGTGCGCCCTCTTTTTTCCCGCGGACGCGCTTGGCCTCGGTGTAGAGGCGATCGGCGTTGCGCTCGACGCCGACGGTCGGGTCCAACTCGATCGGGCCGTCCCCCAGATCGACGGTCACCGTCCCCTCGGCACCGTCGACCGAGACGACCGCCTCGGCGGCCTCGATGCCCCGCTCGGCACCGGCCTCGAACGTCTCCTCGATCTCCGCCCAGGGGACGCCGTCCTCGCGGGCCGCCCGAACCGTCGAGCAGATCTCGTCGATCAGATCGTAGTTGCCGTAGAGGGATTCGGCCTTCCGCTGTTCCTCGTCGGCCTGCTCGTCGTAGGACTCGATCGCGCCCTCCTGCTGTTCGATGATCCGCTCGTATTTTTCGATCTCGGACTCGAAGTCGGGGCGGTCGGTCCCGGCGCCGGCCTGTTCTTCGGTCTCGGACTCGGTTTCGAGCCGATAGAAGTACTCGTCGATCGCGCCGTTGAAACTCTCGAAGGCGGTCGCGTCGTAGCCCTCTGTCTCGTGTTCCCGCAACGGAAGCGGCGTCGCGTCGACGACGTCGCCGTCGTCGGTCTCGTAGAGCCGGGGATCGGTCCGGCCCTCGAGGATCGGCTCCCGGAGACGCTCGAGCGCGCCGTAGAGCGCCTCGTAGTGCTCCTCGGTCGCTTCCTCGATGTCCATCGTCTTCTCGACGCCGGCGCGTGTACACAGCTCCTCGGCGTAGAGGCCGCCGAAGTTGAGCTGCGTCGCGAGCGTGCGAACGAGGTCGGTATCGGAGTCGGCCATCCGCGCTGCGAAGGCCTCGCCGTCGCAATCGAGGGGGCTGAACCGCTCGTCGGGGTAGCCGTACTGCGATCCCGGCGCGACCGTCCGGGCGGTCAACCGGACGGTGTCGAGAGAGTCGATGACCTCTCTGTCCTCGTTCATCACGGCGACGTTGCCGTCGCCGAACAGTTCCGCGACGACGAGCGTCGTCGCGTCCTCGCGTTCGAAACGAAAGGTGAGAATGCGGTCGAAGCCGTACTGCTCGACGCCCTCGAAGTTCGCGCCCGCGATGCGGTTTCTGAGCATCATCGCGAAGTTCGGCGGCCGCCCCGGGGCGTCGGCGACGTGGTCGGGGACGGCGACGTGGGCCCGCTTGGGATCGCCCGTCTCGACGACGAGTTCGATCCGGCCGCGGTCGTAATCGCGCATCTTCAACCGGACGAAGTCGTCGCCGTAGAGGTAGGCCTTGTCGACGACCGCGCCGGTGTACTCCCGCAACTCGCCGACGAGCGCGGCGAGGTCGACGCTCGTCATCGCCCGCTTTCTGTCCATACGCTGGGGTGTGGTGGGCCGAAGAAATGCCTACCGCCTCGGCGGTGCCGTCGGGCGGACGGTCACTCCGATCCGTCGAGCGCCGTCCAGGCCGCGTCCGAGAGGGTTCGTTGGACCATCTCGGTGTCCAGCGCCGCCGCGAGCGTCCGGAAGCCGGCCTCCTCGGCGCGGTCGCCCGCGTTCGCGACCAGCCGCGAGACGATGAACTCCGGCGTCGAGCGGCCCACCTCGCCGAAGCGGGGTTGGTAGTCGACCTCCAACTCGAGGTCGTCGGTCAGCCCGCGGGCGACGATACCGTCGGTTCGCGCCGACTCCGGGAGGGGTTCGAGGTCGTTCGCCAGGTGGGTGACGAACGTCCCGATGGCGCCCTCGGCGATCGACAGCCGGACGAGACCGCCGAGTAAGTCCGCCGCCCGCCCCGGTTCGGTGATGGCCTCGAACTCGTCGACCAGCATGAGCGTCCGGTCGCCGGAGACCAGCGGCGGGACGACCGACTGCAGCGTCGACTCGAGGACGCCCGCGTTGAAACTCGCGTGTCGCCGGTGGAAGACGAGCCGATCGAGGACCGAGATCTCGGCGGCGTCGGCCGGGACGGGCAGGCCCATATGGGCGAGAACCGCAACGGCACACAGCGTCTCCAGAAGCGTCGTCTTCCCGCCGCTGTTGGCCCCCGTGAGCACCGTTACTCGTTCGCCGGCCGGGGCGTCGAGGCCGTGCTCGCCGACCGCGTACGTGATCGGCTGCGGGTCGACGCCGGCGTCGAGCAGCCCGAGGTTCCGCGCGCCGACGACCGCGAGGCCCTCGTCGTCGACGTAGCGGGGGCGGCGGAGGTCGTAGGCCGCCGCGAATCGGCCCACGGAGAGTTCGCGCGCGACCGTCGTCACGGCCGTTTCGGCGCGCCCGACGTCCTCGCCCGCCGCCTCGACGGCCGCCTCCAGGTCGGCGCGGACGGCCGCCGAGCGCTCCCCGATGGCGGCCTCCAGATCCGACCGAAGCGCCCGGAGCGTCTCGGTGACGAACCCGGTGGCGTCGACGGCCTCGTCGACCATCGCCGAGCGGACCCGGGCCGGATCGACGGTCGTCTCCCGGCGGAGGTACTCGACGAGCCCCTCGCGAAAGGCCGTGCTGTCGTCGACGCCGTCCGATCGCAGCTCCTCGAGGACCCCTTCCGCATTCGCCGAGAGCCGGTCGAGGGTCTCGCGGGCGTCCCGGAGCCGGTCGAGTTCGTCGTCGGCCCCCCGGGCGATCCGGTCGTCGCCGAGAGCTTCGAGCGCCACCGCCGCCTCGGCCAGCGCGTCCGTATCGAGGCCGGCGATCGGATCGAAGACGGCGCTTTCGGTGTCGATCTCGGCCAACTCGACCGCCGCTTCGACGGCGGCGATCCGGCCGGCAGCGTCGTCGTAGCGCTCGAACGTCCCGAGCACCGCCGTCCTGTCGTCGTCGTCGAGGGCGTTCCAGCCCGCCCGCCCGCGCTCGACGGCGTCGAGACGGGCCTCCATAGCCGACCGGTCGGCCAGCGGCGTCAGCGTCCGGAGCCGGTCGGCGGCCGCCTCGCTCACGGCGAGTTTGGCGATCGAATCGAGAAGGTCTTTATAAACTAGCCGGGCGTCGCGGGTCGCCAAGAGCGCCATCCCGTCGGCGCTTTGGGCGTGTCTGAGTACGCGCGTCACCCGGCTTCGGTCGACGCCCGCCTCGACGAGCGTCCGGACGTCGCCCGCCTCGATCGCCTCTATGGCGGCCTCGGTCCCGATCGACTCCTCGAGGACCGTTTTGGTCTTCGGGCCGATCCCCCAGTACTCCTCTACGTTCATGTCGGTGACTCGTCCAGGCGGGCCATTAGGGTGGCGGAGCGTCTCCCACCGGTGCCGGCCGACTCCCGACAGCGTGTCGGACCGCGTACGGAGGTAAAGAGTTTTGTCCGGGGTGGCCCAACCGTTCGGTATGACAGAGTACACCGTCGAGTTCGTCGGGACCGACGAGACGATCACGGTTTCGGACAAACAGACCATCCTCAAACGCTGCATCGAGGAGGGAATCGCACAGGAGTACTCCTGTCGCGTCGGGATGTGTCTGGCGTGTTCGGCCGAGATCCTCGAGGGCGACGTCGCCCAGCCCGCCGCTCGGGGGCTAACCGACGAGGAAAGCGAGTCCTACGCACTGACCTGCATGGCCCGCCCGCAGTCCGATCTCAAGCTCGACCGCGGAAAGTACCCGCCGAGCATCGACGATACGGCCGCGAGCGAGGGATCGGAGCCGGCGTCTGCCGACGACTGACCTGTTTATAAACGCGGAAGCGCGGGCTGGATCTATTTATAAACGTCCGTCCGCGATTTATAACTCGTCCCCGGGGTCGTGCTTCTCGGCCATCCGGTCGGCCTCGGCCGCGTAGCGCTCCCGCGTTTCGGGGTCAGAAACGGTCCCGAGGTCGGAGGTGTCGACCTCGAGGCTGACCGGCGTCTCGCGGCGAGTTCCCGTGAAGCTCGTCAGCGCGCGCTCCTTGCGGAACTCCCGGCGGCCGCCGGGCGTCGCGTAGGTGATGATGATCAGGTTCTGTTCGTCGTCCGAGTAGGTCCGTTCGACCATCCACACGCGAGTCGTCTCGGCCGTGGCGTCGGGTGTCGTATCTGGCATGGAATGTGTCGTCGTCCGCGTCGTCGTCCGGCGTCCCGGTGGTGGGTGGCTGGCGCCGGGCCGTTCGCGAGCACGTCCGGACGTGCCGGAGCGCTCCGCGATGTGCTGGCGGCCGTTTCTCGGCCGCCCTGGCGTCCGATCACGCGTAGCGTTCGATCACGCCCGAGAGCTCGTCTTCGGACTTCATACCGACGAGCTGTTCGACGGTCTCGCCGTCGGCAAAGAGGAACAACGCGGGGATCCCCTGGACGCCGTATTGGGCGGCGAGCCCCTGGAACTGATCGACGTCGACCTTCACGACGGCGGCGTCGGTGTCGGCCGCGACCGACTCGATCGCCGGCTCCATCATCTGACACGGGCCACACCAGTCGGCGTAGAAGTCGACCAGTACGACGTCGTACGTCGATACCGCTTCCTCGAGGTCGCCTTCGGCACCCAGGTGGATCGGTTCGGTCGGGACGGCTGTTGCGTTCGAACTCATCACTACACGCTACGGCCCGAGAACGTATAATGATTTTGGACGTTCTATACAATATTGCTGGCGAGGTGATCCGCCAGTCGCGCCGTCGAACGGCGTGCGCCTCGTGTGTCCGTTCGTTTGTCCGCCAGTATCAGGCGTTCTTCGAGGGGATCAACAGGACGTTCGCGTTCGTCTCCGCGACGATCCGCTCGGAGACGCTTCCCAGCACAGCCGGCGCAGGCGGCTGTGCCCGCGAGAGCCGACGAGCATCAGGTCGGCGGCGACCGTCCCCGCGATACCGTTGATCCGGCGTTGGGGCGTGCCCCGGACAACGCGTGTCTCCACGTCGGACCCTTCGCGTTCGCTCACGCGGCGGTACGTTCCGAGAGCGTTCTTTCGCCGCTTTTCAAAGTCGATTCCCGGCATCTCTGTGTGGACGTCCGAGGGGACGACCGTGACGAGATGTCTCCCGTCGACGCCGCTCCCCAACTATATTGTGCTATATGCACAATCAGTGTGCCCCGGTTGGTTCAATCCCAAAAGGAGTTCGTCCGGGCGTACTGGCGCTCGCGCTCGATGATATCGCGGTAGAAGTCGTCCTCGTCCTCGCGGTGGTTGTTGATCACAAACGCGGCGTTGCGGGGGCCGACGCCCCGCGCCGCCAGCGCGATCACCGCCTTCTTGCCGTGGCTCTGAACCAGACTTGCGGCCCGGTGGGCGCGTTCGGTCTGTTTTCGCTGCTCGTCGTCCTTTCGGTCCTCGCCGGTCCGGACCGACTCGAGCACCTCGTCGGCCCAGGGGTTCAACGCAGCGACCCGGGTCGACCCACACGCCGGGCACTCCGGCTGTTCGTCGACTCGCTCGACCGTCTGCCGTCGGTCCCACTCCTCGCAGTGGAGACACGCGAGCAACACCCGGTCGTTCATGATCCGTTCTCTGACGGTTTCGACGACGGAGGCGTCGGCGTTCTGCGGCGAGAGCAACTCCCGCCCGGAGGACCGCCCCGCCTGCCCGAGCGCCGTCCGTTGACTCGCCGTCTCGAGGGCGAGATCGCCCGACTGGAGCCGCCGGAGGACGTCGCTCGCCGTCGCGGCGTCGAGTTGCTCGTGGAGGACGACCCGAACCGCCTCGTCGTAGATCGGCGTGTCCTCGAGCGCCTCGAGCAGCCGGTCCTTGCCGAAACGATTCTGGCTCGCCCCCTTGCCCTTCCAGCGTTTCAGCGCGCCGAACTTCGCCGCGACCTGTGCGAGGGTGTACTTGAGCGAATCGGCGTTTTTGAGGCTCAACTCGACGAGGGTCGCGACGTGCTCCGGGTCGGTCGTTTCGAGGATCTCGACGACGTCCCCGATCGTCACCCCCGAGGGCACTTCGAGCTCGATCCGGTAGGGGTCGACCTCCATCGCCACCGACGAGCCGGTCCGCTGGCCGATCAGCGCCGACAGCAACCGCCCCAGCGTCTCGTTGACCGTGTGGCCGAACGCGGCGTTGAGGACGACCTCGCGGCCGAACCCCTCGACGACGACCCGGTCGTCGGCCGGAACCGGCCCTTCGTGGCGCTCGACGGGTTTCAGCGCCTCGCTCGCGGTGTGTTCGTCCGCCGGGAACCGCTCCGTGAGCGCTTCCGCGACGTGGTCGCGTCCCATCCCCGACTCGAACCGCTCGTGGGCGTCGGCCCGCGTTCGCCCGACGTGTTGGGCTACGTCGTAAGGGACCGGGATCTCCTGGCCGACCCAGGAGGGGACCTCCCCGGTCGGGTCGCCGACCGGCGAGACGAGGACCTCCTCGGCCTCGTCGTCGATCTCGGTGATCCGCCACATCTCCCCGCCCTGGACGAACGTCTCGCCGGGAGCGGCGAACGTGACGACGAAGCGCTCGGCGAGCGTCCCGACTGGGTCGCCAGACGCCATGTCTGTCACCGTGTAATTCGCTTCGTCGGGGATCATCGAGAGATTGGCGTAGAAGTACTGCCACGTCCCGCCCGACTTCTCGAGGCGATCCGCGTCCTCCTCGAGCCACAGGAGCCGGTTGTCCGAAAGTTCCCGGACGACCGATTTGAATTCGGCTCGGGACAGATTCCGGAACGGATACGCCCGCGTGACGATGTCGTAGGCCCGCGCGGCGGGGATTTCCTCGAAGCCCATGAGCAGGCCGGGGATCTGGTTCGCGACCGTATCGAGGCTGGCGTGGTGGATCCCCGCCGACTCGACGGCACCGCGTTCGGCGCGCTCGACGATCGCGAGCGCCTCGAAGGCGTCGTCGGAGCCGGTCGCGATGACCGTCCCGGCAGAGGTCGCCTCCCGGCGGTGGCCCGCTCGCCCGACGCGCTGGAGGAGCCGGCGGACCTCCCGCGGGCTCGAGTACTGGACGACGTGGTCGATCCGGCCCACATCGATGCCGAGTTCCATCGAGGAGGTACACAAAAGCGCGTCGAGTTCGCCGGTTTTGAAACGGTCCTCGACTTCGACCCGGGCTGACTTCGACAGCGAGCCGTGGTGGATGCCCAGATCCGTACCGTAGGACTTCAGCCGCGATCCGAGTCCCTCGGCGGTCTGTCGGGTGTTCACGAAGACGAGCGTCGAGTCGTGGGCGGCGACGATGTCGTCGATGGTTCGGACGTGGCTCGCGAGTTCGGCGTCGGTCAACAACTCGCCCGCAGCCGTCCGATCGGCCGCCGTGATCTCGGGCGTCCGGACCGAGACGTCGATGTTCGACCCCGCCTCAACCTCGGCGATCCGACAGCCGCGGTCGCCGGTCAGAAAGCGCCCGACTTCCTCCGGGTCGCCGACGGTCGCCGAGAGACCGATCCGCTGAAGCGAGCCGGCGTGCTCGCGGAGGTGCTCGAGCCCGACCGTCAGCTGTGCCCCCCGCTTGGAGGCGGCGAGTTCGTGGACTTCGTCGACGACGACGTGTTCGACGTCGGCGATCGCCCGGCGGAGCCTCTTGCCCGTGAACATCGCCTGCAACGTCTCCGGCGTCGTCACGAGGACGTCCGGCGGGTCCTCGGCCTGTTTGCCACGCTCGTAGTCGGTCGTGTCGCCGTGTCGAACCGCGACCTCGATGCCGAGCGTCTCGCCCCACCGATCGAGGCGTTCTCGCATATCGCGATTCAGCGCTCGCAGCGGCGTGATGTAGAGCGCCTGTATCCCGTGTCTCGGCTCGCGCCCCCGGATTGCCGAGAGGACCGGCAACATCGCCGTCTCGGTCTTGCCGGACCCGGTCGGGGCGACGACGAGGCCGTGGTCGCCGTCGGCGAGCGCCGGGATCGCCTTCCGCTGTGGTGCCGTCGGCGTCTCGAAGCCCCGCTCGGAGAGCGCCGCCCGAACGTCCGCATGGAGGGCGGCGAACGCGTCCATGCCGACCTCGTCGGAGGCCCCGTTACTCATCGATTACGCTTGTATCGCCAGTCGAATAAACGGCGCGTTCGGGGACGGCGCCCGTCGCATCGGGGCCCCGGGGCGACTCGTCGCGATTCCGTCGCGATCCCGACGACGGCATCGGGAGAGCCCGATCCCCGAAGGCATATAGCTTCGCCGGCCGACCCACCGGCCATGATCGACGAAACAGTCGACGAGATCCGCGAGATGCAGACGCACTCGTCGTCGGTGGTCGCGGTCAAAGCGGCCGAGGCGCTGCGGGAACTCCTCGATCGAGAGTTCGCGACCGTCGAGGAGTACGCTCGGTCGCTCGAGCGCAACGCCAGCGCCCTCCAGCGCGCCCAACCCTCCCACGCCTCGCTGTACAACACCCAACGCGAGATCGTCTCCCGAATCGAGGGCGGCGAGTTCGACACGATCGAGGCGGCGAAGGTCGAAACCGATGCGGCCATCGACGACGTCGTCGAGTCAGTCGAGCGCGCCAAACACGAGGCCGCGACGAACGCCGTACACCTCCTCCCGGACGGGACGACGGTGTTGACCCACGACTACTCCTCGACGGTCGTCGAGGCGATCGAACTCGCCGCCCGCGAGGGCCACCACATCGACGTCTACGTCAGCGAGGCCCGACCGCGGTATCTGGGACGACGGACGGCCCGGACGCTCGCGGCGATCGACCGCGTCGAGACGACGCTCATCGTCGACGGCGCGGCGGGACAGTACCTCGATGAGTGCGATCGGGTCCTCCTCGGGATGTCGGCGATCGTCGAGGACACGCTGTACAACCGCGTCGGGACGTTTCCCATCGCGGCGACGGCAGCGGAACTCGCGGTCCCCGTCTCCGTCGTCGGCGCGAGCGAGAAACTCATCGAGGAGGGGTTCGTCTTCGAGAACGAGTTCCGGTCGCCGGCGGAAGTGATGCGCGAACCCGCGGAGGGCTTTTCGGTCGCCAACCCGGCCTACGACGCCACGCCGGCGCATCTGCTCGACGGCGTCGTCACGGAGACCGGCACGGAAAAACTCGGGTGAACCGCTTCGATCGTCCGCATCAGGCCGAGATCGTTCGGTATCGGCTGTCGGATCCGAACCGCGGCTGACTGACGACGACGGCGCCACAGTCGGGGCACTCGACGTCGGTCCTGTTCCGGTGCCGATCGAGGCTCGCGGCGTCGATCGGGGCCGATCGATCGCAGGCTGAACAGAAGAGAACGGCCTTCGAATCGGGCGGGTCGCCGGCTGTTTCGGTGTGTGCATTCATCGTATTTAGGTAGGTGACGAACGGATAAATGTTTGATGGGTGGCTTCGGATTCCGAATACACTCAACGATCGTGTGGTATATCTGCAGAAAGCGAAGATTCGGCCGACGGGGGGCGCTACTGGAACGTCCGGCTCACGTCGGGTTCGTTCGGCTCGTCACTCGGGCCGAGTTCGTCCTCTAGTTCCTCATAGCGCTTCCGGGTGTCGTCGTCGACACTCGGGCCGACCTCCTCGAGCGCCGCCTCGAAGTGCTCGCGGGTGATCCGGACGTTGCCGACGCTCTGGGCGGCCTCCTCGGGGTCCACGCTGTTTATGAACTCCCGAGTCGCGGCCATCGATGCCTCGCGGGCAACGGCTTCGATGTCGGCGCCGACGTAGCCGTCGGTATCGGAAGCGACTTCATCGAGGTCGACGTCGTCGGCCAGCGGCTTGTCGCGGGTGTGAACATCGAGGATCGCCCGCCGGGCGGCCTCGTCGGGGACGGGCACGTGGACGTGACGGTCGAGGCGGCCGGGGCGCAAGAGCGCCGAATCGATGAGGTCCGGCCGGTTCGTGGTCGCGATGACGACGACGTCCTCGAGCTCCTCGAGGCCGTCCAGTTCGGTCAACAGCTGTGAGACGACGCGCTCGCCGACGCCGCTATCGCCCATGCCGCGGCCGCGCTCGCCGGCGATCGAGTCGATCTCGTCGAAGAACACGACCGTCGGGGCGTTCGAGCGGGCCTTCTCGAACACCTCGCGGACCCCCTTCTCGGACTCGCCGACGTACTTGTTCAGCAGTTCGGGACCCTTGATCGAGATGAAATTCGAGTTGGCCTCGTTCGCGACGGCCTTGGCCATCAGGGTCTTGCCGGTTCCGGGCGGGCCGTACAGGAGGACGCCCTTGGCGGCCTCCATATCCATCGTCTCGAACACCTCGGGGTAATCGAGGGGCCACTGGATCGTCTCTCTGAGCCGCTCTTTCGTGTCCTCGAGGCCGCCGACCGAGTTCCAGGTGGTGTCGGGCACCTCGACGAACACCTCCCGCATCGCGCTCGGGGTGATTCCTTTCAAAGCGTCCTTGAAATCCCCCCGGGTGACCGACATCGACTCGAGGATCTCCGCGTCGATCTCGTCCTGTTCGAGGTCGAGTTCCGGGCGGATCCGGCGCAGGGCGTTCATCGCGGCTTCCTTCGCGAGGCTCGCGAGATCAGCACCGACGAAGCCGTGGGTGTTCTCGGCGTACTGATCGAGGTCGATCCCGTCGACGAGCGGCATTCCACGGGTGTGGACCTGCAGTATCTCCTTTCGACCTTCCTTGTCCGGGACGCCGATCTCGATCTCGCGGTCGAAACGACCGCCGCGGCGCAAGGCGGGGTCGAGGGCGTCGACGCGGTTCGTCGCGCCGATGACGATCACGTCGCCGCGGTCGTCGAGGCCGTCCATAAGGCTCAGTAGTTGAGCGACGACGCGGCGTTCGACGTCGCCGCTGGTCTCGCCGCGCTTGGGCGCGATCGAGTCGATCTCGTCGATGAAGACGATCGCGGGGGCGTTCTCCTCGGCCTCCTCGAACACTTCACGCAGCTGTTCTTCGGACTCCCCGTAGTACTTCGACATGATCTCCGGGCCGGAGATGTTCGAGAAGTGAGCGTCGATCTCGCTGGCGACGGCCTTGGCCATCAGGGTCTTGCCGGTGCCTGGTGGGCCGTGCAGGAGGACTCCTTTCGGCGGCTCGATGCCGAGTTGCTGGAACAACTCGGGATGGCGCATCGGTAACTCGATCATCTCGCGGACCTGTTCTAGCTCCTGAACGAGGCCGCCGATGTCCTCGTAGGTAACCGAGGGTGCGCCGTCGCTCACCGCGGCTCCGGCGCCGCTGTTTCCCGTCTGGGCGATCTGCTCGGCTGGCTTTTCGCTCACCGTGATCTCCGTCGAGTCGGTGACGACGACGGTACCGCTCGGGTCGGTGTCGGCGATCCGAAGCGGGATGCGCTGGCCGCTCTGGGTCGAAAGCGGGCCGAGGCCGAGCGAGAAGGGGACGTTCTGCCCCGTCGTGACGGCCTGTCCGCTGAGCTTGTCTCGGATGTGCGGGCCGATGTTGCCCCGAATCCGGAGGTTCTGTGGGAGCGCCACGGTGACTTCCTCTGCGGGGTTGACCTCCGCGGGCTCGACGCTGACCTTGTCGTCGATGCCGACGTCCGCCTCGCCGCGGAGCCGTCCGTCGATGCGGACGACGCCCCGGCCCTGATCCTCCGGATAGCCGGGCCACACGCGGGCGACGGCGCGTGACTCGCCCCCGTCGATGACGATGTAATCGCCGTTTTCGAGGTCGAGTTCGTCCATCGCCGCCCGGTCGATCGCCGCCAGTCCGCGCCCGGCGTCCTTCTGTTTTAACGGCTTGACTGTGAGTCGCATTCGTCTATTGCTCCGTCTCTATGGTAACGACTCCGTTGTTCATAATTGCGTGGTCGACGTCCTCGGCGACCTCGAACTCGTATTGGTCGTCGTCGACGACGACCATCGCGGTCCCGTCGACCACGTCGACGGTCCCGTCCACGGGACCGAAGTCGGCGACGAAAACGGCGCTGTCGTCGTATTCGTAGCGGCGGACGAGACCGTCGACCTCACTGTGGACCGATCGGATGTGTTCGCTCATACTAACCATGAGTTAGTATTGTTAGTATTTAAACCTTTCTACGAAAATCGCGGGACGGGAGCGTACAGAGAGCGTTCGGTAGAATTGCACTTCGGATCGGGGCTCGGTTCGATCGGCCCGCGCGTGCGTCCGGGGCGACTGCCCGGTCGGATCGCTCCCGGGGGTATACACTGCTCGCGGCCGAGAGCGACAGCGCCGAGCGACCGGCTACAGCCGTTCCGCTGCGTCCTTCTCGACGAGGACGTCGGCGTTCGGTTCCGGGAGCGTGACGACGTCCTCGGTACCGAGGTCGTAGTCGCGGTCGTCAGCGCCGACGATCTCGCCGACGTCAGCGGTGATCCGAACCGTCGTGCGGGGCATTCCGGGGACGTCTCCGGCGGTGTCCGACCCCGGCGGGTCGGCCGAGCCACTCGCCACCGACTCGGCGGACGGGGACCCATCAGCCGCCGCGGTCCCGGCCCGTGCGGCGTCGCCCGATTCGGGGCTGCCCTCGGACCCACCGATCGGTTCCGGAACCGCCTCCGACAGTGGCGATCCGGATGGAACCGCCTCGACGGCGGGGGAGTCGCCCCCGGCCTCGGAGGCTGTCGATGGGGACTCTCCCGCAGAGCCCTCGGGCGTGGCGGCCGTCTCCGTGTCGGTCGGCGGGGCGGTTCCCATCAGATCGGCGGCGCTGACGCCCTCCGCGTCGTGGGGGGCAGCCCCCGGATCGCGGGAGGCGGCTCCGGGGCCGGAGCGGCCGGCGATGCTCTCCTCGGACGCGACGCTGTCGGAGTCGTCGGGTGTCGTTTCCTCTACCGAACACGACACCGACGGGGTGTCGCCGTCGAGCACCGACAGCACTCGCTCGCGGTTGTCCTCGATGCGGTCGACGAGCGACTCGAACAGCGCCGACTCCTCGCTGGTCAACCCGTCGTCCTCGACGGGCATCCCCGCGGCGGCGATGGAAGCTTTCTTTACGACCTTCCCGACGCGGCGCTCGTAGATCGCTTCGACGGTCCCCTCGGCGGTCTCGATGTCGTCGGTGAGCCGTCTGACCTCGGGTTCGGAGAACGGGTCGTCAGCGTCCTCGACGGCGCGGGCGCGCTCCTCGTTCCGTTCGCGGATGAACTCGCCGACCTCCTTATAAAACGACGATCGCAGGTGCTGGAGGTCACTCGATTGGCGTTCGCGTGCCTGTACGGACTGTAGTTCGTCGAGGTTCATTCTCCTGCCTTGCTCGCGTGCCCGCGGGCCATCGCGAAGACGCCCACGTGCTCCGGGACGGAACGCACACCCTCCTGGAGCCTAAAGCTTTCGCCCCGAAGCTCTACTGTCGTCGGCTCGCGGACGTACACCGATATCTCGTTGCCGAGGAACGTCTCGGGAACGGCGTCGACGAGTGGGTCGAACCCCTCGAGCTCCGGGCGTTCGACCCGCCGGACTGCGAGGCCGGTCCCGCCATGGAGGCTCCCCGGCAGCCGGATGAGACGGTTGATATCGGTCGTCACTGGCTCGTCGATCGGGGCCGACTGTGCGTCGACGACGTCCTCGAAGAGGCGCCTCGCCAGGCCGTACACCGCCGGGTGGACGTCGACGTTGCCGGCCTCCAGTTCCGCGCGGTTGTCCCGCGCCGCGTTGAGCGCCGCGGTCGCCTTTCCCTCGCCGATCCCGTCGAACGTCCGTAGCCGGGCGATCGCGTCGGCCTCCTCCATCGCGAGCAGGTCCCCGAGGAAGCCGGCGAGTCGATCGCTCGTCCGGCCCGCCCACCCGCCGTCGGGGAGCGTTCGCTTCTGTGCCGGCGACTGTCGCCCCGAACTGCCGGTGACCGCCCGCGTCGCGACGACGTCGTCGAACTCGATCCCCTCGCCGAGTACGTACTCGACGATCTCCCGGCGCGCGCGCCGCCCAAGCGTCAGCACGTCCGACCGTCGGACGTGGACGTGGTACCCCCGACCGCCGGAGAAGACGACCTCGAGGTCCTCGAAGCCGAAGTCCGACTCGAGAAGCTCGAGCAGCCGACGCAGCGCGCCCTTGCATTCTCCGAGCATTTCGGCGTAACTCGTCGTCTCCGGGTCGACGCCGGGGAGGTGATCGGCGTCGAGGTCGAAGACGAGATCCGAGCCCCGCCACCCCTTTGCCCCCATCGTTCCCGCGCCGGGATCGTCGTATTGCCCCGCCGAAAAATAGACGTGTCGGGGGCGCTCGCTGGCCAAGAACCCGCCAAGGTCGCCGCCGCCGGCGATGTCGAGCAACGAGCGATGCCGGACCATCGTCGTCCCGCCCGAACTCCAGGTGATATACCCCCACTCGCGCTCGTTCCCCGCCGGCGGTGCCGAGACGTCGCTTCGGCGGTAGTGATCGCCGAACCGCCCCTTGAGGTACTCGCGCGTGCGGCCGTCCATACTCCCGGTTCGGAAGCCAGGGTGGAAAGCGTTGTCGGCTCCGGGGCGACGGCCCGTTAGGCCCCCGGGACGAACCGCGAGAGCTTCGAGGCGAGGCCGCCGTCGCCCAAGCGGAGGTAGTACGCGTCGCCCGAGTCCTCGTAGTAGCTCCCGACGCGGCGTTCGATCTCGAACCCGAGATGCTTATAAAACGAGAGCGCGTCGTCGTTCGTGGCTCGTGCGTGACAGGTGACGGAGTCGTGCTCGTCGGCGACGGCGGCGACGAGCTGGCGGCCGAACCCCTCGCCGCGGTACTCGGGGGCGACGGCCAAAAAGAGGATATACCCGTCCCGGCGCGTCGACGCGAACCCCACGAGCGACTCGTCGTCGTATCCCGGTTCGACGAGGGCGAACACCTTCGAGCGCCGGTAGGCGTCGGTGAAGAACCCGCGGCGCTGTTTGAGTACCCCGTCGCGGCGCCGGATCCGCTCTTTTAGCGCCCACGCGTCCTCGACGAACCCCTCGTCACCGGCGTCGAACGCACGGAGTTCGATAGTGACACTCACTGCCACGAGGTACGGTTCGATCGAATATAATTCCACCGCCCGAGGCCGGGGACCCGTCGCCGGGGGTCGACCGGCGTCAGGGTGTGGACGCGCCCAGGCCGAACCGCGGCCGGCGGCCGGCGGCCGCGGTCGATCGATAGCGATTTCCCGTTCTCGCCGAAGGGCGTGGTATGTCGTTCTCCGAGCGGTTCCATCCGGACCTCATAGCGGGCGTGCGCGCGGCCGGACCCATCCTCGTCGGCATTCTGCCGTTCGCACTCGTCACCGGGATCACCGCGATCGGCGCCGGGTTGACGATCGGGGAGGCGGTCGGGATGTCGCTCGTCGTCTTCGCGGGCGCCTCGCAGTTGGCGGCGATCGACCTCATCGGGTCGAACGCCCCGTTTCTCGTCGTCGTCGGGACGGCGGTCGTCATCAACGTCCGCATGGTGATGTACTCCGCCTCGCTCGCGCCGTATCTCCAGGCGTGTTCGCTCCGGATGCGCGGGGTGGCCGCCTACGTGTTGACGGATCAGGCGTACGCCGCCTCCGTGGCGGAGTACGAGACGAACGACGGGCGCGCTCGACTCCCGTATTATCTCGGCATCGCGTTTTCGCTGTGGGTCGTCTGGCAGGCCGGGACGGTCGTCGGCGCGGTCCTCGGTGCCGGCGTCCCGGACGCGCTCGGACTGGAGTTCGCCCTACCGCTCGTGTTCTTGGCGCTGTTGTTGCCGGCGATGAAAGACACCGGGACGACGACGGCCGGCCTCGTCGGCGGCGCTGTCGCGCTCGCCGTCGCGACTGCCGGCGTCCCGCTCAACCTCGATCTGCCCATCGCGGCCGCAAGCGGCGTCGCCGCGGGTGTCGTTGTCGACGCGTGGGGTGAGCGATGACCGCGTGGTCTCACGCCGGCGTCTGGGCCGCGATCGCGGTCATCGGGATCTGCACGTACGCGATCCGGCTCTCGTTCATTTACCTTTTCGGACGAATAGACGCCGTTCCACCGCGGCTTCGGCGCGTGCTCCGATACGTCCCCGCAGCCGTTCTCGCCGCGTTGGTCGTCCCTTCCATCGTCACGATCGAACCGACGGCGGCCGGGACGCTCCTCGACGATCGGGTTCTCGCGGGCGCGGTCGCCGCGGCGGTCGCCTGGCGAACCGAGAACGTCCTCGCCACTATCGTCGTCGGGATGGGGACGCTGTGGGCGATCAGGTTCGGTCCCGCGCTACTCGGGTGATCCCGGTCAGATCCCCCGAACGGTCTCGATGACCCCGGCCGATTCGAGCGTCATCCAGACGAGGAAGACGGCGTACAGCCCGAGAAAGCCGTACGCCTCGCGATCGGTCAACTCGAGGTCGGTCCGGGCGAACACGACGAACACCAGCGTGGCGAACGCGAGAAACCCCATCGTCGGGATCGCCGTCAGGAAGTTGATCGTCGCCGATCCCGACAGGAGCACGCCGACGGGGATGGCAACGAGCAGGTTGAACGTGTTGCTTCCGAGGACGTTCGTGAGGCTGGTCGTGCTGTCGTCGTTTCGAGCGGCGCGGACGCTGACGACCGCGTCCGGGAGGCTCGTCCCGGCCGCGATGACTGTCAGCCCCCAGAGAAGACTCGGCGTCCCGAAGGTCTCGCCGAGCGAGAGGGCGGCGCGGACGAGCCCCTCGACGCCGACGGCGATCACGACCAGCGCGGCCGCGAGCGTGAGCAGTTCGCGGTTTCGATCGACGCCGGGGGTGTCGGCGCCCACGTACTCGCTGGCGTCTTGCTGGTGGAGGAAGAGATACACCCCGTAGGTGGCGAGCGGAAGCACCGCCAACGGCGGCGTCACGATTGCCTCGGTGTTCGTCCCGCCCGGAACGTACGTCGCCCCGAGAGCGAACACGATGAACAGGACGAGCACGCTGATGATGTAGAACTGCGCGTCCTTGTGGACGAGGCTGCGGGTCGCCGACAGCTCGTCGCTGAAGAGCGCCGAGAGCGCGGGAATGACGAGCAAATTGAAGATGGCGCTGCCGACGATCGCGCCGACACCGAGGGAGAACTCGTCGTGGACGACCGTGCTGATGACGACGGAGCTGAGTTCGGGAACACTGGAGCCGACGGCGACGACGATCGCGCCGTGGAAGGCCAGCGGGAGCCCGTAATACCGGCTGAGCCGCCCCGCCGATCGCTCGAAGTACTCGCTGCCCTTCCAGATGACTGGCGTCGTGACGGCGACGAGCGCCAACGCGCCGAACAATCCGACCATTGGCGAGGCTTCATGCGGACATATCAAAGATGTACGTATGATCGACCCGTGACTCGCCGGGTGGCTCTCTCATCTGACGATCGGCCCCATCGCCGCCGCGTGTCTCGAGGCGTACCGAACCGCCCTCTCGGATGCCTCCGATCCGTCCACCGCGACGAGATATCGCATACGTCGAGACGTACGGAACCCTGAAACAAAACGGCACGCCTCGACGCCCCCGAGCCGGGGCGCCACCGGTGTCAAAAACGTTTTCGACCGGGCGGCGCGTCGGAACACCCAATGGACGCTATAGCCAACCGGAGAGCGCTCCCGGCGGGCCGATGAGCTTCACACTCGTCGCCCACACCGCTGATATCGCCGTCGACGCGACGGGTGAGACGCTGGATCGAACCTTCGAGGCCACTGCGGCCGGGCTGTCGGCTGCCCACTGCGAGTCGATTCCCGGGACGGGCGATCGGTTCGGGATGTCTGTGGCCGCCGAATCGCCCGAGGCGCTCCTGTTCGATTACCTCGACGAACTCATCTATCAGCGCGACGTCCGGGGCGTCCTCCCGACGGATCACCGGGTGACGGTATCCGAGGGCGCCCAGCCGAGCCTCGAGGCGTCGGCGCGCGGCGTCGCGCTCTCGGACGTCGACGCGAGGGAGATCAAAGCCGTGACGTACTCCGAGATGGCCCTCGAACGGACGGACTCGGGATGGAGAGCGTACGTCGTCTTCGACGTGTGAGGCCCCTGTGGACACCGCAGTCTCCGGAGCGACCCGCGGCGTGGCTGTCGTCGCCGAAATCCGCCGCAAGCACCCGCGTGATCCGATCGATACAGACAGTTTTATACACCGCCGAACCCGACGTTGTGACGTCGCTCGCTTGGTGTAGCCCGGCCAATCATATCGGCCTTTCGAGCCGATGACAGGGGTTCAAATCCCCTAGCGAGCATTTTCCGGCGCTCCCGTCGACCAATACTCACTTGTCGGTTGAGTCCCCCGAGACCCGTATGTCCGATCCCCAGCGGTCGCCGCCGAACGGCCTCGAAGCACACCACACCGGCCTCACCGTCGCCGACCTCGACCGATCGGTCGAGTTCTACGCCGGCGTGCTCGGGTGCACCGTCGAATCGCGGTTTTCGGTCTCCGGGGATGCCTTCGAGACGGTCGTCGGACGTGACGGCGTGTCCGGGCGGTTCGTCCACCTCAACTCGGGGGACAGCCGGATCGAACTCGTCGAGTACGAACCCGCGGGGCCGCCCCGGGAGCCGACAACGCTGCCCCAACCCGGCGGGTCCCATCTCGCCTTTTCGGTCGACGACGTCGACGCGCTTTTCGAGGGCCTCCCCGATCGGATCGATCCGCTGAGCGAGCCACAGACCACCGACAGCGGGACCCGACTCGTGTTCGTTCGGGACCCGGACGGGAACCTGATCGAACTCCTCGAAGCGTGACCGGCCCGCGGCCCGGCGCGTGTCTGATGAGACACGCCCGATCGAACGGCCCAGTCCCGCATCGACCGTCATCGCTTTGTATCCCCCACGGGGAAGGGGAGACGATGGTAGGCCGTGCAGCCGCCCCGGCAGCCGGAACAGTGTTGAACGCGCTCGCAAACGGCTATGGGTCGGCGTTCGCGATCGACGCCCACACCGAGGCGACCGTCGAACTCGACGGCTCCGGAACGGTACGCGGCGACGTCGACGGCGAACCGGACGCCGACACCCGACTCATCGAGCGCTGTGTCGAGTGCTGCGTCGAGCGGTTCGGCGACGGCGAGGGCGGCCACGTCCAGACCGAGAGCGAGATCCCGATGGCGTCGGGGCTGAAGAGTTCGAGCGCCGCGGCGAACGCGGCGGTGCTTGCAACCCTGGACGCGCTGGGGGCCGACATCGACCGCGAGGCGGCCTGTCGGATCGGCGTCGAGGCGGCCCGGGACGCCGGCGTGACCGTCACCGGCGCGTTCGACGACGCCTCGGCCTCGATGCTCGGCGGGGTCACGGTGACGGACAACACCGAGGACGAACTGCTCGCACGCGAGGAGCCCGGGTGGGACGTCCTCGTGTACACCCCGGACGAACGGGGGTTTTCGGCTGACGCCGACGTCTCGAGGTGTCGACGCATCGCGCCGATGGCCGACATCGTCCACGAGCTGGCCCTCGAAGGCGAGTTCCGTCGAGCCATGTGCGTCAACGGCTTTGCCTTCTGTGCGGCACTGGATCGGTCGGCCGACCCGATCGTCGAGGCGTTGCCCGAGGCTGCCGCCTCGCTGTCGGGGACGGGACCGAGCTACACCGCCGTCGGCGACCGCGACGTGCTCGAAGCGCTTTCGGAGACCTGGAGTCAACGCAAGGGAGAGACATGGCTAACAACGACACAACGGACGGGAGCAACGATACGATGAGCGGCGATCCGAGCGAGGCGAACCTCGACGAACTCCGCGCGGAGATCAGAAACATCGACCGCGAGATCGTCGAACAGATCGCCCAGCGAACGTACGTCGCAGAGAGCATCGCGGCAGTCAAACGCGAGCGGGGACTGCCGACGACAGACGAGTCCCAAGAGGAGGCCGTCATGGAGCGTGCCGGGGACAACGCCGAGCAGTTCGACGTCGACGCGAACCTGGTAAAGGCCATCTTTCGTCTGCTGATCGAACTGAACAAGGTCGAACAGCGGGAGAGTCGATAGGGGAAAGGACGGCTGGCACAGAGCTTCTAACCACGTATTAGTCGGTCAGAAGGTCGATTTTAGATGCCATCATCTGAATTTTGGGATTGATGAGCAGCCGGAAGATTCGACCAAATCTGTCGCACGCGCGGTCACGATGCTGCGAGTATCACGCTCTTTTCAGCCGCGCTGTCCTTAGTCCAGAGTTATTCCTCGTCGGTCGGTTCCAGTGGGACTCGTTCGACCTCGATTTCTTCGTAGTCTTTCTCCGAAGAAAGTACTTTCATTCCCCTCGTCTCAGCAGTAGCTGCGTGGAAGGCGTCAAACGGCGTCATTCCCTCGTCGTAGTAGTTGACTGCTTTCAGCACTACCTGTTTCTCTTCTTCGTCCCGCACGGGAACGAGTTCAAGTAGGTTCGCCACCAGCGGAACGTAGTCGAACTCGTACCGTTCCCGGGCGAGGAGGAGTTCGAGGTACGAGAACGGTGACGTTTCGACATCGTACTCGACGAGGGCGTCCTCTGCGGAACTCTGTAACCAATCGGTATCTTTGGCCAGTGCGAGCAAGAAATCCGTCTCGACGTACACCGTCATCTCTGGCCGCCGGCTTCCTCAGCCTCGTCTTTCGCCTCCGCCTCAATGTCCTCTCGGATTTTCTCGACGGATGCATCGTGAAGCTCGCCTGCCGCTTCGCGGACTGCGGTGAGTGGGTCGTCTGCGACCGGAATCAGCTCGATTCTGTCCTCGTACATAACGATGTGGTACTTCTGGCCGTACTTCTCGCGCACCTCCTTTGGGATGTACAGCCGTCCCTGTGCATCAGTCTCTGCTGACATGGAGAGAGATACGTTACCACAGACAAAGAATCTTACCATCAAAGTGTTGATGATGTTTCCAGAGACCTTTTCATCAGTGTGTATGGTGGATTTTAGCAATCTGAACAAAGTGGAGCAGCGGGAGAGCAGGTAGACGAATTCAGGCGTTTCAGAGCCGCCAGTATCGTCCGGTGAGCTCATGATTTATATAAACATACGGACGGCCAGTACAGAATTCTCTGAGGAGTTCCGTTCTCTCGACCCGCCGCCGGCCATAGACGACAACGAAGTCTAAACCGGAGGGACTCCACCGCATCGGTGAGTGCATCGAGTTCTTCCCCGTTTATAAGACATTATATATCATACTAATTAATATAGTACTGAGTCAAGAAGTCGGGTGGTATCATCGGAGTGTTCTCACACCCCAATCAAGACACCGAACCTGCCGAGGGATGCAGGCGAGGCGCATACAGCCCGTGGGAACCGGCAGAAAAAGCGGTTCAACGCTCCCTGTGCGTGGCATCCCACTCATTAAACAGGCCATACTCTGTCATCGTAGTCATACCAGCGATAGCCGCCCGGAGGCTGATTCCGATAAGGGGTATATCAGCCACAGTTACAACCACATCCGCTTGAATTACAGCCCCCTCACGAAGCAGTACGTCGAGCAGCTCCACGATGGCGTGCGTATCGTCCTTTGTTGGCTTCATAAGCAACGTCACCCGAAGTCAGGTACGAACGTGTATGGCGGCCATGGCCCGGTGAATCTAACACTTGCTCCGTCACGTTCTACGAACTTGTCTAACCGGTCACCGAGTTCCGCCTCATCTGTCTTATTTGCGAGGATCGCTACGCGCGCCACCACACCTCCGTCCGCTGAGTCGGGGGGCTCCGATAGTGGGGTGGTTGGCTCCTGCTCTTGTAGTTCGCGTGCAGTCGGTTTAACGGCCTGTTTCAGCGCTGCCGTAAGCTCCTCACGGCGCTCATTCTTCAGCTCGCGGAGCCGCTTGTCGTATTGTTTCTCGATGAGAAACGCTTTGCCGGATCCCGCCTGCTGTTGACGCTGTAGGGTGCCCCGCAGTGTCTCGTCCTGTAATTTAATCCTTTCCTCGAACGATTCGGACTCCCAGAACAAGCTAACGCGATACTCCCGCATACCCGCGAATGAGCGCAGGCCGCCACGTATCCGATCGTATTGGTCCTGTATCCATCCTGCAACGCCCGTGTTTCCTTCATCGAAAACCGTGTTGAACCGCATTGGCAGTGGTGTCCCGAAGGCCTCACTTGCCGCGTCAACAACGCGCTGGTGCCTAAGCACCCGCTGTTTTACCAAGCCCAGATCTGGGGTTTCGGCCTCGTACGTCCGTTCGCAGTCGTGAACAACGGCGCTAACGTCACGCTCTCGGATGAGGTACACAGGGGCGTCTCCAACGCCGCACACCGTGATTTCTGCCCCTCCGGAAGCTGTTGGATCAACCAGACAGTACATATAGCGGCCATCGATAGTGTTTTTTTCTCCGGTGGGACTCACAGGCTGGCCAGTGGAAGAATCTGTCGAGTGCTCAGTCATTGAGAATATCACCAATATTAACTGACCGATCGGCTGGGCCCGAGGACTGGTGCTCGGAGAGCTGTTCGACAGCGTCACGCACGAGGTGGTCAAGGTTCTGTTTGAATTCAGTAACGTCCTCGCCAATCTCCTCTCTGCGTTTCATCTGCTCAAGCTCTTCTTCTAGGGCCTGTAGCTGCTGTCCAAGACGCTCTATTTCATCCTCAGTAAGCGACCCAGACTCCATTCGCCGGACAGCCTCCTGCTCAAGCGCTTCGACCAGTAACTCAACCACGGTCACGACGAGCGCGGTGAGTCCACCTCGTACGTCCTCACTCTCCTCGTCAAGTGTGAGTTCCACGACTATTCACTCTCGTCAGGGGATGTTTCGGCTGTAGAATCGGTGACTGTCTCCGACGCTCGTTCTGGCTGTTTCGAGGTATCTCCAACAGCGGACTCGGTGTCAAACTTTGTGCTTAGGTCTCCGGAACCCTCCGAGGAAACCCCGGCTGCTGTCTCAACGCGCTCCATATCTGTTCCAGCCGGGAATTCAAGTCCATACTTCGCGGCGGTTTCGAACGAAGCGATGGCGGCCCGTAGTTCGATCCCAAGTAGTTCAGTGTCACCGACGCTGACTGCGACATCGGCGTTAACGACCACCCCCTTGTCCAGCAACATCTCCAACATTTCCGCGAGATCACCCTGTGACCGCGTTGGTTTGGGGTCACTCATCGCTTGCCACTCCCCCGTCTACCGGATCGTGTCCTGAGACTTGGTCGCCGTCGTGCTTGCTCGTCTTACGATGGAGCCGAAGGCCGTACAGTCGTTCGCGGGCCGGGACTGTCGAGTGTTTTGGCGTCGCCGGAACGGTCGAATGCGAGTTTCGGGCTGCGTTTTGAGCGTTCGTCGTCTGGGCCGGCAAGGTCGAGTGCGTCGTCTGGTTCTCTATTCTATTCTCGGATTCTTTCCGCCGCTGTTCGCACTGTTTTCGGTTTTTCCTTCGACGTTTTGCAAGTGCCTTTCGCTGTTCAAGGAGTTTCTCTCGAGCTGTGTCCCGATTGATCTGTGCTTTTATCTGTGCCTGACGCGCCTTCTTTTTTTGTCGCTGTTGTCTATTATTCATTGGAATCATTATCGCTGGTGTCGCCCGTCCGCTCTATTTGCACCGCAAGGATCTGGTTATTGAACGTTATATCAGTGACTGTTACGTCTTGAATCCCGAGTGGAACGCCCTTGACGCGTCTTCCTCCGGCCCACAGCTCTAAAACATCTTTTTCGCCATCGAATCTGATATCAAGCTCATCCTCACTCGTCTCCGGCAGGTCCGCGATTATTACACGCTTGGCCTCGCCGATATCCCGCGTCTCGACGTGGAACGGTTGGCTATCATCTTCGGGACCAGGAACTGACTCGACTGAACGCTGGGGATTCGGTGGGTCTGATCGAGCGGCAGGATCAAGCCCAATCGAGACCTCGTAGTCGTACTCGATGCTGGTATTTTCCCCCTCAAGATGGCCCGATCCGCGTCTATGGCCTCCCTCGTTCGTTTCGATTTCGGAGAATGCATCGATGGCAGCTAACAATATGCCGAGCAGGCCAGTCGGACGCTCAGTTCGACCTGCAGACGCATCATCGCGATCGCTTTGATCGGAGGTCATCAGTGTTTAATCTCCACCCGGTCCTGCATCTGTGATTGGATCAACTTAGCCATCTCCAGCTCCACCTCAAGCTCGCGTTTGCGCTCTTCGTACTCGGCTTTCGATCGTTCACCGACCTCATATAGCAGCTGGTTCTCTTTGATATTGTCCTGAATCGACTCCATATCGTACATTTCGCCGAGCGCCAACGTATGGAGGATATCCAATACTGAAAAAAAGGGCTTCACCAGCACGTCGTCAAGGATCAACATATCTTATCGACCTCCTTGTTGCTGGTCAGCTCCAATATGGATATCAACGAAGTTGTACGCCGGCCAGGGTCCGGTGTATTGGATCACGACGTTATCGTGGGCCGACTGTATCTCATCGATCGCAGCGTCGAAGTCGTCTCTGCGTTCGCGGTCAACAAGATACGACTTGTTCACGATCAATCGGTCGCTAAAGAGGTCGTTCTCTGTTTCGTTGATACTCACTTCCGAGAGCCGATCCGTTATGCTGGCGCGGGCTGTCTCGTTCGACGCTTCGTGGTCGTCCGAGCTAATTACCTTCACGCCCAATTCGACTGTCCCATCGATGTCGTTAAGAGCGCTTCGCAGGGCTCGCTGGGCCCCTCTAAGGACGCCTTTCAGTGTGCGGCCGTTTTTGAATCCCATTCCAAAGCTCATTGGTACGACTGCCCGGCCACCATCGTACTGAAGTACTCGCTGGAGGACATCGTTATGTGCCTCCACGGCATCGTCAGTGCGCTCAGGCTCGGTCGTATCGATGCCTGAAACGACTGCTGAGAGCGAATTGTAATCGACTGTGTAGACGCGCTCAGAACCCCTGACTCCGTCGACATCTATCTCCAAATCTTCTTGTTCGATTATACCGTATGTGTACAGGTTATCGCTCATTTGTTCCCCGCGTCTGACCGCGTTTGATCTGACTTACACTCGCTCATAAGCAAATTCAGCACCGCCGAATACGTTAGCAGTTTATGTATACGAGGTTCCACGAGATGTATTACTGTTTCCGCATCCGAAATGGAATATATTTTCCGCTTCGCAAGCTCGGTACTGTTGAGTACACCGTCGCTAGCAAGCTCGCTGAGGCGAGGATACACTGTTCCGGGGCTCAGATCCGCACCGAACAACCGATTGAGGTCTTCGCGGAGTTCCTTTCCGGAGGACCTGCCTCGGATGGCGATCAACAAGAGAAGTATCTCATCCAGTTGTTGAATGATCTGCTTGTTCTCAATGTTTTGCAGCGTCTCGTTGTCGAGCCACCCACTCATGCATCCCACTGCATCTTCGGAGAGTCGAGTTTCAGTGTACGTGGGTGAGGCGACAGTCTCGCTCACTCTGGCTGGAGCAGCGTTACGGACATCAAAAGCCTCATCGCCTCGTGAGTTGGCGGACAGGTCGTTCTCAGTATTCAGACTGTTGAGCAATGCTTTCAGAAGCTCGTGTGTGTGAGTGTTTGTATTCTGGGTCATATACTGACGGCTAAACTTATTTGTGTATAGAGCTTGTTTTTACGGTATGGACTACTTGGAGAAGATCACTGTTGACGAACTCCAAGAGATTTTAGCCGAAGTTGATGAAAAGAAACCAGTTCAGAGAATTCTTGCCGGTATCGCCTACAAGGACGGTGTCGAGCAGCAGACAATTGCGGAGCGGCATGATGTCCATCCAAACACGGTTCGTAACTGGCTGATCCGACTCGAACGGCTCGACTCAGAGCCGTTCGAGTCGGTCGTCTACGATGATCCTCGCCCCGGCCAATCACGCGAACTTGACGAAGCTGACCACGACCAATTCATCGAAGCTCTCCACGATTCTCCCAAAGAAGTTGGACTTGATGCGCGTGCGTGGACGGTTCCGCTAGCCCAGCAGTATCTTGAAGATGAGTTCGATATTGAGTACTGCCGCCGTCATATCCGGCGATTGATGTCCGAGGCCGGGCTGTCCTGGAAGACAGCCCGGCCAGAGTACGTCAAAGCTGATGAACGAGCTCAGGATGCGTTCCGCAAAGGCTTCAAAAAAAGACGGACGATCTGGACGACGACTACACAATCATAGCAATCGACCAGACACGCCAAGAGATCACGACGGATCTTGTCCACGCGTGGTTTCCAGAAAAAACGCGCCCGACACTCCCGGTGTCGGGCGCGTGGGAGAGTCTCAAACTGCTGGGCGGTGTCACCGCCAGCGGTGACACCTTCTTTCTGAAGTGTGAAGACAACTTTACCGCTGACATCACGACGCGGTTACTGGACGCACTCCAGACCGAGTTCGGCGAGAAAATCTGTGTTGTCCTGGACAATGCCCCGTATTTCGCGGCGAACGATGTCCACGACTACGTTGAAGACACACCGATCGAACTGTGCCACCTTCCGCGGGGTTCACCGGAGCTGAACCCCGCGGAAGGGTGCTGGCAGAAACTCAATCAGCGGCTTGGTAACCAACTTTTCGAAGAACTTGATGAACTGAGAGAAGCCGTCTTCGATGCGCTTGCGTCTATAGACCCACCAAACATCTATAATTATCTCTGTCCGTGAGTATATGTTATACCATCTCCGTCAGTGTGATCCTGTAGACCGAGTTTGATCGGTCGACCCCGACTCCAAGAAGAGGAGTCAGTGGACTCTTTCCATACAGTACGATTGCACTTCCGGATCGCTCCAGCCGGAAATGCATATCTGCGACTCTGTCAGCTCGCTTTTCGAACTTTGTTACTGATTTAGTAACGATGATCGCCAGATCATTGTGGAGAGAAACATAATTTGCAAACTTGCCCAGCTGGCCGTCGAATGTTTGCCGTGCGGTGTCGATGCTGATGATGTGTAGTATCGGCCCGTCGCTCTGTTCACGCAGTTGTTCAATATAGCTGATATACGACGTATAATCGAGTCCGTCAGTCTCAACCTGTTGCCCCCGGTTGCTATCGTTCGATTCCGAGGTTCTGTTTTCGATGTCGGAACTATCGCACTCAGCTGTCGTCGATTCGGCCACGCTCTTCGCCGCCGCATATGTTTGTTCCGCTGTATCGAGTTGACTCGGCTTGCCGGCAGGCGTTCCAAAAATACAACAGTAGGTGTTGAACAGATACGGGTCCAACACCGCGTTCAGGTCGTTCTTGAGTAGCCCCGGGCTCCCCTCCCGCGGGGGGGTGACAGCGGCTCCCATCTCATTCGCTAGAAAATTCCGGATCGTCGGCAGCGTCAATACGCTCCACGCATCGCGAGAGAGGTCGGCCCCCAAATCGAGATGAACGACGCTTCCGCGGTTGTACCCATTCGAGAGGATAGGATCAAAATCGACGATTCCAGTCGAAAACTTCCGTTTCGTATTGGGCCGGGACTCCCAGGCCGCGTCGCTGCCTCCCGGATGGACGTCCGGTAGCTTGATTGACGGAATCGCTTGGAACTGCCCGTCAGCGAGCGTAATCGGCTTCAACCGGTTCCCTATGCGCACGCCGCGCAGCTTTTCCAATTTGAGCTGGCGTCGTGTCCGTCCACGTTCGTCCTCCGAGACCTCCAGTTTGACCACGCCGTCGACTACATATTCGAGTGACAGCAACTCGGAACCTTCGGAAACGAGCAGCGTCCGGATGCCCTCTTCTCTCGCGAGTGTGACCAGCCGTGTGGTAACGGCCGTTATATCTGGCGGGTCGTCGTGACGAGCTGCGAGGTATTCGTAGATGAGGTCCCAGCTATCGAATGCGACTGTGAGTTGGGCGCTTGCCTCGCTGACACGGGTAAGCCACTCCAGCAGCGAGTCGAGGTCCATTCGCTCGAACGGCACGTCAACATCCAGTGGCCCCTCAAACGCGCCCTGCGAGATATCTAGGATGTGTGTTTTGTCGATCGACGAGTGCTGCTCAAAATACATATCGTGTACCGTGTTTTTGTCAACACGTGTCGACACGTAGAGTACGTTTGTTTGACGCTCCAATAAATCAAGGCTGCTAATCGTGAATAGCGTCTTCCCAGTTCCCGGCGCCCCCTTGATCAAGAGCGTGTGTGCTTTATCAAGGCCGAAGAAACGACTGATCTCACGCGGAAAGGACCTGCCAGTTCTTGTCGTAGCGACCGTACGCGATGAATCAAATGGAGGCATATTTGACAGTTATGTCGACACCCGAACGGTACATACTCCAGTACAGGAGCACCGTTATCCTACACAGAGAATGAGCGAAATTAGTCCTGGCGGTCAGTACAGTTGAAAAACTGAGCCCAAAATACTTCAAAACATTCTCTGTATTATTAGATGCACTATGGCACAACCCGATTCGTCAAGCTTGGCAGAAGTCCTGGACCGTGTCCTCGACAAAGGTGTCGTTGTCGACGCGTTTGCTCGTATCTCGCTCGTCGGGATCGAGATCCTGACCGTTGAGGCGCGAGTCGTTGTCGCCTCGGTCGATACGTTCCTCCACTACGCTGAGGAAATAGCGAAGATCGAACAGGCCGAACTTACCGCCGGTGCAGAAGCCGCACCGGAAGCCTGATCGGTAGTTTCGCCCCGGTATGGCGTAACGGAGGCGCACAGCGGTGAAGCACCACACTATCAATTTTTCACCCCGGCCGGACCCAATACCCATCCATGAGCGTTAGAGACAAAATAGACGAAATGACCGAAAAGAAAAGAACGTTTTCAGAGACGACGCGGGAGTTCGAAGCCTATGCCGTGGCGTTCAGCGATGACGTTGAAACCAAACAGGATATCTCTCACCTTGTTGAGGGGATTGAGGCTCTCCAAGAAGAGATGAGGGGAACAAACGAATCGTTCAACGGTTATAACGAGACGTTCCTCACTGATATCGCTCGTTTCAATGCTGATGTCGACGAGCAGCGTGAAGCGATGTACGAGGTGGTCACGTTGTTCAACGAGTATACGGACGTGTTCGCTGCGGACGTTGTAAAAAAGCAGGACGTAAGCGATCTGCTCGATGCGGTCGAAGCGTTTCGAAACGAGATAGCAGCGACGGAGAGCGCGTTCGACGACTACGAAAGCGAGTTTGCGAGTGATGTGGCCGCCATACAGGACGTGTCAGGCCTGCTGGCAGCGATTAATATGCTCCAATCGGAGTTTGCGGCTGCTGAAGACGAATTTATCAAATACGCTGCCACGTTCGAGAGAAACGTCGACAGTTTCCACGAGTCAGTCGCAGAGCAGCGCGAGGCTTTCGCGGCAGCCAGCGACGCTTTTTCGGAGTACCGCGAGGAGTTCAACGAGGTGGAGGTGCAAGCCCTGCTGGACGCTGTCGTGGCGTTCCGCGCTGAAATAGACAACGTTAGCGAGGAGTTCAAAACAACAGAGGACACGTTCGCCACATTTGTTCGTGAGTTCTACGGGCAAACCGACACCGGCGATCAGCTGTCTCACAAGGAAGACGACCTCGAGTCAAAACGTGAGGACGGAAGTGAAGCCGCTCCTGAAGAGCCCGATGCTGAGCCAGAAGAAAGTGGTCCCCCAGCCGAATCGCCTGCAATCGAGCCGTCCCCCGAGGCGGAGGACGTAGACGACGAACCACTCAAAACAGCTGACGATGAACCTGAAGACGCCGAAACATCGGCGAACGACGATACGACCATCGACGTTGAGACGCCGGGCGATATGGTGGAGTGTTTAGTCTGCGGGGAGTACTACCAGGCGATCACCGAGCCACACCTCCAGACGCACGATATGACCATCCAGGAATATCGCGACGAATACGGTGACGATGTTCAGCTCCGACCGGATAATACATGACTAATAGCTCACGTGAGCGTAAGGTGCGAGGGTCGCAGATCCGCTCGTCCCGGAAGAATAAACGCCAACAGCAAAGCCAACGTCGCGAGGACAAGAGTCTCGACCGACTGGAAAAACAGCGGGAGCAAAGCGAGCAGCGAACGACCACAGAGTTGGACGATCAGTTCATCCCGGAGGAACAGCCCTTCGTTGAAACGGAGGTTGTAAAACAAACTAAAGACCGCATGGCCCGCTGGCTCGACGTCGAACGTCCCGTTCACCTAGTCGGGCCCACCGGGTGCGGGAAGACGGCACTGGCGATGCATGTTGCCCACGAGCGAGACCGACCAGTCGTCTGGATCAACGGAGACGCTGAACTAACGACGAGCGATCTCGTTGGCGAGTACGCTGAAAAAGAGCGAATCTCCGAGCGCGACAAATACATCCATAACGTCGTCAAAAGCAAGGATATCATCCGGGACCGCTGGGTCGATAACCCACTCACGCTGGCTGTCAGGGAAGGCGCAATACTCGTCTACAACGAGTTCTCTCGAACCAAGCCCGTCGCGAACAACGTTTTATTATCGGTGTTTGAGGAAGGTGTTCTGGAACTGCCTGGACAGCACGGCAAGTCACGATACGTGGATGTCCATCCCGATTTCCGTGCGATCTTGACCTCGAACTCCGTGGAGTATGCGGGCGTCCACGAACCACAAGATGCGTTGTTAGACCGTCTCATTGGCATCTATATGGACTTCTATGATCACGACACAGAAGTCGAAATCGTTTGCTCGCACGTTGACAATATCAGTACGGAACGGGCCGAGTCGGTCGTCAAATTAATGAGCGAGTTGCGTGAGCGCCTTGATATCGACGTTGGAACGCGGGCCGCAATCATGGCCGCAGAGGGAATTGAACCTATCGACAACCCCGACCGGTCAACGATCGCGGCTATCTGCGTTGACGTGCTGGCCTCGAAAGTTGCCCAGCATAGCGAGGTCCAGACGCTACGTGACGAGGTCGAAGCCGTCATCGAAAATATATAAACACACATACTTCACGCAATTATACATATAACCAACCAATAATATGCCAGACCACGCAAATGAGCACGATGGCGACACCGACCCGGCGGAGACAAATATAACAGCGTCCGACGGACCGACGGACCAACCCGACCCCTCAAAAGGCGAATCAAGCGGTTCCACGATCGGGCTGGGAGATGCACAGAAGCACGCACGAGAGGCAGCAACCAATCTAATTGAACACGAGTTTGAGGGCGTTATCAAGATCGAATCAACGGATAGCGGGTGGCGAACCGTCGTCGAAGTCATCGAACGTGGCGCTGTCCCCGATACTCAAGACATTATTGGTCGGTACGAAATAAAGCTTGATACGACCGGCAGTGCCACCAGCTACGAACTGCTGGAACGCTATCGGCGCGGCGAAATGAAAGAGGAATTATAAACAGTGACATCCTTGCGCACAAGCACGTTCACGCGACGCAGCCAGCGCGAAATCGGCGCTCGGCGTGAGTGAAAGGGGAGTACCTCACAGAGACACTCTCTGAGTAGCAACACTGTCTCGAAGTGACTCACCAGTGGTCTCCTGTCCCCGGCGACAGGTAGCAGTTTGATCGGTTGGACCTCACGTGATGAGTTATACCACTAGTGTTTATTCTGGGGTATCAGCACTGCCCATTATATACATACATACCATTAAATATGTTTTGCTACAGCACGTGACGAGGTATTGGAGGTCTCTCGTGTTATTTTTTAAGATTCACCCCACACATCTAATAGAATCCACACATAGCATCAGATGGAACAGTCGGTGTCGGTATGCCCTGGGGTGGATGACATCCACCGATACGAGCACGCCTCCGTGTCTCCGCCATTCCACCATACCCACGAAAGATGAGATCACTGTTCCGTGCTCCGTTTGCTTCGCCTTCCAACAGGGTATCTGCTGATTCAGCGCGGGCTAAATGTCCTCTAACTGTGGAGTTCGAGAAAGCAACGAAGAGTAGCGTCTCAGTAGTCGAGTTCGAACTGCTCACTTTCGGCGACGGTGTCAAGGACGACGCTGGTGTTGGACTCGTTGATATCGGGATCGACGAGGAGCTCCTTGATCTGGTCGTTCATATGGTCGGTGTCGGTGAATTTCCCGATCGCGATGATGTCGTGGTCACCGGTCGTCTCGTACACAGTAACCATGTGCTTGTGCTCCTGGAGGCGGTCAGTGATATCGGGCAGTGCACTCCCCTCGACTTTGAGTTGCAGGATGGCTGTCACGTCGTAGCCCAACTCGCCGTAGTCGACGATCGGAGCGTAGCCCTCGATGACGCCGTCTTCCTCGAGCTTCGAGATGTGGTTCGACACTGTCGTCACCGAGACGTCTAGGTCTCCCCCGAGCGACCGCAGTGACGCGCGGCCATCTTCTAACAGTGCATTCACCAATTTCCGGTCGAGATTCTCGTATGCCATTACCGATCGATATGCAACCTAGGGTTATAATTGCACGGATATACATTTTATTGAACCACGTGCAGCCATTAGGCAGACATACGGTTGAAACCCCGAGCAGGTAGCCAGAGCGTCCACATTAGCTTCCGGAGACACCGTGTTGGTTGTCGCCGATACGGATGAGAACGCGTCGCCAAGGAGCCCAAGACTGACGTAGGAGCGACCTCCGGTACCGGGTCCATCGGGCACGGTAGAGAAGCTACCGGGTTCGCAGTCGTCGTGAGTGGGGTCTTTCTCCTCGATGGGGCACTCACCGCCTTGTCGAGCGCCGAGTCACGTTTTGTGACATCCTCCCCGCCGTGAACGGCGGGGCTTCCCACACGGTGAGAATCCGGTAGGCAGGTTTCAGTCCGAAAACGCCGAGAGCGTCATCTGTCCGGTTCTCGGACTCGTCTCTCGGTGAACTGTGGCGCTGTCACAGGCGCTCCTATCCCGAGGCGAGTCATCGCGTCCGGGTTCCCAACGGACGCTTTCTCCCCACGGGTTAGCGCGACCGGCGATGTTCGCCGCCGCGTTGATGTCTGCTTGGAACTCCGATACGTGGCAGTCCTCGTGCGGACACACAAACTCCGCTTGCTGACTCCGCCGGCCGAGACGACCGCAGGCGTGGCACGTCTGCGAGGTGTACGCCGCGTTGACGTACTCGACGCGAATCCCTGCCTCGGCCGCTTTGTCTTCGATTCGGCCCTGTAGCCGGGCAAACGCCCATGAGTGCAAACGCCGATTCATGAATTTGCCGTAATCCAGCGATTCGCGGATGTACGACAGGTCTTCGAGAACGATAACGGGATTCTCGAAGGACTCGGCGTACTCGACGGCCTGCCGAGACGCTTTCTCGACGATATCTGTGAGCGCGTTCTGGTAGTGGTCGAATCGCTCGTCGATCCGCCACTCCGAAGCATCGCGCTCTTGAAGCCGTTGCAGTGTGGTGTGCATTTCTTTGCGGAGGTGTCGCGCTCGACTGCCGCTGACGAGCATCGGCTTCCGTGGTGCGTCGCGTTTGAGGGCACAGCCCGTGATCAACGCGCTCTCACCGACGTCGAAACCGATGTATGTCTCGTCGTCCGAGTCGGTCGGTTCTTCGACCGGGTATTCGACGGTGACGTGCAACTCCCACGACGTGCGGTGTCGCTGTAGCCGTAGTTCGCCCGCCTTCGCGTCCTCGGAGAGCAGGTCGAACCACAGAGATTCCTGCTCGGGGTTGATCCGAAGCGGAATCCAGAAGTTCGTCCCGCGTCCGGGTTGCGGGGCCTGCCACACGAAACCGTGTTCGCGCTCGTCGGAGTAGTCGAACGTCGCGGCCCGGTTGACGAGTCGAAGCGGATGCTCGTCGTCCAACTCTTCGGCGTTGTACGTCGAGCGGAGTTTCGGGACGTAGGATTTGAGCGCGTCTTTGGCTTGGTACGGCAGGTCGTAGGGCGTCACAACGTCGTTGACGGCAGACATTGTGTCGGCCCTGTTGTCGAAGGCGTCGTGGAGTGCTTCGCGGTAGGTGTCCAAGAGTCGTTGTAAGCGTTGCTCTTTGCCCGTGGTGGGCGTTGCGAGCGTGGCCTGTAGCGTCTTCGTCACCGTCTCGGACACAGTGCTACAATAGTGTTAGTCACAATTAACACCGTCGGTCACAAACCATGAGACGTGAAGAACATCAACATCGAGGTAGGCGAAGAACAGTACGAGAGCCTGAAAGAAACGAAGAAGCACCACGGGCTGACGTGGCGAGGGATGCTACTCCACGCGCAACGGGAGTTGGATTCCGACCGAGCCACCGAGTAGCGGTCAGTCAGCACCGTGTCGCATTCCCTCCCGGCTTAAAGGCCGGGATTCCCTGCTTGAATTAAGATGGGTCGGATTAAAACCGGTGGCTTCCGTATAAGACGTCGTGCAAGAAGTAGCGGCGGCATACGGTGCGGCGGCGATTGGCGGAGCTTTGTCCGGCCTCATCGGTGCCGTATGGATCGTCAATCGTCGCCTGGAGGACGCCTTCGATTTCAGACACCGCGAAGCGGCCGCCGTCGCGGCGACGACACTCCTCACTGGGAGTCTCTTCGCCGTCCTCGGTGCCGAAACACTCGCGGCGACGACGTCGGGGGATCCGATCCGTCTGATCGGTCTCTCGCTTCTTGCGGTGTTGCTCTGGACGCTCGGTTCATCAGTAGCACTTTTGAAACCCGTCCGGTGGTACATCGGCTGGGCGCGGTCGCCGCCCGTGTTGCGGCAGTATGAGAACGGCCCGGACCACTGAACGCACAGAACAGTTGCTGGGTACCAACGGTGATCTCCCACGACGATGCCTTCTTGTGGCTCAATGACGTAGTAAAGTTGTGCCGCAGGCATCTCTGACGATCAACCCCGAGCGGCTGAGCCAACGACTTCCGGCCCCGCCAGGAGAGTGGACTCGGACCGACGATGGAGGCGGTATCGTGGAGTACCGGATCGCCGGCACAGACGGCGTTTGTGCGTCGGCGAAACTGACGGTTCGTCCGGACATCTTCAGCGAGCATGCCGTTCGTGTTGACCGAAAACAGGGGTGTAAAAACGCCGGAACCACCCGGTTTGAGGACGTTCGGACCGCCGTCGAGACAGTCGAGGCCGAACTTCACGAGGCCGAACGCGACGAGTAACGGCCGCTTCGGAGCCGGATCTACACCGAACGAGGAACTTCGTTATACTGTGACACGCTTTCGACCGATTCCACCCACCTGACGAAAACGCGAAGCGTGTCCATCTGGGCCTTTTTGTTCGCAGGGGAGAGACCCCCTTCGTCGCGCCGCCACAGCCGGTATCGGTGTAACTTCCGTCCAGTCAGACTGTTCAGGTTCGTGATCTCCTTATGATCGCACCATCGGACGAAATGACTCAGTCGAGAGCGATGCGAGCGGATCGTCGCTTCGGTGACATTGTTCTCCCTGCCGGTTGGGTACAGTTCGAGTGCGGTTTCTGGCTCGATCGGTTCCAGACTCATAGGTCTCTGGGTGCGAACTCGCAGCCAGAACCACTGTTTTCAGCGGGAGTCCACATCAAAGCCCCACCCTCAACGAGCGAACCCGCACGGGTGAGCGAAGTAGGGTGGGGTAGTTTACAATGCCGACTTCGTCCCGAAAGAACGATCGTTCACCCCGCGAATGGAGCCTGTAGCGCCCGGGTGCCGTCCCCCGGTTCTGTCGGTGCCGGATCCGACACGGTATATAATGACTTATCACCGACGGCCGAGTCGGTTGCGCTGCATGGCTGATAATAGCACGCGACCGCCGATGATAGAGCGGCTCGGGTACCGCATCGCCAACGCCGTTGAGCGCTGGATGCCGAGCCCGTTCCTCTTTGCCGTCCTGTTGACGTACTCCGTGTACGGGCTCGCGCTCGTCCTCGGGCAACTCGGGATGATCGAACAGCCCGGTGGGGGTGTGGCCGGGCCGTTCGCGCTGATCGAGTTGTGGTTCGGCGGGTTCTGGAACTTCCTCGCGTTCGCGATGCAGATGACGCTCATCCTGATGACCGGGTTCGCGCTCGCGTACCACCCGCGGGCCAACGACCTCCTGGTCCGACTCGCGAAGGTGCCGAACTCGGGTGGGGGCGCCGTCGTCCTCGTTGCGGTGTTCTCGATGGCCGTCGCCTGGATCCACTGGGGCTTCAGTCTCATCCTCGGCGCGATCTTCGCCCGCGAGATGGGCAAGGTCGCCCACCAGCAGGGCATCGACGTCCACTACCCGCTGTTGGCGGTGTCGGGCTACATGGGGCTCGGCCTCACCTGGCACTGGGGGCTATCGGGGTCGGCCCCGCTGTTGCTCACCGACGCCAGCGCGGTCGGCGAGGGCACCGCCTTCGACATGCTGGACGGTCCCATAGCCGCCAGCGAGACCATCCTCCACGGGTACGGGATCGCACTCACCGTCCTCTCGATCGTCTTCGCGGCGATCGTGCTCTACTTGATCACCCCCTCGGGGGCGCGCAGCCGGGGCATCACCGAGTACATCCCCGAGAGCGAACTGTTCGACTCGGCGGCCGACGGCGGCGACGCGCCCTCGAACGCGCCGGACGCGTCGGCCGACCTCGAGGGCGCGGGCGGGTCCGAGAGATCGGGGCGGGTTCCCGCGGAGATCATCGACAACAGCCGGCTTCTCGGCGGTCTCCTCGGCCTGATCGGCGTCGCCTACGTCGTTTCGCTGTTCGTCGAACAGGGCCGCGGGGCGCTGTCGCTCAACGTCGTCAACTTCGGGTTCCTCATGGCCGGTGTGTTGATCTGGACGAACCCCTCGGCGTACCGCGACAAGTTCGGCGAGGCCGCGAGCGCCGCCGCCGGCATCATCCTGCTGTTTCCCTTCTTCGCCGGAATTCAGGGGATCATGGCCGGGTCGGGGCTCGCGGGTGGGCTCGCGGACCTACTGATCGGTCTCTCCTCGCCCGCGACGTTTCCGGTGTTCGCGTGGCTCTCGGCGGCTGTGGTCAACCTGTTCGTCCCCTCCGGCGGTGGCGAGTGGATCGTTCTCGGTCCGTCGGTGCTGGAGGCCGCGATCGCACAGGGGATCGAGCCGGCGCACGCGACGATGGCGTACTCGGTCGGTGACGCCCACACGAATCTCCTGAACCCCTTTTGGGCGATCCCGCTGCTCGCGATCACCCGGATCAGAGCCCGCGAGATGTTCGGCTACGCGGTCGTCATGCTTTTGGCTTTGATCCCGTTCTTGACGCTCCTGTTGCTGTTGCTCCCGTACGGCGCGTTCTGAGAAACGGAGTCGGCCGGGAAACAGCTTTCACGCCGTCCAGGTGTCGCCCCACTCGGTCTGGGGGATTCTGACGCGCTCGCTTTCGCCGCCGTCGACCGGCTCGACGATCACCGCGTTGATTTTGCCGACAGAGGAGGTCTCCTTCTCGACGACCCGGTACTCGCGGTCGTCGTCGCGGACGTTCCGGACGGTCTCACCGACTGCCATCGAACTGATGTCTTCCATACCGTCGATGCGTCCGCGTCGTATAATACGCTTTCCCGCGGATCGGCGCGCGCGAAGAATGGGGAACCGATATAACCGCGCTGTCGGTACCGGCCCGCATGGCCCTCGAGATCGGTCGTCGCCTCGTCCACGCCTCGGGCGCTGTCGTCCCGGGAGCGTACCTCCTCGACGCCCGCCTTCTCGAAACCGGGGTGCTCACGTGGTCGGTGGTCCAGGGACTCGCCGCCGTCGGCCTTCTCGTGGCTGCCACCCTCGAAGTAGCCCGCCTCTACGGCGGCCTCGAGCACACAGTCTACGACCGCCTGACGCGGGAGTACGAACACGACACCGTCGCCGGCTACGCGCTGTACGCCCTCGGCGGGACGATCACCGTCGTCGCCTTCGGGCCGACGGTCGCGGTCCCGGCGCTTTTTATGTTGACACTCGGTGACCCGATCAGCGGGCTGCTCTCGACGGGCGGGTTGCGGCCGATCGCCCGGCCCCGCGTCCTCGTCGGGATGTTCCTCGCCTGCCTGTTTTTTGCGCTCCCGTTTGTTCCCCCGCCGATCGCCGTTGCCGGCGCGCTAGCGGCGACCGTCGCCGACGGGGTCAAACCGACCCTGCGTGGGTACGTCGTCGACGACAACCTTACGATCCCGCTGCTCGCGGCGGCGGCGATGCAGGCGGCGCTCTCGCTCGGGTGAGCGGGCGACACCCACGGTCCGGAGGCCAGTCGTCCGCAGGGACCGAGGGACTCGGGTCAAGGCCACGGGGCTAATAGAAGAACCGCGAGCGGGACGCCGAACGTGACCGCCAGCCCCACCAGCGCGACGACCACCCCGACAACGATCTCCCGGCCGGTGTAACCGCTCTGCGGTGCCGTCGAGCGTACCGCCGTCGATTCGTGTGGGTGGTGCTCGTGGTCCTCGTGGCCCGTCTCCTCGGTCATACGTACTCTCGGCTCCGCTATTACTTTGAGCTACCGCTTCGGGGGAGTCGCTACTCGATTCCCGCCGCTCGGTACTCACTCCCGCTCGCGGACGTGCGCTTGCGGTCCCAGCGTCTCTCGGGGCTGGACTTCCAGCCACTCCGCCAGCGCGACGAGTTGCTCGCTTGCGGCCTCGAAGAGTTCCTCGCCTTTCGCCGCCGAGGCGTCCGTCGGGTCGCCGAAGGCCCCGTTGTGGCTGTTCTCGATCGAGTCGTAGTAGAGCCGTGCCCCGTTTCGTTCGGTCTCGGCGGCCTCCAGGTCGGGACAGCCGTCGTCGCGGGCGGCTTCGAGTTCCCCCGCCCGAACCAGGTCGGCGAGGTACCACACCATCGACGTCTCTTTCGGTCCGGCGTGGGGGCCGTTGCGCTCGAACAGCGAGTCGACCAACTCGGGGATCGACTCGTCCCACATCCACTCGATGTGCCCGCGAAAATTTAGAATCGTTATTACTCAAATATGTGATTGAAAATTGAATATTGCTGTGCGAACTGCAGTAGAAAAGCAGGGGTATACCCTACTCAGCCGCCTCGTCTACCGCAATAGTAATCATAATCGAGATATTCTCGACTAACTCGTCCTCATCAGCTACGATATCACCTTCCTCTCGCTCTACTGCTATCGACTCTTCTGCTACCCAGTCCGAGATGGCTTCCCTGACAGCCTCGAATAGCTCTTCTCCCCGGTGGCTGGAATGCTCTACAGGACTCTCTCCGTTCTCTGAATAGTCCGTCATAAAATGAAGGTGGGGTTTGTAGTCTATTCGCCGTCTTCAGCCTCTAGGACCTCTTCCCTGTACTCTTCCAAGTCGTCCTCGTCCAACTCCATCCAGTCCATCAGGTCGATACTGTCACCCTCGAAGAGGTGAGAGGCGATGTGAGGGACTAGCTCGGCAAAGAACTCATCTAAGTCGTTCAGTCCCTCTCTCATCTTCCCGCCTCGTGAGCAGAGCCTATACGCAGCCCGTTGGCTCTCCTCCGAAGAGTCGAATTCGACGTATGTTTTCGAGCCGTCACTACTGTCCTCGTTGCTAAGGTGCTTGCTAGCTCCCATAGTTTGGTCACCTATCTGCCCGCAGTCTTGCGATTTTGAACGACTGCGAGCAAGCGTCTCTCGTGACGAATTCTTGTAAAGTTCTTGCTAAATATGCAGAGACGAAGTCGGTGAAGAAAAAATTTTAAAAGCGAAAAAAGCGCGAAAGAAACCGTGAAGAGCGTTCTCTTGCACCCCCTCCGGTGGGAGGACAACCGTCTTTCCGTATTCTGAAAAAATATTGTCGCTCATGTTTTTCAGTCCATCCAAAGACTTGAGACGGTTCCTTGAGAACATCTCCATGTGTCACGACTTTATCGGTACGCAGATTCAAACGATAAGGCTGGACTCTATCTTTTGGACGGGTACAAGGGGCAGAATACGACTTTCCAAGTCAGCAGACTAGCTGAAAAATTATTCTATCATCTAGAGTACGAACCTGCTATCCGTAGTCAGAAACAAGGCCCCAGAATTCCAGATAAGCTTCACTGGGGTCTTTTTGAAGCTGGTTGGGTGTACACTAACGCATCTGGTATCGCTCCGCCTACAAATGAAGCAGGTGAGATTGTCGTCGAAGGTGACAGCGTGGAAATCACCGAGGAAATAGCGAACGCTCTGGAATCATTCTTTGAAGAAACTGAAGCTGCTGATGAGGACATAGAAGAGCTAGTTGCGACACTTAATCTCGATTTATCGCCAAGTGATACTACTGGTAACGAAGTTACAACATCTAGTCAAACCACATTCTGTGATATTCCAGACTCTCGTTGTGAGGAGATTGCTGAGGAGGTGACGAAGCACTTTGAAAAAGAACTCAATACAGAAGAATGGGATATCACTTATGTTAGCGCTGGTAGAATAAATGATGAAACAGACCAGCACCAAATTATAATAAAGACAGTACATCAACAGGGTGCTGAAGTACAATATTTTCATAAGGCTATCTTTTATCCAGAAAACGGACTACAAACGGTCTGGACGACAGCAAATATACAGATTAATTGGAACCAACGAGCTGAATTAGAGAAACAGAGGGGCCAAATCATACAGTCTATAATATCTGTGACAACTAGTGGATACATAGATATTGGCGAACCTACATCAGATTTGACCTTAACAACAGAATATGGTCCGTCAATCGAACAGTTTTAACGAGTTTAGGGCGTCTAACTGACCCTATCTTTACAATTCCTCAAAACGAATTGTCAACTGGGTTATGGTCGAAAGCATAGCCGACTTAGAAGAATGTATTGGCATGGCGGTAGACTCCCTCTCCGGCGCAACGGCTAGTAGAACAGGCCCATTCATTTCGGGTTACATCTCGTTAGAGGGCCCAGAATTCCCTAATGAACTCTTCCGGCAGTACAACCAGATGTTGACCCGTGTGGATTCATCACTCACAGTCTCTAATGACGAACACATCCGCAAGCAGATTTGGTTCCTCAAAGAGGTAGGTGTGGTTGAGGAAGTGACGGCTGAGGTGTTGGCTCTCGATCCCGAGGCAGATCAAGATGATTTCGACAAGCGATTTTACGATATCTCCCACGGGGTGGATATGAGCTGGCTGGGGGAGGACGTACAGAGCATCGCTCTTGCATTAGCCGGGCGAAAAGGAAGTAGTGGGCTATTCAATGCTATCGGGCAACCTGAGCCAGCTGCTATACCCGAGAGGATTTTGAATCCACAGAGAGTGTATTATGAGGAGAATAACCCTGAATCAGCGTATCTGGATAGATAGCAATGCAATATTCTGAATACGAGCAGAAGGCTCAACAGCGTTATGCTGAGGCGACGTTACAGGATCGAAAGTCCTGCATTCGACTGTTCGATGTATATTTGGCGGGCTACCACACGGAGAGGTTGAGCGGGAAAGAGGCAGTACAGCGATTCCGAGATCTGAAGCGCACCACCCGTGGGAGCTACCAATTCTCGGAGCACGACCCTGAGTCATTCGAACAGGTTACAGAGTTCATTAGCTTGCTTTTCGATCTTGATGATAGCCGTAACATGATTCGGCACTACTTCGACTCGATCCAATCCTACTGCGACGAAATGAATCTGGAGTGGTTTGACGAGCGTGAGTTCCGCAAGTATCGGGAGAGACGATTCAAGCACTCGGGCACTGAAACTGTCTATGGATTAGCTGCTGACGATAGGAATGTATACCATCTCGGTGAGGTAGAGACGATATTGGAGAATGCTGAATCTCCCTACAGAGAGTTCTTCGCTATCCAGTACTTGCACTGTCGTCGTCCCGGAGAAGTGCTCCTGCTGGAAGCCTCCGACGTGAGATTAGAAGACGACCTCGTATGGTATCACATACTGAAGCAGCAGCGTGGGGAAGACAATCGAGAGTACGTACAGGTACGGAATGATGTCGAACGGGAATTACTGAAAGAACTAACCCACGGCGAAGAGGGGAAACTGTTCGATATCACCCTGAACGAGATCCGTGACGAACTGCGAAGGGTACAGCAAGACAGAGGTATTCCACAGCTCAAACTCAAGAACTTCCGGCATACTCGCGTGAGCCATCTGAAAGCCGCTGGATGGAGTGACGTGCAAATCAGAGATGAGTACACGAAGCACAAGCACTTGAGTACGTTGCAGGACAAGTACATGAGCTACGTGCCAGAGGAGATATCCGAAAACGATCTATGGCGAGTGATCGCTGTAGAAACAGCGGATAGCAACAACATCTCCGTAGCTGATGCTGAAGTAATGAATATCATCAAAAAGTACGAATTTTAATTGGCAGTTAGTGCCGGAAATCATAACGCTGAATTCACCGGCCCCGTGGGACAACTGATTCTACAAAAACGCGCTTATTTGTTCCGCCAGTACTGCCGATAATCGGATAGATGGGAGCTGGGAAGAGTATGGTATTTAATAGCGTTCTCTGAGGGGGAGAGTAAACCACGCCGGTTCTGTGGCTATTACCGTCGGTAGCTCACAAAGTGAATCAAATTATGACCGTACATCAAAATGCTGCTATCCAACCGAGTAGTCTAAACAAGAGTCAAGGTCTGTTATCGGTTATCAGCATCTTCAACCATCATTTTAAGTTGTGTCTACTTGTTCACAGGCACATGAGCGATTTCTCTCGGGAAGCACCGAATAAAAAGGACGGGCTCCCAACGATATTTGATAAGTGTACTCCACGACAAGATGTCCTAATTGGTGAACTCGCCGAAGACCAGTTTGCGGCCAGTCTGGCTGACGTTGCTCACTCTGACGACGCGCCCGAGGTATACGCTAACCCGCAGCTTTTTTTCGAGAAGACGTTCCCAACAGAGGGGCTGCAGGAACTGTTAGGACGCCTTGCGACTCGGTTCGTCTCTTACCACGACCAGAGCTACAGTGGCACGAACGGCGTGCTGCGCCTCGACACTTCATTTGGCGGGGGTAAAACCCACAACCAAATTGCTGCGTACCACTTGGCTGAGCGTCCCGATGCTGTTCCCGACCTCACAGACTTCCTCAACGACGAGCAGACAGCCGAGAAGTACGGAGAAGCCGCTGCGCTGGGACTCGACGTGAATACGGCTGTCTTTGTTGGCACACACGTCGACGGTACCAGTGCCCGGTGTGACTATACCGACCCCAATGCGCCAGAGACTAAGACGATGTGGGGTGAGCTCGCGTACCAACTCTTCGGGCAGGAGGGCTACGAATTCCTTCGGGAAAACGACGAACAGCAGTCCCCTCCGGGAAGCCAGAAGCTCGAACGGCTCTTCGACCGACACGACAATCCGTCACTGGTCCTCATCGACGAAATCGCAGCGTATCTTGAGCAGACTGCTGCGGTTGAGGTGGGCGACTCGACCCTCGCCAAACAGACGAATACCTTCCTGATGTCGCTTCTATCGGCGACACAGAACACTGACCAGCTCACCGTTGTGCTGAGCATTGCAGACACGGCTTTTCACGACCGGGCAGAGGATGTCAGAGGATTGGTCGCAGAGACCATCTCTGAGTTCAACAGCATTACCGACCGTACAGAGGGCTCAATCACACCGACCGAGGACGAGGAAGTGGCGTCCGTTCTCGGCCACAGATTGTTCGAAGACGTCCCGAACTCTGCCCGTGAAGCGACAGCCGACGCCTATGCCTCCTTCTACAACGGTGACCGGGAGTCATTCCCGGAACATGCGAGTTCTATGGAGCATCGTGAACGGCTGGCTGAAAGCTATCCGATTCATCCGACCGTCATCGACACGCTCACAGAGGAACTCGACTCACTACCTTCGTTCCAAAAAACGCGCGGAGCCCTTCGACTTCTCTCCCGAGGTATCCACCAGTTATGGAACTCTGATGCTGATGAGGACGGACGCCACTACGTTCGGCTTTTCGACCTCCATCCGTCCGATAGTGACGTGTTTACGACGCTTCTCCGGTTGTTCAGCTCGGTCGACATGGACTTCGAGGCGGCCATCAAGAACGACATCTACTCCGACGATGGGACTGCACACGCTGAGGAAGAAGACCGGAAGTGGACGACCAAGGGACATCCGCCCCTTGGAACTCATCTGACGACGACTATTCTCTGGAAAAGTATCGTCAAGGGGGCTGATGGGCGGGGGACGACACGCCGTCCAATCCGACACGCCGTTGCTCATCTAGACGTGGAACTCGCGCACTACGATGACGCATTAACCAACCTCCTTGGCGGCGGTCGCCAATCGGCGTGCTTCTTCCTCCACGGAGATGCAGGCGAGAAGATTCAATTCAAATCGGAAGCAAACCTCACCAAGACTATCGACTCCGTCGTCGACCGACTGAAGGAGGGGTTAGCTCGCCGCCATCTGGAGGAGGCCCTCGAATCTGCACTCGGAGAAGGAACCCTCAACGTGATTGTCGGCCCCGAAGAGCCACACAACGTTCCCGATGTGGCAGATGAGGCCCACCTCTGTGTGATGGATTTTGATACGGTGAGCGTCCACGACCCGGAAGACGTTCCCAGCGTTATTGAGACACTCCATGAAAACACTGCATCGTCCAGCGGCGGGCAACACTCCCCGCGCGTGTACAAGAACAATATCGTCTTCCTCGCCGCTACCGGGGACGCGATACACGACGCCGAGCGCACTGCACAGCGAGTGGCTGCCATCAAACACATACAGAACAACCTCGGCGAGGAGTTCGACCTGAACGAAAGACAGCAGGATGAGCTAATTGAGCGTCTCGACAAAGCCAAAGGAACGCTCGACCAAGACATCAAGAAAGCGTACACCCACCTGTACTATCCCAGCGACGGCGGTCTGGCTCATCGCCGGATTACCACCGATACAACCATCCATCAGGCTGTCATCGACAAGCTGGAGGAATCGGGAAAAATCATCCCCGAGGGCGAGGGAGCATACGGCGTCGAGTGGTTCGAGAAGACTCTCTGGAACAAGGGTGCTGACTCGATGACCACCCGGGCTCTCGAAGAGCAGTTCGGCAAGCGAACGAGTGTGGAGGACGACTCCGGAAACGTTCACGACGTCGAGATACTGCTCTCTCCGATTCCGCTGCGGAAGACGATTGCCCGGATGGTTTCCGAAAGCGAATATACGTATTGGGACGGTGAAACCAACACAGGCTATTACAGAGAGGGTACGACCCTCCACGGTCACAGCAACGACCTCGGCGACGCAACCAACCTCCAGACTGGGCTCGACTATCGGGACGTGAAGTTGGCAAAGTCCCACCGCGTGTACGACTCGGTCGAGGAGCTTGTAGAGGAGGTCGACGTCGACTGGGATACGACGATTACCTGTTCCGACTGTAACCAGACCTTCGACTCACAGGCGGCGTACGACGAGCACGATTGCGATATCGCTGAGAAAGTCACCTGCGACGAATGTGACGACACTTTCAGCTCACAGGAGGCGTATCAAGACCACCTCCCTTGCTCGGACGACGACGGCCCGCTTCCAATGTCGGCGAATGCGTCCACATCGTCTCCGTATCACGTGCCTCGGGCTCTGAAGGAGATGCGGGCGGACATCGATACGGCAATCGAGCGGGCCCGGTCAGAGTACTCGGGGCATCCAGACGAGATAATAACCGCAGTCGAGGGCGTCTGGATTCGGATAGAGGGTGCCGACGGGTGGAAGGGCGCGTGGTTCACGGCGAACAAGCTGGGCGACTCCGACGAGTTCGCAGACCACACGCTCGTCAACTTCGACTACACCGCTTACGACGAGAGCGAGTCGATGGTGGATATCACCTATCGGGGTGACCCGTCAGCGTTCGCGGACCACTTCCGATTCAATATGGAACCGGAGGACTTCTCGACGCCCGACGGTGAGCGGACAGCCGAAGCCGACTTCAGCATCGAGTTTGAGGGTCAAGACGACCCGATGTTATACGGGGAGACGTTCGAGGCCCTCGACGACCTGCTCGCCGTGGACAACGCGTTCACGGTAACGATGGAAACGGAGGTTGAAATACGAGCCCGCGACCAAGGAGACTCGTAACTATGAGCAAGGGTCAGGGCTTCATCGAAGGCGAGTCGTTCGCGTTCACCAGCGGTGTCTACGGCGACCGACCGACGTTCGTCCTCACTCGGAATCGCGTCGATGACCGAGCCGAAATCACACTGTACGAACTCGCCCCGAAAGAAATCGCGACGGCACGACAAGAGCGGCTCGACCAAGTTCACAAATCGACTCAGGTGACAACCGTCGAGCTGAGCGAAGCCATCGTCGATGGTGAGACTCCTGCTGACCTTGACGGTGACAACCTCGGGCACGACTGGGCGGACTGGTGTGCAATTAAAATCGCCACGCTTCGGGGAAAGCGGTTCAACGAGGTGAGCTACCTCATCCAGTCGACGCTTCGGGAAGCTGGGCTGGAGCCCGAGACCGTCTGTACTGGGGCGCCGGCGAGCCTCTCGCTTCCGGAGGCCGCTGGTGTGCGGTTGTCGATAGCATTCCGGGCGATGAAGCACGTCCAACGCCGCGACCGCCTGCGGGCAATCGCTGATGGTATCTCACAGATGAGCCTCGGAGAGTGCTACTACTGGCACGCTAAGGCACGGTCTCCAACCTCTCCAAACGGAGTGAAGGCATTACGAACGCTGCTTGCCGACCACATCGAGTAACTACAAATACATGAGCGAGAAAGTCACCGACGAAACGGAGAATTCAGAGTCAAAAGCACCAGAAAAAGTTGCCATAGAAGGCAAACTACCCCTCACTGCTATTGACATTGAAAGTCAGAAAGATATGGAGTCCGGCCGTTACCATTCGCTACGCAGTCTGCACAAGTGGTTTGCGGCCCGTCCGACCCCAGCGGCCCGGTTATCTGTACTGGCATCAGCGTATCCGGGTGATATAGACCCAGACTATCTTCTGAAACTGATGCAAATTGGTCCGAAAGCTATGGACACCAATATTTCAGAATATGTTCAAAAAAGGTTTGCAGAACCCTCTGGTGGCAAGACCTTGGATGAGCACTACGGGTATCCCAACCCGAACACCCAGTCCCCAACTGAATCGGAACTTGATGACTTTCTTAAGACGGTGAAAACGGCGTGGGGCGGCAGCATCCCAACTGTGCTAGACCCGACCGCGGGTAGAGGGATTATACCATTTGAAGCAATGCGTTACGGCTTTCCAACAAAAGCTAACGAACTGAATCCTGTTCCATCTCTTATTCGTACGTGTTTACCCCCAGATGGATATCGTCACTCTCTCGTGAGTGCCACCCAACTGGTGTCGTAGACTGATGCAACAGGCGGGCAAACACGCTTTCGAGGGATGGTCTCCAGACCGGAGACCATCCCGTCTCGCCTGTTCATGACCTCTTCGGAACCTACCAAGGAAGAGATCCTTGAGCGTCTGGTCGCACTTGAGAAAGAGAACGAGGAACTTCGAGAGGAGAACAAGCGGCTCAGAGCCAAGCTTCGGTGGTACGAGGGACCCCATACACCACCGAGCAAAGACCAATCGGACCAGGAGGAGTCGTCCTCGTCCGATGGGGACGAGGACGACGAACAACCACGTACTGACGGTGGCACGCCTGGCCGAAAGTCCGGACATGACCCGGAATGGCGCGACGCTCCTGACCCGGATCAAGAGATCGAGGTTACCTGTGACTGCTGTCCAGACTGTGGTGAAGCGTTCGACGAGTCGGCGGGCGTCAGCCCCCGACTCGTCGAGGAACTCCCGGATCCACAGCCACCAGAGGTCACACAGTACAACCGCCATCACTACGAGTGCCACTCCTGTGGTGCCGAGACTGTCGCCTCACACCCCGACTGCCCCGATGAGGGGCAGTTCGGGGTGAATGTCATCGCACAGGCGGCGCTCTCTCGGTACGATCACCGCCTTCCCTACCGGAAGATCGCCGATCGCTTCGAACAACTCCACGGACTGGAGTTCACGGGTGCGTCCGCGTGGCACGCGACCGAGCGCGTTGCACGCGCCGGTCGCTGTGAATACGAGCAGATTCGCCGTCAGATCCAGCAAGCCGACGTTGTCCACGTTGACGAGACTGGAATTAAACGCGACGGCGAACAGGCATGGATCTGGACGTTCACCACCGAGGAGCACACGCTGTACGTGGCTAGGGAGAGTCGAGGAAGTGATGTTCCCGCGGAAGTCCTCGGCGAGGACTTCGCGGGAACAGTCGTCTGTGACGGGTGGACGGCGTATCCGGCTTTCAGCAGCAACCTCCAGCGGTGTTGGGCGCATATTCTACGGGAGGCTGAAGACGCCGCCGAGAAACAGACGGAAGGCGAACCGATCTACCGTGCCCTCAAACAGCTGTACGTCGCTCTCCAGACCCGGCTGGAGAGCGACTTGACAGTCCGCGAGCGAGCAGAACTCCAACGTGTGGCGCGGAGAGAGCTTGAATCGCTGATAGAACGGTCAGTTCCTGACGGACCAGTGGCAACACTACTCGGCAAGATCGAAGGAGGCCTCGACCACTGGCTCACCTTTATCGGTGAGCCAGCGGTCTCCCCAACGAACAACGCCGCTGAAAATGCGCTCCGTGAGCCAGTGGTTCTCCGGAAAATCATCGGAACACTCCGGAACGACCGCGGTATGTTCGTGCATGAGACGCTGCTGTCCCTGCTGGCGACGTGCCGCCAGCAGGGACGCAATCCCTACGACGAGTTCAAGCGAATCGCTCGAAACAACGAGATGATTTCACGAGCTCAGACCGTACCCGCTGTTGCATCCTCGGGGTAAACACATACTCTTATTCTAAAAGTGGCTTTAGAATATGCACCTGAGGTGGGGTCATTAGAGCCAGAAGTATATGAGTGGCGAGATAAAATTCAGAAAGAAGCAAAAGAAAATATAAAACCATATTATAAAACGGAAGATGAGACTCACGAAATACTGAATTCAGCTGTTACTTATATAATTGAATGCGACGCTTGCGGAGGTGACATACCACTTACCAAGCGTTGGTGGGTAAACAAAACCTCAAATGGCGGAGACGCAATCCGGCCAGTGTATAATGACGGGTCAGTAAAATACGAACATGTCAAGGTGCAAGATGTTTCTGATGAGTTTGACCCGAACGATGCACCAGTAACTCGAAGAAAGGCGACGTGCCCCCACTGTGATGTTACCTCGGAAGAAGAGCAGATACAAGAAAAAATTGCTGGGGGGAAGTTCAAGTACAGCGTATATGCAGTCAATTACGAGACCCAGAAAGGTGACTGGCACTTTAGGGGAGGGTCAGAGGTTGACGAGAAGGGAATGCAGAAGGCAGCAAAGAGAGTTGATTCTGATTTTGAGTTGATGACTTTCTTAACTGAGCCGATTGATGTCAGCAGCAGGACGAATGACCCCAAAACATGGGGGATGGATGAATGGAGGGACATATTCACACCCCGCCAGTTGATTACGCACTATGAATATTGTCAGGCATATAAGAAATATGCGAATGAGATTCGTGAGTCATACACAGAACAAAAGGCGAAAGCCATCCTGACGCTACTAACTTTCCCCATATGCAAGTCTGTTGACCACAACTCGCGTCTTTCTGTATGGAGAGATTCACGCGGGTATGGAGCCAATATATTTGGCGAAAATAACTTTTCTCAGAAAAAAATGTTTGTTGATAATAATCTGACTGCCCCTCGAAGAGGGTTCATAAACAATTCCGACCACGCAATCTCGTCGTATGAGGACTTAGCAGTATACGTATCTGGTAGGGAAGCGTCTGATATTACGACTGCTGACGGTGCTGACCTGTCTAAATACTGGGAGCCAGAGAGTGTTGATATTGCAGTCGTGGACCCACCATACTACGATAGTATAATGTATGGAGAAATGTCTGACCTATTTTACGTAGTTCAGAAAGAATTGCTTGAAGATGATTTCCCAAGCTTATTTGATTCAAAGCTGACAAATAAGGACGATGAAGCCGTTGCTAATCCTTATCGATTCGATGGAATAGCTGAAGGAGAACAGTCGAAAGATGACCTTGCCGATGAATTCTATGAACAAAAAATGGAGGAAATATTCTCTGAGACTCACAATCTGTTATCTTCAGAAGGAGTCGTGACAGTGATGTTTACTCATCGTGATATGGAAGCGTGGGACACTCTAACCACTGGTCTCATTAATTCCGGGTTTACCATCACAGCTACTCATCCGATTAAGACCGAAATGAAAGACAGGGTTGGGCTTCGGGACAAAGCCAGTGCGGACAGCTCTATACTATTGATTGGAAGAAAACGCTCACAGAACCAGTCTAAAGGAACAACCCTTTGGGAAGATGTACAGGAAGATTTTCAGAGGATAGCTGAAGAAGAGGCAAAAAGTATCCTTGATTCTGGATACACAATCTCTAAGACAGATATGGCAATATCCGCGTATGGTCCCACTCTTCAAAGGTTCGCCGAAGAGTACCCCGTGGTAAACAAGAAAGGTGAGAGAATCAAACCGAGGGAGGCTCTTGCTGAGGCCAGAAAGGCAGTTACTAGTGTTATCGCTGAGCGATTCTTAAATACGAAAGGGGTTGACGAATTAGACTCTCTAACACGGTGGTATATCCTTGCTTGGCTCACCTATGAGAACAACACATTCCCGTACGATGAAGGGCGACAGCTGGGAGTAGCTGCTGGGGTTGATATTGACGATATTAAAAGACCTACCAAACTGTGGAGAGGAGGACAAGAAATTGAATTACAGAATCACAGTGAACGTGTACAGGATATTGTAATGCTTCAGAATGATAGTGTTGATGACCCCTCCTCAAGGAAGTACCCAACCAATCCTACTGACACCAGATTTGCTTACACTATTGATGCAATACACTCTGCCCTCCACGTCTATGAAAGAGAAGGTGCCAAAGCAGCGTGGGATTGGCTTACGGAACGTAATCTCAAGTCCGACAGTGCATTTGAGATTGCCGTAACAGCACTACTTGAAGTCCTTCCTGATGAAAATGATATGCATAAAACACTCATTGACCTAATCTCGGGGGAGACCGGGGAGTACCTCGATATCAACGTTGACCACATCGATATGTCCGGCGTTGACCGACAGACCTCTCTCGGTGACCACACAGAATGACACTCCAAGACGTCTCGTGGCGACCGGTGTACGAGAGCGGCTTCGGCCGCGACGAGACGTTGATGGACGCATTTTACCGCCCCTTTCTCAGTGAGATTGTCCGGTACGACCGACTCGCAGGCTACCTGAGCCTCCGCAGCCTCGCCAACGCTCTCGAAGGCATCGACTCTCTGTTGGAAACCGAGGGACAAGTACGTGTTATCGCTGGGGCAGACCTACAGGAACGGGAGAGAGGTGCCTTGTTTCCCGATAGCGACGAACCACTCTCTCCGTGGGTTGAGTCCCAGCTCGCCATCATCGGCACACTCCTCGACCGGAGCGACCTCGAAATCCGGGTTGGTGACCCCGCTCCCGGTGGCGGGATATTTCATCCGAAGCTCGGCATCGGAATCGACAACGCAGAGAAGCCGAACAAGCTCTCCTTCGAGGGGAGTGTCAACGAGACGCTGACTGCGTGGCAACACAACTATGAGCGGTTCAAAGTCCACCGTTCATGGATGGACGGCGAGCGCAAGTACGTCGAAGAGGACGTTGACACTTTCCAGCGGCTCTGGGAGGACGCTCACCCCTCCGTCGACGTCTACGAACTTGATGAGGCCGCCCAGCAGGACATCATCGACTGGACCGAGACTGGCCGCGACCTCGAACAACACGTCGAACGTGTCCGCCAGCACTCACCTGAAGCGACTGTCTCCGAGAGTACCACCGGGAAGGTTGTCTCCGCCGCTGGGCGTTCACCGGGTGGACTGCACCTCGCCGAAGACATCAGCACGCTCGAACAGATATGGCCCCACCAGCGGACGATTTCCGACACGGCTGTCTCTGTCTACCCGAACAATCTCCTGTTCTGTGACGAGGTCGGACTTGGGAAGACCATCGAAATCGGACTGACGCTCTCTCGGCTCGTCCACACTGGTCAGGTTGAGAACGCGCTGCTGCTCGTCCCGGCTGGATTGGTTCAGCAGTGGCAGGACGAGCTGTTCAACCGATTCAATATCCACGCCTACTACCACGACCGAGCATACGACGGCGACTATCTCGTTGGTCCGTTTGGTGGGCCGAGCGACCACCGAGTCAAGCTGGATGGTTGGCGGCAGGCCGATACATGGAGCAACACTCCTATCGGAGGGTACATCCACGACCGCGATGAGCCGAGCGTCATCATCCAGTCGTGGCACACTGCCCGGCGAGAAGACAACCAGCCCCACGTCGCTCCCGAACGCGACGACACGCTCTGGGACCTTACGGTCGTCGACGAGGCCCACAGCGCACGAGAAGAGACACAGCTGTACGACCTGCTCACCAGAGTCGAGTCGGTTTCGGAGTGTCTCTATGCACTCACAGCGACCCCGATGCAGCTGAACGTGGGCGAGCTGTACGACCTGCTCCGGTTGGTCGACTTGCCCGAGTCGTGGGACGACAAGGAGCAGTTCGAGGAGTTCTTCGAGACACGCCGAGTGCTCGAAGAGAGTCTCAACGAGGGGGAAACGGGCTCTCGGGGGTCGAACCTTGCCGAACAGACGGTTCTTGACTCTGTCCGGGAGGAACTGGAACTCGGCGATGACGATGAAGGAAAACAGCTCGCACAGACCCGTATTGAGACGTTCGCAGAGATGCTCCACGACCACATCGATGCCCATCTCGGCTACGACGGCCGGGCACAGGAAGTCGTGGACAGCACCGAGTCGCTCGGGCTGAAGCAGCGCAAGTCGCTTGAGAAGTTGGTAGGGCTCAGAGAGACATCCTCGCGGTTCGACAACCCCCGCCGTCTCGCCTTCGATTGCGGCGTTGAGGGCTGGGAGGCACTCGTTGAGGCGGCCGAGTGGGCGACGCCGGTCCAGTCCCGCATCTTCCGGAACACGCGGTCTGTCTTGGAGGACTGCAAGGAACTGGGGCTACTGGAAGACACCGTCCCAAAGCGGTCAGTCGAGACGAAGCGAATCGACCTCGGAGAGGCGAAGCCGCTGTACGACCGGGTCGAGGACTACATCGACGACACGTACGAGGCCTCGCAGAAGGCTCTCACCGGGAAAGAGAAGCTCGCACTTGGGTTCGTGATGACGACCTACCGACAGCGGCTCACGAGTAGTCTCTACGCTATCAAGGAGAGCCTCAGCCGCCGCATCGACAAGCTGGACGAAGAGGTCGAGGACATGACCGAGGAAGTCTCGCGGCTCAGCGAAGATACGGGAGTGACCGAAGCGACGATTGACGAGGTCGTCGGACAGACCTCGCTCGACGCGTACCGACCGACCGGAGACCTGAGCATCGTAAGCCGCGAGCTCGAAGAGCTCCGTGACTTCATCGACGAACTCAACCGTGCAATCACCGACCCAAAGATTGTCCACCTACGAAACGACATCAAGAGCCTCCGACAGGACGCCCGTGACAACATTGTCATCTTTACGCAGTATCAGGATACGCTCGACCATATTCGGCACACGCTGACCGACACACACCCGAATGTCGGAACCTACAGCGGGTCTGGCGGGAGTCGATACAACGCCGAGACCGACTCATGGGAGATGGTCGGGAAGGAAACCATCAAAAAGGAATTCACCAGCACAGGTGGAACAAATATCCTCATCTGTACGGATAGCGCGAGCGAAGGGCTTAATCTTCAGACGGCGGACGCGCTCATCAACTACGACCTGCCGTGGAATCCGATGCGGGTCGAGCAGCGCATTGGTCGTATCGACCGCATCGGGCAGACAAATCCAGTAGTCAAAATCATCAACTACGCCTACGAGGACAGCGTCGACGGTGACATCTATGAGGAGCTGGAGAACCGGCTCGACCTCTTCGAGGACGTCGTTGGGCCAATGCGTCCCGTCCTCAACAGTCTTGAAGGCGATATCAAGACAGCGGTCATGGACGACGATTTCGGAGATACAGGCGAACAGGTAACCGACCAAGCCGAGCAGCGCGCCGAGGCGGCACAGAGAGAAGCGGAAAATGCGGGCCTTGACAAGGAAGAGGAAGCCGAGGTGACGCGAGAATCGCTCATCCGTAATGCAGGGCTGGTCGGTTGGGGTGATGCTCATCATCCGGCTATAGCGGGAGTCGGCCAGCGTACTCGCGCATATGAGCCTACTGCGAGTCTTGAACTGATGGAGACTCTTCTCACACAGAGCCGAGTGTTAGGCTCGGCCGGCTGGGAGTTCACCGCTCTTCGGAACCACGACCGAGCCGACGAGTACCCCGGAACAGCACGTGGTGCGTACGTGTTGGATGCTCCTGACCAGACTGAAATCGAGACGCCCGAGACAGCCAAAACGACGGCGCAGGCTGAGCTGAGGGGAGCTGACGAAGCGGTGGTTACCTTCGACCCAGCTGTGGCAGAGGAGTTCCCATCTATTCGTCTGTTGCTCCCTGGAGACCCGCTCTTCGATAATCTCGTCGCAAAGACGACACAAGGACAAGACTCCGAAGTTGCCTTCGTTTGCGGGTCTCAGGAGGCAGAAAGCGTGACCGTTGAGACAGATTACGAGGGTACTGCTGGTGCTGATGTTGTCCTACCGGCTGTCCAAAATAACTCTCGGGGGAATTTGCCCGAGGGGACATCTTTGCCGGACGTATCAGACGCGAAGCAGACTATCCACAGCTGGTTGACTGAGGAGTGATACGGGGCCTGCTCTGTCGAGACTATTCGTAATTGCCGATGCTTGATTGCGATTGAAGACCGCTCTTCGAGTCGTCTTCGTCCTCACCGACCCATCGGTTGAGGCCCTCCACTACGTCATCACTCACACGAACCTTCGAGGCAGTTGAAGAGGAATCGGGTCCCCAGAGACGGAACACACGACTCCCATTCTGATACTCCTCATATTCCTCTGGCTTCAGGAATACCCAGCCCGGTTCAGTATGTTCGTCAATATCTCGACCGCAAATAAGCGCAGTATCTGGGTAGCCGACTGGCTTTACTGCTATTTCGTAGTTCGTGTGTCTCGGAGGGTGGTCCTGACATCGAACAATTGCCATACTGGCCTGTTGTGTGTCTCGAAAATAAGCGGTGGGCTTTCGCGACCGAGGAACTACGCTATTGGGCTTTGACCCTAGTGCTCATGCTTGTACTCATTAGCTTCTATGAACAAGCGTTTCTAACGCCTGTAATATATGAATAAGGGAATGTAGAATCCACATTTCGGGTTGCTATCCCTACCATTCGCGCAATCACCGTTCATTGCTCTATTCCTTGCAATTCTCTACTCGTCAAATACCCATCCACATTGCCTGTACCGGCGTTTTTGTATATAAATCGTCAATCACTAACCCGTTTCCCGTCGACGTGGGGATTCACTTCAAATCCGCAGACGCGAGGATTCTCTATAGGTCGCTATTACAAATTCTCAGCATTGTTATCAACTTCGTCTTCTACAAGCACATCTACTTTCACAGCAATAGAGTCCTTGTGGAACTGAGGAACGACCTTGTCTTGGATGAGTATCAGCTCTCTCCCCTTCTCGTACTTGGTAATCACATTCCCCTCAGGACACTCATACGCAGGCTTACAACCGTCCTTGGTCTCTTCGAGAGGTAGTGTTCAGATACGCTGATTCCATGCGAAGCTGAACGATCTGATCCAGTCGTCGGCGGTTTTTGCTTCGGCGTGGCTGAAACAGTTTGAGAAACTGGTAGTTCGTCGTTTTATCTCTCGAAAGACACGTTCGACACTATTCCGATTTCCGTGGCGTTCATATCTGAAAGCGAGGCTGTGACGGCGGCAGGCGTGTTTCAGCGAGTGCGATCCGTCGATGAGAAATACGGCATGTTCTACGTCGTGTTCCTCGTGGAGTTATTCAAAGAGTATCCAACTTCCACCGAAGAACTGCGTTCGGCTCAATCTCGAACTAGCAGTGCCCCCCTCTAGATACATATCAGCCTCGATAGATAGGCTTGGCCGCTGGGGTATATAACCGAAAGTGGTTTCAATTTACGCAAATAGTGATCGCAAAAAGTTAATTTAGCACAAACTATTATAACGGTAGAGTTCCTTCTACCTACGCATGTCGACAGATAGCGAATCACAGAGTAGCGCGGAGCGGAAGTCAGCAATTAAAAAACGTCACGAACAGGCGGCAAATGACGTGTTGCCCGACCATCGGCAGTTGTTCATCGGGGGTTCATGGGTACCGAGTGCCTCTGGCGACTCGTTCGAGACGACGGATCCGACCACCGGCGAGACATTAGCGTCGGTGGCCGCCGGAAACGCCAAGGACATCGACAGAGCCGTTGAGGCCGCGTGGGATGCATACGACGAGACGTACAGTGGGATGTCGACGGCAGAACGACAGGCGATGCTCGATGGAATTGCGGATGCCGTTGAGGAGCACGACGAGGAGTTCGCCCGGTTGGAAAGCCTCGATAATGGGAAGCCGATTTCGGAGGCACGGATCGACGTCGAACTGGTCATCGATCACTTCCGGTACTTCGCGGGGCTCGCCCGCGCCGAGGAAGGACGTACCGTCAACACGGACGACAGCAGGCACGTCCAGACGATCCGAGAGCCCTACGGTGTCGTCGGACAGATAATCCCGTGGAACTTCCCGCTTTTGATGGCGGCTTGGAAGCTCGCTCCGGCGCTATCGGCTGGCAACACCATCGTACTGAAGCCTGCCGAAGAGACGCCGCTGAGTATTCTCAAACTAATGGAAATCACGGAAGACGTGATTCCTGACGGGGTCGTTAATGTCGTTACCGGGTTCGGACCGGGAGCAGGGGAGCCACTCTCGAAGCACCCTGACATCCGGAAATTAGCGTTCACTGGGTCGACAGAAATCGGACGTGAAGTGATGAAAAGCGCCGCCGAAAGCATCACCGACGTGACGCTTGAACTGGGCGGGAAGAGCCCGCTCGTTGTGTTCCCCGATGCAGACCTCGAGAAGGCTGTCGAGACAACAATTACGTCGATCTTCTTTAATACCGGTGAGTGCTGTTGTGCCGGGTCGCGGTTGTTCGTGCATGAAGATATCAAAGGCGAATTCCTAGATGAACTTGCGGCCGCAGCAGAAGACCTGACCGTAGATGACCCGCTTCTAGAGTCGACAGACCTTGGCCCGAAGGTGACCGCAGCGCAAGTCGAGCGCACGTTGGGCTACATAGAGGAGGCAGAACAGGAAGGGGCAGCCTTCGTCACCGGGGGGAGTCAGCCGGACGACGAGGCACTCTCGGATGGGTGCTTCGTCGCGCCGACGCTCATTGACGAGATTGACCACGACAGCAACCCAGTCCAGGAGGAGATCTTTGGCCCGGTTCAAGAAGTGTTCAGTTGGAGCGAGTATGATGACATGATGGAATTAGCTAACGATGTCGACTACGGTCTCGCAGCGGGTATCCTCACAGAAGATCTTACGAAGGCCCACCAGTGTGCGAAAGACATCGAAGCGGGGACTATCTGGGTCAACACCTACAACGACTTCCCGACGGGGCAGCCGTTTGGTGGGTACAAACAGTCCGGGATCGGTCGAGAAATCGGCGAGGAAGCGATCGAACACTACACGCAGACAAAAGCGGTGAACATCTCACTCGACTGAATTGCCTGTTCCGTTCCCAGACGTACCCAGCGGACAGATTGAGGCTGCCAACGTTTCCATCGCTCCCGATGGGACAAAATACGTCGTCCCATCGGGGATGCACGAGCGGCTGTGTCGGGCGGTGGTGCCCGACGCCGGTGAGCAGACGCTGGACCCCAAAACCGAACTAGCGTTGGCCGGATGGACCTCACTCCACACAGATGGTATGATCGGACGGGTGTACATCGATGCTCCGGATGAGTTCGACGGAACTGCCATTGTGAAGCGGTTCGCCCGGTCCCACGATGCTGAATCGATTGTCATGGCACGTCATCCAAGTGGTGAGATGAACCGGTGGGACGCTCCAAGCACTGTTTCTCTCAGCGAACGGTGAACCCGAGAATCATCAGTCTGCACTGGGCTCCGAGCTAATCGACCGTGCTCAGTGACATCACTCGTTTTACTCTACTTCAGTTATCAAACTAATTACGATTTTGATTTTCAAAATAAAGCTATTAAAACGACGTAGAGGGTGTCATAGAACAGTTCGCATACCAAAGAGCAGGGTGAACGCTGAGGTGGAATGAGTCCAGCGATCCTGCAAGATGATCCTTCGGTAGAATCGTTCTTCAATGTCGTGGAAACGGAGACGTTGGCGTTGTTCGAGCATCTCTCGTTCGAGTTTCTCGAAGGGTTCGACGTGTTCGCCCCGGCGGAGACGGGGCGAACACGAGATCTTGAACCGCCCGAGATGATGCGTGGCTTCCTCCACTGCTATTACAAGGACATCTACGGCATCCGTCCGGTTGCACGAGAACTGAACAACACCATTGTCTGGCTCAGCTGTGGCTTCGATCGACCGCCGTCGAGAGACGCGGTCGATCGCTTTCTCACCGACCTCGAACACGTTGTTGACGAAGTCTTCGACTGGCTCGTCGAGCAGGCCGCCCGGCGCGGCCTGCTCGACTTGACCTACTGTATCGATTCAACCGACGTGAGGGCGATGCCCGCCGATCAAGACGCCTCGAAGTGCTACGATCCAACCGACGACGAGTACTACTACGGCTACGGTTGCACGATCGCCTCGACCGGGCAAAAGATCCCGATTGCAGCCGAGTTCACCGAGAGTAAGCAAGCGCCAGAAGAGACTGCGATGCGCGTCACGCGTGACGCGCTCGCCGTCGCCAAGCCGATCTGGATGGTCGGTGACAGCGCCTACGACACGCTCGACTGGCACGACCACCTGCTGGCCGCAGGGGTCGTGCCAGTCGCTCCGTACAACGCCCGAAACGCCGATGACCCAAAAGATATCCAGTACAGAGTCGAAGGCCGCATCGACGAACACAGCGAAGACGTCCAACTGAAGCAATCCACGTTGGATGAGACGTACAACCGCCGCACAGGAGTCGAACGGACCAACGAATCAGTGAACGACTGCGGCCTCGGGCGAACGCACGCCCGAGGCCGCGTCCACGCGCGAGCGCAGGTGTTCCTCTCGCTGTGCCTTCGCCTCGTCGTCGCTATCACTAACTACGAACGCGGAGACAATCCGGGAAGCACGATCATCACGGTGTGAGAAGAGTTCTATGACACCCTCGGTGAAGACAATTCCATTGAGGAACCAGAGCGGGACCGTTCTGGGTCAGAGACTTCCGACAGCGTCGAGGTCGAAATAGAGTCACCGAGTGAGGACGAGCTCCGTGTAGCCAATTTCCTTGCTGAAGAACACTCCAAAGCGGAGACAATTGCTCTATCGGGCGAGGATACAATTGAGGTTCGAGAAGCACCTGGAGGAACGTTCAAAGTTGATGTGACTGAGGTACTGGAGAGGGAATTCGGCGAGGATTCGAGGTCGAGTACTCAGGCGTCGTCTGTCCCAAGTATGAGTACTGCCGTTGTGGAGAAGCTTGGCTGATGTAGTTGGAAGCCGTACATGGGACAGATGCCGGTCTACCAGTACACGATTCCTCTCGAAGGGTAGTGTTCAGATAAGCTGATTCCATGCGAAGGCGAAGGATCGAAGCCAGTCGTCGGCGGTATCTGCTTCGGCGTTGCTGAAACAGTTTGAGAAACTGGTAGTTCGTCGTTTTATCTCTCGAAAGACACGTTCGACACTATTCCGATTTCCATGTTTTTCATATCTGAAATCGAGGCTGTGACGGCGACAGGCATGTTTCAAGGAGTGCGAGCCATCGATGAGAAACACCGCGCCGTCAACGTCATGTTTCTCACGAAGTTCGGCAAAGAATTCGTGAGCAATTACCTTGTTTGTCGTTGGCTCAAGCGTTGTATGCAGTAATTCGTTTGTTTCGGGATCGACAGCGGCGTACAGCCAATACTGCTCATCATTGAGTTGGATCACGGTTTCATCGACCGCAACGTGATCCGGGCTCCAATTAGATTCGGGCTGTAGATCAGCTTTGTGAACCCAGTTGTGAACGGTAGATCGAGCTCGTTCGACACCGAATATTTCAAGAATTGAAACGGTATTCGAAAGTGATAGTCCAGTCAAATGGAGTTGAATACCGAGCTTCATCAGCAATTTCGGTGTCGCTTCTCGTTCCACAAAACCTAACTCAATCTCGTCCAAACAGCCGTTGAGGCGGGTGTTTTTGAACATAGACACTCAAAAAACGCACCGCCTCACTCTTCATCCTTATCTGAACACCGCCACCACAATTCACGCCAAACTTAACGCGACCTAACTGAACCTATAAAATACTTTTGGCCTAATTGCTGGTAATCAAGAGAGAGAAAGCCCCGGTCTTTTGCTCCTTTTACTATCAATTTGTTAACATACTTATTAACTTCTCTTACTGATTTACTAACTCAATTCTCTCGTTTATAAGTAAATCTAACTCTTTTATATATTCTCAATTCTTCTCTTCTCTCTCCCTTATTTCGATCCTTCTTCTTTCTTTTTTATACTATCCCAATATCCTTTCTAAGCGCTTTCTCTTCTCTCTCTGATCATACTTCTCCCTTCTTCCTCAATTCGATCCTAAGCCCCGTGAGTGTGGTTATATGCTACTCAATTAGGAATCAGTAGGGGCGTGAGTGTGTTACTACTCAATTCAAATTTGAAGCCCAAATCTGCTATGTTATACAACTAATTCAGAGAAGCCCCTATTCCGAAGCTCATACCCATCCTGAAGATACCTTCTTCCTGAAGGACAGGGTATCGGGCTTAACCAACACAACGCATTAACTGCCTTCTCTGTTGGTTAAGGATTTGCCTTCCTGTCTCAATTTAGATTAACCACACCAAACTACTACTTTGTTGTCCATGTACACCATCGGATTCAAAAGCGAGACATCGCGAAGCAGCGGCGGGAGGTCCCCGAGCGAGTAAAACACCGCGCCAAAGAAGACCAGCGGCCGGAGCAGAAACTGATTCATCATCGTCAGATCGTCGAAGTCGTCGGCGACGAGGCCCCCGACGATGCCGAGACTCGAGAACAGAAGCGTGATCACGACCAGGAACGCGACGAGATACAGCGGCCGCTCGACCGGCACCGGGCGGTAGAGGCCGCCGATGATGAAAAAACCGAGGACCCCGATGAGCGTCCCGACCAACACGCCTCGGAGGGCCGACGACAGCAGGTACGCCCACACCATCCGGGTGTACGACAGCGGAGACGTCAGCGTTTCGTCGAGGTACTCGTTCCACCGCCCGTGGAAGATCGAAAAGGAGGCGTTCTCGAAAGCGTTCGAGACCGCCCCGAGGACGACGAGTCCCGGCAGAATGAACAGGATGTAGGGGACGCCGATGATCTCACCGACGCGGCTCCCCAACACGACGCCGAACACAGAAAAGTACAACACGTTCGTGATGAACGGCGGCAGGAAGGTGTTCTTCGGTCGCCGGACGTACCGCAGCACCTCCCGCTTGACGAGGGTGTAGAACCCGGTCGGGACCCCGATAGCGGCGGCGGCGCGGTCGACGGCGCTCATTCGACGCCCCCGGCGGCGGCGCGGCGCTCTGTCTGCGCGCCGTCGTCACCCGAGTTTGCCCCATCGCCCGCACCGTCTTCGGGGGCGTCCCGGTCGCCGGACGTCCCGCCGTCTTGCTCACCGCCACCCTGGCGGGTCATCTCGACGAAGACCTCCTCGAGGGAGGTGCGGCTGATCTCGAGGTCGACGATCTCGAGGCCCTCGCGGTCGAGTTCGCGAACGAGCTGGGGTGCGACTAGCCCGCCCTTTCGAGCGACGACGGTGAGCTGGCGGCCGTCGGTGTCGATCGATTCGACGCGGTCGTCCCCAGAGAGCAACTCGGGAAGGGCGGCGGGCGAGGTGCTGAGTTCGACCGAGATCCGATCGCTCCCGCGGTCCTTCAGTTCGTCGGGGGTCGCGACCGCACGCACCCGGCCCGAATCGAGGATCGCGACCTCGTCGCAGAGACGCTCCGCCTCCTCGATGTAGTGGGTGGTCAACAGGATCGTCTTACCCTGTTCGTTGAGATCGGTGACGAGTTCCCACAGGTCCCGCCGGAGCTGGACGTCGACGCCCGCGGTCGGCTCGTCGAGAATCAACAGGTCGGGATCGGTGATCAACGCGCGCGCCAACAGGAACCGCCGCTTCATGCCCCCGGAGAGCCAATCGAAACGGGTGTCGCGCTTCCCATAGATGCCGACCTGTTTGAGCACCTCGTCGGCGCGCTCGCGGGCCGCCGCCGCGGGGATCCCGTGGTATCCCGCCTTGTGCTCGAGCACCTCGCGGATCGGGAAGAACCGATCGACGTTGAACTCCTGGGGCGCGAGGCCGATGGCGTCGCGGGTCCGCCGGTAGTCGTCCTCGACGTCGTGGCCGAAGACGCGGGCGGTACCACCTGATTTCCGAACGAGGCCGACGAGGATATTGATAAAAGTCGTTTTGCCGGCCCCGTTGGGGCCGAGCAGTCCGAAGAACTGCCCCTCCGGGACGGTCAGCGAGACGCCGTCGAGGGCGGTCACGTCGTCGTAACTCTTCCGGAGGCCGTCGATCTCGAGCGCCGGGGTGCTCACCGGTTCGCCCCCGTCTCGGTCTTTTTAATCCGGACGCGCTGCGAGCGTCCCCCGAAAACACGTGTCGCTGCTGCCGTAAAAACCTGCATATCGTACCGCTGAATAGGTGTGTGCGCCGTAAATGCCCCGCGGTTCGGCGAGGATGGTTCGTAGGTAGGAAGAGGCAGCTGCATACGAGGAACGCGAGCGGATGGGTCGGGGCGGATTTGAACCGCGAGAACTCGCTTTCGCTCGTTCTCTGGGCTCAAACCGCCGAACCCATCCGCTCCTCACGTTCGTTCCTCGCAGGATGGGTCGGGGCGGATTTGAACCGCCGGCTTCCTCCGTGTGAAGGAGGTGTCATAACCGACCTAGACCACCGACCCGCCGACGAAAAGTATCGTCGCCCTGGACTTAACCCTTTTCAAGCGTCCCGACTCCGGTCACGACTCGCGGCGCTCGGACCGGTAGGCGTCGATCCAGCCGCGGGCGTCCGCGCCCAGCTTGCGGGTTTCGACCTCCGCGCGCTCCTGGAGCGCCTCGAGTTCTGCCCGGGCCCCGTCGAAGCGCCCCGGCTCCGGACACCCCCCTCGCGGTCGACGAAGCCGCTGACGCGCTCTCTGAGCGGCTCGAGTTCCTCTGAGACGCCCGTTTTGACAGTCTCGCCCGCCCATTTCGGGTAGTATTTCGCGTCCTCGAAGTGTTTGTTTATACGCGGAACAGGCGCAATACCACGGTGTTTAGGCCGTGGATACGCGCCGTCACTGCGGGCAACAGACCACCGTTCAAACGGCTGCCCTGAGTTTCCCACAGGGATATTTAAGTGACAGGCCGCCTTCTATTAGGGTAGGAATCGGTCGGAACGGAGCGGATTCCGAACCGTCCTTCGGAGGCGGCCTGTCCGCCCACGTAACGAGGCAGTATCCGAAAGGGCAGGTGGTGAACGACACATCCTTGAAGGGTGTGCCAACGTGCCGACTGCTCAAACCGAACCAGACGATACCCCCGACTCTGTTGACACCTGCTGGCGTCCCCGTGGCCAAAACAACACCGGGACGTCATATACGGTCGAGGATAGGGGTACCGGCCACTTGGCATGGCCAGCAGTCCACCAGTCCGATGCCATGGGACTACCCGCACCCGAAAGGTCTGGTAGTCAACTGATTGGACTCCGAACCTGAAACTCCCACCGCTCGGGATTCCTCCGCGTTCACGCGGAGGAGGATGTCAAGACTCGCATACACTTGCCACGAGCACAAAAAACTGCTGTGGCCACCTCACCGCGTGCCCGACGGCGACTGACCCCGTTGGGGGCATCCGCCCCACGCCGGGGCGGGCGTCAGCGTTATTGACGTGGCGGCGATACAGTAGCCTATGAGTCAAAGCGTTGAACCCTCGAGAGACCCGGTCGAAGTGACCGAAACAGCCGCCGACCAGGCGCTGTCCCTCATCGAGCAGGAGGGCTATGATACCGACAAGGCCGGCCTCCGGCTGTTCGTCCAGCAGGGCGGCTGTGCGGGGCTCTCGTACGGACTTCGCTTCGATGTCGAACCCGAAGACGACGATGCGATAACCGAACACCACGGCCTCCGGGTGTTCGTCGACCCGGCGAGTCAGAAGTACATCGACGGCTCTGTTCTCGACTTCGAGGGCGGCCTCCAGGGCAAGGGCTTCGACGTCGAGAACCCCAACGTCGAAAGCGAGTGCGGCTGTGGGGAGTCCTTCCGGACCTGAGCTGTCGACACGCCGCAACCGTCTCCAGGTCCAGTCCGTGTGCCCGCGCTGTTACTCTTCGAGTTCCTCGTCGATGAACTCGTGGGCCTCCTCTAGGATCTCCCGGGGGCCGTCCTGAGTGATCGTGTTGATCGCTTGCTCGTAGTCGCGCCACTGGAGGTCCCGGTGCTCCGAGGAGAGCTCGGCGGACGCTTCGAACGAGCGCGCGATGAACAGGTGGACCGTCTTGTGAATGGTGTTGCCGTTCGCCTCGAACACGTAGTCGTAGTCGTCGCGGAAGCCGTCCAACAGCCGGAAGTCCTCGATTCCGGCCTCCTCTTTCACTTCACGGATGGCGGTCTGCTGAAGCTCCTCCTCGCCCTCAACGCCGCCCTTGGGGAACTCCCAGTCGCCGGGCCGGGACTTGAGCAGCAAGTACTCGCGCCGGCCACGCGTATCGCGAAAGAGGATGGCTCCCGCGCTCGTGGCCTCTATCATTAGCCCACCGTAAACGGCCATGTGATAAATGGGTGTCGGAGAGGTTGCCGCCACGACGGCGAGCGATCCGGCGCCGATAGATGCGTTTTTGCCGGTCGAGCGTTCACGAGGTGATATGCCGTTCGTCACTACGCTGACGCTCCAGAGTGGGGACCGAGCTGTCCTCGAACGCGTCGTCGGGAACATCAAGGGCTGCGCCGAGCGAAAGGGAGTGGAGTTGCGCGGCCCACACGCCGAGTCGCCGTTCGACGTCTCGGTCCCCCAGTCCAAGCGCCTCGATTCGAGCGATCGGTCGTTCTCCTATTGGACCTACACGGTCTACGAGCGCCGGATGGAGATCGTCGGCCACGACGACTTCGCGCGCGACGTCGCGGGACGGGCGTTCCCGGAGGGGATCCGCATCGACGTGGACGTCGAGCGTGTCTCCGCGCCCGGCAGCTAGGCGTCGAGGACTCCGACGGACGCGACAGAAACGAACGACTGGACGCGACAGAAACGAACGACTGGACGCGACAGAAACGAACGACTGGACGCGACAGAAACGAACGACTGGACGCGACAGAAACGAACGACTGGACGCGACAGAAACGAACGACTGGACGCGACAGAAACGAACGACTGGACGCGACAGAAACGAACGACTGGACGCGAACAGGATGGCTCGCTTCGGGAACTACGTGGGCTTATATCGCCCCGGAGCCACTCATCGGTATGAGCGTCGAACGAGACCACCTCGTCGAACTTCGTCGGGAGTTCCATCGCCACCCCGAACCCGCCTGGCGGGAGTTTTGGACCACCGCCCGCATCGTCTCCGAACTCGACCGCATCGGCGTCGACGAACGACACGTCGGTCGCGACGCCCTGTCGAACGATCGGCTCGCGGTCCCGGATCCCGAAGAACTCGAACCGTGGATGGAACGCGCCCGCGAGGCGGGGGCCGATCCCGAGATCCTCGGGTCGCTCTCGGGTGGGTGGACCGGCGCCGTCGCGGTCATAGAGCGGGGCGAGGGCCCGACCGTCGGCCTCCGGGTCGACATCGACGGTCTCCCGCAGCGAGAGTCGAGTGACGACGACCACGCCCCCGCCCGCGAGGGGTTCCGCTCCGAGACGGGCGCGATGCACGCCTGTGGCCACGACGCCCACGCCACGATCGGTCTCGGTGTCCTCGAGTCGGTCGCCGAGAGCGACTTCTCGGGTACGTTCAAAGTGTTCTTCCAGCCGGCTGAAGAGGTCATCGGCGGGGGCAAACCGATGGCCGAGTCGCGACACCTCGACGACGTGGAGTACCTCTTTGCGCTCCACGTCGGTCTCGACCATCCGACTGGCGAAATCGCCGCCGGGATCGACGACTTCCTGGCCATTACGCAGTTCTACACGACGTTCGAGGGCCACCCGGGCCACGCCGGGGCGCGCCCCGAAGAGGGCCGAAACGCCGTCCAGGCGATGGCGACCGCCGTCTCGAATCTCTACAGTATCGAACGCCACAGCGAGGGCGAATCGCGCGTCAACGCCGGCCGCGTCGGCGGCGGCACGGCGACGAACATCGTCCCTCAAGAGGCGTTCGTCCACGGCGAGGTCCGCGGCGAGACGACCGAAATTCGCGACTACACGTTCCGGCGGGCCGAGCAGGTCTTCGAGGGCGCGGCCGTCTCCCACGACTGCGAGACGGACGTCACCATCGAGGGCGAAGCCCCCTCCGCAGAGAGCGACGCCGAGTTGGTCGACATCGTCCGCTCGGCGGCGAAATCACACCCCGACGTCGACCGGGCGAGTCGGCGCGGGTCGATCGGCGGCAGCGAGGACGCGACGTTTCTGATGCGGCGCGTCCAGGAGAACGGCGGGCTGGCGACGTACGCCTGTATCGGGACGGACCACCCCGGCGGCCACCACACCGCGACGTTCGACGTCGACGAGGACTCGCTGAAACCCGGCGTCGACGTGCTGACGGAAGCGGTTCTGGAGACCGCCGAGACGGAGCCCTGATCGGGATCAAAGGAGGTATCGCTCCTCGTCGGCGCTCAGGTCGTTGACCGAGTCGGCCGCCTCGACGAGCTCCTCGGCCATCGAGGGGCCGAAGCCGAACACCTCCGTCCGGACGCCCTCGTGTCGCAGGTGGGTGCACAGGCGGGCGAAATCGCCGTCGCCACTGCAGAGGACGAACGTGTCGATCTTCCCGGCGAGAGTGACGGCGTCGAGACACATCCCGAGGTCCCAGTTGGCCTTCTGAGAGCCGTCGGCGAACGTCTTGATGTCTTTGATTTTCGTCTCGAAGCCGATGTCCCGGAGCGCGTCGAAGAACTCCTCCTCGGATGGCGAGTCCGCACGGATCACGTACGCAATCGCGCGGACGAGGTTCCGGTCGTCGACTGCGGCCCCGAGCAACTCGGTGTAATCGACGTTTCTGGAGTAGAGGCTGTGGGCGGCATGATAGAGATTCTGTGAGTCCGCGAGAACCGCAACGCGTTGGGACGGGTGGATCGGTCGCATATCGGGGTTCGTCCGCCGTCGGCTATATGTCTTGGCCTCCGTCTCCGGGGTGGTACGGTGGGGCAGTCCACTAGTTGAGCGTAGTCACTGGAACCCGCGTATCGGCTGGGCCTGCGTGCTACCGTCTTGGTCCATCTCACGGAGGCGCTCTGCGAGTTGCTCCCGTGCGTCCTGGATCTCGCCGGCTTTCTCGACCAGCCGATCGGTGTTCACGTCGACATCAGCGATCGGCCCGATCCCGTGTTCGAGGATGGCTCTGGAGGCCTCCGGGTCGGGGAACCGGGGGTTGGTCTGGACGATGAGCCCGACCGAGTCGAGCCCCGTCTCGACGGCGCGGTGCAACAGTGCCCCGGTCGGCCCCGAAACCATCCCACCGCCGCGGGGTGGGACGATGCCGGCGTCGTCGAGTTCGGCCTCGCCGTCGCCGGTCGCGACGCCGTACAGCTCCGGTGTGCCCTCTTTTTCTTCCGCCAACCCGCTGAGATACACCGGAAAGACGTCGTTCGCATCGAGCCACCCAGTGACGCAACTCGCGAACTCCGTCACCTGCGTCGGCGACACCGGCACGTCGCTACGGAGGACGACGAGGTCCATCGACTCGTCGGCGTAGAGCCTGACGGGGGGTCGAAGCTCCGAGGAATCGCCCTCGTAGACGGCGATCTGCGGGAGTCCGTCGCAGTGTAACGCCGCGTAGTACGTCATCTCAAACTCGTCGGCGAGGTGGTCGGCGGCGATCTTGCCGACGAGACCGGCCCCGGGCAGTCCCTCAACGAGCGTCGGCGAGTCGAGTTCGAGATCCTCTTCGACGACCTGGATGCGAGCCATACGCGGGGCCACGCCCCCCGGTCTCTTAAGCGTGGGCCGTCCGGACGGGGCGACACCGACACCGACACCGACACCGACACCGACAAACCGCCACGGGGGCGACTGGGGGCATGGATCCACTCTCGAGGTACGACCCCATCGTCGACGATCCGACGGCGTTTCACGACGCCTGTGGGCGGCCGCTTCCGTCAGTCGTCCGGGTCAACGGAATCAAAGCGACGCCGGACCGCGTCCGACGGGCGTTCGAGTCGGCCGGCGTCGAGTTCGGCCCCGTCGGGTGGCACGACGGGCTCTTTCGGCTCGGCGGGGACGAATCGCCCGGCAACTCCTGGCCGTTCGTCCACGGCTGGGTGTACGGCCAAGAGGAGGTCTCGGCAGTGCCCGCGCTGGCGCTCGATCCGGACCCCGGCGAGCGCGTGCTGGACTGCTGTGCCGCGCCGGGGAGCAAGACGACCCAACTCGCCGCGCGGATGGACGATCGGGGCCTACTCGTCGGCAACGACAACAACCTCGGCCGGCTGTCGGCGCTGCGGTCGAACGCCGAGCGCTGCGGCGTAACGAACCTCGTCGTCACGCGGGCGGACGCGCGCAACTTCTCGTTGAAATCCTTCGGCGGCGAGGCGTTCGACAGGACGCTCGTCGACGTGCCCTGTTCGTGTGAGGGGACGATCCGAAAGAACCCCGACGCGCTTGAGGACTGGTCGATGGATCACGTCGAGGGGATTGCGGGGGTTCAAAAAGGCATCCTCGATCGCGCCCTCGAGATCACCCGCCCCGGTGGGACGGTCGTCTACTCGACGTGTACCTTCGCCCCGGAGGAAAACGAAGCGATCGTCCAACACGCCCTCGAGACCCACGAGTGCCGACTGCTGGAGTACGAGTTGCCGCTGGATCACGTTTCCGGACTCACGGCGTGGGAGGGCGACTCCTTCGACGACTCGATGCGGCGGGCCAAGCGGATCTACCCCCACCACAACGACACCGGCGGGTTCTTCTGTGCGAAACTGGAGGTGGCCGGATGAGCGACGGATCCGAGCGGACGCCGGACGAATCCGGCGGCCACGGCGCCGACGGGAAGGGCGGTAGGAAAGACCCCTCTACGAACGAGGGGAGCCGCTTCGATCGCCTGCCTGCGACCGCGGCCGATCGGACGGTCGAGGGGCGGGCGACCCGCGAGGAGGCCGTCGGCTGGTGGGTCGAACGCTTCGGACTCGACGCCGAACGCTTCGCGGGACACACGTTCTGGGAGAAGGGCTCGGGGAAGATCTGGGCATTCGCCGATGACGTCGACTCGCCCGCCGAACTCGAGGGACTCGGGATGACATTCCTCCGGACCCGACAGGAACACTGGAAGCCGACGACGGACGCCGTCCAGCGGTTCGGGCGCGGCGCGAGGAGAAACGTCGTCGTGCTCGACGCCGAGGAGGCACGGGCGTTTCTCCGCGGCGAGACGACCGACCCCGAGTGGGACGGCGACTGGGGGTACCTGATCGCGGCCCACGAGATCGCCGGCGCGGTCGAACCGATCGGCGTCGGCCTGTATCTGTACGGCGAACTCCGATCGCAGATGCCGAAGGGCCGACAGCGGGAGCTGTGAGCGCGTCGATCCGACGCATCCGATTTTTAAATCCGTATATTAATATAACCCAACCTTTGTGCCCACTGCTGAATATGCGCCATCGTCAGCGTCGCCGCGAGACGTTTGTCGAGCGGTTCGTTTGCTCGGCCACAGTAGTATGACTGATACTGATGGACGAACTCACGTGACACCGACGCACGAGTGATCCGCCGGTCACGCCGTCGAACGGCGTGCGCCCCGTGCGTCGTGTGTCCGTTCGTTTGGCCGTCAGTATGAATACAGGCCGGGCACTCGTCCGAACACCCACAATCGGCGAGCAGTTCCCACGTGCGCTGGGATAGCTATTTACTGTCGTCGCATCCGTTTCGAGCCAGTCCGACACCACCGCGGTAGCTGTACTGAATGAACAGCGCACTTGTCTCTGCTTGCAGGTAGTCCGTCGTTGAGACGCTGCCGACATCACGCCGGTCAGAAAACATAACTCACCGCAGTCACACGGTCTCTTCTTTAAGTAAAGACGGATTGTTCTCCGGGAGTTTGCACCGCAGCTGTGCTGTTGGTCGTTGTCCTGGTAGTTGTCCTCGCCGTGTCAGTGACGCCACTGGCACTCTAACTTTCGACCGATTGGTGGACACCACCGTTTTGGGTGGCCGTCCGACGAACACCGTTATGACACTCACAGTCCACTGTATAGTGGAATGGTCACCCAGCGTGACGGCAACGAGGTTGACTTGCTCACCTCCTCAATTCAGACGACCGGCGGCGCGCTGGTGACAACCACACTGTATACGCTGAGTGGTCTCATCTACGCTTTTGTCACGTCCCCCTCGGTCACCGGCCAGTATTTTTTTACGGTGTTGACGATCGCACTGGTGCTACGGCCGATTAGAGGAGTTACACAGACCCTACATAAAATCGGCACCGAACCCGGTGAATCCGTGGGGGCGTATCTCAGTGTTGCGGTGATCTTTACGATTGCCTACCTTTCAGTACTCGGTGCGCTGGCGATCACATTCGGTGGTTATCTCGCCAGTGTGACGGTATTTGATGAGACGCTGCTCCGTATTTCAGGGCTATATGCGGTGACGATAGCGGTCGTCATGACCGTCGAGAGTCTCACTAGTGCGGTTGGATATCCCAGTGCCGTCACGTGGATCAACAGCGTCAAGAGTAGTGTGGAACTGGGTGTGTTGTTTGTTTTGAACCAGTCGATAGCCACAGCCACGGAACTCATGATGGTCATGATAGCGGTTCGTCTCACCGTCTATGGGCTGGTTGCGGTGGGCCTTCAAGTGATCCCAACACTCCCCGAGCGGCGTGAACTCTCTCGGGCGTGGGCCTACGCTAAATGGAGTATCCCAGATCAGATCCTCGATCGGGTATCCTACAATATGCCTGTATATGTGTTGGGCATTGTTGCGACTCCTTTGGCTGTGGGGATCTACGAGGCTGCCGACCGATTCGGGGATTTCGGGGCGACGATCGCGTGGCACCTGGCCAACCCACTGTTGACGAAGGTGAGCGGTGACGACGCCGCTGGTGTCGATGTCAGCCAGTATCTCGATACCGTCGTGACCGGCGGGAGTGGCATCTCTTTTGTCGTATTTGGGTATTTGTTGTCGACAGATGATCTCATCGCGGAGTTGGCGTTTTCGTCTGCGCCAGCGCAATTTTCGACGACGGTGATCATTGTTGGTGGGATCAACATCTTCCGTGGCTTTTGGACGCTGTCCTCACACGTTCTCGAGGGGACGGGTCACCCGGGACTGAGTTTTCGAACGAAACTCTTTGGGCTGATCGTCAGTGTGCCGCTGACGATGGTGCTTGGTGCCCGCTATGGGGCCTTGGCCGGAGCTGCTGGGTATGTGGTGATGAACTTGATCGTCGGCGGGTATGTCGTCTATTACAGCCGGCAAGTGCTTGATTCGACATTAATCGACACCAGCGTTGGGATGCATTTTGTGGGAGCTCTGGTTGTTGAGTCGGTGGTGGTGTATGCGACCGTGTGGGGTGTCCTGTGGGCTGGCGGGGGGCCAGTTGTGGCCGCAGTCGTGGGGGCACTCGCCGCCTGCATTGGGTTTGGGATACCGCTGTGGGTTGTGTCAGCGCCAGCGCGGGCGGTCTTCCGGCGGACATACGCGTTGTCGACGAATCGTCTGCGGTACTGAGGAGTGTGAAGATACCAGTGCTCCACTATAACGGCTTATTTGACTACTGTACGCTATTGTCGTTGCTTCCCGAACGAGTCGATATAGCACGATTTGAACGCTGAGAAAGTGTCACTTGTTCTATGGCTTTGCTGCCGAATACTGTGCCAACCAGCCAGAAGACAGCGATACAAACGAGCTACACAACCACAACAACAAAAACAGCCGATATCGAGACGAGATACATCGGAGTTGTCGCTGACGACCCGTGGTGACTGGCCGTGGGCTGACCGCGGTCAGCTCGCGGTCATTGCCGAACTGTATGTCTCAGGAACCCCTACACCGTTGGACTTAATATACTATTACCGCTCAAACTGCTCATTTAGCGCGTTAGAACACGGCACCGCGTACGAACAGGGAACGTGGCGCCGCCTCGCAGAGAGGCTCGGTGAGAACGGATACGACACCGGAGCGGACGGCCTGCTTGACGCACTCGTATTGGCACTTACCGCGAGAGCACGCTTCGGTACGACGCGGTGGGCGACGAGTTCTACATCCACATTTCAACTCGGCGGACAGACGGTGACGATGAGGTTTCGGAAGATACTGGGCACCCCGACCAAACGGTCCTCGGCATCGACCTCGGCGTCAATAGCCTCGCTGTGTCCTCAACCGGCACGTTCTGGCACGGAGACGACTACCACCACTGGTGCCGTGAGTTTGAGAAGCGGCGTGGTGAGATGCAACAGCGCGGTACACAAGCCGCACACAACGCCCTGCTTCGCCTCGGCAAGCGCGAAAAAGCGTGGCGCAAACAGTATATCCATACGGTCGCCAACGAGATTATCACGGAAGCCGTCGAACACGACTGCGACGTTATTGCCTTCGAGGACTTGAGTGACATTCGAGAGGGGCTTCCGCAAGCTAAATGCTACCACGTCTGGGCGTTCCGACGCCTGTTTGAGTATGTCTCGTACAAAGCCCCTGAACAGGGTGTCTCCGTGGAACAGGTCGCGCCGAACCACACGTCTCAACGTTGTTCTCGGACAGACTGTGGGTTCACGCACCCGAACAACCGCCAAGAAGAACACTTTGAGTGCCGGAAGTGCGGCTACGAGGTCAATGCGGACTACAACGCCGCGAAGAACATCGGGCTCCGGTACGCTCGAAAGCGAATCCACAGACTCCGTTCCTCGCCCAAGTCGTGGAACGGAGACGCACAAGTAGACGTGCGTATAACTGGTGGGACGTTCACGAGAGCAGCTCTCGTGAGCCAACCAGAACGCTCCGCGTTCTGGTGACGTTGAACGGCAGGAGTCACCAGCCTATTGCTGGCGACTGATTGCCGGGCGTCCACATCAAAGCCACTGAAAGGCGACGCCTTTCAACGCCTTGGCAGAGCGACGCTCTGCCAGTGGCCCTCCCCTCAACGAGCGAACCCCGTATGGGGTGAGCGAAGTAGGGTAGGGTAGTTTACATGATGCCGCCGATGAGAAGTAATCCAACGACGACCAGCAGCGTCGCGATCACGCTCCCTCCGGCGAGTAACTTGTTCTCCATCGCCTTCTCTAGGAGTGGCATCTCCGCATACTCCTCGCGGAACGCCTCGAGGTTCTCTTCGTCGTAGAAGTACTTCCTCTTCAATGCGAACCGTTCTGTCACCGCACAGCCCGTACAGATCGGTTCGCCCTCCAGCCGCTCCGTTTTGTTGTGACTGTCGCAGGCGATCGCCCCGCAGTTCGGACAGTAGGTGTACGTTTCGTCGACGCCATCCGTCTCACAGTGGACACAGCGGTGAACACCGTCGTCTCGTGTCACCCGAGAGGGCCCCGCAGCGTAGTACTCGTACGGATACGAATACTCCCCCAGTTCGATCGTCTGCCGAACCTCGGGAAGGTACACGGGCTCAATCGACTGGACGGAGATGTCCGAGAGATTGGGTTCACACGTCCTGTCGTATGTGACGTTGTTGTCGCCGGTGTAGGTCACCGTCGCCGTGTGGTGATCCTGGAGGCGCTCGACGGCCCACTCTTTGTACTCCGTCTGCGTCTGGCCGAAGCGACGCTCCTCGAGATCGTCGAACGACTGTGCGAACTGTTCGGCGTCGAGCTCGACCGTCGCGTGGAGGTTCTCAGTAACGAGCGTTGCGACGGGGTCGTCAGCGATCTGAGGGCGCCCACGCTCGGCGTGCACCACGAATCGCGTCCGGTCGTTGATCCGGTGGATGACACCCACTGACGTCTCGAAGACGGCGTCCGCGTCGGCGGTGATTGCGACCACCGGACGGAACTGCACCCGTGAGTATGGGGTTGGCACGTCCGCGGCCGCGACGTTTTCGATATCGCGAAACGCTTCTCGAACGGGTGTATCGACGTCGGTCGCCGGATCGTACGGACGCAGGGTCTCGTCACAGAGGATCTCGATGCGGCCGTTGTAGAGATCGAGACCGATGTCGTCGGCGATCTCTCGGAGGGCCTCGCCGTCAAGCAACTCGATGGGATATGGGTCGTCGTTCTGTCGAAGGCGCTGTGCGTACTCCTCGGCAGGGCCCGTAAACCGGCCGGTCGTGACGACTATCCCGCGTTTGGGACCGTCGAAATCGAACGTCGCGATCGCGGAGTGGAGCTTCTGGACGACCGGACGGCCGACGGTGCTTGTGTGTTTACATTCGACGACAATCCCACGGCGAGTGCCGTCGATGACTTCCTCCATCATCACGTCACGCCCCTCATCTGCCGTTTTGTCGGCCTGTCGGACGTTTTCGTAGCCGAGATTCCGGAACACGTCCTCCATTACGTCCTCGAACTCGAACCCCGAGAGATCGTCCAGTACAGCCATGCCGGTATTCTAATACTGCGGTGGGACTGTCAAATACGTTGCCGAGCGCGGCCCCGTTTTGTCTGTCGACCCCCCGAGACGAGTGCGGGCATCGAGCCCCCCACGATCGAGACACGAAAGCCAAGATACCTGTAGCCAGTTCGGGATCGGTTCCAGAAGCACCGTCTGTCCAGTCCGGCCGAGGCACAGTCAAGCACGTTGGCTTCCGCGCCGACGGCCGAGCCGTCGTCCTGATACTGATGGGCAAACGAACGGACACACGACGCACGAGGCGCACGCCGTCCGACGGAACGACCGGCGGATCACTCGTGATCCAGTTTCGTTTGATTTCGTCCACCAGTATGAATCTCTCGGAGACTCGGCTTCAAAAAGAACTTCTAGAGCAGCAGCTTCGTTCAATCTGGTCCGCTCGCGACACGATATCCGAACGGGCCAGACGTTTTTAAATAGCGAGAGAATCCCGCCGTGAACGGCGGGCGTGGATCGCGTTACCCGACTCCGTAATAAAACTCGAGCAACCAAACCAAAGTAAAATGAGTAGTGAACCGATATCGGTGCCGGATCATTTGAGTATACATATAAGTTCTGCACATAAATAATATTATTATCACTTATAATGTCGGTTCAGTCAACGCTGGCTGAATCGGATAGCACAGCACCGTTGGATATCGACCAGTCGTGAGTCTCATATACTAGCTGAACAGTGTGGCAAAGCGATATATATGCAACAGCTGTACTAAAACGCGCAATGTGTTCAATGAGCACACGGCTCGGCATCGGTGGTGAACAGCGGTTCGCTGTACTGATGATTGCGCTCTCAGTGGCTATTTTTCTCGCTATCTGGAGAAGCGAACGGAACGCAACGTGATTTCGGTTCCCGCTCTGGGCGGCGACGCTGCAGATTGCTGGTCTGTATCGAACTCCCTCACCGATGCTGTATAGGAACTCATTTCACTATCCAGAGATAACATAGGGTATGGGAGATTCGGCCGACAAACCGACGACCGAAGCGCTCGAAGAGCTCAACACCGATGGCGTCAGTACTGCTGTGATAGCATCAGTGGGCTCCGTTATGCTCGCCCTGTACTTCTACTACGTCCGTGGCGACAAGCAACGAGGGCAGTTCGTCGGGCTGTGGCCCACCTCGATCCTGGCTCTCGCGTCGTATTTCAAGCTCGAAGAAATCAAACAGGCCCTCGAAGAAACCGAGGGCTGAGTCGGACACAGTTTTCGTTGCCCGCCGCGGTGCCAGCGAGACCACTGGCCTGACGAACTGTAAATTAACGCCGACCCCGACGCATCGACACGCACTCAACGGAGAAAAATACCGGCCGCCGACCGAGTCACGCGGTACGACGGCCGCTATCTCGGTCGACGGTAAACGCGGCTTCGGGGATCGTCATGCCGCTCGGTCGTTTCGGGTGTTTTTCCAAGTTGAGTATAGCTCTATCAGGGCCAACAGGCTGAACACGACCCCGGCAACGATCATCATCGTATCCGAGTCAATCTCACTCATATCCCACAGTACAGCTTCCATGACTAAATGGTTCAGTGTCAAGCGAGCCGCTCAATTGACCGGTTGATCTATCGAACCTGGCGTGAGGCGAACGAAGCAGCCCTGCTCGAAACGGCTGAAGCAGTCAGCGCGCGGTTACGATCCGGTCGACGTTCAAGATACTGCTGATCGGCATCCAATCTGTGGCCCACGTAGGTCGTAGCGAACGGATTAGGCCCCGAGCAGGTGGTGAGACCCCGATATCTGTTCAGAAACGCGCCAGCGGTTCAGTCTCGACCACGACGGCCAGTCTCACTTCGCTGTGGAGACGATCTTGATCACGTCGCCCTCCGAGAGCTCGTGATCCTCGCCGATCCGTCGGTTCTCTCTGGCGTCGACGGCGTGGAGGTACCCCTCGCCGATGTCGGAGTGGACGGCGAAGGCGAGATCCAGCGGTGTCGCTCCGGACGCCACCAAGAACGCGTCGGGGAGAACGCTCCGCTGGGCGTCGCTCCAGTGTGTCTCGTTTTGAACGGGATAGACAGTGATCCGATCGAGAACGCCGTAGACCGCCCCGTCGAGGGCCGCCTGGACCCCGGTTTCGCCCCACTCAGAGACGACGCCCCGGACGCGGTCGAGGCCCTTCCGTTGTGCCTCGGAAACGTCGCCGACGATCCGGAAGTCGTCGTCGCCGGGGTCGTAGGCGACAGCCCCGGCGTCGGTCGCCTCCCGCAACGCGAGTTCGCCCGCCGCCGTGCAGGGAACGACCCGGTCTGCGGCCTCGCCGAGGCGTCTTAGGTTCTCCGTGGGGGCAGCGTCGGCCTTGTTCGCGACGACGACGATCGGCTTCGTCCGGGCGCGGATCAGCCGCGCCAACTCCTCGCGGTCGGCGTCGTCCCACGCCATCGGGTCCGCCGGATAGTCGAGGTTCCGGAGGACGGCGGCGACGTCGTACTCGCTCGCGCCGACGCCGGTGAGCAACTCCCTCAGCGCCGCTTCGATGTCGAACTCCGGCGAGCGGGACTGCCGTTCGATCGTCTCCCAGTTGCGGTCGACGATCCCCGCCAGCCACAGGTCCATCTCCCGCTCGACGAAATCGACGTCCTCGACGGGGTCGTAGGAGCCAGTCTCGACCGGTTCGCCCTCGGCGTTCGTCCCGCCGGCGGCGTCGACGACGTTGAGGATGACGTCGGCGTTGCTCAACTCGTCGAGGAACTGGTTGCCGAGGCCCTTGCCCTCGTGTGCGCCGGGGACGAGACCGGCCACGTCGAGCAGCTCGATCGGGACGTAGCGCTTGCCGTCGCGACAGTTCTCGCTGTCACAACGCGATTCGAGGTCGAGACAGGGACACCGCGTCCGGACGTGGCTGACGCCCCGGTTCGCGTCGATCGTCGTGAACGGGTAGTTCCCGACGTCGACGTCGGCCCTCGTCGCGGCCTTATAAAACGTCGACTTGCCGGCGTTCGGCTTGCCCGCGAGGGCGACCGAAATCATACCCCGGCTACCGGTGGGAGGCGTATATGTGTCCCGATGACCGCCGTCGTGTTCCCGGCCGGCCGGCGGCCGCGGTGCTCGGCCGACGGACTCAGCCGTCCGGTTCGCGATCAGCCTCGGCGTCGGCGATGATCGCCGCGACGTCCTCGGCGTTCCCCCCGCCGTTCCGGCCGTTCCGCCGGTCAGCATCCCACCCGGCGGCGTCCTCGATCGATCGGACTGCCGGGACGGGGTCGGTATCGTTGTCCGTGTCAGCGTCGGCGTCCGGATCAGGTTTCACCTCGGCGTCGGCGTTGGTTCCCGAATCGGCATCGGAACCCCCTTGATCGTCGGCCGGAAACGCCCCCTCGCCGAGGGGGACGATCGCCGGCTTCAGGTCGGTGTCGGGACCGTCCGCGCCGGCGGTCGCGGACTCGTCGCCCGTTCCAGCCGTACCGCCATCCTCGGGCAATTCCTCGAAGGAGATGCCGTCGCTGGCGCGGATCGTCCCGTCGACCTCGGCGGCCTCGGAGAGTTCACACCGTCCACACGAGATGTCGCCTCGGACGTGGACGCCGGGGCCGATCCGGACGTCGCCGCTTCGCGTCGTCACGTCGCCGTGGACGATCGTTCGGGGGCCGACCCGGATGGGGCCTTTCGAGCGGAGGCTGCCGAACACCTCGCTGTCGGCCCCGACGCCGATCTCCGTGGCGCGGATGTTGCCGTGCAGCCGACAGTCGTCGCCGATGCTCGCCGGCGTCGAGACCTGCCAGGCGTCGTCGGAGACGCGGGCACCGCGGGGGATCCGTGCGGGATCGGCCTCTGCGTCGTCGGCGAAGGCCGTCGCCGCGACCTCCTCGGCGGCCTCCTCCTCGCCGATGCGGAGCAGGTGCGACAGGTAGACGAACAGGAAGACGATCGTCGGCATCGGGTTCCGGATGACGATCCAGCCGTTGGCCTCGAACCCCTCGTCGATGTCGACGTCGTCGCCGATGTCGAGGTCGCCGGAGACCATAAGCTGGCCCGTTATCTGGACGCGCTCGCCGAGGTATGCGTCGCTCCCGACGAGGACGTTGCCGTCGACCTCACACCACATGTCGAGTCGACAATCGCCGTCGGCTTCGATATCGCCGCCGAAGCTAACGCGCTCGCCGGCAACGACGCCGCCGGCCCGGACCCCCAACTCGATGGCGCTCTGCCCGCCCACGAGGACGTCACCGTCGGTGACGAGGTCGTGTTCCGTCACGTGCGTCCCGTCCGGGATCACGAGTTCCTCGAGTGGATCCGACCCAAACACGGGTGTGTGGTGTTCGGCGGGCGTATTAACCCCTCCGGCGGCGTCAGACATCCGGCAGACACCACGACCCCGATCCCGTCGATGTTATAAGTAGGAGCGGCCAACGCGTCGTATGACCGTTCTGTCGTTCGATCAGGAGGGCGTCGACGTCGTCTACGAGGGGACCGAGTTCCGAATGGAGAAAGCGCTCATCGAGGAGGCGACCGGAAAGGACTATCCCGACGTGACGGATCACGAAGTACTGCAGTTGATCGAGGCAAACCCCTCGCTGTCCGGCGAGCCACAGCGGATCGTGGAGATACTGGATTGAGCGCGCTCGGGAGTACCGCGCTCGGGTGGGCGGTACGTATAAATAGATCTGTCCGAACAACGGCGTATGGACGCCGCCGACCGCCGATCCGAACTCGACCACGCCTCGTTCGTCACCGCCGGAAGCACGTTCGCCGCCTACGCACTCGTCATTCTCGGGATGGCCCTGGCGCTGTTCGCGGTGCCGTATCTGATATTCCTCGCGTTCTGAGCGCGGACGGACCGTCCTCGGTGGTCGATTGTATCGTCGAAAAGCGCGACAAACCGGCCGGGCACCGCCGAGAGACGCTCAGGCGAACGTCTTCGAAACCTCGTCGGCGTCCTCTTCGGTCTGGCGGATCTTCCGCCAGGCTCCCTCGAAGTCCTCGGTCGTGACCTCGACGCGGTCGTCGCGGATGGCGTACATTCCGGCTTCCGTACAGACCGCCTTGATGTCCGCGCCGGACGCGCCGGCGGCGAGATCCGCCAGATCCGCGAAGTCGACGTCGTCGGCGACGTTCATACCGCGGGTGTGGATCTCGAAGATCATCTCTCTGCCCTCGAAGTCCGGCTTCGGCACCTCGATGAGCCGGTCGAATCGACCGGGACGGAGGATGGCGCGGTCGAGCATATCGAAGCGGTTCGTCGCTGCGATGATCGATATCTGGCCGCGGTCCTCGAAGCCGTCCATCTCCGCGAGAAGTTGCATCATGGTCCGCTGGACCTCGGCGTCCCCGGAGGTCTTCGACTCGGTTCGCTTGGCGGCGATGGCGTCGATCTCGTCGATGAAGACGACGGCTGGTTCCTGCTGACGGGCGAGTTCGAACAGATCCCGGACCAGCTTCGCGCCCTCGCCGATGAACTTGTGGACCAACTCCGAGCCCGCCATCTTGATGAACGTCGCGTCGGTCTGGTTGGCGACGGCCTTCGCCAGCATCGTCTTGCCGGTCCCCGGCGGGCCGTGCAACAGCACGCCCGAGGGGGGATCGATGCCGACTTCGTCGAACATCTCCGGGCTCTTGATCGGCATCTCGACGGTCTCGCGAACCTCGTCCATCTGCTCGCCGATGCCGCCGATGTCCGCGTAGGAGACGTCCGGCGACTGATCGACCTGCATCACGCGGGCGCGGACGTCGGTCTCGCTGTCGAGTTGTTTGACAATCGACAGGGAGTTGTTGACGGCAACGCGGGCGTCCGGGGAGAGCTCCTCGCGCATCTCGTCTGTGACCTCGGTGAGCGCCTCCTGGTTGTTGCCATGCTGTTTGATGATGACGCCCTCATCGGTGAGTTCCTGTACCGTGGCGACGAACAACGGCGACTGTTTGAGTTTCTTGTTCTCGTGGGTCAGCCGCTCGAGTTTCTGTTGGTATTTGTTGTTCTCCGCGTTGGCGTCGAGGAGTTTGTCCCGCATCTCGTCGTTCTGCTGTTCGAGAATCTCCAGACGCTCCTCGAGCGCCTCTAGCTTTTGCTGCTGTGACGCGCCGTCCTCGTAGGGCAGGTCGACGTCGTCAACAGTATCGCTCATTACTGGCTTTATAGCGCCCGTACTCATAAGAGGCTTCGGGTGGTGCCAGATGTTGAATCGACCCCTCAACCCGCTCGCGTCCGGCGATGCAGCCGCCACGGCGTAGCCGTTGCGTCGCCGAATCCAATATAACTTGAAGTCATATATATGGATAGAAAATATTATGTTGCGACATAATGTACGGTGCGACGATGAGCGCAACCGAATTCGGCGGGGGACCGGGCGTCGGCTGGGAGGCCGTCGCCGACCTCCCGCCGAGCGCGAAACTGGTCGCGAAGGTCCTCGAGTACAACGAGCGGCTGACACAGAGCCAACTGGCGGCGGAGACGATGCTTCCCTCCCGGACGGTTCGGTACGCGATTACCCGGCTCGAGGAAGTCGACGCCGTGGAATCGCGGTTCTCGTTCACCGACGCCCGGAAGCGAGTGTACGCGCTCAACATCGACGCCGAGCCGCAGCCGAGCTGAGCGTCGACGCTGTCGCCGTCGGCCCCGAACCGTATCGACGCGGGGCGTCGACCTCGGGCCTACGTCGTGGCGAATCCACGCGCCGAGCGACGGCGGCGCGCGTGCCGACGGCCACCGCGACGGAGAATTTATATACCGAAAGGCAGCCACTGGCACGTACCGTGTGCGACGACACGCCGGAGGCGACGCGGGTGAAAGCCTCACTGAGACGGCTCGCCGGGAACGGCGAAGCCGCCGTCATCGAGCGGGCGGTCGAGGTGACGGACGAAATCGAGGCCGCGGCCCGGTTCGCGGAGACGACCGGGACCGACCAACTTGCAGCGGCCGTCGAGGCGACCGACGACCCGTCTCTCGAGCGCCGCGGGCGGCGTGCACTCGAGGCGTTTCGCCTGTTCCGCTGGGCGGCGGCGGGCGCATATCGACCCGGCGGTGACGACGAGGCGGACGACGGCGATGGCGATGGCGACCGGCCCGCCGTCGCCCGGGCCGACCGAGGCGACGATCACTTTCACCGCGGTCACGGAACCGATTTAAGACGCGGCGGCGAACCCTTTTTTCGATGACACGGGTGCTTCACACCGCCGACACCCACCTCGGGTACCGACAGTACCACAGCACCGAGCGGCGGGCTGACTTCCTCGATGCGTTCCGACGGGTGATCGAGGACGCGACCGATGACGGAGTCGACGCCGTCGTCCACGCTGGGGATCTCTTTCACGACCGCCGCCCGGGCCTCTCGGACCTTCTGGGGACGCGGGACGTCCTCGAGACGCTCTCGGAGGCCGACATCCCGTTTCTCGCCGTCGTCGGAAACCACGAGGCCAAGCGCTCAGCGCAGTGGCTCGACCTCTTCGAGGCGATGGGGCTGGCGACGCGGCTGGGCGAGGAACCGACCGTGGTCGGCGACACCGCCTTCTACGGGCTCGATTTCGTTCCGCGCTCCCGACGCGAGGACCTCGAGTACGGGTTCGCCCCCCACGACGCCGACCACGCGGCACTCGTCTCGCACGGCCGCTTCGAGCCGCTCGTCCCCGACTACGGCAACGTCGAGTGGGACCTCGAAGCAGTGTTGGAGTCGGCGTCAGTCGAATTCGACGCGGTGCTTTTGGGCGACGAACACGCGCCGACCAAACAAGAAGTGACGGGGGCGTGGGCCACCTATCCGGGCTCCACGGAGCGCGCGAGCGCCGGCGAACGCGACGAACGCGGCTACAACCTCGTCGCGTTCGACGGCGACGTCCGGATCTCGCGGCGGGGGATCGAGACCCGACCGTTCGTCTTCGTCGATCTCGACCTCGCCGAGGGCGAGGGTGTAGAACGGGTCCACGATCGGCTCCGCGAACACGACCTCGAGAGGGCGGTCGTCCACGTCTCGATCGAGGGCGACGGCGAGGCTGTCGCGCCGGCTCGGATTGAGTCCTTCGCCACCGACGAGGGAGCGTTGGTCGCCCGGGTGACCGACCGACGTGAGTTCGAGGCGGCCGACGTCGATCTCGACGTCTCCTTCGGCGACCCCGACGCGGCCGTCGAGGAGCGTATCGGCGAGTTGGGCCTCAGCGACGCGGCCCGCGAGCTCGACGGGACGATCCGGGCGGGGTCGGTCGCGGATTCGAACGTCGCGGAGGAAATCGAACGCCGCGTCGGGGAGTTGCTCGGGGACCCGGACGCCTTCGAGTCGGCCCCGGAGAGCGACGACGCGACCGGGGACGGAAGCGGGGCCGGCGCGGCGCTGGACGGCGGGGTGGCCGATGACCCGGGGACCGAGTCGGCAGACGGAGTCGTCGACGACGCCGAGACAACGGACGACGCCGGGGCGACCGATGACGCCGGAGCGACCGGGGGCGGCGGCAACGCTGTCGAACCCGAAACAGCCGGTGACGACGGCGACGGCGACGATACACCCCTTGGCCCCGACGCCGACGGCAAGGGACAGGCGTCCATGGAGGAGTACCTGTGAACTTCGAGCGACTCGACCTCCGGAACTTCAAGTGTTACACCGACAGCGAGGTGTCGCTCCGGGAGGGCGTCACCGTCATCCACGGCGTCAACGGCAGCGGCAAGTCCTCGCTGCTCGAGGCGTGTTTCTTTGCGCTGTACGGCTCCGGCGCCATCGACGGGACGCTCGAGGACGCCATCTCGAACGACGCCGAGGAGATGGTCGTCGAGCTGTGGTTCAGCCACGACGGCGGCTCCTATCACCTCGAGCGCGAAGTGAAAGTCCGCGGCGACACCGCGAAGACGACGACCTGCGTGCTGGAGACGCCCGACGGGACCGTCGAGCAGGTCACGGACGTCGAAGCCCACATCGAGGAGTTGCTCCGGATGGACGCCTCGGCGTTCGTCAACTGCGCGTACGTCCGCCAAGGCGAAGTGAACAAGCTGATCAACGCCTCGCCCGGCGAGCGCCAGGACATGATCGACGGACTCCTGCAACTGGGCGTCCTCGAGGAGTACAGAGAGCGGGCGAGCGAGGCCCGCCTCGGGGTCAAACACGTCCTCGACGACAAGCGGGGAGCGCTCGCACAGCTCGACGAGCAGATCGAGGACAAGGAGGACAAGGACCTCCACGCCCGTCTCAACGGTCTCGAAGACGAACTCGACGAACTCAACGCGGATATCGAGGAGAAAGAACGGAGCCGCGAGCAGGCACGCGAGACGTTACAGTCGGCCGAAAGCGTCATCGAGGAGTACGAACAGCGACGCGAAGAGATCGCCGAACTCGACGAGGAGATCGAGACGCTCGCCTCCGAAATCGCGGACGCGGAGCGCGAGCGCGAGTCGCTCGGCGAGCGGATCCGAGAGGTTCGCCAGCGCGCGGAAACGCTACAGGCGGAACTCGACGGGGCGCTCGCCGACACCGACTTCCAGTCGGCGGACCGGAATGCGGCTTCCGAACGGCTCGACGAGCTAGAGCAGTCGGCCGAGGAGATACGCGACCGCATCGAGGAACGCCGACTCGAGGCCCAGAGACACGCGAGCGAGGCCGAAACGAAACGCGAGCGGGCGGAAGAGCTCCGGGCGGACGCGGCCGAGGCGCGAGAGACGGCCGCCGAACTCGAAGCCGAAATCGAGGCCGATCGGGCCGAACTCGGTGAACGGCGCGACCGACTCGAATCCCTGGCCGACGAGGCCGAGGCGCTCCGGGAGGCGCTCGCCGACGCTCCCGTCGAGCGTGACGAACTCGAAGACCACCGCGAATCGGTCGACGAGGAGCTAACGGCGGCGAGGGAGGCAACGGCCGAACTGCGGGCCGACCTGGCGAACGCCCGCGAGACCGTCGAGGAGGCGGAGGCGCTCCTCGAGGCGGGCAGGTGCCCGGAGTGCGGCCAGTCGGTCGAGGGATCGCCGCACGTCGAGGGGATCGATGACGACAGGGCGCGGGTCGAGACGCTCGCCTCGGAGTTGGAGGCGGCCGAAGGTCGCATCGAGCGCCTGGAGGCGACACGCGAACGCGCCGAGGGGTTCGTCGAGACGGCCGCAGAACTCGATCGGCTTGAGGAGCGCCACGAAGACGTCGCCTCGCTCGTCGAGGGGATGGCCGAAACCGTCGAGGCGAAAGCCGATAGGGCCGAGCAGCGCCGGACCGAGGCCGACGCCGCCGAGGCGAACGCCGAATCGGTGCTCGAAGCCGCCGAGACAGCCGAGACGAATGCCGAGTCGGCCCGGACGGCCATCGGCGAGCTGAACAGCAAGAAGGCCCGGATCGACGAGCGTCGCGAGGGGGTCGTTCGGATCGCCGAATTGCTGGACGACGTCGCAGCGCACGAACGCGAGGCCGAACGCCTCCGGGAACGCCGCGAGAGCGTCGCCGAGGGGAACGACCTCAGGCGCGAGCGGCTCGCCGACAAGCGCGACCGGACGGCCGAACTCAAGGCGGCCTTCGACGAGGCGGCGCTCGAACGGGCCGAGGCGGACAGAGAGCGCGCCGCGGAGTACCTCGACGAGGTGGAGACGTACCTCGAAGCCCGACGCGAGCGGCGCGACGAACTTCAAAACGCCATCGGCGGCGTAAAAAACGAACTCGAGGAACTCGAGGCGCTCAGAGCGCGCCGCGAGGCGTTGTGCGACACCGTCGACCGGCTGGAGTCGCTCTACGAGGAAGCGCGCGACCTCCAGGCGATGTACGCCGACCTCAGAACGGAGCTCCGACAGCGAAACGTCGACCGGCTGGAGGCGATGCTCAACGAGACGTTCGATCTCGTCTACCGGAACGACTCCTACGCGCGGATCGAACTCGACGGCGAGTACGAGTTAACCGTGTATCAAAAGGACGGAACGCCACTCGATCCGGACCAGCTCTCGGGCGGCGAGCGAGCGCTTTTCAACCTCTCGTTGCGGTGTGCGATCTACCGGCTGCTCTCGGAGGGAATCGACGGGCAGGCCCCGACACCGCCGCTCATTCTCGACGAGCCGACGGTGTTTCTCGACTCCGGTCACGTCTCGAAGCTGGTCGAGTTGATCGAATCGATGACCGACCACGGCGTCGCCCAGATCATCGTCGTCAGCCACGACGAAGAGCTAGTCGGCGCGGCCGACGATCTGATCGCCGTCCGGAAGGACCCGACCACGAACCGTTCGAGTGTCGAACGGTCGGCGAGGACGGAAGCGTTACCGTAGCGCCGAGAGCGCCTCCTCGGCAAGTTCGGTCGTCCCGTAGCCGCGTTCGCCGGCGACGTCGGCCTCGCGGACGAGCCCCGCCGCCCGGAGTTCCCCGACTCGCCCGTGGAGGTCGGACTCACAGAGATCATAACGCCCGAGAAGTTCGCGAACCGACAGCGGGCCACGGTCGGACAATTCGACGAGCAATCCCAGGATCTGCTCGGAGTGGACGGCGCCGAGAAGCCGCCGCTGTGGGTCCGGAACAGTCCTCGCTGCGACGGTCAGCGGTGAATCGCCGGTAGCGGTCAGTTCGTCGTTCGGGAGGTAACGTTCGTCGCCGGTCTCGGGGTCACGAACGAGACTCGACTCGTCGGATTGCTTCAACAGGAGGTACCGATCGCCGCGGTAGTCGACAGCTCTCATCGCGGCTCCCCGCCCGTTTCCCTCTGGAGCTCCGTCTCGGAGCGATCCGTCGATCCGGAGGGGGCAGCGACCGCGGAGTCGTCCGTCGCTCCGGATTCGTCGGCCTCCCGTCCGCTCTCGTCGGTGCCTCGCTCGTCGTCGCCGGTCCCCGGCTGCGTGTATCGCTCGGTCTTGAACCGCCAGTAGTATCGCGCCGTCGCGAGTGCGGCGACAGCCCCGACAACTAGCGCGGGGCCGCCGGCGCCGTAGTCACCGCGAAAATAGACGAGCATCGCTCCGAGCGAGAGGGACGCGAGCGCGACGTTCGAAAACAGGACCGACGCCCAAAACGCCCGAAACAGGTCCTCGGAGACGTCGGCCGTCGCGCCGAAGGATTCCCCGAGCGTCGAGGTCGAGTCAGGCGGATCCGGGCCGATACTGTCCGGATCGAACTCGTCAGGCTCGTCCGGCCACGCGTTCCCTTGGTCCTCTTCGAACGGGTTCACAGTCGCAGTGACGGCCCCCGGGAGCAAAAATCACGCGGCCGATTCAAGATCGACGGCGTGGTCGGCCTGCAGCCACGCGAGCGGGTTGTCTGCGTCGTAGAACACCACGCCCGCCTCCGTCTCGTAGGATTTGGTCGATCGAACGGCGTCGGATACCGCCGATTCGTCCGGCTCGTCCGCCCCGTCCGTTGCGGTCGTCTCGGCAGATGGATCAGTGTCGGGCACGCCGTATCACCAACCCGAGATGGGGCCTACAGAGTTAAATCCACCCGGTCGGTGACGGGCGACGACACGGCTCCCGAGCCAGCCGAGTGGTTTATAAACGGAACGGGAAACACGAGGGGTTTTTGACTCCGAGTGCCGAGAAACTTCTTAATGGAACAGGGAACCCTCGGGGAGTTCGGTGGTTCGGAGTCGGCCGGCGACGACCGACCGGAAGCGGAGGCTGCCGCGGTCGCGGGCGGCGAGAGCGGCGAGGACGCACAGGTCGTCGAGATCGACGACGAGGCGTTTCCCGACCCCGACGGCCACGTCGAGTTCGTCGTCACACAGGTCAACTACACGATCGAGGGGCGCGGCGACGACGAGCACGCGGTGTTGCACGTGTTCGGCCGCGTTCCCGTGGCGGACGGCGACGATCGGGTAGCACACGCCCGCGTCCACGGCTTCCGGCCGTATTTTTACACTCCGGTCTCGGACCTCGATATCGCCACGGACGCCGAGGAGCCACTCACGGACGCCGACGTCGTCGACTCGCGACTCGATCATGAGCGCCTGACCGGGGTCGAGACCTACGGCGACCGGGCGGCCGACGGGGTCGACACCGGGGACCACGACGACCGGGAACTGGTCGTCTACGAGTCGATCCGGGGGGAGTCGCTTCTGAAAGTGTTCGGCCAGACGCCCCGCGACGTCGGGGAGCTGCGGGACCGCTTCGATCACTACGAGGCCGACATTCTCTTTCCGAACCGCCTGCTCATCGACAAGGACATCACGAGCGGCGTCCGGGTGCCGACCAGACGGCTCGACGACGGGAGCCTGAAGATCCACCACACCGAGATCGAGCCGGTCGACGTCGAGGCCGAGAGCCGCGTCCACACGCTGGACATCGAGGTCGACGACCGCCACGGGTTCCCCGAGGACGGCGAGCAGACGATCATCAGTCTGACGGCTCACGACTCCTACCGCGACGAGTACGTGGTCTGGCTCTTCGAGGATGAACGGGAGGGAGTGGCCGCCCCTGACGAGATTTCTAGCTACGAACCGATCGGCGACGACGACCCCGATATCGAAGTGCATCGGTTCGGCAACGAGGCCGAGATGCTCGCCGATTACCTCGAGTACGTCGACAGGACTGATCCAGATCTATTGACGGGCTGGAATTTCACGGATTTTGACGCGCCGTACCTCATCGACCGGATCGACCGTCTGGCCCACGAGCACGACCGCCTCGACTCGGATCGGCTCTCGCGGGTGAACGAAGTTTGGGACTCCGGGTGGGGCGGCCCGAACATCAAGGGCCGCGTCGTCTTCGATCTCCTCTACGCCTACCAGCGGACGCAGTTCTCCGAGCTCGACTCTTACCGCCTCGACGCCGTCGGCGAGGAGGAGTTGGGCGTCGGCAAGGAGCGCTATCCCGGCGATATCGGCGATTTGTGGAGCGACGACCCCGAGCGACTGCTCGAGTACAACCTCCGGGACGTCGAGTTGTGCGTGGAGTTGGACCGCAAACAACAGATCGTTCCCTTCTGGGAGGAAGTCGCCACCTTCGTCGGCTGTAAACTGGAGGACGCCACGACGCCCGGCGACGCGGTCGACATGTACGTCCTCCACGAGATCCACGGCGAGTTCGCGCTCCCGTCGAAGGGTCGACAGGACAGCGAAGAGTACGAGGGCGGGGCCGTCTTCGACCCGATCTCGGGAGTCAAGGAGATGGTGTCCGTGCTGGATCTGAAGAGTCTCTATCCGATGGCGATGACCACCATCAACGCCTCCCCGGAGACGAAGGTCGACCCCGACGCCTACGACGACGAGACGTACGTCGCGCCCAACGGGACCCACTTCCAGAAGGAGCCGGACGGGATGATCCGGGAGATGGTCGACGAACTGCTCGAGGAACGCGAGGAGAAGAAATCGCTGCGGAACGAGAACGACCCCGGTACGGACGCCTACGAGACCTACGACCGACAACAGGCGGCCGTCAAGGTCATTATGAACTCTCTCTACGGCGTTTTGGGGTGGGATCGGTTCCGACTGTACGACAAGGAGATGGGCTCTGCGGTGACCGCAACGGGGAGAGAGGTGATCGAGTTCACCGAGGCGGCGGCGAGCGAACTTGACAAAAATGTTATATATGGGGACAGCGTATCGGGAGACCGGCCGGTAGTCGTTCGGGACCCTGACGGTACGATCCGTATCGTTCCGATTGAGGCCCTGTTTGACCGCGCCGAAAAACGGCCCGATGACCGCGTATTCGTCGCGGCGGACGGTGACACACAAATTGACGATGGGTCCCGAAAGGAGTTTGCCGACCTCGATGGCTGGGACGCGCTGTCGCTCTCCGAGGAGGGGACGGCTGGATGGCGGCCGATAGAGCGGGTTATTCGGCACCGGACGGACAGACCCGTCGTCAATCTCCAACATAAATTCGGCGAGTCGACGACGACGCGGAACCACTCGTATATCGTTGATGATAACAGCAAATATGTCGAAGCGACGCCGGAGGAAGTCGATGAACCGCTTCGAATACCGGACCTACCTGCCGAGACCAGAAACGACGCTATAGACGTCTACGAGGTTCTCTCCGGCTACGAGCGCGAATACGAGGACGGACGTGGTACCGGAGGGACGACCATCAAAACGAAACGAGTTCACGCAAACGACGAGTACGTCTGGTTCGGTCACGATCACTACGGCGAACTCGACTCGACGGTCAAAGTCAAGCGGTACATCCGACCTGGGACTCAAGAGTGCGTGTCGCTCTGTCGGCTGCTCGCCGCCTACGTAACCGAGGGAAGCGCGACGACGAAAGAGACGTCGGATTGTAGATACGGTGCCAGCATCGCCGAATCCCGGCGTAGGTGGCTCGTCGGCCTACGGGACGATTATTATCGCCTCTTCGAGAACACCACCGCGAGCGTCATCGATAACGACAGTAGCGATGAGCGAACGATCGAATACCGGACGGACCACGGTGATACGGCAGTCAGTTACGACGATGGGACGAAGAAACTCCAGATGATGAATGAACTTGCGGCCGTATTCTTCCGCGAGTTCGCAGGGCAGACATCCCGAGAGAAGCGGCTCCCGTCGTTCGTGTATCACCTGCAGGACGACGAACAGGACCTGTTTCTCGAAACGCTGATCGAGGGTGATGGTTCCCGTGAATTCCCACGGTATTCCGACGCATACGCCGAACGGAACTTCGATTTCGAGACGATAAGCAGGGAACTGGCGGCCGGATTATCGATGCTTCTCATCCAACGCGGAAAGAAACACTCGTTGAAATATCGGGACGCCAAGGACAGTTACACGATCCGGACTGTCGACTCCTACCGGCGGGGTCGGGATCCGGTTCTCCGTGAGGTCGATCATGATGGATACGTCTACGATCTGAGCGTCGCCGAAAACGATAATTTCGTCGACGGTGTCGGCGGCGTCGTCCTCCACAATACTGATTCAGTCATGCTGGAACTCGAACACGACATCTCGAAGGAGGAGGCCATAGCGCAGTCCTTCGAGATCGAGTCCCACATCAACGACGCCTACGACGAGTTCGCCGAGCGGTTGAACGCGACCACGCACCGCTTTGAGATCGAATTCGAGAAGCTCTATCGGCGGTTCTTCCAGGCGGGCAAAAAGAAGCGGTACGCCGGACACATAATCTGGTCCGAGGGCAAAGACGTCGACGACATCGACATCACGGGCTTCGAGTACAAGCGCTCGGACATCGCGCCGATCACGAAGGAGGTACAAAAAGAAGTCCTCGAGATGATCGTCACGGGGGCGGACCGCGAGGAGATCAAATCCTACGTCGGCGAGGTCATAGAGCGCGTGCAAACGGGCGACGTGAGCCTCGACGAGATCGGGATCCCGGGCGGCATCGGCAAGAAACTCGACAACTACGAGACCGACACCGCCCAGGTCCGGGGCGCGAAGTACGCGAACCTGCTCTTCGGGACGAACTTCGCCAGCGGGTCGAAGCCCAAACGGCTCTACCTGGAGAAGGTCCACCCCTCCTTCTTTAGAGCAATCGAAGAAGAAAAGCGGCTGGACCCGTCGGTCGACCAGTTGTACGGGGAGTTCAAACGGGAGGCCGAAAGCGGCGAGGCAGTCATCTGCTTCGAGTTCGACGACCAGGTGCCGGAGGCTTTCGAGGTCGACTACGAGAAGATGCTCGATAAGACCCTCAAGGGGCCGATAGCCCGCATCCTCGAAGCACTCGACATCTCGTGGGACGAGGTCGAAAGCGGCCAAGAACAGACGGGGCTCGGAAGCTTCATGTAAACCGATCCGTGTGCCGTGGTGTCTTTCCACAAAGAAAAATATTTTTTTGAATCAAAAAGGCAATTGGCGCTGAACCCGAAACTATTATGGACATCACGGTACCACACTAGAGTAGACGACACAATGGCCACATTAGAACTCAAGAACCTGCACGCGTCCGTGGCGGAAGACGGCGGCGAATCGATTCTCCGTGGCGTCGACCTCGAGGTCGACTCCGGGGAGATCCACGCGCTGATGGGGCCGAACGGCTCCGGGAAGTCGACGACAGCAAAGATAATCGCCGGCCACCCCGCCTACGAGGTAACCGACGGCGAGGTGTTGCTCCACATCGACGAGGACGAATTCGAAGGCGTCGAGATCGGCGAAGACCAGCGCACCTGGAACCTGCTCGACCTCGAACCCAACGAGCGCGCCGCGCTCGGGATCTTCCTCGCCTTTCAGTATCCCGCCGAGATCGAGGGCGTCACGATGGTCAACTTCCTTCGAACGGCGCTGAACGCCAAACTCGAGGAGCGCGAGGAACTCTTCGAGGGGGAAACCGAGGACGGGGACGAGGACGAAGACGAAGCCGGCTACGACACCTCCCCGATGGAGGGTGACGTCGACGAGGGTGAGGTCGGTGTGGCCGAGTTCCAGGAGATCCTCCAGGAGACGATGGAGGTTCTCGACATGGACGAATCCTTCGCACAGCGGTATCTCAACGCGGGCTTTTCCGGCGGCGAAAAGAAGCAAAACGAGGTGCTGCAGGCGGCCCTCCTCGAGCCTTCGATCGCGGTGCTCGACGAGATCGACTCGGGGCTGGACATCGACCGACTTCAGGACGTCTCCGACGGGATCAACGCCCTTCGCGACGAGCAGGGCACCGGAATCCTCCAGATCACCCACTACCAGCGGATTCTCGACTACGTCGAACCCGATCACGTCCACGTGATGCTCGACGGGCAGATCGCCAAGAGCGGCGACGCCGGACTCGCCAAGAAGCTCGAGGACAAGGGGTATGACTGGGTCCGAGAGGAAGTCTACGAGGCAGCGTAACCACGAACAGTTACGCACAACCCTATAAGCATTCAAACGTAATTACAACACATGAGTTCCGAAGAACACCTACAAGAGACCGACACCGAAGCCCGATTCGAATTCAAAAAAGAAGAATCCTCGGCCTTCGAAACTGCGAAAGGCCTCACCGAGGAAACCGTCCGCGTCATCTCCGAGGACAAAAACGAACCCGAATGGATGCTTGACCGGCGCCTCCGCGCCCTCGAGCAGTTCCAAGAGATGCCGATGCCGACCGACTGGCCCGGCCAGCCCGACCTCAGCGAAGTCGACATCGACGAGATCGTCCCCTACATCCGACCCGACATCGAGGCCCGCGGCGGCGCCGACAACTGGGACGACCTCCCCGAGGAGATCCAAGACACCTTCGACAAACTGGGCATCCCCGAAGCCGAAAAGAACGCCCTCTCCGGCGTCGGCGCCCAGTACGAATCCGAAATCGTCTACCAGAACATGCAGGAACGCTGGGAGGACAAAGGCGTCATCTTCTGTGACATGGACAAAGCCGTCCAAGAACACGAAGAGATCGTCCGAGAGTACTTCATGACCAAATGCGTCCCCCCGAGCGACAACAAATTCGCCGCACTCCACGGCGCCATCTGGTCCGGCGGCTCCTTCGTCTACATCCCCGAAGACACGACCGTCAATATGCCGGTGCAGGCGTACTTCCGGATGAACTCCGAGGGCATGGGCCAGTTCGAACACACCCTCATCATCGCCGAGGAGAACTCCGAAGTCCACTACATCGAGGGCTGTTCGGCGCCGAAATACTCCGCGTTCAACCTCCACTCCGGTGGCGTCGAAGTGTTCGTCAAAGAGGGCGCTCACGTCCAGTACTCGACGGTGCAAAACTGGTCGAAAAACACCTACAACCTGAACACGAAACGCGCCATCGCGGAAAGAGACGCCACGATGGAGTGGGTGTCGGGATCGATGGGGTCGAAAGCGACGATGCTGTACCCCTCGACGATTCTGAAGGGGCCGGGCGCGACCGACAACCACATCACCATCGCGTTCGCGGGCGACGGACAGAACATCGACACCGGCGCGAAGGTGTATCACAACGCGCCGAACACGAAATCGACAATCGAGTCGAAGTCGATTTCGAAGGACGGCGGCCGGACGAACTACCGCGGGCTCGTCCACATCGCCGACGGCGCCGAGGACGCCTCGACGTCCGTCGAGTGTGACGCGTTGATGTTCGACAACGAGTCGACGTCGGATACGATGCCGTACATGGAGATCGAAGAGTCGAAAGTCGACGTCGCCCACGAGGCGACCGTCGGGAAGATCGGCGACGAGGACGTGTTCTATCTCCAGTCGCGGGGGCTGGACGACGACGACGCCAAACAGATGATCGTCGCCGGGTTTATCGAACCGATCACCGAGGAGTTGCCCATCGAGTATGCGGTCGAACTCAACCGGCTCATCGAGCTCGAAATGGAGGGCTCACTCGGATAATATGTCCACGCAGGTACACGCATCCGTCGACGAAGCGACGGTCAGACAGATCTCCGAGGAGCTTGGGGAGCCAGACTGGCTGCTCGAAACGCGGCTCGACGCACTCGGCGCGCTCGAGGAGGTCGAGTTCCCGGACGTCATCCAGACGCCCGGCCGCAAGTGGACCAACCTCGAGGACCTCGACTACGACGCCTTGGTCGACCCCCTAGAGGCGGCGGAAAAAAAAGACCAAGTCGGCCCGGACGGGGTCGAAGTCCTGTCGTTCTCTGAGGCGGTCGACGAGCACGGCGACCTCCTCGAGGAGTACTTCGGGAGCGTCGTCGATCCCGAGTCGAACTACCTGACGGCGCTGTCGACGGCGCTTTTCACGACCGGCACGGTCGTCTACGTCCCGGAGGGTGTGGACGCCGAGGACGTGACGATCCGGACGACGATGAACTCCCGGTCGCTGTTCAACTACACGCTCGTCGTCGCCGAGGAGTCGTCGTCGGTGACGATTCTAGAGCGACAAGAGTCCGGCGACGACGTCGACGGGAACCGCTACTACAGCGCGATTACGGAGATCGCGGCCCACGAGAACAGCTACGTGCAGTTCGGGAACCTTCAGGACCTCGACGAGACGACGTACGTCTACTCGCTGCGGGAGGCCGACATCGACACCTACGCGACGGCCAACTGGATAGAGTGCAACGTCGGCTCGCACCTGAGCAAGGCCTCCGTCGAGAGCCACCTGAACGGCGACTCCTCGGAGTCGAAGATCGTCGGAGCCTTCTATGGCCACGACGACCAGCACTTCGACGTCGACGCCCGGGTGTGGCACGACGCCGAACACACGACGGCCGACCTCGTCACGCGCGGCGTCATCGACGACGTCGCCCGGTCGGTGTACGAAGGCGTCCAGCACGTCGGCACCGATGCCTGGGACACGAGCTCCTACCAGCGTGAGAACACGCTGATGCTCTCCGACGAGAGCGAGGCTGACGCGTCACCGAAACTGATCATCAACAACCACGACACCGAGGCCTCCCACAGCGCGACCGTCGGACAGGTCTCGGAGACGGACATGTTCTATATGACCTCCCGCGGGCTCACCGACCGGCTGGCCCGGAACATGCTCGTCGAAGGGTTCTTCGTCCCCGTCTTCGAGGAGATCGAAGTCGAGGAACTACGCGATGACCTGCGCGATCGGATTCAGGATCGGCTCCACGCGCGAGACTGACTGGAGCGGGCCGCCGGCCCCGTCTTTGCTCACTTTTTGACCGGCGACGGGTACGCTTATGTTCGTGGATCCCTCAACATCGATATGGACGCTCCGGAGGGATCGACGCGGTGAGCCTTACCCACCCGGTCGCCACGGATCACCAACTCGCGCGGCTTCTCCAGATCGGAATGGTCCTCGAGGAGGTAGTCGAGGCGCGCGCTCACAAGCATCACGAGGCGCTCGGTGAGAAGGCATTAGACCACGACGTCGTCAATCTCTTGCAGGGGGCCGCCGAGGAGTCGGCCGAGCACCGAGGGCGTCTCGAATCCCTGGTAGACGGACTCGACGCCGATCCAGTGGCCTACGAGGAGATCGAGGCGCTCGTCGCCGCCCAGTACGAGTCGGACACCGACTTCGACGGGGTGCTGTACGATCAGCTGTGCAACGAGGAGACGGCGTACAAGTTCTACGACGACCTGATTACGGCGATCGAGGGATCGGACATCGAGTTCACGATCGGCCGCGAGCGGTTGCTCGAGACCCTCCGGGAGATCAGACGCGACGAACGGGACGGAGTGGAGGACGTGACGGCACTCATGGAGCGACGAGAATGAACACGCAAGCGCAGTACCTCAAGACCATATATCTCGTTCAGGACGAAACCGACGGACCGGCGTCGACGGGGGATATCGCCGACAACCTCGGCGTCAGCCCGGCGAGTGCGAACGAGATGATCGGAAAGCTCGAGTCGCGGGGACTCGCCGAACACGAAAAGTACAAAGGCGTCTCATTGACGGACGAGGGGCTCGGACGGGCCCGCGACGCGCTGCAGACGTACTGTATCATCGAGCGGTTCCTCGTTGAGGTCCTCGAAGTCGAGGAGTTCCAGGCCGAGGCCCGCCAGCTCGAGAGCGTCATCGACGAGACGGTCGCCGAGCGGCTCGATACGATCATCGACCGGGCCGAGTGCTGTCCGGACTGCTTCGACGCCGAGACGGACGCGTGCGAACTGCTCGAAGTCGACGTTCCCACGGAACCCGCCGACTGAGCGCCGAAAGGGTAAGGCTATTGTGCCGGAGCGTTTTAGATCAAGATGAAGTCCCGTGGTGTAGTGGCCAATCATATGGGCCTTTGGAGCCCATGACGGCGGTTCGAATCCGCCCGGGACTATCCGTGGCGAGGAGAGGCTCCTGGCGCTTGCCCTCGTGTTCAGATACGCTGATTCCATGCGAAAGCAACGGATCTGAGCCACTTATCAGCAGTTTCTGCTTTGGCGTTGCTGAAACAGTTTGAGAAGCTGGTAGTTCTGCGTGTTACCTCGCGAAAGACACGTTCGACGCTGTTCCGATCTCTATGTCGTTCGTATCTGAAGCCGAGGTCGTGTTTGTCACAGGCTCGGTGAAGCGGAACCGCTTCATCGACGAGAAAGATCGCGTCATCCACGTCGTGTTTGTCGCGGAGTTCCGCGAAAAACTGATCTGCGACCACGTTCGTTCTTCTCGGTTCAAGCTTTGTATGAAGTAAATCGTTTGAATCCGGATCGACAGCGGCGTACAGCCAATATTGTTCATCGTCAAGTTGAATCACGGCTTCATCGACCGCAACGTGATTCGGGCACCGACCAGATTCCGGCTGTAAATCGGCCTCGTGAACCCAGCTGTGAACGGTGGATCGACCCCGGTCAACACCGAATACCTCAAGAAACGAAACAGTATTCGAAAGCGATAATCCTGCGAGATGGAGCTGCATACTGGGCTTCATCAACAGCTTCGGTGTTGCTTCTCGCTCCACGAACTCTACGTTGATCTCGTCTAAACAGCCGCTGAGGCGGTCGTTTTCGGGCATAAATCAGTTTGAAAACGCACCGCCTCACCTTTCAATCCGTATTTGAACACCGTCGCGCTTGCCGGCCCAACATTCATTATGACGTGAGTAGAACATTTGTGTATGCGACAGACACTGTTATCGCTCGCGGCGCTCGTGGCCTTGGTCCTGTTTAGTGGCGTCGCTGCTGCCGAGGCTGGCGACCCGACCGAGCTGGTTCCCTTCCTCGAGGAGTTAATCAACTCGCTTCAGAACCTCCTCGACATGATTACAGCCACGTGATCACTCCGTCCGGTAGCTCAGATACTCGACGGATCGCTTCTCGACGTACGCTCACAGGTCGTCTCACCGCTGACGAAGCTCTTCACCCATGACGCACACCCAGCGGCTCGAGACCGTCCGCTCTGCACTCGCGGAGCGTGGTTACGACGTCGGCGACCGCGGCGGCGCGACGATCGCCGTCCCGACCGGCCGGACCGACCGGATCGGCGTTCCGGGGTCGCTCTCCGTCGTCGTCGGCCGTCCGGACCCGACCGCACTCCTCGAGGCGATCGGCAGCGCCGCCGCTGCCGGGCGAACGGCACTTTTCGTCGCCCACCCGGCGGACGCGGCGGCGATCCGGGGGATACTGACCGATCCACCCGGGGTGGCCGACCAAACCGAGCGGGGTCGCACCTTTTATAACACCCCTGACCGCCTCCCGGCTGGCGATGCGGGGCTGGCCTGCTGTCGCGCCGACGACCCTCCGACGTGGCGAGCGGAACCGGCCGACGGGGTGACCGGCGAGGGGACGCGGTTCGTCCTCGAGGCCGACGGCGAGGCGGCTGCCGCCGTCGGGACGCTCGAGGACCTCTCGTGTCCGTCGGCCGACGCCTTCGAGTATGCCTACCGGCGAAACGGGGACGGCCGGTTTCGGGTCCAGAAGCGCTCGACGGGTCGAGTCGTCGGCCGGTTTCCGTCGGTCCGGGAGCTGAAGGCCAACGCCTACCAGCCGGTTCCAGCACCGCTCGTTCCGGAGGCCGTCGTCGACGGTCACCTCCCGGAGGCGTGGGCGCTCGCGACCGTCGACGGTGGACGCGTGGCGCGCATCGAGGGCGCCTGAGCCGAGGGGTGGCTCTCACTTGGCCCGTTGAACTCGCGTTCCGGCCTGCTCACAGCTCCGGGACGGTCAGGTTGAACGATCCGTCCCGTGCTTCGACCAGACAGAGGTGATAGCCGTTCGTCCGCGAGAGCTTGACGTAGCTCCGGTATCGGCTCCGGCTGAGGAGGCTGGAACTCGTCGCCTCGCCGACCACCGACATCGCGTCCGACTCGAAGTAACTCGACGTGATCGCGACGGCGCCGGCGAGCGTCTCGTGGGCCGCACAGACGTCGGCAGCGTCGGCGACGAACGGCTCGACCGCGTCGGCGTACGTCGGGTCCCGGCCCCGGTCGAACGCCCCGACGACGAGGGGATGTCCCGACTTGTCGCGGGCGACGAGATCGAAACCGATCTCGCGGCCCTCGGTGCCGTCGCCGACCGCGATCGTCTCCTCGAAGCCGATTCGGTCGACGTCGGGGAGGGCATCGTAGAGCGGCCTGACTGCTTCCAGGTGGTTGGCCGAGCGGATCTCGAAGAGCAACTCCGTCGTTAGCCATTCGACGAACGCGTAGGCGTCGGAGGCCCGCAGCCACGTCTCGAAGGGCTCGCCCTCGACGGAGACGGCCTCGTCGTCGAAGGTAGTGTGATACTCGATGTGGAGGTTCGAGACGACCGCCTCCCGGTCGGCGCCGTCGTGGGCATCCGAGAGCGTTCCCTCGCCGCGGCTACGCTGGCGGACGAACAGACGGGTCTCGGCGAGGGCCGCCTCGGGCGACAGCGACTCTGCTGTGGACGCGTCCGCCGTTTTGACCCGCCGCCGCAGGTCGTCTCGGTCGGCCCGGAGTGACTCACATTCCGCCTCCAGCTCTTCGATCCGCGCGTCGGCCGCCGCGAGGTCGGCCTCCAGCTCCTCGATTCGGATCTCGTATCGTTCGATTCGGGCGTCGTCGTCCTCGCGGTCGAGCGTCGCCCTCTCCGATGGGTCGGGAGGCGCGTCCGTCGTCGCCCCTCCGGCAGTCGCGTCGGACGCCGTCGACTCCGTCTCGTCGTCGGCTATCGCGGCGACCGAAGTGCCGTCGCGGTCGTCCCGTCGTGCGTCGTCACCCGTCGCCCCGTTCAGGCCCGTCTCCTCGTCGTCCGGCCGTTCCCCGTCGCCGCTCGCCCCTTCGTCGGTGGCGGGTTCGTCTCTCGCCGTCTCGACACCGGCACCTCCCGGGATATCGCCCTCGGCGCCGGGCTCTGACTCTGTGCCGTCCGCCTCGACGCTGGGCTCTGACTCTGTGCCGTCCGCCTCGACGATGGCGTCCTCTCCGGTGTCGGCGTCCGGCTCGTCGTCGCGTTCAAGCCACGACGTGTCCACCTCGAGTTTCGTCTCCGTGCCTCCGGCCGTATCCGAATCCGCTTTGCCCGCCGCATCGGCGCCGGAGCCGTTATCAGGGTCCGAATCCGCCGTACCGCCGTACCGGCTCGGTCCCGAACCGGCTCTCGACGCAGACGCCGACTCCGCGTCCGGCGGTGGGTCCGAATCCGGCCCCGAATCCGAACTCACAGTTTGGCCGGCGTCCGTCTCTATGTTCGCGTCCGCGTCCAGCCCCGCATCTGCTGTCGGCGCCGGTTCGGGCTCGGGGCCTGGCTCGGGTGGCGATTCCGGCTCCGGAACGTCCGGACGGGAGAGCTCGACCGCGACGACGTCGTAGATACCGACCTCGCCTTCGGCTCTCGATTCGGCCTCCTCGCCGACGAGGAGCTGCTCGGAGCCGACGAAGGCGACGTGCTCGACCGCGCCGTCGACGTAGACGTAGTAGTAGTCGCCGCTCAAGACGTTCTCCGAGAGCTCGACGTAGCCAGTAAACCCCCCGCCGGAGAGCGTCTCGTCGACCGCCGACAGCGGCGTGTCGTCGGTGAAATACGTGCCCCGAACGTCGCCGCCGAGCGCCAACATCGCCGCGACCGTCGCGACGCCCGCCGTCGGCGCCTCGTGCTGTCGGCCGGTCGCGCCCTCGAAGGCGTCGACGTCGCCCGGCCGCGGGTTGACGTCGAGATCAGCGACGGCGGTGAGCGCCTCGCCGTCGCGGAGAAACAGCCACGTCCCGTCGGCCTCGATCGCGCCGTCGAATCCCCGCGATTTCAACGCGCCGATCCCGCCGAACCCACCGTCGAACGGAGCGGTGTCCCAGTCGTCGACAACGGAGTGGGCGTCCATACCTACGTCCTCCCGCAGGACGGTCATATAGCTACCGGGCGATCCCGGCTCGACGCCGGACGATCCCGCCCCCAACCTCGGACGATACGTCTCACCGTCGGGGCGTCGTGTCCCGACGCCGGAGCGTCCCGAAGGCCCCGCTCTACATCCCCATGTCTTCGGCGTCCGCTGGAATCGGCAACGCCGAGGACGAGACGCCGAGCAGTTCCGCGGCGTGATCGAGCGCCATATCGAACCCGTAGTAGCGCTCTAGTTCGTCGCCGTCGGCGCTCGGCCGCACCTTCAACATGGCGTATCCCTCGATGTTCTGTGCGACGGCGGCCGTCCGGCCGTCGGTCTCGAAACGCAACAGCCGCTCGCCGTTTCGCTCCTCGTAGCGGGCGGCGATACCACCCGATTCGGCCTCTGACATACCGGGGCATAGGTCCCCCCGGTTGCCAAACTACCGGTCCCGGCCGCACGGGCCGGTGGCTCTTTGTCCCCCCCGCCGGGAGCCGAAGCATGGAGTGGCTCACGAGCGGCCTCCGGCGAGACGTCTGCGTCCTACTGTACGGCGGCCAACGCCGCGCACAGACGCTCAAATCCGCGATCGAGGCGCGCTACGACCGGCGGGTCAAGCCGGATCGGTTCTACGGCGCCCTCGACGCGCTCGAATCGAGCGGGTTCGTCGACACGCACGTCGAGGGGCTGGAGGACGTCTACTCGCTGACCGACGCGGGTCGACAAAGCGTCGAGACCCACGCCGAGTGGCTGTGCGGGCGCGTCGACCCGGGGAGTGACGCCCGAACGGGCGAAGACGGTGACACGTAGTGAGCGGGGGGGACGTTTGACGAGCTTCGTCCGTGAGTCGCATGTGGCGCAACATGTATCAATAGAGAGTCTGTACTGTCGGGTATGGCAACTGACGAAGCGCCCGAGGAAACGAAAGTCAGTGACCGAGGGATGGTCACGATCCCGGCGTCGCTCCGTCGCCGTTTCGACATCGAGGCCGGTGACAAACTCCGCTGGGCCGTCGACGACGAGGGGACCCTTTCTGTCGAGGTCGTCAAGCAGCGATACGGCGCCTTCGACGACTTCGAGCCGGTGTCGATGGGTGGCGATGGGCCCGAAACCCACGACCTCGCCGGGCACGAGGACGACCCTGCATTCTCGGAGACGAACTGATGGCGGTCGCAGTCGTTGACACGGGCGTGCTCGTCGGGATGGCGGACATCGATGATGAACACCACGACGTCGCGATGGAGATCGTCCGCGAGATGGACCACGGCAACCTCCCGACGGGGCGGGTGACGAACTACATCGTCCTCGAAACGCTGAACTGGATACACAACCGGAAACGGCACTCGAAGGCCGTTGAGACCTACGAGCGGCTGAACCAGTCCGCTGGGTTCGAGGTACTGCACGCGGCCCAGAAGGACTTCCCCAGCGCCGTCGACCTGTTCCAGACCTACGAAGGGCTGTCGTTCGGGGACGCGACCATCGCCGCCTACATGCAGCGAGAAGGGATCGAGTACCTGTACTCGTTTGACGACGATTTTGATTCGCTTGACGGCATCACACGCCTGGAGACGGCCGACAACCCGTTCAAATAGGCTATGTCACCGGACCGAATACCACTGAAAAGGTGGATCGCGTCCTCGTGGTGTTTGTCGTCCTCATCAGCTCTAGCGTAGAACGCGCCGGTGTCGATGAACACTGGTGTTGCGCCTGCTCCGCTCATGTCGATTCCTTGCCGTACAAGACCTCATCAACGTTCTCGGACACGTCTGACTCGCCCGACGCGCCTGGTTCGAACTCCCAGAACGAATCTTCCGGGTCAACGCCTCGCGCAGGCTCTTGCTCGTCAACGACCCACCACACGACTCTCCCTGCGGTCTTGCGGCTGGCGACTCTCCCCTGCTCTTCGAGTGTACGTAGCTTTCGGCGAGCGGTTTCTCGGGAGGAATCGAGCGCATCAGCAACATCGCCAGACGTGACCACGGGTCCGTCTACTGTCTCGAAGACGCCGAGTACGTCGTCGAGAGTGACTGTCTCGGTGTATCGGCCGGTGTCTTCGCGTTCACGGGACATACTCGAGGGTTTGGGTTCTCCGGTAAAACACCTGTTGGTGAATGCCTTGTGGTGTACAACATATGGGTACGGAAGATTTAGCTTCAACCCCACGGGGGTTTGTCTGAAATGGGGACGCACGGCAGAAGCGGCTTCGACCGGATCAGACACGCCGGCAGCACGACCGAGCGGGTGCTCCGCCCGGCGGCGGTGCCGGTGTTGGCGGTGCCGCCGGCGGAGGCGGGGCGCTCCTGAGTCTCGGCTGATCCTCGCCCCGCACCGAACCGGCGTGAGTCGAATAGACGTGTATGCATTCTGTGTGCGTACGAGCACGTTCGTCTGGGTCATAGACGACACGAAAGAATGCCAAAGTGCCTGAAGCGAGCGGACGAGACGTTTGACGAACTCCTCGAACGCATTGCGAAGAGCGAGAAGCCCATATGTATCGGCGCGTGGAGTAAAGACAATTGTGTTTTCTGCGCCCGCAGAGGCGCATTCTGACCTTCGTCGAAGCATTGGTCTCTGATATTAGAGCCCAAAGTATTATTGTACAGACTATTATAGTTCTACTTCTAACTTCGAAACACGTACGTTCTCCCCGCCACGACTAGGAGTATGGACCAGTTCGTCAATCGCCTCGATGAACTCGACCGGTTGCAGGCCCTCTACGAGAGTGACGCTGCAGAACTCGCCATTATCTACGGGCGCCGCCAGATCGGCAAGAGCGAACTCGTCCGCCAATCGATCGCCGACCGCGACGATGCTGTGTACTATCAGGCAGTCCAAGGAACAGCGACGACACAGCTCAGGCGATTCGTCGAAGCAGCAGCGACGACCTATCCAGATATCACAGCCCGCAAAGAGGAATGGGAACCGCTCTTGACGTATCTCACCGACAGAGACGCCATCATCGTTATCGACGAATTCCCGTACCTCATCGAATCGAACGAGGGGCTTCCGTCGGTCATTCAACACCTGTGGGACACAGCTGTCGACGAGAGTCAGGCAACGCTCGTACTCACAGGCTCTGCAATCGGTATGATTCATACCCACGTCCTCGATGGCGGTGCGCCACTCTACGGCCGGGTATCTCGGACACCGGATGGCCGTCTCGAACTCGCCCAACTGCCGTTTCGCTCCATCCAAGAGTTCGTGCCGACGTACGATCCCGAAGAACGGGTGTTCGTCTATGGCGTCTTTGGCGGCACCCCCCGATATCTCAGCCCACTCGATCCATCACAGAACCTTGGAGAGAACATCACGCGGCTGCTGTGCGACCCGGATTGCCCGCTCCACGACGAGCCCGAGACCGTGCTTCAGACGGAACTCAACGAGGTAAACACGTATTTCTCCGTACTGGAATCGATGGCCAGCGGGAACCGCAGTCGAAACGAGATCGCTCAGAGAGCTGGCATCGAGAGCACCAACACGTCGTACTACTTCGACCGGCTGGACACGCTCCAGATCATCGAGAAACACCATCCGGCACTCGCCGATCCGACACGCAGCAAGCGGACGCGATACAAGATTCAGGATCCAGTGTTCCGGTTTTACTTCCGTTATCTCTACGGTCGTGGAGGCCAATACGAACTGTACGGCGAGAACGCCTACGCGGATCTCATCGAACCGGAATTACCCGACTTCGTCAGCGAAACATTCGAATCGCTCTGTCACCAGGCGGTGCCGGCGCTTTATTCAGACTATCAGCTCACACAGGTGCCCCGCCAGTGGTGGTACAAGCGCCGGGAGGTAGATGTCGTCGCCCCAACTGATGAGTCAACGCTCATCGCCGGCGAAGCGAAATTCACCAGCACGCCCCTCGGCTATGATGTGCTTTCGAATCTCGAAGACGACGTGGAGCACATCGACTGGACACCCAATAGAGGCGATGAGCCGACATATGAATTCGCCCTGTTCAGTCGTTCTGGCTTCAAACGCTCCGTTGAGGAAGCTGCAGACGAGCGTGATGACCTCCGGCTCTTCGATCTCTCCGATATCGTTGCCATTCTCGAGAGTGACTGACGCAAATCTTGAATCGATTGCCGTGTTGAATAGCGACCTCTGAGCAAAGGTGTAGCGACACCGATCTTGTGACCACCGGCATCTGCTCTCTATAAGCGGTAGTGTTCAGATAAGCTGATTCCATGCGAAGGCGAATGATCGAAGCCAATTGTCGGCGGTATCTGCTTCGGCGTTGCTGAAGCAGTTTGAGAAGCTGGTAGTTCTACGTTTTATCTCTCGAAAGACACGTTCGACGCTATTCCGATTTCCATGTTTTTCATATTTAAAATCGAGACTGTGACGGCGGCAAGCGTCCTTCAATGAGTGCGAGCCATCGATGAGAAACACGGCGTGTTCTACGTCGTGTTTCTCGCGGAGTTCAGCAAAGAACGCGTGAGCAATTACGCTGTTTGTGGTTGGTTCAAGCGTTGTGTATAGCAATTCGTTTGTTTCAGGATCGACAGCCGCGTACAGCCAATATTGTTCATCATTGAGCCGGATCACCGTCTCGTCAACGGCGACGTGATCCGGATTTTGACCAGACTCAGGCTGTAGATCTGCTTTCTGAACCCAATTATGCACAGTTGACCGAGCACGATCGACACCAAATAGTTCAAGAATAGAAACAGTATTCGAAAGTGATAATCCAGCGAGATGGAGCTGAATACTAAGCTTCATCAGAAATCGTGGTGTCGCTTCTCGTTCAACAAACTCTAAGTCGATCTCGTCTAAATTGTCGTTGAGGCGGGCGTTTTCTGGCATAGACACTCAAAAAACGCACCGCCTCACCCTTCATCCTTATCTGAACACCGCCCTATAAGCCGACTCAAATTCCAACTGTCCGGGCCAATACCGCTATTCAATACAGCAGAGTGATCCAGTCGCGACGATCGACGCGGATCCGCTTCAACCCCACAAGGGTTCTTGTGAGGTACCCCGCGCACGGTGGCGCGGGGCGTCCGTGTTTACCCGAACAGTTCGTTCGCGATCGTGTTCCGCAGCACCTCGCTGGTGCCCTCGTAGATCTCGTTGAGCTTGGCGTCGCGGTAGAAGCGCTCGGCGGGGAAGTCCTTCGTGTAGCCGTAGCCGCCGTGGATCTGGATTCCCTCGTTGGCGACCTCGCGGGAGACCTCGGAGGCGTAGAGTTTGGCCTGGGCGGCCTCCTTGACGAAGTTCTCGCCGTCCATCTTCTTGTCCGCCGCCGAGTGCATCAACAGCCTGGCGGCGCGGGTCTTCGTGTCCATGTCGGCGAGTTTGTGCTGGATCGCCTGGAACTCGGCGATGGGATTGCCGAACTGCTCGCGCTGTTGGGCGTACTCGGTCGCCTCGTCGAGGGCGGCCTGGGCGATTCCGACCGAGCGGGCCGCGATGGTGATTCGGCCGCCGTTGAGCGTCTTCAGCGCGTGGACGAAGCCGCGACCCTCCTCGCCGAGGCGGCGCGACTCGTCGACGTGGAGGTTCTCGAAGCGCAACTCGGCGGTCGGACAGCCCTTGTCGCCGAGTTTCTCCTCGGTCCCTTCGACGATGAAGCCGTCGTCCTCCTCGGGGCGGACGACGAACGAGGAGATGCCCCTGTTGCCGGCCTCGGGGTCGGTCTTCGCGAAGACAATCACGGTGTCGGCGACCGAGCCGTTCGAGATCCAGAGCTTGCCGCCGTCGATGACGTACTCGTCGCCCGCCTTCTCGGCGGTGGTGTCCATCGCCGGGACGTCGCTGCCCGCCCCCGCCTCCGAGAGCGCGAACGCGCCGATGTCCTCGCCCAGCGCCATGGGTGTGAGGTACTCCTGTTTTTGTTCTTCGTTTCCGAACGCGTAGACCATGTTCCCCGCCAGCGAGATGTGGGCGGCGACGATGGTGCCGAGCCCGCCCGACCCACGGGAGATCTCCTCGAGCGCCGCCGGGTAGGCGTGATAATCGAGCCCCGCCCCGCCGTACTCCTCGGGGAACGGCATCCCCATAAGCCCCAGCTCGGCGAGCTCGTCGATGACGTCGGCCGGGAATTCGTCTTCTTTGTCGATCTCGGCAGCCACGGGGACGATCTCCTCGTCGACGAACTCCGCGACCATATCGGTGATCTGTTTTTGTTCCGCTGTGTAACTGAAATCCATGTAGATCCGTTCGACCCTCAGTACTTTACAGTTGCTCTCCGTTCGAGGGGGACGGACCGCCCGGCGAGGCCCATCGGGACGTCGGCCCCGGCGGGGTCGTCCACCGGCTACCCGCCCGGGTGGATGTGCGCGAGGAGTAACCAAGACGACGCCAGACGTACGTCGACCGTCCGCGGGCCGACCGGAGTCTCGTGTTCCCCCACGGGATCAGCTCCACCGCTCTGGTCGGCCCGTGGACAGCAGAGCAGCCGAACGTGCCCGACTTCCTTCGACGGCCGCAGCCGCGGTGCTCCTCCCGCGGGCGTCCCCCCAGCCGCCCGCCGCTTACCTGTCCGCCGGCGGGTTCAACTCGCGCCCGAACTCGTCGAACTGTTCGAGGTTCTCGGGGAGGTCGTACTCGAGCTGTCGGCCGCCACGTCCGTCGGGGTGGTCGCCGCTGATCGGGTCTGCGACGTCCTCCCAGCCCGGCTTGATCCGGACGCTCTGTGCGGGTTGGCCCACGACGACGTGGTGGGCGGGTACGTCCGACTGGACGACGCTGCGCGCGCCGACGATCGCGTTCTCGCCGACCCGACAGCCAGCCCGCACCATCGCGTCGAACGTGACGCGGACGTCGTCCTCGAGTATCGTGTGGTAGTTGTCGACCGCGGTCTGGTCGACGATGTCGTGGTCGTGGCTGTAAACGTGGACGCCGTCGGAGACGGAGACGCGGTCGCCGATCGTCAGCGTCCCGCGGTCATCGAGGTGGACGTCGTCGTGGATCACGACGTTGTCGCCGACGGAGATGTTGTGGCCGTAGGTGAACGTGATGCTCTTGAAGAAGCGACAGCCCTCGCCGCACTCCGCGAAGAGGTGCTCGGCGAGCATCCGCCGGAACCGGAGCGCGAACTCGACGTTGTCGGCCATCGGCGTCGCGTCGAACTGCCGCCAGAGCCACTGGAGGTGCTTCGAGCGCTCGAAGGCGGCCTCGTCCTTCTCGGCGTAGTACTCGCTCTCGATCGTCGCGTTACAGGGGTCATAGCCCTGCAGCCGGACCCGTTCGGCCGCGGAGACGTCCTCGCCGGCCTGCCATCGCTCGTACGCTCGCCGGTCCCCGTGGAGGTCGACGAGGACGTCCTCGACGACCGCGCAGGTGTCCTCCTCGCCCGAGAGCCGGCGGTCGACCTCCTCGATGAAGGCGCCGAGGCCGTCCTCGGCGTCGGCCGGCAACGAGACGTGGCGCTTCGTCATACCCGTCTTCAGGACGGCGTGGTTGTTAGGGGTTGCTGTTGTGAGCAGCGCACACGATCGACGGGGGTTTTTAAGGGTGTCCGCCCGGCCCGGACGGGCCGCGTGGGTGCGTACCTCCGGCCGCCTCGCTTTTTACGTCGGCGCGGACCGCTCCGTCTCGGAGCGTGCGTTCGCCCTGACGGCGATCGGCCCCCACTCGTCCGGGGGCGTGGGATCGACCGCGAGGGATAAGTGGGTCAAAACACAACGCGTGTGTATGAACTACCGAACGCTCGGGACGTCCGGCGTCGAGGTCTCCGAAATCGGCTTCGGCGCGTGGGTCGTCGGCAGCGATTGGTGGGGCGACCGAAGCGACGAGGAAGCCATCGATATGGTCCGCTACGCCATCGACCGCGGTATAACCTACTTCGACACCGGCGACGTCTACGGTCACGGCGACTCCGAGGAGCTCATCGGCCGGGCCGTCGAGGGGTACCGCGACGACGTCACCGTCGCGACGAAGGTCGGCTACGATTTCTACAACAACCCCCAGGCGGGCCACGGCGAGTTGCCCAAGGAGATGAACCGGGCGTACCTCGAAGACGCCTTCGAGAAGTCGCTTGACCGCCTCGGTCTCGACCGGATCGACGTCCTGCAGCTTCACAACGCCAACGTCGAGGAGGTCGACGCGGACGTCCTGGAGTTCCTCGACGAACTGAAGGAGGCGGGCCGCATCGACGCCGTCGGCTGGGCGCTCGGCCCCTCGATCGGCTGGCTCGCCGAGGGCGACATGGCCATCGAAGAGGAGTTCGACTCGGTCCAACTCGTCTGGAACGCCTTCGAACAGGAGGTCGGCAACCACTTCCTCGAGACGATCGACCGCACCGGGTCGACGACGAGTCTCATCCCGCGCGTCCCCCACTCCTCGGGGCTTTTGAACGAGCAGGTCCGTCCGGAAACGGAACTCGCCGAGGGCGACCACCGCGCGTACCGCCCCGACGAGTGGTACGAGACCGGCTGGGAGAAGATCGAGACACTTCGCTTTCTGGAACGCGACGGCGAGCGGACGATGTCCCAGGCGGCGCTTCAGTGGCTCCTGTATCACGATTCGGTCGCGACGGTCACCCCCACGTTCCGGACCCGCGAGGACATCGACGAGTGGGCTGCCGCGAGCGACGTCCCCACGCTCTCCGCCGAGGAGTACGAGCGCGTCCAGGGGCTCTACGCGGAGAACTTCGGCATCGACGGCGACGACGGGATGGACGCGCTGCGGTCGTCGGTCGGCGGCGAGGACATAGACACGGCAGGTCTCGACAAGGAGTCGGCCGGTAGCTAGGCCGAGACAATCGGTCAACGGACGCTGTCACGATTATAAGATCCCTGGATAACCCTCGCTGCGCCCCCGGACCGTGCGCCCGCCGCGGGCGGTCGAACCACCCTTTTATATATCCGACCGCAACTGAACCTATGAGTTCCGAATCTCGGACGATCACGGTGTACTCCGACTATGTCTGTCCGTTCTGTTATCTCGGCCGCGAATCGCTCTCGCAGTATCAAACGCGCCGCGATGCCGATCTCGAAATCGAGTGGCATCCGTTCGACCTTCGAAGTCAAAAGCGCAACCCAGACGGGACGATCGACCACTCGGTCGACGACGGGAAAGACGACGAGTACTTCGAGCAGGCAAAACAGAACGTTCGCCGCCTCCAGGAGCGATACGACGTCGAGATGGACCTCGAGATAGCGACGGACATCGATTCGCTCCCCGCACAGGTCGTCTCGTACTACATCAGCGAACACCACGATTATCAAACGTGGCTCGGTTTCGACGGCGGTGTTCAGATAAGAATGAAAAGTGAGGCGGTACATTTTTTGAGTGCTCTATGCCCAAAAACGCCCGCCTCAACGGCCATTTGGACGAGATCGAGTTAGGTTTTGTGGAGCGAGAAGCGACACCGAAATTACTGATGAAGCTTGGTATTCAACTCCATTTAGCTGGCCTATCACTTTCGAATACCATTTCTATCCTTGAGATATTCGGTGTCAGTCGAGCTCGATCTACTGTTCACAACTGGGTTCACAGGGCAGATCTACAGCCCGAATCTGGTCGGGATCCGGATCACGTTGCGGTGGATGAGACCGTGATCCGACTCAATGATGAGCAGTACTGGCTGTATGCTGCTGTCGATCCTGAGACAAACAAATTACTGTATACAACGCTTGAACCGACGACAAACAAGGCAATCGCTCACGCATTCTTTGCCGAACTCCGCGAGAAACACGACGTTGACGACGCGGTGTTTCTCATAGATGGCTCGCACTCACTGAAAGACGCCTGTCGCCGCCATAGCCTCGATTTCAGATATGAACGCCATGGAAATCGGAATAGCGTCGAACGTGTCTTTCGAGAGGTAAAACGACGAACTATCAGTTTTTCAAACTGTTTTAGCAATGCCGAAGCAGACACCGCCGACGATTGGCTTCGATCCTTCGCCTTCGCATGGAATCAGCTTATGTGAACACTACCCCCCATCCGGGGCACAGATATAAAAACGACGCTGGCTACTCCTCGACGCCGGAGACCGCCTCGCCGAGTCCGTCGACGGGGCGGTCGGCGAGGGCGTCGTCGATCGACTCGGGGAGCCCGAACCGGTAGCGATCGGGATCACCGTCGTCGCGCAGTTCCGTCCGGCCGTGATAGACGGAGATGGCGGTGTCGAGGTGGAGCCGGACGGCCTCGAGCAACGCCTCCGCCTCGAGCGGTTGCCCGCGGCGCTCGAGGTCTTCGACGGACGCCCCGGGTGGCGCGTTGAACGCCCGCTGTGTGATGATCGGCCCCTGATCGAGATCCGTCGTCACGTAGTGGGCGGTGACGCCGGCGATGCGGACGCCCTCTTCGCGTGCCTGTCGGTACGGCTCCGCGCCGGGGAAAGCGGGCAAAATCGAGGGGTGGATGTTGATGATGCGGTCCTCGTACCGGAAGACGACGTTCGGGCTCAGAATCCGCATATACCGGGCCAACACGATGAGGTCGGTGTCGTACTCGTCGAGCAGTTCGAGGAGTCGCTCTTCGTCCGGCGTGCCCTTCTCGTCGCCGATGTCGTGGAAGTCGACGCCGTAGTGCTCCGCGAGCGGTTCGAGGTCGTCGTGGTTGCCGATGATGACGCTTATCTCCGCCCCGAGTTTGCCGTCGGCCCACGCCTCGAACAGCGCCTCGAGGCAGTGAGACTCCTTGGTGACGAGGACGGCGATGGTTTGGGCCTCGCGGTCGGCGGGGAATCGAACCTGGATGTCGACACCCAGGTCGTCGCCGAGCGCCGAGAGTGCCTTCCGGAGTTCCTCGGGCGTACAGCTCATCTCCGAGGTGTCGACGGTCATCGTCATCCGGAAGATCCGATCCCGGACGGCCTGATCGAGGTCTTCGATGTTGATGTCACGCTCGAAGAGCAGCGTCGTGACGCGGGCGATGAGCCCGGTATCGTCCTCGCCGACGACGGTGATCTCGGTGTACTGTCGGCTCATGGCCGCCACCTCCGCGGCGTCGCGACGGGCGAAGTCATACTCCCGTGTGGGTGGCGGGCTTTCAAAAGGGGCTCGAAAACGAGTCGGGCGGCACGGACGACCGCGGCACGTCCCGCCGGCCCGGGTACTCTTTCCGGGGAATCGGTCCCACCGACGCTCCACCGGCGAGTATCACACCTTTTAGGGGCCAGCCACCGAACCCAGGGGTATGTACGACGGCCTGAAGGGGTTCCGCGAGTTCTACCCCGGCGAGATGTCCGCCCGACGGGAGCTGACCGACACGATCGAAAAGCGGGTCCGGCGGTACGGCTTCCGGGAGATCGGCACGCCCGCACTCGAGCGCACACAGATGTACGTCGACAAATCGGGCGAGGAGATCACCGAGGAGCTGTACGCCTTCGAGGACAAGGGCGGGCGGGGGGTCTCGCTCACGCCGGAGTTGACTCCGACAGTCGCCCGGATGGTCGTCGAGAAGGGGGGCGAACTCCCGAAGCCGATCAAGTGGTTCTCCACCCGGCCCTTCTGGCGCTACGAGCAGGTCCAGCAGGGCCGATTCCGGGAGTTCTACCAGACCAACGTCGACGTCTTCGGCTCCGAGCACCCCGAGGCCGACGCCGAGATTCTGGCCGTCGCGGCCGACATCTTAGACGGGCTCGGGCTCTCGACCGGGGACTTCGAGTTCCGGGTCTCCCACCGGGACATCCTCGGCGGCCTGTTGGAGTCGCTGGACAGCGACGTCGAGACGACCGACGCGATCCGGGCGGTCGACAAGCGCGAGAAGATCGACCGCGAGGAATACCACGAACTGCTCCTCGATGCGGGGCTGACACGAGACGAAGCCGAGCGATTCGACGAGGTCCTCGGGACGGACGACCTCGACGACCTCGCCGCGTTCGCCGAAACCGACCGTGTGGAGGCGGCGGTCGAGAACCTGCGGGCCGTGCTGGCGGCGGCGGCCGACTTCGGCGTCAGGGACCGCTGTGCGATCTCCTTAGAGACTGCCCGCGGGCTCGATTACTACACGGGCGTCGTCTTCGAGTGTTTCGACACAGCCGGGGAGGTCTCGCGGTCGGTCTTCGGCGGCGGGCGCTACGACGACCTGATCGAGGGCTTCGGCGGGCAGCCGACCCCCGCCGTCGGCGTCGGGATCGGCCACGAGACGCTCTCGCTTCTGTGCCAGCGGGCGGGCGTCTACCCGGAGGAGGCGACCGAAACGGATTATTACGTGCTGACGGTCGGGGACACCCGCGAGGTCGCCGCGGGGATCGCTCGCGACCTCCGCGGGCTCGGCCACGTCGTCGAGACCGATCTCAACGACCGGGGGTTCGGCGATCAGCTTTCATACGCTGACGGGATCGGCGCGGAGACGGTCGTCGTAGTCGGCGAGCAGGACCTCGCCGACGGCTGTGTGACGATCAAGGATATGGCCTCCGGCGAGCAAACGCAGGTCCCCCTCGAGGAGTTCCCGCCGAGTGAGGGGCGACCGACGGACGACGAGGAGAACTGAGGCCCGATCCGCCCGAGGACGGCGGTCCGACCTGCCCGAGGACGGCGGCCCGACCCGCTCGGTGGTAATGTCTGACGCAGATTTATACGTGCGGGGGGACGAAACGGATGTATGTCCGGGAACCGAGTCGACGAACTCGAGGCGAAAGTGCGCGAACTCGAAGCGACCATCGAGGGGCTGACGGACGAACTCGTCGAGACGAAAGAACGATTGGGTGCGATCGAGGACGAGACCGGAATCGAGCCCGACGCCCTCGGGAGCCGGCTCTCCCGGACGTCCCGGTCCCGGGACGACGACGCCGAGGCCGATGACGAACTCGCCACGGAAGCCGACCCCGCAGACGGGGAGACCGAGACCACCGACGGGGACGACGCGGAGGACGAAACGGCGAACTCGACGGGTGACGACATTATCGTGGCCTGAGCGGGACGACACACCCCAATGCACATCAAAGCGCTCGTCCTCGACAAGTTCAAGAGCTTCGGCCGTAAGACTCGAATTCCACTCTACGAGGACTTCACGACCATCAGCGGCCCGAATGGCTCCGGCAAGTCGAACATCATCGACTCGGTGCTGTTCGCGCTCGGGCTCGCCCGCACCTCGGGCATCCGTGCGGAGAAGCTACCCGACCTCATTTACAACCCCGGCCACGACGACGAGGCGGGCGGCTTCGCCGGCGAGCGCGAGGCGAGCGTCGAGGTGATCCTCGACAACGCCGACGGGACGCTGTCGCGCGAGCAGGTCGTCTCCGCGGCCGGGTCCGAGAACGTCGGCGATATCGAGGAGATCTCCGTACGGCGGCGGGTCAAACAGACCGACGAGGACACCTACTACTCGTATTATTACCTCAACGGCCGGTCGGTGAACCTCTCGGACATTCAGGACTTGCTCGCGCAGGCAGGCGTGACGCCGGAGGGGTACAACGTCGTGATGCAGGGCGATGTGACGGAAATCATCACCATGACCGCCGGATCGCGCCGGGAGATCATCGACGAGATCGCCGGCGTCGCCCAGTTCGACGCGAAAAAAGCCGACGCCTTCGGCGAGCTCGAGACCGTCCAAGAGCGCGTCGACGAGGCCGAACTCCGCATCGAGGAGAAACAAGAACGCCTCGATCGGCTGGCCGACGAGCGCGAGACGGCGCTCGAGTACAAACAGCTCAAATCGGAAAGAGAGGAGTACGAGGGGTATCTCAAGGCCGCAGAACTCGAGGACAAACGCGAAGAATACGAGGACGTGTGCGCGTCGATCGAGGAACGAGCCGCGGAACTCGAGGGACTCCAGCGCGAACTCGACGAACGACAGGGCCGCCTCACGCGGCTCGAGGAGGACCTCGCCGACCTCAACGCCGAGATCGAACGCAAGGGCGAGGACGAACAGCTCGAGATCAAACGCGAGATCGAGGAAATAAAGGGTGAGATCTCCCGGATCGAGGACCGAATCGATACCGAAAACGATCGAATCGAGAAGGCCGAAGCCGAACGCCGACAGGCGTTCGTCGCGATCGATCGCAAGGGCGAGACCGTCGAGGAACTCGAAGCTGACATCCGGAACAAGAAAGTCGAGAAGTCCTCGCTGAAAGCCGACGTCCAGGAGAGAGAGGTCGACCTCGAGTCGGTCGAGTCCGAGATCGAGGCGGTCGATTCGGAGTACGAGTCCGTTCGAAACCAACTCGAGGAGCGCCGCGAGGCGCTCCAGAAGCTGAAAGACGAGCGCAACGAACTCCAGCGGAAACAGGATCGGTTGCTCGACGAGTCCCGACGGCGGACGAACGAGGAACGCGAAACCGAAGCCGAGATCGAGGCCGCGGAGGCCAAACTGCCCGAACTCGAGGCCGAACGCTCGGACCTCGAGAACGAACTCGAGAAAGCCGAAACGAACCGCGAGACGATCACCGAGGTCGTCGAGGACCTGAAGGCCGAGCGGCGGGAGCTACAGGAGCGACTGGAGTCCATCGAGGACGATATCTCGGCGAAGCAGGGCGAGTACGCCGAACTCGAGGCGCGGGCGGGCGAAAGCGGCGACAGCTCCTACGGCCGGGCCGTGACGACGGTGTTGAACGCCGGCATGGATGGCGTCCACGGGACGGTCGGGCAGTTGGGGGGCGTCGCCCCGGAATACGCCACCGCGTGCGAGACGGCCGCGGGCGGCCGCCTCGCGAACGTCGTCGTCGACGACGACGGTGTCGGCGAGCGCTGTATCGAGCACCTCAAATCGAGGAACGCCGGGCGAGCGACGTTCCTCCCGATGACGGAGATGCACGGCCGGTCGCTGCCGTCGCCCCCAGACCTGCCGGGCGTGGTCGATTTCGCGTACAACCTGATCGACTTCGATCCGACGTACGCCGACGTGTTCGCCTACGTCGTCGGCGACACCCTGGTGGTCGAGGACATGGCGACCGCGCGCGACCTGATGGGCGAGTTCCGGCTCGTCACCGTCGAGGGGGACCTCGTCGAGAAGTCGGGCGCGATGACCGGCGGGTCGAGTTCCGGCTCGCGGTACTCCTTCGAGAAGAGCGGGAAGGGACAGCTCGAGCGGGTCGCCGAGCGGATCACGGAACTGGAGGACCGAAAGCAGTCGGTCCGGGAGGAACTCCGGGACGTCGAGTCGCGGCTGGACGACGCCCGCGACCGCCAGACCGACGCGGCCGAGCAGGTCAGAGACGTCGAGGCCGACATCGAGTCGATCGACGAGAAGCGCGAGGCGACCGAGGCGGAGATCGAGGCGCTCGCCGAGGAACTCGAGGAAATAGAGGCCGAGCGCGAGTCGGTCGCCGACCGGATGGACGAAATCGAGGGGGACATTGACCACCTCGACGCCGAGATCCGGAGCGCCGAGGCCGACATCGAGGAACTGGAGGCCGAGATCGCCGACTCGGAGATCCCCGAGCTGACGGAGCGCGCCGAGACGATCCGCGGGGAGATCTCGGAGCTCGAGGACCGAATGGGCGAACTCGACGGCGAACTCAACGAGCTCGAACTGGAGAAGCAATACGCCGAGGAAGCGATCGAGGACCTCCACGACGACATCGAGGCGGCCCAAAACAGGAAGGCCGAGACCGAAGCGCGCGTCATCGAACTCGAAGACGACTTAGAGGCCGAACGGGAGACGCTCGAAGCCAAACAGGAGGCGGTCGCCGACCTGGAGGACGAACTGGCCGATCTCAAGGCCGACCGCGAGGCGCTGAAAGACGAGCTCGCGGACGCGAAGGCGGCCCGCGACGAGAAGCGAGAGGCCGTCTCGCGCGTCGAGTCCAGCCTCGAGGAGCTGCGCGACACCGAATCGCGCCTCGAGTGGGAACTCGACGAACTCGAATCGCAGGTCGACGAGTACGACCCCGAAGAGATTCCGGACCACGACACGGTGACGGCCGAGATTTCGCGGCTCGAGGGCGAAATGAACGCGCTGGAGCCGGTCAACATGCTCGCCATCGACGAGTACGACGAGGTCGAGGCCGAACTCGACGACTTGGAGGGCAAACGCGAGACCCTGATCGAGGAGGGCGACGGGATCAGAGAGCGAATCGAGGGATACGACTCGCGCAAACGGGAGACGTTCATGGACGCCTACGAGGGTATCAACGAGGAGTTCCGGGACATCTTCGCGCGGCTCTCGAGCGGCAGCGGCGAACTCGTCCTCGAAGACCCCAAAGACCCCTTCGAGGGCGGGCTGACGATGAAGGCCCAGCCGGGCGACAAGCCAGTCCAGCGGCTCGACGCGATGTCCGGCGGCGAGAAGTCCCTGACGGCGCTGGCGTTCATCTTCGCGATCCAGCGGTACAACCCGGCCCCGTTCTACGCGCTTGACGAGATCGACGCCTTCCTCGACGCGGCCAACGCCGAGATGGTCGGCGAGATGGTCGAGGAGCTGGCCAGTGAGGCCCAGTTCGTCGTTGTCTCCCACCGCGCGGCGCTGTTGGAGCGATCCGAGCGCGCCATCGGCGTGACGATGCAGGAGGACAACGTCTCGGCGGTGACGGGGATCGATCTCTCGAGTCTGGAGGTGCCGGCGGATGACTAGCGAGGACGAGCGCAGCGAGTCCTCGATAGAGCGAGCGGGGTCGAAAGAGCCAACAGACTCGCCTCACCCACCACTCCGGGCCGACGGTGGCACGGCCGACGAGATCCCGCTGAACATCGCGGGCCACGGGGCCGAATCGCCGTCGGAGGAGGACGGTGGTGACGGTCCCGACGACGCCGTCCCTTCCGGGGTCGACGTCTCGGCCCCGGACGGCTCCGACGACGAGGTCGAACCCGTCGAGTTGTTGGTCCAACTCGCCGAGGACGGGGAGATCGACCCCTGGGACATCGACGTGGTGACCGTCACCGACAAGTTCCTCGATCGGCTCGACGGCTCGGATCTCCGAACGGGGGGGCGGGCGCTGTTTTACGCGTCGGTGCTGTTGCGGATGAAAAGCGACGTGATGTGGACCGACGACGAACCCGATGAAGGCGCCGCCCCCGACCCGGAGCCGTGGGAGCGACCGCCGGGCGAGGAGCCACGAGCGTTCGAGGCGGACCCGATCGACGAGCTCGAACGCGAGATGGACCGGCGGATCGAGCGCAAGCGCGCCCGCGGGATGCCGGAGACGCTCGACGAGTTGGTCCGGGATCTTCGCGAGCGCGAGCGCGACACGTGGTGGAAGGAGTCCAGGACCTACGACACCTCGGGGTCACCGTCGGGGTACGGCCGCGGGACCCGGACGCTCGATTACCACGCGGGCGACGACGTCCGGATGGACGACGAGCCGACGGCCGAGGAAGTGACCGGCAAGACCCACGACGAGCACATGGAGGAGATCGTCGCCGACGTCTACCGGAAACTCCGGACGCATTACGACCGGGGGCGCGAGGAGGTGTTGTTCACCGAGGTCCGGACGGCCGGCGGCGGCGTCGTCGACACGTTCTTGGGACTGTTGTTCTTGGCGAACCGCGGGCAGGTCAGACTCCGACAGGACGACCTCTTCGGGGACCTCTGGATTCGCGATCCCGCGGGTGGGGCAGTCGAGGAATCGGCGTCGGCCGACGACTGAGGGCGGGCGTACGAAAACGCCCGGACGTCGAGTGGCTCAATACCGAGTACAAACGCCTCGCAGTCACGACGTTCCTCCCGGCCGTCGCGACCCCAACACCCTGTCGTCGCCCGGGCGGCGGCACCGACCGTCGACATCGACACCTCATAGAGTGGTATCGGGGTGCACCCGCGCCCGACGAGTCGGAGCCGTATGTTTGCCCGTTGAGACGGAGGCGGTCCCGTACACCGATGTCGGCACTGCGGAGCCGATGGGGGCGGCGGCGATGAGCGCTGTCGGCCGGTGGTTCCGAACCATTCCCCCAACTAATGTATTCTAATGGTATCTGGTGGTAGTCACCGACACGCTTATGTATTCCCGGGGCGTTGACGCAATCACGATGAGCGAATACAGCACCCCGATGTCACTCGCGTTCGACTTCCAGCGCAGCGCCGTCGAAAGCACTCACGAAGCGATCGAGAGCAGCGTCGAAGCGCAAAAACAGCTCAACGACGCCATGGTCGACGGCTTCGGCCCCGCTCACGACGCCTCCGAGCGCGGTACCGAGTTCGTCCGTTCGGGCGTCGACTCGTACTTCGATGCGGTCGACTCTGTCATGCCCGCCGGCAGCGGTGTCGACGAGGTCCACGGGATGATGCACGACCAACTCGACATGCTCGAGGAGAGCCAACACGAGGTCATAGACCAATTCGAGACCAGCCTCAACGAGGGCACCGAGTCCGCCGAAGAGATGCTCGACGAGTTCCTCGCGGCGCTCGACGAGCAGATCGCGAGCCTGCTTGAGGCCCACGAGGACGTCGAAGGCCAGATGCTCGAGGCCCTCGAGGAACTCGAGGAGACCGTCGAGGAGATGCAGGCCGAGGTCGAAGCCCGCGGCGAGGAGATGCAGGAGCAACTCGAGTCCCAGGCCGAGGCGATTCAGGAGCAACTCGAGGACGTCACGGAGAACGTCCAAGAAGCCGCGACCGAGACCGCCGAGCTGTCCGCGTAATCGGTCCGTCTTCCGGATTCGCCCGGACACCTTCCGACACACTCATTTTTCGCCGCGCGACCGTACCGACGGGTACACAAACCGCCGTCTCCCACGGCCGGTATGAGCGAACTCACCGTCGAGGCGGTCGACTCCCTCGAGACGGAAGACCTTCCCGCCGGCGTCGACGCCCCGGAGTACGTCCTCTACGGCGGGAAGGGCGGCGTCGGCAAGACGACCTGCGCGGCCGCGACGGCGCTCTCGAGCGCCCGCGGCGACACGCCGACGCTCGTCGTCTCGACCGATCCGGCCCACTCGCTGTCGGACACCCTCGATTCGGAGATCCCAGCGGAGCCGACGCGGATCCGCGACGACGTGCCGCTTTTCGCCGTCGAGATCGACCCCGAGGCCGCCGAGGGACCGTTCGCCCCCGGCGGCGAGGGCGCCGATGGAGACCCACTGGACGGCGGCGCGGACGGCCCGCTCGGCGGCGTCGGCGAATTGCTCGGCGAGGGGGGCCACCCCCTCGGCGGCGGCGCGATGCCCGGGGCCGACGAGGCCGCCGCGATGCAGTTGCTCATCGAGTATCTCGACGATCCTCGGTTCGAGCGCGTCGTCGTCGACACCGCGCCGACGGGGCACACCCTCCGGCTGCTCGAACTCCCGGAGGTGATGGACTCGATGGTCGGCCGGCTGCTCTCGGTTCGGGAGTCGATCTCGGGTATGGTCGGGAGTCTGGGCGGGCTCTTCGGGGACGACGACGCGGCCGAGGCGGACACCGCGAGCCTCGAGGAGCTCTCGGCGCGGATCGAACGCCTCCGGGCCGCCCTCCAAGACCCCGAACGAACGGACTTCCGCGTCGTGATGATCCCCGAGGAGATGAGCGTCACCGAGAGCGAACGGCTCGTCGGCCGCCTCGAGGGGTTCGACATCCCCGTCCGGACGGTCGTCGTCAACCGGGTCAGCGAGGACCTCACTGCCGTCGCGGACCTCGACGCCGACTGGTTCGTCGCCCCCGACACCGAACACTGCGAGTTCTGTCGTCGGCGCTGGGGGGTCCAGCGCGAGGCCCTCTCGCGGGCCCAGGAACTGTTTCGCGGCCGGGAGGTCAAGCGCGTGCCGCTGTTCGCGGAGGCGGTCCAGGGCGAAGCGATGCTCGCGGTGGTCGGGCGCTGTCTGGAGTGAGCCGCGAGGCGGGGGCCGGCTACGCCGGAACCACGAGCACCCGGAGGTCGTTGACGTTCGTGCCGGTCGCCCCCGACCGCAGGAGTGCTCTCCTGGATTCGAGGAAGGTGTAACTGTCGTTGTCCGAGAGCGCCGCGCGTGCGGCTGCCGGATCGTCGACCGTCCCGGCGTCCACGAGCGCGCCGGCGGCGTCGGTGCTGCCGTCGCCCCCGTCGGTGTCGACGGCACCCAACACGGCGGGATTGGGGAGGTCCATCGCGGCCGCGAGCGCGAACTCCCCGTTCGGGCCGCCGGTCCCGTCGCCGGTCACGCGGACGGTGGTCTCCCCGCCCGAGAGGATCACTGCGGGCGGTTCGACCGGGTCGCCGCTGTCGGCGGCCTCGGCGGCGACCGCGGCGTGGAGCCGGCCGGCCGCCCTCGCCTCGCCCTCGATCCGCGTCGAGATGACGCACGTCCGGTACCCCCGCGACGACGCGTGCTCGACGGCCGCGTCGATCGCGTCCCGGCCCGAGGCGACGACGTGGGTGTCGACGTCGGTGTCGGCCGGCCCCTCGGGCGTGCTTCCCCGGAGGAACGATTCGACGGCCGGGACGTCGACGCCGTATCTGGCGAGGACCGCGAGGGCGGCGTCGGGGTCCGTTTCGGTCGGGACCGTCGGCCCGCTGGCGATGATCGACGGATCGCCGCCGACGACGTCGCTGACGAGGATCCCGACGGTCGTCGCCGGCTTCGCGGCGGCGGCGAGGCCGCCGCCCTTGATCGACGAGCACGCCCGTCGAACGGTGTTGAGCTCGTCGATCGAGGCCCCGGCGTCGAGGAGGTCGTCGGTGACAGCCTGGAGGTCGGCGGCGGACAGCCCCGCCGCGGGCGCACACAGCAGCGCGCTCCCACCGCCGGCGATCGCCCCGATGACGAGCGTTCGATCGGTAGCGGCCGCGGCGCAGTTGAGGACCGCCCGCGCGCCCGCGACGCTGCCGTCGCCCGGCGTCGGGTGTTCGCCCTCCAGCACGTCGATCCGGTCCGGGTCGGCGGTCCGTTCGTCCGTGACGACGACGCCGCCCGAGAGCCGGTCGCCGAGCAGCTCTTCGAAGGCCGCCGCGAGATCATCGGCGGCCTTGCCCCCACCGATGAGCCGGATCGAGTCGTACGCCGAGAGGTCATAACAGGCGTCTCGGACGGTCAGCGTCCCGTCGCGTTCGTCCACCGAACAGTGGCGGGCGACCGCACGCCGCGGGTGTGCAGCGTCGATCCCCGCTTCGAGACACCCGAGGGCGAGTTCGTGCGCCGGCGAGTCGGCCGGCGTCCCGGATCGGTCGAACATCTCAGGAGCCGAATCGCCGGATCACGCCGAACAGCCCGTCGACGACCGGATCGGGGAGGAACCTCGCGTAGGCGAGCAGCCCTGCGGCGCGGCCGACGACGTACCGCGGTTCGGGGTCGGTCGAGACCGCCGCCTCGACGATCGCTTCCGCGACCTCGGCGGGGTGGACGGCGACAGGGCTGTCGCCGCCGAGCAGGGTCGCGTCCTCCTGGAACGCGTAGAGGTCCTCGTAGGCGTCGGTCCGGTCGAGCCGGCGCAACTCGTCGTCGACCCGGTCGCGGAAGGCCGTCTCGACGGGCCCCGGCTGGACGACGCTGACGTCGATCCCGAGTGGTTCGAGTTCGCGCCGCAGCGAGTCGCTGTACCCTTCGACGGCGTGTTTCGACGCCGAGTACGCCCCCATCCCCGGCGCGGCGATCCGGCCGGCCAGCGAGGAGACGTTGACGACCGTGCCGTCCCCGCGTTCGCGCATGTGCGGGAGCGCCGCCCGGACGAGTCGGTGCGGGCCGAAAACGTTCACGTCGAACTGCTTTTCGAACAGGTCGTCGTCGATGTCCTCGAGGGGACCGTGTTGACCGTAGCCGGCGTTGTTCACGAGGGCGTCGATGCGTCCCTCCTCGTCGACGACCCGGTCGACGACCCGACGGACGTCCTCGTCGTTGCGGACGTCGATGGTGCCGATGTCGCAGCCGGCCTCGCCGAGCGTCTCGATATCGGCGGGGTTGCGCGCGGTGGCGTAGACCCGCCATTCCTCGTCCAAGAACGCGTACGCGGCGGCCCGGCCGATGCCGGACGAACAGCCCGTTATCAGTACCGTCCGATTGCTCATACGGATCGATCGGGGGGACGGTAGTTAGGCGTTGATGTGTCGGGGCCTCACCGCCCGGTTTTCAGTTCGTCGGCGTACCGGTCGGCCAGCCGCGTCGGCCGGGGGAGTTTGTACTCGCCGCCGCAGGCGGCCACGAGATCGGTCGCCGTCCCGGCGGCGAGGCGGTGCCCCGGCGAGACGTAGAGGGGGTTGATCCTCGTCGAGTCGGGGTACTGTCGGCTCTGGTAGGCGTGCCCGACGACGGTCTCCTCCGGGGCGCTCATCGAGTCGTCGGCTTCGATCGGGACGCGCTCGCCCGCCTCGAGCGCGTCCGTCGCTCGCCTAGGTCGGCCACAGAGGAGGCTCTTTGCGACGCCGACGGCGGGGACGTCGAAGCAGACGCCGACGTGGGCCGCGAGCCCGGCCTCGCGATAGTGTATCCGGCCGCTGCCGTCGAGGACGAGCAGGTCCGGATCGACGTCGAGGGCCTCGAGCGCCGCGACGATCGGTTCGCCCTCACGGAAGGCGAGCAGCCCCGGCACGTACGGCATCGACAGCGGCGTGACGGCGCTCTCGCGGGCGATCACTTCCCCGCCGCGGAGGACGACGACGGCAGAGACGGCCCGGTCGTCGAGAAACGCCTGGTCGACCCCGGCGACGAGTGCGTCGCCGGAGTGGACGTCTGCGGGCGTGACCCCGGCGGCGTCCTCGAACGTCGCCTCGGCCGCGATTTCGGCCTGCAACCGCTCCATCGCCTCGCGGGAGCCGGGGCGGGTCGGCCGGAACCGCTCGGCGGCGACGTCCATCTACGGGAACCGACCCGGGCCGCCGGGGCCACCCGGTCCCCGTCCCGGCCCGAGGTTCAGCTGTTTCGGCCCGCGGCCGATGCGGTCTTTGATCCGGTTGCCGTACCACAGCCCGATCACGAGGCCGACGAGGTGGGCGAAGTGGGCGACCCCGCTGAGGATACCGCCGTCGGCGACGAACGCGAAGATCGAGAAGGCCGCGAAAAGCACCGTCAGCGTCCGGATCGACATCGGAATAAAAAAGAACAGCAGGACTTTCAAATCCGGGGAAGTGACTGCCAACACGCCCATGATCGCCATCAGCGCGCCGGAGGCGCCCAAGACAGCCACCTGTTCGCCGGTCACCAAGCCGACGCCGACCTGCCCGAGGCCGGCGAGGACGCCGCTGGCGAGAAAGAGGGCAGCGAACTTCCGGGAGCCGACCTGCCGCTCGACGATCGGCCCGAAGAAGTACAGCGCGATGGCGTTGAAAAGCAGGTGGCTCGGCCCGCCGTGAGAGAAGACCGAGACGACCCACGTCCAGACGTACTCGGGGTGGGCGGTCGTGAGCGTGAAGATCTGTCCCCAGGTCGTGGTGCCGGGATCGACACCTGCCGACGGCAGGCGGATCCCCAAAAGCGGTGCGAGGACGTACTGGAGGCCGAAGACGACGACGGCGATCGCGAGGAAGAGATACGAGAGGTTGTTCCGAAAGTACCCGAGCGGGCCGCCGGGACCGGCGTCGAGTCCGATCCGGCCGAGAAGGCCGCCCGAACCGGCGGTTCCGCCTCGACTGCCGCGACCGCCGCGGCCCCCCTGTCCGCCGCCGCGAACCGAGTCGTCGAAGCCGCTGTCGAAGACGCCGTCGGGATCGTTCCAGCGTTCGAGGCCGGGGCAGTCGTGGTTCTCGGGAAGCCGGTGTTCGCTGCAGTAGGTCCCGCCGCAGTGCCGGCAGTTGTACGGCATGTTCTCGTCTTTGCCACAGACGTCACACGTCGCCATTATCGTTCGGACGCCCCCTGCGGGCAAAATCGTTTGGATGCGGTCGAGGCGGCTGGAGCAGTCGGAACAGTCGGGGTTGTTGGACGAGGTGGTCGCGGTCGTTGGGTGGGACGGTCGCGGGTCGGCTTCGGCTACCGCCCGTCGGCGACGGTGTCGCGAACGCGGGGGAGAAGCTCTCCGGCACCCAGCGCAACAACGCCGGCGTACAGCGCGACGGCGCCCATGACCACGAGCCAGGCCGCGAACGTCGTGTTACCGGCTGCGAGGTAGTCGACGCTCGTCAGTTCCGCGAACACGCCGGCGACGGTGAACGCCGCCGTAGCGACGGCGTAGGCGACGAGTTCGACGACGGGCGCGAGGATCTCCTTCATACCCCCGGTAGGACGATCGATGTATAAAAGACTGCCGGGAGCTACGCGCCGATCTCGACGACCACGTCCGATTGCAGCCACATCTCGGGGTCCTCCCGGTCGTAGATCACGATCTCGCCGTTGTCGAGAGAGAGGTGGGCGTATCGCTCGGTGTCGAGCGGCGTCTCGGGCGGTTCGGCCGATTGGCGGGCTGGTTCGTCCGCGTCCGCGGGTGCGTTACTCATTAACATAAGATCGGAGACGGTGTAGCGATATAAGCGTTCGGCCGAGGGTAAGCTAGGTATATATACTCTACTAGCACATCTATAGGGCCACACGGCCGGGGAACCGGCCTCCGGATACCGGGGCTTCGAGGCGGCCAAGCGCGGGTCCGGCGGGGGATCAACATTGATAGGGCCGCCGCCCGATCCCTCTGATATGTCTGAGCCGACCATCTTCGAGCGCATCATCGACGGTGACGTCCCCGGACACGTCGTCCACGAGACGGAGACCGTCGCGGCGTTTCTCGACGCGAACCCCCTCACGCCGGGACATACCCTCGTCGTGCCGAAGGAGCCCTACAGCAGACTCCGGGACGCCCCCCAGGACGTCTCGACCGACGTCTTCGAGGCCGTCCGAATGCTCTCGCCCGCCATCGAGGACGCCGTCGACGCCGACGCCACGACGGTCGGCATCAACGACGGTACCGCGGCCGGACAGGAGGTTCCGCACCTGCACGTCCACGTCGTTCCCCGCTTCGAGGGCGACGACGGTGGCCCGATCCACGCGGCCGTCGGCTCGTTCGCCGACCTCGACGACGGCGAAATCGCCGGCATCGCCTCGGATATCGAGACGCAACTCGGCTGAGGCGGGAGAGACCCCGAGCGCCGACCTCGACACGGCGGATGACCCGGACAGCACGTTTTTATTCGATGCCGGCGGTACCGAACGTATGTCCGAAACGGTCGCGTTCGTCGGCGCCGCCGGCGGGGTCGGGACGACGCGGGTGACGCTCGAGTGTGGACGGCTTCTGGCCGACGACGGGGCCGACACCGCGATCCTTGACGCCGCCTACGGCACGCAGGGGCTCTCCGATCGGGTCGCTGGCCGGATCGACCCCGACATAACGGCGCTGTGTCTGTCAGAGACGCCGCTCGAGGAGGGCTTGATCGACCTCCCCGGCGAGCGGGCGGGGCGGCTCTCCGTCTGTCCCGCCCACGCGTCCTTCGAGCGCCTCGCGCGCGCGAAACGGCCGGCGGCTGCCGAGCGATTCGGAGAGCTGATCGAGGCGGCGGCGCGGCGCTTCGAGTGCGTCCTCGTCGACACCCCACCGGTGGCGACGAACCCGGCCGTCGCGGCGGCCACCGAAGCCGGGTCCGTCGCCGTCGTCTGTGACGGCGAGCGAGCGGCGTCGGCCGTGCCGCGGACGGCGGATCGACTGGCGGACATCGGGATCGACGACTCGACGACGCTGCTCACGCGGACGTCGGCGCACCCGGACGCCGACGTGGCGGTCCCGGAACTCGGCTCCGAGACGCCGGCGGGCGCGCCCGATTCACCCGCCCGCGACGCGCTCGCCGACGCGGTCGAAGTGCTGACCGGGATCCCCGTCGAGCGGCCGGAGTCGACGGGGTTGTTCGGAAACGTCTCTCTCAGATGAGATCGTCGGGGTCGCCTCTGGCGTCCACGAGCGGGTCCGGGTGCGCCGTTGAGGCTGCCCCGAGGACCACCGCGTCGGCACCGTCGATCGGGTCGTGGGTGGCGACGTACGCGCCGAGGGCGAACTCCCGGTCGCCGAGACCCGCCAGCGTCCGGGCCTCCGTGCGCGATATTTCGCCGGCGAGCCAGTCCTCTAGCACCCGTTTTGCCGTCGGGGTCAGCGGGTCGATCGGTTCGCCCAGCAGGTACAGCACCTTCGCCGCCGTCGTCCGTGGGACGTCCGCGACGGCGGCGGCACGGCCCACGCTCGCTCCCTCGGTGTAAGCGTCGACGACCGCGGCCGCGCGCCCGGGACAGCAGGGAAGCCGCGCCTCGAACTCGGTCAGCCGCTCGGCGAGCGGGGCGTCGGTTCCGTCGGTCTCGACGACGCCGCGCTCGCGCTGTTCCGTCGTGACTTCCAGCCCCGCAGCGATCTCCGACAGCGTCATACATACTGTTAGTATGTCCATTCGATATAAACGTACGGCTACCGCCCGCTCCGCTATGAACCGATCGGCGTCCATCGCGGTCCACCACGGGAAACAGGTTCGGACGGCGTCGATCCGGCCGCGGTCGACAGGGTATTTCAACGTCCGGACGTATGACTGGACATGTCCATCCGCTCACGGATCCCCGGCTCTCTCCTCGCGGTCGGCGTGGCGTTCGGGCTCGCGGCGCTCGCCTACGGCGGCGGGAACGCCGCAGCTTACGCCGTCGCGCGCGGGTTGGGGCTTTTCGGTATCGATCCCACGCCCAGACAGGGCTTCGTCCTTTCGGTCCTCACGCTCCAGTTGGTCTTTTTCACCGGCGTCTCGCTGCTGTATCTCCGCTATCGCGGGCTGACGCCCGCCGACATCGGCGTCCGCGCGCCGACGCTGGAGGGGTGGATCGTCCTCGGCGTCGGCTTCGTCTCGATGATCGTCCTCTGGCTCGTCGGCTCGATCGGCAGTTTCGTCGTGGGCCAGCGCCTCGGCATCGAGCGCGAACCCCAGGCCATCTTCGACGTGGCCCAACAGGACCCGCTCATTTTCGTCATGCTGGGCGTGTTTTCGCTCCTGATCGTCGGGCCCACCGAGGAGTTGCTGTTCCGCGGGATCATCCAGACCCGTCTCCGGGAGACGTTCGGCGTCGCCGCCGGGATCACGCTCGCGACGGCGCTGTTCGCGGTCATCCACCTCGCCGGGTTCGGCAGCATCGAGGCCGGACTGCTCGGCGTGTCAGTGCTGTTTTTCGTCGGCTTCGTGCTGGCGCTGTCCTACGAGTACACGGGCAACCTCGTCGTGGTCGCGCTCATGCACGGCCTCTTCAACGCGACGCAGGCGGCGATGGGGTATCTCGGCGTCCGGTACGGCGACCCCGACGCGGTGGCTGCCGCGATCGGGCTGCTTCTGTTATAGATAGCCCAGTCAGACCTCACTCCAGCGCCGACCCAGCGCGGACGAGCGTCGCTTCCCTGAAGGCGGGGCCGACCAACTGGAGGCCGACCGGCCCCTCGTCGGTTTCGCCCGCCGGGACCGAGATCGCCGGCAGGTTCGCCAGGTTGATCGGGACGGTGTTCGCGTCGGCCAGATACATCTGTAGGGGGTCCTCGAGGCTCTCGCCGCGCTCGAACGGCGGGACCGGCATCGTCGGCGAAGCGAGGACGTCGACGGACTCGAAGGCCTCCTCGAAGTCCTGTTTGACCCACGCGCGGGCGTCTTGGGCCTTCTTGTAGTACTTGTCGTGATAACCCGCCGAGAGGGCGTAGGTGCCGAGCAGGACGCGGCGTTTGACCTCCTCGCCGAACCCGATCTCGCGGGCGGCCGCGAAGGACTCGTTCCAGTTGTCCCCGTCGTCGCCCTCGCCCGAACGCCCGTACCGCACGCCGTCGAAGCGCGCGAGATTCGAGGACGCCTCCGACATCGCGATGACGTAGTACGCCTGCACCGCGGTTTCGACGGAGGGCAACGAGACCGTCTCGGTCGTCGCCCCCTTCGACTCGAGGTCGTCGATCGCGTCCTCGAAGACCGCCCGGACGCCCTCGTCGGCGCCCTCGAGCAGTTCGGTCGGAATACCCACGGTGAGTCCCGAGACGTCGCCGTCGGCGGCGGCGGCGTAGTCGGTGTCGACGTCGGCCGGCGGTTCCCGCGTCGTCGCGTCGTTCGGGTCCGGGCCGGCGAGTACCTCAAGCAGTTCGGCCGCCGCCTCGACGGTCGGCGCCAGCGGGCCGATCTGTTCCAGCGAGTTCGCGTACGCCACGAGGCCGTACCTCGAGACCAGCCCGTAGGTGGGTTTGATACCGACGACGCCACAGAAGGCGGCCGGACACCGCACGGAGCCGCCCGTGTCCGACCCCAAAGCCAGGTCGGCCTCGCCGGACGCGACGGCGGCGGCGCTTCCGCCAGAGGAGCCGCCGGGGACGCGGCCCTCGGCGGCGGGGTTCTCGACGGGACCGAACGCCGAGGTCTCCGTGGTCGTCCCCATCCCGAACTCGTCCATGTTCGTCTTGCCGACGATCGTCGCGCCCGCGTCCCTCAGCCGTTCGACGACGGTCGCATCGTACGGTGGGACATACCCCTCGAGGGCCGCCGATCCACAGGTCGTCTCGACCCCGTCCGTGGAGATATTGTCCTTGACGGCGACGGTTCGACCGGCGAGGGGACCGTCGTCATCGCCCTCGATGTGCGTCTCGGTAATGAACGCGTTGTGGCTCATGAAACGCTCGGCCCCTTGAAGTAGCCGTCCTCCGTCTCAGGGGCGTTTCGCAGCGCCTCCTCTTGGGTGAGTCCCGACTCGACTTCGTCGGGGCGCATCACGTTCGCCAATTCGGGGCTGGGATCGACCTCGGGGACGTCGTCGAGCGCCTCGAAGTGTTCGAGGATCTCGGCGAACTGGCCGGTGAACCGTTCGACCTCCTCGTCGTCGAGGTCGATCCGCGCGAGCTGGGCGACGTGGCGGACCTCCTCGTCGTCGACAGTCATGCCCATGGATCGGTGGGGGGCGTCACTAAGGGTTTCGGACGGCGCTCACGCGTCGTCGAGGCGCTCGCGGCCCTTGGCGGTCAGCCGGTACGTGCCGCCGATGGAGGCGATTGCGATGTACCCGTCGGTCTGGAGGTCATAGCACTGTCGGTCGACTGTGACGGGATGTCGGCCGAGCGCCTCGGCGAGCCCGGCGACCGACCGCCGGTTTCCCGAGGCGAGCGTCTCCAGGATTTCCCGTTCGAGGCCCTGCTGCATATATCCGTTCGTTCCACGCTGCCCTCCGACATCAGAGTTGTGCCCGCCGGCGCGCACCCGGACGACGACCCGCCGGAACTGTCGCTTCGTGAGCCACAATTTTTAAGTTGCGGGAAAAACAATACCTATATCGAAAACGAGTTTTCCGAAATCAAAAACTAATCGATGATGACCGACTCTACTGTCAGACGGCGACGAACGGAACGCGAGAACGAATCAGCGGCGGAGGAGAGCAACGAGAGCGAACGCACCGAAAACGAACGCGAGGCGGGCGAGGACGAATCGGAGCTGGTCTGTCCGGAGTGCGGCGGCCGACTCACCGCCGATTCGGAGCACGGCGAGACGGTCTGTACCGAGTGTGGACTCGTCGTCGAGGAGGACGAGATCGACCGCGGGCCGGAGTGGCGCGCCTTCGACAGCGCCGAGAAGGACCAGAAATCCCGCGTCGGCGCCCCCACCACGAACATGATGCACGACAAGGGGCTCTCCACCAACATCGGCTGGCAGGACAAAGACGCCTACGGGAACTCGCTGGGATCGAGACAGCGCCAGAAGATGCAGCGACTCCGCAAGTGGAACGAGCGCTTCCGCACGCGGGACTCCAAAGAGCGCAACCTCAAACAGGCCCTCGGCGAAATCGACCGCATGGCCTCCGCGCTCGGCCTCCCCGAAAACGTCCGCGAAACCGCCTCCGTCATCTACCGCCGCGCGCTCGACGACAACCTCCTCCCCGGACGCTCCATCGAAGGCGTCTCCACCGCCGCGCTGTACGCCGCCGCAAAGCAGGCCGGAACGCCGCGCAGCCTCGACGAGGTCGCGGGCGTCTCCCGCGTCGAAAAGAGCGAAATCGCCCGCACCTACCGCTACGTCGTCCGCGAACTCGGCCTCGAAATCGCGCCCGCCGATCCGAAGAGCTACGTGCCGCGCTTCGCCAGCGACCTCGATCTCTCCGAGGAGGCCGAACGCCGCGCGCGCCAGCTGCTCGACGGGGCCCGCGACGCCGGCGTCCACTCGGGGAAGTCGCCGGTGGGGCTGGCGGCCGCCGCGGTGTACGCCGCTTCGCTGCTCACCAACGAGAAAGTCACCCAGAACGCCGTCAGCGAGGTCGCGGACATCTCCGAGGTCACCATCCGCAACCGCTATCACGAACTGCTCGAAGTCGAACAGGACGCCGGGCGGTGAAAACGCGTTCGCGCGGCCGGTTCGCGAGCCTCGCGGATCGCAACTGTTTATATCCCAACGCTCGGGATTCCTCCGCCTGAAGGCGGAGGAGGGTGTCAAGCAGTCGTCGCGTCCGTGATCGGATCGATCCGGAAGACGTAGTCCTCCCCGGCCGAATCGAGGTTCGACGGGCTCTCTTCGTCGGTGTGGGCGCGACAGAGGTGTGCCTCCGCGCGAACGGTTCCCTGCCCGGTCTCCTCGCGGTAGCGCTCGGCGACGACGAACGACGCCTGCTCGTCGCACCCGCGCCGGTGGCACTCGTGGGGCGGGTCGGGGTACGCGCCGTCGCCGCGTTGGATGCCGCCGGTCGCGTCGTCCGCCTCCCCGTCGTCCGCCTCCCCGTCGTCCGCCTCCCCGTCGTCGGGCGGTTCGGCCTCCTCGCCGCGCTCTCGGTCCTCCGTGGCCTCTCGCTCGCGCTGTCGTTGCTCCGCCCCGTTCGCCCGTCTCTCTCGCCCCCGCTTGTCGTCCGCCATACGTTGTCCTCGATGCCCCGTCGCATAACACTGTGGGACGAAGTGACAGCCGTCCGGGGTCGATGAGCGCTACCACGAGGCGTCACTCCGGCCGGAGCGACTCGACGTACTGACCGAGGTGGTCGTCCATCCGCTTTTTGAATCCGGCCTGTCGAGCGAGGCGGTCGAACTCCCTGGCGAGGAGGCTGCCGTACTGGACGGCCTTTTTTTCGCGAGCACGGAGCGCTGCCGGGAGGAAGTCGGCGGCCCGCCTGAGCGCGACCTTTCGTTCGTCGCCGTCGACGAGCCACTCGCCGGGCAGCCGGAGCGCCGCCCCGACGACGCGGTCGGCGAGCAGCGGGACGACAGGCTCGACCCCGGCGGCCCGAAGCGCCAGCACGTCCCGTTCGAGCTGTCGGGGCAGCGTCCGGACCGTCTCGCGGGCCGCCCCCCGGACCGTGTCGGCCTCGACGCGGTGGTCCCCCGGGGCCTTGGCGATCTTCGCGTAGCCGCCGAATAGCTCGTCGGCACCTTGCCCGAGCGCGAGCCGGTCGTGGCCGTCGGCGGCGGCGGCCTCGGCGACCAGATACAACGGGAGCGCGATCTGGATGTCCATCGGGTTCGTCCGCCCCGTCGCCGCGGCGACCTCGGGGATCCCGCGCTCGATGTCGGCGTGGCTGAACTCGACGACCCGGAGCGTTCGTCCGAGCGCGTCGGCGGCCGAGCGCGCGGCCGCAACGTCGTGGCTGCCCTCGAAGCCCCCGACGTACAGCGGTCCCCCGATCCGCGCCGCGAGAATCGAGGAGTCGAGTCCGCCGGAGAAGGCGATCGGCGGCGATCCGGGGACGGCGTCGACGGAACGCACAACTGCGTCCCGGACGGCCGCGACGGCACGCTCGCCGTCCGCGCAGGGTTTCGGGTCGGGCAGCGTCCACAGTTCGGTATCCCCCGAGGCGTCGCGGGCGTGGCCCGCCGGCACCGGGTCGGGGTCGGCGAGGTCGGTCGGGTCGAAACTCCACGTCGCCGGGTCGTCGGCCGCCGAGAACAGCGGATACCGCCCGAGGACGTCCCGGACGAGCCGTCCGTCGATCCCGCCCGCGAAGCCGTCGGCCCCCGAAAGCGCCGTCCCGGACGCGATGGCCGCCCGGACCGTCTCGGGGGTCGCGCCGTCGATGCAGTTGGGGATGGCGTCCCCGGCGGATGCGTCCGTGCGGTCGGACGGCGCGTCGTCGTTCACCACGGCCACATCGACGCCAGTCGGCGCCTGACGCCACCGCCGAACTGTTGGACGCTTATGAACCACGGGGTCCGTTTGCCGACGACGCTCGTCCGTCCCTCGCGGATGGCGTCGAGGACGCCCTCCGCGCTCCGGTGGTAGGCGTCGACCTCCGTGACCGCTTGCCCGACCATCTCGGCGATGTGGGCGTCGCTACCGGCGGTCATCGGGAGCTCGCGGTCCGCGGCGAAGCGCTCGGCCTGGCGGTTAGCCCGCCCGGTGAACAGCCGGGAGTTGTACACCTCGATCGCGTCGGCCGCGGCGAGCTGCCCGCGGGTGATGTGGGCGGCGACGCCGTGTCTCGAGGACTGAAACGGGTGCGGTACCACGGCGATCCCGCCGAGGGCAGCGATCCGATCGAGCGTCGCATCGTAGCTCAATCCCGCCGGCACGAGCTCCTCGACGCCGAGGGCCAACACGTGGCCGGCGGCGCTGGATACCTCCATGCCAGGAATGCCGACGAGACCGTACTCCTCGGCGCTCGCCGCCGCCGCCAACGAGGCGTCGATTTCGTCGTGGTCGGTGACCGCGAGCGCGTCGAGTCCGACCGCCTCGGCCTGCTCTAAAAGCAACTCGACCGGGTCGCGCCCGTCGTAGGACAACTCCGAGTGTGCGTGAAGCTCGACCGACAACACGACTCGTGGTTCGACGGCTGTATTAAAAAGCCCGCCGGTCCCCGCGCTCGCCGCCACGGGCTGGGGCATCCACGAACGTGCGTATGGAAAGCGATTTATTCCGGCGAAAGGAGCATGTAGATGAATGAGTCTCCCCCCGTCGGACCGCGAACTCGTCACCGAAGCGCTGGGGCGCGATCCAACCACCGCCGAGAGCGCGCTGTTCGAGAACCTCTGGAGCGAACACTGCGCGTACCGCTCCTCGCGACCGCTGCTTGCGGCCTTCGACAGCGAGGGCGACCGGGTCGTTGTGGGGCCCGGGGACGACGCCGCCGTACTCGCGCTGCCGGACCCCGAGACGGGCGAGAACAGCGACACCTACGTCACGATGGGCATCGAGAGCCACAACCACCCCTCCTACGTCGACCCCTTCGACGGGGCGGCGACGGGCGTCGGCGGCATCGTCCGCGATACCCTCTCGATGGGCGCCTACCCCATCGCGCTCGCCGACAGCCTCTATTTCGGCGGGTTCGACCGCGAGCACTCGAAGTACTTATTGGAGGGGGTCGTCGAGGGCATCTCCCACTACGGCAACTGCATCGGCGTCCCGACGGTGACCGGCAGTGCCGCCTTCCACGACGGCTACGAGGGCAACCCCCTCGTCAACGTCGCCTGCATCGGCCTGACGGACGCTGACCGGCTGGTGACCGCCGAGGCCGAATCGCCGGGCAACAGACTCGTCCTCGTCGGCAACGCCACCGGGCGCGACGGTCTCGGGGGGGCGTCCTTCGCCAGCGAGGACCTGAGCGAGGACGCAGAGACCGAGGACCGACCGGCGGTGCAGGTCGGCGATCCCTACGCCGAAAAGCGTCTCGTCGAGGCCAACGAGGAGTTGGTCGACGCCGGCCTGCTCCGGGCGGCCCGCGATCTGGGGGCGGCCGGTCTCGGCGGTGCCTCCTCGGAACTCGTCGCGAAGGGCGGCCTCGGCGCACACATCGAACTCGACCGAGTCCACCAACGGGAGCCGAACATGAACGCGACCGAGATCCTGCTCGCCGAGTCCCAAGAGCGGATGTGTTACGAGGTCCGCCCCGACGACGTCGGGGCGGTCGCGGCCGTCGCCGAAAAGTACGACCTCGGCTGTTCGGTCATCGGCGAGGTGACCGACGGAAACTACGTCTGCACCTTCGACGGGGAGACCGTCGTCGACGTCGACGCCGAGTACCTCGCCGACGGCGCGCCGATGAACGATCTCGACCACGTCGACCCGGAACCGGGGACGCGGGACCGCCCCGCCCCCGACCTCGAGGCCGCCTTCGAGGCGGTCGTAAGCGCGCCCAACACGGCCTCCAAGGAGTGGATCTACCGGCAGTACGACCACGAGGTCGGTACCCGGACGGCACAGAAGCCGGGCGCCGACGCGGCGCTGTTGGCGATCCGAGAGGCCGGCGTCGGGCTGGCGTTCTCCTCGGGAGCCGACCCCAACTGGACCGAGACGGCCCCCTACGAGGGGGCCCGCGCCGTCGCCCTCGAGAACGCCACCAACCTCGCGACCACGGGGGCGACGCCGCTCGCGGCGGTAGACTGTCTCAACGGCGGCAACCCCGAAACGCCCCGCGTGTACGGCGGATTCCGGGCCATCGTCGACGGCCTCGCGGAGATGTGTGCCGACCTCGACGTGCCGGTGGTCGGGGGCAACGTCTCGCTGTACAACGACTCGGCCGCGGGGCCGATCCCGCCGACACCGACGCTCGCGATGGCGGGGACGAAGGCGGGTTACGACGCCCCCGGGATCGGCCTCACGGGCGAGGGCGAGTTGCTGGTACTCGCTGCCGGCGACGACCGCGCCCTCGGCGGGTCGGAACTGCTCGCGCAGTTCGGCGGGACGGATCGGTTCCCCGCGGTACCGGCCGCCGCGTCGGCGTTCGTCGGGGCGGTCGCCGACGTCGCCGAGCTTGAGGGCACGCACTCGGTCCACGACGTGAGCCACGGGGGGCTGGCAGTCACCCTCGCCGAGATGGTCGGCGAGGCGGGTGCGGACGTAACGCTCGAGGGCGACGCGCTCGAGGCGCTGTTTTCGGAGGCCGTCGGCCGGGTCGTCGTCGAGACAACAGCCCCCGACGCGGTCCGGGCGGCGGTCCCGGGGACCGTCGCCGTCGAACACATCGGCGAGGCGACGGCGGAGGGCCGTCTCGAACTCGCCGTCGGCGAGGAGACGCTCCGGTATGGCGCCGACCGGATCGCGGCGCTGCGGGACGTCCTCGAAGCCGACTTGGAGTGAGCGTCGCGCCGGCATACCACCGTGTGAGATACCACAACGCCCATTCGTTTCCGAACGATTAGAATCCGACAGACGGTGAGTCATTTATAAACGACACCCCGATGTGCGGTTTTGATTTGGTGGGCACTGTCTAGTTTAGCACCTCGTCAGCTGGCGTTCGTCCGTTGAGCGATTGATGCGGTCGTTGGTGGTTGTAGTAGTGTGTGAACTGTTCAACCCATTCACGTGCGCTTGACCGACTGCCGACCCATGAATTATGGAAGCGGTTGACCCGCATTTTGCGTGTGTGAAACCACTTTTCGATGAGGTTTCGGTTGACGTAATCAAGCCGACCGCTCAGTCCTAACCGAGCAATGGCAGTCTGATGGCCATAGCCATCGACGAGAAACACGGCGTCGGAGAGATCGTGGTTCTCGCGGAGTCCATGCAGAAACGCAGCCGCCGGATCGGTGCCATGTCGTCCAAACAATTGTACGTCGAGGATCAACTTCGTCTCGATGTCTATTGCAGCGTATAACCAAGACCACTCTCCATTGATTTTGACAGCAGTCTCGTCGACAGCGACCCGCGTCGACTGCGCCGACGGCGGGTCAGGAACGCTGTCAGCAACCCGATGTACCCAATTCCAAACCGCTCCGTGAGAGCGTTCTACGCCTAATTCAGCAAGAATCGTTGTTGTTTCTCTGAGTGAACAACCGGTCGCGTGGAGTCGGACAGCGAACGTCCTGATGGGCGTCGCCGTCCGCCCACGCTCCCAACATTCTTTTAAATCCGCCGCAAAACACTCGCTGAGCAGGTCTGCGAGCATCATCCCAAACTGCCTCAACGATCTGCTCGTTCCTCAAACTAGCTTAACTAGACAGTGCCCAAAATACGGTATCTGCCCGAATCAGATGTGAAATAAAGTATTAAAATCACTACGTAGAGGGTGTATGGTATATTCTATGACACACAATTCCAAGGCAAGAGTCGCTATCCTATACTACATCTCAATCAGCGATTGATTTAGTATCAAACGCGCGTCGGATATCACAGAAGCCTGGAGGGCGGCGACCCGCATTCACAGCATGGTTGGACTCCAACGAAAACAAAGCGACGAAACCGGTGTCCGAAGGAGAAAACAAGCCGTAGCTGGTCTCTACGGGTCGATTCCGTCGGCTATGAATCGTGCAAACTCTGGATGGGTCCGGGCGGGAACCATCCAGAACCTGCCGGACCGTCAGCAACCAGTTAATCACCGAGTAAGCGGCCAACGACTATGCTTAGAATACCCGACCTCCGAGGCTTCGGGAGCTAAGCTAATGTCAGACGATCTTGAACCGCTCGATCCACGAACCGCGAAACAAATGTACCTCGACGACCGCCGGCACGAACTCGCAGAAGCCACGCTCCAGTCTCACGACTACCGACTCAAACAGTTCACCCAGTGGTGTGAAGCTAACGAGATAGAGAATCTCAACGACTTCTCAGGTCGGGATATCCACCGTTTTCGCGTCAAACGTCGAGAGGAAGATAACTTAGCTACTGCCACGATGAAGGGGCAACTAGCTACCCTCCGGATGTTTCTCCGATTCTGTGCCAGTATCGATGCTGTCGAAGCAGGCCTTGATGGGAAAGTCATCCTGCCAACGACTACTGAAGAAGATGCACGCGATGAGATGCTGGACCCTGAACGGGCGCGTCAAATTCTGGCTCATCTTAAGCAGTACGAGTACGCGAAATTAGAGCACGTACTGTTCGAAGTACTGTGGCATACCGGCCTCAGAATCGGCGCTGCATGCGGCCTCGATGTGGATGATTATGATCCGGACGGACAGTACCTAGAGTTGGTCCATCGACCGGAGCCGGGAACGACTCTCAAGAATCAGGCACAGGGCGAGCGTCTCGTGGCACTAAGTGACCGTGTCTGTGACGTGCTTGATGATTGGCTTGCGGTCAACCATCCTGGCACGGTTGATGAACATGGTCGAGAACCGTTGTTCGTCACGCGGCATGGCCGGCTAAGCAGAAATCGAGGTCGGACGATTACGTATCAATACACCCGACCATGCGTGTACACTGACCAGTGTCCTCACGATCGCGATCTCGAGACCTGTGAGGCGCTTCAAACTGCTCAAGTACACAAGTGCCCATCAGTATTGAGTCCCCATCCGATTCGCCGCGGCTCGATCACACACCACCTCCGGGAGGATACGCCGAAAGAGATCGTCGGGTCACGAATGGATCTGGGATTAGATGTGCTTGACCGACACTACGATCAACGGAGCCCCGAAGAGAAACTCAAACAACGACGGCAGTATCTTCCCGATGAATAGGCCGTAGCCACCTTGCTAAACTTATACAGGACCGGTGTTGATAATCGTACTGTATGTGGAACGTGTTTCCACTTCAATATTCAAACCTGAGTGACACGTTCAAAAGCCCCAAACCCACCACCGCTTGAGGATTTAACTAAAGTTATAAATATGTCGATTATATGTATACGTTTGTGGTATCGACTTTGATACTTGGTGTGATCGCTGTCGGGGCAATTAGTTCAGTGATTATTGCAGTTGCCGTGTGGGAAGATGCTGCAAGACATGGTAATTCGCGACTTTGGGGAGTGGGAACGATGATCTTTGGCTTACCTGTTGGGTTTATTTATGTGTTGTTTAGAAACGACCAATCTGTTCCGGTATACCGCTGTGAGGATTGTAGAGCAGTATTTTATAAACAAAACACAATTGATAATCACGAGAAGCTTAGCGATCATAATATCGTGCTTGAAACAGAATAGGGATCACGTTTGATAACGTTTGCACGGTATTGTTAAGCAGGTTCTTTGCTGCTACGCTCTTGTGAAGTACATTGTTGATGGAACGCTGTCGGGCGATTCTGCAATCTGAATTGAACCCTTATTATAGATACGGAACGGCAACTATCACCGGCTGAAGTGTTGATTCCGCACCGCCGCGGCTAAACTAGAGCACCAATATCCACAATCTTTTTATAATAACGTTCAACGATGTCCTGCTTCTAGTCATCAAACTTATTTTACAGCACAAGAGTTCCTCCCTATGGGAATTGGGGATTCAATAGTTAGCTCTGAAAAAAAAATTCGTACCGTCTTCCTGGCAGCGCTCATGTTCCTGTGGGTCTTCGCAGGGACAGTAGCGTTTGCTGGCGGAGCCGCTGCGCTAACGTCCACGACTACGACATCAAATCTGGACATTAGTAGCAGCTCGCAGGCGCAGACAATAGAATTCACAGCAGAAGCTGGTACCGACTATGACTCAACAGCTAGCGGATCCGCACAAGTCACATTTAATATGACAGAAGCCGATTCTAGCCTCTCGGTCAGCTCAGTAGAGAATATCGATGGTAGCGCTGGCACAGCGATAGACTCGTCTTCGTCGAGTGTTTCCGGTGCTGTGACATCTAGCGTTGGATCAAATGGTGAGGTCGTAACCGTCACTATTGACGAGAGTGCTACTTCCGCATCCACTAGTATCACAGTGAATTTCGACATCACTGTTGACGCATCTAGTGCTACTGTCCAGTCCACCCAGTACACTTTCGAGAGTGATGGTGGTTCTGCTGGCAGTGGTGATACACAGACCTCATCTTTTGAGATTACCAACACAAACAACCCCGCCTTCGCTAATGCGGGTAATATCCAGCCAGGAGAGCTTCAGACTGGACAGAGCAGCACCACGCAGAGCATTGATCCGATTGAAGTAGACCTGCAACAGGAGGGCGGTACGGGATCCCCGGTCACCGTCAACGTTGACGTGTCCTCGCTGAGCAGCTCAGCGGGTGCCACACTATCTGGCAGTCCCGGCGCTGGCGTCGCAATCGGATCTGGCGACATCACCGGTGGTAGTGTCTCCGGAAGTCCGAGCTTCAGCACGAACACAATTTCGGTGGATGTCTCTCCTGACTCAGGAGTCAATTCGTTCACAATTGACTCGCTGCAGCTGACAAACATCGACACTACTACCGCTGGAACCGCCTTCGGCCTGACATACAGTGTTGATATCAATAGTGGTACTGCGAGTACTATTGGATCCTTTGATGTCACCAGTTCCGGTAGACAAGATCCCACAGCTGACGGCAGCGTCAACTACGATGCGCCCGGCACGCTCATCTTCCAAGGACAGGATGTCTACGTCTACGGTGACGACATCGACCCGAGTGGGAATAGTTACGAACTCCGTAGCGTCGAAGCTTTCGACGCCGGCAGTGTCGACGACAGCCAGTTCCAGAAGGCCCTCGATGTTGAGTCCGGAAGTGACTTCACGAGCGCAGCGAGCGAGTTCGGCTTCACGACTAGTACCGCAGCCGTCATCGAGATCGAAACCGACGACCTCGATGCAGGCAACTACTTCGTCGTCGATCAGAACGGCAACCTCCCGACTGACGGCCAGCTCATCCGATCGGGCACCTTCGAGGTCGGCGTCCAAGACCTCGAAACTGTCTTCGACGAAGAGGACATGCCGGTCCTGAACGACGACCTCACGGACTCGAACACGGAACTCGACATCGAGTCCTCGCGTGGCTCCTACACCCTCAACGTCACCGCCAACGGTGACCTCTCTTCAGAGGAACTATTCAATATATTTGCCCCGGAGACGGATCTTCAAACAGCACTAAATAATCGGGTCGATGAGGGGGTGGACGATTCAAGTGCTGGGTTTGGTCCATTCAATGCAGCAATATACACCACAGAGAATAGCAGAAGCGATGACAGAATCGCTCTGATAAACGTCCAGGATACTGAGAACGACGTTGACTTTACTGATATTCCGTCGGAGGACTACAACTTCAATTTTGACGTGACCGATACTGAGGCGCAAGCAAGCAGTACTGTCACTGTATTTGAAAACATTGATCAATCGAATCTGACGTACACATTCGAAATCCCCAACGATGGGGAGATGTACTCGCTTGGTATTCCCGGCGAAACGCAAGGAACACTTGCAGATATCGTCGATCCGACAGCGGAAGGATATACCGTATTTCGGTTCGTTGATGGGGAGTGGACACCAGTCACCGATTTTGAGAGCACCACACTCAACGCACTTGATGCGATTGCTATCGCAACAGAGGGGGCCAGTGGCCAACCAGACACCTTCTCGTTGGACGTTGAATTGGCTACGCAATCAGCTACCACAGTCCCGCCACAAGCATCGCTAACCGAAGGATGGAATTTTGTTGCAGCTCCCCAACGCGGTGATGCCGACACGGTGCTTGCAGTGCAACATTCGTTCTTGGTTCTTGATCGGTTCAATCAGCCATCGTCAGAGTATCTGCGAGGGGTTGGTAAGTTCAACACGCATTATATCGGCTCCGATTCACAGACCGTCTCTCCGTTCAAAGGGTACTACGTGTACGCTGAAGACGACACAACGCTTCCGGGAGTGCTGACTGGCGTCGAAACCAGAACTGACGTTGATGAGCAACTGAATCTGGATACGTTCTCGAACCCTCAGAATGCTCAAGACGAACTGGCCGAGGCACAGGCACGAATCAACGAGTTGGAGGATCAAAACGCCAAACTCGAGGACGAGGTCAGCGGGTTGGAGAGCGATGTCTCGGCACTCGAAAGCGAAAACGCGGATCTCGAAAGCGAGATCGACGATCTCGAAGCTGAACTCCAACAGTGTCGAGCGGAGGGGTCGTGAGTGAAACCTAATCCGACATGTCCCCAGGGGGTACCAAGCGCCCTGAAGATCCCTGCAAGGAACTGCTGGCAGCCGTCTTTGAAACCGATCAAGAGGCGAAGAAGGCGGCGTTCTTGCACGCCTTGGACGCGAGATTGGCAGTCGCTCTCCGGGTGGTTCTCCAGCCCGTGCCGGTCGGGAACGGTTTGGGAACGCGCGTCTCGGTACTCGAACATCAGGAATGCGTGGAGGTTGAGGGGGGAAATCGGCGGCCTCAATCCAGACGGAGACTGTGTGGGGCGGACGAATGACTGATTGGCGTCCTATCAGCGTGACGTCGCTTGGGATCATTGGGGTTGTTGCTATGCTGGGGCTCGCCGGAGGGGTAGGAGCTATATCAACGGGGACAGCCCAACCGATACAGCAGACCGATCAGCCGACAGTCCCTGCAAGCTTCTACGGTGAAGTACTGATCAATGGAGAGCCAGCTCCGTCTGGGACTACGATTGAAGCACGTATTGAAAACGACACCCGTGGTACGATCACGGTGGATCCAGAAGGTACGTATGGCGGTCCAGCTGTCGGCGATCAGAAGCTCACTGTCGGTGGCGATGTCAGCGATACGGGAAAAGAGATTGCGTTTTATATTGACGCAGAGGGGTTCGAGACTGGTGAAGCAAACCAAACGAGCACGTGGGAGCAGGGAACGATCACCGAGCTCAACCTGACCACAACGCTTGTTGCATCATCTTCCAACGGTGGCAGTAGTGGGAGCGGTGGGGGGTCATCGTTAGCTGAGGATGGAGACGGAGACGATGGGGGACAGAATCCGTCCGATACCGAAATTGAAAGTGAGCGTGTTGAACTTCCAGCCCCGGACGAGAATGGGATCCAACAGGTAACGGTTGAGCGAACAAGTGTCTCACAGCTCAGTTTTTTCACCGGCGATAACTTGGAGGGGAGCGATACTGGACGACTGTCAGAAGTAACAGTCACAGAAAGCCCCGCAACGGTTGAACCGGCGGCGAATACATACGCTGCTGTCGACATCGATACTGGCGATATTGATACGTCTCAGGTCAGCGGAACTGTCACGATGAATATCGATGTGGGTGATGTCTCCGATGATATAGACGACCTGCAAATGTATCGGAAAGCAACTGAAGATAGTGGCTGGCACCCGTTAGAAACAACAGTTGCGGTTGGTGATGGGGTGTATCAGGTGACCGGTGAAACGCCTGGATACTCGACGTTTGCGGTCGCTGAAGCCGTTGAGCAGGGCTCATCTGGTGAAACTGGTACGAGTAATGCAGGAGATGAGCAGTCACCGAACAGTACTGAGAGTTTAGGCGAAGACGAGTCGTTCTTAGAAGATCAGGCTGGTCTAACGATTACTAGTGGCGTCCTTGCGCTCGTGTTCAGCTATCTCGCGGTTAGAATAACGAAACAATACACTCTTCGCTAATTTAGTGGAACACATTGAGGGCGATACAATCAATTAGCCTGTGAATCGGCGTGCCCGTAAGATTCGGTGAGCGAAGGAGATAGTGGGTTCGGGGGGATGCTCTAAGCCCTGAGAAGCCATAGGATTCTGCCCACTGCGGCTTGAGAAGCGCCCAGAGACACTCTAATTGGTTAATTTGGTGCACTCGTCGGGAACATATCCACCGTTGTGGACAACAGCAGGAATGTATTAGTTGGCCCTCTGTTGCACCTTGCTGAACCGGATTGGAGCCGTGCTATTTGATTCGACGCCCTACAGATATGGTAGGTTGATCATCATATCGGCTCGGGTTTCAAACCCATCCTGGCTGCGAGCGATACCGATATCGAACCAGACGACACGCTCGCCGTACGCTGTTCCGCCCGTCACGATCCGGAGGACAGACCCCGGCTCAAACAGCGTCGTAAAGAGTGACAGATTAGCCTCAATGACGAACGAACTGTTGTCCGTCTCAACCTCCCTGAAGATGGTTTCATTCCCTTCAGACTGAGTTGGTGTCTCCGTCGCCTGTTGCACCTTATCGACTGAGCCGAGAGGAGGCTCTGAGTGAACCGAGGTAGCGGTGGCGTCACTGACAGGTACAGGCGCTGTAATCGTCCACAGAACGAGCAGTATCCCCACCAAGATATCCCCACGGAGCATACAGTTCATTCGTATACGCGATATCAAATACGTAACTGTTGTTTCTCGGACATTCACATCGAAAGCAACCGGGGTCACTCTAACTGATCGGACTTTCTCTGTCTATGCTGACCTCAGCCTCTGTATCGAGGGGTCATACAACTCTTCACGAGGTGTTGCTTCCGACCAGTAGATGCCGAATCAGCCGTTCGGTGAATGTACTTACGCTCTTCCATAGGAGATTGTTGGTGGAGAGCCGTCTGGTCATTTTGCAAGAACTGGACCACGCGATCAGCCGATCCAGAACTGGGGCGAGATTGGTTGAACGAGAGATCTCTAGAAACTCAGCCAATCTACGAGACCGTCACCAACAATCTACGCCACAAGAGCGTTCTAATATAGTCTATCTATAGATGTGTCTGCTCCAGCAACAACAAGTGTCCGACCCGTATAGAGAAGTCTGTATGCGACTCTCGTTCGATGACGGAACACTCCTTCTTGAGAACGCTCCCGAGTCCGTGCCATATGCTGAATGGGATGACCGTATCAACGAGTATCGAGCACAGGCCCAACGTTACCGTGACATTCGAGACTGGGCAACCGAACCTGATGGGCAGGCAACGCTCGAAGAATCCACAGCGACTGTAACTGACCTGACCGACGACGCCCGTGCCTACTCCACGTTCTATTTCACCCCCTCCGTCGCTATTGAACCGCGCGATTACCAGCAGAAGGCTCTCACAGCGTGGAAACAGAATGACCGACAGGGGAGTGTGATTCTGCCAACTGGGAGTGGAAAGACGTTCCTCGCTGTTCAAGCTATTGCGGATGCAGCTGTGAGTACGCTCGTCGTCGTGCCGACGATTGACCTCATGAACCAATGGCACGCTACGCTCACGAATGCATTCGACGACCAGCTCCCGGAGGGCGTTGGTGTCCTTGGCGGTGGCAGCCATGATGTGACGGACATCACGGTGACGACCTACGACTCTGCGTACCGCTATATCAACGAGTATGGCGATCAGTTCGGGCTGCTCGTCGTTGATGAAGTACATCATCTGCCGGCCCCGACGTATCAACAAATCCCCGAGATGACCATCGCTCCATACCGGCTGGGTCTCACTGCAACGTATGAACGTTCTGATGGAGCCCACGAAGACCTAGAAGAGTTACTCGGCACGGTCGTCTATCGCGAAGACGTTGACGAACTGGCAGGCGAGTTTCTCAGCGAGTACGAGACCATCCATCTCCAAGTCGAACTCACCTCTGATGAACGAGAGCGATACAACGAAGAGTACCAGATCTACCGTGACTACGTCGACAGTCACGACTTTGATCTCTGGAAAGAACAGGGCTATGCGGAGTTTCTCAAACGCACCTCGTATGACTCACAGGGGCGACGAGCCCTCATCGCCAAGCAGCGAGCCGAGACAATCGCTCGGACTGCACACAAGAAACTGGATACACTCGATAATCTGCTAAAACGACACTACGACGACCGTACCATCATTTTCACTGCGAATAACGAGTTCGCTTACGAGCTCTCCCAAGAGTTCATCGTGCCCTGTATCACCCACCAGACCGAGACTGACGAACGCACCGAGATCCTAGAGCGATTCCGGACAGGTGAGTATTCGATGCTGGCTACGTCGCAGGTCCTAGATGAAGGGATTGACGTTCCGTCTGCAAACGTAGGTATCATTCTCTCTGGAAGCGCCTCGAAACGACAGTACGCACAGCGCTTGGGACGGATTCTCCGACCGACAGACGACCGTCAACCCGCTCGTCTCTACGAAATCATTGCCGACGACACAATCGAGACCTACGTCTCTGAACAGCGTCGGCAGGGAGTGAGTACGAATGCTAACAGCTGACCTCGCACGCTCGCGCACACATGATGATAACATTAGCCCGTTGTTCATCGACGTCGACGAGCACCGGTATCAACAAACGGCTGCTGAGCTCATCGAGATTTTCAACGAGCATCTTGGTGACCCGAAAGGCGAGTTGGAAGACACGATTGACCAACTCACTGTTGCAGATACGGACTACAAAATCGTCCAGGGACTGGCGAAGCTGCTGCGAGACGAGTGTGAGTTCGAGACGGTCGCGCCAGTAGAGCCCCAAGCGATTCGTCAAGCGCTTTTCGAGAAGGCAAACGATTCGTATCCGATTGTCCGCCAGCCGACGCTCGGTGACGATACACAGCAGTTAGAGGTGTACAGCTCTGTCGCTGACCAGTTGGGAATCACACTCGAAGAATGCTACCGGGGCATGTATGCTGACTTGGAGGAGAACAAACGCCTCGTTCGGTTCGGACACCGGGTTTCCGATGAATACGACGAGACAGACGACTCGTCAACGACAACACGGCTAACGGGCAATAGCGATGAATCCTACGCCGAAGACACGATCACGACCGAGTGGCTGCTTACTCGGTATAATCTCGCTTTGGCACAGGCGGTACTGTACGATGCCACAGAGATGCGGGTACGTGTCTGGGACTCCTTTGCGACAGTGTTCAGCTACGTGAAGCTCTTCGGACTAATGCACCGCATCTATCCAATCGACAGCACCGGAGCTCGCGTGGCGAGTACTAACCTTGCGGACGGATACGAAGCCATACTGGACGGCGCAGCATCTCTGTTCTCGAAATCGCGGAAGTATGGGATACGGATGGCGAACTTCCTGCCTGCCCTCCCGTTATGCGACCGCTGGGAGATGGAGGCCGACATTCTTAACGATGAGGGTGGGTCGGCAGGTCGAACACTCTCGTTTGAGCTTGACCATACCGAGGATCTGTCATCACACTACGCAGCCCAAGGCGAGTTCGACTCCGATGTCGAGCGGACGCTTGCCCAGAAGTGGGAGCGAGCGAACACAGACTGGCACCTGATTAGAGAAGACGATGTGCTTGATTTAGGTGCGGAGGTGATGCTCCCTGATTTTGCTATCGAACACCCCGATGGACGGCGAGCAATCTTCGAGGTTATCGGCTTCTGGACGCCTGAGTACCTTGATGAGAAGCTGACAAAGATACGTGAAGCCAACCATGACAACCTTATTATGTCCGTCTCCGAACGACTGGATTGCTCATCAGAGGATTTCAAAGGGATGGATGACCGTGTGCTGTGGTTCAAATCAGGGATTCACGTCTACGATGTTGTGGAACTGGCTGAGGAATATGCCCTTGATCGGTCACCAATCCAGTAGCTCTCAATCACCTATCACGTATTGAAGCCGTTTTAGTGACGACTCCGACTGGTCAACAGTCAGAATTCATACCGTGCAATCTCGTTCGAACCACATTCCGGGCACGCCTCTGTTTCAGCGTCTACTGACTCTCCGCAGTGCCGACACTCGGCTAAGCGAGTGGTCTGCGTCTCCGGCACCAATATCTGCTTCAGTTGATGAATCCTATTCACGCTGGGTTCACCACCTCTCGGCAATGAGGACATTCGGCGTAGACGGCTGGCTGTCCATCAACTTCGTACTGGATAAGCACATCACTAGTTGTAACAGTTGCACTACAGGAGGGACAATCGCCGAGTATCGGGGGATTGGTTGTAGTCATTGGTTCTCACCTCGTATCTCGTTGAAAGTGGAAAGGAGCGCGTGACACTGAGGGCCTAGCGCCCTCTATGTACGGAATTACCCCAAGTAAATAAATAATTCCTCAAACCGGAGTGAAAGTATAACAATGAGTCTGTTCACACCTCTGATCCTGTTCGGAAACTGGTCAGCTCCTCGATTCTCTCTTCGAGTTCCTCGATCTCCTCGCGCAGTTCTTGTGCTTCGTCTCCTTCCGTCGCTGCGAGCTGATTCTTCAAGCCTTGCAGTCGGCTCTCTTTCACTGCTTCGTCGACATCGGCTTTTCTGACGTATTCGCTTTCTTCGATCTCGTAAACATCGGATTCGGCCAGTCCGGTGACCTCTAGTGCTTTGTCGACTTTCGCGTGATCAACACTGGTGATTCGATCTCTACCGATCCCAACTGCTTCTAGTGTCTCTATCACGTCGTCTTCGTCTTTGAGCTCACGGTTGCGTCGAGAGGTTCGCTGCACGGAGCCATATGAACCACTAACGGGCCGATCATGGTGCAGTCGATGTAGCAGAACATCTCCAACATCCTGCCGTAGATCGTTGGCATTCCGCTGGACGTCCGATAGCAGCGTGTAGACATTCACCAGCGCATCAGTCTCGATCTCTTCTAGATTGGTCACATCATGGCGTTCAAGAATATCCGCCAACAGCAAAACATCAGCGTAGATGCCTATGTCTGGCTCAGTCCGCTGAGACGACTTCTCTGAAGGCTCCTCCAAGAGTTGCGTCTCAGTCGGGGTGTCTCGCTCAATAATCAGACCCTGATCTTCATCGACCTCAAACCGGGGATGAAGGCTTAGTACGGCTGGATACGGATCTGCGTCTGGTGGGAGCCGATCAAGTTCGAATCCTCCTGATTCGTCGGTGATTCGTCGATAAAGTGTTTCGAACTGGTCGCGTTGGAGTGATCGTGTCTCATCGATCTCACGATTGAGGAACTCAATGATGACCCGCTGTTCTTGCACCTCAGTAACGCAAAATTGATCGTGGGACAGCGGCGTAAGCAACGTGGCCCCTTCGGGGAGATCATCGAGCTCCTCAAGTAGCGTGTGCCAGCTGACATCGAAGGCCATATCTGCAGATTGAGTAGCAATCCCGTTAAATTATGGAGGCCAACGACATTTGCTGACCGTTATTCATTTAGGCCACTCGTAGTATTAGAATTCCATCAGAATTAATACCGAGCATGCTATATGTTATTATGGCGCTTCGTTGGAGGGCCGAAGCGTCAGAGGGACTATCTAATGCCATTCTCGAATTCAGCCTTGAAACGTTGAAGGCGATGCCGGAGACAACCAATCCTAAACAGAATCAGAACTGCGGCGATTGATTTGATCCGACTGGGGCTACTTTCCTGCGCCATTCCCTTGGAGGGCAAGCAGATCCACGATATGGTCGATGACCTCTCGCGGAGGTACATCGACGTCGAAGTCGAAGCAGAATTCAAGCGAGGGCAGTACGAAGGGACGCGCTCGCTGGATGCGAAGCGATTCCGCGTCGGCGGCGTCCGCGACGAGGACGCCGACGACTACCATTTCTACATCACGAATCTGCCGCGAGATGAGTTCTTCCCGGCGGATCTAGCAACGTTGTATCGGTGTCGGTGGGAGGTAGAAACGCTGTTTCGCAAACTGAAGACGCAGTACGAGTTGGACAGGTTCGACACGAGCGACCCGGATGTGGTGAAGATTCTGCTGTACGCGGCGTTGCTGTCACTGTTGCTGAGTCGTGAGTTGTTGGATCTGGTCACCGAGCAGGCCGACGACGAGATCGTGTTTCCGCCGGAACGCTGGGCGGCGACCTTCTGGTCGCACGCCCAGCTCATCCTCCACGAACTCGGAGAGTACCTTGGCTGCTCGCCACCGCCGTTGCTGGAGCGGCTGATCAAGGATGCTCAGAAGATCCACCAACAACGACCGATCTTACAAGAGACGCTCGCTACCGCTACACAACCGAGGTGTGAGTCTTAGCTAAAGATGAATGGAGTGTTTTTATTACTTGGTTTTCTGAAGAGTTCGCGTCGGAGCTGAAAGGCTCTGAGATGCGGCGTTAGCCTGGTTTTTGAATGTCGTTCAATAAGTAATTAAGCCCCACGTCTATGAAATCAGCGTCTCCGCCAGCGAAGACCGCGGTGCACGATTTGAGGATTCCAACGTCGATATCGTGTAGCGAGGGAATCTGCGTTCCAACTACGGTAAGAGGGGTGTCATTCCGAGCCGAGTTGTCTAGCTGTCTCTGCAATCTCGTGTATCTGGGCGGTTTGCTCTTCGTTCGCTGCGGCGATCGTCTCGACTTCTTCGGCCACCTCATTGAGATCGGCAACTAGCGCATCGACTATGCTTGCAACTTCCTCTGTTGTCGCCGCCTGATCGTCCGTTGCATCAGATACCTCTTGGATCCCTTGTGCGGACTCCTGAACGGCATCGAGCGTATCTTCAAGATTCTGCATCGTCTCGCTAACCTCACTTCTCCCATCTTCAACTTGCTTGGCGACTATGCCAAGGCTATCCGCGGTCTCCTTGATGTCCGTCTCCATCTGCTTGATGGTTTCTTCTATTTCTCCGGCGTTCTGTTTGGTCTCAGTGGCCAGCGATTTGACTTCATCTGCGACGACGGCGAACCCTTCGCCGCCTTCATTTGCTCGTGCCGCCTCTATTGAGGCGTTTAACGCCAAAATGTTCGTCTGGTCGGCAATTTCGTTGATAATTGTCGTGAATTCATCTACTTCCTTCATCTGTTCTTGTACCATCTCCATATTGTCCGATGCCCCTTCGACTGCTGATTGAATGTCTTCCATAGCCGTTCGGGCATCGCTTGCCGACTCGGTTCCTGACTCAGTGAGTGTTTCAGCCCGCTCGCTTGTCTTAGCCACCTCGGTCGCCGTCGAAGCAATCTCTTCGATCGTTGCACTCAGATTGCCGAGCTCGCTGGATGCCTCCTGCATCCGGTCGGTCTGTTCGGTTACCGAGTCACTGACGACTGTTGCACTCTCAGTGATGTCTTCTGCCGCCTCGGACACTTCTTGGATCGGCGCTTCAAGTTCGCTTTCGACTTGATTCATCAACGCCTCCTGTTCAGCGACGGTCTCTTCGATTTCCTGGCTATATGAATCGATATAGGTATCCATCGCTACCTGCTGGTCAAGGTTGATGAGTTTCTGGACAGCAAGTATCTGATCAGTAAGCCTCTCAACAGCCGCAGTCGCCTCAGCATCCAGATTCTCAGTGGCACGCTTGGCCAGTGTATCCACAATACCGTCATAATAGATGCTATATGCGCCGAAGTAGATTTTCGGCCCTAAATCGAGCATGTCGTGAATTTTACCGATCCGGGCACGCCTATCGAAGTACCGCTGATCGTACTCGCCCTGTCCGAGTTCAATCAAGTACTGCTGTTGATCGCGTTTGAGCGCCTGGATTGGCTTTGACGATGAATCCAGGATGGCGATTGTTTCATCATATGTCTGGAGATGCTGATAGAACTCTTCGACCAGTTCATCTGCAATTTCTTCGAACACATCGCCTACATCAACGAGGTGTTGGGCGTCTTCGTCAGTAAACTGTGTATACTCCTTGCGCCAGGCGATTTCATCGGCGTCAATGCCTATCCGACTGGTTAGGTCTGCCCCGACAACACCTGTTCGTTCCGTTTCAGTTATTTTCATTGCCCCTCGTTCAATGCTCATGACCACTGAAGGACATGAAACTATGTAAAATCTATAGGAAAATATATCTGGTAACGAGTACTGATTTACACTATTGCTTATTTATGCTCGGAAGTATGAGCTACTAAGATGTATCTTGAAGACTTGATTCGACCAGCCATAATTCACTCGGGGGAGGGGGTTGCGTATGCTAATCAGGAGTTTTGTACGCTTATTGGGGCTGATACACCGGCAGAGCTAATCGGAGAGCCACTTGACCCATTCATAACTGAACCGGAGTGGGCTGTTCTATCTGATTCTTTTGAAGAGTTGCTTAATGGTGATACAGCAACGTGTCGGCATCAACTCACACTTGATTGTGCCAATGAGACTGCGTGCGAGACAATTGCTGTGAGCGCAGCTACGACATGGGACGGCCAGTCCCAGATTCGGACGGTCTTTATCAGCCTTTCACAGCCCAATCTCAACACGTCAACCACTCTCGGAGGGAACGCAATTGATCAAGCCCCGGTCGGCGTTACAGTTGCAGACGTGACGCTTGATGATGAGCCACTTATTTATGTAAACGATGGTTTTGGGGATATTACTGGTTATCCCCGAGACGAGGTTCTGGGCCAGAACTGTCGGTTTTTACAGGGTGATGGGACACGCGATGAGCCGGTTGCAAAGATGCGAGCCGCTATCGACGCCGAACAGTCCGTCACCGTTGAGCTCCGAAACTACCGCAAAGACGGCACGGAGTTTTGGAATCGCATAACGCTCTCGCCGGTTGAAAACAGCGATGGGACCGTAACACATTATCTCGGGTTTCAGCAGAATATCTCCGAAATGAAAACACACCAGAGGGAACTGCTTCTGTTCGAAACATATGCAGAACAAGCTGATTCGGTGCTGTTCATCACCGACGCGGAGGGTGTCATCCAGTATGTTAACCCAGCGTTTGAGCGCATAACGGGGTATTCAGCGGCAGAAGCAATCGGGCAAACCCCTCGCATTCTCAACTCCGGCGATCAGGATGAAGCGTTCTATGAAGAGTTCTGGGAGACAATCACCGCGGGAGAAACGTGGGAGGCTGAGATCGCCAACCAAACGAAGGCAGGCGAACGATACGAAACTACCCAGCGGGTCACGCCGATTGAGGACGACCGAGGCACAATCCAATATTATGTTGCTTTTGAAAAAGAGATCACGCAAAAACAACTCCGAAGGCAGGTGTTGGACGTACTTAATCGGGTTCTTCGGCACAACGTTCGGAATTCAGTAACCGTAATCGATGGGTATGCCGAGTTACTCGCTACCAGTAGTGGTGATGTAGACGTACAGGCGGTTGCCGATAGCATTCGTGAGCAAGCAGGCAGCCTAGAATCGATCAGTGAGCGAACAGCGGCGATTCGACGGCTGATTGGATTAATCGACTCAGACGAAGACCCCATTCAGATGCCTCTCAGTAGGACGGTGTCGACGGTTGAGCAGTACCGATCAGAGTACGCTGACGTGGAAATTAAGTTAGCGATTGAAGATCAAAATTCGGCGACCATCGTGTATGGGGCTGTCTTTGAGGTGGCATTAAAAGAGCTTATAGAGAACGCGATTGAGCATAACGATCAGCCGACGCCGCGAATCGAAATCACAATCACGGCTATTGAGGAGCGGAATATGGCAGTTGTCACGGTCGCTGATAACGGCCCTCGAATTCCGCAGGCGACTTGGGAGATTATCAAATCGGGGCAGGAAACGCCGATGCGACATGCGGAAGGGATCGGGCTCTGGGTAATATACTGGTCGGTTAGTACACTTGGCGGGACGATTGAGCTCAAATCGAACGAGCCTCGAGGCAATAAAATAACGCTGGAAGTTCCGTTAACCGAGACACTAGAGTGAACTACCCCCACCCTACTTTGTTCACCCTGAGAGGTCCGCTGGTGGAGGGTGGGGCCACTGGCAGAGCACGCTCTGCCAAGGAATTGAAAGACCGCCTTTCAGTAGCTTTGATGTGAGACTCGCCGTCAGTTGTCGCCGAGGAGGAAGGTGTTTTTTCTCGTACCAACGATGTTCAGGGCATTGGTCTTTAGTTAATACTCTCAGTAATACGAAGTCGCTCCGTTTTCATCCAGATTCGACGCTTTCACGCCAGCTGCACGGGAAAATAGCACTTACGAGAGACACTAAAGACAGATGATCGTAGAACATTAATTTTCTGATGAATCTTCAGCACACGGAAGAGATAACGTGACAACGCTCCCGCGGGGATCGTTGTCCGAAATCATAACATCACCTCCATATTCGGTGACAATCCAGTGAATGTACGACAACCCAATCCCGCTGCCGTGTTTTAGTGGATCCTCAACGCCAAGCTCAACCGCGGTTCGTTCCTGCGGTGGGATTCCGGGCCCGTTGTCGGACACCACAAGTTGGACCTGGTCCGATTTCTGATCGGGGGAGGTAACTGTAACATGGACCACCGGATCGTCCCGGTCGTTGTGGACAATCGCGTTCTCGACGAGTTCGAAGAAAAGCTGCTGGCAGGTCTCAACCTCCATCCGGATCGAAACTGGTTCAGTGTCGATATCGACTTTCGCGTCCGGGTACATCTCCCGTATTTCCGTGGCCAGCTCAGTCAGTACTGTCTGAAGACAGCAAGCCGCCTTGGCATCGTGGTCACTGTCGATCCGCTGTTGGAGCCAGGTTATCTTTTCGCTCGTCGTGTCAAGCGCATCGGCTCGATCGAGTATCCACGACAACTGTCTGCGGTTTTCCCCATCAAGCTTGCCCGCGAGAAGTTCCGCGTTGCCTTTGATTGCTGCCAGTTCATTACGCACGGCTCTATTGAATCCGCATACAGCGATGGGGTTCATTGTTTGAGGGTTCGTTCGATGTTGTAGACTGCCGCGGCGAGAGTGATTTCTCGGAACTGACGGTACCAGGCACGCGCTCGGACGGCGGAGCCGTACGAGCGCTTAATCACCGAGTTCACAGTCTCACAGACCGACCGCTGATTGTAGAGATCGTCTTCGATCCGCGCGTTGTGCGCGTGGTCGTAGGGTGCGAAGACGCGGTGTTTAATCAGCGGTCTTACGCCTTCTGAACGGAGTTGGTCTCGGAAGCTCATATCGTCGTAGCCTTTGTCGGCGGCGAGGCTCCGCAGGTCGCCTGCGTTCCGCAGGGCGACCTGCGGGCCGACGTTCGTCCCGTTTGGCCACTTCGTGCTACAGTGTACGTCGATCACCGCGCCGTGGGCGGTATCGACGAGGAACGTCGCTTGGACGGTCTGTACCTTACGATCACAGCGGTTGAGATAGTGAGTTGACGCCTGATGGCGGTCGAAATAGGTGGCGTCGATAGCGGCGTGACCAGACTGCTCGAGCAGCTCCGACAAGAGTCGGAGCAGCTCGCGCCAGATTCGCATCGGTGCGCGGTCAAACGACTTACAGAGTGCCGAAGGGCCGGGGAACGCGCCGCGCTCTAAGTCGAGCGCGGCTCGTACCCGCTCCATCTCTTCAGCCCAATCAAGGACCTCTTGCAGTGTCGCATCCATATGAAGCCGGAGAAAATGCAGGACGGCGTGCTTCCAGCCGGCAACTCCGTTGCCGGCAGGATGGCTGATCTGCATCAGCGCAGCATCAGTAAGTTTTCGTGCGACCGAGACGGCTTGTTTGACGAAGCGGAAGAGAGTCTTTTGCACAGAAGCACTTCTTCCGCTTCATTTCAATCGTTCTGACGACTTACCCCGACGCCGTCCGTGGATTCAATAGAGCCATTACGCACATTATGCCGCAAGATACGATGGAGCTCGGAGAGTCTCTTTTGCTTGAGCTTTCGCTCCGTGATATCCTTCTGGACGGCGACAAAATTCGTGATTTCCCCGTCGTCTCCGACGATAGGGGCGATCGTGTGTTCAGCGTAGTACAGTTCACCGGATTTGGTTTGGTTGACAAGTTCTGCCTCCCAGACGTTTCCGGAGCGAATTGTCTCCCACAGCTGTTCATAAAACTGGGGGTCCCGCCTGCCGGAGTTGAGTACTTCCGGTGTTTCTCCGGCGATTTCGTCCCCGTCGTATCCGGTAACCTCCTCGAACGCCGGATTGACGTACTCGATGGCCCCGTCGACATCGGTAATGATGACTGAATGGCCGGCTTGTGCAACGGCTTCCCGGAACACTCGGAGCTCACGTCTGGACTCCTTGCGATCAGTCACATCATGGACGATCGAGAACAACAACGTCCGTCCCTCGATCTCGATCGGCGAGGAGTGGACTTCCACAGCCCGGGTCTCGCCGGACGCGAGGCGGTGTTCGAACTCGAAGCAGTTCTGATCCCCGCGGTGAGCACACTTGTGCTTGCGGCTGACTTCCTCGGGGGAGTGACAATTAATTCGTTCGATCGGCATTCCGTAAAGCCGGTCGGCGTCATATCCATAGAAATCGACTGCCGAGCGGTTTGCGTTCTCGATCCGCCCAGAGTCCGGATCGATCAGCAACATCGGTGCGCTGTGTCGTTCAAACATAGTCCGGAAGCGCTGTGCCTCGTGTCGGGGTTGAGCTTGCCGTTCGTGATATTCCTCAACATTTCGCAGCACCACGAGCGCACCCGAGATGCCGTTCCCATCGGCAGCGGTGACACGGGCATCGACCGTGATGTGTTGTTGGACAGGGGCGGCTTCAGGCAGTGTTGTCTCGATTTCGGTCCGAAGATCATCTTGCCTGCCGGAGAGAACTTCATCGATAGCCGACACGAGATTCTCAAACCCCTCGTATACAAACTGATCAAGAAACGCAAGTGGCTCGTCCAGCAGATCGATGCGGGAGATATTCAATACATTACACAGCCGCTGGTTTGCATATGAGATCGTCCGCTGTCGGTCGACAACAAAAAGCGCATCTGGGAGGCTATCAAGAACGGCATGACTGTCGATGCGCTCGTGTTCCGACGCCATCGTACCAACAGCGACGTCATACATATTTAATCTCTGGACGGATATCGCTCTTCGATATGCCGCTTGACCCGTTCAGACGGGGAGGGATCGTGACCTCGGCGTATCTGCTTCACTCACACTCAGAGGGTATTATATAACCCTTCACAAGCTGTTGCTTCCGACTAGTACAAGCCGAATCAGCCGTTCGGTGAACGTGCTTATCTAGTGACGAGAGTCCTACCAATTCCAAGTAATAGTCTGAGTGGCGTGCAAGATGGAACGCGCGTATCGGTCACGCACCGTTCTCGACACCGGTGATTTCGAACCGGGCCCCGCCCTGTTCGCTCTCAGTCACGCGAATCTCCCAGCCGTGTGCCTCGACAATCCGTTTGACGATCCCCAAACCGAAGCCGGTCCCGCCGTCATTCGTTGAGTACCCTGCCTCGAAGACGTCTTGGCGATCGCTCTCGGGAATCCCTGGCCCAGTATCAGCTACGTAGAACCCACTATCTAGTTCTTCGACAGTTACGGCCACGCTCTCGCCTCCGTGTTCGACAGCGTTCCGGTAAAGGTTCTCAAACAGCTGTTTGAGGCGGTTTCGGTCGGCGCGGATCGTTCGGGCACACTCTATCTCGAGAGTGGCTTGCTCGGTCTCGATGTTTTGCCAACAGATATTGCCGATCTTGTGTAACTCGACTGGCTCCAACTTGTCGACCTCGTCGACGTTACGGGCGAGGGTCAAGAGGCTGTCAACCAGCGTTTCTATCCGGTCGTGTGCCCGCCCGACGGCCTCAAGATGTTGATGATCGTGTTCACACGCCGTCCGAGCCATTTCGAGATGGCCCCTGGCCACGCTGAGCGGGTTCCGGATATCGTGTGAGAGCACACTCGCAAATTTGTCGAGTCGGTCGTTTTGACGTTCGAGCTGCTGACGCTGGGTAGCGCGGGTTAATGCTGTTTCGATATTTGTTGCTAGTACCCGGGCCAGTGTCGTATCAACCTGATCAAACGCATCGGCTGTCGTCGAACTCAAAATAAAGACCCCATGATCGCTGAGCGGAAGCACAAGTTCGCTACGGAATGGGGTGTCGGTAACGAAGCGACCCTCCCGTTCGGTCAAATCAGTATAATACTCCGCGTCGCCCGTCCGGTAGACATGCCCGGCCAAGCTATCCTCAACCAGGAGTGTGGGTGGCGGTCCAGCAAGCAGTTCCGCGGTCTCCTCCGTCCACGCGGCGGGTACAAGCGCATTTGTCTCCGCGTCATAAAGATGGATGCCATTCATTGGCTGATCAAGTACTTTGGCAGCCGTCTCAGAGCCGATCGTAGCTACCTCTTTGATGGTGGTCGCACTCATTAACTCACGGGTCGAACTGTGTAATTGCTCAAGCGCGCGTTCGCGACGTTTGCGCTCAGAAATATCGATCGAGACTCCAAGGAAGCACAGCTGGCCCTCAAGTTCTAGCGGATGAACTGATAATATTGCATCGAGCGTTGAGCCATCCTTTCGGACGTGCTCAACCTCGCCGTACCACGATTCACCGGATCTAATTAATTCGTGAATATCCGGAATCCGTTCGGTCGCAGCTTGTCGGTGGAGCAGCCCAACCGATTCACCGACTACCTCCGGACGGGTGTATCCGAAGAGGCGCTCGGCTCCGGGACTGTACTCTTTGATGATTGCGTCACTCCCGTCTTCCGTCGGTTCGGCGATGATAAACGAGACGTCACGGGCCGCTTGGAAGATCCCCTCAAGCTTGGCTTGTTTTTGTTTCCGGTCGGAGATGTTTCGACTACTGATGAGGATGCCATTGGCCACTGGATTCTCGGAGAGGTTCAGGACACGTTGTTCATACCACCCATACTCGCCGTTCGTCTGTTCAATCCGGAGTTCGTTACGGTCGGTAGCGCCTGGCTCCTCAACTACAGATGTAAATGTCTCTCTGGCTTTTTGTCGGTCATCAGGATGAATGCGAACGGCGGGGTCCGCCCCAGTCAAATCGAACACGTTTGGGCCAGGGAGATGGTCACGACAGTGGTTCTGATACTGGACGAGTCCCGTTTCATCAAGTAGAATAATCACATCTGAGGTGTTTTCCAGAAACGAGAGACGCTGTTTTAGTTTCTGCTTGGAGGTTTGCAGTTCTGTGATTTCCTGACCAGTTCCGACGATGCGTTGAACCGTGCCGTCTTCAACGATTGGGGTTAATGTGGTCCGCCAGACGGTTTCGTCTCCGCTTGCGTGTAATGTTTCCTCGTATGTGATTGTCTCCTGTCGCGTGACGCACGTTCGGTAGTTGGCCTGTAATTTGCCTCCGAGCTCGTCACCGAACACTTCAACAGGAGTTTTGCCACGAACATCTTCGGTGGATTTGCCGGTGAATTCCTCCTCACGTTCGTTGAACCGCTGGTATCGGATCGTCCCCTCCTCGTCTACATCCAATAAAAAAATAGCTTCGGCAACGGCGTTAAAAATCGTCTCATACTCTTGGGTCGTCGTCTGTAGATCGGCCACGAGAGCCGCCTGATCCGTCGAGATGTCTTCCATGATAGGTGCATACGTATTCCCCATCGCCAATATTTAAATAGTATCGATACTAGTTGGGAATCGTTCATAATAGACGGTGAAGGCACAGTAATATTCAAAAGTTACCAATTTTGTAAATCACCTGTGAGTAGGCTGAGTTGTTAATTGGGAGCCATCCAACACGATAATGATCTCAAGACATCAAGGCCGCCTGCGTGAGTACACTTACCGTCCTTTGTTGTGATTCAAACTAGTATCGAGTGATCGTATGGCTCTTCCCCAGACAGACCTCTTCGTGCTCCATGTCGATGACGACCCAGCCTTTGTTGAGACAGCCAAGGCCTTCCTCGAGCGTGAATCCGACCGGATTGCTGTTCGAACCGCAACAAGCCCTGAGGAAGGCGTCGCAATCCTATCCGACCATACGGTCGATTGTATCGTGTCTGATTATGAAATGCCACAAACAAACGGAATCGAGTTCTTACGACGCATTCGCAACGATTACAAAGATCTCCCGTTCATTTTGTACACTGGCAAGGGATCCGAGGAGGTCGCCAGCGACGCTATCTCCGCCGACGTAACAGACTATCTACAAAAAGAAAGCGGGACTAGCCAGTACGAAGTGTTAGCTAATCGGATCGAAAACATCGTCGAACAGTCCCATACTCGTCAAGAACTCACCCGAAACCGGGACCTACTCGCCCGCACGGAACGACTGGCCGGCGTCGGTGGCTGGGAGATTGACGTCGAAACCGGTGAGGTCCGCTGGACAGATGGAACGTACGCGATTCACGATCTCGACCCTCACTCGGAGTTCGAGCCAACTGTCGAGACGGCACTCGAATTTTACCATCCCGACGACCGAGCCGAACTCGAAGGCCTTGTTGAACGATGTATGAACACTGGCGAAAACTATGACGCCGAATGCAGGTTGGTAACCGACGATGACCGGGTCCGGTGGGTGCAAACGACTGGTGAAGGAATCAAAACCGATGGCGAAATTACCACCGTCCGGGGCGCAATTTTTGATATTACAGCTCAAAAAGAGCGTGAACAGCAGCTTACCGACCGAACGGAGAAGCTCAAAGAGGCGACGACAGACCTCGTCGAGCAGTACCGATATCTGTTTGAACAGGCCCCGGTGATGGGAGTAATCACGCGTTTAGACGACGGAGCGCCGCTCATCGATGATTGCAATCACCTATTCGCTGAGACATTAGGATATAAAAAAGACGAGCTCGTCGGCGAGGCACTTGAGACGTTCTATACCTCGGAATCGCGAAACGCATTACTGGAGGAAGGCGGATATGAGCGGGCGTTAAGCGGTGACTTCGTGCGCGAAAAACGGACGTTGGTGACTGCCGAGGGCGAGCCTATCCAAACGCTGCTCCGTTCGGTTCCCAGAACGGATGGGAACAAAGAAAGGCTTGGAACGCTCGCGTTCTACATCGACATCAGTGAGCAGGAGGAGCTTCGACAAAAAAACGAGCGATTAGAGGAATTCACGAGTATCGTGTCTCATGACCTCCGGAACCCACTGAGTAAGGCAAGAGGTCGAGTGGAACTGGCTCAAAACGACTGCGAGAGCGACCACCTCGATGCGGTCATTGCAGCCCACGATCAGATGGAGACATTGATAGAGGATCTATTGACGTATGCACGGAGTGGAGAGTCGAGCTGTGATTTCGAAAACATAGATATTGCGGCGATCTGTAACGAATGCTGGCAGGGCGCTGTGCGTGAGGAGGCAACACTGGAGGTTGATGTCGATATGAGTGTTCAGGCGGATTGGTGTCGGCTTCGACAGTTGCTTGAGAATCTCTTCAGAAATGCGGTCGAACACGGTGGGTCAGGCGTAAACGTAACCGTTGGCCGTCTGAGCCAAGGGTTCTATATTGCCGATGATGGCGAGGGAATTCCGCCGGACGAACGCGAGGACGTACTCGAGACTGGGTATTCAACGGACGAATCGGGAACTGGCTTCGGGTTGAGTATCGTCCGCCAAGTCGCGGATGCTCACGGATGGGAGATGCATCTCACAGAGAGCGATGCTGGCGGTACACGAGTCGAGATCATCGGTGTTGAGAACATGACGGGATAATACAATAGTTGGACAATCGGACAATCATGTCCGCTCACACGAGCAGAGTAGTGATACCCGATGAGCGTTACTGGCAAAGTAATCGGTAACGATCAGACGGGGGACTCAACCAACGTGACTTCCACCGTTATTCTGTTCCCTTGGGGCTCGTTTGGTTCGAGTTCAATCGTCCCGCCGAGTGTGCTGATCGACCAGTATATACTCACGGACAGAGATAATTATAGATGTTTGGTGGGTCTATAGACGCAAGCGCATCGAAGACGGCTTCTCTCAGTTCATCAAGTTCTTCGAAAAGTTGGTTACCAAGCCGCTGATTGAGTTTCTGCCAGCACCCTTCCGCGGGGTTCAGCTCCGGTGAACCCCGCGGAAGGTGGCACAGTTCGATCGGTGTGTCTTCAACGTAGTCGTGGACATCGTTCGCCGCGAAATACGGGGCATTGTCCAGGACAACACAGATTTTCTCGCCGAACTCGGTCTGGAGTGCGTCCAGTAACCGCGTCGTGATGTCAGCGGTAAAGTTGTCTTCACACTTCAGAAAGAAGGTGTCACCGCTGGCGGTGACACCGCCCAGCAGTTTGAGACTCTCCCACGCGCCCGACACCGGGAGTGTCGGGCGCGTTTTTTCTGGAAACCACGCGTGGACAAGATCCGTCGTGATCTCTTGGCGTGTCTGGTCGATTGCTATGATTGTGTAGTCGTCGTCCAGATCGTCCGTCTTTTTTTGAAGCCTTTGCGGAACGCATCCTGAGCTCGTTCATCAGCTTTGACGTACTCTGGCCGGGCTGTCTTCCAGGACAGCCCGGCCTCGGACATCAATCGCCGGATATGACGGCGGCAGTACTCAATATCGAACTCATCTTCAAGATACTGCTGGGCTAGCGGAACCGTCCACGCACGCGCATCAAGTCCAACTTCTTTGGGAGAATCGTGGAGAGCTTCGATGAATTGGTCGTGGTCAGCTTCGTCAAGTTCGCGTGATTGGCCGGGGCGAGGATCATCGTAGACGACCGACTCGAACGGCTCTGAGTCGAGCCGTTCGAGTCGGATCAGCCAGTTACGAACCGTGTTTGGATGGACATCATGCCGCTCCGCAATTGTCTGCTGCTCGACACCGTCCTTGTAGGCGATACCGGCAAGAATTCTCTGAACTGGTTTCTTTTCATCAACTTCGGCTAAAATCTCTTGGAGTTCGTCAACAGTGATCTTCTCCAAGTAGTCCATACCGTAAAAACAAGCTCTATACACAAATAAGTTTAGCCGTCAGTATATTACCCAAAGCCCGATCCTCTCTGTGTGACGTAACGGTGTCTCCTGGCCTGATTTGATTATGGCTCAACCTGAGCGGTTGATATATTGTTTTGCGCCATTGACGAGTCAACCCCGCCACTTGGCACAGAACGAGATCAATTCATATTGAGATTGACTAACCTGCTGTCATCTCTCCAATACTCGTCTATGTCTGAGTGATCAAGACGATTGTAATAAAGGGACCTAGACATTCCTTCAGCTTCCGACTGGACGCCAATGATCTCCGAAATCAGTCCTCCACATAGACCGGAGTTGTACAACCGCCTTACGTACGTACGCCGGAGTGTTTTGGGGGATACACCGCTAATACCGGCATGTTCTCCGGCGGTGACGACTCGATCGTAAATTGCCGACCCAGATACACGAAATACCGAGGAATCTAGTTCCTCAATATATTTCGCTATGTTGTTTGCTGTTGGTGTTGACAACGGGATTTGACGGGCAGCATGTGGTCTGGCCGGTTTCCACCCCTCTTGTTCATCTGGAACTGTCACTACCTGTTCCTCCTGGTCAAACCACTCTGGCGTGAAGTTGGCAGCCTCGTCTCGTTTCAGGCCTGTTTGACCCAGGAGGTAGACAGTGAACCCGTTGCGGGGTGAGTGGTCGTGTGCTGATTTAACTAACGTCGCGTATTCCTCGTTTGTGAGCTCTCTTTCGTTATCGGTCATAGATTTGGTTATTATTGTGTATCGTGCCTGCGTCTAACTATACGTCTTCAGAACCGAGGTTTGAGAGCTCTGAAACGTGGGTTCCGGCTTGATACATGAGTCTGAATCGTAGCGCTTTCTGCGCTGATTGGTTGTGTACCGATTCAAGCAGTTCCGCGCACTCTCCTTGATTGAACGGATCGGTTGATTCTGTCATTGATTTCGAGGTGTTGATTGGAAGTTGATTGGCTGTGCGTTGTGATAGTCAATCGCTGATTGCGTGGCCGCGTGTGTTTGTCCTTGATTTCGGGTGGAGTTCATGAATCACTCCAGGCGTCTTTGACCGCATCGGCACGGTCGTTCTTTCGGCGGGCTTTGCTTCGCGGGTCGTAGTGTTTGCGAATCACATCGGTTGAGACGTCGAATCGTTCAGCAGCTTTGTCCGGGCGGAGGCCGTTACTGAGATGGGTAACGATCGCTCCACGGCGAACTGCGTGCGGGTAGTAGCTGTGCGCGCAGACATTCGAGTCAGGATTGCAGGAGCCATCGCAGCTCCGTTCTGTGAGCTCGGGATCAACCCATCGACAGCTGGTCGCTTCGTATACCCAGCGACGGAGTGTCGAACGGGCGGGCCGTCCGTGGGCTGTCGTGAACAATGGGTCACGTCCAAACCCATCAGTCGTTTCAGGCCGATTGAGATTGATGTAAGCCGAGAGAGCGTCCACAACACGTGGGTGAAGATTGAGATCTCGCTCTCCATCACCATTTGTTGCGTCACCCGCTCTTCCATTCTTGATCCGAGTTGCTTCGTCCGGTCGATGCCGGACAGCAAGGTCGTTATCGGCTTGATTGACATCTCTAAGATCAAGCGCTCGGATTTCTCCGATGCGTATGCCTGTGTTCCACAGAAGCTCCAACAGAGCGTGGAGGTTAGATCCGTACTGTTGTTCTCGGAGTGTCTTCAGTATGGCGGTGGCTTCCTTCTCCGGAAGTGCCTCCTCGCGTGCATTCGGTGACAGACCGAGCTCGTCTTTATCAAGGATATGGTAGACCGCTTCTCTGCACAGTTCCCGCTTATTAATACTCACGGACATAAGTACGTAAAGACATCTGGAACGGTAATCCGGTTGAGTGCACAGAGCGCAGCATCACGAAGTTCGTCGAGTGTGTCGAACAGACGGTTGCCAAGTTCTTGATCGAGTTGTCGCCAGCACTCTTCCGCGGGGTTCAGCTCCGGTGAACCCCGCGGAAGGTAGCATAGTTCGATCGGCGTGTCTTCGACGAACTCCTGGACTGCGTTAGCCGTGAAATACGACGCGTTGTCCAAGATGACGCAGATTTTCTTGCCGAACTCTGTCTGGAGTGCGTCTAGCAAGCGAATCGTCGTGTCGCTGTTGAAGTTCTCTGCACACGGCAGAAAGAACGTCTCCCTAGAATCGCTGACTGCACCGAGCAACTTGATGCTATCCCACGCGCCCGTCACCGGAAGTGACGGGCGCTCCCCTTCCGGAAACCACGCATAGATCAGCGTCGAGAGTACCTGACGCGTCTGATCGATGGTCAGGATCGTGTATTCATCGTCCAAGTTGTCGCGCTTTTTTTGAACCCTTCCTGCCAGGCTTCTTGGGCTCTCTCGTCGGATTTGTAGAACTCCGGCCGGGCTGTCTTCCAGGACAGCCCGGCCTCGGAGATCAGTCGTCGGACGTGACGTTCGCAGTACTCAACACCGAACTCCTCGGAGAGATAGTGACGCGCCAATGGAACAGACCACGCGGGTGCGTCGTATCTGACTTCTCCGGGTGAGTCGTGAAGAGCCTCGACGAACTGGTCGTGTTCTTTGTCAGAAAGCTCGGACGGCCTGCCTTCTCGTGGTTTATCATAGACAACCTCCTCGAACGGCTCGTCGGCGAGCCGTTCGAGTCGGGTGAACCACTTTGAGGCCCAACTACTGGAAAATCCGTAGAGTTCGGCAGCGTCTGTCTGCGTCAGATCGTCGATCTCCTTGTAGGTAATCGCAGCCATAATCCGCTTTGCTGCGTCGGCTTCATCGACCTCCGCCAGGATCTGGCGGAGGTCTTCGACAGAGACCTTCTCCAGCCTCGCCATACCGTTTCTCGTGGCTGGAGTTACATGAATTTTTAGCCCTCAGTATAAGCCATTTGAGCCAAGGGCGAACGTTCGAGGTGTGAAGTAAAATGGTGGCATCGTTATCGTACTCTTGTAGAAGTGAATCGACGTACGCGTCAACGAGTTCCGTTGTTATTTCTCCCGGATACAACGCATGTCGGCTCGCTGCAAACCGCACAAACCCGGGGAGCGTTCGCTTGTAATTACTGATTGTTGCCGGACTTCGATTCTGCCGTCGGCCTAGAAACCGTTCGTAGAGCTTGGATAGCGTTGACTGATTGGAAGCTGAAGACGGAGATGACGATTGAGTGTTATCGCTCTCATTGATTCCTGAGAGCAGTTGCTCAATCGTCTCGGGATCGTTGATCTCCGCCAGTGCGTCAGCCAACGACTGTGCCATTACTCGTGAAGTTGGGTGAGAGCGTATACTCGAAGATCATGAAGCGACAGCGAGGCAGCCTGTTCACGAAGCTTGTCAGGGCACTCCGTTCCGTTCTGAGTGGTATGATACTGGAATGCCTTCTCTGCGGCTTGCTTGAGTGATCGACGAATCGTTGCAGTACTTATTCGACCATGACCCGTAGTGAACAACGCCATAGCGTCATCTCCCTTGTTTTCAATACGCTCACGGGCAACGTACGTTTCAAGAACGTCGATACACGTGCCTGAGAGAGACACATCGTAGGTCTGCGGCTGAATCGCCCTTGTTTTTGAGCTTTGAATCGAGATCGTTCCTTGCTGGAAATCTACGTGATCCAGATCAAGTTGCTGGAGAGAGTTTGCGAAACACCCTGTTTCAACGAGAACCTCAACTATCGTATGTGCTCGACTTCCGTAGTTACAGTGGCGCAAGTACTCAACCAGTGATTCAATGAAATCTACTTCGTAGTGTTCTGCTTCCTCAGTTGAACCACTACGGGGGTTATCCAACTCTGAAGAACGAATCCCTGTTTCTAGTACGATCTCTTTTCGAAGCGTTCGAACCGCCTCATTGATCTGTTGTTTGACGAGGTAAGGGGGCGTCTCGTCACGCGTGTGCGCGATATAATTTGATATTGATCGGATAACTCCGTGTAGTGTTGTAGTAGCATATACTCACGGACAGAGATAATTATAGATGTTTGGTGGGTCTATAGACGCAAGCGCATCGAAGACGGCTTCTCTCAGTTCATCAAGTTCTTCGAAAAGTTGGTTACCAAGCCGCTGATTGAGTTTCTGCCAGCACCCTTCCGCGGGGTTCAGCTCCGGTGAACCCCGCGGAAGGTGGCACAGTTCGATCGGTGTGTCTTCAACGTAGTCGTGGACATCGTTCGCCGCGAAATACGGGGCATTGTCCAGGACAACACAGATTTTCTCGCCGAACTCGGTCTGGAGTGCGTCCAGTAACCGCGTCGTGATGTCAGCGGTAAAGTTGTCTTCACACTTCAGAAAGAAGGTGTCACCGCTGGCGGTGACACCGCCCAGCAGTTTGAGACTCTCCCACGCGCCCGACACCGGGAGTGTCGGGCGCGTTTTTTCTGGAAACCACGCGTGGACAAGATCCGTCGTGATCTCTTGGCGTGTCTGGTCGATTGCTATGATTGTGTAGTCGTCGTCCAGATCGTCCGTCTTTTTTTGAAGCCTTTGCGGAACGCATCCTGAGCTCGTTCATCAGCTTTGACGTACTCTGGCCGGGCTGTCTTCCAGGACAGCCCGGCCTCGGACATCAATCGCCGGATATGACGGCGGCAGTACTCAATATCGAACTCATCTTCAAGATACTGCTGGGCTAGCGGAACCGTCCACGCACGCGCATCAAGTCCAACTTCTTTGGGAGAATCGTGGAGAGCTTCGATGAATTGGTCGTGGTCAGCTTCGTCAAGTTCGCGTGATTGGCCGGGGCGAGGATCATCGTAGACGACCGACTCGAACGGCTCTGAGTCGAGCCGTTCGAGTCGGATCAGCCAGTTACGAACCGTGTTTGGATGGACATCATGCCGCTCCGCAATTGTCTGCTGCTCGACACCGTCCTTGTAGGCGATACCGGCAAGAATTCTCTGAACTGGTTTCTTTTCATCAACTTCGGCTAAAATCTCTTGGAGTTCGTCAACAGTGATCTTCTCCAAGTAGTCCATACCGTAAAAACAAGCTCTATACACAAATAAGTTTAGCCGTCAGTATATTTTGACCCCTCGAACAAAATAAACTCTGCAACATTGTCTACCGTTATTTCGGTTGGAGTCTCATCCTGTCGTTGCTGAAACTCGGTAACGGATCGGATAGCCCATCTGTAGGACTGAACCGTTGCCTCTGTGCTATGCTCCTCAAGCTCATCAAGGAACTCAACAGCTCCTTTGGGTAGGTTCACTACCATATGTATAATTAGTAGTCCATCCTTGCCAGATGATTCGATAAGATCTGATTTAATTGGTTTTTTATATACCCCCACACCGCCGCTGTACTGCGAATTCGACTATAGTTTAAATGGAATCCGATTTACTTGTTCTTTCTCGCTTGAGAAACATACCGTTAGTCGCAAAATCGATGCTTCCCCTGAGTCTGTAGAACCTCTTGTTCAGCCGGTGAAAACTGCAATTTGACCTATTAGATCTGTCCCTCAGTACCGGAGAACCGCAAGAAGACTCTTTACCAACAGCATAATTAATGCGGGCGCTTAATTAAGAGTCTCTGTTGCTGAGTGAAAATTAAATCATGTATGTGACAGTCTTAAGATGGGTATTAATTACTAACCATGATGATAAGCAGCCGATGGCAGAGTGAGGGTGGCACTTTTTTCAGACTGGAAGTGGGAAGCCGACGACAAAGTAAATGAATAAATGGCTTACGCTCTTGTGAAGCAGATTGTTGGTAGCGATGCGGAAGCTCATTTCGGGATGGTCGAAGTACTCACGTAGCCGCCCACAGCTACGAACTGCTCCGGCCACGGCGGCTTCTTTCGTATGGAGAAATCGCAAGACAACTCTCCACCAACAATGTACTTCCTAAGAGCGAATGGCTTATTTCGCTACCAAATAATCACGACAGTTCATTAATTCGTTCCTTACACGCCTCCTCATACAACGATTCCCATGAGCCCTCGATATGCTCTTCAGAAGGACAATCAAGCGCAAACGCATAGCATGCATTAGTCACATATATGAATGAGGGCCTAACGTAGTCCGCTTCCTCAGTTGGCGTTGGCAGGTATCTGTCTGTCTCTCGAATCTCCTCCATAGGGAATATGATCTTACTAAGTAATGTACCGTACGCAGTCAATTCGTAGTTTTGATCTATAAGCGGATAGTCCTGCCAAGCGGACTTAATCCGATGCACACCTCTAAGTTTTTTGAGACCACTAGTGATGATATCGTCGCTTATTTCATCTTGATCGCCAAGGCTACATTCTCTAACACACTCGTTAATATCTCTATTTTTGCTATTAGAGAATAAAATTGCCCCCTGTAGAACCTCGTAATCCCGTAGGTCTGGACCCATATTTGCAACCTGTTTAAATACCTGTTCTATATCAGTATGTGTTTACCCCGAGGATGCAACAGCGGGTACGGTCTGAGCTCGTGAAATCATCTCGTTGTTTCGAGCGATTCGCTTGAACTCGTCGTAGGGATTGCGTCCCTGCTGGCGGCACGTCGCCAGCAGGGACAGCAGCGTCTCATGCACGAACATACCGCGGTCGTTCCGGAGTGTTCCGATGATTTTCCGGAGAACCACTGGCTCACGGAGCGCATTTTCAGCGGCGTTGTTCGTTGGGGAGACCGCTGGCTCACCGATAAAGGTGAGCCAGTGGTCGAGGCCTCCTTCGATCTTGCCGAGTAGTGTTGCCACTGGTCCGTCAGGAACTGACCGTTCTATCAGCGATTCAAGCTCTCTCCGCGCCACACGTTGGAGTTCTGCTCGCTCGCGGACTGTCAAGTCGCTCTCCAGCCGGGTCTGGAGAGCGACGTACAGCTGTTTGAGGGCACGGTAGATCGGTTCGCCTTCCGTCTGTTTCTCGGCGGCGTCTTCAGCCTCCCGTAGAATATGCGCCCAACACCGCTGGAGGTTGCTGCTGAAAGCCGGATACGCCGTCCACCCGTCACAGACGACTGTTCCCGCGAAGTCCTCGCCGAGGACTTCCGCGGGAACATCACTTCCTCGACTCTCCCTAGCCACGTACAGCGTGTGCTCCTCGGTGGTGAACGTCCAGATCCATGCCTGTTCGCCGTCGCGTTTAATTCCAGTCTCGTCAACGTGGACAACGTCGGCTTGCTGGATCTGACGGCGAATCTGCTCGTATTCACAGCGACCGGCGCGTGCAACGCGCTCGGTCGCGTGCCACGCGGACGCACCCGTGAACTCCAGTCCGTGGAGTTGTTCGAAGCGATCGGCGATCTTCCGGTAGGGAAGGCGGTGATCGTACCGAGAGAGCGCCGCCTGTGCGATGACATTCACCCCGAACTGCCCCTCATCGGGGCAGTCGGGGTGTGAGGCGACAGTCTCGGCACCACAGGAGTGGCACTCGTAGTGATGGCGGTTGTACTGTGTGACCTCTGGTGGCTGTGGATCCGGGAGTTCCTCGACGAGTCGGGGGCTGACGCCCGCCGACTCGTCGAACGCTTCACCACAGTCTGGACAGCAGTCACAGGTAACCTCGATCTCTTGATCCGGGTCAGGAGCGTCGCGCCATTCCGGGTCATGTCCGGACTTTCGGCCAGGCGTGCCACCGTCAGTACGTGGTTGTTCGTCGTCCTCGTCCCCATCGGACGAGGACGACTCCTCCTGGTCCGATTGGTCTTTGCTCGGTGGTGTATGGGGTCCCTCGTACCACCGAAGCTTGGCTCTGAGCCGCTTGTTCTCCTCTCGAAGTTCCTCGTTCTCTTTCTCAAGTGCGACCAGACGCTCAAGGATCTCTTCCTTGGTAGGTTCCGAAGAGGTCATGAACAGGCGAGACGGGATGGTCTCCGGTCTGGAGACCATCCCTCGAAAGCGTGTTTGCCCGCCTGTTGCATCAGTCTACGACACCAGTTGGGTGGCACTCACGAGAGAGTGACGATATCCATCTGGGGGTAAACACGTACCTATATCATTTAGGATACGGTCCCTAAATGCAAACACATTCTGGATATTCTGAGTGTAGTTTTGTTTTAAACACTCTACAGCGTATTTTGTCCTCTCTGTCTCACTTCCCAAATCTGGAGGGTGACCATCCCCAAGGTTGAATACTTTATTTATGACTGGCGGATACGGCTCAATTCGGATACCTGCGTCATCAAACTCGGCTTCCATTCTTGCAAGGATCGGATCATCATCCTCCACCACGGCTTCCCCAACCAGTTCGTCAACGAGCTCTGTCGCTTTCTTGTTTTCTGCTAGTTCTTTTCCATCTAAAGCTATATTTTCATCAAGTGTGTTTGTTTGACTTTTATTTATTGGCGATCTATTAATAAGTCTCTCTCTCACCCGGTCATCGTGATCCGCAGGACTTTCTACTGGCCTACTTGTACCATATCCATTAACACCGAGACTGAATCCATTAATTAAGGCTTCCTGAATATTTTTTTCTTCAGCTAGCTCATCTAACTGAGCTGAGTAAGTTAACAAATCAGCTAAATGACCTAGCTGCATCCCGATTATATATGTACTTTCATCAATTAGTTCTTTATTAAAAAATTTATTCCCTTCTGAATAGATCAGATTATCTGATCCAGGGTTACTTATGTCACTTTTAATATCTGACCAATACTCGTCATCGCAAAAACCAGCATACTGCAATGCAGCAAGATCTTCAATCAGATTAAAAAATCGGTCAGTAATCTGTCCTATCTTTTTATTTTCGATGTTTTCTCTGAGTTGAGAGTTTGAGTTTGATGCGTTTTTTGGAGGTTTTCCATTCAGGACATAAAACAGCTCATTCGCAGTCAGTTGCTGAAGTTCATCGCGTTCAATTTCTTTCTCACTCATACTGGCTATTGAATATTCTCTCTAATTTCAAGTTTATCAAAAGATTGGATCACCTTCGCCCCAATGTTCTCGCAGGCATTCGTCTTTAGCTAAGACCGTTAGTAATATTTAGAGAAAGAATTATTTTCTGCGGTATTAGAACGACGGAACTAGCGACTGAGATGTTCTTACTATCGGGAACAGGCGATACACGACGATCGGAACCCGTGTTTTCGGGTTGTAGCGAGCGTGTTGCGACGCAATTCGCCTTCGATACGCGGTTATTCAGTATTACTGTGAGTATTAGCTAAAGACGAATGGTTCTCGCAGGTCAAACCGGTACGAAATCCGTTCCACCTCTTGTCGTCCGTATTTGGTATTTAAACTCGTCTTTAATTTCAATTTATCGGAAAAACCGGATCACCTCCGCCCTAATGTTCTCGCAGGTCGAACTGGCATGAAATCACCACCTACCCCATCCAACACTCCGTTCGGGTACCTATGGAGAACGGTAGCGAGGAGAATAACGAATCTAGGTGATTCCTGGTGACGAAAAGCAGCACAAGGGACACTGTTCCAAAAAAATTCAGTCTAACTGACTACCATGACGAATTGCTAGAAAAGGTCGTTGAGCAGCGATACGCTTCTCGAAGTGAGGCTGTCCGAGCTGCGATTCAACACCACGCACGGTATATCGATAAAAATGGAGAGACAGAGATCGAATCACTAGATGCTGATCTCAAGCGGATCGCGGATAATATCCAAGCTCTCCATGAGAAGCTCGATGAGAAAAACTCAGGAGTCGTTCATATTCCTGAGCAGGTAACCGGTGTGGCGGAACCTGAAGAACAGCCGGTGACGCGTACTGATACTGAAGAAGCAATCGTTCAAGAGTTGAATGAAGAGAGCCCGCTGACTGTGGATGAACTAGCTGAGAAGACCGATGAAGCGATGCCATCGGTGATCGTCGAAGTAGACTCCTTACAACAAGAGGGCATAATTCGCTCTGCTGATGAGGACTCATCCGCATATAAACTTAACAAGTGACAACAATCATGTCTAAAAACACAAAACTAACTGAATTCACCACGGAGAGTAGCCGGCAATCTACAGAGGTCCCGACGAGCGATCAAGACACGAATAGTGAAAGCGTCGAAGATAATAATAGTTCAGAGAAAGAGACTACTGATTCTGAAATTTGTGAATGCTACGATGAAATATACGAAAAATATCAAGAAACACTTGAGGAGTTAGGGATTACACCGCCCAAGTGTGGTCACTGTATTGAGTATCTGTGCGAGTCATGTATCAATAATCTTCTAGCTGAAGGATCAGTGAAGAACTACAACAGCTCGCTCCGGTTCCTTGTTGATTACCTTCATGACGAGGGCATGTGTGTCGAAGATGCAGGGTTCGCGGAGATCCGCCGGTACTTTGAGTATCGAGCTGGGATGGAACGATCGAAATCCTGTTTGCAGAATGATAAGAATGCGGTCGTCGGAGCAATCGGGAGATTAGAAGAAGAAGAGGATGAGTTCCTAAAACTGACATGGAAAATAAGACAAAATATAGATCCAAATAGGTATGCAGTTGATTCCGGATTTGACCGAGAGTGGTTAGAAACTGAGGAGATTGAGAAGTTGTTAACGGAATTGGACGATTTCAGAGACCAATTGATGCTACTCTGTTCAGTAGAACTAGGACCCCGAGAGGAGGCACTTTGCCTGATCAAAACGTCCGATATTAATCTAAAAGAGGAGACAATAGAACTCCGAAACACAAAGATCGGTGGAACGTATGTAATGCCATTAACAGAGAAATTAGTCAGTCTGTTAGAACATTGGATCAGTGACGTTAGATCGAGCTATGTTCAAAACGGGGATCATGAGTATCTCTTTCCTTCCAGAGACGGTGGGGGATTGTCAGGCAGTACTTATAGAGATACTGTCAGAAAAGCTGCTGAAGACGCGGGAATTCAAGAAGAGATCGCCAAAATACCAATGCCAGAGAGACAACAGAAAGCTATGGGTATTGACAAGGATTATAGGAGTAAACAACGTGTAGATATTCATACCCTTCGTCATACGTTCTCAAGACTGCTAAAAAAGAATGACGTCTCCAAATCTGCACGGAGTTATGCCTTAGACCATGCAAGGGACGAGACAGATGGATACGGGAAAGTTACAGAAGCTCATATAAGAGAAATAAGAAACAAATTTAATGGCGTTGATATATCAAATATATAGGTAACTAAATCGAGCCCTCTTGTATTAACGACAGTGGTGGTTATTGTAGTAAACAGTTAGCCGGCGCTTGGCGCAGGTTTAATTGCCTTCCCCGGTTTCGTGGAATCGTTTGATTTGCACGGTATCGGTCTGTAAGAGTCCCTCAACGATGTTGCGGTTACTGAAATCAAGGCGTCATTAGACCACTTCGTGAGGAAGAGTGAGATACCCCAGAGCGTCAATGAGGAACTTCTCGTCTCCGACACGGGGTATCTCTTCTAGTTCGGCAGGAGGTTGTTCAGCAGAATCACAGCCACTATGCCGCGGAAGACGTGCGTGAAGCCCTAATCCAGTCAGTAATCAAACCACAACCTCGGAAGAATCTGTTATCCCTGCGTGGAGTCCCTGTAATAAATTTTCCAACTCTATCGAAGAACCCCATTCACGTTGCTCTATCAATGCCTGGAACTCAAAAGTATTTTCTTTTTGATACATGATAGGTGTCTTCATAAACGAAGGTGAATACATGGAGTGGTCATCAAGTGCCCACTACGCCCCTACAACGTTGGCGTTCAACGCGAGGATGTTCGTTTGGTTGGCGATTTCGTTTATTACGCCGGCGATTTCGGTTATTTCTTCTGTGGTTTCGGTCAGGGATTCGATCTGTTCTACTGTTGCGACAGTCTCGTTCTCTATAGCCTCCATCTGGGCGATCGCCTCCTCCGCGGCCTGTTGGGCCTCCCCGGTCGCGGTGGCGGCATCGGAACTGGTCGAGGCGAGCGTCTCCGTCGTTGCGGCGATCTCCTCGGCGGTCGCGGATGCGTCCTCGATTTCGTCCGCGGTGGCGTCGAGCTGGCGGCGTTGTGTGCTCGTCGCCTCCGTGATCTCCGTGGCGGCCGCGACCGCGGCTTCGACCTCGGACTCGGCATCGTCGCTCAGCGATTCGAGCGTCCTCGTGTCGCTCTCGATCCGTCCGGCGAACGCCTCCACGGACCGGAGTGTCGCTTCGAGGTCGTCCAACATCCGATTGAATGCGTCCCCGATCAGCGCCATCGGTTCGTGTCGGTCGTCGACGTCCACTCGCTGTGTGAGGTCGCCGTCCGAGGCGGCTTGCATCGTCGCGGCGTATTGGTCCGCGATCTCCCGGTACTCCTCGACGAGCTCGTCGGCCTCGGATCGGGCTTGTTCGGCCTCCTCGCGCAGCTCGGTTGCGTTGTCGATCTCGTCGGAGAGCGACCACCGCATCGTATCGACCGCCCGGAACAGATCGCCGAGCTCGTCGTCGCGATTCGACGGGAGGTGCGTTCCGAGTTCCCCGTCCGCGATCGCGCCGGTTCGCTTTCGGAGTTCGGTCACCGATGCGATGGTGCTCGTTCCGGTAATCGACCCGAGCGCAAGCAACCCGGCCCAGGCCATCGTGATCGTGGCGGCCACGCTCCCGGTCGTTACCCCGACGACGGTGACGATGCTGCCGGTGATCGCGTACCCGATGAGGAGTTTTATCCCGTATGATTCCCGTATCCGACTCAGCATACACCGCCTCAACGGACGGTTACACCGTAATAATGCGACCGGTTCCGTGGATGGTTATGAGTGCTGAAGCGGTCCGTATGTATTTTAACTCGAAGTCGGAGAGAACACACACAGTCGGGCGTTTGCCGGGCGATCCGCGCCCACCTCGCGTCCCGGACGCGTCCGCCCGACCGGGAGCCGGGGTACGTCCGTCGGTGGCGAGGCCGAACCTCTGGCGGGCGACTAACGGATCACTCGACGTAGCGGTACTTCCGCTCGCCCATCCGGCCCCAGCCGTCGAAGGCGAACTCGCCGTCCGGGACAGTGAACTCCTCGACGCTCGACTCCTCGTCGAAGTTGTGCGCGTCGTGGACCTCCTCGTACTCCCCGAAAGTCAGATCGTAGCGGGCCTCGAGTTGCTCGTCGATATCCAGTGCCTCGATCTCCCCGCGCCACCCCTCCTGTAGTGTCTCGACGTGGATCTCCGCCTGGGCACCGGAGCCGTACGATCCGACGAGCAGTTGCTCGCCGACGGCGTCCTCGTCGGCCTCGGCGAGGGCCTTGATGCCGGCGATCCGGGCGACGTGGACCGACCCGGTGTACCAGTTGCCGACGTGCCGGGAGATGTCGAGCGTCGGGTCGATCGTCCGGTCGTACCACGACTTGTATCGATCGGTCTCCTTGAGCGCGTCGGTGTACTCCGAGAGCGCGTCCATGTACGCCTCGTCGTCGTCGAACCCCTCCGGCCGCGGTTGGCGGCCGATCTCGGCGGCGAGTTCGTCCTCGATCTCGGTGTCGCGGGTGATGTGTCGGTACGCTAACACGGCGGCCTTCCGGACCATCCCGGGGAAGGGGGTGTGGAACGGTCCGAGTCGGAAGTCGTCGGGGTGGATCTCCCCGCCGGCGCGCTCGTAGTCGACGAGCGCCTCGCGCATCCGGGCCAGATACACCTTCACAGAGCGCTTGCCGTCGACGCTCGGGAACTGCTGTTGGGGCTTCAGGAAGTCAGTCTCGTCGGCGGAGCCGTACCCCTGGGCCTTCGAGAGTTCGACGAGATCCGGGTCCTCGTCGATCAACATCGCCACCGCGCCCGCGCCCTGGGTCGCCTCGCCCGGGTCGTCGCGAGCGTACAGCGCCGTGTCGGTCGCGATCACGAGGGCGGCCCGGCCGCGATTCCGCCCCGCCTCGATCCAGTTGTACGCGTCGTCGACGCTCTGGGTGCCGGAGACGCAGGCGAACTTCCGCTCGCCCTTGTTGGCGTGGTGGAGGTCGCCCTCGAAGACCTGCTCGAGACAGCCGCCGATGTACGTCGAGACGGGCTTGGAGTGGTCGAACGCCGACTCCGTGGCGACGTCGATCCGACCGATGTCGTCCAACCCGAGACCCTTTCGCTCCATCAGCCGATGGGCGGCGTTGGCGCCCATCGTGACGATGTCCTCGTAAGTGTCCGGGAAGGAACTGGCATGGAGACCGAGTCCCTTCGTGTACTTCTCGGGCGCGTCGCCCATCTCCGCGGCGAACGTCTCCGCGAGGTCGAGTTTGAGTTTGCCCGTGCGGATCTCGATGGCGTCGATGCCTACACCTGTCATACCCCAGTGATCGGCGGCGTGATATAAGTTATTGTCGGTGGCTAGTTCGTCGATTGTCGAACAGCGTGGCGCTACAACCAGTTTTCGAGCCACTCGACGTGATTCCGCATGTCGTCGGGGGAAAAGAACCGGTCGATTCGCCGGATTGCTGTGACAAAATCGCTCGGATCGTGGTTCTGCTCGCTGTAGAAGACAATACCGGTGTGGGACTGCTTCTGTGCGAGTCTGACAAAATCATCGTCGTTGGTCACCACCACGAGGTTCCGTTGGGAACTCCTCTGGAGATGAACGTCGTCTTTCTGACCGGTTCTGTCCCCTTCTATCACAGCAACGACGTCGACCCCGTTCCCGCGAAGTGCGTGTATATACGACCGCTTGACGTGTTCGTCGGCCAGAAACGACAGTTGCGCCATCGTCAGCGCTTGATCGTATCCGGCGCGTGTGACTCCTTTCGAAGGGTTTCGAGGAGCTCTTCGCGCTGGTGGCGATACGTCTCCATCTCGTCGACGTTATTATAATAGTACGCAAGCGCCTCGTGGATCTCGGCCAACGAGAGGTCGAGTTGGTCGGCGACGTCGGCCGGGTCATCGTTACACTCGAGAACGAGCTCTGCAACCTGGAGTACGCTCACCCGCCGTCCGTCCAGCCGTGGCTTTCCACCTAGGACACCCTCGGTTGTGACGACTGGCATACAACTACGTTTGTCGGCAACTCGAATAAGTATTCGGCCCGGCGTTATGACCCTGTTCAGATACTCGGGAGTCTACGACGAGGACGGCTTTTTATAGCCACGCATGCTGCGTCAAAACCACGTTTTCGACCGAATTGATCCACCGAAGCGCTTGTATACATATAATACAATGCATACACTGTGGGAACGATCTCCACTCGCGTCCCCGAGGAACTCGAAGCCGAACTCGAGGCGTACCTCGAAGACGAGAAACTCGACCGGAGTACGGCTGTCCGGAAGCTCCTCTCGGAGGGACTCGAAGACTGGCGTCGCGAGCAGGCACTCGAAGCAGTGGCGAACGGGGAGATCACCTTTCACAAAGCGGCTGAACGCGCCGACATGTCGGTGTGGGATTTCGCCCAATTAGCAAAGGAACGCGACTCGACGTGGGTCGACGGGGATCATGTCGAGGACGACCTCGAGGCGCTGTGAATGTGGGTCTTCGACGCGACGCCGCTCATATACCTCGCCAAGGCGGAGCGATTGGCACTCTTAAACGATCTGGAGGAGCGACGTCTGATTCCCGAACTAGTTTATAAGGAAGTCGTCAGCACCGGTATCGAGGAAGGATATCCCGACGCCCGTCGGATCGAACGGCTCGTCGATGACGAAGTTTTTGACACCGTATCCGTTTCGGAGACGGATATTTATAAACGACTGCGGACGAACGATCGTCTCAGTCGGGCGGACGCGTCGGTTCTTTCGTGTGCGAAACGGCGAAATGGGACTGCTGTCATGGACGAAACGTACAGTCGAGACGTGGCATCGACCGAAGGGATCGACACGCGGGGCACGGCGTATCTCGTCCTACTGTTGATGAAGCGAGGCGCACTCGATCCGGAAGCCGCGCGGGAGACCATCGATGCGATGTTGAACGCCGGGTGGTACTGTGCGCCGGACGTGTACGCAGGGGTGTTGCGGAAACTTGATTCGTTCGACGGGTCATCGTAGTCGAACAATAGAGTGATTTCGGGTTTGGAATCAATCTCGCTCCGTGCTGCCGTGTCGAGGTTCGTTCGAATATCTCTCTGCCGTTCTACATGGCGTACTTCGCTACACTATTTCGGCGTGTAGCGTCTTCGCGAGATTGAGCTTGCGTTTGCTCATGCGGATATCGACGGCGTCGATGTCTACACCTGTCATTTTTGAGTGATCGGTCGCGTGATTTAATTTATTGTCAGTGGGAGGTTCGTTGACTTTCGAGTCCACTTGACTTGCTAACTCGCGGGTTTACAAGAATTTATATCGATAATTAGACTATAAGTATTTTTATACTACGGGATGATTATTTAGCCCGGTTCTGCGAATACTCCCAGAAAAATAGCCAGCTGGGACGCGGGACGGAAAATCCAAGAAACTGTTAAGATATCTTCTGACAAGACGTCTAGCGTATCTATCTGTTACTCTACTAATTAAGGAACATCCACGAAATACTGTCTGGATGATCCATCCTCAAACATTAGCGTCAATATAAACCATTCCCTGTTACCACTACCCGGATTTTTATCAAAGTCAAGCTGAAATGTATAATCAGAAACAATCTCTACAGGTGAGTTGAGTTCCTCAAACTCACCACCAACTGTTAGAGTGGCCAATTCGCTTCCAGTGTCATCGGATAAGTCAGCGTTCGACGGGGTCTGGCCCTCGTTCTTCGCGTTGTAGAAGTTAATTCTGGCATCTGTGACTGTTGCATTTGAGTTTACACTTCTGAATGTTAAGTCTAAATATTTGTCATTCCCGTCGTTTTCTCGTTCTATATTATCAAGAACAACATCTGTTGGGTTGAGAATATCTGTTCCATCATCAGAAGAATCTTGGCTCGGAGGGTTCGGACTAAATGCTGGGTCGCGATCAAGCCCCGCGGCCGCACATGAGACGTTGTAATTCCCTAGAGCCCCGCCATCCTCTGCTTCGATTCGTACCCGCCCGTCGTCTCGGTCAGTCGCAGTAATATCCATACCTTCGAGAATCGTGCTTTCCCATTCCTCTGCGCTATACTGGCTTGGAATCGTGATATTGGAAACTGTTCGGCTGTCCGCTGTCCTGTTCCGTCGACTAGCGTTAATATCGAAGGAATACGATTCCTGACTGGCGCGAGACACCGACCCATTCAGTAATAAAAGGCTGATCTCACCTGATGACTCCTGAATCAGCCGTTGTCGATCATACACGTTCCCGTCTCTGAACTCCTGCGCAACGAACCTATTTTCGTACGAAACGGCTCTGGGACTCCCATACTCGTTGTAGTTCGGTGTGTACCGTAGTGAGTTGGTTGTCGGAGCATCAGTTTCACACACGTCTGTGGCTATGTTTTCGCCGTCGGCTAAATTGACTTCTACTGTTCTATCTCCTTCCTCTATCGTCTCCAACTGCCCCGAAACCGGCGGCGGATTCAATGCAAGCAAGCGAGCGGGATACTGCGTCCCGAGCCTGAACGTGACGGCACGTTCCTCGTTACTTCCGACCGAATTTACGAGTGTGCTCCGGAACTCGGTAAAATCACTCTGAATGTCCTGAAAGTGGTTGAACTCCACCTCGGCGTTCTGGTTCGGCACGACGACCGCTTGATACGACGAGAAGGCGATGACGAGAATGCCGAACAAGACGATAAATCCGACCAGCGTCGATTGGGCGCGCTCGTCGGGTCGGAATATCATGGCCGAACAACGCGGCTCGCGGATAAAAACGTACGCCTTATTCGTCTTCTTCGACCACTTCGGGGTCCGCGAGCGCCCGCCCCAGCGAGTCGAGACCGTTGACCCAGTCGGCGACTAAACCGTACTCGATCTCCTCGGCGACGTCCATCCCGAGTTCCGCCCCCTCGACGATGAGCGTCCCGGCCTGGACGCAGTGGGCCAGCGCGGTGTCGAGGTCCTCCTCGTCGGTCTCGGCGGCGGCGGCGGCGCGGAGGTGCTCCTCGACGGTTCCCTCGTCGGCGGGACCGCCGACGATGTACTCCTCGGCGGTGTAGAACGCACAGACGAGCGAAGTCTGGATCCCGTCGACGAGCGTCAGTTTCTCCTCCTCGTCGATCTCGACCTCCGAGAGGACGATCTCCCTGATGCGACCGAGTTCCTCGGCGGCGGCGTCGGCGTCGATCTCGCCGTCCTCGTAGTCGGTGACAACCTTCGCGATGGCGATCGTCGCGTCGTCCAGGAGATTGAAAAAGAGGCGCGCGGAGTCGTCGCTCTCGGGATCGATCTCCTCCTCGCGGAGCCGGTCCACCCAGTTGTTCCAGCGCTCGTCCGTGTAGTACTCGTCGGGGGGGCTGCTCATGCCCGAAGATACGGGGGGCCGGGGATATGCCTTTTCCTTGGCGTTGATCGCGCTATCGCTCCGTTTTTGCGTCTCGACCCAGTTCGCGCTCGACCGCCTCGACCTTCGCTTCGGCGGGCTCTCCGCGGGCGCGCTTGTCGTCGATCTTCAACACCGTGCTCACGCGGTCGGCGTCGACGGCCTCGTGTGCCGCCCCCGCCGCGGCCATAATCGTCCCGACGTCGTCGGCTTCGATCACGGTCCCCATCGGGTTCGTCTCGTAGGCGACGTCGAAGTCCTCGAGCGCCTCGACGGCGGCCGCGACCTCGCTCGCCATACTGTCTTCGATCACCGGCGCCACGCTCAGGAGTGCCACGACGGTCATACCGTCACTCCGGCCCCGACGGAAATAGTCGTCTCGGTGGCTCCCACGAAACGAAAGTTTATATTCGGAATCTCGCTACGTGGCACGTATGGCCGACGAGACGAACGACACCATCCGTATGCTGTTGCAGTCGGCGCTCGAACGCGTCGACGACGAGGAGGCGAACTACAAACTCCGGACGGCGCTGCAACTGCTCGACTTCCAGCAGAGCCAGATCGAACGCCTCCGGGCCGCCGCCGAGAGCGACGGAGAGCTCAAAGAGCGCCTCGAAACGCTCGGGTATCTAGAGTAAGGTTTGCAGGCGAGTTTCCGACGCACATACTCGCGAGCACACGCTCACTATCTTTTTGCGAGGAGAGAATCCCGCCGTTTACGGCGTTGACGAGAGCGAAGCTCTCGTTCGCACACCAGAACGCTTCGCGTTCTGGGGACGGGGAGTGAATCCGACAACTCCTGCACCGACCACCGTTGATAGCAAGGCCGGATATTCCACGCTAATGCGAATCATTAAGTATATTTCTCTACATAGGCTATGTATAACGATTGAGGTCACGCGCACCTACGTTGGTTCTATTCAGAACCACCGACAGGTCTGTGATGGCCTCAATTCGCTCGGAGACTCCGCCTCGAAAATCTGGAACGTCGCACGATGGACAGCCGACCGCGTCTGGGGGGAGATAGGCGAAATCCCAAACGCGGGCGTGCTGAAATCGTATATATCCCACCTGCGGTACGGGAAGCCCCGACGTCGTCGGGTGGTTCGAGAGAGCGGAGCTCTCTCGTCATCCCGAACGGCGCTCGCGCCGTTCGAACGACGAAGCCCGACTGCCTGCGGGATCTTCGATCCCGCTCCGTTCACAGCGGGGAGGATGTCACGCGCTGGCGGGGATTTTGAACCAAAATCAGACATTCCGGGATGCTCGCTTCGCTGCGCTTCCGGGCTGTGACTGATAGGGTTCAAATCCGGATCGAATTCCTGAATTCAAGCGACACTCGCGACACGCTGTCGCGGTCGCTCGTGGATTTGAATTTAGAGAGATGCGCTGGCGGGGATTTGAACCCCGGTTGTGACCATGGCAAGGTCACGTGATACCACTACACTACCAGCGCGCCTTCGCAACTTTCTGTACCGGGGAGACAAATAAAAGGCTTGCGGAAGGGCGCGCGATCGCGGCGTGCGAACGCCCGACGCGAATCCCCTGTCAACGGGGCGCACAACCGCCACGGACCGCGGTACTTTTAAGCGTGGGTTCGGTATCATCGCTACAGTCTCGTGAACGGACACGGAAGCGACACGGTATGACACACAGCGTGCTCGTGCCGTCGTCTCTGACCCGGGAAGCCGAGGACAAACGCGAGGCGACTCGCAAACTCGGTTACGTCGCCCGCGCGGCGACGGTCTTTCGGGTCGACCGCCTCATCGTTTACCCCGACCAGGGTGGCGATGACGGGCGGTTCGGCGACGGGTTCGTCGGCACGGTGCTCGAGTACGCCGCCACGCCCCCATACCTCCGAAAGGAGGCCTGGGGCAAGCGGGACGAACTGGAGTACGCCGGTGTCCTGCCGCCGCTTCGTGTCCGTACACAGACCGGCTCCGGATCAGACGGTTCGGGGTCGTTAAGACAGGGAATCGTGACCGAGGTCGGATCTGACGGGCGCGTCCGGGTCAATTGCGGACTGCAACACCCGATCTCCCTGCCGGTGCCGCCGTCGATGGCGGTCTCGGCCGGGGAACGCGTCACCATCAGGGTCTCTTCGCGAGAGCCGGTTCGCGCGAAACTCGTGGCGGACCCCTCACCGGGGTTCGCCGTCGAGCGTGCGACCATCGACGACTGCCTCGCCCGTCCGGACGCCGGCGTCCGAATCGCCGCGTCCAGACACGGGGAGGTACTGACGGTCGATCGGCTCGGGGAACTCTCCGGGCGGACGGCCGACGGACTCACGGTCGCCTTCGGCGCCCCCGAACGGGGGTTGCCGGAGATACTCGACTGTGAGCCACGCGCGGAGGCCATCGGCGACGAACCGAACGCGCGGTTCGACCTTTGGCTCAATACGGTTCCGAACCAGGGTAGCGAGGTCGTCCGGACGGAGGAAGCTCTGTTCGCGACGCTTGCGCCCCTCACACTGGAGTGAGATAAATGCCACAACCAAGCAGACCACGAAAAGGCTCGATGGGCTTCAGCCCCCGCAGCCGTGCGGCCAGCGAGGTGCCGCGGTTCAACTCCTGGCCGGACGACGAGGGACAGCCCGGGTTACAGGGCTTCGCCGGATATAAAGCCGGCATGAGCCACGTCGTGACGATCAACGACGAACCCAACTCCCCCCGAGAGGGCCAAGAGGAGACCGTTCCGGTGACCGTCGTCGAGACGCCACCCATGCGGGCTGTCGCCGTTCGAGCTTACGAAGACACGCCGTACGGAACGCGGCCGCTGACCGAACTCTGGACCGACGAGGTCCACGAGGACCTCGGTCGCGCCCTTTCCGTCCCAGACGAACAGTCCGGCGGCGCCGAAAGCCAAATACGGGAGGCACTCGATTCGGGTGCCCTTGCGGACGTGCGGGTCATCACCCACACGCTGCCGAGCGGGCTTTCGAGCGTCCCGAAGAAAGAACCCGACGTGATGGAGACACGCGTCGGCGGCGGCGCCCTCGGGGACCGCCTCGAGTTCGCGTTCGACCTCGTCGACGACGGGGGCGAGCACGCCGCGACCGACGTGTTCCGCGCCGGCCAGTACGCCGACGTCGCGGGCATCACGAAGGGCAAGGGCACCCAAGGCCCCGTCAAGCGATGGGGCGTCCAAAAGCGGAAGGGCAAACACGCCCGCCAGGGCTGGCGCCGACGCATCGGCAACCTCGGCCCGTGGAACCCCTCGCGGGTCCGCTCGACGGTCCCTCAGCAGGGCCAGACCGGCTACCACCAGCGAACCGAATTGAACAAGCGGCTCGTCGATCTGGGTGACGACGACGTCACCCCCGACGGCGGCTTCGTCAACTACGGCGAGGTGGACGGTTCCTACGCTCTCGTGAAGGGCTCCGTTCCGGGTCCCGACAAGCGCCTCGTTCGGTTCCGCCCGGCGGTGCGACCGGCCGACCAACCGCGCCTCGACCCCGAGGTCCGGTACGTCTCCACCGCTTCCAATCAGGGATAACTCATGCAGGCAACAGTACGCGACCTGGAGGGCGACGACGCGGGCGAGGTCGAGTTGCCGGACGTCTTCGAGACGACGTTCCGGCCCGACCTCATCAAGCGCGCGGTCCTCGCCGCCCAGGCCAACCGACAGCAGGACGCAGGTACCGACGAGTACGCAGGGCTTCGGACCCCGGCGGAGTCCCAAGGCAGCGGCCGTGGGATGGCGCACGTTCCGAGACAGAACGGGCGCGCACGCGAGGTGCCGCAGGCCGTCTCCGGCCGCCCCGCACACCCGCCGAAGGCCGAGAAGGACCGCGGACTCGATATCAACACGAAGGAGCGCAAACTCGCCACGCGGAGCGCGATCGCCGCGACCGCCGACGCCGAGTTGGTCGCCGAGCGCGGCCACGACTTCGACGGCGAGCTCGAACTCCCGCTCGTCGTGAGCGACGAGTTCGAGGAGCTCGTCAAGACGAAAGAGGCCGTCGCGGTCCTCGAGACGCTGGGCGTCTACGCGGACGTCGAGCGCGCCGAGGACGGCAAGACGGTCCGCGCCGGCCGCGGGACGACCCGCGGGCGGAAGTACACGCAGCCGAAGTCGGTCCTCGTCGTCACGAGCGGGGAGCCCTCGCTCGCGGCCCGCAACCTCGCGGGCGCCGACGTGGCGACCGCCGCCGAGGTCAGCACCGAGGACCTCGCCCCCGGCACCGACGCCGGCCGGCTCACGCTGTGGACCGAGAGCGCGCTCGAGGAGGTGGCCGAGCGATGACGATCAAACACCCGCTCGTCACCGAGAAGGCGATGAACGACATGGACTTCGAGAACAAACTACAGTTCGTCTGTCACGCCGAGGCGAGCAAGCCCGAGATCGCCGAAGCCGTCGAATCACAGTTCGACGTGTCGGTCGACTCGGTCAACACGCAGGTTCGAACGCAGGGCGACAAGAAGGCGACCGTCACCCTCTCGGCGGACGACGACGCCCAGGAAGTCGCCTCACGGATCGGGGTGTTCTGAAATGGGACGACGAATCCAAGGGCAACGACGTGGTCGCGGGACGTCGACGTTCCGCGCACCCTCCCATCGGTACAAAGCGGACCTCTCGTATCGAAACGTCGAGGACGCCGACATGGTCACCGGCGAGATCGTCGGGATCGAACACGACCCCGCGCGGTCGGCGCCGCTGGCCGACGTACAGTTCGACGACGGCGACCGTCGCCTCGTCCTCGCCCCCGAAGGCGTGGCGGTCGGCGACGAGATCCAAATCGGCGTCTCCGCGGAGATCGCCCCCGGCAACACGATGCCGCTCGCGGAGATCCCCGAGGGCGTCCCCGTCTGTAACGTCGAGCGACAGCCCGGCGACGGCGGGAAGTTCGCGCGCGCCTCGGGCGTGTCAGCGACGCTTCTCACCCACGACCGCAACGCCGCTGTCGTTCAGTTGCCGAGCGGCGAGATGCGCCGGCTGTCGCCGGAGTGTCGCGCCACGGTCGGCGTGGTCGCCGGCGGCGGCCGAACGGAGAAGCCGTTCGTCAAGGCCGGCAACAAGCACCACAAAATGAAATCCCGCGGGACGAAGTACCCGCGCGTCCGCGGTGTCGCGATGAACGCCGTCGACCACCCCTTCGGTGGCGGCGGCCGACAGCACCCCGGCAAACCCAAGAGTATCTCCCGCGACGCGCCGCCGGGCCGGAAGGTCGGCGACATCGCCTCCAAACGGACCGGCCGCGGCGGGAAAGGAGGACGAGAATGAGTTCGGAATACCAGATCGGCCACGAGGGCGAGTTTCGCTACCGTGGTCACACGCTCGACGAGTTGCAGTCGATGGAGCTCGACGAGGTCGCGGAACTGCTGCCCGCACGCCAGCGGCGAACCATCAAGCGGGGCCTCTCCGTCGAACAGGAGAAGCTCCTCGAAAAAGCCCGCGAGGCGGGCGACGAGGAGACCGCGAACGATCCGATCCGGACGCATCTGCGCGGCATGCCGATCGTCCCGGCGTTCGTCGGGCTCACGTTCGCGGTCCACAACGGCCAGTCGTTCGAACGCGTCGAGGTAGAGCCGGAGATGATCGGCCACTATCTCGGGGAGTTCCAGCTGACGCGAAACTCCGTCGAGCACGGACAGGCCGGTATCGGTGCGACCCGCTCCTCGAAGTTCGTACCGCTCAAATAACCATGGGAATCAGCTACAGTGTCGACGCCGACCCGGACGAGACGGCGAAAGCCATGCTCCGGGAGCGTCACATGAGCCACAAGCACAGCAAGGAGATCGCACGGGAGATCAAAGGCAAATCGGCCGGCGAGGCCGTCGCCTATCTCGAGTCGGTCATCGAGGGTGATGTTTCCGTCCCGTTCAAATCCCACAACAGCGGTGTCGGTCACCGAAACGACATCGACGGCTGGGACGCGGGGCGGTATCCCGAGAAGGCCTCGAAGGCCTTCCTCGATCTCCTCGAGAACGCCGTCAACAACGCCGACCATCAGGGATTCGACGGGGAGGAGATGACGATCGACCACGTCGCGGCCCACAAGGTCGGGGGGTCCCCCGGCCAGAAGCCGCGGGCGTTCGGTCGCGCCTCGCAGTGGAACACCCCGCAGGTCGACGTCGAACTCGTGCTCGCACGGGAGGGCGACGAATAATGGCCGACGAACACCAGTTCATCGAGGACGGGCTTCAGCGGACCCAGATCGACGAGTTCTTTGCCGAAGAGCTCTCCCGCGCCGGCTACGGCGGCATGGACGTCGCCAAGACGCCGATGGGGACCCAGATCGTCCTGAAGGCCGAAAAGCCCGGGATGGTCATCGGCAAGGGCGGCAAGAACATCCGCAAGATCACGACGACGCTCGAAGAGGACTTCGACCTCGACGACCCCCAGATCGACGTCCAGGAGGTCGACGAGCCGGATCTGAACGCACAGATCGTCGCGGATCGGCTGGCGAACGCCCTCGAACGTGGTTGGTACTTCCGGAAGGCCGGCCACACGACCATCGATCGCATCATGGACTCGGGCGCGCTGGGCGCCGAGATCATCCTGAGCGGGAAGGTCACGGGCGCACGCTCCCGCGTCGAGAAATTCAACCGCGGCTACATCAAACACAACGGCGAACCCGCCGAAACCATCGTCGACAGCGGCGTCGGCACCGCGGTGATGAAGCTCGGCACGATCGGCGTGCGCGTGAAAATCATCCCGCCGAACGCGGAACTCCCCGACGACTTCGAGGTCTACGAGGACGTCGAGGTCTCCGAGTTCATCGAGGAACCCGAAGGCGACGTCGAAGAGCTACTCGAGGAACCCGACGAGGCCGACGCCGAATCGGTCGGTGCCGACCCCGAGGACGTTCTCGAGGAAGAGACCGCCGAGGCGGTCGAGGAAGTCCCCGAAGAGGAGGTTCTTGACGAGGACCTCGACGGCGAAACCGGCGACTCGCCGGCGGCCGACGAGGCAGGCGCTGACGAGCCCGAGGTCCTCGACGAGGACGTCGAGGCCGAGGCCGAGGAGCTCCTCGACGAGATGGAAGGCGGGGCAGACGAGGAGGCCGAGTAACGATGGCTGTTCTCCACGTCGAGGAAATCCGCGACATGACGCCCGCCGAGCGCGAGGCGGAACTCGAACAGCTCGAGACCGAGTTGCTCAACGAGAAGGCCGTGCTGGCCGCCGGTGGCGCTCCGGAGAACCCGGGCCGGATCGGCGAGTTGAAGCGCACGATCGCCCGCATGAAGACGGTACAGCGGGAGGAGGGCGACTTCGAAGAATGACCCCCGAAACGCTCGCTCGCCACGAACTCGCCGGACTCGACGTGACCGTTACGGACGCGTCGAACCCCGACTTGGTCGGGATCGGCGGCCGCGTTCGAGACGAGACGATGCGGACGCTGCTCGTGGCGGCGAGCGACGGGGTCAAACAAGTGCCGAAGGCGGGGACGACGTTCCGCTTCGCGCTCGATGAGTGCGAGGCGAGACGCGACTCGGACGACGGGAGCGGGAAGCGCCCGCGAGCCGTGATCGTCGAGGGCGACCGACTGCTCGCCCGACCCGCCCGACGCAGCGAAACACACAGAGGTTCACTATGGCAATAGGACTCGACGTAACACAGCCTCCGGAGCCCGACAACCCGGAGGAGTACGACTACGAGACGTGTCCCTTCTACGGTGAGTTGCCCGTCCGCGGGCAGGTCATCGAGGGGACGGTCGTCTCGACCGACATGGACCGTACCGTCGTCGTCGAGCGGGAGTACGAGGTGAACGTACCCAAATACGATCGTCAGATGAAGCGACGATCGAAGATTCCGGCACACGTGCCGGGGGTACTGGAACCGCTCGCCGTTGGCGACGACGTGAAGATCGCGGAGACACGACCGCTCTCGAAGACGAAGAGCCACGTCGTAGTCGAAGTCACGGAGGCTGATGCCTGATGGAGGCACTCAACGCCGACGTGACTCAAGGACTAGAGAAAGGCTCGCTCATCACGTGTGCCGACAACACCGGCGCGCGCGAGTTGCGAGTCGTCTCCACGGCCGGCTACTCCGGCACCAAGAACCGCCACCCGAAGGCGGGACTCGGTGACAAGGTGACCGTCTCGGTCACCAAGGGGACACCGGAGATGCGACGGCAGGTCCTCGAGGCGGTCGTCATCCGCCAGCGCAAGCCGATCCGACGCCCCGACGGTACGCGCGTGAAGTTCGAGGACAACGCGGCCGTCATCGTCGACGAGAACGAGGATCCCCGCGGGACGGAACTCAAAGGACCGATCGCCCGGGAGGTCGCCGAGCGCTTCGGCTCGATCGCTTCGACGGCAACCATGATCGTATAGCTATGACACGACAACCAACCAAACAGCGCAACCGACAGGAGCGCGCCCCGCTGCACGAAAAACAAAAGCAGGTTCGTGCGCCGCTATCGCCGGAGCTCCGCGAGGAGTACGGCCAGCGGAGCGTCCGCGTCAACGCGGGCGATACGGTCGAGGTCCAGCGCGGCGACTTCGCCGGCGAGTCCGGCGAGGTCGTCGAGGTGAATCTCCGCCACGCGGAGATCCACGTCGAGGACGTGACCCACGAGACGGCGGACGGCGAGGAGGTTCCCCGTCCGCTCGAAGCGAGCAACGTCCAGGTGACGGATCTCGACCTCGACGACGAGGTTCGCGAGGCGCGCCTCGAAGCCGAGGAGGACGACGAATGACGAAACATCAAAAACGGCTGGCCGTGCCGAAATCGTGGCCGGTCGAACGGAAAGAAGAGACGTACACGACGAAGGCCGCGGCGGGTCCGCACGGCGAGGCGGGGGTCCCCCTGCTCATCGTCCTGCGCGACGTGCTCGGCTACGCCGACTCGAAGAAGGAGACGCGCTACGCGCTCGAACAGGACAGCGTCCTGGTCAACGGGAAAGCCGTCTCCGACGAGCGCCAGCCGATCGGGATGTTCGACATCCTGGCGTTCCGGGAGCGCGAGGAGTACTACCGCGTGTTTCCCGACGAGGGCGGCCGGCTCTCGTTGACCCCGATCGATGCCGAGTCGGCAGGATCGAAACTCGGAAAGATCGTCGGCAAGGCGCAGGTGCCGGGCGGCGACACCCAGTTGACGCTTCACGACGGACAGACGCTGCTCGTCGAGGACGCGACGACCTACGACGGCAACGACTCGATCGTCGTTTCCAACGACGCCGAGGAGATCGTAGCCCACTTCACGTACGAGAAGGGCGCGCTCGTGACAGCCGTCAGCGGGGCCCACGCGGGCCGAATCGGGACGATCGACGAGATCCAGGTCACCCCCGGATCCTCGCCGAACAACGTCCTGATCGAAGCCGCCGGTGGCGAGGGCCGCTTCGAGACGATCGAGGAGTACGTCGTCGTCATCGACGAGAACTTCACCGACGGCGGCGCGGACGACGCTGACGCCGAGGCCGACGACGCCGAGGCCGACGACGTTGAGGCCGACGACGTTGAGGCCGACGACGTTGAGGCCGACGACGGAGGTGACGACGAATGAGCTCCGAGTCCGAGGCGGGCGAGTTCCACGAGATGCGAGAGCCGACCGTCGAGAAGGTCGTCGTCCACATGGGCGTCGGCCGGGGCGGCGAACCGCTCGCGCAGGCCGAGGAGATCCTCGGCGAGGTCGCGGGCCAACAGCCGGTTCGCACGACCGCGAAACGGACGATTCAGGACTTCAACGTCCGCGAGGGCGATCCGATCGGCGCGAAGGTCACGCTGCGTGGCGAGGACGCGGCCGCGTTCCTCGAGACGGCGCTGCCGTTGGCGGCGCTGCGCGAGGCGCAGTTCGACGAGACCGGTAACTTCAGTTTCGGCGTCGAGGAGCACACCGACTTCCCGAGCCAGGAGTACGACCCCGATATCGGGATCTACGGCCTCGACGTGACGGTCAACCTGGTTCGGCCCGGCTATCGGGTCAGCAAGCGCGACAAGATGGCCCGGCCGATCCCGGCGAGACACCGGTTGACAGCCGAGGACGCGATCGCGTTCCTCGAATCGAACTTCGACGTGGACGTCGCTGCGGAGGAGACAGCATGAGCGAATCAGAATCCGAACAACGAACGGGCGAGCAGGCCGCAAAGCGAACCGGCCAGCTCGAAGCGTGCCAGCGCTGCGAACGCGAGCAGGGACTCGTCGGCAAGTACGACATCTGGTTGTGCCGACAGTGCTTCCGCGAGATCGCACGCGGTATGGGCTTCAGGAAGTACAGCTAACCATGGCGGACAACGATCCACTGGCCAGCGCGCTGTCGGGACTCGACAACGCCGAGAGCGTCGGCCATCTCGAACAGACGATACAGCCCGCCTCGAACGAAATCGGCTCCGTGCTCGAGGTCTTTTACGACCGCGGGTACGTCGGCGGCTTCCAGTTCGTCGACGACGGCAAGGCCGGGCGATTCGAGGTCGAACTGAACGGCGCTATCAACGAGTGTGGCACGGTCAAGCCCCGCTACGCGGCGGGCGCGGACGACTTCGAGAAGTGGGAGAAACGGTTCCTCCCCGCCCGGGATTACGGGACGCTCATCGTCACGACCAGCCACGGCGTCATGAGCCACTACGAGGCCCGCGAAGAGGGCGTCGGTGGACAGGTAATCGCGTACGTGTTCTGACCAATGCGACGAGAAATCCACATTCCGGACGAAATCACGGCGACGATGGACCACCTCGAGTTGACCGTCGAGGGGCCCGAAGGGAGCGTCACGCGACGCCTCTGGTATCCCGACATTTCGGTGACGGTCGAGGGCGACTCGATCGCCATCGTCTCCGGGGCGGAGGACGCAAAGACCAACTCGACGGTCGGCACCTTCGAGAGCCACGTGACGAACATGATTCACGGCGTGACCGAGGGCTGGGAGTACGACATGGAGGTGTTTTACTCTCACTTCCCGATGCAGGTCTCCGTACAGGACGGGGAGGTCGTCATCGAGAACTTCCTCGGCGAGAAGGCGCCGCGACGGACGCCCGTCCGCGGCAACACCGAGGTCTCGGTCGACGGGGAGGAGCTGACGATCCGCGGCCCGAACATCGAGGACGTCGGCCAGACGGCGGCCGACATCGAGCAACTGACGCGCGTCCCGGACAAGGACACCCGCGTCTTCCAGGACGGCGTCTACATCACGGGAATGCCGGACCGAGGTGATGTCTAATGAGTGACGAAGAACCAGACGACGAGTACGAGGCACTGACCGACATCAGCGGCGTCGGCGAGGCGAAAGCCGAGAACCTCCGCGAGGCGGGCGTCGAGACGGTCGACGACATCCGCCAGCTCAGCCAGGAGGAACTCTCGGACATCGACGGGATCGGCAACGCGCTCGCCGCCCGGATCAAGGCCGACGTCGGCGACCTCGAGGTCGCTGCCGAAACGGACGCCGAGGTCGAAGACGAGACGCCAGAGGCGGCCGAGACGGCCGACGAAGACGTCGAGACCGAACTGCGGCCCCGCGGGCTGGCCGACAAGACCCCGGAGCTTTCCGAGGACGAAGAACGGCTGCTCACCCAGCGCGACCGCGTCGGGAAACCGCAGTTCAACCGGCAGGACTACCATATGAAAAAGCGAACGCCGGAGTCGTGGCGTCGCCCCCGCGGCGGGCTCTCGAAACAGCGCCGCGGCGTCAAGGGCAAGGGTCCGACGGTCGAGGCCGGCTTCCGGACGCCGAAGGCGGTCCGCGGCCGCCACCCGAGCGGCTTCGAGGAGGTCCGCGTCGAGAACACGGACGACCTCGAGGGCGTCGACGGCGACCGGGAGGCCGTCCGAATCGGCTCGACGGTCGGGGCTCGCAAGCGCGAGCGCATCGAAGAGCAGGCCGAGGCCGCGGGCATCCGCGTCCTCAACCCGACCTACGTCGAGCGGGAGGTCGAAGAATGACGGATCTGAAAGCACAAAAGCGGCTCGCCGCGGACATCCTCGACGTCGGGGAAAACCGCGTCCGGTTCGATCCGGACGAGCAGGCCGAAATCGCCGACGCGATCACGCGTGACGACGTTCGCGAGTTGATCGATTCGGGGATCATCGAGGCCGAAACCGCGACGGGGAACTCCCGCGGTCGGGCCCGGAAGCGACAGGAGAAACGCGCCTACGGACACCAGACGGGACACGGCTCCCGGAAGGGTCGCTCCGGCGGGCGACAGAACGACAAAGAGGACTGGCAGAGCCGAATCCGCGCCCAGCGCCGCGAGCTGCGCGAGCTGCGCGACGACGGCGAGATCGACAGATCACAGTACCGCGAGCTGTACGACCAAGCCAGCGGCGGCGAGTTCGACAGCGTCGCGGATCTGAACCGATACATAACCGAAACCTACGGAGAACAATAATGGCGACAGGACCACGATACACGGTGCCGATGCGGCGTCGCCGCGAGGCCCGAACGGACTACCATCAGAGGTTGCGCCTGCTGAAATCCGGCAAACCACGCCTGGTCGCTCGCAAGAGCAACAACCACACCAGGGCGCAGCTGACCGTGACGGGCGTCGACGGCGACGAGACGGTGGTCGAGGCGACCTCGGCTGACCTCCCGGCGTTCGGCTGGGAGGCCCCGACAGGGAACCTGCCCGCCGCGTATTTGACCGGCTATCTGGCCGGCCTGCGCGCGGTCGAGGCGGGACTCGAGGAGGCGGTCCTCGACATCGGACTCAACACCGCGACGCCCGGTAACAAGGTGTTCGCAGTACAGGAAGGTGCAATCGACGCGGGGCTGGAGGTTCCGCATAACGACGACGTCTTCGCCGACTGGCAGCGGACTCGCGGGAGTCACATCGCCGAGTACGCGGAGACGCTCGACGGGGGTCTCTACTCCGGCGAGTTCGACGCGACGGAGCTTCCCGGCCACTTTGACGAGGTGCGAGAGCGCCTGGAGGATGAATTATGAGCAACGGATGGGAGCCGCGAACGCGGCTCGGACGGAAGGTAGCGGACGGCGAGATCACCTCGATGCGCGACGCCTTGCAGTCGGGGCTCCCGCTGAAGGAACCGCAGATAGTCGACCAGCTCCTGCCGGGGCTGGAAGACGAAGTGCTGGACATCAACATGGTCCAGCGGATGACCGACTCGGGCCGGCGCGTGAAGTTCCGGTGTGTCGTCGTCGTGGGCAACCGCGACGGCTACGTCGGCTACGCGCAGGGCCGCGACGATCAGGTCGGCGGCGCGATCCAGAAGGCCATCGAGGTCGCGAAAATGAATATCATCGACGTACCGCTCGGTTCGGGGTCGTGGGAGGACCGCCCCGGCGGGCGGAACTCGCTGATGCGGCGGACGACCGGCAAGGCCGGCTCCGTCGAGGTCGAACTCGAACCCGCACCGCGCGGACTCGGGCTCGCCGCGGCACCGACGGTTCGGCACGTGCTCGAACTCGCCGGCGTCGAGGACGCCTGGACGAACTCCCACGGCAACACCCGGACGACGCTCAACCTGGCGAAGGCGACGTACAACGCCCTGCAGAACGCTTCGGAGTCCCGGACGCCCCAACACGCCCGGAAGATCCAACAGGAGGCGAACGAATGAAAGCGATCGTCCAACTGCGCGGGGAGGTCAACCAGAGCGAAGCCGTTCGCGACACGCTCGGTATGCTCAACCTCCACCGCGTCAACCACGCGACGCTCGTCCCGGAGACGGACACCTACGAGGGGATGGTGACGAAGGTCAACGACTGGGTCGCTCACGGCGAACCCTCCGTCGAGACCGTCGAGTTGCTCCTCGAAACCCGCGGCGAGCCCGCGGAGGGCGACGCGGACATCGACGACGCCTGGGTGACAGAGCACACCGACTACGCCGACCTCGGAGCGTTGGCCGACGCGCTCGCCGGCGAGGAGACGACGCTGCAGGCCGAGGGGCTCGCCCCGACGCTGCGGCTGCACCCACCCCGCGGCGGCCACGACGGAATCAAACACCCGACGACGGAGGGCGGGCAACTCGGTCCGCACGCGACCGAGGAGATCGACGACCTGCTGGAGGCGATGCGATAATGACTTCCAAGAAACGACGACAGCGCGGCTCCCGGACGCACGGCGGCGGCACGCACAAGAACCGACGCGGAGCCGGCCATCGCGGCGGCCGCGGAAACGCAGGTCGCGACAAACACGAGTTCCACAACCACGAACCGCTTGGCAAATCCGGCTTCAAGCGCCCACAGAAGACCCGTCGGGACGTCGAGACGGTCAACCTGCGCGAGCTCGACGAAGACGTCGCGATCTTGGTCGACGACGGCGTCGCCGAGACGTCGGACGACGGCTACGCGATCGACGCTCGCGACCTCGTCGACGACGGCCACGAGGCCGACGTGGTGAAGGTCCTCGGCGCGGGCCAGGTGTACAACGAACTCGAGGTCGTCGCGGACGCGTTCTCCGAGAGCGCGACCGAGGCGATAGCGGCGGCCGGCGGCGAGGCCGTCCTCTCAGAGCGGGGCGAGGAACTCGCGACCGAAGCCGAAAAAGACACAACCGACGAGGACAACGAGGAAGCGTAAATGAGTTGGAAGGAGGCCGCCGAACCGGTGCTCACGCGGCTGCCTGCCGTCAGACGGCCGGCCAAGCACGTTCCGTTCAAGCGGAAGCTCGGCTGGACTGCGGGCGTGCTCGTGTTGTACTTTTTCCTGACGAACGTCGGGATCTATGGGCTCGGGCAGAACTCCGATATCTTCGGGCAGTTCCGGACGATCCTCGCGGGCGCACAGGGATCGATACTGCAGGTGGGGATCGGCCCGATCGTCACGGCGTCGATCGTGCTACAGCTGCTCGGCGGGGCGGACCTGCTGGGGCTGGACACGGAGCAGAACCCCCGCGATCAGGCGCTGTATCAGGGTCTCCAGAAGCTACTCGTCATCGTGATGACGACGCTGACCGCCCTGCCGATGGTGTTCGCCGGCTTCCTCCAACCCAGCACCCAGATCGCCAACTCCCTTGGCGTCTCGACGTCCGTGCTCGGGTGGATCATGTTCGCCCAGATCTTCATGGGCGGTATGTTGATCCTCTACATGGACGAGATCATCTCCAAGTGGGGCGTCGGCAGCGGGATCGGGCTGTTCATTATCGCCGGCGTGAGCCAGCGGCTCATCGGCGGGTTCTTCGCCTGGAGTGGCCTCGGGGCTGGATACGTCGGCTTCTTCCCGCGGTGGTTCGGCATCCTCACCGGCGACGTCGAGATGGGTCCGGCGTTGACGCGGACTGGCCTGTTCGATCTGTTCTTGGGGCCCGGCGAGTTGCTCGCGTTGATCACGACGCTTCTCATCTTCGGGGTCGTCGTCTACGCGGAGTCCGTCAGAGTCGAGATCCCGCTCAGCCACGCCCGCGTGAAGGGCGCCCGGGGCCGGTTCCCGGTGAAGCTGATCTACGCGAGCGTCCTGCCGATGATTCTCGTTCGTGCCCTGCAGGCGAACATCCAGTTCCTCGGCCGCATTCTCAACGCCCAGTGGGCGGGGATGCCGGCTTTGTTGGGCGATTACGCCGGTACCGAGGGCGGCTTCGCCGAACCGACCGGTGGGCTGTTCTACTATCTCGCCCCCATCTACTCCCCGGGAGACTGGATGTGGTGGCTCGGCGAGACCGCCGCCGCGCCCTGGAAGATCATGCTCCGGGTCGGCGTGGACCTGACCTTCATGATCGTCGGCGGCGCGATCTTCGCCGTCTTCTGGGTCGAGACGACCGACATGGGGCCGCGCGCGACCGCACGACAGATCCAAAACTCCGGGATGCAGATCCCCGGGTTCCGACAGTCGCCGGGCGTCACGGAAAAAGTGCTCGAACGGTACATCCCACAGGTCACCGTCATCGGCGGTGCCCTGGTCGGGCTGCTCGCCGTCATGGCGAACATGCTCGGCACGATCGGACAGGTGTCCGGGACCGGACTCCTGCTCACCGTCTCCATCACCTACAAGCTCTACGAGGAGATCGCCGAGGAGCAGATGATGGAGATGCACCCGATGATGCGCCAGATGTTCGGCGATTAAAAGAACAATTAGAGAACGTAAACGGGCGTTCTGGACGTTCTTTCCCTGTTTTATCAAAATCGTTCGCTCACTCGCGGAAGGCTGTTGATGAGACGCCGTCTCTTGATTCGACTGACTTACTGTCACTCTGGAACCGCTGTGTGAACTGATCCCATCTGGGTTCAGTACTCACTCTGAAGCCGAACGTGTTGCAGCAACAACCTCGGTCAAAAGAATGTTCCAGGTTTCATCCGCGTCAAGATGGAACCGAGTCTCCAACCCCGACCCCACCAGTCGAGTGCATTGCGGAGCGATACCGGAGTCGAAGACCAACGCTATGAGCGAATCATCCCGTCGATCGTATCCGCAATGAGTCCCAGCCCGTCGCGTGTCAACTCGCCAGACGGGAGAGTGTCCCGAATCGACGAGAGTGGAATCGTGTAGATCGCCCACGGCATCACGTAACTCGTCTTTCGTAACTCGACGCCGTCAACGTACTCGTGCGGGAGCCGCCTCACATCGTGCGAGTAATACGGCATGAGTAGAGGGTGTGAACGATTGGTCGAGTGTTACGCCTCGTCGTCTTCAGCTGCGATCCATTCTTCCGGCGTGGGTTCCTCGCGCGGTGTATCTCGTTCCTGCAGGCGGTCGTTCGGGAGTTCCGTTTTCGCGCTCGTACCGGTTTGCTCGACGTCGTCCGGATCGATCCCAGCTTCAGGGTACCGAGACAGCATCGTGTCGAGTGAGACGAGGCTTTGTGCGAACCGGCGGAGGTCCTCGCGGTGGTCGAGGCCGTGGTAGAGCCCGTCGCTCGTTTTCTCGACGAGTCCCTCGTCATGGAGTCGGGAGAGTGTCCCGGACACGGTTCCACGCGGCAGGTCGAGTTCGTCTCGGATTTCCGCGGGTGTGAAGCCGAGATTCGTGTCCTGGTACAGTAGTTTGATGATTTTGGCTTTGTTCGTCTCTGGTCGGACCGTGATTGGGTCGTCAGGGTCGCGTTTGCGAAGATCGATCGGCATTTTGAGTGTACGCGTTTGTACGCATTTGTAGCGCATAACCATACTGGTGATCACGGACGACACCGCGCCACAGAACCATCAAACCGAAGTTGACCAGTTGGCGTGGAGAGGAAGTGGTTCGAGGAGCACTCCGGTCCCCCTATACACGGACTGAGTGTACTCCGGGGTGATGAGACACGAGAACATGTACGCGATGTGATTCAAAATGCAAATGATCACAACGAAACAGAGTTCTCGAACGCTCTATTGGAAGCCATCGAGCACGAGCGCGACGAGACGTTCGAAAGCTCTGAATCGATTTGAATGGCCACCCCACGGGGGTAGCCGTTCTTTTGCTGTCGCGGCAGATGTTCGGCGACTAACACCGAATCTGCGCACGTTTTTGGGGGCGGATCATCCATCGTAGCGTATACCTATCGCGGGGGCTGCATCTCACGAGCCAGGACAGGCCCGTATCGCTGCCTTGCTGACGGAGCCCGGTGGTCCGTTCGTGGGTGCGCCGGTCGAGGGACGGCACCACGGACGGATGCAGCTTCCCCCGACGCTTCCCGGTTGGAGCCGATTGGTAACAATACCCGAACACTCTGCAGGCGTCCGAGAGAGTCGGACGCGCCCGGGCCCGTTCACCGGTCGTTCCGCGTCACGACGTCCGGGCTCTCCCTGAAAGCGAGGTGGGTCGCCACGTCGAGGGTGTCCTCAGCGTGGCGCGCGCTGCGTTCGAAGAGGAGGTGAATCCGGTGGAGCGCGAGCAGCGGCTCCGGCCGTTCGGTTTCGAGGTGATCGATCGCGGCCGCGGACCGGTCGTGAAACCGGTCAATCCGCTCGCGGGCCGCCGTCACCCGGGCGTACTCCGGGTCGACGACCGCTTCCCGAACGGCTTCGGCGGCCCCGCCGAGGCCCGCGTGGACCGACTCGACGCCCTCGGCCACCTCGCCGGGCAGGGGGTCCTCGATCCGATCGGCGGCGATGGAGGCGATCTCGTCTGCGATCCCGGCCATCAGGGCGACGTCCTGTGCGGCGGATCGGTAGCCGATGAGCGGAAAGCCGGTTCCGACGCCGACGGCCTGGTTGAGTCGGGGGTTCCGATACGTGGTGAACACGAGCCTGAGAAACAGCGAAAACAGCTTTTTCAGCTGTGGGCTCCGGTTTCGCGCGCGACGGGCGGCCGCCGGATCGCCTTCGAGGAGGGCGTCGACGGCGCTCGATCGAATCGTCGCCTCGGTCCGCCCCAGTCGGCCGAACAGCGTCGGCAGATCGAAGTCCCCGGGGTCGACCGAACAGCGGATCGTGATGTGGGTAGCCGACTCCTCGACGACGCCGAGTCCCATCAGGCGGCGTTCGGCGTCGAGGACGGCGTCGTACTGCCCCGGATCGAGGCCGTTCTCGGCCTCGATCCGTATGAACCCTCGGCCGAGTACGTACTGTGTGACGACCGCCCGCGAGAGCGCGTCGGCGCTCATCTCCCCGGCGGCGATGGTGGTCTCTGTTTCGGTGAGCGCGGGGTGCTCCGGGGTGACAAGCAACGAGTTGCCGTTCTCGTCGCGTTGGACGATGAGTTCGTCGCCCTTCTCGAGGTCGTGGTGGTGTGCCCACTCGGCGGGCACAGTCACGGCGAGCGTCGAGGAGCCCAACTGCTGGGCTTTCCGGCGGATACGCAGGTCGTCACCTTTCATCGACGACACCATCGAACTGGAATAAACAAAACCATTCGACACCGAAATCCACGAGCCTTGCGTGTATAAATCTCTTGGTGAATGTTCGAACAACTATGTTCGGTATAAACGTACTATGCCCGGGCAGGCAGTCACTCGTCGTCGTTCTCGCCGCTGGCGACGACGGTGCGCCGTCCGCCCCGGTCGAGTTCGCGCGCGCCGTAGCTGTCCTTCGTGGCGTAAGCGACGACGACGAAAGCGACGAGGCTGACGGCCGCCGCGATGAACGTCGGCAACCCGTCGAACGAGGCGGTGAAGATGTCGTTCTCGATGTACAGCAGGGTGTTCTCGTAGGCGTACGTCGTCGGGACGAGCACGAACAGGGCCAGCCGCGTCGCGGAGCCGCCGACCATCGACGCGAGCGCGGCGGGGGTGTTGGCCATTTCCGACCAGTAGAGCCCCAACACGAGCGGGACGAACGCCCCGGCCAGCATGATATCGAAGGCCAACACGAGCAACATCCCGGTCGCCGAGACCCGGATCGCAAAGAAAATCCCGAGCAGCGTAATCGGGATCGACATCAGGCGGGTGACTGTGAGCAGTCGGTCGCTGTCGGTGTCGAGCAACTCCTCGTCGGAGCCACCGTCGGTCGCGACGGCCGTGCTCTCGTCGACGCGGATATTGCCGATGTTGCGGGCGATGACCGCGGAGGTGCCCAAGATCGCGCCGTCGCTCGTCGAGAACGACGCGGCGAGGATGCCGGCGATGACGAGCGCGCCGAGCCACGGCGGTACCGCGTTCTGCAACAGCGCGTAGAGGACGGCCTGGTTGCCGGCCTCGACGCCGAGCGAGGAGAGAATGGGGTTCGCCGACAGCGCCACGACGGAGAAGGGAACGCCGATGACGAGCGTGCCGGCGGCGCCGATGAAACACGCCTTCCGGGCGGTCTCTGGGCTGTCGGCCGCGAAGACCCGCTCCATGAAGTCGATGGCGACGATGTCGCCCAGCCCGAGGGCGACGATCGTCGCGAGGTTGATGTAGGCGCCCTGGCTCGGGTCGGTCAACTGGCCGACGTTCGTCGGCCCCATTCCGTCTGGGATGGTGATCCCGTACTGTGTCGCGACGAAGACGATGAGCGCGACCGACCCGACGAACGCCACGCCGGCCTGCAGGAAGTCGGTGTAGGCGACCGAGAACAGCCCCCCGGCGACCGTGTAGGTGAGGACGAGCGCGGCGATGAGGAACACGCCGACCTGGAAGCTCGTCCCGACGAAGATCTCGAAGAGGAACCCGCCGGCGACGAGGTTCCCGGCCAGGAGGAACGCGTAGGCGACCGACATGATGACGCTGGCGAGGACCTCGGCGGTCCGGCCGTACTTTCGACGGTAGAAGTCCGGCAGCGTCGTGAGGTTCATCCGGTTCATCGGCTTGGCGAAGAACAGGCCGGTGAGGAACAGACACAGCGCCAATCCGACCGGCAGCGCGGCCCCGGCCCAGAAGCCGAAGGAGGCGACCAGATCGGTGTTGCCGAGCGTCGCGTTCGAGTCCAGCGACTGGGCCATGAGCGTCGCCGCCGCCAGCGGGAGGACAAGCCCCCGGCCGGCGACAATGTAATTGACGCTGTCGCCTTTGACCTTCCGGGCGACGTAGAACCCGATGCCCAACATCGCGACGATGATGCCGACGATCCCGTAGAGGATGACGCTCATCGCGGTCGTCCCCCCGCCGATCCGACCCAATTTATTACGTGTTCGTCTACTCTATCGAAATTAATCCGTTTTTTCGCGTACATATTCCCAACAGAGATGGAAATACATTCACCAATAAAAAGTTCTGGCCTGTATTTGTATATTTACTTGTGTAGCAGGGGTGTACGTACAAAATATCTGTGTCCGTATGGGTGTGTACATACAGTTCATACACTGCGGGGGCCGAACGGACGACGACCCGACTAGAGGCGGGGGAGTCGCGACCGCGACGATCCCGCCTCCACGCGGAGTTCGCGCCACGTGAGCAGGCCGCGCTTGAACCCCCGGTAGCTCAATGCGGCTTCCTGCGGCGCGAAGACGACGAGGGCGAACGGTTCGGGGATGGAGCGCTTGTCGACTGGCGTCAGCCCGGAGATGGATGCGGGGCTCGTATGGGAGTGATAGAAGACGCGCGGCGGCGGCGGCGCGCGGTCGTCGACGGTCGTCTCGAAGCGGCGCTTCGGGATCGGAGAGTCGTTGCGGACCGGCACGTGCCCAGTGGCGCGGAGTCTGTCGCCGCGACGAACGCACCGCAGAAAGCCACCGGCCTCGTGGGGATGAGCGGCGGCGACGTGGCTCTCGACGGACCGACGGATCGGCGAGGGGAGCAAGACAGCGCGAACGGGCCTGGGGACCACGGGGAGACGTCTCGGCGACGCGGTACAATCCTTTCGGCTTCCGGGACGGTGCGTGGGCTCGTCTCTCACCGCGAGGGAATCCGATTCGCGAACGCCGCCCGGCGCACGACCCGGAGGCGGTTGCGGACGTCGCCGACGGACGCCCCCGAATCGGCGAGCGAGAGGTCGCCCGCGACGGTGATCGTCCGGTCAGTTACGTCGGTGACCTCGGTCCGCACCGAGACCGATTCGCCGACCGGGACGGCCCGGCTGTGTGTCACCTCGGCGTCGACGCCGACCACGCCAGTGCTCTCGGGGAGGTGCCCGCGCAGCGACTCCCGGCCGAGGAACTCAACCTCGGCGAGTAGCTGTGGCGTTCCCAACACCCCGATGGATTCGTCCGGATCGGCGTCGGCGGCTGCGGGCAGCCCCGGCGGCTCCGTCTGCTCGCCGAACAGAACCGTCGCGTGTCGCGGCTCGACCCGGAACGTCCGCTCGGCGGTGATCCCCGGTTCCGGCAGTTCCTCGTCCATGCCCGGTCCCACGTCGAGGGCGACAAAAAGCGGGGCGGTCGGCTCGCCGCGTTCGTCTCCACATCGTTTCCGTCAACAGTCTTGAGTGGACCCCCGCCTCGGTCAGCCCCGGTCTGTCGCCCCGCCCGCCCCGCAGCCCCCGTTTTTGCTCACTACCACCGGCTCGCGAAGCGCCCACCGGTCCGTCGTCGGATCGAGTCGGGTCGGCTCGGCGCCGCGTTCAGTCACGACCCCCGCGTGATACAACATCGCCTTCAACTGGAAGACGGTCGGGGCGTGGTAGACGTCGCCGTCTTCGAGCGCGTCGGTCCGTAGTTCGCCGGATCCCCCGAGTACACGCCCGCGTGCGTCGCCCGTCCCCCGCACGAACAACTCGATCGCGAACGTCGAGTGCTGGACGAAGAGCCACTCGACGAGTTCGACGAGCGAGGGCGATTCGATTCCCTCGTCGAACATCGCCTGGAGCTCCGCGACGAGCAGCCGGGTCGCAGGGTACGTCCAGACGACGCGACGGGCTAAAAGCCCCCACTCGGGCGCGAGTTCATAAAAGCAGCTCCGGGATCGACGGAACTCACCGAGCGCCTCAAGCGCCGCGCCGGTCGACCCGTACCGCGACAGCGAAAAGCGGACGACTTCCTCGCCCAGGGGCGCGAGGTCGGTCCGGTGTGGGCGCTCCTCGATCAACCCGAGCGCGGCCGCGCCGCGACGGGCGTCGCCGACGGCACCGACGACGTGTGACTCCATCGCGGCTCCCGTGTCGCCCGGGTCGGCGAGCGCGATCGGATATCCGAGGTAGTTCTTCGGGTGGTTGAGCCCGAAGGAGTCGTCGGTGACACCCCGGGCACTCGCCTGAAATCGGATCGCCGTCGCGTCGTCGTCGCTTCGATGGCCGACGACGCGTGGCCGTTCGATCGGCTCGACCTGGCCGTCAGCCGCGACGCCCAACACCCCAACGTTGAGTTCGCCCGCGAGCGTCCGCGCGGACGGGGAGATCGATTCCGCGGGAGCCGCGACGTAGGCGACGTTCGCACCGCCGAGGCGGTCGTGGGCCTGAACGATCCCGCGCTCGACGTCGACGGTGCCGTCGTCGGTGTGGCCCTTCGCCTCGACGGCGACGAGCGGCGGTCGGTCGCCGAGACGCTCGACGGCCAGCAGGTCCGCGTCCGGGACCCCGGCCCCGACGAGATCCGGATAGCCGGAGCCGACCCTGACGTGGTTGAACGGCGCGAGCCGCTCGCGAACCGCTTCGGGGATCGGTCGACCGGACAGCCACGCCTCGGCCGCGAACTGAGTGTCACAGACCGCGTAGGTATCCGCCCCGTCGGAGCTGTCGAAGAGGCGTTCCTTCGCGTGGGCCAGCACCGTCGGTTCCGGGAGCGACGCCGTCGCCATGCCGCGACCTCGTCCGGCTCGATCAAGTAGCTTCGGTCGGGCAGATGCAGGGTCCGATCGCCCGACCCGGGGCGGCGCGTCCGAGGGTTTCAACCCGACCGCCACCGAACGTGTCCGTATGAGCGCGCTACAGATCGCCGGCGGGCGGGTGTTGTTCCCCGATATGACGGTCCGGGAGGCGGACGTCCTCGCCGACCGCGAGCGCGGGCGGATCCTCGAAACCGGCGACACCGCACGTGGCGACGAAACGCTCGACGCCGAGGGGTGTCTCGTCGTCCCCGGCCTCGTCAACGCCCACTGCCACGCCGCGATGACGCTGCTTCGTGGGTATGCTGACGACAAGCCCCTCGACGTGTGGCTCCGGGACGACATCTGGCCGGTCGAGGCCGCCCTCGAACCGGAGGACATCGTCGCCGGGGCCCGCCTCGGCGCGGCGGAACTGCTGAAAAACGGCGTGACCGCGCTCGGCGACATGTACTTCGAGGTGCCGGCGGCGGCGGCGGTCCTCGCCGAAGCCGGACTCCGCGCGCGCGTCGGCCACGGAATCGTGACCGTCGGCAAGGACGAAGCCGAGGCGCGAGCGGACTTCGAGGAGGGGCTCTCGGTCGCTCGCGAACTCGACGGCGCGGCGGCGGGTCGGATACGGAGCGCGCTGATGCCGCACTCGTTGACGACCGTCGACGCCGACCTCCTCGAGGAGTACGCCCCACGGGCCCGCGAGGCCGGGGTGCCGCTGCACTACCACGCCAACGAAACCGCGGACGAGGTCAACCCCATCGTCGAGGCGCACGGCGTCCGGCCGCTCGAACACGCCGACGACCTCGGGCTGCTCGAGGCCGGGGATTTCATCGCCCACGGCGTCCACGTCGACGCGGCCGAGATCGAACTGCTCGCCGAGCGCGGCGTCGGCGTCGCCCACTGCCCGGCTTCGAACATGAAACTCGCGAGCGGGATCGCCCCGGTGCAGGCGATGCTCGATGCGGGCGTGACCGTCGGGATCGGCACCGACGGCGCGGCCTCGAACAACGACCTCGACGTCTTCGACGAGTTGCGAGACGCCGCGATGGTCGGCAAACTCGAAGCTGACGACGCGGCGGCGGTCGCCGCACCCGACGTCGTCCGGGCGGCGACGGAGGGCGGGGCGGACGTGCTCGGCTTCGAGGCGGGGCGGATCGAGGCGGGCGCGCTCGCGGACCTCGTCGTCGTCGACCTCGACGAGCCACACCTCACGCCCGTTCACGACCTCCTCAGCCACCTCGCCTACGCCGTCCGGGGGTCGGACGTCCGACACACCGTCGTCGACGGCGAGGTCGTCGTCCGCGACCGGGAGCTGTTGACACTCGACGAGGCGGCGGTGACGCGCGAGGCCGAACGACGCGCGAAGTCGCTGATCGAACGCGCCGAGTCGGACGAATGAACACTCAGAGACAATTATAAACGATATCGCGCGTCCTGCGTTCGGCTCGGACGTCCGGCGAACGGCGTGAACCGACTGAACGAGCGCCCCGGTTTAATCTGGTCCTCGGCGTAGCGCCGGGCGAACATGAAGCGAAACACACGGCTGGTCGCCGTCGCGCTGTCGGCGCTGCTGGCGCTGTCGGTGATCGGACCCGGGCTGGCGGTCGCCGACGCGAAATCGTCGAACGGGAGCCTGGCCGTCGACGCTTCGGTGGACGACGGCGTCCTCGTGACCGTGACCGACAATGGCGAGGGCGTGGCGAACGCCACCGTGAACGTGCTGGTCGACGACAGAGACGCCCCGCTCGACAACCAGACGGCGGATGACGGCAACGAGACGGCGGACGACGGCGACGACCCCGCTTCCGGGGACGCGAGCGTCGATGCCGGGGCCGACGCGTACGCGGGTGCCGGCACGTACATCACCGAGGAAGACGGTACCGTCGAACCCCCGACGCCCGAGGAGCGGCTGAACGTGACGATTCGGGCGACCGTCGGCGACCGGACCGCGACGACGCGGGAGACGCTTCCGGCCGGCTCCGAGAGCGACAGCGGTCCGATAGCCGAGCGCGGGACGGAGCAGCCGTTCGGGTTCCAGGTGGTGGCGTTCGTTCGGGGGCTCTCGAACGTCGACGACGGGACCGTCGGCCAGCGCGTCGCCGAGTTCGCGACCTCGAACAACCCCGGTAACCCGCCGGCACACGCGGGTCCGGGGAACGCGACAGCCGAGGACCGAACCGAGTCGGCGAACGGAACCGAAGCGGACGGGCGAGTCGGACCACCCGCACACGCCGGACCCGGCGGCGACGGCGGACCGCCTGATCACGCCGGTCCCGGAAGCGACGACGGCAGCGAGGACGGCGATGCCGAGAGCGACGGGAGCGACGACGCCGACGAATCCGACGGCAACGACTGGGCTGACGAGCGCGTCGAGGGGGCGGATCGAGACGACGGGGAGGCGTCGACGGGGGGCGGCCCCGGGAACAGCGGCACCGCCCCCGGAAACAGCGACGCCGGTCCGGGGAACGGTCCGCCGGGTCGCTAACCGACGCGGCTCCCTCCGGCCGAACCGGACGCGTCGTCCGCCGTTCGGTAGCGTTTTCCGGCGCTCGCCCCTCACAACAGGTATGAGCCATCCGACGATCACCGACCGACTGGCGGATCCGTCCGGGGCGCGTGAATCCGGCCGGAAGAAGATCGAGTGGGCCCGCCAGCACATGCCGATTATGACCTCGATCGCCGAGACGTTCGGCGAGGAACGTCCGCTCGAGGGCCAGACGGTCGCCATGGCGATGCACGTCGAGGCGAAGACAGCGGTCCTGACGGAGGTCATCGCGGAGGCCGGCGCGGAGGTCGCCATCACCGGCTGTAATCCGCTGTCGACCCACGACGACGTCTCGGCGGCGCTCGACGCCCACGATGCGATCACCTCCTACGCCGAACGGGAGGTTGACGACGAGGCGTACTACGCCGCCATCGAGGCCACGCTGGATCACGGGCCGACGGTCACCGTCGATGACGGCGGCGACCTCGTGATGGCGATCCACGACGAGTACCCCGAGTTGATCGACTCGATCCTCGGAGGCTGTGAGGAGACGACGACGGGCGTCCACCGCCTGCGCGCGATGGACAGCGACGGCGAGTTGCGCTACCCGATGTTCGCCGTCAACGACACGCCGATGAAGCGGCTTTTCGACAACGTCCACGGCACCGGCGAGGCCTCGCTGTCGAACGTCGCGATGACGACGAACCTCTCGTTCGCCGGCAAGACCGTCGTCGTCGCCGGCTACGGCTACTGCGGGAAGGGCGTCGCCAAGAAGGCGAAGGGGCAGAACGCCCACGTGATCGTCACTGAGGTCGAACCCCGCCGCGCCCTGGAAGCCCACATGGAGGGCTACGAGGTCTGCCCGATGGCCGAGGCCGCAGAGAAGGGTGACGTCTTCGTGACGACGACGGGCAACCGCGACGTGATCGTCGGCGAGCACTTCGAGCGGATGGCCGACGGCGTCGTCCTCGCGAACGCCGGCCATTTCAACGTCGAGATCGACCTCGATTCGCTCGACGACCTGGCCGTCGCCCGCCGCGAGGTCCGCGACGGCGTCGAGGAGTTCGAGATGGAGGACGGCCGCCGGATCAACGTCCTCGCGGAGGGGCGTCTGGTCAACCTCGCCTCACCGGTCGCGATGGGCCACCCCGTCGAGGTGATGGACCAGAGCTTCGGCGTCCAGGCGGTCTGCGTCCGGGAGATGGTCGAAAACGCCGATTCGTACGACGCCGGCGTCCACGAGGTCCCGGACGAACTCGACCGGGAGGTCGCCGAGATCAAACTCGACGCCGAGGGAATCGGGATCGACGCGCTGAGCGACGAACAGTCGGCGTACATGAACAGCTGGCAACACGGGACGTGACCTGAGCCGACTCGGCTGGGCCTGCTCCGGAGGCAAATCTTCATACGGCTGCGCTACGTACCGGAGACTATGAGCACTGAGACGGCCGACACCGACGACGAACTCCGCGAGCGAATCAGCAACTTCCTGCGCCGAAACTTCCCGCAGATCCAGATGCACGGCGGCAGCGCGGCGATCCAAGACCTCGACCGCGAGGCCGGTGAGGTGAGGATCATGCTCGGCGGCGCGTGTTCGGGCTGCGGCATCTCCCCGATGACGATCCAGGCCATCAAGAGCCGCATGACCCAAGAGATCCCCGAGATTGATACCGTCCACGCTGATACCGGCATGGACGGCGGCAGCGAGGGCATGTCCGGCGGACAGGTTTCGCCGTCCTTCCCCGGCGAGGGGGGCGGCGACGACGACGAGGGCCCCGAAGCGCCGTTCTGACGTCAGAGCGTTTTTTTTGCGGTTGCGTTTCGTCTCCCGATCAGCCGGCCCGGCGGGGGTCTTCGACCGAGAGGTCGGCTGGCCCGTGTACGATCCAGGGGCCTAGCGGACGCCACGTGAGAAAGCCCGGACTGCGGTGAACGCTCAGGCCGCCGGCTCGGCGGCGTCCTCGGGGAGCGCCTCTTCGGGGACGACGCCGTCGATCCACCCGCGGGCCTCGTAGTACTCCTCGAGGCCGCGCTCGAGGTCGGGGATGTCGTAGGGGAGCGCATCGTCGCCGCGGTCGAACCCCCGGCGGTTGTTGAAGTGCCGTTCGAGGGTGACGGTTCGCGCGCCGACCGCGAGCAGGTCCTCGAAGTCGGCCCCGAACAGCATTTCGTAGCGCTCGGGCGTCATGTAATCCCGGGAGAACTTACAGACGACGCCGCTGTCGTTCAGCGCCATCAGGTTCTCGCGTTCGACGAGGCGTTCGGCCTTGCCGGCCATCCCGGCCGGGTCCATCGCCTCCGCGGCGTCGACGAGAGGGTACTCGACCGAATAAAACGTCGCGTACATGTGGTCCGCGCCGCGGTTCGCGACCGCATACGACAGTGCTTGGCCGTGGAGAAGCCGCCCCTCGTGGGCCGCGAAGTCCAGTCCCTTCACCGTCCAGTCGTCGACGCCCAACTCCCCGTGAACCCGGTGGATGCCCCCCGCGAGGGTGTCGCCGATCCCCTCGCGACGGGCGATCTTTTCGACGAGTTCGTGAATCAGTTCGGTGTCGCCGAACGCCTCCTCGCTTTCGAGGTAGGCGGCGATCGTGTTTCCCGTCGAGATCGCATCGAGACCGTAACGGTCACACAGTTCGTTCGAGATCATCACGTCGACGATGTCGTCGACACCGGCGTTGGAACCGAACGCCATCGCGACCTCGAATTCGGGACCTTCGGTCTCGACGCCGCGGGCCTCGTCGCGGGTCGGTAGCTTACAGGCGAACGCACACGCTGAGCAGGTTCCTTTTTTATACTTCTTTTCTTCGACGGCCTCGCCGTCGATCCCGTCGGCTCCCTCGAAGGACCGCTCAGAGAAATAATACGACGGCAGGCCGTCCATCTCGTTGGCCAACGACAGCACCGAGACGGTCCCCTGTCGTTTCATGATGTGGTCGTCGGTGGCGGCCTCGCGGTGGATCTCGTCGGCCGTCCCCGGAAGCTCGAGGTCGGGCCGGGAGTCGCCGCCGACGGTGAGTGCCTTGACGTTCTTCGAGCCGAGGACTGCGCCGAGACCGCCCCGGCCGAACGCGCGCTCCTCGGTCGTCATGATCGAGGCGAAGCGGACCTCGTTCTCGCCAGCGGGGCCGACGATCGCCGTCCGGTCGCTCCCGATGCCGTGTTCGTCGTCGAGATAGGCGGCTGTCTCGGGGACGGGCGCGCCCTCGAGGCCGGGGACCGCCTCGAAGGTGACGCCCTCGTCGGTGACGTGGACGACGGTGAGTTCGTCGGCCGCCCCGACGAACTCGATCGCGCTGTAGCCCGTATCGGCGACGTGTCTCGAGAGGAAGCCGCCGGCGTTCGACGAGCAGAGGCCGTCCGTCAGCGGCGAGACCGCCGTACAGTTCGTCCGGCCGGTGAAACTCATCGTCGAGACCTGCATCGGTCCCGTGGTGAACACGAGGCGGTTCTCGGGACCGAGAGGGTCGGCGTCGAACGGGGTGCGGTCGTGGGCCAGTTTCGTCGCGAGGCCGCGGCCACCGATGTACCGGCGTGCGGCGTCCTCGATATCCGTCTCGACGGTCGTCGAGTCGTCCAGCTCGACGGTCAAGAGTGGCCCAGTGGCGTGGAGCATACCGATGGATCGTCGCCCAGCGAATTAAGCGTGGTCACCGAACGCCCGGGCGACGGCCGAGGCACGCACGCCTCCAGACGCCCGCTACCGGAGGCCCTGTCCGGCCTCCCAGGCGCGGAGAAGCCGGGCGAACGTCCGGTTGACGGGTGCGTCGACGCCGAGTTCGTCGGCCCGGCCTACGACGTAGCCGTTGATCGCGTCGACCTCCGTGCGACGGCCGGCGAGGAGATCTTGGTGCATCGAGGAGGTGTTCGCCGCCGTGTCGGCGGCGACCGACTCCAGCGCCCGCTCGGCCGCCCGATCGGACAGGTCGATCCCCTCGGCGCGGGCGACCGCGGCCGCCTCCCGTGCGGCGGCCCCTGCGAGCGCCCCGGCGTCGCCCCCGATGACGGCCCCGTTTTCGAGGCGCGCGAGGGCGGTCGTCGCGTTGATACCGGCGTTGACGGCCAGTTTCTCGACGAGTCGGGCCGGCATGTCGTCGACGACCGCCGTGGCGACCGACGCCGCCTCGAAGACCTGCCCGACGCGCTCGACGAGGGCGCTCGTACCGCCCTCCGGCGGCCCGATCGTGAGCTCGCCGATCCCGGTACAGCGGACCGTTCCGGGCTCGGGTCGGACGGCGCCGTACGTGCAGGTGCCGGCGAGGACGGGACACTCGAGTCGGTCGGCGAGAACCGCCTCGTTGCCCATCCCGTTTTGAACGGACAGACAGGCGTCGAGCGCGCAGTCGGCGAGCGCGGTGGCGGCCGCCCCGGTGTCGAAGGACTTCACGCAGACGACGGCCAACTCGGCCGATTCGGGGGCGTCGAGGCGGGCCGTCGGGCGGACTGTCGCCTCGGCGTCACCCGTGATGTGGAGACCGCCCTCGTCGATGGCGCGCATATGCGGGTCCCGGCCGACGAGAGTCACTTCGTGCTCGCGGGCGAGGAGGCCGCCGAGGAGGCTACCGAGGCTGCCGGCGCCGAAGACGAGGACGTCCATGCGGTCAATTCGAGCCGGGAGGCGCTACTCGGTCTGGGTCTTTTCGATGTCGATCTCCTCGCCGTTGTGGAGTGCAATACCGTCTTGGGCCACCTTCTCCGCGAGAACGGCGCATTTGATCCGCATCGGGCTGAGTTCGACGCCGAGCATCTCGACGACGTCGTCTCTGTCCATCTCTTCGACGGTGTCAAGTGACTTTCCCTGCAACTCCCCCGAGAGCATACTCGCGGAAGCCTGGCTGATCGCACATCCGTCACCGACGAAGCGCACGCGTTCGATCGTGTCACCGTCGTCCTCGAGCTGTACGAACATCTTGATCGTGTCGCCACACATCGGGTTCTCGCCGACGTGTTCGATGTCGGGATCCTCGAGTTCCCCGTAGTTGCGGGGGTTCTTGTAGTGATCGAGGATCTGCTGCCGGTACATATCGGATCCGAGTCCCATCGTTATCGTTGAAAACGGGTGTGAAACGCAAAAGCCCACCGGTCGCCGGGGTATTTATATATCGATCAGACGGCGAACCTATCCGATCGCCGGGGTATTTATATGTCGATCAGACGGCGAACCTATCCGATCGCCGGGGTATTTACGCGAACAACTGCCTGGCGTCGTCGACCGCCTCGACGAGTCTGTCGACCTCCGCTCTCGTGTTGTATATATAAAAGGAGGCCCGCGCCGACGCGGTTGCGCCGAGCACGTCGTGGAGCGGTTGGGTGCAGTGGTCGCCGGCTCGGACCGCCACCGCGCTGTCGTTGAGGATGCTCGAGAGGTCGTGGGCGTGGACGCCCTCGAGGTTGAACGCGACCAACCCGCCGCGGTCGTCACCGGGGGGGCCATACACCTCGACGTCGTCGTGTTCGCGCAGTCTATCGTAGGCGTAGGCGGCGAGCTCGGCCTCGTGGCGTTCGATCCGTTCCATACCGATGTCGTCGAGATAATCACAGGCCGAAGCGAGGGCGATCCCCTGACAGATGACGGGCGTGCCGGCCTCGTACTTCCAGGGCAACTCGTTCCACGTCGAGTCCTCGAAGTCGACTTTCAGGATCATCTCCCCGCCGTAGAGGTACGGCTCCATCCCCTCCAGGATGTGACGCTTCCCGTAGAGGACGCCGATCCCGGTCGGCCCGGCCATTTTGTGCCCCGAGAAGGCGAGAAAGTCCGCGTCGATCGCCTCGACGTCGACGGGCCGGTTCGGAACCGACTGGGCCCCGTCGACGAAGATGTACGCGCCGTGGTCGTGGGCGACGTCGGCGAGCTCGGAGACGGGGTTGATCGTCCCCAGCGTGTTCGAGACGTGGACGACTGACACCATCTTCGTGTCGTCGGTGATCAACTCGTCGGCCGCCTCCATGTCGAGGCGCCCCTCGTCGGTGATGGGGATGTACTTACATTCCGCGCCCGTCCGTTTCGCGATCTGTTGCCAGGTGACGAGGGAGGCGTGATGCTCCATCTCGGTCAACACGACCTCGTCGCCGGGGCCGAGTTCGTTGAGGCCCCACGCGTAGGCGACGAGGTTCATCGATTCGGTGGTGTTCTTCGTGAAGACGATCTCCTCGCGGCCACCCGAGGCACCGATGAACTCGGCGACGCGGTCGTGGGCCTCCTCGTAGGCGATCGAGGCCTCCTGGCTCAGTTGATGGATGCCGCGGTGGACGTTTGCGTTGTACGTCCGGTAGTAGTCGGTGATCGTCTCGACGACCGGCTCCGGGGTGTGGGTCGTGGCCGCGTTGTCGAGATAGACGAGCTGGGTACCGTCGAACTCCCGTTCGAGGATCGGGAAGTCCTCTCGAATCCGCTCGACATTGAGCGTCTCGGCCTGTTTACTCATCACTTACCTTTGGGATCGAAGGCGTGTTACTCCTTCGGTCGGGGCGAGGTTCGGCGACCGCGTTTTCGCGGCGACGATCCGCCATTATTTATATAATTTGTGGCTAAAAACAGGGTAATGGACGCCACGGACGAGCGAGTGTCGGTCCCGAGGCCGATCGGGGCAGCCGCGATGAGCGCGCTGGGTCTCGCGCTCGCAGCGGTCCATCTCAACCACATCATAACGGGCGAGCTTCCGCTCTCGGAGATGCTCTTCGGCGGCGTGTTCCCGCTGTTTCTCGCGGCGGCGCTCGCAGCCGGTGGGCCGCTGCTTTACCGGAGCCGACTCGACGCGGCCGCGATCACCACGACGGTCGCGTGGGGCTATATCGGCGGAGTGGCGCTGGCCTGTGTCTCGCTGCTCGTCGTGGCCCACCAACTGGCCAAGGGCGATCCCCTCCACGGATCGGGATACGTCGTCGCTGTCACCGCCACCGGCGGCTCACTCGTCGGGGCTGTCACCGGTCGTTACGACGCGTTGAACCGACAGAAGGCCGACTACATCAGCTCGCTTCAGGAGGCGACCGCGGCGCTTTCCGGGGCGACGACCGTCGATGAGGTCTGTTCGCGCGCGGTGGAGATCGCCAACGATGTGTTGGAGATCCCGCTGACGGGCATCTGGCTCTACGACGAGGACGCCGAGGCGCTCCGGCCGGCCACGGTCGCCGACCCCGCGGCCGACGCCTTCGAGACGCCGCCGACGTATCGTCCGGGGAACAGCCTCTCGTGGGCCGCCTTCGAATCCGGCGAAATCAAGCGCTATGACGACCTCTCGGCGCACGAGTCCCGCCACAACCCGGACACAATCGTCTGTTCGGAGATCGTCGTCCCGCTCGGCGACGTCGGAGTAATGAACTTCGGCTCGACCGAGCCGAGCCGTTTCGACGACCTCGAGGAGACGGTCGCCGGGTTGCTCGGGACGGCTACCGAGGCCGCGCTGGTCCGGGCCGACCGCGAGCAGACGCTCCGAACGCAGCGGCGGCGACTCGAAAGACAGAACGAACGCCTCGGGGAGTTCACCTCCGTCGTCAGCCACGACCTCCGGAATCCGCTGTCGGTCGCGAAGGGCCGGATCGAACTCGCCCGCGAGGATGGCGACGAAGCGCACCTGCAGGCGGCGACCGACGCGCTCGACGATATGGAGTCGCTCATCGACGACCTCCTCGATCTCGCAAAACAGGGCCGGGATGTCGGCGAAACCGAGCCAGTCTCGCTGGCCGCAGTCGCCGAGGATGCCTGGAAAAACATCGAGGTCGAAGGGGCGACGCTCACGATGGTGGATCTCACGCTCGAGGCCGACGCCGACCGGCTGCGACAGCTCCTGGAGAACTTGCTGCGAAACGCCGTCGTACACGCCGCTCCCGACCCGGAGATCCGGGTCGGTCCGCTCCCCGACGAGGGCTTTTTCGTCGAGGACGACGGCCCCGGCGTCCCGGAGGCCGACCGCGAGCGGGTCTTCGAGGTCGGCTACACCGACCACGACGACGGGACCGGCTTCGGTCTCCCGATCGTCAGGCGGATCGCCGACGCCCACGGCTGGTCGGTGCGACTCGCCGAGGGCTCCGCGGGCGGTGTGCGTTTCGAGTTCCGATTCGGCGGGGACCGAGACGAAAGCGGGGACCGACCCGACCGACAACGGGGCGGGTCGCGGGGGTTCGGCGCGGCGTCAGGTCGCCGCGTCGGTTCCGTCGGCAGGCGTCTCGGGCGGCTCCCCGACGACGGGACCGCCGGCTGGCGGTGAACCGCCAGCCGGACCGCCGACGGGGAACGTCCCCGGCGCCGCGCCGGCCGCGCCCGAGGCCACTAGTTCGTCTGCAAGGTTACCGATCAACACGTCGTTGTCGGCCCGTTGGGCGTTCTCCGGCGAGAGGAAGTCGGCGTCGCCGATCTTGATCACGCCGCCGTCCCTGACGACGAGCGGCGCGTCGGTCGGCGCGCGCGTCGTCGAGAGCTGGGTCCCCTCGATCGGGCGGAACGCCTCGGTGCCGGCGGCGGCACCGACCGGCGTCGCCGACGGGAAGACCACCCGGTCGACGCCGTCGGTGAGGCCCGACTCGCCGGCCGGTTCGGCGTAGACGCGCTGGTAGTTCAGATCGTTCTCGGCCAGGTTGTAGACGTACCCCGGCTGGGTCGAGACGCCGAGGGTCGAATCGAACGCGGCGGCACCCGGCTGGTCGAACGCCTCGTCGGGATCGGTCATCGAGACGACCGTGCCACCGTCGTCGACGAAGGACTCGATGGCCTCGCGCTCGGCCTCGGAGTACTCCGAATCGAACGTGACGAAGGCGTCCGCTTCCTCGAGTTCGGTGCCGAGTTGCGTCTCGCCGCCGTTCTGTCCGGACGGGCCGGGGCGGGTGGCACCGCCGGCCGACGGCGCGTGGACGCGGACCTCGTGGCCGTTCTCGATCAAAACGTTCGCGAGCGGACGGATGTCTCGATCGGCGACCCCGGGGCTACCGAGACCGAGCAGCGCAAGCGGGTTGGCCGGCGCGGCACCGGTAGCCTCGACACCGGGATCGACGAGGACGGTCCGTGACGGCTGGTTGCTCGACATCGTCACGTCGGCCTCGCCGGGCGTGTCGTCGTGGACCAGATCCTCGTCGGTGTAGTGGTCGTTCTCGATCTCGGGGGCCGGCGCGGCCCCGTCGGCGGAGATGAAGCCGACGAGCGTCGCGCCGACGACCATCACCGCGAGCGTCGCCACGAAGGCGACCGCGAGCCGTTCTGTGTGGTTCACGAACGCTCACCCCCTCGGGCCGCGGCGATGTCGTCCGTCGCGTTCGCGCCACCGGCCCCGGCGTTTGCGGTCCCCTCGACGGGGAGGGAGTCCTCCGAGAAGCGCTCGATCGTGTCGACGTGGGGGACCGACTCCCAGTGGACGTAGGCGATACCCATCGGCTCGACGTCGGCGTAGCCGGGGTCGTTCGAGTGGATCGCAACGACCTGTCGGTCGGTCCGAACGAGGAAGGGGAGCCCGCCGTCGGGACCGGTTTCGCGCGTGTCGACGCTGTAGTTGCTTATTCCGGCCCGCGTGGCGGCCTCGTGGATCGCTTCGTTGAGCGAGCCGATCTCGTCGGCGAAGCCGTTCTGCACCGCCTTGGTGCCGAGATAGACGTCCGCGTGGGCGACCTCCTCGCGGGAGAGCTCGAACCGGTCGCCGCGCTCGGCCATCATCGCGTTGATGAACGTGTCCGCGAGCGTCTGCTGTCGGGCCCACCCCTGGATCTCGTTGCCGCCGGCCTTGTCGGGACCGCTCGGACCCTGTACCGGTGGGGTCGTCCGCGGAGCCGGGGCGTTCAGCCCGATAGAGCCGACCGTCGAGGTCGGCAACACGTAGATGTCGTCGGCGGGGGCCATCGCGTAGTAGCCCCCGGAGGCGCTGATCGCCTGGACACTCGCGATCACCGGCATCTGTTGGCTCGTTCGCTGGACGGCCTTGTACATCCGCTCGGAGGCGACCGGCGCACCGCCGCCGGTGTCCATCTTGAGCACGACGGCTTCGACGGAGCCGTTGTTGCGTACCTCCGCGAGTTCGTTCTCGACGTCGTCCGCGAGGGCGGTGTTGACCGGCCCCTCGATTTCGACGACGGCGACCGTGCCGCTGGGTTCGTTCGCGTTCGCGTAAACGATCGGAGCGAACACGGCTCCGATCAACGCGGCAGCGACCACGACCACGACGAGTTGTCGCCGCGGCGTGAGAGGGCTGTCGAATCGGTTGGAAGACATTCCGGATTCGGCTATGGGTCACAGCCCTTAATAACAGGGGGATCGCGGAGGCTCGGGCCGGCCGGCATCGGGGTCGGACGCTCCCGGTTCGGTCCCGGCGGTCGAGGGTGAGACCGGGGTCGGACGCTCCCGATTCGGTCCCGACGGTCGAGGGTGAGACCGGGGCCGAACGTCACATCCGGAGGTACTGCGCGTGCAGGGTCCCCTCGAGTTCGAGGACGTTCGCCTCGTCGACGAAGCCCGCCTCGATCGCCGCCCCCACGGTCTCGGTGCCGACGAGGTTCGCGACCGACGCCGACGCGAGGCTCGCTGCGACCTCCGACTCCGTCGCCGCCTCGCCGTCGTAGAACTCCGGATCGACCGTCAACGAGAGCGAGCCGTCCTCGAACGTCTCACCCAGGATGTCGGCGTCACAGACGGAGACTAACAGCCCCTCCGGAGTCGAACGTTCGCAGAGGAGCATCGCCGTCATCCGCGGTCTTCGACGAGCTGCTCTTCGGCCGCCCCGCGCAGCTCTTCGGCCTCCTCGGCGAGTTCCTCGGCGCGTTCGTCCTCGCCGAGTTCCTCCAGGGCGCGGGCCTTCTCTTCTAAGACGTCCGCGTTGCGGTAGCCGAGTCGGACCGCGTTGTCGAAACAGGAGACCGCGTCCTCGGCGAGACCGCGTTCGAGCAAGAAGAACCCGCGGTTGTACCACCCCTGTGGGAATCGGGGGTCGAGTTCGACCGCTCGCTCGGCGTGTTCGAGCGCCTGCTCACTTTGGCCGTCTTGCCACAGCGCGTACGCGAGATTCGTCTCGGCGCTCGCGGCGTGTTCGGAGTCGCTGTCGACCCGCAGAGCCTCGCGATAGGCGTCGATGGCGGCCTGGAACTCCCCCATCTCGGCGTGGGCCGCCCCCTTGTTGGTCCAGGCCTCCTGTGTGATCCCGTCGCCGTCGGCGAACTGTGCGGCCCGCTCTAGGGCGTCCGTCGCCTGCTCGAAGCGCTTGATCCGCATATACTCGATGCCGACCTCGAGCAGTTCCTCGGCGTCGACCGCCTCGGTCGGGACCTGGCGGCGATCGAGCGTGTCGGCGACGACGCGGGAGTCGACCGGGTCGACCATTCCCGGATCGACGTCGAGCTCGGGCGGGTCGAGGTCGAACCCCTCATAGGGGTCGTCGAAGCCCTGGCCCCCGGAGAACTCGTGGTCCGATGGCTCTTCGTCACTCATACCGTACAGTTGGCTACGAACACGCCTAAGGGTTGTGTTCCAGGGCAGTACGGAACCCACACGAACGCACCGACAGCGGGCGTGCGGCACAGTATTGATTTCGATCGCGCCCCGAACGGCGGTATGACGGAGCAGCCAGCCCCCGGCCCGGGGTTCAGATCGCTCGAGTCCGAGTACGACGACTACCGCCCGACAGTCGAGGGGTCGATCCCCGAGTGGCTCTCGGGGACGCTCGTCCGGAACGGTCCCGGGCGCTTCGAGGCCGGCGACAGCCGCGTCAACCACTGGTTCGACGGGCTGGCGATGCTGCGCCGGTACGCCTTCGACGACGGCGAGGTGCGCTACTCGAATCGCTTCCTGCGCACCGACGCCTACGCCGACGCGGCCGAGGGGCGACTCACCGGGCAGTTCGGCACCGACACGCGGGGCTGGCGACGGTTCCTCGAGACCGTCGCCTCGTTCGGGCTCCCGGAGCCGACCGACAACGCGAACGTCCACGTCGCTCGGATCGACGGCGAGTACGTCGCGCTGACCGAGGCTCCGCGGCGGGTCGCCTTCGACCCGGAGACGCTGGCGACGCGCGGCGAGTTCAGCTTCGAGGACGGCGTGACGGAACACCTCACCGCCGCCCACCTCGTCGACGATCCCCACCGCGAGGAGGTGGTCGGCTTCGCCACCCAGTTCGGGATGCCGCCGCAGTATCACGTCTATCGGGTCCCCAAGGGGAGCCGCCGCCGCGAGTTGATCGCCTCTATCGAGGCCGACGGTCCCGCCTACATCCACGACTGCAGCGTCACCGCCGACCACGTCCTCCTCGTCGAGTCGCCGCTGGAACTGTCGGTCCTCCGGGCGCTGAATCCCTTTTCCGACGGCGCGATCGACTTGCTCAAGTGGAATCCGGACCGGCCGACACGGGTGCTCGTCGTCGACCGGGACAGCGGCGACCTCCTCGCCGATCCGACGGTGGAGGCCGCGTTCACCTTCCATCACGTCAACGCATACCTCGACGACGGGATCGTCCTCGATCTCGTGGAGTTTCCGGACGCCGACATCGTCGATTCGCTCTCGTTGGCTGCCCTCGACGGCGTCGGCTTCCCCGACGTACCCGACGGTCGGCTCGTGCGGTATCGGATCGATCCGGTCACGAACGCCGTCGACCGCACCCGCCTGTACGACGGCGGGATCGAACTTCCCAGGAGCGTGCGATCCCGCGTCGGGCGGCGGCACCGCTACGCCTACGGGCAGGCGACCGACCGCGAGGGGGCCAACGGCCTCGTGAAGGTCGACTGCGCCTCGGGGACCGCCCGGGAATGGTGGGAGCGGTCGGTGTACGTCGAGGAACCGATCCCGATCCAGCGTCCGGACGGAGACGCGGAGGACGACGGCGTGGTGGTGGCGACGGCGCTAGACGTCGACCGCGAACGGACGGCGCTTTTGATCTTCGACGCGGCGACACTCGACGTCGAGGCGCGGGCATGGCTCCCCCACGCCGAGCCGTTCGGGTTCCACGGACGGTACTTTCCGGACGTATAACGGTCGTCTGACGGACGACTTCATGCAATTTTTGCCCGGATTTGCGTTGGATCGTGTATGTTTGAGTCCAAAAAACTATTGTACGTTATTACGATAAGCATATATGCGCTTGAATGACCACTTTTTGCCAAGTAGAGAGGACAGCGGCGTGACGCGGCGGACGTTCTCGCTCGGGGGCCGTCCATGACCAAACGGCACGTCGACGTACCGGCGCCGGTCCGGGCGTCGATCGACGAGACCATCGAGTACGTCGACGAGCGGCTCTCCGGGCCCGACACCGCCGACGCGGTCGGGGAGCTCCTCGCCGATCTCTTCGGGGACCGGGAGGCATACGACCGCTATCGGTCGGGCGAGTCGCTGCCCCCGATGACGCGGATGCGGGTCCGGAGCTACGACCCCCGGAACGCGCTCATCGAGACCGAACACTGGGCCGAGCAGGAGCTCTCAGCGCTCCGGGAGGCCAAGTGCATCCGGTATCTCTGGAACGGCTTCGACCGCTCGCCGCTGTCGAACGACCTCGCGTTCGCGCTCCCGTTCCGGCAGACCCTCGCGAATCACCTCTTCGCCGAGGCGGGCGAGGGGCTTCGGCTGTTCGGCGGGATCAAGATCCAGTGCGGGCACAACATCGAGATGGGCGACGACGTCGTCGTCCACAACGACGTTCTGTTGGACGACCGTGGTCGGTTGTCGATCGGCGACCGCGTCTCGATCGCCGACCGGAGCCACGTTCACACCCATGCCCACGACACCGTCGACCAGACGGACGTGACGACCTACGAGACGATCCTCGGCGAAGACGTCCGGCTCGGCTACGGCTCGATGATCAGCGCCGGCTGTCGGATCGGCGAGAACGCGATGGTCGGGTCGGGCGCGACCACACTCGGCGACGTGCCGGCCCACCACATTGCGGCCGGCTCGCCCGCGAAAAGCGTCAAGATCAAACCCGGATGGGAGGACGTCGCCGACGACCTCGGCCCGCTCGTCGACAATCGCGAGCGCCGACGGCTGCCCGATGAGTTTCCCGAGCCCTTCGAGGAGTTCGACGAGTTCGGCCGGAACCTCTCGCCGCCCGGCGAGAGCTGATGTGACGCCGCATCGGCTGGAGCGCTCGGCTTCCCGGGCGGCGTTCTCGAGGCGCGTCCCGGTTCCGGCAACCGTGGTGGAGGACAAACACAATTTAAGGTACCGCCGCTCCCGGTGTCCCCTATGGACTACGACCTCGCTATCGAGAACGCGCCGGCGACGATTCCCGGCGGCACGGGCGTCCTGTTGATCCACCCGAGCACCGGTGAAACCGACCGAATCGACACGGACTTTTTGAAGACCGACACCGACCGAATCCTGGTGATTTCGACGCGGACGACCGCCCGCGAGGTACAACAGAAACTGGAGTACTACGACGTCGACGAGACGAAGGCAGACATCCTCGATACGCTGTCCGTCGAGCGGGGCTACTCGCGCCGTTCCTCCGAGCACGTCTCCTACGTCTCCTCACCCGACGACTTGGCGGGCATCACCGAGACGACTCGGCGGTTCCTCGAGGACAACGACGGCAAACGACGGATCAGCCTCGATTCGGTGACGGAGTTGGCCTACTACGCCGACGACGAGCGCGCCATCGAGACGGTCGAGGAGCTGCTCGCGTTGCTCGAAGAGTACGACGCCGTCGGGTTGTTCCACCTCTCGGAGGAAGTCCACGACGAGGCCGACGTCGAGGCGTTCAAGTCACTCTTCGACGGGATCGTCTACCTCGACGCCGACGGCAGCGTCGAGAGCGACTTCTGAGCCGTCGGCGGCCCCACCGAACGGCCGGCGGACGGACGCGCAGCGCGGATACCGGGCGTGCGCGGCGGACGGAACAGTAGGTTTATCAGGCGCACGGGCAGATGTTCACGTCATTACTAAATGACGCAGAAACACCGACAACCGGAGGTGAACATCGGACTGGTCGGCCACGTCGACCACGGGAAGACGACGCTCGTCGAGTCGCTCTCCGGTGAGTGGACGGACCAGCACTCCGAGGAGATGAAACGCGGCATCTCCATCCGCCTCGGCTACGCAGACGCCACGTTCCGGGAGTGTCCGGGCCTCGACGCGCCCGAGCGATACACGGTCGAGGAGACCTGTCCGGACGGCTCCGAGAGCGAGCACCTCCGGACGGTGTCGTTCGTCGACGCGCCGGGCCACGAGACGCTGATGGCGACGATGCTCTCGGGTGCGGCGATCATGGACGGCGCGGTGTTGGTCGTCGCGGCCAACGAGCCTGTCCCGCGCGCACAGACCGAAGAGCACCTGATGGCGCTGGACATCATCGGCATCGAGAACATCGTTATCGCCCAGAACAAGATCGACCTCGTCGACCGCGAGCAGGCGGTCGAGAATCACGAACAGATCCGGTCGTTCGTCGAGGGGACCGTCGCCGAGTCAGCTCCGATCGTGCCGATCTCCGCCCAGCGCGACGTCAATGTCGATCTGTTGATCGAGACGATCGAGGAGGAGATCCCGACGCCGGAGCGCGACCCCGACGCCGACGCCCGGATGCAGGTCGCCCGGTCGTTCGATATCAACCGCCCGGGGACGACCCACGAGGACCTCGTCGGCGGCGTCATCGGTGGCTCGCTCACGCAGGGGCGCCTGGAGGCCGACGAGGGGATCGAAATCAAACCCGGCCGCGAGGTCGAGGAGGGCGGGCAATCGGAGTACCGCCCCGTCGAGACGACCGTCCGGTCGCTGCAGGCTGGCGGCGAGTTCGTCGATTCGGTCTCGCCGGGTGGGCTGCTCGGCGTCGGCACGGGGCTCGACCCATCGCTCACGAAGGGCGACGCGTTGGCCGGGCAGGTCGCGGGGCCGCCGGGGTCGCTGCCGCCGACGCGGGAGTCGTTCGTGATGGACGTCGAGTTGCTCGAGCGCGTCGTCGGCGAGGACGCCGACGAGATCGAGCCGATAAGCACCGGCGAGCCGCTGATGCTCACGGTCGGGACGGCGACGACGGTCGGTTCGGTCACGAGTGCCCGCGACGAGGAGTGCGAGGTCCGACTGAAACGCCCCGTCTGTGCCCCCGGAGGCGCGAAGATAGCGATCAACCGCCGCGTCGGCGCGCGCTGGCGGCTCATCGGGGTCGGAACGCTGCGGTGACCCGCGCCGTGCTCGACTCGAACGCGCTCATGGCCCCCGTCGAGGTCGGCGTCCGGACCTTCGCGGAGCTCGATCGGCTCCTCGGGGAGTACGAGACCGTCGTCCCCGACGCGGTGTTGGCCGAACTCGACCGCCTCTCGGCGGGCGGCGGCGAGGCCGCGAAAGCCGCAAGCGTCGGCGCCGACCTGGCGCGACGGGAGTGCGAACCGATCGCCCACGACGCGGCCTACGCCGACGACGCCGTACTCGAGGTCGGTCGGCGTGCCGAGATCGACTACGCGGTCACGAGCGATATGCCCCTCAGAGGGCGGCTGCTGGAAGCGAACGTTCCCGTAATCTGTTTACGCGGGCGAACCAAATTCGAAATCACTCAACCCTAATATGTACAAGCGGGTCAGACTCAAGGATACGGTCGAGGTTCCCCCCAGACACCTCGCTGACGTGTCGCCCGAGCTCGTCAGGCGGTTGCTACAGGACAAGCTCGAAGGACAGATGGACGAGGACATCGGCAGCATCGTGAGCGTGACGAACGTCCACGAGATCGGCGACGGGGCCGTCCTCCCGAATCGCCCCGGCGTCTACTACGAGGCCGACTTCGACGCGGTCACGTTCGATCCACAGATGCAGGAGGTCGTCGACGGCGAGGTCGTCGAGGTCGTCAACTTCGGCGCCTTCGTCGGGATCGGCCCGGTCGACGGACTCCTCCACGTCTCCCAGATATCCGACGAGTATCTGGCCTACGACGGCGAGAACCAACAGCTCGCCTCGCGGGACTCGAACCGCGTACTGAGCGTCGGCGACGCCGTCCGGGCGCGGATCGTCACGAAGAGCGTCGACGAGCGGAACCCCCGCGACTCGAAGATCGGCCTGACCGCGAAACAGCCGGGACTCGGCAAACACGGCTGGCTCGAGGAGGAGCGCAAGCGCCGCGAGGCGCAGGCGGGTGATTAGATGGCGACCCGTCTCGTCTGTCGGGATTGCCACCGCGTGCTCGACGTCGAAGGGGACGAACAGTGCCCGGCCTGCGGGTCGAACTCGCTCACCGAGGACTGGGCCGGCTACGTCGTCATCGCCCACCCCGAGGAGAGCGAGATCGCCGAGGCGATGGAGGTCACCGAGGCCGGCCGCTACGCGCTGAAGGTCCGCTGAGATGTCGACCATACTCGCGAAGCTACCGACGGGGATGCGCGCGGAGCTCAAGGAGCCGCTCGGGGCGGTGTACACCGACGCCGACGCCCTACTGGCCGACGCCGGCGAGCCGCTCGTCGCGGTCGGCGACATCGTCACGTACCACCTCCTCGAAGCCGGGCGTCGCCCGGACGTCGCCGTCGTCGACGGGAAGACGAAACGCGAACGCGTCGAGCGGGAGGTGCTCGGCGCGATCGAGGCGTTCGACGACCGGATCGACGTCGCGAACCCCCAGTCGACGATCACCGACGACCTCCTCGAGGCGCTCGCGTCGGCGCTCGAGGCCCCCGGATCGACCGTCGTCGTCGTCGACGGCGAGGAAGACCTCGCCTCGCTGCCGGCCGTCGTCGGCGCGCCCGACGACGCGTCGGTCGTCTACGGCCAGCCCGACGAAGGGATGGTCCTCGTGCCGGTCGAGGAGGAGAGTCGGGTGCGGTGTCGGGAACTCATCGAGGGGATGCAAAGCGATTACGACAGGATTGCGGCAATCCTGTCGTAGGTGCGTCCTCGAGCCGTTTCGGGCGGAGCGCCCGAATCGAGGCCGCCGTTCGACGTCGTGCGCCGCGTCAGCGCGGACGTGATCGGCGAATTGCCCCGCAGCGTCCGTCTGCGGCTTCGAAATCCTTTTAGGCGTTTCGCCGAAATGTCGTAGCAACGTAACCATGGAACTCGACATCATCGACGAGGACGAAAACCCGATGCTCCACCGGACCGACGTCCGGTTTCAGTTGACACACGAGGAGGCCACCCCCTCCCGGCTCTCGGTTCGGGACTCCCTAGCCGCGAAGCTCAACAAGGACGCCGGCGAGGTCGTCATCCGGAAACTCGACACGAAGTACGGGATGCGAAAGACCGTCGGCTACGCGAAGGTCTACGACGACGCCGAGGACGCCACGGCGGTCGAGCAAGGCCACGCCCTCGAGCGGAACAAACTCGAGACCGAGGTCGACGACCCCGAGCCGGAGGAGGCCTGAATGGCGCGTTACGAACTCTACAACGAGGACGGTACGACGGACCGCGAGCACTGTCCCCGCTGTGGCGACACGTTTCTCGGAGAGTACGGCGACCGGAAGCACTGCGGGCAGTGCGGCTACACCGAATTCGAGTAGGCCGTGACCCGCGTGCTCGGCATCGAGGGGACCGCCTGGTGTGCCAGCGCGGCTGTCTTCGACGACGGGGGGCTCGGGGCTGACTCCGAGGCCGACGCGGCGACCGGCGACGTGCGGATCTTCTCGGACGCTTACGAACCCGACAGCGGCGGGCTTCACCCGCGCGAGGCGGCCGAGCACATGCGGAACGCCGTCCCGGAGATGGTCGAGGCGGCTATCGCCTTCGTGGAGTCGACGTACGGGCCGGCGAGCGAGAGCCTCGACGCCATCGCCTTCTCGCGGGGGCCGGGACTCGGACCGTGTCTGCGGATCGCCGCGACCGCCGCGCGCGCGCTCGCCGGCGCGCTCGGCGTCCCGCTCGTCGGCGTCAACCACATGCTCGCCCACCTCGAGGTCGGCCGGCACTACGCCGGCTTCTCGGACCCGGTGTGTCTGAACGCCTCGGGGGCCAACGCCCACGTGCTCGGCCACCACGACGGTCGCTATCGGGTGCTCGGCGAGACGATGGACACGGGCATCGGCAACGCGATCGACAAGTTCACCCGCCACGTCGGCTGGAGCCACCCCGGCGGCCCGAAGGTCGAACGGGAGGCGGCGACGGGCGAGTACGTCGAGTTGCCCCACGTCGTCAAGGGGATGGACTTCTCCTTTTCGGGGATCACCTCGGCGGCAAAGGCAGCCGTCGACGACGGGACGCCCGTCGCGGACGTCTGCTGTGGCCTCCAGGAGACGACGTTCGCGATGCTCACCGAGGTCGCCGAGCGCGCCCTGTCGTTGGCCGGGGGCGACGAACTCGTGTTGGGCGGCGGCGTCGGCCAGAACGACCGGCTCCGGGAGATGCTGGCGACGATGTGCGAAGAGCGTGGCGCGTCGTTTTATGCCCCCGAACCGCGGTTTCTACGGGACAACGCGGGGATGATTGCGATCCTCGGCGCACGGATGTACGAGGCCGGCGACACGGTGTCGATCGCCGAGTCGCGGGTCCGTCCCGACTTCCGTCCGGACGAGGTCCCGGTAACGTGGCGCGACGACGGGGACGGGGGGAACGGGGCGACTCCGACTCCGGGGGCGGGCCCGAACTCGGCTCCGACCTCGGCTTCGGAGACAGATCGGACCCAGGGTGCCGAGGCGGTCGTCGAAATGAACCCCGGTGACGGCCTCGTGTACAAACGGCGGCTCTCGAAGGCGTATCGCCACCCCGAACTCGACGCGCGGCTCCGGCGAGAGCGGACGCGCTCGGAGGCCCGCCTCACGAGCGAGGCGCGCCGCGTCGGCGTTCCGACGCCGGTCGTCCTCGACGTCGCCCCCGAGGCCGGCCGCCTCGAGTTCGAGTTCGTCGGGACGGCCGACCTGAGCGAGGCGGTCTCGGAGCACAGCGTCCGGTCGGTCGGCCGCCACCTGGCGCGGTGTCACGGCGCCGGCTTCGTCCACGGGGATCCGACACCGCGGAACGTCCGGGTCGGCGGAGAACGCGTCTACCTCATCGATTTCGGGCTCGGGTACTACACCGACCACGTCGAGGACTACGCGATGGACCTCCACGTCTTCGAGGGCGCGCTCGCCGGCACGGCGGCCGACCCGGGCGGCCTGCTCGATGCCTTCGAGGGCGCGTACCGCGGCGCCGGCGACGGGCGCGTGCTCGATCGCCTGCGCGAGATCGAGACGCGCGGGCGGTATCGGTAAGACGTGCGTCGATCGGGGAGACGCGGTCCCTGCCGGCGGGAGCGGTGCCACCGCAGAACGAAGGCCGAGCCTATAAGTCGGGGGCCGTCCTATCCGATCACATGACCGACAAGCCACAGTCCGGCGAACTGTTCGGCGTCCCGTACAACTTCGAGCGGCCCTCCCTCGGGCGGATGCTCTCGGCGTACTGGCAACCCGGCGGCGGGATGTTGGTCAAAAAGCCCTTTGGCATCGGGTACACGCTGAACCTGGCGAACTGGCGGTCGTGGCTCGTATTGGGCGTCGCGGCGGCGCTGTTCTACCAACAGAAGGGCTCGGTCGGCGCGGTCGACGAGGAAGACGACGGCGAGGAACCGGTCGAGGTCGTCGTCGACTGATGCTGATGGACGAACTCACATGACACCGAGGCACGAGTGAGCCGCCGGTCGCGCCGTCGAACGGCGTGCGCCTCGTGTGTCGTGTGTCCGTTCGTTTGTTCGTCAGTATGAAGCCGGCCTTCCCGACCGCGCCGGGACCGGAACGTCTGTGGGGGCGACACTCCGGACACCTGTAATAAATCTCGGGGGGTGCCGCCCGGAGATGGTGACACGCTTTTGCGGGAACGCTCCGAAACCATCGGTTTAGGCCCCAGATCGGCTGTTTTAGATTAATAAAGTCTTAAACGGGTCCCTGTCCAACGCCCCGCTATGAGCGACAACGGGGGACGAAAGAACCTCAGGATGCCCGAGGACGATGAGTTGTTCGCCGTCGTCACGGACATGCTCGGCGCGAACCGGGTGAAGGTGCGCTGTATGGACGGAACCGAGCGAACCGCCCGGATCCCGGGGCGGATGCAAAAGCGCATCTGGATCCGCGAGGACGACGTCGTGTTGGTTGAGCCGTGGGACTGGCAAGACGAGAAGGCCGACATCAGCTGGCGCTACGAGAAACAGGAGGCCGACCAGCTCCGCGAGGAAGGCCACATCACCGACTCGGTGTGATCGCTCCGTTCCCGTCCGGCCCGACTCGATTCCGCGCGGTTTTTGCCAGGTAGGGCCGAGGTGGTGGTATGGTCAACCGGGAACTCATCGACGCGCTTCGGGACGCCGACGCCGTCAGGTTCGGGGAGTTCGAACTCTCACACGGCGGCACGTCGGAGTACTACGTCGACAAGTACGTCTTCGAGACGGACCCGCGCTGTCTGGGGCTCATCGCGTCGGCCTTCGCCGACCGGGTCGGCGACGAGCGTCTCGCTGGCGTCGCGCTGGGTGCGGTCCCGCTGGTCGCGACGACGGCGGTCGAGACGGACCGCCCCTACGTCATCGTCAGAAAGGCGGCCAAGGAGTACGGCACCGGCAACCGGATCGAGGGCGACGTCGAGGCCGGCGAGGCGGTCGTCGTCCTCGAGGACATCGCCACGACGGGCCAAAGCGCGATCGATGCCGTCGAGGCGCTCCGGGCGGCCGGGGCAGTGATCGAGCGCGTCCTCGTTGTCGTCGACCGCGAGGAGGGGGCCACGTCGAACCTCGCCGAACACGACGTCGAGTTGGAGGCGCTTTTGACCGCCTCGGAACTGCTGGCCGACCGCGGCGAGTGAGCGCGCGAAGTACGCACTTTTTTGGGCATATCCGGTGATATCGACACCGAAGTATTCAAACACGTGCGATGATCCAGTGGTGGACATGAACCGCTCGGAAAAGGCGGCCCTCCAGTTGCGCGCCGTGGACGTGTTGCGGACCCGAAAGGGGACGCGCACCTACGAGGAACTCGCCGCGGAGACGGGGCTGCCGGCGGGGGATTTAAATCGGTACGTGAACGGCCACGTCCTCCCCGGCGAACGACGCGCCCGCGAGATCGTCTCCGGCGTCGGCGCGGACCTGCTGGCCGAGGAACTCGACGCCCGCATCGAGGTCGACGGCGAGGGATACGTCGACAACTCGCAACTCGTCTTCGATCAGGCGTTCCTGTCGCTCGTTCCGCCCGTGGCCGTCGAGATGCTCTCGATCGACCCACCGGATGCGGTGTTGACGGCCGCGACGGACGGAATCACGCTGGCGGCGGCGATGGCGCGTCACTTCGGGGCCCGGTGTGTCTACGCTAAGCAATCGCGCGAGACCGCAGTCGAGGAGTTCATCGAGGCCCGACAGCGCCTCGCCTCGGGGATCGAGATCGACTACTACCTCCCGGCGAACGCGGTCTCGGCGGGTGAGTCGGTGCTCGTCGTCGACGACCTCATCCGGTCGGGCGAGACGCAGGAACTCCTCCTCGAGATCGCCGCGGCGGCCGACGCCGAAGTGGCCGGCGTGTTCGCGCTCATCGCGGTCGGCGAGGAGGGCATCGACCGGGCGCGCGCACACACCGGCGCGCCCGTCGACGCGCTGGTCGACCTCGAGCAGTAGCGGACGGCGGATCGCTGCGCCGTCGGGACCGTGGTCCCCATTGCGGGCCGAATACACATATTTTTGCATATATATTCCCGAACTTCGACGAAAACACTTATATTTTCGATAGGCGGTGTGCTCAAACGTGAAATATGGGCGTCGCTGACTCACTCGCCGATTACTTTGATTTCGAGGCGCACGACACCGACTTCCGAACCGAGACGCTTGCCGGGGCGACGACGTTTCTCGCGATGGCGTACGTCATCGTCGTCAACCCAGTGATCCTCTCGGAGGCGATCATGACCGACCCGCCGGCGGGGATGAGCCAAGCGGACGTCATCCAGATGCTCGCGGTCGTCACGATCATCGCGTCGGTCGTCGGGATCGCCGTGATGGCCGTCTACGCGAAGCGGCCCTTCGGGCTGGCGCCGGGGATGGGGTTGAACGCCTTTTTCGCGTTCACCGTCGTGCTCGGGTTGGGCGTTCCCTGGCAGGTGGCGCTGGCCGCGGTGTTCGTCGAAGGGGTCCTGTTCATCGCGTTGACGCTCGTCGGGGCGCGGCGCTACGTCATCGAATTGTTCCCAGAGCCGGTCAAATTTGCCGTCGGGGCCGGGATCGGAATCTTCCTTCTGTTCCTCGGTCTCCAAGAAATGAACGTCGTCGCCGAGTACCCGGGCGGGACGCTCGTCCAGTTGGGGAACTTCCTCCTCGAGCCGACGGCCATCGTCGCCGTCGCCGGCCTCGCGGTGACGCTGTTTCTCTACGCGCGCGGGATCAAGGGCTCGATCGTCCTCGGTATCCTCGCCACCTCGGTCGTCGGCTGGCTGGTTGCGCTGTTCGTCCCCGGTCAGGAGGGCACCTTCGCCCCGCCGAACACGATCGGAGTCATTCGCGACGTCGGGTTCAGCACCTACCTCTTCGACGTCCAGTACAACTTCCTGCCGCTCGTCGAGGGGTTCCTCGACGGTCTCGGCGGGATCACGGAGGACCCGGTCGTCTTCGCGCTCGTCGTGTTTACCTTCTTCGTCGTCGACTTCTTCGACACCGCCGGCACGCTTATCGGCGTCTCCGGGGTCGCGGGTTTTCTCGACGATTCGGGGGACCTCCCGGAGATGGACAAGCCGCTGATGGCCGACGCGGTCGGGACGACCGTCGGCGCGATGCTCGGGACCTCGACCGTGACGACGTACATCGAGTCCTCGACGGGGATCGAGGAGGGCGGCCGGACCGGCTTTACCGCCCTCGTGGTCGGCCTCTTCTTCCTCGCGGCGCTCGCGATCGTCCCGCTCATCAGCCTGCTCCCGCTGTATGCGACCTACATCGCCTTGGTCGTCGTGGGGATCATCATGCTGCAGGGCGTCGCCGACATCGAGTGGGACGACCCCACCTGGGCGATCCCAGCCGGACTCACGATCACCGTGATGCCGCTGACGACGTCGATCGCCGAGGGGCTCGCGGCGGGCATCCTCAGCTACCCGATCGTCAAACTCGCGGTCGGCGAGGGGCGGCAGGTCACACCGGGGCAGTGGCTCCTGGCGCTCGCGCTCGTCGTATATTACGCCGTCTTTTTCCTCGCGGACGGGGGTTTCGTCGCGTTCTGAGCGACGATCCGGCGTCGAGCGCGTTTGGGGCGACCGGTCCGTCGCTCGGAGGAGCAACGACCCGGCCGCGTGACCCACACATTGACAAGACAGCGGCGAGCGGTACCTGACACGAACAGAGAGATGACGAAACTGGTGATATGGTCCGAGAGCGGGGGCGTCGGAAAGACCACCACGGCGATCAACCTCGGTGCCGCGCTCGGGCGCCGGGGCGAGAAGACGCTCCTCGTGGACCTGGACCCACAACCGGCCAGCCTCTCGGCGCACGCGGGGTATCCGGACGCAACGACCGCCGACAGCGCGACGATCACGGACGTGCTCTCGGGCGACGCCGCGCTGAACGAGGTCGTCATCGAGGACGAGCCGTTCGATCTGGTGCCGGGGCACGAATCGCTCGCCTCCCTGGAGAGCACCGTCCGCGCCGAAGGGATCTCGACGGCCGAGTTCCTCCTCCGGTCGGCGCTCGATCCCGTCGCGGAGGGGTACGACCACGTCGTCGTCGACCCGCCAGCCACGCTCAACCTGCTGGTGGACAACGCGCTCATCGCCACCGGGAACGTGTTGATCCCGATGGAGATGACCCGAAAGGGCCAACAGTCCATCTCCGGCGTGTTGGACACCGTCGACGCGCTCGAGTCCCAGCTACGGCGAGCCCAACCCGAGTTCACGCTCGACGTGCTCGGCGTGTTGCCGAACAAGGTCGACGGATCGAGTCTGAACCGCGAGGTCCGCGACGCGCTCGAGGCGGACACCGACGGCGTCGAGGTACTCCCGGTCACGGTTCCCGATTACAACGTGCTAGAACGGGCGTGGGACGCACAACTCGACGTCTTCCGGTACGCCGAGGCGTACGGCCTGCGTCCGTACCAGGAGGCCTTGCTGGACGCCTACCGCGAGCTCGCGGCGACCGTCTCGGCGCAGGGATCGGCCGAACGACGACCGGAGGTGACCGACTGATGTCCAAGGAGGAGCGCTACGCACACCTCGGCGAGGGGGAGACGCCGGCCGAACGACCGGCGGACGCGGACTCGGACGCCGAGACGGATGCGGACGCGGAGGCGAACGCAGATGCGGACGCCGAGACGGACGCTGCCGATGACGCCTCGGGCATCCGCGTCACGATCGACGACGGCGACGAGGAGCTCACTCTGAGAGTCGATCCGGACGCGGCCTCGGTAGCCGACCTCCGCGACGCCGTCTCGAGGACGTCCGAGGACGCATCGCCAGCGCCGATGGCCGCCGGCGTCCGCTCGATGCTGGCGGCGCAGCGACTCGCTCTCGACGTGGGGCTGACGGGAACCGTCGTCGCGATGGAACAGGCGTCGTCCGTCCCCTTCGGATACAACTCGAGGTAGGCCACGTCGGCGCGTCGGCCGATCCGGTATCACTCGTTCGACAGGTGCGGTAGTACGGGGAACATATCCACAACCGAATCCGGCGGCACTGCCTCGGACGGCTGTACGAGGATCCGGGCGGGACGGCGAACGTGACCGACCTCGTCGAGGCGGCGCTCCGGACGGAAGCGACCGACGTGGCCGCCGCCGGACCGACGACGGAGGCTGAGTGGGTGACCGCCGATCCCGGGGCCGGGGTCGGGCGGCGGTTGTCGATCCGACTACACTACGTGGCCCTCCCGAAACTGGCGGCCTACGGGGTCGTCGAATACGAACTGGCGGACGGCTTCGACGCCCGCAAGAACGTCACGCCCCCCGACGCGCCCGCCGGCGGCGTTCCCACGCGACCGTAACGACACCACGAGGGGCGCAGTCCCGACCCCACAGGCGTTCGGCCCTCCCGTCGAAACGGTACAGCGGCGGGCGCAGACCCGCGGGTCTCCCCTCGCTAGTACGTATCGAGCCCGACAAGCCGGTTCAGGGGACATCTCCGGATGAGGCCGGTGGCGAGCAGGACCGCCCCGAGCACGAACACGACCACCGCGGTGAGTGCTTGCGGTAGCGAGCCGGCCGCTAGGGGGAGCAGCCCCGCGTAGCCGGCGATTCCCGCTACGATCAATGCGGATCCGAGCACGAGGCGGACAACGCGATCCGTGCCGCCGACGTTCTTCTTCATGGGTCTTTCCTCGCGCTAAAATAGACGATTCGCGAGTAGTGACATCCTCCCGCGCCTAAAAGCGCGGGCCTCCCACCCGGTGTTGACCGGGCAGGTCAATCCTGAACGTTGGGAGTCTCAGGTTTGCTGGACAGTCAGCCAGTGGCTCTGCCACGAAGCCGTTACTCGTACCCGCTGAAGGGCTTCGAGTTACCTGATTGTTTTACGACTGTCGGCGTGGTCGGCTTACTTTTTGATTCCGGTTAGAAACCGTGGCAAACACCGAGTCAACTGCCAGTTCCCCACACACAATTATACGTACTGTGTCTGTACATAAACTTTTGTCGGATTCATCTGGTGGCTAAAGCCACCAGTATTCTCCTTGTATCTCTATAAATCGTCGAGTCGCCGAGCGCAACGGCTATGATGCTCCGGGCGCAGCGGTCGGTATGTACCGGAGTGGGGCGTTCGTCGCCGAGCACGTCGACCCGACGACCGACGCACAGCGACAGCCGAACGGCGTCGACCTGACGGTCGAGGCGGTGTTCGAGCCGAACGAACCGGGGCGGATCGGTCGCGACGGCAAGCGGATCGGCGACCGGGACGCGCTCGATCCGGCCGCCGACGGTCCGGACGCCGCCGAGGTGGCCGGCGGCGGTGACGACGGGACCGCAGTCTATCGCTTGCCACCGGGTGGCTACGTCGTCCGTTACGGCGAGACGGTCGCGATCCCCGAGGGCCACGTCGGGTTTATTTATCCGCGGTCGTCGCTGTTGCGGAACGCCTGTATGCTCGAGACCGCGGTGTGGGACGCCGGCTACGAGGGGAAAGGCGAGGGGCTCCTCGAAGTGTATCACGACGTCGAGATCGAAGCCGGCGCACGGATCGCGCAGTTCGTCCTCGCCGAGGCCGACCACGAAGGGACCTACGACGGATCGTACCAGGGCGAAAACGTCTGATCGGCCCCCGAGCGCGGTCCGACCGTCGCGAGTGGACTTCGAAACGGAGCCCGCGGCGCAGTCGCCCCCGCGGAGCGTAGCTGGAGGCAGCGAGCCGTCCCGGGCGCTGGGTCGCCGCCACGCTTATATTGCCGGTTACCGTGATTATTAATATGTACAGTCTCGACGGCCCGTCCGGCACACGCCTTTCGGACGACGGACTCGAGTGCCCGACGTGTGCGAAACCACTGGTCATGGGGCTGCCGAACGACGCGACGATCGAGGCCGTCGCACGCAGACCCGTCGGTGACCGAAGCGGTCCTCGGCGGACCAAGACACGCAAGGTCGTGTGCAGATCCGGCCATGAGGTGTACGTGACGTTCAGCGTTGCCGCCCGTGGCGGGCGGATTCTCGGGTGAACTCGTCGGGGCGCTACGCCGCCTCCGCTTCGAGGGCGTACACCGATCCCTCGAAGCTGCCGACGTAGACGCTTCCGCCGACGACCGCGGGGGTGGACCGCACCGCGCCGTCGAGTTCGTGTGTCCACCGTTCCTGGCCGTCGTCGGTCGCCAGGGCGTGGACGCGAGAGCCCTGATTGCCGACGTAGACCGTCGCGCTGACGACAGCCGGCGCGGTGGTGATAGGACCGGGGATCTCCGTCGACCAGCCCCGGTCGCCGGTTTCGGCGTCCAGCGATACGATCCGGCCGTTCGCGCCGCACGCGTAGAGTCGCCCCTCGGTGATCGCCGGCGAGGCCGCGACGTCCTCGCCCAGCGAACGGCTCCAGACTTCGGTCCCCTCGTTCGTCTCCAGAGCCGTCACCGAGCCGCTGTCGGTGCCGACGTACACCGTTCCGTCGGCGACCGTCGGTGCCGACGTGACTGTCCCGTCGACCCGCACCGCCCACCGTTGTTCGCCCGTGGCGCTGTCGAGGGCGTGGACCCTCCGGCTCCGGCTGCCGACGTAGACCGTCCCGTCGACCACCGCCGGCGACGACCGGACGGCGAGGCCGACTTCGAAGTGCCACTCGTCGGTGCCGTCCGTGGCGTCAATCGCGTAAACGTTGCCGTCATCGCCGCCGACGTAGACGGTCCCGTCGACCACCGCCGGCGAACTCCGGACCCGGTCGTTCGTCTCGAAGACCCACGTCTCGGTGCCGTCCTCGGCGTCGATCGCGTAGACGTTGCCGCCGTCGCTACCGACGTACACGGTCCCGTCGGCCACCGCCGGCGTCGAGCGAACCTCGCCGTCGGTCCCGAAGCTCCAGGCTTCGGCCCCGTCGTTGGCGGCGAGCGCCCGGACGTCCTGGTCGGAGCCGCCGATGTACACCCTCCCGTCGACGACCGCCGGCGACGAGAGGAGTTGCCCGTCCAGTTCGGTCTGCCACCGCTCGACGACCGGTTCGGTCGGCCCGGTCGCCCCGGGCGGCGCGCTCGTCCGTGCGGGATCGTACCCCAGCATCGGCACGTCCGTCTCCGACCCGGCGGCGTCGTCGGGGTCGTCCGGCGTCGGCTCCGGTTCCTCGGTCGGCTGATCGTTCTCGGTCGCGACCCCGGGGGTGTCGGTTCCGCCGCTCCCGTCGCCGTTCGGTGCGTTCCCGTCTCCATCGCCGCAGCCTGCGAGGCCGGTGACCCCGACAGTCCCGAGCGCACACAGGTATCGCCGCCGCGTCTGTCTGTCCCCCATGCTGAGAGGGTAGTGTTCAGATAAGCTGATTCCATGCGAAGGCGAATGATCGAAGCCAATTGTCGGCGGTATCTGCTTCGGCGTTGCTGAAGCAGTTTGAGAAGCTGGTAGTTCTACGTTTTATCTCTCGAAAGACACGTTCGACGCTATTCCGATTTCCATGTTTTTCATATTTAAAATCGAGACTGTGACGGCGGCAAGCGTCCTTCAATGAGTGCGAGCCATCGATGAGAAACACGGCGTGTTCTACGTCGTGTTTCTCGCGGAGTTCAGCAAAGAACGCGTGAGCAATTACGCTGTTTGTGGTTGGTTCAAGCGTTGTGTATAGCAATTCGTTTGTTTCAGGATCGACAGCCGCGTACAGCCAATATTGTTCATCATTGAGCCGGATCACCGTCTCGTCAACGGCGACGTGATCCGGATTTTGACCAGACTCAGGCTGTAGATCTGCTTTCTGAACCCAATTATACTCACGGACAGAGATAATTATAGATGTTTGGTGGGTCTATAGACGCAAGCGCATCGAAGACGGCTTCTCTCAGTTCATCAAGTTCTTCGAAAAGTTGGTTACCAAGCCGCTGATTGAGTTTCTGCCAGCACCCTTCCGCGGGGTTCAGCTCCGGTGAACCCCGCGGAAGGTGGCACAGTTCGATCGGTGTGTCTTCAACGTAGTCGTGGACATCGTTCGCCGCGAAATACGGGGCATTGTCCAGGACAACACAGATTTTCTCGCCGAACTCGGTCTGGAGTGCGTCCAGTAACCGCGTCGTGATGTCAGCGGTAAAGTTGTCTTCACACTTCAGAAAGAAGGTGTCACCGCTGGCGGTGACACCGCCCAGCAGTTTGAGACTCTCCCACGCGCCCGACACCGGGAGTGTCGGGCGCGTTTTTTCTGGAAACCACGCGTGGACAAGATCCGTCGTGATCTCTTGGCGTGTCTGGTCGATTGCTATGATTGTGTAGTCGTCGTCCAGATCGTCCGTCTTTTTTTGAAGCCTTTGCGGAACGCATCCTGAGCTCGTTCATCAGCTTTGACGTACTCTGGCCGGGCTGTCTTCCAGGACAGCCCGGCCTCGGACATCAATCGCCGGATATGACGGCGGCAGTACTCAATATCGAACTCATCTTCAAGATACTGCTGGGCTAGCGGAACCGTCCACGCACGCGCATCAAGTCCAACTTCTTTGGGAGAATCGTGGAGAGCTTCGATGAATTGGTCGTGGTCAGCTTCGTCAAGTTCGCGTGATTGGCCGGGGCGAGGATCATCGTAGACGACCGACTCGAACGGCTCTGAGTCGAGCCGTTCGAGTCGGATCAGCCAGTTACGAACCGTGTTTGGATGGACATCATGCCGCTCCGCAATTGTCTGCTGCTCGACACCGTCCTTGTAGGCGATACCGGCAAGAATTCTCTGAACTGGTTTCTTTTCATCAACTTCGGCTAAAATCTCTTGGAGTTCGTCAACAGTGATCTTCTCCAAGTAGTCCATACCGTAAAAACAAGCTCTATACACAAATAAGTTTAGCCGTCAGTATATGCACAGTTGACCGAGCACGATTGACACCAAATAATTCAAGAATAGAAACAGTATTCGAAAGTGATAATCCAGCGAGATGGAGCTGAATACTAAGCTTCATCAGAAATCGTGGTGTCGCTTCTCGTTCAACAAACTCTAAGTCGATCTCGTCTAAATTGTCGTTGAGGCGGGCGTTTTCTGGCATAGACACTCAAAAAACGCACCGCCTCACCCTTCATCCTTATCTGAACACCGCCGCTGAGAGGATGTATACGGTCCGTACTAATTCTACCGCCCGGGGCGGCTGTCGAAGCGGCCGCCCCCACACCGCGACGGCTCGCGCCCGATCGGGGCCGTTTAATCCCTTCGGGCCGTGTTCCAGCTATGAGCGTTCGTGCGGAGTTCGACGCGTGGGCGGCCGACGGCCGCGACCGCGGGATGGAACGGCGACACTGGCACACAGCGAAGCACGCCCTCGCGCGGATGCCCGTCGAGGCGGGCGAGACGGTCCTCGATCTGGGCTGTGGCAGCGGCTACGCCGGCCGGGCGCTCCGGGAAGCGACGGATGCCGCCCGCGTTTACGGCCTCGACGGCGCGCCCGAGATGGTGCGCAACGCCCGGAGCTACACCGACGACCCGGCGGTGGGCTACGTCCTCGGCGACTTCGACTCGCTACCCTTCGTCGACGACAGCGTCGACCACGCGTTCTCGATGGAGGCGTTCTACTACGCGCCCGATCCTCACAGCACGCTGTGTGAACTCCGGCGCGTCCTCCGGCCCGGCGGCACGTTCTACTGTGCCGTCAACTACTTCGAGGAGAACGTCCACACCCACGGGTGGCAGGAGAACATCTCGATCGAAATGACGCGGTGGGACTACGGGGAGTACCGCGAGGCGTTCCGCGAGGCCGGCTTCCACGTCGCCGAACAGGACACGATCCCCGACCGCGAGACGGAGATCCCCCCGGAAAGCGAGTTCCCGACGGACGAGTGGGAGCGCCGGACGGACATGATCGAACGTTACCGCGAGTACGGGACGCTTCTGACGGTCGGTGTGGTCCCGTAGGTCGGCCCGGTCGCCCCGCCGGGGTCGTTCTGCCCCGACGCCGCCGTGGATTGGGACGCCGCCGCGCGGTCATCGCCCGATCCGCCGCCACTCCTCCAACGTGAACCGATCGTACGGCGTCTCGCGCTCGAGTTCCCACTCGTCGGCGTCCCACTCCGGGTAGTGGCTGTCGCCGTCGTAGCTGCCGTGGACACGGCTCAGCGCCATTCGGTCGACGTGGGGTTGAAGCAACTCGTACACCTCGCCCCCGCCGAGGACGTAGACGCTCGGGTAGCCGAGCGACGCAGCGACTTCCAGCGCCGCATCGACGTCGGCGGCGTGGCGGGCGGTGGCGACGTTGTAGGACCGCTCCGTTCGGCTCAAGACGACCTGTGCCCGCCCCGGTAGGTCCTCTCGCATCGACTCGAACGTTCGCCGGCCGAGGATCACCGGCCCGTCGGCGACCCGTTCGCGGTACTGTCGTTTGTCCACGGGGATCGACTCCCAGGGGAGTTCGCCGTCGCGGCCGATCACGCCGTTTTCGGCGACCGCGGCGACCGACACTATCTCCATGCCGAACCGTTGGGCCGCGGCGGCATACGCTTTTCTACGGCGTTAGCGGGCTATAGTAGCGATCGGAAGACACTGCACACTCGATCGCACGATGGCAGTGCGATCGATGTGTAATCACTTGCGATGGTTACTATAGGTGATCTCCCGGTCACCCGCGCCGGAACGAATGGAGCAGTACGAACCGCTCGATACCGCTATGTTCCCGACCAGTCGGCACATATAAACGGATATGAGCGCGTCAGGCGGGACTCGAATATGCCCGATCCGACTGACGAGCCGAACGTCCTCCTGGTCGTCCTCGACTCCGTGCGAGCGCGGAACTGTTCGCTGTACGGCTACGAGCGGGAGACGACGCCGTTTCTTCGGTCCTTCGCCGACCGCGCGACCGTCTACACCCAGGCGCGGGCGCCCTCGAACTGGAGTCTGCCGAGCCACGTGAGTCTCTTCACCGGCCTCGAAACGCACGAACACCGCGTCACTGTCCACGACCGGCTCCGCCCGGGCAACACGGTATTCGACGCACTCGAGGACGGCGGGTACGAGACGGGGCTGTTCACCGAAAACGGGTTCGTCGCCGCCCACGACGTCGGTCTGAACGAGGCGTTCGGGACGGTTCGGACGGTCCCCGAGGCGTACGACGACCGCTACGACACGACGTCATCGAATCCCGGCCCGGACGGCTTCTACTACGTCGACGCGTTCGTCTCGTGGCTCGACGACCGGGACGGTCCCTGGGCCGCCTGCGTGAACCTCATGGACGCCCACCGGCCCTTCGAACCACGCGCGGAGTTCGACCGATGGGGCGACGGTCGAGCGCGCGAGATACAGCACTCTTTGCCGGTTCGCTGGGAGTGGGCGTTTCACGGCGGCGAGCGTTCCTTCGAGGAGCTCGATGCGCTCGAATCGCTGTACGACGGCGGGATCAGACAAGACGACGCGATCGTCCAGGAGCTCATCGGGACGCTCGAGCGACGGGGATCGTTCTCGGAGACACTCGTCGTGATCTGTGGCGATCACGGCGATGGGTTCGGCGAACGCGGTCTCCTCCCGGGCGAACCGCGGGCGGTATCGCATATTGTGCCGATGAGCGAATCGCTGTTGCACGTTCCACTCGTCGTCAGTGCACCCGGGCAGACCGATCCGCGCCGGATCGATCGGCCCGCCGCGCTGACGGCGTTCCCGGAGGTCGCACTCGGGCGAGTCGACCGCTCGTGTGGGTTCGCGGCGGACACCGTCTACGCGACGAAACAGCCCGTCACGGGCGAGCTTCGCGAACGGTTCGAGCGTGCCTGCGACCGGGTCGAACCCTACACCGCAACGAGCCGCGCGGTGTACGTTGCGGACCCCGAACGCCCCGGCAGCGTCGAGAAGTGGTACCGATGGGGGCTAACGGCGACCGCCTGCCGGATTCCGGAAGCGGGCGCCGTCGAGTTGGGGCCGGCGATCGACCCCGGCGCCGTCGACACTGCTTTCGGGCCGAAGGCGCCCGATTCGACCGGCGGCCCGGCTACTCTCGACGCCGACGAGATCCGAGAGCCGATCGAGGGGGACGGTGTCTCCGAGGCGACGCGCGAACAGCTGTCGGCGCTCGGATACTACTGACGCCCGAAGCGACGCCCCGGTAGCGCTCTCACTCCTCGTATCGCTCGCCGGCCGGGATCGCTATTTCGAGCCAGTTCTCCCGTGGCGGCAGCGGGCACTCGTAGGCGGCGGCGTACGCACAAAAGGGGTTGTACGCGAGGTTAAAATCGAGCGGGAACGTCTCGCCGTCATCGAGCGCCCCCTCGTAGTGTAGTTCGATGTACCGACCCGCCGGGTAGGTCTGTTGGCCCGTCGTCTTGTCGCGGAACGGAACGAACAGCGACCCCTCGTCTTGGTCGACGCGGGTGTAGCCGACGAGGGTCCCCTCGGTCGGCTCTCCGCTGGCGTTCGGCACCTCGAAGTGTAGCCGCGCCGTCCGTTCGTAGAGCTGTTCGCCGTCGGCCGTCGTCTCCATCGCGACCGTCTCGTCGCTCCCGTCGAGCTCGACCGTTGTCTCGACGCGATAGTCGGGGTCAGGCTCGAAGTACTCGATGCCGTCGAACTCCTTGCGTCCCTCCGGGCCGAGCGGCGAGGAGTGCGGCACCTCGAACTGCTCGTCTTTCTGTTCGCGGTACGATACGAGCTCCTCCCGCCAGGACTCGACGTCGAACTCCATGCGCCGGGTAGGTAGCGGCGCCCGATAAGCCAACCGGGACGGGTCGCCACCGTGGATCGCCGGTCGGTCCCCCGACCCCAGCCGACGAGGGGGGTGGTCGATACGTCTTTAAGTGAAGCCGAGTCAGTTCCGTTCGTGTCCCCGGACCCCGAGTGGCGGACGATCTTCGGCCACGACGAGCCCTACGACGACCAAGTCGACGGCATCGAAACCGCGATCGACACCGCCGTCGAGTCGGGCTTTCTGGCCCTGGAGGGCGCCTGCGGCACCGGCAAGACGATGCTCGCGCTCACCGCGGGGCTCTCGTTGGTTAGAGACCCCGACTCGTCGTTCGAGCGCGTCTTCGTGCTGACGAGCGTCAAACAGCAACTCAAACAGTTCGAGGCCGACCTCCGGACGATCAACGCGAACCTCCCCGACGAGTGGCGGCCGGTCTCGGCGATGACGCTCGTGGGGAAAGCCGACGTCTGCCCGTACAACGTCGCGGGGGCGGGCGGCATCGACGACGCGAACGTCTACGAGCGCTGTGAGGGCCTCCGCGAGCGGACCCGGGGGCTGGCCGACGGCGAGACGACCGCCGCCTCGCTCGCGGGGGCCGCGAGGAGCCAGCAGGTCGGGCTGGCCGATTCGGGCGACGGGGCCGACTTCCTCGAGGCCGCCGGCGAGCCGACGCCGTACCCCGAGGAAACCCCCGATTCCGAAGGAGGAACCGAGTACTGCCCGTTCTATGCGGGCTTTCTCGAGGACCTGCCCGAGGAGGGCGACCCGATCGAGGCCGTCCCCTTCGACCCGACCGACCGCGGTCTCATCGGCACCGACGAGTTGATCCGGCTCTCGGCCGGCCACGGCAGTTGCCCGCATTCGGTGATGGGCGCGCTTTTGCCGAACGTCGAAGTGCTCGTCGGCAACTACTATCACGCCTTCGATCCGACGACGGTCGAATCCTTCACCGGCGGCCTCATCGACGAGAAGACGTTCGTCGTCTGCGATGAGGCACATATGCTCGAACCGCGGGTCAGAGACCTCGTCGGCGACGGCGTCTCCGACCGGGCGCTCTCGGACGCCGAAACCGAGCTCTCCCGCGTGATCGAGCCGGTAGCGGCGGTCGAGGAGGCCGGCGCCGGAACGCAGTACGGCGACGAGGCAAAGGAAAGGGCCGAAACGATCCGGGAGGCGCTTTCGGAATCGGACGTGACCGTCGGCGAACTCCGGGACACGCGGCGGTTCCTGACGGCGCTGCTCGATCGGCTCGACGACCGCGTAACCGGCCACCTCGACGAGGGCCGCCCCGGATGGGAAGAGCGCCTCCCCGACCTCGAGGACCGCGAGATCCCGCTCCGTGATCCCGAGCGGCCGGGAACGGACGAACTGACGCGGTGGGCCGGGCACAACGGCTTCGACGCGCGGGTCTGGGACCGCGCCGAGAGCGTGTGTGCGGTCGCGGGGCGGGTCCTCGACACGCTCGAAGAGGAGGACAAACGCCGCGCCGCGCCGCCGGTAGGGCGGACGCTCACGCAGTGGCACGCCGCGGATCACACCGACTACTTCCGGGAGATCGAACTGGAACGGACCTGGGACGACACCCGCCCAACCGGGTCGTGGAAGCGGGCCTACACCGCGACCTACAGCCTCCACAACTGCCTGCCGGCGGGGGCGATCGGCGATCGGCTCGACGAGTTCGGCGGCGGGGTGTTGATGAGCGCAACTCTCGAGCCCCTCGAGGTATTCACCGAGGTGACAGGGCTCGAGCACCTCGAGTCCGAGACCGGCCGCCCCGTCGTCGAGCGGACCTACGGTCTCGAGTTTCCCGAGGAGAACCGCGCCTCCTTCGCGCTGGCCGCCCCGAAGTTCACCTACGAGAACCGCGGCGACGTCGACGAGACGACGCCGACGCGGCGGGCCCACGCCCGGGCGATCCGACAGGTCGCGGCGTCGCCGGGCAACGTGTTGGTCGGGATGCCCTCCTACCGGGAGGCCGAGTGGGCCGCCGAGACGCTCTCGGAGCTCGACAAGCCGGTCTTGGTCGACGAGGCGACTGACGATACGGCGACCGAGCGGCTGAAACGCGAGTTCTTCGAGGGGGAGCCGAAGGTGCTGGTGACGAGCCTCCGCGGGACGCTCACGGAGGGCGTCGACTACCGCGGCGACCGGCTCTCGGCCGCGATCGTCTGCGGCGTCCCAATCATCAACACCGCCAGCCCCCGGACCCGCGCGGTCCGGACCGCCTACGATCGGGCTTTCGGGGGCACCTCCGGGCGGAGCCCGGACGGCGCCTCGGGCGCGTCGGCGTCCGACGCCGGGTTCAAGTACGCTCTGGCGGTGCCGGCCGTCCGGAAGGCCAGACAGGCCGTCGGACGGGTCATCCGCGGTCCCGGCGAGCGCGGGATCCGGGTGCTCTGTGACGAGCGCTACGCGAAGGAGTCCTGGAACAGCGTCCGCGGGTTGCTCGGCGAGGCCGAACGCGAGGAGTTCCGGTCGGTCGGCACGGAGATGCTGGAGTACGCCCTCGAGGGGTTCCGAGAACGGTGAGCCGACCCTCGAGGCGGATCACCGCGTCGTGGGTGGCCGTGGGGCTGTGTACTCGAGATGTCGAAAACGGTCGGTCGCCGCCGCCGGGCACGCGTTCGGGCGCGCTCCTTCCCATCTCCGGAGTGCCTGTTGGCGTTGGCCGGGCGACACGTCCGGTTGCATGCTAGCTGTTGCCGCATCGGTATAAAAATATACCGGCCCTCGAAACGGCACTCGGGGCGGGCGATTGGCGGCGTTCACCGATCCGTCTCGGCGTCGACGGTCGTCGATCCGCCGTCGGCGTGGCGGAGCGACACCTCGTGGCCAGTGTGGCGGGCGTGGGTCTCCGCCCAGCGGCGCGCCGGGCGCTCGGTGAGAAACTCGTCGGCGTCCGGGCACTGTTCGCAGGCGACACACCACGGTAGGACCTCGTCGGGAAAGTGTCCGGCGTGGCGCTTGTGATCGAGCGCGAACCGCTCGAGGGCCCGGTTGCCGACCCGAAGCGTATCGAGTTCGTACTCGAGGTCCCACTCCGCCTCGCATCGGGAGCACGTCACCGTGGGCGTGTCGTCGATGTCGTCCGCCTCGAGTCCCCCGCCATCGAAGTGGTCTGACACGCGAGGTTGTTGGGCGGGCGCGTATATATGTACTCTGGACGGACGGAACCCGGGGGACGGCCGAGCGTGTGCCCGCTCCGGCCCGCGGGAACGCCCATCCGCCGATCTCGGATCGCGGCGTTCCCGACCGCCGGCCTTCCCCCAACGTATATAACTACCTTTGACGATTGTGTTAAATATATAGTGAATATTAAGTTATAGCAAAACATTTGCAGGCATATGGAGACACGAAAGGTACAGCGGTTGGGGCCGTCGACGCTCGCAATGACGCTGCCCGCGGAGTGGGCGAGCGAGCAAAGCGTCGAGAAGGGCGACGAGGTGTCGCTCCGGATGGGCAGCAAGGGGACCCTGACCGTCATGCCCGAATCGGTACAAAAAGAGGAGAGCGAGGCGGTCATCCACGCCCAGAACCTCGACGCTGACTCCGTCGAGCGCGCCATCGTCGCCCAGTACGTGCTCGGTCGTCGGATCATCCACGTCGAGGTCGAAAGCGGCGGGACTCTCGACTCCGCACAGATCAACGCCGTCTACAACGCCGAGACGCAACTGATGGGTCTCGGCGTCATCGAGGAAACGCCCGAGCGGATCGCCATCCGGTGTTCGGTCGACCCGGAAGACTTCACGCTGGATAACCTCCTCGAGCGGCTCGAATCGACGGGGTCGACCATGCGGAACGAGGGGATCAAGGCGCTCGCCCACGGCAACCCCGATCTCGCACAGCGGGCGCTGAACCGCGAACGCCAGGCGAACAAGATCTTCGTTCTCCTGTTGCGGCTCATCTTCACCGCCTACCAGAACCCCAACCTCGCGCGGGCGGTCGGTCTCGACTCGGGCTTTCCGCTCATCGGCTACCGTTCGATCGCGAAGAACCTCGAGTTGACCGCCGACAACGCCGAGGATATCGCCGAGATCGTCCTCGAGACCGAGGGCCACACGCTCAACGTCGACAGCGCCACGATGCGGCGCATCCGGGAGTTCACCGACCAAGTCAACGAGATCACCGAACTCGGAGTCGGAGCCGCGGTCCATCGCGATTACGACATGGCGATAGAGACGCGGAACCTCTTTGCGGAGATCAGAAACCGCGAGATCGAGATCCTCGACGATCTAGAGGAGATGCCGAACGAGGACCTCCTGCGCGTGCGGGAGGTGCTCGTCAGCCTCGGCCAGACCGCCCAGTACGCCGTCCGGAACGCCGAGATCGCGACGAATCTGGCGCTCAACAAGGACAGCGAGCACGTCACGATAAAGTAGGCCGAACGCGTCGCCCCGCGTTCTCTACTCCGCGCCCTCCTCACTGAGGCTCGGGTGCGCCGTCGGCTCGTCACCGTGCGGCGTCTCGAACGCCTCGGCCATCACCGCCATCGACTCGCGCTCGCGGCGGCGGCGCTCCTCGGCGTCGATCTCCTCGCAGCCGGGCGGCACTTCGCGTCCCCGATCGGTGAAGTAGCCCTCCGGGGCGACCCAGTCGTGATAGAAGGGGACCTCGGAGTCCTCGATCAGTGCCAACGCGACCTCGGCGCCGTGACCCGCACAGACGACTGTCTGGTGGGCCTTCCCGGCGAGCCGGCCGGCGGCGTACAGCCCCTCGACGCCCGTCCGACCCCCCTCGTCGACGTCGACGTAGGTCTTCGAGCCGAGATCGACGAGGCCGACGGCGTCGATCCCACGGAGATACTCGGGATCGCTCCACGACGCCGCGAGCACGGAGTCCGCGACGAGCGTTGCGGCGTCGCCACCGCTGTCGCCACCGCCGGTGTCGGGGTCGACCCGAACCCGAAACTCGCCGTCGTCGGGGCGAAGCCCGACGACGCGTCCTTCCTCCAGGAGACAGCCGCCCCGTTCGGCCCCGCGTTCGAGCAGGTCGGCGAACAGCCGGGGGTTGACGCCGGCCGGAAACCCCGGGACGTTCTCGAGGTGTGCGTTCCGCCGAAGGATCGACTCGCCGCCGCTCAACACGACTGTATCGAACCCCGCCCGGGCGAGGAACGTACCGGCGCTCAGTCCGGCGACGCCGCCGCCCGACACGACGACGCGCCCGGGGGCAGCCCCTGTATCGGGATCGTCCATACCCCGGGTTCGGGTGCCCTCATTACAAGCGCCTCGGTTCGACGGGAGGCTTTTGTCGCCAAGCGCCGCAGTACGACCGTGAGCGAGTACGTACTCTACGGCGGGAAAGGCGGCGTCGGCAAGACGACCTGTGCGGCCGCGACCGCGCTCGGCCGTGCTCGGACGGGGACGCCGACGCTCGTCGTGTCGACCGACCCGGCCCACTCGCTGTCGGACGTCTTCGACGCGCCGATCGGGGCCGAACCGACGCGAGTCCGCGAAGGGCTCGAGTTGTGGGCCGTCGAGATCGATCCCGAAGACCGGATCGGCCGGTACCGGGGGCAGATCGGCGCCGCCCTCGAAGACCTCGAGGACCTCGGTATCACCCTCGACGGGGACGACCTCGACGACGTCATCGAGGCCGGCGTCGCCCCCGGAACCGACGAGGCGGCGGCGATGGATCTCTTCGTCGACTTCATGGACGACCCCCGATACGAGTGTATCGTCTTCGACACCGCGCCGACGGGCCACACGCTTCGGCTGTTGCAGTTGCCGGACGTGATGGAGTCGGCCGCGGGAAAGCTCCTGACCGTCAAATCGCAGGTGTCGAGTCTCGCCGAGTCCGTCCGAGGGTTCCTTGGGACCGGTGACGACGACGGCGACGCGGACGACGACGGCCCCGACCTCGATCTCGGGGCGGTACAGGAACGGATGGCCCGCGTCGGGGCGACGCTTCGGGACCCCGACCGCACGGAGTTCCGGGTCGTGCTCGTCCCGGAGGAGATGGCGATCCTCGAGAGCGAACGACTCCTCTCGGAGCTCGACGCCTGCGACGTCCCCGTCGGTGGAGCCGTCGTCAACAGAGTGCTCGAGGATCCCTCGCCGGACTGCGAGCGGTGCCAGAGCCGCCATCGGCGCCACCGAGACCGAATCGAGAGCGCACGCGAGCGGCTCTCGCAACCGCTGGCGGTCGTACCGGAACTAAAAGGAGAGGTCCACGGCTTCGACGCGATCGGGGCGGTCGCCGACCACATCGAGGACACAGGGGCCGACAGCGCGGATCGGTAGCCAGCCCACCGGCCTCGACGGGCGCCACCGACACCCGTTCGGGCACGTCCTCGGTCGAGGGGAACCGACCGCCAGCGGCTGCCTCGCGAGCGCGAGGACGAACACCTCCAGAAGATGTCTCCGGGAGTTATATTTCGGGACACGGCTTCGGCAGCGGGGCTGTGTCAGTCGTCGCTGGCGACCGAGGGCTCCTCGCGCGGCCCGCCGGGGTGGCCCTCGTGGGCGACGGCGTGGGCCAGCAGTTCCTCGGAAATCGCCGGCACGTCCGCCTCGGTGACGGGGCCGCGCTCGGCGATCGCCTCGAGGTCGCGGGGGAACGCCCGGAGGTCGTAGTGGTTGCCGATCCCACAGCGGGCGCCCTCGCCCATCGCCGTCGGGATCTGGTTGTGTCCGGGCGTCACGTCGCCGACGGCGTAGACGCCGTCGACGCTCGTCCGGCCGTGGTCGTCGACCGCGACAGTGCCGTCGTCGTTCAATTCGACGCCCAGCGACTCCGCGAGGTCGGTGTTGTACTCCGCGCCGTACATCGGGAAGCCGCCGCGGTACTCTCGGACGGTGCCGTCCTCGAACTCGAACGCCGAGAGCCAGCCGTCGTCGTTTTTTTCCATGCCGACGACGTCCTCGTGAATCACGTCGATCGGGTGGTTCTCGAGAGTCTCGGCGGTCTCCGCGGACCACTCGATGTCGTCGCCGCGGGTGAGGATGTCGACGTCGGGCGTGAAGTTCAGCATGATCATCGCGACGTGGGCGGCCGAATCCCCCGTCCCCATCACGTACACCGGTTCGTCGACGAACATGTAGGCATCACAATGCAGACACCAGTGCAGCCCCATCCCGGTTCGGGGCAGCGGCGGGTCCGGCCGCGTGTCCGAAAAGCCCGTCGCGAGGACGACGTGGTCGGTGGTCACCTCGGTGTTGCCGGCGGTGACCCGAAACCCCTCGTCGTCGCCGAGCGGTTCGATGTCGGTGACCAGGTCCTGGACGTAGTCGCCGCCGTACTCTTGGACCTGTTCGATCGCCGTCGCGAGGAACTCGTTGCCGGAGGTGTCTTCGGTGACGCCGATGACGTTGTGTGTATCGAGCATCATCGCCGCGCGACCGCCTCCGCGGTTGATGACCGCGGTGTCGTGTCCGAGTCGGGTCGCGTACAGTGCCGCCGTCAGCCCGGCCGGGCCGCCACCGACGACCGTCACCTGATAATCGTCTGTCATCGATGTATGGTACGCCCCCTGGCTGCTTAACTTTCCGGCCGGTATGTTCCCTCGACGAACGACCGTGGGCCGAGGAGCGCTGACCGCCGATCGTCCGGTGAGCGTCGAACACCGTCGGAGAGGGGACGGGTGTCACTGACACACGTATCGAAGGACAGGTGATATATGTGATGAACTCGTATATTACAGTGGACCACTCGCGCCAGGGGACCACGCTACCCCCGCTGTGGGACAGGGATACTATGACCAGTCGCGTATACAGACTTCACTCGACGCTGGAACTGCAACTCGAAGACGTCCACGAGTTCTTCGATGGGTACGAGCTACCGGTCGAAATCGAGGACGTCGACGTGACAAGACGAAACAACACGCTCATCGTTAGCGCTGTCGCCGCCGAGGACAACATTTCGAAGTACACCCCGACGGCACAGCTGAAGGCGAGCATCACCGAAAATCGGCTCTACGAGACCGAGGACGGCTGGCAGGAGACGCCGCCGGAACCGGACGCCGGGGCCTCGATCGGTGACGATGACGACGACAGCCCACAGTGGGGGAATTTCAGCGACGGCACCCAGATGCAAGAACAGGAACCGGAAATCAACTCGAAACTCGTCGAGTACGCCTGTTTCAAAGGCGACCGCGAGACCGTACTCCAGAACACCGCGCTGCAGTATCCGATGTTCGAAGTCCTCTGTGGTCTCGCGAAGTTCGCGGAGAAGGGAACGCTGACCGCGATCGCCGCCGTCGACGACGATCTCAAGGCGGTTCAGATCGTCGACGGCGAGGAGCGATCCGCGAACGTCGAGGTCGTCGACGATCCACAGGAACGCGAGTCCGAAAACACCGTCAACTGGCGCGACAACAAGTTCATTAGCGGCTGAGCCGTTCGTTCCCGGGCTTCCCGACCCTACAACGCCCGATAGCGACAGCCGCGGGCAGACGGCACGTTCCAGTACCGGAGCGACCGTCCTGACGATCGGGAGTGTCGGCGCCTCGTGGCTGCTGCTGTTCGTGTCGCGTTCGGGACTGCGAGCCTACGGGTCGGGAGCCGACCGGAGCGTCCGTCAACCAGTACACTAATTATCGTTGACAAGCACGCCACGGTATGAACAGCTCGACGGCGGCCGACGTGGAACTCGTCGGCGACGAAACAGCCGGAAACATCGCGCGTGCGGCGCTCTTTGCCGCGCTTATGGGCGCGTTCTCGTACGTCTCGTTTCCCTATCCGCTGTCGCCAGCCCCGGTCACGCTGCAGGTACTCGGAGTCTTTCTCGCCGGGCTGTTCCTCGGCCCGCTGTGGGGCGGTGCGTCGATGGTGCTGTATCTCCTCGCCGGGGCGGTCGGCGCGCCGGTGTTCGCGGGCGGCGGGGCCGGGATTGGCGTGTTGCTCGGCCCGACGGGCGGGTATCTGCTCTCGTACGCCGTCGCGGCCGCCGTCGTCGGTGCGATCGCCCACGGGGGGCTCCGAGTGGGGTCGCTCGCCGAAACGCCGGTCGTCCGGATGCTCGCAGCGATGGTCGCCGCCACGGTCGTCATCTACGGGATCGGCGTCCCGTTCCTGTGGTGGAACCTCGATATGACGCTCCGAACCGCCGTGATCACGGGGGCGGCCGTCTTCCTCCCCGCCGAAGCGGCGAAGATGGCTGCGGCGATCGGGATACTCAGGAGCGACGCGATGGGCGCCGCATGATAACGGTCCGGGACCTCCGGGCCGAACGCGGCGACACGACGGTCCTCGAGGGGCTGTCAATCCGGATCGCTGACGGCGAGTTCCTCGTCGTCGCGGGGGCGAACGGCTCCGGGAAGACGACGCTCGTCCGCCAGTTCAACGGACTCCTCGAGCCCGAGTCGGGGAGCGTCCGCGTCGACGGGATCGATGTCTCTGAGAACCCTGTCGCGGCCCGCACGTCCGTCGGCATGGTGTTTCAGAACCCTCGGGACTGTTTCGTCGCCGCGACCGTCGGCGCGGACGTCGCCTTCGGTCCGGAGAACCTGGGGTTGGACCGCGAGGAGATCGACCGCCGGGTCGGGGCGGCCCTCGAAGCCGTGGGGATGGCCGACCGCCGTGGGGCTCGCATCGACCGGCTCTCGGGGGGCCAACAGGCTCGCGTCGCGATCGCGGGCGCGCTCGCCATGGAACCCGACCACCTCGTGCTCGACGAGCCCTTCGGGGGGCTCGATCACCCGGCGCGGCGGTCGGTCCACCGGCGGCTGGAGGCGCTCTCGGCGGCGGGGACGAGCGTGATCGTCGTCACACACGACCTCGGGGAGGTGGGCGACCTCGCCGACCGCATCGCCGTGCTCTCCGGGGGGACGGTCGCGATCGAAACCGACAGCCCGGCGGACGAACGGCTCGCCAAGTTCGGCGTCCGGCCGTGTTGAGCTACGAGCCGGGTGACTCCCTCGCTCACCGACTCGACCCCCGCTCGAAGCTCGCTGTCCAAGTCGGGTTCGCGGCGGCCGCCTTCGCCCACACGACGCCGCGGGGTCTGGCAGCGCTGACGGCCGTGACGGGGCTCGTGTTGGCGCTCGCCCGTACCGACCCCCGGCGGGCGCTTTGGGAACTCCGGTTCGTCGTGCCCTTTGTCGTCGCCGCCCCGCTGATCGAGGGGTTCGACTGGGGCGGGTTCGTCCCCGCCGACGCCGTCACACCCGCGCTCGCCGGCTACCGCACCCTGCTCGTGGTGGTCGTCGCCGCGGCTTACGTCCGCACCACGCCCGTCCGGGATTCGCGGGCGGCCATCCAGCGGACGGTCCCGGGACGGACGGGGCAGTTCCTCGGGCTGGGCGTCGCGTTCGTCTTTCGGTTCCTGCCGGTCCTGCAGGCCGACCTCGCGAGGATCCGGGACGCCCACCGGTCGCGGCTCGGGACCGAGCGCCCGGTCCCCGAGCGGATGAGTACCCTCGCCGTCGCGGCGTTGGGCCGCGCCGTCGAACGGGCTGATCGGTTCTCGCTCGCGCTGCGGGCGCGGTGTTTCTCGTGGAACCCGACGTTGCCCGGGATGCGGTTCTCGCGGCCCGACGCGGGTGCGTTCGTCGTCGCGGCGGCGTTGGGCCTCGCGGCGCTCGCGCCGCTGGTCCAGTAACGAACGACCGTGTAATAAAGCTTAAGCGGGTCCCATCCGGTCTCCTTCGTATGCCCCCGGTGGTTCCACTCCAGGGCGAGGAAGTCACCCGCGAGACCTTCTGGCTCATCTCCACGCACGAGAAGGCCCTCTTTTATTTCCTCGCGACCGTCGCCGTCGTCGTCTTCGCCTACGGCACGTACGACCGCTTCGCCCGCTACGCCCGCGGTACCGACGACTGGTTCGACCGCCTCGACGACCTCCCGGGTCGGATCGCCGCCGCCGCGAAGATCGTCGGCTCCAACGAAAAGCAGTTCAACCGCGATCTGGTCGGCGGCCTCATGCACGCGTTCATCCTCTGGGGATTTCTCGCGCTGTTGATCGCCACCACGATCCTCTTTATCGACGAGTGGTACCGCGTGCTCACCGTCGCCCTCGGCGATCGGCAGTCCTTCTGGGTCGGCGAGTTCTATCTCTCCTATCAACTCGTCACCGACGCGCTCGGACTGCTGTTCGTCGCCGGCCTCTCGATCGCTATCTGGCGGCGCTACGTCGCCCGCACCGACCGTCTCCACGGCAAACACACCGACTGGGAGGACGACTTCCTCGTGTGGTCGCTGTTCGCGCTCGGGGCCGGCGGCTTCCTGCTCGAGGGACTGCGCATCCTCGGCTCCGGCGAGGCGATCCCCACCGTCGAACCCGTCAGCTTCGTCGGCACCGCAACGGCGATCGGACTCGCCGGCCTCGGCGTCGACGCCGCGATGGCAGCCACCGTCTACCCGCTGGCGTGGTGGTCTCACGCCCTGTTGGCGTTTCTCTTCATCGCCGCCATCCCCTACGCCAAACCCTTCCATATGCTCTCGTCATTCGCCAACGTCGTCACGAGAGACGAGAAGGCGGGCGCCCGCCTGCCCGGCGTCCCCGCGGACCTCGACGCCACCAACGCCGAGTCGATCGACGATTTCTCCTGGAAGGAGTTGCTCGACCAGGACGCCTGCACCAAGTGCGGTCGCTGTTCGTCGGTCTGTCCGGCGAAGGCCTCCGGGCGGCCGCTCGATCCCAGAGACGTCATCCTCGACCTGAAGGCGTACCGGGAATCGCTCGAACGGGAGGGCGGCGACACCAAGGAAATCGTCGCCGACGGCGGCGTCATCGACCGCTCGACGATGGAGTCGTGTATGTCGTGTATGGCCTGTATGGACGCCTGCCCCGTCGAGATCGAACACCTCAAGAGCTTCACGCGATTGAACCGCCAACTGACCGACCAGGGCGACATCCAGCCGAGCCTCCAAGACGTCTTCCAGAACGTGATGACGAAGGGCAACACCTTCGGCGAGTCGCCGTCCGCCCGGGGCGAGTGGACCGACGACCTCGAATTCGAGGTGGCCGACGCCCGCGAGACGGAGGTGGAGTACCTGTGGTACGTCGGCGATTACCCCTCCTACGACGACCGCAACAAGAAGGTCGCCCGGTCGCTGGCGAAGATCTTCGAGGCGGCCGACGTCGAGGTCGGGATCCTCTACGACGAGGAGGTGTACGACGGCAACGACGTCCGTCGCGTCGGCGAGGAGTTCCTCTACATCGAGCAGGCGGGGACGCTGATCGACTCCTTCGAGGCCTGCGAGTTCGAGACGATCGTCTGTACGGACCCACACTCGTACAACACGTTCAAAAACGAGTACCCGGAGGTCGATTTCGAGGCGTTCGCGGACGACCCGATGATGGAGTTCGACGTCGAGGGCTCGTGGAACGCCGACGGCGAGATCGACGTGTACCACTGGACGCAGGCCGTCGAGGAGTTGGTGGGGGCGGGCCGACTCGGGTTGGACGGGACCGAACTCGACTACACGGTGACGTACCACGACCCGTGTCACTTGGGCCGGTACAACGACGAGTACGAGGCGCCGCGGGAGCTGATCCGGGCGACGGGGTGTGAACTCCACGAGATGCCGCGCAACCGGGCGAACAGTTTCTGCTGTGGGGGCGGCGGGGGCGGGCTGTGGATGGAACTTGAGGAGGAGGAAAAACCGAGCGAGGAGCGTCTCCGGGAGGCGCTGGAGGACACCGACGCCGGCCGCGCGGTCGAGAAGTTCGTCGTCGCTTGTCCGATGTGCATGACGATGTACGAGGACGGCCGCAAGACGGGCGGTTTCGAGGCGTCGATCGAGATCGTCGACGTCGCCGAGTTGCTCGTCGAGGCGCTCGAAGCAGGAAGCGACGAGGCCGTTCCGGGCGAGACGGGGTCGGGAACCGACACCGCACCGGCCGACGACTGAGTCCGCCGTCAGCTACTTACTCGTCGCGTTTGACGCCGGGGTTCGTGACCGCGCCGTTGGCGGCGGAGCCGAACGCGTCGCCGTACTTCCGGAGGACGCCGCCGTCGTAGGCGGGGGCGGGCTGTTCGAACGCGTCGAGGCGGGCCTCGAGTTCCGCCTCGGGGAGGTCGACCTCGAGGGTTCGATCTGGGATGTCGACGGTGACGTGATCGCCGTCCTCGAGGGCGGCGATGGGACCGCCGACGAACGCCTCGGGGGCGACGTGGCCGATCATCGGGCCACGGGTTCCACCGGAGAAGCGCCCGTCGGTGAGCAGTGCCACGTCGTCCTCGTGGCCTGCGCCGACGACGGCGGCGGTGACACCGAGCATCTCCCGCATCCCGGGGCCACCCTTCGGGCCCTCGTTTCTGATGACGATGACGTCGCCCGACTCGATGTCGCCTCCCTGGACGTAGGCCATCGCGTCCTCCTCGTTCTCGAAGATCCGGGCCGGGCCTTCGTGGTAGAACTCGTCGTCGCCGGTCACTTTCAACACGGCGCCGTCGGGCGCGAGGTTGCCCTCGAGGATCTTGATCGCGCCCTCGGCCTGCTTGGGTTCTTCGACCGTGTAGAGGAACTCCGCCTCGATCTCCTCGTCGGTGGGGAGGCCGTGTTCCTCCTCGAGAACGGCGAGTTCCTCCTCGATCGTCCGGCCGGTGACCGTCATCGCGTCGCCGTGGAACAGGTCGGCCTCGAGCAGCCGCCGGACGACGACCGGCACGCCGCCGATCTCGTGGAGATCGTTCATCACGCGGTCGCCGCCGGGCTGGAGGTCGGCGATCTTCGGCGTCCGCCTCGAGATCTCGTCGAACTCCTCGATAGAGAGCTCGACGCCCGCCTCGGCGGCGAGGGCCAGCAGGTGCAACACGCCGTTCGTCGAGCCGCCGATGGCGGTCTGCAGGGCGATGGCGTTCTCGAAGGACCGCTTGGAGATGATGTCGGAGGGGCGGCGGTCGGCCTCGACGACGTCGACGGCAAGCTCGCCCGCCCGGCGGGCGATCGCGTAGCGTTCGTGGTCCTCGGCGGGGGCGGAGGCGCTCCCCAGCGGCGCGAGCCCGAGCGCCTCGGAGATGGAGGCCATCGTGTTCGCGGTGAACATCCCGCCACACGAGCCCGCACCCGGGCAGGCGTGTCGCTCGAGGTCGTCGAGTTCCTCGCCGCTCATCTCGCCTTGGGCGTAGGCGCCGACACCCTCGAAGACCTGCACGATCGTCACGTCGCGGCCGTCGTGCTCGCCGGGCATGATCGACCCGCCGTAGAGGAACACCGAGGGCAGATCCGTCCGGATCGAGGCCATCATCATGCCGGGGAGGTTCTTGTCACAGCCGGCGACGGTCACCAGAGCGTCCATCCGCTCGCCGAAGGAGACCAACTCGACGGAATCGGCGATGACCTCCCGGGAGATGAGGCTGGCTTTCATTCCCTCGGTCCCCATCGAGATCGCATCGGAGATAGTGACGGTGCCGAACTCGATCGGCATCCCGCCGGCCTCGTCGATCCCATCGATCGCCGAATCCGCAACGTCGTCCAGATGGACGTTACACGGCGTGATGTCGGCGGCGGGGTTCGGCACGCCGACGATCGGCGAGGAGAGATCCTCGTCGTCGAACCCCATCGCGCGGAACATCGCCCGATGGGGAGCGCGGTCGGCGCCCTCGGTCACGTCGCGGCTCCGAAGGCTCTCGTCTTTCCCGTACCGGCCGGGCTCTCTCTCGGGCGGTGTCTGCTGGCTCATACCGATAGCTTGGCGTCGAGCGACTTAATCGCCCGCATCTCTCCCATCGGTACCGTAATCACACGTTCGTCCATTCCACCGGGGCACTCGTTTACACGCTACTAGGTGTATTAGGGGTCGAAATAAGACGTTCCGGGGAGTAAAAGGGTATATGCGACCGAACAAGACCGTATCTGAATCAGAACTATACGAATGTTTCGAGTGCGGCTCCCGGGCGGAGACCGTCGAGTCAGGCGTGTGTGCGGACTGCGGCGGCGAACTGCTACATCTCGGCCGCTCGCGCGACCTCTGATCGGACCGCCGCCGCCGCGAGTCGAGCGCCGCGACGTTGGCCCCGGAACCGCCGGCGGGCGCCACATCGCCGTCCACCGACGAGTGTAGCTGTGTGTGACACCGCCGTCGGTGCTTCCCTCCGTATTTATATCCCGCCCTGGAAATGCAGCGTTCGGGCACGGCCGACCCGGCTATTTGTCCCCGTGTCGACTCCGTTCACCCGATGTCGACCCAGACAGCGACCACCGGACGCACAGGAATCGCAAACACGACCCCGAAGCGACTCGTCGCCGGCGCCGCCGGCGGGTTCGTCGGCAGTCTGTTGATGGGCGTACTGATGCAGACGCTGAACCCCGGGACCATGCAGATGGGCATCCCGGCGATGTACGGCTTCGAGGGACCAGCACCCACCATCGGGTGGGCCTTCCACCAGTATCACGGCGTCGTGTTGGGCGTCGGCTACGTCCTCGGCGTCGAGAACGTCCGATCGCTCCGGCAGAGCGCCCGACGCCTCGGCGGCGCGGTCGGTCTGGGCGTCGGCTACGGCGTCGCAACGACGGCACTGCCGGTGTTCGTGATGCCGCTTTGGCTCTCGACGATGGGATTCGGCGGCGCGCCACCGTTTCCGAACCTCGCCATCCCGGGCACGCTTATCAGCGCAGCGATGCACGTCGTCTACGCGGTGCCCGTTGCGCTCGCCCACTACGTCGCGGCCGGGGACGCGTCCTGAAGTCCGAGCGACCTGACTACGAGCGGCCGCGACCCGTTTGTTCCGAGCCGTCGACTGCGGCCCGGCTTACCGCCCTTGTTCGAGCCGTTCGGCCGTCCGGGATGGCAGCCCCTCGGCTTCGATTTTGCGCCGGACGCGGTCGACGTCGTAGGCCGTCCGACGGAGCTCGACGTCGTTTCGATCCGTATCCAGGACGGCGTAGGCGGCGTCGGGGTCGCCGTCGCGCGGCTGGCCGACGCTGCCGGGGTTGACGATCACCCGCCCGTCGACTGTCGCCCGGTGTTGGACGTGGGTGTGTCCGATCACGAGGCCGTCGTGGTCGTCGAGATACGGCCGCAGCCCGGCGACGTCCTCCGGATACACGTACGAGTCGAGTTCGTCCGGATCCGGGTGACTGTGGACCAGTCGGTAGGCACCGTCGGCGATCTCCGCCCGGTTTGGGAGGCTCCGCAGCCACTCCCGGTGGGTCGCCGAGAGTTCGGCGGCGGCGTGTTCGAGCCCCGCAAGCGCCATTTCGTTGTGAGCGTACCGACTCGGGGTATCGACCATTCGGTCGTGGTTCCCCCGGACGACCGCCGACGCGACCGATCTAACCCGTTCGACGCACTCGCGCGGCCAGGGGTTGTAGCCGACGACGTCGCCCGCACACACGATCGTATCGACCGGCGGGAGGTCATCCAGGACGGCCTCGAGCGCCGGGAGGTTCGCGTGGACGTCGGACAGCAGGGCGATCTTCATGTCCGGCCTTCGGCCCTCGGCGTCTTAATTACACGGCGACCGGGCCTCCACCGCGGGCTCGCCTGTGGCCGGCGACGGACCGGTCCCCCGAACGTCGGTATCGGTGTGTATATTCCGCCCCATGACGTACGCCCGGTCGTGTGTTCGGTCCTGAACGAGACCTCGGATGACGTCGCCAGCGCCGGATCGTCGAGGCGGCCGGAGCGATGAGCCTCGCGCTGTCGCCCGGCCGGCTGGATCGATGACCTGGCAGTATCGCCACACCGTGTTGTCGCTGTGTACGCTCGCGTTCTTTGTGACGTACTTCGCTCGGCTGGCGATCAGCCCGGTCGTGCCGTTCGTCGTCGCCGAGTTCGGCGTCTCGAACACGGCCATCGGGGTCGCCCTGTCCGGGATGTGGCTCGCGTACGGCCTCTCGCAGTTCCCGAGCGGCATCCTGGCCGACCGCTACGGCGAACGACGCGTGATCCTCGTCGCGGTCGGCGGGACGACCGCCGCGAGCGTCCTCCTCGCTTTCGCCCCGGCGTTCCCGGCGTTCGTCGTGGCGGCGGCGCTCCTCGGACTCGTCGCCGGTCTCCACTACGCGGTGGCGACGGCGCTCCTTTCGCGGACGTTCGACGACCTCGGTACCGCCGTGGGGCTCCACTCCGTCGGCGGCCCCCTCGCCGGTCTCGTCGCGCCCGTGGCCGCTGCGTGGGTCGGCGTCCGGTACGGGTGGCGGCCGGCAGTCGCGCTCGCGGCGCTCGTCGGCGTTCCGGTTTTCGTGCTGTTCGCCGGGCGCGTCAAGCCGACCGAGCCACGCCGCCCGAACCAACCGATGCGCGAACGGCTCAGGCTCGGCCCGCTGGTCGAGCTCCTCTCGCGGCCCGCGATCCTCCTCCCCCTCGCCGTCGCGATGATCGGGACGTACGCCGTCCAGGGACTCATGTCGTTTTTGCCCACGTTTTTGATCGAGTTTCGCGGCTACTCGCCCGCGGCGGCCGGTGCCGTGTTCTCGGCGTTCTTTCTCGTCCGTACCGGGGGGCAGGTCGCCGTCGGTCGGCTCTCGGATCGCCTCGGCCGCGACGTCGCCATCGGGGCCGCGATGCTCGCGGGCGCGGTCGGGATGGCGGCGCTCGTGGCTCCCCTCGGCGGGGAGCGCCCTCTCGTCGCCGTCGCCGTCCTGTTGGCCGGCGTCGGCTCCAGCTTCTTCTCGGCGGTCGACCCCCGGTTCATCGACGTCCTCGGCGACGCCGAGCGCGGCGCTGGGTTCGGCCTCGTTCGGACGGCCTACACAGTCGTCGGTGCCGCCGGTTCAGTCGGCGTCGGCCTCGCGGCCGACCTGTTCGGCTGGGGTGTCTCCTTCGCGTCACTGGGGGCGCTGTTCGCGGCCGCGTTCGCATTGCTCTCCGCGAACGAACTCCTCGGCACGGGGTTTTGACTCAGGTCGCTCGATCACACCGCCTCGCGGTCTCTTCGGCGTCCCCGATCAGATTCCGAAGTCTCGCCCGCGGCAGTCGGGACACCGCATCGACGCCGGCGTGTCGGCGGCCGCGTCGTGGGCAGCGGAGAGCGATACTTCGGTGTGACAGGACGCACAGATAAGAGCGCTGTGTCCCATACTCGGTGGTGTCGGGCGTTTCGCTTAGTCGTTGTCCGCGTTTGTCTATGGGTGTCAATATACTCGTGCGTCCGATCGGGCGTTCCTCGGTACTTAAGACGGTCACTGCCGATAGAGCGCGTATGACGGACGACCTCGACGGACGCACGGTACTCATCACCGGCGCGAGCAGCGGAATCGGGCGGGCGACCGCGGACGCGATGGCGGCCGAGGGGGCAACCCTCGCGCTGGCGGCCCGCAGCGAGGACCGGATCGCGGCCCTCGCCGACCGCCTCGATACGGACGCGGTCGCCGTCCCGACCGACGTCCGCGAGGCGGACGACGTCGAGGCGCTGATCGAGACGACCGTCGAGCGTTTCGGCGGGATCGACGTCCTCGTCAACAACGCCGGGGTGGGGCGCGGCAGTTCGGTTGCAGACCTCTCGATGGAGTCGTACCGGGAGATGATGGAGACGAACGTCGACGGGATGTTCTTCGCCGCGCGGGCCGCCCTCCCGCATTTAAAAGAGTCCGGCGGGACGGCGGTGTTCGTCGGCAGTTTCGCCGGGCAGTTCCCCCGCTCGTTCAACCCCGTCTACGCGGCGACGAAGTGGTGGACCCGCGGGTTCGCAAAGAGCCTCTCCGCGCAGGCCGGCGACGACGTCGCGGTGACGGTGGTCAACCCCTCGGAGGTCCGCACCGAGTTCGGCTCCGAGAGCGGCGAGAGTTTCGAGGAGCGCTTCGAGGCCGGCGAGGTCACCGAACCCGAGGAGGTCGCCGAGGCTATCGTGTTCGCGGCCACCCGGTCCCCGTCGATGGTGAGCGAACTCGATCTGTACCGGCGAGACAAACTCACCGACTTTTGATATTCTTCTTGCTCCTTCGGCGCATGCGCGCTGCGATTCTTGAGTGAGGGGTTTTGATGTGGATCCCCGGCGATCAACTGTCGACGGGTGGCCGATAGCCGTCGCCGTTCACCATCTCATCATGTGTACGCACGTCTACTGGCATTGAAGCAACTCGGAGATTTTCTGGCCACTGGAAACCGTCGCTGTCGAAGGCGTCCGCGCTCCGGCGTGGGCGAGGAACGCAGTCTGTGTCGTCGCTTCCGGATATACCGCAATGCGACGTTTTTCGCGCCGTTGTAGTCCGCGCTGAATATTTGAGTTAACATAAATTATTTGAACCAGACGATCGAAAACATACTAGGATGACTGACCCGAATTCGGGATCGTGGACGGAGACACTGAGCGGGCGTGAGCGCATCCGGCACGTCGTGGAACTCCTGGAGAAACCAACGCCGGTGCAAGAAATCGCGGACCGGGCAGAGGTCTCGCGCGCGACGGCCGACGACGAACTCCAGCGACTGCAGAGTGACGACTGGGTCACGGAAACGACCGTCGACGGGACGAAAGCCTACGACCTGAGTCCCGTGCGGATGCTCTTCGACGAAGTGACGGATCTGATCGAGGCTCACTCGCGCGACGAACTGGAGAGCCAACTCACAGAACTGAAGCAGGAACAGGAAGAAGTGGCTGCGGAGTACGACGTCAGTTCACTTGACGAGTTCCGGGACCAACTCGCTGACGAGGAGTTCTCGGCCGAGGAGCTTCGTGAGCGTCGCAACGTGATCGCCACGTGGGAAGCGATCAACACGGAACTCGGGCTCGTGAAGCACGCCCTCCAACTATATGATGACGTCGTGGAACTCTCTTCACCGCGGACTGATTCTCCCTCGACACTCGCCTAATGGTTGTCTTCCTCGCTAACCGGGCGAACTTGCAGAACAAGCGGCTCCACGACTGCATTCAGAATCGGCTTAACGGTACGTTCGAGAATGTTCGACGGCGGCGTGCTGAGCCGCGGGAAGCAGGCCCGTACCGGGTTGTTGTCGATGTGAATCCGCGGCAGTTCTTGGACGACGTCGAGTACCCGGTGACGGCCGCGCGGATAGAGATCGGGTTTCAACTGCAGACTGGGGAGCCGTACGAGTACTGCTGGTTCAACTGGATCGGGCCAGACCGCAGTCTGCTGGTCGGCTGGCATCAAGACGACACGTATGACGACCTCGGGCCAGTTCATCTGCAAGTCAACGACGGCGCGACATCTGTCGCGCACGAACCAGCGGAGTTCATCGACTCACATCCACTGGACGTCGTCGAGCGCAGACTCAACGCGCTTCGAGACGCGGTCCTCGCTGTCGAGTGGGAGCAGGGACGACCCGCCGGACTCGATTCCACTGCCACGGAACGTGAGTAGGGCCGCATTTTGGTGAGTTCTGAGCGATACCAGAAGCCAGGCGGGTACTCATGTACTTAATTATGTACACGGATATGTAGGCGGTGTTTAGATAAGGATGAAGGATGAGGCGGTTCGTTTTCTGAGTGATCTATGCCCGAAAACGACCGCCTCAACGGGTATTTAGACGAGATCGACTTAGAGTTTGTTGAACGAGAAGCGACACCGAAGTTTCTGATGAAGCTCAGTATTCAGCTCCATCTGGCTGGACTATCACTCTCGAATACTGTTTCTATTCTTGAAATATTCGGTGTCGAACGGGCTCGATCCACCGTCCATAATTGGGTTCATAAGGCCGATCTACAACCCCAATCTGGTCGGTGCCCGGATCACATTGCGGTTGACGAGACGGTGATCCAACTGAACGATGAGCAATACTGGCTGTATGCTGCTGTCGATCCCGAAACAAACGAATTGCTACATACAAAGCTTGAACCAACGACAACGAAGGTTCTCGCTCATTCATTTCTGACGGAACTCTCCGAGAAACACGACATCTCCGACGCCGTGTTTCTCGTCGATGGCTCGCACTCATTACAAGATGCCTGTCAGCGTCACGGCCTCGATTTCAGATATGAAAAACACGGAAATCGGAACAGCGTTGAACATATATTTCGAGAGGTAAAACGGCGAACTACCAGTTTCTCAAACTGTTTCAGCAACGCCAGAGCAGATACCGCCGATGATTGGCTCAGATCATTCAGCTTCGCATGGAATCAGCTTATCTGAACACTACATCTGAGGTACTCGGTGCTATTATAGAGTCTGAAGTAGTAGATTCCACTGGCACAGTTGGTTTGTGTAAGTGAGTTTGTGGCGGTCATCAGCAGGGAGAAGGCGGTCGGGGTTCCAAGTCGCCCGTCTTAACTCCCATTCAGTATTCGTGTTCATCACCTGCGGGTATCCTGCGGCTCATATTGCTCAATCATCCTCTGTAGGAGTTCGTCGTAACTGATTCCGCCACGCTTCAACCGACGAAGATCACGTAGCGTACTCTTCTGACAGGCTAACGTCGTCCGGTTTTCGGAGAGCGTCATCCATATGCAGATTATGTTGGCTTATAAGTGAAGGCTCGCTTCATCGGGGTACCTTACACTCAAAGACGCAGTCGCGGTGAGGGTAGTCGGCGGGATTTATCACACTCGGATGGATTGATGGACATATTCCAATGTCTCAGGAACCGGGTCGCTCTGCTAAGCGAAGTGAGCGGAAGGAACCCCCAATTCACCGGGGCTTCCCTATTGAACGAGTGAATGAAATCGCTGAGAAAGAGGCACGAGGTATCGCAAAGCGGTACTACCGACCTATCTACACGATGCACAAGTGGTGGGCTCGAAGACTGGGATGTACATTCCGAACAATCTCGCTCTACACACTATTGGATGATGAAACCAATGTGAGTGTCTATGAGCCGGGAGAGAACGGGACTCTGAGCAATTTTGATGGGGAATATGATGGCTTAGCAGAATTGATTGATCAGGTTAATCTCGAAAATCCGGACTCTCTTTGGGAGCTCTATTCAAACGATGTCCGTGTTGATGGAAAGAAGATATTGGATCCGTTTATGGGGGGTGGAACGAGCGTTATAGAATCCTCACGTTTCGGTGCAGAAGTTGTTGGTTATGATCTGAATCCTGTGGCGTGGTTCGTTTCCAAAAAAGAGGTTGATACCGGCCAAACTGACCTAGCGGATATAGAAGAGGCATATGAATCCTTGACGAGGGTTGAGGATGAAATTAAGCAGTATTTTAAAACTTCTTGTCCCAACGACGATCACGAAGCTGAAGTGATCTGTTATTTTTGGGTGAAAGAATTAGATTGTTCTTCCTGCGGTAATTCTGTACCGTTGTTCAACGACTACCGAGTTGCGAAAGGTCGCTACGATCACAAAGGGGAACAAATTGTCCTCTGTCCTGAATGTAACTCATTCGAGTATGTAGATAATTGGCGATCGGAGTGTGACTGTAGCGAATGTGGAAATACATTCAATCCGAGCAATGGTACTTCTGCGTCCGGTGGTTCAAAATATGCTTGTCAAAATTGCGGTCAAATCTACTCAGTTACTGACGCTATTGGAGAACAAGACGGATTCAATCTCAAATTGTATGGATTGGAATACTTCTGCGAAGAATGCGACAAACGAAGTGACCTTAATAAAGGCGATTACAAAGGGTATAAATCCACTTCTGAAGTGGATCTCAATTTATTTGAAGAAGCAAAGAAGGAGTGGGAAAATAGCCCCGAGCTAAAATCATACACTCCTGATGAAGCTCTTCGTCCCGGTCATATGATTAGTGACCGTAACCCCGTGTTTGATCACGGTTACTCGAAATGGGAAGATATGTTTAGCGAACGACAACTGTTATCCCTGAGTAAGCTTCTGAAGGCAATTGATCAAATCGAGGATCAAAATATTAAGGAATTTATGCTTCTTTGCTTCAGCGATTCTCTCCGAGGAAGTAATATGATGAATACTTATCAAACCGGATCAAATGCAATAGCAAATCTATTTAAATCAAATTCATTTGATCCCCCAAAGCGGCCTGCGGAGAATAACCCGTGGGGTGCGAAAGAGGGATCTCGCGATTTTAAACGTTCTTATAAACGTATGAAAAAAGGTGTAGAATATGGTTCTGCCCCCTTTGATCGATATCCTGATTCTGAAGGAGAAATGGTAAAATCAAATTCATTTAATCAACCTGTTGGAGAAAACACGACTGTCTTCCAAGGTGATTCAAAGGATTTGGACTATGAGAATGAATTTGATGCGGTTATTACGGATCCGCCATATTACGATAATATCATCTATTCCGAATTGGCCGACTTCTTTTATGTATGGCAAAAGATTGTATTAGGAGATGAATATGAGGCTTTCCAAGGAGAAGCCACGCCAAGAAGCGACAGTATAGTTGCGAATCCGTTTGAGGGGAAAGGAGAACAGGAATTTGAGGAAGAACTTACGGAAGTTTTCAGCAATGTGATTACTGCCCTCAAAGATGATGGAACGTTAGTATTCACATACCATCACAGCGGATCAGAATCTTGGGGCCAAGTCCTAGAGTCCCTGTGTAACGTTGGATTCGAGGTGACCGGGGCATATCCCATAACCGCGGATTTAGATAAGCTCGAAAAGGGGGAATCCGTTTCATTTGATATAATAATCGTGGCAAGGCCCTCGGAGAATCGGGAACCAATTAGTTGGAACTCCCTTCGCCGGAATATTTTCCGGACGGCAAAGGAGACACATAAACAGCTGAAAAATGAACGCGAGCTTTCAGCCGGTGACATCGGTGTAATTGAGATGGGCCGTTGTTTCCAAGAGTATTCCAAGCACCACGGAAAGGTTCGACGGGGGGGAGAATCGATGTCTGCTAAAGAGGTCGTTGATGAGATCTATGGTATAATCCAAGAGGGTAGTGATCTCGGGGAAATTGACGTCTTCCTCGATCTGCTTGAAATACCTGATGCGAGCTACGATGATTTGAACAAGCTTACTCGGGGGACAAATGCTAGCCCTGAGCAAATGAGGGATATGAAGCTTTACCGGAGAAAAAAAGGGAAATTCATTCTCGGTACTTGGGATGATGAGAAACGAATGGCCTACGTCCAAGAGCGAATCAACGGCGACGACGAATCCCTGAACGCTCTTGATAAGGCCCAATTCCTACGCTACCGCTATGAACAGGGCAAGTCCACTCAAAATTATCTCTCCAAGTGGGATGTCGATGACGAACTCCGCGAGCTCTGCGAAGGGCTAGCTGACGCGACCGGCGACGATACCTACCGGCGTATCCTCGGGGCCGACTCTACCCTCGGAGATTTCTAAGCCGACAGTCTCCTCCTGAGAGTTCCTTCCCGCCGATTTCCTGCCGTGCACCGGCATATCTTGAAGTATCTACCGTGTTCAAATGAAGATGAAACGCTTGACGACGTCGGGGCGCGCCCGGCTCCCGGACGAAATCACGGGACAGTTTCAGGCGTCAAACCGCCTGAAGGCTACGCTGTCCGTCGAATATTGTCCGAGTAGAGACCGGATGCCGCCTCCCGGATTTGAACCGGGGACAGCTCGATCTTCAGTCGAGTGCTCTCCCAGTCTGAGCTAAGGCGGCTCGTATCCTATCCGACACCCAGGCTATCAAAAAGGGTTTCGAAAGGCGGCGCGGGGATCCCCGTCACGAGGCGAGCTACATCACTGTCAGGGAACGGTGCTGTCCCGGTCCCCGACGACGGATCAAGAGAGCGGGACGGCTACTCCCTCACCGCGCACTCGGCGAGATAGCCGTACAATTTCAGCCCGAAACCGGTCAGGAAGCAGATCGATCCGACCAGTCCGAACGTGGACGCAACGACCGGCAACACTGGCTGGCTAATGATGGGTGCATCCATCCCCGGAAATAAAGTATTGACTCATATAGCGATATAGGGTCATGGCCACGAGTTCGATGCCGGTACTGCGTTCCCGCGGCGAGCGCTCCGTGATACATAGTGCGAGCGCATACCCGCGTCTTCAGGCGCGGGTCAAGCGGACAATAGCGTACACATCCACCGACGATAGTACGGCTGGATTTCCCACCGTGTACGGTAGTTTTAAGACACTCGCTACGTATAGTGTGTAGTACGGATGAAGACCACACGGCACGCAACGTACAACCTCAACTACCACATAGTGTGGATACCGAAGTACCGTCGGTCGGTACTCGTTGGTGACGTTGCAACCCGTGTGCGAGAAATCCTCCACGAAATCGCTGACGAGAAGGGGTTGGAGATTATCGACCTCACTATCCAACCCAACCACATCCACCTGTTCGTCAGTAGCCCGCCGAAGCACGCTCCGTCACTTCTCGCCAACTGGTTCAAAGGCATCAGCTCGCGGAAATACAACCACCGCCACGCCGACCACGACAGCGAGAAAATCAAGTGGGCGCGGGGCTACTACGCGGGAACAGCAGGACACGTTTCGAGTGAGACTGTCGAGAAGTACATCCAGCGTTGCCAGAACTCATGAGTTCTGGCTGCCTGCCAGATGTAATCTGGCAACGTCACGAGGAGGACGAACAGTGACCGAACTCACCGAGACGCTGGAACTGAAGCTTGTGGAACCGAACGCCCACAAGCATCGGAAACTCTGTGAGACGAAACAGGCGTACCAAGACGTGCTTGAAGCCGCGTTCAACGCTAACTGTACCACGCAGTCGGCGGCCAACGACGTGGTGGTCAGCTACGACCTGAGCGGCTACGCGAAGAACGCGCTCAAGAAGTACGTCCCGCAACTCTGTGGCGGAAGCTACGACGCCAAAGAGCTTCACGACGACCACCCTGTTCGGTTCACGAACGAAGGCCCGAAGCTCGACCACAAGCCACAGAATACTATCGAGTGGTACGTCAAAATCCCACACCACGACGACTACCACCTCTGGTTGCCCGCGCAACCGAATCCCGAACAGCGCGAGTGGTTGGAAGCGTTGCACGCGGGGGACGCGAAGATGGGCGAGTGTCGGCTGTTCGACCGCGACGGCGAATGGTACTTCCACATCGTCGCCACGCGGGACGTGGAGGAACGAAAAACCAGTTCGGCGGAAACGCCGATTGTGGCAGACATCGGGGAAGCCTCTTTGTTAACGGTGTGTCACCGTGACGAGCGCGGTTCCCCGACTGCTCCCAACCTCTGGAACGACGAAGGCAAGGCGGTTCGCCAACTCCGTGAGACATACTTCACGGCGACTCGACGCCTTCAAAAACGCGGAAGCGAACGTATCGCTGAATCCTACGGCGACGAGTTGTGGCGACACATCGACCACATCCTTCACACGGTCACGTCGGAGGTCGTCGCCTACGCCGACCGATTCGAGAATCCCGTGTTGGTTCTGGAAGACTTGACGCACATCCGCGAGAACATGGACTACGGTGCGTTCATGAACCGACGGCTTCACGGATGGGGCTTCGCCAAGATGCACGCTCAGATTCGCTACAAAGCGGCTGAGAAAGGGATTCGTGTGGAGACGGTGAATCCCGCGTACACCTCGAAGACGTGCCACTGTTGTGGTGAGCAGGGCTATCGCCCCGACCAAGCGATGTTCAAGTGTACCAACTCGGCGTGTTGGGTTTCGGAGTACCAAGCAGACGTTAACGCCGCGCTCAATATTGCAGACCGCTACCTCGGTGGAGAGAGCCATTCAAGAGAACACACGAATGGCGATGACTCGGCTGAGGAAGGGGGACGTTTGACCGTCCCACAAGACAGCCAAGCCGATGCTGACACCCAGCAAGAGACGCTTGGAACGTATGCGTCTTGAAACCTTAGGGCCGCGCTCGGCCTGAAATCCCATGGTGGGATTCCCGCGACTTTAGGCGCGGGAGGAGGTCAACGGAGGTCAACGCCCGGCGATACTTGTGGATACTGCCGGAAGGTGGCTGAACGTGCCGTGGACGCAGCGCCACCACTCGACGATCAGACACACGATGATACGTTCGCCGACATACGCTCGGCACACACACACGCGGTTTTCGTCACACGGACGAGCGCGTGCGGCGCTGAAACCGCGGGAGCGTCAGGCTACTCACCACCGCCGATCGCGGGTGCCGGTGATGATCCGGAGGGCTTCGATCTGCTCGCCCCGTTCGAGGTGGTCGAGAACGTCACGCCGCACCTCCTCGGAGAGCAGCCCGTGGTCGAGAAACTCCTTTGTGACCTCCTCGGCGCGTCGTCGTCCCGGGTCGGCTGATGCTTGTGCCATGATACTATTCCACATGAAAAACCACCGAGGAACGTATATAATACTTTCGGCCGTTTCGGGGCTCGAAGGCGACACCCGGAGCCGTTGTCACCTTCGAACGCCCGAGTAGGGCGGCACGGCGCTCGCGCGGCCGGCCCGCATCGGCCGTCGACACTCCCGACGGCGGCGGCACCGTTTTGTAGGCGTCCGGTGTGGTGTGACGTATGCCCGACCAGGCGTGGCACGCCGCTACTGGGGAGACTGTCCTCGGCGAACTGGGGACGACCCGCGAGGGCCTCTCTTCCGAGGAGGCCGCCCGCCGCCTCGAGCGCTACGGCCCGAACACGCTCAAGGGGGCCGACGCCGTCAGCCCATTGGGCATCTTCCTTCACCAGTTTACCAGCCCGCTTATCTACGTCCTCGTCGTCGCGTTTCTCGTCACGGTCGCGATCGAACATTACGCGGACGCGACCGTCATCGCGTTGGTCCTCATCATCAACGCGGTCATCGGGTTCGTCCAGGAGTACCGCGCCGAAAACGCGATGGCCGCGCTCGCGGATCTCGTCTCCCCCGACGCCCGCGTCCGTAGGGACGGCCGAGTCCAATCGATCGACAGCAACCGTCTCGTCCCCGGCGACGTCGTCACGCTCGAGTCGGGCGACGTCGTTCCGACGGATCTCCGGCTCCTCGAGACGACCGACCTGCGGATCGACACGGCCGTCCTGACCGGCGAGTCGGTGCCGGTGTCGCGGTCGCCGGAGCCGGTCAACGCCGACAGCCCGGTTGTCGACCGGTCCAACATGGCGCATATGGGCACCGCCGTCGCCACCGGACGGGCGGTCGGGGTCGTCGTCGCGACGGGGGAGGACACCCGGATCGGGACCATCGCCGGTGAGGTCCGCGGGACCGAGCGGACGGCAACGCCGCTGCAGACGCGGATGCGCGTCTTCGGCAACCGGATCAGCGTCGCCGTCCTCGCCGTCGCGGTCGGCCTCCTCGGGGTCGGCCTCCAGCAGGGGATCCCGCTCGTCGAGGTGTTCCTCCTGGCCGTGGCGACGGCGGTCGCAGCGATACCGGAGGGGCTGCCGGTCGTCATGACCGTCGCGCTGGCGGTCAGCGTTCGCCGGATGGCCGGCCGGAACGCGGTCATCAGGCGGCTGCCGGCCGTCGAGACGCTCGGCTCCTGTAGCGTCATCGTCTCGGACAAGACCGGCACGATCACGGAAAACCGGATGACCGTCGAGCACCTCTGGACGCCCGAGGGGACGGTCACCGTCACCGGAGCGGGCGACGCCGCCAGCGGCGAGTTCCGGCGGGACGGCGAGGCAATCGTGCCCGGCGAGTACCCGGCGCTGTGCGAGGCGCTTCGGGCCGGCACGCTCGCGAACGAAGCGTCCCTCGAGACGGCGGCCGACGGCACGCTCACCGGGATCGGCGATCCGACCGAAACCGCCCTGCTGGTCGCGGGACGGAAGGGCGGTCTCCCCGCGGCGGACGACGACCGACCCCGGGTCGGCCACCGCCCCTTCGAGTCCGATCGCCGGTACGCCGCCTCGGCGCACGCCGCCCCGGACGGCGACGCCGTCACGTACGTCAAGGGCGCCCCCGAACGCGTCGTCGGGATGTGCGAGTCGGCGTACGCGCCGGGGAGCGCCGCCGGGGCCCCCTTCGATACCGAGGCGGCCCTCGAGGCGGCCGAGGCGTTCGCCGACGACGGCCTCCGGGTCATCGCGATGGCCCGCGGCGAGGGAGACCTGACGGACAGAGATCCCGCCGGGCTATCGTTTCTCGGGTTTGCGGGGATGCTCGATCCGCCACGTCAGGGGGTTCCCGAGGCCATCGAGTCGTGTCGCAGCGCCGGCATCCGGGTGTCGATGGTGACCGGCGATCACGCCAGCACCGCGCGGGCGATCGCCGCCGCCGTCGGCATCGACGTCGACCGCGTCCTGACGGGCGCGGAGGTCGCCGAGCTCGACGACGACGAGTTGACCGAGCGGCTCCACGACACCGCCGTCTTTGCCCGCATCGCGCCGACACAGAAACACCGGATCGTCACCCTCCTGAAGGACGACGGCGAGGTCGTCGCGGTGACCGGTGACGGGGTCAACGACGCGCCGGCGCTGAAGGCGGCTCACATCGGCGCGGCGATGGGGATCACCGGCACCGACGTCGCCAAGGAGGCCAGCGAGATGGTGTTGACCGACGACAACTTCGCGACGATCTACGCCGCGGTCGAGGAGGGACGGACGGTCTTTTCGAACATCCGGAAGGCGACGATGTTCCTGCTCTCGACGGGCGTCGCGCTCGTGGCCGCGATACTGGCGACGTTCCTCCTGGTGGTCTGGGGCGTGATCCCCCGCGGCACCGCGGGGGCGTTCCCGCTGCTTTTGTTGCCCGCGCAGGCGCTTTGGCTCAACGTCGTCAACAACGGCATCCAAGACGTCGCGTTGGCGTTCGAACCGGGCGAAACGGAGCAGTTCCACCGGCCACCGCACCCACCAGACGAGGGGCTCTTGTCCCGGCCGCTGCTCGAGCGGACGTTCCTCGTCGGGGGGACACTCGCCGGGCTCGCGGTCGCGGTGTTTCGTGTCGAGATCGCCGATTCGGCGCTTGCGTACGCCCAGACCGCCGCGCTGACGACGATGGTCGTCTCGATGGCACTGTTCCTCGGGACGTGTCGATCGGAGACGCGGTGGGTGCTCGGCAAGCACCCGCTGTCGAACCCGGTCTTATTTGTCGGCACGCTGGCCGCGCTTGTCGTCCACGTCGGCGTGTTACACTTCGGCCCGACGCAGGCGCTTTTGAACCTCGAGCCGATCGCGCTGGAGACGTGGCTCCGCATCCTCCTCGTCGCGCCGTCAGTGCTGGTCGTAGCGGAACTGCACAAGCGCATTCGAGGCCGACCAGTCGGGGAGTGAGCCACCCACGGCGGTAGCCGTGGGTTCTGGCCCCGTACGTTCCACAGGGCCGACGCCGATGGTCCGATGGTGGTATTGCTCTCCGGTCAATCGGCGTTCGGATAGCGGAGTCCGATCGTCCGGGCGGGTCCGAGGCCGTCCAGATGGCTCACAGCGGTCCGGGCGGATCAGTCCATCGTCGCGGCGCGGGGGGCTTCGGAACGGGGGACTATCCGCCGCCACTCTCGGAGTTCAATTGAATTTTTCTGCAGGTAACCGGACGATCCGTCCGGCGACCGGTGGGTGTTCTCGTGGCAATACTCTCGGCAGAGCGATCGGATAACAGAGCCCTAATGCTGTTTATTTTCCTCTGCATCCGCGTGTCGATACCGCGTCCGTCCCCGCCTCCGCCATCGGAACAATTAATTGAGTATCTGCTCAATAGATACGTGATGTCACAAGCGACCGAACGACTTCATCGATACCTCGAGGGCGAACTCGGAGAATGCTGCACCGAGGACGTCGGCGACAGACTCGACGAGCTCGACGCGCTCGCGGCGACAGTCGGAACCGAGCGGGCCGAGACGGAACTGGACGTCCTGTCGGCGCTGGGGAACGAGACGCGCTACACGCTCGTCCGCGTGCTCGTGGCCGCGGGCGAAGAACTGTGCGTCTGCGAATTGAACGCCGTCGTCGACGTCTCCGAGAGCGGCCTCAGCCACGCGCTCTCGAAGCTCGTCGATGCAGGGCTCGTCGATGGGTACAGCGAGGGCCGCTGGAAAAAATATCGCGCGACCAACCGCGCTGTCGCGCTCGTGACCGTACTCGACGGAAGCGTCGCTGCCGATGCGTAACGCCGAGTCCGCCGGCCACGAGCACGGTCCCGATTGCGGCTGTGAGGCCTGTGGGGACCCGCGCTCGATGGACGTCCTGGACAAGTACCTCACCGTGTGGATCTTCGGTGCGATGGCGGTGGGCATCGGGGTGGGCTACGTCGCTCCGTCGGTGACACAGCCCATCCAGAGGCTCCACCTCGTCGAAATCGGCCTGATTCTGATGATGTACCCGCCGCTGGCGAAAGTCGACTACGGCCGACTGCCAGCGGTCTTCCGGAACGTGAAGGTGCTCGGGTTGAGCCTCGTCCAGAACTGGCTCATCGGCCCGACACTGATGTTCGGGCTCGCGGTGATCTTTTTTAGCGGGCTCACGCCGGGGTTACCCGCCCGCCCAGAGTTCTTCCTCGGGTTGGTGTTCATCGGGATGGCTCGCTGTATCGCGATGGTCCTCGTCTGGAACGAACTCGCCGAGGGATCGAGCGAGTACGCCGCGGGCCTCGTCGCGTTCAACAGCGTCTTTCAAATTCTCACGTACGGCGTGTACGTCTGGTTTTTCGCTCTCGTCGTGCCGCCGCTTTTCGGCATGGAAGCACTCGTCGCCGGCATCTCCGAGTTCGGTATCACGCCGATACAGGTGTTCCGGGCGATTGCCGTCTTCCTCGGGATCCCCTTCGCCGCAGGCATCCTCTCGCGATACGTCGGCACGAAGGCGAAGGGCGTCGAGTGGTACGAGAACGCCTTCGAGCCGACGATCAGCCCGCTGACGCTCGTCGCGCTGTTGTTCACCGTCGTCGTGATGTTCGCCATGCAGGGCGAGCGCATCGTCGGCCAGCCGGCCGACGTCCTATTGATCGCGGTGCCGCTGACGATCTACTTCGTCGTGATGTTCTTCGTCAGCTTCGGGATGGGCCGTGGGATCGGCGCGGACTACTCGACAACGACGGCGATCGGCTTCACCGCCGCATCGAATAACTTCGAGCTCGCGATCGCCGTCGCGGTCGCCGTGTTCGGCGTCGGTAGCGGGGTCGCGTTCACCACCGTTATCGGCCCGCTGATCGAGGTGCCGGTGTTGCTCGCCCTGGTAAACGCCGCGCTGTACCTCCAGCGGACGTTCGAGTGGGGTGGGTACACGACGGGACGGCTCGACGACGCGTCGGCCGACTCTGCGACGGACTCCGCGGCGGACGACGACTGAGTCCGTTCGTTGTCGCCCACGACGCCGTCGGGCGACGCTGACGCCCTGTTGTTTCCGGAGAAGAGAGCCGATCGGGCGGGCGTCGCTACGAGAGATCGATGTTCGCGGAACTGTCGACGCGATCGAGCGTGATCTCGAGGACGCCGTTGTTGAACGACGCCGACGCGGAGTGTTCGTCGACGCGGCCGGGGAGTTCGATCCGCTCTTCGTACTCGCTGGTCGAGGTCGACGCCGAGATCGTAACGTGGCGGCCGTCGCACTTGATCCGAAGGCCGTCCCGGTCGACACCGGGGAGATCCGCGACGACACGGATCTGCTCGTCGGTCTCGTACACCGAGACGTGGGCATCGTCGCCGAAGCCGGCGTCGGCGGCGTCGATATGCCCGCCCATGCCTTCCATCATCCGTTCTATCTCGTTGAAGATGTCGTCGAACGGGTCGTCGCGGTCATCACGGCGCATACGAATCAGTACGGCCGAGACCATCAAAAGCCTTCTGTCGGTTACTCGGGAAGCGACCCGATGTCCTCGTCGCGTCCCACGACGACGATCTCCTCGTCGCCTCGGAGTTCGAACGTCGGCGGTACGTCGGTATGGAGTTCGCCGTCCCGATCGATCGCGACGACGATGCACTCCGCCGACGCGAGCGCGGTGTCGGAGAGCGCCCGCCCGGCGTAGGGGTCGGCGCCGATCCGGACCGCTTTCAGCTGTCGGCCGTAGGAGACGAGCTCCTCTCTGAGCACCTCCTGGGCGAGGACGCGGCCGGTCATTTCTGGGAGACTGAGGACGTAGTCCGCGCCCGCACGCCTGACCTTCGTGCGGTTGTCGTCGTCGTTCATTCGGACGATGATGTCCAGTTCCGACGCGAGCCGGTCGGCGAGCAACGAAGCCATAATCGCCTCGTCGTCGTCGCGAATGGCCACGACGAGCACCGTCGCCGACTCGACGCCCGCCTCCCGGAGCGTCCCGGTTTCGGTCGCGTCTCCGACGACGTCGACCGCCTCGCCCGCTGCGATATCGACGACAACACACTCGGCCGTCGAACGCTCGAGCTCCCGTCTGACAGTCGAACCGACGGCCCCGTGGCCGGCGATAATCACTGTCGGAGCGACGTCGCGACCCTGGTAGGTCCGCTCCTCTAGCTCCTGGACTGCGGCGGTCGCCCCGGCTAAAAGCAGCGTCGTGGCGCTATCGATCACAGTATCGGGGTCGGGCGACCCCAGGAACCGCCCCGCCGTCCATATCCCGAGGACGGTGACGTCCTCGTTCGTCCCGGCTTCGACCTCCGAGACCGACTGCCCGTTGATCGGGCTGTCCTCGAAGACGGTCAACTCGAGCATCGAGCGGGTCGCTCCCAGTTCCACGCTGTCGCTGCGGGCCGGACTGATCTCGGTCGTGACCCGCTCGGCGATCCGGCGGCCGAGCAGGTGCCGCGGCGTCAACACCCGATCCGCCCCGGCATGGCTCAGGTGACGTTCGCGTTCCAAGCCGTCGACCAACACAACGGTCCGGACCGTCTCGTCGACTGATCCGATAGCGAGGAGGACGCTCACCGAGCGTTTGTCTTCGGCGTCGACGACGACCGCACTCGCGGCGTCGACGCAGGCGTTTCGGTGGGTTTCGGCCGACGTCGTCTCGCCGAAGACGAGCGGGACGTCTCGCTCTAGCAGCTCTAAGGCCGTCTCCTCGTCGTCGACGACCACGACGTAGTCGACGTCCCGGCGCTCGAACTCGTCGATCAGACGCTCGCTTTGCTGTTCGATTCCACAGAGAACGACGTGGCCGGACGTCTCGATCGACGTGGGGAACGTCGGCGAGAGGGCGTTCTCGAGGACCGGCCGGAGCACGTACGGGATGATGATGAACACCAAAAGAAACGTCGAGAGATCGAGGACGGCGACGAAGGCGTTCGACACCGGGCTCTCCCACGGCGAGTCCGAGCCGTACCCCGTCCCGGTCGCCGTTTCGATGACGACCTGCAGGGAGTGCCCGTAGGAGTGGGATCGGCCCTCGAAGACGAGCATCACGTAGTGATACAACACAGAGGAGACGAGTATGAGGGCGACGACAGCGACGACGGTTTTGAGTGCCCGACGCTTCCACAGGGCCAGCCGTGACCACGGGAGTGCGTCGAGTACGCCGGGGAGCGTCGTTCCTGAAGCCATCGCGACGCTCGGTTTCGGGCGAACGTACAAAAAACGACCAGAATGCCCCGCCCGAACGGTCGCTGGCCGGTGGCCTCTCGGCGGTGGTCGTGGTGGGTGTATATGCCCCCTGTGGCCGAAACACGACCGTTCGGACGGCATCTCGGACACACCGCCGGCGAAAGCACCCCGACCGGGGCCGCCGGACGGCGGCGACCGATCGGGGGCGGTCGCCATCGTGCGCTGTTATCGGCCCTCTCGGGGGCGATAGCCGAGGCCAAACGCCGAACGAACGGGCCGAAATCCGGGTGATCAGACAACTGCTCGCCGAGACCCACGACCGGGGGTCGATCGACTCCGGAGCCGCGCCCGGTGACGTCCTCCCCGGCGAGGGCTCGGAGAGTGACATCGGCGACGAAGCCGACCGGCGACGAAGCCGACCGGCGACGAAGCCGACCGGCGCTGAGCCGACCTCGCCGGCGAAACGGCCTCAGAAGCCGACGCCCATCGTCTCGTTCGTCCGTTCGATGGACTCCTCGGCGTCCGCCGTCCCGAGCACCGCCCGGATCGCGTCGACGTTCTCGGGGACGACGTCGGACTCTTGATGGATCGCCTGGAATAAATACAGGTCCGGCCCCTCCATCGAGACCGACTCCGCCCAGATGCAGTTCTCCCAGATATCGGCCCGCGGGCGGTCGCGATCCATCGCGAACTCCTTGAGCGCGCCGGCGCCGTCGATACCGGAGCCCTCCGGGACGAGGAACGTCCGCGTCTGTTCGTCGAGCAACTGCCGGACCGCCTCGGCGTCGGGCGTCGATTCGAGCGTCACGTTGACCGAGTGGGTGTGCATCAGCGTCGCCGGCACCTTCAGCCCGAGCGTGTCGATGTCGAGATCGGGGAAGATCGTGTTCACGTCGGGGCCGTGGTGGGAGGGCAACCCGATCGGGTTCGGTAGGATGTCGTTGATCGGGCCACGCCCCGACTGTGCGGGGTCGCCGCCGCGTCTGACCAGCGTGATGCGGGCCTTCTCGACACCGTAGGTCTCCTGAAGCGGTGCCAAGAGCCGCGAGAGCCCGGTGGTGTTACAGGAGACGACCCGGACGTGGTCGGCTCCGGTGGCGGCCTCGAAGTTCCCGCGGGCGTTGAACGAGGCGTCGACGAGATCGGCGTCCTCGCCGCCCTGGTACAGCGCGGGGGTGTCGTGGGCCTCGTAGAGCGATCTGTTCTCCGCGCCGATTCCGGAGGGACAGGCGTCGACGACGACGGCGGCGGCCGAGACCATCTCCTCTACGGTGCCGGCCAAGTCGATTCCGGCCGCTTCGAACAGGTGGACCCGATCCTCGACGGCCGCGTACAGCGGATAGCCGTTCTCGACAGCCAGCTCGGCCTCGTGGTTCGGGCGGGTCTTGGCGACGCCGATCAACTCCATGTCGGGCTGGAGCGAAACGGCGTCCGCGACCCGCTTGCCGATGGTTCCGTAGCCGTTGACCGCGACCTGGATGCTCATACGTGTCGGTGGAGACCCCACGCGAATAACCGTTTCTCTCCCGACCGCAGGGGGAACGTCTTTGCGGCCGCCGTCCGAACCGGAGAGTATGACAGATACCCCCGATGACGGCGACACGGACACCGGAACCGATGGCGACGGCCACGCCCCCGCCGGCGATTCGCGGGGGGACCCCCTCGACATCGGGGATCCAAACGCCGTCTCGCGGGCGGCCCGGACGGCGATCGAAGACTGTCTCGCGGTCGAGGCCGGCGAGACGTGCGTCGTCGTCACCGACGACAGACGCGAGCCAATCGGGGAGGCGATCTACGACGCCGCCCTCGGGGCGACAGAGGACGCCACGATCGTCACCTACCCCCCCGGCCCGCAACACGGCGCCGAACCCCCGGAACCGGTCGCGGCGGCGCTTCGGGCGGCCGACTGTTTCCTCGCGCCGACGAGCAAGAGCATCACGCACACCCGCGCTCGCTCGGCGGCGACGGACGAGGAGGCCCGGGGCGCGACGCTGCCCGGCATCACCGAGGAGGTGTTCACCGTCGGTCTCGACGCCGACTACGCGGCGATCGCCGAGGCCTGCGAGTCGATGCTCGAGACCGTCTCGGGGGCCGACGAGGTACGCGTCACCTCCCCGCAGGGTACCGACATAACCTTCGAACTCGGCGACCGGCCCTGGAACGACGACACCGGGATCGTCCACGACCCCGGGGCCTTCTCGAACCTGCCCGCGGGCGAGGTGTTCGTCAGCCCCGTCTCCGCCGAGGGGACCTACGTCGTCGACGGTACCATCCGCCCGCACGGCCGGCTCGAGCCGGGACACACCGTCACGATCGACGTCGCGGACGGCCGACTCACGGCCATCTCCGACGACGCCCTCCGCTCGGAGGTCGAGGCCGCAGCCGAGACAGCCGGCGACGCAGCGTACAACCTGGCCGAACTCGGCATCGGCACGAACCTCGGCGTGGCCGACCTCGTCGGGAGCGTCCTCCTGGACGAGAAGGCGGCCGGGACGGTCCACATCGCCTTCGGTGACGACGCGGGCATCGGCGGCGACGTCGAGGCCCCGATTCACATGGACGGCATTCTCACTGAACCGACGGTGTACGTCGACGGCGAGGAAATCGAGTTGCCGACGCCGGAGCGGTAGTCGACCCTGCCAGTCGGGACCCCCGGCCCCGCAACTCGCGAGCGTCCGACCGCCACGCGGGTCGGAGCCACGCGCTTATACGTCCGGACGGTCAACTCCGCGTAATGAACCAACAGCGCGTCGCGGTCCGGTGTCCGTCGTGTTCGCCGGGCGCCGAGACCGCCCACGAGGTACTGAACCGCGGCGGCGGCGTCACCGTCCGGTGCGGCGAGTGCGGCCACGTCCACAAGACGACCATAGAGGAGGAGACGACCGTCGAGCGCCGAGTCGTCGTCTCGCAGGACGGGGAGGCGACGGAGGCGACCGTCGAGATCCCGCCGGCGGAACGGCTGGTCGTCGGCGACGAGTTCCTCGTCGAGACCGACGAGGCGATCCTGACCGCCCGCGTTACCTCCCTCGAGGGGCCGAACGGCGCGAGGTCCGACGGTGCCAGCGCTGACGACGTCCAGACGATCTGGGCCCGCGCCGTCGGCAACGTCACGGTCAACCTGACGCTGCACCCGATGGAGGACTCGGGCGACGAGAGCCGCAGCGTCCGGATCCAGGTCCCCGGCGACGAGTCCTTCGCCGTCGGGGCGACCCACGAATACGGCGGCGAGGAGTTCAGCGTCGAGCGCATCCTCGTCCGCGAGGACGCGACCGACTACGAGCGCCTGGACTTCGACTTCGAGGGTGATTCGGTTCTCGCAAAGGACATCAAACGGCTCTACGCCCGCGACGAGGACTCGCAGGCGCGGGCGTGGTCGGGCTGGTAGGCGATGACCGAAGGGGACTCGGACGGTGGGCAGGGAAACGACGATCGGAGCGACGGGAACGGGGCGGACGTTCGGAACGGCCGGGCCGACGGAGGGCGATTCCGGGCGGCCCGCGACCGCCTCGTCGACTCGCTCGCCGACCGGGGCCGGATCGAGCATCCGGCGACGATCGAAGCCCTCCGGTCGGTCCCGCGCCACGAGTTCGTCCCCGAGGAGCGCCGCGATGCGGCCTACGCCGACCGCCCGCTGCCGATCGGATCGGGTCAGACCATCTCCGCGCCGCACATGGTCGGGATCATGTGCGATCGGCTCGCGCCCGGCCCCGGCGACCGGATTCTCGAGATCGGCACCGGCTGTGGGTACCACGCCGCCGTGACAGCCGAGCTCGTCGGGAGCGAGAACGTGTACACCGTCGAGTACGTCCCGGAACTCGCGGCCGAGGCCCGCCGTCGTCTCGAGCGGCTCGGCTACGGCGACGTGCACGTCCGGGCCGGCGACGGCTGGCGGGGCTGGCCGGACCACGCCCCGTACGACGGCGCGTATCTCACCTGCGCCGCGCCGGAACTCCCGGAGGCGGTCGCCGCACAAGTCCGCGTCGGCGGCCGGATCGTCGCCCCGATCGGGGGGACGACCCAGACGCTCGTCGAGGCCACCCGCACTGACGAGGGTCTCGAGCGCGAGACCCACGGCAGCGTCCGGTTCGTCCCGATGGAGGGCGGCGCGTAGCGGGTCCGTGCCCGCGGCGACGCGCCCGACCTGTGCGGTGTCCGACCGGCCGCCGGGTCGCCCCGTGGCGCTCGATTCAATAGGCTCGGGCACGGAACGCGGACATGGAACCCGCGGTGCTCAGAGAGGACATGGTCGACAGCCTCGAACACGACGCCAAGGCCGTCGTCCGCTCGGAGCGAGTCAGCGTCGCGATGCGGACGGTGCCCCGGGAGCCGTTCGTCGCCGAGGACGCCGCGGCGTACGCCGACCGATCCTTCGAGCGCCTCGGTACGCGCGTGCTGTCTCCGAGCGCGGCCGGGCGGCTGTTCGAGGCGCTCGACATCCGCCCCGATGACACCGTCCTCGTCGTCGGCGTCGGGGTCGGCTACACCGCCGCGGTGCTCGCCGAACTCACCGACGAGGCCAGCGTCCACGGGATCGACATCGCCCGACGGCTCGTCTACGACGCCCGTTCGAACCTCTCGGCTGCGGGCTACTCCGGCGTGCTCGTCGACTGCCGCGACGGGGCCCGCGGCCTCGCCGAGTACGCCCCCTACGACCGCATCCTGCTCGAGGCTGCCGCCATCGAGCCGCCGGAGGCGCTCCGCGAGCAGTTGGTCCCCGGCGGCCGCCTCGTGATGCCGCTCGGCGGCGCGACGCAGACGCTCGTCGCCATCGAGGACAACGAACGCACCGGATACGGTACCGTCGCCTTCCACCCGATGCTCGTCGACGGCGAGCAGGCCGACACGATCGAGCGCAACCGAACCCGTCGCGAGGACCGCGAGCACGCCCGTCGGGACGCCGAGCGCCGAAAGGGGTGGGAACAGGACTGGATCGACTGGGATCGGGCCTGACGCAGTCGGGGAACGGCATATTACCACGCGGCGCCAACCGAGAGGTATGCCTTCGACACCGCGGACGATCGTCGAGTACGACCGCGCGGCCCCGACCCGCGAGGCGACCGAGACGGCGACGTTCGGCCTCGGGTGTTTCTGGGGTCCCGACGCGCGCTTCGGCGCGATGGACGGGGTCGTTCGCACCCGGGTCGGCTACGCCGGCGGAACGGAATCGAACCCCACCTACCACGCCCTCGGCGACCACACGGAAGTCGTCCAGGTCGACTACGACCCCACACGGTTCGACTACCGGTCGCTTCTCGCGGCCGCGTTTGCGGCCCACGATCCCTATCGGCAGCCGACGAAGCGTCAGTACCACCACATCGTCTTCCCCGGAACCGACCGACAGCGCGCGACGCTGGAGGCGTACCTCGACCGGGAGGGGTACGACAGCGAGGACGTCACTACGCGCATCGAGGCGCTCTCGGCGTTTCATCCGGCGGAAAGCTACCACCAAAAGTACACGCTCAGAACCGATCGCACCCTGTTGGAGTCCTTCGAGGCGGCGGAGTACGACGACGAGGCGATCCGGGAGTCGCCGGCGGCTGCAAAATTGAACGCGGACCGCGCCGGCCGCGAGGTGGCCCCGGTTCCCGAGTTGGGCATCGGGACGGCACCCCGACACGGTCGCGAGTGAGAACGCTCACAGATACCGGGACATCCGATGGGTCACTCCCATGGGGTTCACGACGGAGAACCCGGCGCGGCCGTAGAACCGATGAAGTTCCCGGTCGGCCTTCTCGACCGAGAGCCAGACGTACTCGACGCCCTTCCGGTCGGCGTGACCCAGGCCGGCCCCGAGGAGCGCGGTTCCGATCCCCGCGCGCTGGTAGTCGTCGTCGACGAAGATGGCGAGTTCGTGGCGGTCGGTCCCGTCGGGGACGAGGCTCACGTGCCCGACGATCCGGCCGTCGTGGCACGCGACGACGTCGGGACCCTCGAGGACCGCCGAGAGCCACTCGCGGATCGCGTCCGGTCCCCGCGGCGGGACGCCCTGGGCGTGGCTCGCCGGCTCCAGTCCGGCGTACATCTCCGCCAGCGCATCGACGTCCGACGGCCGAAAGGGGCGGAGGTGTATCTCCCGGTCGCGCTCGTCCGTGATACGCAGCGGCGGGACGCGCGGGGCGATCCGGTCCGGACGGAGCCGGTCGTAGACCGTTCGAACGAGCTCATTCACCGACATACTGTACACGAACGTCTCGCAGGATAAATACTTTTTGTGCGTAAGTGGTGTTTCTCGATGCTATGGAAAGCATACAATCACTATAATACGATAAAAAAGAACGCACACGGTGGAAATATGGTTTTTAGTGGTCGGTCGCGCACCCGACGGGAGCCAAGGAGTGTGGCCTTCGGCGCCGACTCTCCGCTGAGAGTCGTCGAGACGAGAGACGGGTAGCCGCTACGCCGGCGCGAGGAGTTCGATCACGTGCCGGGGTCGCTCCTCGAGGAGGTCGTCTATCTGGTCGAGACAGGACGTCCCGCTGGCGACGACGACGTCGGGGTCGGCCTCGCGGATCTGCCCGGCGAGGTTCTCGCCGACGTCGACCGACTGCTCGTAGAACTGGCTCTTGTAGCCGAACGAGCCGGCCATCCCGCAGCACTCGACGTCGTTCGTCTCGACGTCGTACCCGCAGCGCTCCAGCATCGTGCGGCTGTACTCCTCTAAGCCCATCGTCCGCTGTTGGCAGTGGCTGTGGTAGGCGACCGTCGTGTCGCCGTCGGCGTGCCGGAGTTCCTCGGTGTCCGCGCCGTTCGCCACGAGGCCGTAGACGTACTCGAGAATCTCGTAGCTGTGCTCCGCGAAGGGCTCGAACTCGCCGTCGGGGAGGAGCCGTTCGTACTCCCCGGTGAACATCGCGACGTCGCTCGGTTCGATGACGACGACGTCGTAGCCGGCCTCGAGGTACGGGCCGAGCTTCTCGGCGACTGCGACGGCCTTGCTCCGGGCAGTGTCGATCATTCCCTGCGAAAGCGGCGCGCGGCCGGACCCGGGCGTCTGGGGGACGAGCACCTCGACGCCGAGCGCCTCCAGCGCCCGGACGGCGGCCTTGCCGCGCCCGACGTCCATGTAGTTCGTGTAGAGGTCGGGATAGAGGACGACCTTCCGGTCGGGGTCGGCCGGCGGGACGGCATCGCGGCTCTCGAACCACTCGACGAAAGTGGTCCGGCTGAAGGCGGGCAGCGGCCGCCGCCGGTCGACGCCCGCGATCCCCTCGAGCGCGCGGGCGGCCGGCGGCGAGTTCGCCACCCAGTTCGACAGCGGCGCGAACGAACTGCCGAGTTTCGCCAGCGTCTCGAAGTTCCCGAACAGCCGTTTTTGTAGCCCGGGGCCGCTCTCCTCGGCGTCGGGGGTGAGCCCATCGACGAGGAACTCCGCGTCGACGTCCTTTTTTCCGTTGACCCGGTCCCGGACGACGGTGTTGATCCAGGGGATGTCGATCCCGACGGGGCAGGCCTCGACGCACCGCGAACAGCCCGTACACTGGTCGTTGAACTCCGCGGCCGTGTCGAGGCCGTGGATGCCGGCTTCCCACCCAGTCGCGATGCCGCCGGAATACGTCTCCCCGCCGAAGACGTGCCCTCCAACAGACTGGAAGTTCGCACAGGTGTTCGAACAGGCCGAACACCGGATGCAGTACAGCGTCTCCCGGAGGTCCTCGTCCTCCCGCATGGCCATCCGGCCGTTGTCGATCAACACGAGGTGGAACTCGCGGTCGTCGCCGGTTCCCTCGACGACCGCGTCGGTGTCCTGGAAGTCGACGGTCGGAGAGTTGATCGGCGGCGTAAACAGCGAAATATAGCTGGTGATGTCCTGGCCGGTCCCCGAGCGACCGATCAACTCGATGAAGGGGTGGAGGTCCTCGACCTGCGGAACGATCTTCTCGACGCCCGCGACCGCGATCTGTGTGTCCGGCACCGTCACCGACTTGCGAGCGTTGCCCTCGCTGGTGACGAGCGCCATCGTCCCGGAGTCGGCAGCGATGAAGTTCGCGCCGGTCATCCCGACGTCAGCTTCCCGGACGAGTTCGCCCAGTCGCTCGCGGGCGAACATCGTCAACTCCTCGGCGGACTCCAGTTCCTCCTCGGGGTCGAAGCGCTCCTGAAACAGCTTGGCGATCTCCTCGCGGGACTTGTGGATCGCCGGCGCGACGATGTGGCTCGGGGCCTCCTCGGCCAGTTGGAGCACCCACTCGCCGAGGTCGGTCTCGACGACGTCGACGCCCTCGCTTTCGAGGTGCTCGTTGACCTCGATCTCCTCGCTCGTCATCGACTTGCTCTTGGCGAGCCGGTCGGCGTCCTCACCCTCGCAGACCTCGGCGATGTAGCGGTTCGCGTCCGCCGCGTCCTGGGCGACGTACACCGTCCCGCCGTTCGCCTCGACGGCTTCAGTGACCTCGTCGATCAGCTCCGGGAGCCGCTCGATGGCGTCCTCCTTGATCTCCCGTGCGCGATCCTTCAGTTCCTCGTAGTCCTCGAGTTTGGCGACCGACTCGTAGCGGCCCGTATTGAACCCGCGGGTGTTCGTCGCGACCGCGTCGCCCTCGGTCTCCATGATGTGTCTGATGTGTTCGGCCCGCGACTGTCGCGATTTCCCGCTCATGCGACAACGATCACCTCCACGTCCTTCGGGCCGTGGGCCCCCTGGACGAGCGCCCCCATGTCGGCCGTCGCCGAGGGGCCGGTCGCGATGATCGCCGAGTCGCGGGTCGCCCGGAGCTCCTCGCCGAGCCACTCGAAGGCCGTCGCCATGTCGGGGACGATGTCCGACTCCCGGAGGACGACGACGTGCAGGTCGTTGAACAGGCTGATCGGCTCGCTGCCCTCGGCCGTCGCCCGGAGCACGACGCTTCCGTACTCCGCGATCGCCAGCGACGCGGTCGTCACGCCCGTCTCGGCCGCTTCGAGTTCGGCGGTGGTCGGCCCCGTGGTCACGGCCTCGGGAAGCGTCGCCCCCTCGATGTCGATCGGCGTTCCGACGGCCGGCCCCGAGACGAGGTCCGCTATCGTCTCGCGCACCGTCGACGGCTGGACCCGTTGTACGCCGACATCGTAGGCCCCGACCGTCCGCTCGAATCGATCGAAGGGCGCTGGTTCGGTATGTTGTGTTGCCATGTCGATCCAGATGGCGGTCCGTTAGGAGTACGGCTACTTTGTGTTTTCGCACGGGAAACGGAATCCACCTCCGATCGCGGCGGGAACAGCAGTCGTGCGTCCGGGGGCGATCCGGACCCGTCCGGACGAACGTGGATCGGGAAGTGGTATGTGTCTCGGATCGGTGGGGCCGTCGGCTCCGGTCGTCGTTCGGACTCGGTCACGGCGTCGCGTCCGACGACCGCTCCGCAGCACCCAAGAGGAACCGGGTGAACCGGCCGAGGAGCCACGCGACCCCGTTGCAAACGGCGAGGGAGACGGCGAGCGAAACGAGGCCGACCGCGGACATCGCAAGCGCCGCCGGCAGCGTCGTCACTGTCCAACTCGTGATCGTCACCGCGAACTCCGCGCCGATCAGCAGTTCACCCCATGGAATCCGCAGTGACGGCGTGAGCGTGACCGGATCGGGGAGTCGCAGGCCGACAGAGACGCCCGGATCATCGTAGTACAGCGGCGCCGAGAGCAGTGATAACGACACCGAAAGGAGGGTCGTCACTAGAACGAACGAGGCAACGCCGATCACGAACTTGCTCGCTAAATACCCCGCTGCTGCCCACGTTTCGCGCCCGAGCACGAGGGCGCGAAGGCGGGCGAGGGGGCCATCAGTCTCGAGGAACGGATACCCCGGCGACCGAATATCGAGACCCAGAAGATACCGGGCGGTGAGGCGCTCGAACCACGCGCCGAGGTGACAGCATCCGAGGACGAACACGAGTATCGGCGCGCCCACGACCAAGACGACGAGCGCGCCGCCGACGGAGAGGCCGACGGTCAGGAACACGAAATAGGCGATCCCGAGCGGGAACGCCAACAGCAGGTACGCGAGGTTGCCGTACGTCCTCGGGCGCAACGGGCTCAGAAACACCGATGTCGCCGAGGGCCGGGGAAGCTCCGACCGGGAGGGGAGGGTGAGGGACCGCATATTCGAACGGTCCGGACGTCGGAGAAAAAAGTCCTCTCCCTCGGCGTCCGCACTGAGGGCGGTTGGGCCCGCTCTGTCCCCGGCCGATACGGTTCGCCGCAGCTTCGAAACGAACCGTAGTTACCCGAACGGTTATTTCGCTCCCGCGAGGACCCTATATCGGATCGATGTCGGTGTCCCCACGCCGTTCCGAAGCGTCTCCGATCCGGCCGTCGAGTCCCACACCGGCGGCCGGCTGCCGCACCGACGCCGTTCGTGTCCGGGACCGCGGTCGATGATACAGCGAGTGGCCGCCGACGATGCGGCCGTGCTGTCGCTTTTGAACGACGAGTACGCGCGGACGATCATCGTCGAGACGTATCGGGAGCCGCGGTCGGCATCGGCGCTGAGCACTGCGTGCGATGCCGACCCCTCGACGGTGTATCGGCGTATCGGCCGACTGGAGGACAGCGGGTTGCTCGACGCCCAGCAGCGTCTCGACCCGGAGGGACATCACTACAAGGAGTACACGGCCCGGCTGGAACACGTCGGCGTGAACGTGACGGCTGACGGACTCGACGTCGACGTCGAGTACGTCGAGCGCGAAGCCGCGGATACGTTCACCAGACTGTACGAGGAGTTCTCCGGATGACGCCAGTCGACCGCCCCGCTGTCGTGGGGCGAGCGCCCGGAACCGCTGCGGCGGGACCGTTCGTATCGTCGGGAATCGAGGTCACCGGCGGGCCGGCGACCGTCGTGTTGCTCGGCATCGTCACCTTCCTGCTCGCCAGCCTCCTCGCCGTCCTCGTCACCTACCGGTTCGTCGAGGGGTACCGCCGGACGGACTCCCGTCCGGTCCTGCTGTTGGCGATCGGGATGTTCTTTCTCGCGCCGGCGCCGATGTTCGTCCGGCTCGTGGCCGCCAACGTCGACGCGGTTCCAGGTGAGGTGCAGACGCTCGCCGCGTCTCTGTCGGAGCTGGCGGGACTGCTCGTCCTCCTCTACGTCGTATACACGAGATAACTATGTCCGCCTCGCTTGCCACTCTCACGGCCGTCGTGTCCGCGCTCACCGCAATAGTGGGATCGTTCGTCGCCTACTTGGCGTATCGCGGCTACCGTCGGAACGACAGCCGACGGATGCGGGCGCTCTCGTTCGGGATCGTCTGTATCGCCGTCGTTCCGTACGTCGTCGACCGCGTCGTCGACCCTGTGACGGGCGCGTCGGACGCCGTCCTCATCGTATTTGTCACGCTTTCGCATGCCATCGGACTGGCAGCGATCTACACGACGTTCGATCGATAGCCGGTCGCATAACTATATAAATATCTTTCGCCCATTTGGCGACTCGCCAACCCGACCTCCCGGTATATGTCGTTGCCCCGTCTCGGTCCAGTTGTGGTGAACTCATGACAGACAACCAAACCGCAACGCGGAACGGATCGGACGGCCGCCCTCTCCGTCGATTCGCCGGCGCGCCGTTCCGAACAGAAACGTACGCAAAGCTACTATATCTGCTGTTGGCGTTCCCGCTCGGGGTCACCTATTTCGTGTTCCTGGCCGTCGGGCTCTCGGTTGGCGTCGGAACGAGCCTGCTGCTCGTGGGCGTGCCGGTTGTCGTTCTCACGGTCGTCGGCGTCGCGTTCCTTGGAGCCGTCGAAGCGCGGCTCACGTCGGGACTCCTCGGCATCGAGGCGCCGCTCCCGGAACCCCTCCGGGCGGACAACCCCGACGGACTCCGGCGAGTAGAAAACGGGCTCGTCGAGACGCTCCTCGGCCTGTTCACCGCCCCGACCACGTGGACTGCCCTCGCGCTGTTGGCGCTCAAGTCCATCTACGGCGTGTTCGTACTCGTTATTTCGGTCACGGCGGCCGCGGCGACGGCGTCGCTTCTCGGCGCGCCGCTGGCGTACGACGCCCCCGACGTGACGTACACGGTCGGCACGCACGTGGTGGATACGCTCCCCGAAGCGCTCGGCCTCGCCGTCGTCGGAGTGATCGTCGGCCTCGGTTCGCTGTATCTACTGAGTGGACTCGCCACCGCCGGCGGACTCATGACGGCGGCGTTGCTGGAGTTCGACGGGACACGGAACGGGACGGAGTGATCCCGATGGCGAGTGCGTTTCCCCATTGCCCGTCGGTCAGTCACACGCTCGAAGAGCGGATGACAGTGGACCTCGGTGATGGTTCGGCCGGGCGTGTGTTCGAGGCGCTGGCTTCCGAGACCGCGAGATCGATCCTCGAACGGATACTGGCCGATCCTGCGACTGCCTCCGAGATCGCCGCGTCCGTCGACACGTCGATTCAGAACGCCGGGTATCACCTCTCGCAACTCGAGGACGCCGGTGTCATCACCGAAGCCGACGTGTGGTACTCGGCCCGAGGTCGGGAGATGTCGGTGTACGCGCCGCGCGTCCGGGAGGTCGTGGTTCGCGTCCGGACGTGACAGACAGTTGAGTGGCCGCGGTCGGCCCTCCGGTGTCGGAAGGCGGCCGTAGCGGCGGAGTTCCGACCAGAGCGTACCGCGAGGAGACTCGCTCCGGACCAATCCGACGGCGAGGTAACAAACACCGGCGGCATCGGATCGCTCGGCCGTCGCGTGATCGCTCCGTCGGCTCGGCCGCGCCGAACCGCACGGCCAGCCGTTCGACGGCCAGCGCGCAGATGTGGTGGACGCGCGCGGCGAACGCACATTCGCCGACGCCCGTGTCCTGCATGTCAAAGGTGTTTTAATCATTTTAGGCCGCAGTAACTGTTCGTGTGTGCACCTAATCACCCAAAGCGTTGCTATATCTTCCAAGAAACGCTTTAGTGTGCTCCTAGAGTTCAAACGATTAGGCGAGCCGGGGGCGATCCGCCGCCCCGGCCTCGCACCCACTGACACCCATGACAGACGAACGATCCGGCGAGGATATATACGGCGACGAGTACAAAGAGTCGAACGAGCCCATATTCAGCGGCATCCCGACGTTCCTGAAACTCCCCGAAGTCGAGCGGGACCGGCTGGACGCCGAGGACGTCGACATCGGGATCGTCGGCGCGCCGCTGGATACGGCGACGACGATCCGCCCCGGGACCCGCTATGGCCCGCGTGCGGTGCGGGCGGCCTCGACGGTGCCCTCCCCGCCCTACGAGCACTTCAACATCGAGACCGGCGTCGACCCCTTCGACACGTTCAGCGTCGCCGACACCGGTGACGCGGCGGTCTCGCCGGGCGACACCCGGCAGAGCCAGCTCAACATCGAGAACGCGGTCGCCGAGATCTCCGAGCAGGCGACGCCCATCGTCATCGGGGGCGACCACTCGATCTCCTACCCCGATATCAAGGGCTGGGCCGAGGCCAACGGCTACGAGGACATCGGGCTGATCCACTTCGACTGTCACGCCGATACGGGCGACGAGGGGCTCACCGGCTTCGAGTACGACCACGGCGCGTGGGTCAAGCGGGTCTACGACGACGGCCTGATGGCCGGCGAGAACTACACGCTGATCGGCCCCCGCGGCTTCTGGCCCGGCCCCGACACCTACGAGGCGATGCGCGAGGCGGGCATGAAGTGGTACACGTCGATGGAGGTTGCCAATATGGACCTCGACGACATCGTCGCCGACGCGGTCCAGCGGGCCACTGACGGCACCGACGCCGTCTGGGTCTCCTTCGACGTCGACGTGATGGAGCCCGCCTACGCACCCGGGACCGGCGAGCCCGAGCCGGGCGGTCTCGTCCCCCGCGAGGCGATCTACATGATCCGAGAGGTCGTCAAGGCGCTCGATCCCGACGACTTCGGCTTCGACGTGGTCGAGGTGTCGCCGGCCTACGACACCAGCGACACGAACTCCTACAACGGCGGCGTCACCAGCGGGCTCGCAAACCGCCTCATCATCGAAGTCATGGGGAGCATGGCGCTCGCCGAGCAGGGCCTCGAAGAGGGCTCGCCGATCAAGCCCAAAGAGCCGCTCGGCCCGACGACGCAGGCCCAGCCGACCGACGACTGAGAGCGCCGCGACGCCGCAGGGTCCAAGCCCGTCCGGCCCGTATCCGCGGTATGGATCGGACCGAACTGCGGCGAGCCTGGGACGCCGTCTCCGAGACGTACGCCGAGCGGCGCGACCCCGACGGCTCCGACGCGGCGCTGATCGACGAGCTGCTCGCGGCGCTACCCGCCGAGCCAGACGTACTCGACGTCGGCTGTGGAGACGGCGCTCGCACGCTCGCGAACCTGCCGCCCGGAAGCGTCGGGGTGGACATCTCCCGCCGCGGGCTCGACCTCGCGGCCGAGACGACACCGGTGGCCCGGCTCGTCCACGGCGAAATGTCCGAACTCCCGTTCGCCGACGGCGTCTTCGACGCCATCACGGCGTATCACGCGGTGTTTCACGTCCCACGGGGGCGTCACCCCGAGGTGTACGCCGAGTTCGCACGCGTCCTCCGCCCCGGGGGGCGGCTATTGATGACGCTCCCTGGCGGACGCTTCGAGACGATACGGCGTGGCTGGATGGGCGGGCGGATGTTCTTTTCGGCCCCCGGACGCGAGCGCACGACCACACAGCTCCACTCGGCCGGCTTCGACGAACTCCGGACGGAGACGGCGGGCGATCCGCTCGGGAGCGACACCGAGTTCGTTTTCGCCCGCCATGTCTGACGGGGAGATGCCCCCGGACGTGCGCTCGAGTCTCGGCCAACTCCTCTCGAATGCCCGGCAGTCGGCCCGGGACGGTGACGCCGAAACCGCCCGCTCGCTGCTCGAAACCGCCGGGACCGTCGCCGAGAACAAACTCCCCGAAGGCGACCGGCGCGAGCGCCTCCGACACGGTTGTGCGGCCGCCGTCGGAGCGCTCCCGGACGGCGAACTCGCCGCCGGCTACGTCGAGGCGATGGAACGCCGCCTGCCCGAGAGGTGACCGTACCCCCGGGCGGTCACTGAAACGATCGCGCACCCGCGGTCCGGAGCGTGCTCGCGAAGACGTGGATCGCCGGTACGACCGTTTCTATCGGCCCGCGGTTGAACTCCCGGAACAGCGCCCGGAGCTCCACCACGGCTTCGTCATCGATCCCCCGCTCGTGGAGGGCGTCGGGGCCGAGCTGTGGCACGTACGGGAGTGATTCGACGTACCGCTCGACGGCCGCGCGGGCGTCGGCGCGTCCCTCGGCGAACGCGTCGCTTTCGAGTGCGGGCTCGACGTCGTCCCACGCTTCGAGAAGGTACGCCGGCCACTGTGCAAGACACCGATAGACGCTCGGTAGCCCCGATTCGAGGCCGTGGAACGACCGGATCGACTCGACGGTCGAGCCGAGGTCGGGCGGCGGGTCCTCGACGGTCGCCAGCGTCGGGGGACCCCCGCGGTCGCGGTCCAGCTCCGGCGGCAGCGGCTCGGTCGCGGCGCGGGACCGCTCCGGCGTCGTCCCGACCGGCTCCCCGGACAGCGAGCGCTCGACCACCTCGAAGAGCACCGCGAGCCGCGGGGCGACGACGTCGAACGTCGAGAGCTGCGCCCGGAGCTCGGCGTACTCCGCGGGCGATACGCCGACGTCCGCCCGGCGATACGCCGGCAGGTCGCGCTCGCGCTCGAGGGGCGAGAGGACCGAATCGCGGTACGCGACGGAGACGCGACCGAACTGCCGGGTCTCGAACGCCGGCTTTAGTTGTCCCCACATACACCGGACGAATTCGGGGTGGTTCGCCATCGTCGTCCGGAAGATCCAGTTGACGATCGGCGCCCGGAACGTGTGTCGGACGTCGTCGTAGAGGCCGCGCTTCCACCCGGTCGCCGCCTGCTCGTAGAGCTGCTCGCTCGTGTCCATCGAGAGACGGACGCGACGCCGGAACAAAAAGGTACGCGAGGAGGCGGGCGCAGTCCCCGGTTCCGGTACCGAAGGCGGCCGGTGGGTTGTCGGGGATACTGCATCGTACCGCAACCGTTTAATCGCGAGACGTGGTACGTGTTTTCAAATGTCTCGATGGATCGAGTACGACCACGAGGCGGGACCACGCCTGAACCGGCGCCGGTGGCTCTCGATGCTCGGCGTCGGCGTCGCCTGCGGCGTCGCCGGCTGCTCGGGCAACGGCGGCGATACGCCGGCGAACGGGTCCGACAGCGCCGGCGGCGGCGTCCGCGGCCTCGACGAGGTCGAGGGGCAACCGACCGTTTCGGGCAGCTACGACGCCGTCACCGCGTCGTCGTTTAGCACTCTCAACCCGCTGTACAACACCGAATCCAGCGCCGGGAGCGCCATCGGCCGGGCACTCGATTTGGGCTATACATTCGATGCCGACGGCGAGTACTTTCCGCTCTTGTACGACATGTCGACCGACGACGGCGGGTCGGTGTGGGTGTTCGACGTCCGCGAGGGCCTGGCGTTCGGCGACCCCTACGGGACGGTCGACGCGGAGTCGTTCGTCTACCAGATCGAGACCCTCCACCAGAGCGACTGGGCGAGCACGGCCAGCTCCGGCGAGTGGGGTGAGATCAACGTCGAGGCCACCGGCGAGTTGCAGTTTCAGGCCGAGTTGCCGGAGCCGCAACTGTTGTGGCCCGAGTCGTTCGATCCCCTCGAGTACCCGATCCCGCGGGCGTTGATCGAACCCTACGTCGACGGCGAAGACGTCGAGGGACTCCGACAGGACGACGAACTGCTCGAGTTGTCCTTCGCCGGCAACCTCGGCGCATTCGTCTTAGAGGAGTGGAACCGTGGGTCCGGGACGGAGTACACCCGAAACGACGACTACTATCTGCAGGATATCGAGGAAGGGCCCGATATCTTCTCGAACGCGCCGTACTTCGAGGGCGCGTCAATCAGCGTGATCGAAGAGCAGGCCTCGCGGCTCGGCGCCCTCGAGACCGGCGAGGCCGACACCGCCGGCGTCCCGCCGGAGCGCTTCGAGGAGTTCGACCGCAAGGAGGCGGTCAGCATGCGGCGTATCCCACAGCCGTTCAACCGGATCCTCTCGGTCAATATGCGGGACAACGGCTGGAGCGCCGGTCCCGGGAACCTCTTTCGACACGTCGAGTTCCGGCAGGCGATCGCGACCGCGATCGGCAAGGACGACCTCATCGAAGGCATCTACCGCGGGCTGGCCGAGCCCCACTACACCTGGCAGCCCGAGTGGTCACAGTGGTACCCCAGCAGCGAGGAGATTCCCTTCTTCGGGACCGGCGAGCGCTACGGGTCGGAGCCGGCTCGCGAGCTTGCCTCGGGCGCCCTCGACCGTTCGGCGCACGACTACCGCTTCGACGGCGACCGTCTCGTCACCCCCGACGACGAGCAAGTCACTCTCGACGTCTACCACAGCGTCGGCCAGGAGACCTCACAGCTCATCGCGGAGTACGTCGCGGGCGAACTCGACGCGAACCTCGGCATCGACGTCGTCGTGGAGGCGATCGATCCGACCCGTTTCGACGGAAGCTACTGGACCACAGCCCCCGAGGGCGGCACCGACACCGTCGGCGGCGAGTCGGTGACCTGGGAGCGGCCGACCCCACAGAACCCCGGCCCGCGCTCTGTGACGTCCGAAGAGGCGTGGGATATGTCGCTCGTCTACGGGCTGAACACCTACCCGCGGAACCCCCTCACCAACCGGGCGTTCTTCGACGGCGCGAACGCCTCGTACAATCCGGTCGGCTACTACCCGGCGTTCGACGCTCGGGGGCTGTTCGATCGGGCGGCGTCGGCGACGAGCGAGTCCGAACTCGCGGACGCGATGGCCGAGGTGTTCGTCAACCTCGCGGAGGAACAGCCCTACGTTATGCTCACCTTCGGCGAGGACCTACTCGGGTACAACCCCGACCTCCGGGGACCGATAGAGGACTTCTCGAACGGCTGGGACTTCCCGGGGTGGCACTTCGCCGAGGGGACCGGGGAGTGATCCGACGAACGATGCCGCCACGATACCGACTATGGGCGTAGCGCGATACGTCGCGTTGCGGGTACTTTGGGCCGTTGCGGTCTCTTTTATCATCGTCACGATCACCTTCTTGCTCATGGCCGCCGCCCCGAACCCGGCGATCCAGGAGGCGGCGACGCAGGCGGCCTTGGAGGGCGGCGACCCACAGCAGGCCGCAGAGCGCGAGCGGGCGCTTCGGGGGCTCGACGAGCCGTTGCACGTCCGCTACGTGGACTTTCTCAGGAGCGTCTACACTCTCGAGTGGGGGTGGTCCGACCAGCGGAGCCAACCGGTCACCGAGGCTCTCGGCGAGGCGATCTTTTATACTGCCCAGTACTCAATTCCCTGGACGATCCTGACGGTGTTGATCGGCCCGCTCGTCGGGGTGTACTCCGCCGCGAACATGTACTCGTGGCGCGACCACACCGCGACCGCATTCGCCTTCTTCGGCTACGCCATCCCGAACTTCTTTTTCGGGATCGTGTTGCTCCTGTTGTTCGGGGTCTGGCTCGAGTGGATCCCGATCGTCTATCGGCCCGGCGTGGCGACGTTCAGCCTTGCGAACGCCCGCCAACTCGCTGTGCCGGTGTTCGTGCTCGTGACGGGGTCGATCGGGGCGGTCATGCGCGTCTCCAGAAACGAGTCCGCGGAGTTCCGGACGGCGGCGTTCATGAAGACCGCAAAGGCCAAAGGCGTCTCGCCGTTTCGAGCCTACGCCTACCACGTGATGCGCCCGACGCTCGTCCCGCTGTCGACGACGCTCGTCAGTCAACTGCTCGCGATCTTTCTGGGATCGTCGCTGCTCGTCGAGGTCGTCTTCGGCATCCCCGGGCTCGGCCGGCTCACGTTCGACGCCTTGGTCGCACAGGACACCAACCTGGTGTTGGGCACGACGCTCGCGTTCACGTTCGTCGCGGTGATCGGGAACCTCCTCGAGGACCTCGCGTTCACGCTTCTCGACCCGCGGATCAGCTACGACGACAGATGACAATGCCGAGCGAACAGGACACCGCACGGCGGGAGGGCGGCCGGGATCAGGACCGCTTCGACCGGATCGACTGGGACGAACACGCCGACAGCGCCGGCGTCGGGCTCTCGACCAGCACCGTCGGCTTGCTCGTAACTACGCTCCCCATCGCGGCGCTTGCGGCCTACGACCGCCGCTTCGTCGGGGCGCGAGAGACCACCGCCGGGGCGCTCGGCGAGGACCTCGGCGTCGGGTCGTTGTTCGAGGCCCTCGGGATGGAGTACGATCCCGGATCCCTGGAGTACCTGTTCGGATTTACCGTCCTGTGTTTCGTCTGGTACCTGCTCGTCCCGCTGTACCGGAACCCCCGGATGACGCGGTACTACTGGGGGGAGTTCAAGCGCAACCGTCCCGCGGTCGTGAGTTTGGGGTGGCTGCTCGTCGTGTTCGCGGGCGGCCTACTCGGCCCTCTGTTGTTGAGCGCGCCCGAACAGGACGTCCTCCTCGGCCACCAGCCGCCGGTGTATCTGAGCATCGATGCGACGAACGTCGCCCGGTGTCTCGGCGAGACCGTCGGCGGCCGGTGTCACGGTACCTGGGAGTACCCCCTCGGAACCACCCAGGGCGGCGAGGGCGTCTTCCGGAACGTCGTCTACGGCATGACTGTCAGCGTACAGATCGCGTTCATCACCACGGCCATCGTCGCCGCCATCGGCATCACCGTCGGGACCGTCTCGGCCTATGCGGGCGGGTGGGTCGACGAGATACTGATGCGGTTCGTCGACATCGTGCTCTCGTTTCCGACGCTTTTGTTTTTCCTTTTGATCCTCTACATCTACGGGGCGGGGTTGGGGATGTTCATCCTCGTCTTCTCGCTGTTCGCGTGGGGTGGAACGGCACGCTACGTCCGCAGCAAGGCGCTGTCGGTCGCCGAGGAGCCCTACGTCGATGCGGCCCGGCTCAGCGGCGCGAGCACGTTCCGAGTCGTCCGACGACACGTCGTCCCCAACACCGCAAGCAGCATCGTCACGCAGTTGACGCTGCTCGTGCCCGGATTCTTGCTCGCCGAGGCGCAACTGGCCTTCCTCGGATTGGGCGACTCATCGATCCACTCGTGGGGGCAGTTGATCTCGGCCGGCCGAAGCGACCTCGCGTTCGCCCCCTGGATCGTGCTGGCCCCCGGGATCGCACTGTTTTTGACCATTCTGGCGTTCAACTTCCTCGGAGACGCGCTGCTCGACGCGTTGGATCCCGAGGCGGAGACCGAGACCCAACGATGACCCGTATCCACGTCCGCGCCCGTATCGATGCCCGCACTCGAACTACCGCCCGCGTCCACCGACCGGAGGCGGAACGATGACCGACCCGCCCCTCCTCGAGGTGAATAACCTCACCACCTCCTTCGAGACCGACGCCGGTCGCCTCGTCGCCGTCGACGGGCTGGACGTCACCGTCGAGCGCGGTGAGACGGTCTGTCTCGTCGGCGAGTCCGGGTCCGGAAAGACCGTCGCGACCGAATCGATCACCCGGCTGATCGACGAGCCGCCGGGATCGATCGAGGGGACGGTCCGATTCCGGGGGCGCGACCTCGGCGGGCTCTCGGAGTCGGAACTGCGGTCGATCCGCGGGTCGGAGATTGCCCACGTCTTCCAGAACCCACAGGACGCGATGAACCACTGCTACACCGTCGGCTGGCAGATCGCGGAAGCGATTCGGGTCCACGAGGACGTCTCCCGGTCGACCGCGAGGGCGCGGGCGGTCGACCTCCTCGACCGGGTCGGGATCGCCAACGCCGCTGCCCGGATCGACGACTACCCCCACGAGTTCTCCGGCGGGCAGAAACAGCGGGCGATGATCGCGATGGCGCTCGCGGTCGAACCGGCGCTTTTGATCGCCGACGAGCCCACGACGGCGCTGGACGTGACCGTCCAGGCACGCATCCTGCGGCTCCTCGACGACCTCAAATCCGAGTACGGCATGGGGGTACTGTTCATCACCCACGACCTCGGCGTCGTCAGCGAGATCGCGGATCGGATCGTCGTGTTGTACGCCGGGAAGGCGATGGAACGTGGGGATCCCGTCGATATCTTCGAGCGTCCGGCCCACCCCTACACCCGGCGGCTGCTCGGGTGTCTGCCCGGCGTCGGCTCCGAGTACGGCGGCATCCCGGGGTCGCTGCCCGATCCGACTGATCCGCCCGACGGCTGTCGGTTCGCGCCGCGGTGTGACCACGCGGTCGAGGCGTGTTCGCGTGGCGAGCAGCCGGCCGAGATCGAGGTCGACCCCGGCCACTGGGTGTCGTGTATCCACTATCACGAGGGCTACGACGAGTCGGTGCTGTCGGACGAGGGGGCGACCGGGACGGCACTCGGGGGCGTGACCGGTGGCGAGTCGGAGCGAGGAGGTTCCGATGACTGAATCGGAGCCGCTGCTTTCGGTCCAAGGGTTAAAAAAGCACTACCCCGGCGGCGGCCTCCGATCGGACCCGAGTGGCGCGGTCCGGGCCGTCGACGGGATCAGCTTCGATATCGCCCGTGGGGAGACGCTCGGCCTCGTCGGCGAGTCCGGGTGTGGGAAATCGACCGCCGCGAAATCGATCGTCCGCCTCGAGGAGCCGACCGACGGAGAGGTGCTGTTCCACGGTGGCAGCCGGGGGGGCCGGAGCCGAAACGACGACGGGACCCACCCCAACGACGTGACCCGCTTCCACAGAACGGAGATGAAGACGTTCCGCCGCGAGGTGGGGATGATCTTCCAGGACCCCGCCTCGAGTTTCGACCCCCGGATGTCCGTCGGCGACTCGATCGCGGAACCCCTGTCGGTACACGGCCTCGACGACGGGCGGCGGCGCCGAGCGGTCGTCGAGGACCTCCTCGGACGGGTGGGCCTGGCGGCGGCCGACTACGGGCGCTACCCCCACGAGTTCTCCGGCGGGCAAAAACAGCGCCTCGCGTTGGCGCGGGCACTCGTGTTGAATCCGGAGTTGATCGTGGCGGACGAACCGGTGTCGGCGCTCGATATGTCGGTCCAGGCCGATATCCTCGGCCTGCTCGATCGGGTCCAAACCGAGTTCGGGCTCTCGCTGCTTTTTATCAGCCACGATATGTCCGTCGTCAAGGAGATCTGTGACCGGGTCGCGGTGATGTATCTCGGCGAAATCGTCGAGGTCGGCCCGACCGAGTCGGTGTTCGAGACCCCCAAACACCCTTACACCGAGGCGCTCGTCTCCGCGATCCCGACACCCGATCCCCGGACGACGAACCGCGGGATCGAACTGACCGGCAGCGTTCCCGATCCAGTTGATCCGCCCGACGGCTGTCGGTTTCACACCCGATGTCACGCGGTCGTCCAGCCGCCCGACCTCGACGTGAGCCGGGCGAGTTGGCGGCGGCTGCTCGAGTTCCGTCTCGCGATCGAGGCGGGCGAGATCGACGTCGAGGCGATCGAGGAGCGCGCTCGGACGGGGGTCGAGGGGGCCGAGCAGGTCGAGGGGGCCGACGGACTCGACGGGGCCGACGAAGGCGGGTCGACCGCCGCAGAGCGCCTTCGGGCGGCGTTCGACCTCCCGGGGACGGTGGCCGATCCGGCCGTCGAGGAGGACCTCGCGGCGGCGATCGGGGCCGTCCTCGACGGCGAAGACGCGCGTGCGGTCGAGCGCCTCCGCTCGACCGTTCGGACGCCCTGCGAGCAGCGACATCCCGAATCGGTCGACCACGGCGGCGGCCACGAATCGGCTTGCATCCGGCACGATCCGGAGGTGCGGGCGGCCCGGGAATGGCCGGCGGAGCGGTGAGCGCCACGGTTCGCCGTCCCTCGCGATAGCCCTGCCGCGTCCTCACGACGCGCGTGCGTGGGTCGCGGCAAGCGGCCGTATCCGCCCCGAAGGCTATCCGTCTCGAAGGAGTAACCGGCGTATGCACCAGTTCATCGACGGCGAGTGGGTGACCGAGTACGAGGCCACCAACGAGGAGGGGGCCTTCGAGCGGCAGGTGACGACGTTCCGGGACCGGGCCGCTCCCGAGACGGGTCGGTATCACCTCTACGTGAGTTACGCCTGTCCGTGGGCCCACCGGACGCTAATCACCCGGAAGCTGCTCGGCCTGGAGGACGTCGTCTCGGTCGACGTCGTCGACCCGTTCCGCGCCGAGGACGGCTGGCAGTTCACCCCCGAGCGGGAGGGCTGTACGACGGACACGGTCAACGGGTTCGACTACCTGCGAGAGGCGTACGTCGAGGCCGACCCGAACTACACCGGGCGGGTGACGGTGCCGGTGCTTTGGGACACCGAGGAGGAGACGATCGTCAACAACGAGTCCCGAGAGATCATGCGGAACCTCACGACGGGCTTCGCCGAGTTGGGCAACGGGATCGATCTCGCGCCAGAGCCGCTGCGCGGGGACATCGACGACGCGCTCGATCGGATCTACGAGCCGATCAACAACGGCGTCTACCGGACCGGCTTCGCGGACACCCAGTCGGCCTACGACGAGGCCGTGACGGAGCTCTTCGAGGAGCTCGAATACTGGGACTCGGTCCTCGCCGACCAGCGGTACCTCGTCGGCGACCGGCTCACCGAGGCCGACATCGCGATGTACACCACGCTGGTCAGATTCGACGAGGTGTATCACACGCATTTTATGTGCAACCACAAGCTCATCCGGGAGTACGACACCCTCTGGCCGTATCTCCGGGACCTCTATACGACCCCCGGATTCGGCGAGACGACGGAGATGGACCACATCAAGGAACACTACTACACGACCCACCCCGACGTGAGCCCCAAACGGATCGTGCCGGCGGGACCCGACCCGGAGTTCGAGGCCCCCCACGACCGCGAGGAACTCCCCGGCGAGCCACCCGCCCGGTAGCCCCGCTCGCGCCGGGAGCGTCGCGGCCCGGGATGGCGCGCAACCGGGCGCTGGCGATCGCGTGAAATCAGCCCTCGTTACGGCCGATAATGTTATATTGTACCACGACATACGTTGTCATGGATATGCCCGACACGAAGCGAGGTCGCGAACGGAAAGGACGGACGAAGCGGGAACAGCGCCGCCGATACGAGATCGAGCAGGCGCTCGAAGCGCGCGACCGCGACCTCGACTTCGAGGAGCTCTACGAGGGGGCCGAACTGGAGTTAGAACACCAGTAGGGATGTACCCGTCGTCCCGGCCGGGACGACACTTCGAGTCGCACCGCCGTCCACACTCCGTCCCTGGACCGAACGCCCACATTTTTGTCTGGAACGCAGGGAGTGATGACTATGCCGGACACGACGCTCGTCGACCTCCTCGAAGGCAATACGCGCCACGTCGAATCGCTGTCGAAGACGCACTTCGACACCGTTCAGTCCGAACAGCGCCCTGCCGTGGTCTCCGTGTGCTGTTCGGACTCGCGGGTTCCTCAGGAGGGAATGTGGGACGTCGAGGAGCCGGGATGGCTCTTTACCGCCGGCAACATCGGTAATCAGGTCCGCGAGTGCGTCGGGGACACCCACGTCGTCAGCGGCGACGTCCTCTACCCGCTTCGGTTCACCGACACTGACGTCGCCGTTGTCGTCGGCCACACGGGATGTGGGGCCGTCACCGCTGCACTAAGACGAACCCGATCGGACGATCCGAAGCCGTTGCCGGCCGGAGTCGAGGTGCGCGTCCGGTCGCTGTTGCCGGTCGTCGAGTCGGGGCTGGCCGACGACCGGGTCGACCCGGAGGCCGATGCCAGACTCGTCGACCAGCTCGTCGAGTACAACGTCGACCGTCAAGTGGAGTTCCTCCGGGAGGACGATTCCGTCCCCGACTCGACGAGCGTTCTCGGCTTCGTCTACGATTTCCAGGGCGTCTACGGCGAGTCGCGCGGCCGGTGTTATCTCCTCAACCGCGACGGCGAGACCGCTCCCGAAGCGCTTCGGGCCGCCGTCCCGGAACGCTTCGAGGACCGCGTCCGGCGGCTGCTGGAGTGAGCCGAACGACGTCGGCTGTTCCGGCGGGTCACACGGCCGTTGCGCTGAGGCCTCTGGGCTTTTTGAGGGCTCGTCGATCGTGTACGTGCGACGGGTATCGGCCCAGTAGTGCTGCCGCTCCGGGCGAAGGATAAATTAGTCGAAAGCGATGCGTGGGGTCGGCGTTTACAGGCGCGTCAGGTTCGTCGCGCGGGGGCCTTTGTCGGCCTCCTCGATGTCGAACTCGACTTCCTGTCCTTCCTCGAGGTCCGGGCCGCCGACATCCTCCATGTGGAAGAAGACGTCCTCGTCCGCGTCCTCAGTGTCAATAAAGCCGTAACCGCCCGTGTCGTTGAAGAAATCAACCGTTCCGGTTGCCATCAACTGTTCTGAGAGCAGCCACATATATAAGGCTTCCGGGCCGCGTACAGTAACAGCCGGGCCGCGTCGCCGTCCGGGTGAGTACGCGCCGGCCCCAGACCGAACAGCGGTCGCGGATCGGACGGCCATACCGGAGGGGTACAGCTATTATCCTCCCGGTCGGGACGTCTCGTATGTTTCGACGCGTCCGGGAGACGGGCCCCGCGCTGTTGATTCCCTCGGCGTGGGCGCTCGTTGCCGCCGCCCACCTCGGTGTCGTCACGACGCATCCGGTGTTCGTGATGCACGCGGTTATGAGTGTGTTGCTCGTCGCGTTTGCGGCCGCCTCTTGGGGCGATATGGCGTCGGGCGTGCTCCGGGCCTGGCGGACCGTCATCGTCGCCGGGACGCCGTTCGCCGTCGTCGGCCTCGTGGGGTTTGCCCGTCCGGACGCCCCCGCAGCGCTGTTCGCGCTCGCGCTCGGCGGGTGGATGCTACTTCCGGCCGCGGGGTTCGGCTACACCGCCCGCGAACTCCCGGCTGGGGCGTGGGTCTATGCGGCCGCCACCGCCGGGTGTCCGGTCGGCGCGGGGCTGTACGCCTACGGCACGGTCGCGGGAAGCACGACGGTGCAAATCGTCGGCATCGCGGTTGTCGGAGTCGCCCAGACTGCCGGCATCGTCGACGCCGTCGTCCGGTTCTAGCGCTCAACGCTTAACTGGCTGGCCGACGAGAAGCCCGTATGACACTGAACGAACTCCCCGAACTCGATCCGGCGGCCGGGTCCGTCGAGACGGCCGAGCTCGTCGTCTCCGACGACGTGCTGGTGAAACTGTTCGCGCTCGGTCCCGGCGGCGCCTTCGACCCCCACGTCCACGACGACTGCGAGAACGTCTTCCACCTACTCGAGGGTGCGGTCACGGTGACGCAGGGCGAGGAAACGGAGGCGGTCGAGGCGCCGGCCGTCGTCCACAACCCCCGCGGCGTCGAACACGGCGCCGAGAACGACGGCGACGGGCGGGCGCTCCTGACCGCGAGTCTCTGTCCGCTGCCGTAGTCGGGGCGGTTCGACCCGTCTCTACATCTCGTCGGTGCCGGCGTCGTCCTCGACCGCTTCTTCGGGATCGACCGCTTCTTCGGCTCCACCCTCCGCCTCGGGCTCCTCGCGTCGCGCGAGCCCGGCCAAATGCGGCGCTTCCTCGAGGACAATAGCCTCAGTTCCGAGCCGGACGGCGTTCTCGCTGCCCGGCAGACAGAACACCGGCGCGCCGTCAGCGATCCCTGCGGTAGCGCGCGTCCCGACGACCTTCGTTCCGATCTCCTCGCGCGAGAGGGTCCGGAACAGTTCCCCGAAGCCGGGGAGCCGCTTGTCGAAGAGTGGTTCGACTGCCTCGATAGTCACGTCGTCAGGAGTGACGCCGGTGCCGCCGGTCGTGAGGACGCAGTCCGTATCGCTCCGTTTGGCCAGCCTGTCGACGGTGTCCTGGATGGTGTCGAAGTCGTCGTTGACGACCTCCCGGGTCGACACCGCGTGACCGGCCTCGCCGACGAGCCCGGCGATCGCGTTCCCCGAGGTGTCCTCGTCGATGCCGCGGCTCGAGGAGACGGTCACGACGCCGAACCCGAGTTCCTCGAAATCGTGTCGGTGGTGGCCGTGGTCGTGGCCGTCCGGCCCGTGGTCGTGATCGCGGTCGTGGGTATGCTCCTGATCGTGGCGGTCGTGAGGACGGTCGCCGGCGTTCCCGCCGTCGGCCGCGTGTCGCTCGTCGCCCGCCCCGTGCGTGGGTTCCGGTTCGTCCATACGAACACAAACGACGATGAAACGCAAAAAGGGCCGGTTCGCGACTGGGTCGGAGCCGGCGTCTCGGACTCCGCTAGAGTTTTGCACCCCCGGAACACACTACCGGCCATGCAGGCGATCTACTACGAAGAGCACGGACCGGCGGACGTCCTCGAGTACGGCGATTTCCCGGATCCGGAGATCGGCCCAGAGGAGGTCCTCGTCGAGATCGAGGCCGGCGGGCTGAACCACCTCGACGTCTGGACCCGCAAGGGGATGCCGAGCCCCGAGGAGATGCCGCACATCCCGGGTAGCGACGGCGCGGGGGTCGTCAGCAAGGTCGGCGAGCGCGTCACCCGATTCGAGGCGGGCGACCGCGTCGTCGTCGATCCGGGGCTCTACTGCGGCGAGTGTGAGTTCTGCCGGAAGGGCGAGCAGTCGATGTGCGTCGACTACAAGATGATCGGCGAACACGTCCGGGGCGTCCACAGCGAGTTCGCCGCCGTCCCCGAGCAGAACCTCCTCGAGCTTCCGGAAGGGATCGACTTCGCGACGGCCGCCTCCGCGCCGTTGGTGTTTCAGACCTCGTGGCGAATGCTGCGGACGCGCGTCGATATCGACCAGTCGGACAGCGTCTTGGTGCTAGGTGCCTCCGGCGGCGTCGGTCACGCCTGCGTCCAGATCGCGGCCAACGAGGGGTGTGAAGTGTTCGCGACAGCCTCCTCGGAGGCCAAACTCGATCTCGCCCGCGAGTGCGGGGCGGATCACCTCATCGACTACGAGGAGGAGGACTTCGACGAGGCGATCAAGGACCTGACCGACGGTCGCGGCGTCGACGTCGTCGTCGACCACGTCGGTGAGGCGACGTGGGACAACTCCCTCAGCGCGGCCGCCAACGGCGGCAGCATCGTCACCTGCGGGGCGACCTCCGGCGTCTCCCCCGAGACGAACATCCCGAAAGTGTTCTGGAAGCAACTCGACATCCTCGGTTCGACGATGGGGACGCCCGGCGAGATGGACGACGTGATGACGAAGGTGTTCGACGGTACGTTCGAGCCCCACATCCGTGAGGTGTTGCCGATGAGCGAGGTCCAGCGCGCCCACGAGATGCTCGAATCCCGCGAAGGGTTCGGCTCCGTGGTGGTCGTTCCGGACGAAAAGTACGACCCGGACGACTACGAGTGATGCAGGTCAGGCGGCGCGGCTCCGACCGACGGGCCGAGGAGCGATGACGGACGACCGCGGCCCCGCCGCTGAGCGACCGGAACGAGACGGGGAGGATGCGGGGGGCGACTCCATGATGATCCACCCCGACGAACTCGACCGGGCCTTCGATTGGCGCGGGTGGACCCTCGTCGCGGCCGTCGTCGTCGCCTTTCTGGCCGTCCCGGGAATCATATACTTCTACCCGCGTGCGCCCTCGGCCGTCGGGTTGACTTTTTGGGACACCTATCTCGTCCTCCCGATGATTCCGGCGGTCGTCTTGGGCCTGCTCGCGGTGTGGGCAACGACCCGACCCTGAGCGAGTCCGGCGGAACACCGCCCGGCCACTCGGTGGTGTTCGGATCGGGGCAACACCGCCGTCGGACCGCGGAACGCTTTTTTATAGACCCGTCGTGCGCTGTGATATGACCTCGAGCGAGGAACTCGCCGGCTTCGCCGCCGCCGTCGAGTACGGCCGGCTCCCCGACGACGTCCGCGAGGCCGCGAAACGGCGGCTCTTGGACGCCGTCGGCGTGGCGCTTCGGAACCACGACCGCCACCGCGTTGCGGCGATCAGGGAAGGGCTACTCCCGGCGGGACCGTCGGACACCCGCGGCTGCCGGCTCTGGGGCACCGCCGACGTCGTCCAGCCGCCGCGGGCGGCGGCGGGCAACGCCGTCGCGATCACCGCCGGGAACGGGCCGACGTTTCTGGCCCCGACGTTCGCTCCTGTCGGCGGATCGCTCGCGGCAGTCGTGGCCGCGGCGGAGGCGGCTGACGCGACCGGGGAGACGACACTCGCGGGGATCGCGGCCGCCCTCGAGGTTCACGGCGAGTGCGCGTGGAACGCGCCGCTGGACGGATTCCATCCGGCGACCCACACGGCGGTCGCCGCGGCGGCCGGGGCGGGGCGAGCGATGGGCTTCGACGCACGGACGATCGCCGACGCGGTCGGGATCGCGGCGGGACGGGTAGCGCTTGCGGTCGGCGATCCGGACGATCCGCTGCCCACCGGACGCGCGGCCCGTTCGGCTGTATATGCGTGTTCGCTGGCCGACAGCGGCGTCTCGGCCTCCGACGCGATCGCCGCGCCGAACGGGTGGCACGACCGAGTCGGTTCGTTCGAACTCGATCTCGATCCCGGGTGCGAGCGGGTCCGCGACGCCGCTGTGCTTCCCTACGACGCCCACCCATACGGGCAGTCGACGATCGAGGCGGCAATCGAACTCGCGGGCGAGGCACCGATCGACCCCGCCGACATCGATTCCGTCACCGTCGAAACGTTCGACGCCGCGGTTCCGGAAGTCGATCCCGAACGGGTGGCGGCGGCGCTCGTCGATCGGGAACTGGCGATCCACCGCGGGGACCGAACCGACCTCGAACCGGTCGTCGAGGCCGTCACGGTCGCCCCCGACGAGGCGCTGACGGATCGACACGACAGGGGTGCGATTCCCGCCCGTGTCACCGTCGAATTCAGGGACGGATCGGTCGTCGAAGCGGCCCGGGACGGATTCGAAGGGCACCCGTCGGTCCCCGAAACGTGGGGCCTCGTCGAGGAGAAGTTTCACGCGATCGCCGAGGATATCTACGACCGGTCCGTGCGTGTGAGGACGGTCGACACTGCGCGGTCCTTCGAGGCCGACGGCACAGCGGAACTCGACCGGTTGCTGCGGTGATCGTCGGCCGTCCGGGCGTGCCGGCGGCCGGCGAAGAGGTCAGGCCGGCGGCTCCGATCCGTCGGTCGACTCGATCGGCGAAGGGACGACGAGTCCGCACGTCCGGGCGTAGTGTCGGAACTTCGATCGGGACATTCCCGCCCGCCGCGCGGCTTCGGCCTCGGTCAGTTCGCCGCTGAGGTGCAACAACACCGCCCGCCGAACCTTCGAATCGTCCATATTAACTGTTTCAGTGTATTCTGTCGTCGTACGTAAATCTTTCTCCGGAAAAACAGTACGTACGGCGGGACAGGCCGGAAGTAGTTTTCAAACCACGTAGTGTCGCGCGTCGCTCAGTCGTCCGCGAAGTCGCGTCGCATCGCGATTTCGAACCACGGACACAACCGGAGTTGGCGGTACCACTTGGGGTGTTCGTGGAGGCGTTCGTAGGGAACCCACATCACGCCCGCGACCTCGCTCTCGTCGGGGTCGAGTGTCCGGTCCTCGAGGGTGCACTGCAGGACCGAGCAGACCTCCCACTCGAGACCGTCCTCGAAGTAGTAGCGCTTGTACTCGAATTTGTCCGTCACCCGGAGGTCGTCGTACTGGTCGGGCGTGACGCCGAGTTCCTCCTCGAGGCGTTCTCTGGTCGCTTCGAGTTGTGTCTGGCCCTCGACCGGATGGGAGGCGACGGTCCCGTCCCAGTGGGTGTCCCAGAGGCGTTTGTCCGGGGCTCGCTGTGCGAGGAGGAGGTTGTCGTCGCCGTCGAAGACCAGCGTCGTGAACGCGCGGTGTCTGACCCCGTCGCCGGTGTGGGCGTCGAGTCGGTTGACCGGTCCCTCGGGGTCGTCGTCGGCGTCGACGGCGATCACGTTCTGTCGGGCGTTCTCGTGCTCGGGCGTGTCCCCGGCGGCGGTCCTCGAAGAAGTTGGGTCCGTGTCGTTCGTATCCATACCGACGCAAACGGCCGACCGGATTAAGGAGGCTTCGAATCGTTCGGAACCGAGATCAGTCGGATCGGACGTCGGCGCGGTCGTCTTCTCGCCCCCTGAGTTCGTCGACGCGGCTGACCAGTTGCTCGAGGGCCGCGACTCCCTCGTCGGCAGCGGCGTTGACGTCGTCGACGGCCGAATCGGCCCTGTCGGCCCGATCGCGGACGTTCTCTAGGGTCGCGGTGACCTCTTCGACCGCCGAGGCCTGCTCGTCGTTCGCCCGTGATACTTCGGCGATGCCGTCGGCCGCCTCGTCGATGGCGTCGTTAATCTCCTCGAAGGCGGCGAGCGTTTCGTCGATCCGCCCGCTGGCGCTCTCTATGGTTTCACTGGATTCAACCGCGGCGTCGACCGTCGTCTCGGTCTGTTCGCGCAACTGTGCGATGTTCTCTGTGATTTTTTCGGTGTGTTCTCGGGTCTCGTCGGCCAGCGTCTTGACCTCCTCGGCGACGACGGTGAAGCCGTCGCCGTCGGAGCCGGCACGGGCGGCCTCGATGTTGGCGTTCAGCGCCAACAGATTGGTCTGTTCGGCCACGTCGGAGATGATCTCGACGACTGCCTCGATGTCCTCCATGCGGTCGTCGAGCGCGCGGATGTTCCCGACGAGTTCGTCGCCGATCTCGGTCACCGCGTCGGTCGCCTCTCTGGCGCCGTGGCTCGTCTCGACGCCCTCGGTCGCGACCTCGCTGGCCTCGGCGGCGGCCGCGTCGACCTCCTTTGCGGTCGCGGCGACCTCCTCCATACGGGCGGAAAAAGACTGCATCTCGGAGACGGCGTCCTCCAGCATCCCGTTCTGTTCGTCGACGTGGGCTGCGATCTCCTCGGCGCTGTCGACCACTTCCTCGACGACGGCCTCCAGTTGTGTGGCCTGTGATTCGACCCGGCTGCTAAGGGTCTCGAAGTCCTCGACGAACTGGTTGAACTCCTCGACGATACTGACGTCGACCCCTTCCTCGCGCAGCTGGGTTCGGTGTGCGTCGTCGATCACTGCCCGCTCGTCGAAGTTCCCGTTTCGGACGGCGCGAAGCGTGACCGAGAGCTCCGTGACGAGGTCTTCGATGGCGAGTTGGCAGCCGACGACGTTCGTCTGGTCGACGACGACTTCGATGACACCGAGGAGTTCGCCGTCGTCGTCGAACCGCGGCGTCGCCCAGAAGGCGATGTGTTTTTGATTGTCGTGTTGATCGAGCATCGTGCTCGTGTCGTCGACCCGGTGTTTGTCGGCGTCGTCGAGGTCGATGTCGTATTCCTCGTGGACGGAGCGAGGATACTCGAGCACCTTGTCGGCGAGCGTCTTTGCCCGCCGACCGTCGGGGTAGAACATCTCGCTCGCGTGCTCGTGGCCGAGAGCCTCGGCGGCGGTCGCGCCCGTCAACTCCTCCATGGCGTCGTTCCAGGCGACGATGTGGCCCTCCGCGTCGAGGGCGAACGTCGGTTGCGCTACGAGGTCAAGAAGTTCGGCGCTCGAGGCGGTGAGGACCTCTTCGCTGGCGGTTTCGGTCGAGGAAACGGGGTCGATCGAATCGGCGGCGACCGCTTCGGTTCCGCCGTCGGTCATCCGTTGGTCCGTGGTGCCGGACAACCCCCGCCAGAACCGCCGTACTGTCTTGAACATACGCCGATGATGTACGAAACGAAGTATAAAAACGCCGTGAGAATCGAACACTGAGTCCGCCGGGTTGGGGGTAGACGCCGGCGGTATTCACGACGGAGACCGGGGATTATACCGGCGACTCGACGACGACGGTCTGCTCGCGACCCGGTCCGACGCCGACGGCGTAGATCGGCGTGTCGAGTTCCTCGGCGATGTACTCCAGGTACGTCCGAGCGTTCTCCGGGATGGCGTCGTAGCCCGCTTCGGCGACGGTGGTCCAGTCGACGTCGTCCCACCCCTCGAAGGTCCGCAGTTCCGTCTCGCAGTCGCCCCACCGCTCGGTCGTCGGGGGCATCGTGAGCAGTTCCTCGCCGTCGAGGGTGTAGGCGTGGCCGACCGCCACCTCGTCGAGGCCGGCGAGCACGTCAATGTGGTTGATCGCGAGGCCGGTGAAGCCGTTGGCGCGGGCGGCGTGTCTGAGCATCGGCATGTCGAGCCACCCGACGCGGCGCGGACGGCCTGTGACGGTGCCGTACTCGCCGCCTTCGTCGCGGATGTAGGTGGCGAGGTCGGCTTCGTCTGGGCGGCCGCCCCCGGTCGGTGTCTGGCCCTCGACTGACCCGAGTTCGGTCGGCAACGGGCCGGTGCCGACGCGGGAGAGATAGGCTTTGACGATCCCGATTACCTCGCCCTGCCCGACGACGGTCGGGCCGAGGCCAGTGCCGACCGCCGCAGCGCCCGCGGTGGGGTTCGAGGAAGTGACGTAGGGGTAGATGCCGTGGTCGATGTCGATCGAGGTGCCCTGTGCGCCCTCGAACATGATCTCCTCGCCCGACTCGAGCCGGGAGTGGAGGAACTCCCCACAGTCGACGGCCATTTCCTCGCGTTCGAGGCGCTCACCGAAGGCGCGGTACGTCTTCAACAGGGCGTCGATGTCGAACGCCTCCTGGTCGACGTCGTCGCCGATTTCGAGACCGTAGACGTCCTCGACGAGCGCGCGCTTGCGCGGGACGACGTATTCGAGCCGCGACCGGAGCGTCTCGGCGTCGAGGAGATCGCCGATCCGGACGCCGCGCCGGCCGGCCTTGTCCTCGTAGGTCGGCCCGATTCCCCGCCCGGTAGTTCCGGCGGCGAGGTCGTCGTCGGATTTGACGTCCTCCTCTATCCCGTCGAGAACGCGGTGGTACGGCAGGATCGCGTGTGCGCGCTCGGCGACGCGGACGTCCGGGGAGAGTCCGCGTTCGGCCAGCGCATCGAGTTCCTCGAAGAGCGTGTTCGGGTTGACGACACAGCCGTTGCCGAGCACGCCGACCTTGCCGCGGACGGCGCCGGAGGGGACGAGCGAGAGTTTGTACTCGTCGCCCTCGTAGACGACGGTGTGGCCGGCGTTATCGCCGCCCTGATAGCGCACGACGACGTCGACGGCATCGCCGTAGACGTCGACGATACCCCCCTTGCCCTCGTCGCCGAGTTGTGAACCCACGATGGTTACGGTCATCGAAACGACGTTTCCGCCAGTGGGGTAAACAGATTACGGTATATGGGTGGCTCGAACGGTAGTGAGAGCCACAGACGAGCGAACGGGGAGCGTAGTGACCCGTGAGTGGGGAGAGACGAGCGTAGCGAGTCTCTCCGGGCGTCGAGCGGGGAGCAACGCGACCCGCGGGATGGGTGGCTCGAAGGGGACTGCGAGCGCCGACGCACACGCCACTCGACAGACGGTCCGACGCGACGCCGGTCGGAACGATCCGGCGAAAAACCCCGGTATCGGGGCTTGAGCCTCCGATGGAGGCTTTCACACACGGGTCGCTGTCACAAGCGATTTATACACCCCCATACAACTGGGTCGCATGCTTCGGTTAGGCGGAGCGTACCTCCGGCGCCCGGACAGCAACACTTAAATTACACAAACACAAGTTAACAAATGCCATGATAGATCGACTTGAGAAGGAAGTAGACATGCTTGAGCGCCATCTTCGGGTTCTGCGGATGGTCATCGAGAGCGAGCCGATCGGGATCGTCAAGATGTCGAACGAGACGGGGTATCCCCATCACAAAGTCCGGTACTCGCTTCGGGTGCTCGAAGAGGAGAACCTCATCGAGCCCTCGAGCCAGGGCGCGATCACCACCGAGGACACCGCCGACTTCGTCGACGACCTCGACTCGAAGATCGACAGCATCATCGACAAACTCGAAGGGATGAAGATCGACGACATCCCGGAAATTGAAGGCTAACGCGGTTTTGTTCTTTGCGTTCTCCCGGCAACAGCGACGGCGTTCCCGGGAAGGTCGGGCCGGCGGCGAAAGGAGCCGCTCGATTGCAACGGAAGTGGGACCGCCCGAACGTGAATCCGACTGCGAACGCTCCTCGCGTCCCGTTCGCGTGATTCAAATTCCGCCCCCGTTCGCCTCGCAACGCCGCTCGCACACGCCACGCGGTGCTCGCGGGCTTGCGTCGACGGAAGTGGGACCGCCCGAATTTGAATCGGGGTTACAGCGTCCCAAACGCTGAAGGATACCAAGCTACCCCACGGTCCCGCATACTCACTTACTTCTCGACGGGGTGAAAACGTTTCGCTCTCGGCCCCAAGGGATTTAGCACCGCTCGGCGAAACCGCGGTATGGTCACGACGCTCGAAATCGGGCTTCTAGTCGGGGTATTGGCGCTCCTGTTCGGCGCGTACGCGGTCATCAAGACCGTCAAGCCGTTCGTCGTGAATGCGGTCGTGGGGGTGATCGTGCTGGCGGTCGCGAGTTTCCTCGGGATCGGCGTCGAAATCACGCCCGTCGCGGTACTCGTCTGCGCCATCGGGGGGATTCCGGGGGCGCTGTTGGTGATCCTGCTGGCGTACCTGGGGGTCGCCTTCGCCGGGATGGCCGCTCCGATGGGCGCGTTAGCGCTTTTGTAGATACTCCGGGGGAAAAAGAACTGCTCGAACTCAAGATTTGTTCGCAGCCACGAGGGTCGTTGTCCACGCGTTCGTTTTCGATTTCGATCCCCCGATTCTGAAGCGAGCACCGTCTCAGCGCTCGCCGCGCAACTCGATGCCGGCGACGAGTTCGTCGGGGTTCTCGCTGGAGCGGATCGAATCGAGAATAAAAAAGGCCTCGGAGGGTTCGAGGAAGTGTTCGGTGACGGCCCGCCCCAGCGGCGTCGGTTCGAAGCCGTCGATGAAATCGTACTCGATGAGTTTGCCGAGGGCGTGTTTCGTAGGGATCTCGCCGACCATCCGATCGTTGAGTCGCTTTGCGCCCTTCCCCGCGACGGTGATGTTCGCGAGTGTCTCCTCGATCGCTGCGGCCTCGTCGTAGCGGGTGACCACCGGCTCCATCTCCCCTTTGAGCAGTTTGAACGCGGTCTCGTCCTCGGACCCGTCCATCGAACTGTGATACGAGCAGTCGGGTTCGACGAGGAGATACACCGTCCCCTGGTCGTGGTAGTCCGGACGGCCCGCGCGGCCGAGCATCTGCTCGAACTCCTGGACTGAGAGCCACTCGATGCCCATCGCCAACGAGTCGAAGATCACCTGCGAGGCCGGGAAGTCGACCCCCGCCGCGAGCGCGGCAGTGGTGACGACGGCGGCGATGTCCTGGTCGCCGAAGTTCCGTTCGACGCGCTTGCGCTCGCCGTAGTCGAGGCCGGCGTGATACGGCGCAGAGTCGTACTCGAGTCGCCTGGAGATCTCGTGACAGCGCCGCCGGGAGTTGGTGAAGACGATCGTCTGGCCGCGGTACCCCTTCGAGGACTTCGAGTCGAAAGCCCGCGTGGTTAGTTTGTTTTCGATGTCGATCTTCTCGGGGCCGTCGGCGAAAGTGACGTGGCGCTCGATCGGGACCGGCCGTTCCTCGAACTCGATCAGTTGCGCGTCGAGTTGGGCGGCGAGATCCGAGGCGTTGCCGACCGTCGCGGAGAGATACACCCACTGCGTACCGCAGGCGTTGACCTCACAGTAGTGTTTGAGCCGCGAGACGAGGCCGTCGAGGCGGTGGCCGCGCTCCTCCTCGCCGAGGTTGTGGACCTCGTCGATCACGACGGTCCCGATGTCGCCGAGATCCCGGCCGGTCCGGAGGGCGTGGTCGATCCCCTCGTAGGTCCCGACAATCACGTCGGCGCCCGGATCGAAGCGGTTGCCGTCGTCGCGGATGCGGGAGGCACCGACACGGATCGAGACGTCGAGCGAATCGCCGTACATCCGCTCGAAGTCCTCGTGTTTCTGGTTGGCGAGCGCGACCAGCGGGACGAGAAACAGGAGTTTCCCCTCGCCCTTCAGCGCGCGCTCCATCCCGGCGAGTTCGCCGACGAGCGTCTTGCCGGTCGCTGTCGCGCTGACGACCAGTTGGTCGCGACCCTCCAAGAGCCCGTTCCGGACGGCGAGACTCTGGACGGGCAACAGCTCGTCGAAGGCCTCGAGCCGCGAGCGCAACGCGTCTTCGAGGTCGAGTTCCCCGGTCGGGACGGGATCTATTTCGTCGGTCGTTGCGCTGATCTCGTCGAACTTCGTCAGGTCGGGGTCGAGTTGGCCAGACAGGAGGTTCGCGACGCGCTCTAGGTCGCCGACTTCAAGAAGCAACGCCTCCAGTCGGTCGCGGGCCCCCGAGCGCAACCCCCGGTAGTTGGCCTCGCGTTCGAGTTCGCGCTTCGCGCAGTCGGGGCAGATATGCTCGTCGTCGGCTTTGATCGCCGTCTCGGAGGTCAGCGGCGAGTACCGACCCTTCCCGGCGCAGTACCGACACGTCCGGACCTGCTTGGCGTCGAGTTGATACCCCCGGAGCATCGCTTCGAGCGTCTGGCGGCCCGCCCGGGAGGTCTGCTCGGAGATACGGATTCGGGCGGCCCGCCGGGCCATCTCTACGAACTGCTCGGGGCGTCGCGGCACCTCGTCGTCGCCGTCCGTGACCCGAAACCGGCCCGGCCGCGGCCCGGCGTCAGTCTCTTTTAAATCGAGTCGACCGCGAAGCAGCCGCTCGCCGTCGCGTCGGACGACGACAGTGTAGCTGTCCCCCGATTCGTGGAGGAACAGCGTTCCCACCTCTGCGACCTGTTTCGACACGTTCGCCCGTAGTCCGTCGGGGTATTTCAGCGATTCGGCTCCGACGCCGAGACACGGCGGCCCGGGACGGGCAGTTCGTAGGCCGGCGCCGGGACGGATGCCCTAGCGGCAGGATCACTGGTGGCTGTGTATCCAGTTGTCGGCCGAGACGAACTCGGCCTCGCCGCAGGCGCCGCAGGTCTCGGGCGGCTCGAACCGGTGGTCCCCCGACGAGACGTGGATCGGCGTTCCAGCGTGAGTCACCTGGCAGTGCGTGCAAATGTACTGGACGAGCTTCTCGGGACTGTGTGCCATAATAACAATATTTTCATAACGATATATAATTGTTGTCCCTGCTGGGGGCGGTGTTCAGATAAGAATGAAGAGTGAGGCGGTTCGTTTTCTGGGTGATCCATGCCCGAAAACGACCGCCTCAACGGCTGTTTGAACGAGATCGAAGTAGGTTTTGTGGAACGAGAAGCGACACCGAGATTTCTGATGAAGCTCGGTATTCAGCTCCAGTTGGCTGGTCTATTACGTTCAAATACTATTTATATGCTTGAAATATTCGGTGTCAGTCGAGTTTGGTCTACCGTTCGCAACTGGGTTCATAGAGCCGATCTACAGCCAGAGGCTGATCAGAACCCGGATCTCGTTGCGGTCGATGAGACCGTGATCCGACTCAATAATGAACAGTATTGGCTGTACGCTGCTGTCGATCCCCGAAACAAGCGAATTACGTTATACAGCGCTTGAGCTAACCACCGACAGCGTAGTTGCTCACGCGTTCTTCACCGAGATCCATGAGAAACGCGACGTAGAAGACGCCGTGTTTCTCATCGGCGGCCCGCGCTCGTTGAAAAACGCCTGTCAGCGACACGGCCTCGATTTTAAATATAAAAACCACGGAAATCAAAAATAGCGTCGAACGTGTCTGTGGATAAATAAAAAACGAACTACCAGTTTCTCACACTATTTTAACAACGCCGACGCAGACACCGACGGCGAGTGGCTTTGATTGTTCGCCTTCGCATGGGGTCGACGTATCTGAACACTGCCAGATCGGAAGACAATACACACTCGATCGCACGGCCGCCGTGCGATTGATGTGTACATGGTTGCGATGTCTACTATAACCGTTGCTCACAACAGCACCAACACCGCGAGACCGACGAGCAGCGCCAGCGTCAACAGGAACACGCTGGCCCCCGAGGACGCCTGTAGCCGGAGCGTCCCGGCTCCGTCACCGGCTGGCAGCTTCGCCACGTCGACGCCGGGGAGCCGGTCGGCGGTGCGGTAGGCGTAGCCGCCCGGATCGCCCCCGACGCGCATCGACGCGCCGGCGGTCGCCATCACGGCCCGGTCGACGGCGGCCCAAAGCTCCGTGACGCCCCACGTGACCCCGCGGTTCAGATAGAAGCCCGCGGGGAAGACGACGCGGTCGACGTCGGGCAGCCACGCCAGCCGGGTGATCGGCCCCTTCAGCCCGAAGAAGGCGGCGAAGCCGACGACCAGGAGGACGGCCCCCTCGGCGAGGTGGCCGGTGCTGTAGGGGTGCAGTTCAGCGACGAGCGTGTCTGTGAAGGGCAACAACTCGAAGAGCAGTCCGGGCACCAACCCATAGAGCAGACAGAAGCCGCCGACGCCGAGCATCGCGACGGTCTGGCCGGGCGTCGCGTCGGCGGGTTCGTGGGTGTTCTCGCCGTGAAAGAAGACGTAGTAACCCAGTTTGATGAACGACATGAACGTCCCGATGGCGCCGAGGATGAGCAGCCACCAGAGGACGTCGCCGTACAGCGGGCTCCCCTCGAGGCCCACCTCGAGGTTGTGGACGTGGTGGGCCTCATCGAGGATCATCCCCTTCGAGACGAACCCGTTGGTGCCGGGGACGGCCGTGATCGACGCCGCGCCGAGTAGGTACGCCAGGAACGTCAACGGCATCACGTTCCAGAGGCCACCCAGCTTCTTGATGTTCTGCTCACCGGTGCGGTAGACGACGACACCGAGCGCCATGAACAACAGCGCCTTATAAAGAATGTTGTTGAACAGGTGGGCGAGTCCCCCGGCGACGGCCTTCTGCGTGCCGAGACCGATCCCCGCGAGGATGTAGCCGACCTGCGCCTGGATGTGATACGACAACAGTCGGCGGGGATCGTACTGCAACAGCGCGAAGAACGCGCCGTAGACCGCCATCGCGCCGCCGAGGTACGCAAGCCACATGCCGCCCTCGGGGAACGCCCGATACATCACGTAGGCGGCGGTCTTCGTGGTAAACACCGACAGGAACACCGACGCGGCGACGTGGGGGCGCGGGTAGGTATCGGGCAGCCACGAGTGCAGGAAGATGAACCCGCAGTTGATGCCGATCCCGACGGCTGCGAGGGGGGCGGCGACGTCGGCGATCCCCGAAGCGGCGTAGCGGAACGTCCCCTCGCTGACGAAGTGGACGACGACGGCGGCCAACAGGATCGACCCACCGGTGCCGTGATACAGCGCGTAGCGGTAGCCCGCCCGGACCGCCGCGCCGCCGTGGTGCCACACCAGAAGCGTCGACGTGACGGCCATCAGCTCCCAAAAGAAGACCATCGAGAGCCAATCGCCCGCGAAGACGAGGCCGGCGGTGCCCGCGACGTAGCTCATCGCGAAGGCGGTCATCACCCGCGAGGCGTCGGTCTCGTAGGCGTACACGACCGCCGCCGTCGCGAGGGTGGCGACGGCGACGGCGACCAGGCGGGCGGGGTCGTCGACGTTGAGAAAGACCACGTCGAAGCCCAAAAACCGGGTGTCGGCGTAGGTCCCGTTCGACAACAAAAGCGCCTGCACTCCGATTCCGGCGGTCGCGAGCGCAGCGACGGCGTGGCCGAGCAGGCGGGGGAGAAACGCCACGGCGAAGACGGCCAACGCGACGTAGACGAACGGCGGGATCGACTCGATCATACCGGCACCTCCGTGCCCGCGAGGGCGCCCTCGACGATCAACTCGATCAGCTCGAGGAAGCCGAGTTCGTAAGGGATGATCCCGACGAGGATGGCACCGGTCACGGCCGCCAGGATCGGCCCGAGCATGAACCACGTCGTCTCCTCGCCGCGGAGCGCTTCGGCGGTCGAGAGCCGCCGCCACCCGCCCGGCGGCGGCCCCTCGTGACTCGCGTCGTGGTCGTCGATGTCGGTGTGGGTGTGCTCGACGGCGTCCGGCGACTCGCCCGCCTCCGCGCCGTCAGCGTCGTCGGTCCCGTCCGGCGTCGTGTGATCGCTCGGGTGTTTGTCGACCGCGTACTCGCCGTCGACCAGCGGCGCGGGCTCGCTGTAATCGCGGCGTTCGCCGGGCGATCCCGAGAAGTCCGGCCGGAGGTCCTGGGCATCGACGTCGGCGTCGTCGGTTCCAGTCTCGCTGTCCTCGGCCTCGGCGTCGTCGGCGTCGTCGACGGGGCGGCCGCCGTCGGACGCGACGTCCGACGAGGATCGACCCTCACCGCTCGGGGCCTCACCACCGTCAGAACCGACTGACGAGGATCGCCCCTCAACGCCTCGGCCCTCACCACCGTCAGAACCGACTGACGAGGATCGACCCTCAACGCCTCGGGCCTCACCACCGTCCATCGAGACGAGCGTCGAACGCCGCTCGCCGCCGGGGCGGTAGTCGACGAGCGGCTTGGCGTCGTGGTCGGCCTCGGCCTCGAAGAACGCCGTGTAGACGACCGGCCAGAAGTACGCGATGTTGAGCACGCCGGAGACCAACAGCGCACCCGCCAGGTAGTAGCCCACGGGCGCGAACGACCCCATCTCGACCGCGCCGATGACCATGTAGTACTTCGAGACGAAGCCGGCAAACAGCGGGATGCCGGCCATTCCGGCGGCTGCGAGCGCGAACGCGCCGAAAACGACCGGCATCCGCTTGCCGATCCCCGCCATCTCCGAGATGTGGTCGGTGTGGGTCTCGACGTGGGCCGCGCCGGCACAAAAGAACAGCGTGAGCTTCATGAACGCGTGGGCGGGGATGTGCAAGAGCGCGCCGATCAGCCCGTAGGGGCCGAAGATCCCAAGCCCCAGCACGATGTAGGACAGCTGCGAGACCGTCGAGTACGCGAGGCGCTGTTTGAGGTGGTCCTTCCGGAGCGCGATGAACGACGCCGCGAGCAGCGTAAACGCCGCGAGCGAGGAAACCGCGACACCCATTCCGATCCGGTAGGCAACCTCGGGGCCGAAGACCTCGAGCGTCACGCGGGCGACCCCGAACGCGCCGGATTTGACGACCGCGACCGCGTGAAGCAGCCCGGAGACGGGCGTCGGTGCGACCATCGCAGTCGGGAGCCACTGGTGTAGCGGCATAAGCCCGGCCTTGACGCCGAAGCCGACCGCGAGCAGCAGATACGCGAGTTGGACCGCCGACTCGTTCGAGTTCGCGACCTCGGCGAGACCCTCGATCCCGCCGGGCGTGAACGTGACCGTCCCGGCGAGGAAAAAGACCAACACCGTCCCCGCGAGCACCAACACGCCGCCGCCGAACATCGTATACGCGAGGTACTTCCGGCCCGCCGAGCGCGCCTCGTCGGTCCCGTCGTGGGCGACGAGGGGGTACGTCGCGACCGAGAGCAACTCGTAGAAGACGAAGATCGTCACGAGGTTGCCCGCGAAGGCGATCCCCATCGTCGCCGACAGCGAGGCCGCAAACGAGGCGAAATACCGGGTCTGGCTGTGCTCGTCGAGGCCGCGCATGTAGCCGATGCTGTACAGGGAGGTGACGATCCAAAGCAGGCTGGCGAGGGCGGCAAAGAGGATGCCGAGGGGGTCCGCCCGCAGGACGAACTCGATGCCCGCGACGAACTCGCCGGCCGAGAAGACGTACGTCTCACCCGCCAGAACGCCCGGTACCATCGCGGCGACGATCCCGAACTTCGCGAGCGCGACGGCGATCGTGACCGCCTCGCGGACGTTCGGGCGGCGATGCGCCGCGAGGATGCCGAACATCCCGACGAACGATACTAACACGGCATACAGCGGGAAGTTGTCCATCATAGTACAGCCTCCAGGAACGGGTCGAGAAAGCTCTCGAAAACCGGGGCAGCGAAGCCGAGCGCGACCGCGGCGACGGAGAGAGCGGCGACGACGAACACCGCCTCGAACGGGACGGGACGAGCCTCGACCGAGGGGGTCTCGACCGTCCCCGTCGTCGACCCGTCAGCCGCCGCCGTCGCCTCGCCCGTTTCGGCCGAGTCGGCCCCGCTCCCGTCACCGCCGTCGGAGAGCACCCGGGCGTCGGCCGCCGGCACCGCGCCCTCGACGGCCTCTGGGGGTCGGAAGTACAGCGTCTCCAGCAGGCGGGCGGCGTACAGAAGCGTCAACAGCGTGCTGAAGAGGACCACGCCGGCGACGACCGGCGCGTCCGCCTCGATGGCCCCCCAGGCGATGTACCACTTGCCGAGGAAGCCGACCGACGGCGGGATCCCGACCAGCCCCAGCAGCGACAGCCCCATCGCGGCGGCGGCCACGGGCGATCGATATCCCAAGTTGGCGTACTCCCGGACGGTCCGGACACCGTAGGCGCTCGCGATGACGCCGACCGCGAGGAACAGCCCCGCCTTCATGAGCCCGTGGCCGACGAGGTGGATCACGGCGCCGAGGAGGGCCTGTTCGGTCCCGAGGCCGAACGCCGCGACGATCATCCCGAACTGCGCGACCGAGGAGTACGCCAGCATTCGCTTGACGTCGGGCTGGACCACCGCCAGCACCGACCCGGCGACGATGCTCGTCGTCGCGAACGCCACGAGGGCGTCGCCCGCGAGCGGGACCGCCTCGAAGAATGCGGGAGTGTACACCGAGTAGACGAGCCGCGCCAGCGCGTACGCCCCGAGCGTCGAGACGAGCGCGGAGATGTATGCCGTCACGGTGTCGGGCGACTCCGCGTAGGCGTCGGGCATCCAGGTGTGCAGCGGGAAGATGGCGGCCTTGACCGAGAGGCCGACCGCGACGAACGCGAAGGAGGCAACGACGAGCGGGTCGGTGTAGCCGACGGTGTCGGGGATCGCCGTCGACAGCGCCGCCATGTTCAGCGTGCCGGTGGCAACGAACGCGAAGCCGACGCCGACGAGGTACATCGACGCGCCCGCGGTCCCGATGATGAGGTACTTCAGGGCCGCGAGCGCCGAACGCCCCGAACGGTCGGTCGCGACCAGCGCGTAGGTCGCCAGGCCGACGATCTCGAGGAAGACGAACATATTGAACACGTCACCGGTCAGGCCGATCCCCATCAGCCCGCCACACAGAAGCAGGTAGGCGGTGTAGAAGGGGTTGTTCCGGGGATCGCCGCGGCGGGCGTACACCAACACGGCGAGCGTCACGATAGCGATCAGGAGGACAACGGCCGCCGAGAAGCCGTCGGCGACCAACTCGATGCCGTACTCGCGGGGGTAGTTCCCGAGGGAGTGGACGTACCGACCCTCCGTGGCGACCCGTCGCGCGACGACGACGGCGAGGGCGGTCTCGACGAGTGCCGCCAGCGCGGCGACGGGCCAGCCGACCGAGTCGAACTTCAGGCCGCCGACGATCGGCAGCGTTGCCGCGAGGATCGGCACCGCCACGAGCAACGCGAGTTCGGGGTTACTCATCCATGACCTCCCGGATGGTCGCCTCGTTGAGCGTGCCGTACTCGGTGTACAGCCGGACGATGAGCGCCAGCGCGACGGCGGTGAGACTGACGCCGACGACGATGGCGGTCAACACGATGACCTGCGGGAGCGGGCTTGCATACTCGCCGACCGCGCCACCCTCGCTCGGGATCACGGGAACCGACCCGCCCCGGACGTACGCCATCGCGACGAAGAACAGAAAGATCGCGCTCTGAAAGAGGTTCAGCCCGATGACCTTCTTGACGAGATTGGGGCTTGCGATCATCATGTAGAGCCCGATCGCGAACAGGATCGCGAACGTCGCGTATGCGTACCGCGTCGAGAGGGTCTCGAGGGCCAACGGGAGTGTCCGTTCGGCGAGGAGCACACCGGTCTCTGAAAGCGCCGCGTCGGGCCTCACGCGTCCTCACCCCCGGATTTGTCGTAGCCAGCGGCGGTGAGAAAAAACAGCCCCATGATGACCCCGGAGACGATAGCGGAGACGCCGCCGATCTCGATCGCCTCCATCCCCCACTTCGTCGCGTCGGAGCCGACGAAGGGCTCATAGCGCCCGTACTCGAGGAACGTCCCGCCCAGCGCGAGCGTCCCGAGCCCGACGCCGACGAAGGCGAGGACGCCGCCGCTTGCGAGGCCGGACATCAACCCGCTGCCGACCCACTCGCGGGTCGGCTGGATGCCGAACGCGAACGCCAACATGAGGACGACGACGCCGACGAGCGCGCCACCCTGGAAGCCACCGCCGGGCGAGTTCGCGCCGTGGAAGGTCAAGTAGAGCCCGTAGGTGAGCACAAAAGGCGTGACGATCCGAACCGTGGTCATAATGATCTCGCTTTCGGTGTAGGGGCGGACGGGGTCGAACTCGACGTCGGCGGCGTCCGGATCGACGTCCGCGTCCGAGAGGTCATACTCGACGTCGAAACCGGGGGTGTCGGAGGCTACGTCGTCCGTATCCGCATTAGCGTCGGTGTCGCTCACAGGAACTCACCCCGATGGAGGACGAGGACGACCGCGACGCCGGCGGCGAAGACCACCACGGCCTCCCCGAACGTATCGAAGCCACGGTAGGAAGCGAGTACCGCGGTGACGCTGTTGTGGACGCCGGTCTGGTGGTAGGACTCGGCGAGGTAGTGGCCGGTGACGCCCGCGCCGGGCGTTCCCGCCGCGCCGGTCACGGGCGTCGTCCCGCCGAGGAAGTTCTCCGCGGGGATCGCTCCGCTGATCGCGAGGAGGACAACCCCCAGTCCGGCCGAGACGGTCGCAGCGGGCCAGTTGATCCCCGCGAAGATCTCCTCGGCACCCGGGCGCGTCGTCTTCGTGATCGTCACGAGCAACAGGATAGTCGTCACGCCGGCCCCGATCGCGGCCTCGGTGATGCCGACGTCCGGCGCGAGCAACAGGGTGTACAGAAGCGCCATCCCGAGGCTGTAGGCGGCGAAGACGATGATGACCGCGAGCGTGTCGCGCAGCAGCGCGGTGGCGACGGCGGTGACGAGGACGAACGCCGCGAGGGTGAGACCGACCGCACTCATCGTCTCTCGTCCCCCTCGGTCCACGGTTCGATTCCCTCCTCGTACGCCGCGCGGGTCGCCGCGTGGGCGGCCGTCGGGTTAGTGATGAAAATGAACACGAGCAACAGGAGCGCTTTGATGACTTCGGTCTCGACGCCGTAGGCGAGCACGACCGCCCCCACGACGAGGCCCGCGCCGAGCGTGTCGGTCTGGGAGGCGGTGTGAGCGCGGGTGTACACGTCGGGGAGACGAAGCACGCCGACAGCGGAGACGAACGTGAAGAACACCCCGCCGGCGAGCAACACCAAGACGGCACCGAGGCGGACGTCGGTCATATGACGTCCCCTCGTTTGACAGTGAACTTCGAGATGGCGACGGCCATAAGGAAGTTCAACAGCGCGTACACCAAGGCGATGTCGAGGAACGACTCGCTGTCGAGGGCGACCGCCAAGAGTGCGAGGATGACGACGGTGTTCGTCCCGAGGACGTTGACCGCGATGACGCGGTCCTGCATGGTCGGACCCTTGACGGCGCGATAGAGGACGGCGATGGCGAGCGCCACGAGGGCAGCCGCGGCCGCGAGAAACGCCGTCGAGAGCGTCGAGGAGGCGGGGATCACGCCGAGTTACCTCCCGTCTCGGTCGTCCCCGTGGCCTCGGCGGCCTCGGCGGCGGCCTCCGGTCCCTGGAGTTCCTCGTAGTCACCGCGCTCCTCCGGGCTCGAGATCGCGGCGGCCCGGCGGCCGTAGAAGACGAACCGGACCGCACGCTCCAGGTCGCCCTCGGCGACGCCGTCGCGAGCGCTCGCGAAGAGGCCGTGGACGTAGAGGCGTTGGCCGTCGGCCCTGACGGTGAGCGTCCCCGGGGTGAGCGTGATGCTGTTTGCCAGCGTGGTCAACGCGGGACCGCCCCAGACCGCAGACCGAACCCGCGTCATCCGGGGCTCGATCGGCAGTTTGGGGTGGAGGATGATCAGCGTGATCAGGACGTTCGACTTCACGATCTCGTAGAGCAGGTAGGGGACGTAGACCACGAGCCGGATAGCTTGGGCGACGAGCGTCCGGACACGGGTCTGCGCCGACAGCGAGACGGTGTACAGCGACCCGGCGACGATGCCGGCGACGAGCGTACTCGTCGCGAGTTCGTAGTAGAAATCGAAGCTGTCGCCGGTCACGACGGCGAAGCCGCCGAGTAAGTGATAGAACAGAAACGAGACGCCGAACAGCAACCCGAACTGGAGCGCGCCGCCGCGACGGGACAGCCGCGAGCGGCGGACGGGTCGGCTGGCGGGGGCCTCCGAGACGTCGAGGCCGCGTTTGGCCAACGCGACCTCCATCGGCCGCAACAACGGGACGTTGCCGCCGGGGCTGTACTCGGGGTCGACGACGATCCGCTCGATGCCGTGCTCGGCGGCGTATGCCGAGAGCACCGCCGCGTAGTCGTCCGGGCTGAAGAGGTACTCGTCGGTACCGATGACGGCCGTGCGGACCGTCGGGGCGGCCTCGGGGGCGTCCTCGTCGGCCCACACAGAGACGCGTTCGAGGAGCGCGCGGACGGCCTCCCGCGCCGGGCGGTCGGCGTCGCCGACGAAGTGCTGGGCGACCGGCGCGACGAAGTGGACCTCCTCGAGACCGTCCTCGGCGGCGGTCGCCACCGCGTGTGCGACCGTGTTCCGCAGCGTTACCGACTCGCCGACGGGAACGAGCAACGCGCCCCCGGGAGCCGGGTCCTGTGTCTGGTCAGCCACGGGCGTTCACTACGGGACCTTTCAGCCACCCAGGTCAAAACCGTTTATCATTCCGGCGACGGCGTGTACGCTCGTGAAATCGGGGGCGAGTGGCCCCGAACGGCGGACCGGTCGGGGCGGACGAACGCCGCGGCCGGGCAACGGCGGATCGGTCGGGGCGAGGACGGCCACCGTCAGTTGGAAGACTTTTTAGGGTTCGTCACCCAGCCCATCGCATGTCAGATTCGGCGCGCGCGTTCGTCCCCGGACACGTGACGGGGTTTTTCAGCGCCCATCCGGACGACGACCCGACGAAGGCCGGCTCCCGCGGTGGCGGCCTCGCCATCGGCGACGGCGTCACGGTCGAACTCGAGCCCGGCGAGGGACTCGAACTCAACGGCGAGGCGGCGGCGATCGAGGCCGTCGACCGGGTGCTCGACGCCCTCCGTGCCACCGCCCGCGTCGTCGTCGAGACCGACCTGCCGTTGGGGGCCGGCTTCGGCGTCTCGGGGGCCGCGGCGCTCGGGACTGCGCTGACGACGAACGCCGTCTTCGGCCGCGGGCTCTCGGAGAACGAACTCGTCACCATCGCCCACGGCGCGGAGGTCCAGGCGGGAACCGGCCTCGGTGACGTGGTCGCGCAGGCCCGCGGCGGCGTCCCGATCCGGCTCGAACCCGGTGCGCCTGCCCACGGCGCGATGGACGGCATCCCACAGCGTCGGCCACTCGAGTACCGTAGCTTCGGCGAACTCCCCACCGAGGAGATCATCGCCGGCGACACCGACGAGTTGACCGCGGCCGGCGACCGGGCGCTGTCGGCGCTCGTCGCCGAGCCGACGCTCGAGACGTTCATGGAGTCCTCCAGGCGCTTCGCCCGCGAAGCGGGGCTGTTGACGCCGCGGGTAGCGGAGGTCGTCCGCGACGTCTCCGAGGCCGGCGGGGAGGCGTCGATGGCGATGCTCGGCGAGACGGTGTTCGCCCTCGGCAGCGGCCTCTCGGATGCAGGCTACGACGCCGAACAGTGTTCGCTCTCGCTGGCGGGCGCACACGTCCTGTGAGCCGCAGCCGAGGAGCGACCGGGCGCTCACCCGTCGCCGCGCCGCGGGAGCCTGTGTGTCCGCGTTCGATTCGCCCCGGGATCGGCCGATCGCCGCGCGTCGCCCGTTCCCGCCGATTATATGTAGCCGACCCTCGTACCCGGAGCCGTGATTGGGTACGTCCACCGGACGGCGACGGTTGCACGCGGCGTCGCCGCGGGCGCACGCTCCGACCGGGTGACGTTCATCGCGGCGGGGATTGCGTACTACGCCTTCATTTCGCTCATTCCGCTGTTGTTGCTCGCGCTCGTCGTCGCGTCGTTTCTGGGCGACACCGAGGTCGTCGCGGCGCTGGTCGGCGAGGTCTCGGGGGCGCTCGGAGAGGGGGCCGGCGGGGCGCTCTCGGACGCCCTCGCCGGCGCGACCGGACGCGGCGGCGCGACCGTCTTCGGGCTGGCCGCCTTCGTCTGGTCGGGGTTGAAGCTCTTTCGCGGCCTCGATATCGCCTTCTCGGCGGTGTACGGCGACCCCGGCTCGGGATCGCTGCTCGAGCAGCTCCGGAACGCAGCCGTCACGCTCGGCGCGGTCGGCGTCGGCGTCGCGGCGACGGTCGTTGCCGGGGGGGCCATCGCCGGACTCGGGCTCGGGGCGACGCTCGGCGGTGGGCGAGTGCTCGGGGCCGCGGGGACGGCCGGCCTCGTCGTCGGCCTCACAGTCGTTTTTTTGCCGCTGTACTACGTTCTGCCGGGCATCGACCTCTCCGTGAGCGAAGCGTTTCCCGGCGCGGTTTTCGCCGCCGTCGGGTGGACCGCCCTCCAGACCGGGTTTCGGATCTACGCGGCCTTCGCGGGCAGTTACGAGGCGTACGGCGTCGTCGGCGGCGTTCTCCTGCTCGTGACGTTTCTGTACTTCGGGGGGCTCGTCCTCCTGTTGGGTGCCGTCTTCAACGCCGTATTGGCGGGGCGGGCCGACGAACGGACCGGCGTCGCGCCGCAGGCGACGCCACAGCCGACCACACTACTCGAGGGAACCATGACACGTGATCGACCGGACGACGACGCATCGGCCGAGGACCTCCGCGAGGACCTCGAACAGCTCTACGACGAGTTGGACCGCTTCCAGGACCGGGTCGACGAGCGGACGCTCCACCGCGAGGAGATAGAACGCGACCTCAAAAAATACGTCCGGGCGCGCAACCGCCGCGGGAAGGCCCGCGGGTGGGGACCGTATCTCGTATTGGGCTACGGCACCGCGATGACGCTCGGGGCGTTCTATTTCCTCCCGGGCGGGTGGGCCGTCCTCGCGATGATCGTGGTCTGGCTCTCGACGCTCGGTCTGTACGCGCTGATGCTCTTCGTCGGGACGACGCTGACGGTCGCGGGGCTGCCCGGGCGGCTAAAGGATCGATTCGAGAGCCGATGAGCCGCGGGATCGGCGGCGTCGAGTTCGCCGCCGGGCTCCCCGACCCGATCCGCGTCCTCGCGGCGCTCGTCACCGCGTTGGGCGACGTGTGGTTCGTTTTCGGCCTGCTCGGTCTGCTGTATTGGTTCGGCACCGCCCTCCCGGGACCGCTGTCGTTGTCGCGCCCCCGGGCGGCCTTCGCGGTCGCGCTCGCGCTCGGCGGTCTCGCCGTGACGACGGCGCTCAAGGAGCTGTTCGGGCTCCCGCGGCCCCCCGGTGCCGCCGACCCCGCGGCCGCCGAATCGGTTCCCGCGTCGCTGCTGCCCGTCTACACCGAGGTCGGGGCGGCCTCGGGCTTTGGCTTCCCCAGCGGGCACGCGGTCTCGGCGGTGGTCGTCTACGGCGGGCTCGGGCTGTTGGTCGGGAGCCGCCGGAGCTACGCCGCCGCGGCGACGCTGTGTGTCCTGTTGTCGCTGTCGCGTGTCCTCCTGGGCGTGCACTACCTCGTCGATATCGCCGCCGGCCTGGCGGTCGGGGCGGTGTATCTCTTTGGCGTCTACCGGCTCTGTGGCCGGGGCTCGAAACCGGGGCGGGCGATGCTGCTCGCGTTCGGGGCTGCGCTGGTCGCGGGGGCAGTCGGCTACACGACCGACACGATGCTCGCGCTCGGCGGAGCGCTCGGCGCGCGGCTGACGTGGGGAATCGTCGGCGAGGCGGTGGCGCACGGACCGACGACGGCCGCCAGGGGGGCTTTGGCCACCGCGGTCGGGCTGGTCTTCACCGCGCTGTTCGCCGTCGTCTACGGTCTCGAGACCGCCCCGTACGTCTCGTTTCTGGGGATGGCCGTGGTCGTCTCCGGCGTCGTCGCTGCGCCACTTGCGGGCGAGGCACTCGCGCGTCGGATCCGAGTCGGGCGTCGGGCTTGAGTCGGGCGTCGGGCTTGAGTCGGGCGTCGGGTCCGAGAGACGGGGTGCCCTCGATCGCATACTTAGGAAGATACTTCCGGCTTGCGCAACGTGTTCATAACATGAGCGAGTTCACGGTACGGGGACGGTATCCCGCCCGCTTCGGCGAACAGGAGTTCGAGACCACGGTCGATGCGCCGAACGCGGATGTGGCCGAAGAGCGCGTCTACACCAACTTCGGCTCCCAACACGGCCTCAAGCGCACCCAGATCGACATCGACGGGGTGGACGCATGAGCCTCGGTGGTGGCGGTGGCGGCGCGATGCAACAGATCCAAGAACAGATGCAGGCCCTGGAACAAGAAAAAGAGGCCATCGAAAACGAGATCGAGAACGTCCGCGGGGAGCAAGGCGAGATCGACGAGGCCATAGAGGCTATCGAGGCGCTCGATTCGGGGTCGACGGTGCAGGTCCCCCTCGGCGGGGACGCCTACGTCCGCGCGGAGATCCAAGACATAGACGAGGTCATCGTCACGCTCGGGGGCGGCTACGCCGCCGAGCGCGACAGCGACGGCGCGGTCGACTCCCTCGAAACAAAAAAGGAGACCCTCGACGACCGGATCGCGGAGCTCGAAGAGGAGATCGAGGCGGTCGAGGCGGAGACCGAAGACCTCGAGGCCAAGGCCCAGCAGGCCCAACAACAGCAGATGCAACAGATGCAACAGCAGATGCAGCAGGACGACGAGTAGGGGCGATGTTCGACGGACTGAAGGAGAAACTCGGCAAGTTCAAAAGCGACGTCGAGGCCGAGGCGGACGCCGAGGACGCGGCCGAACCGGAGGCGGCGGACGATGCGGGGGCGGCAGCCGACGCTGAGTCCGACCCAGACGCCGAACCCGGATCAGACGCCGAGTCCGAGTCCGAACCAGACGCGGACGGCGAGGGTCCCGGGCTGGCGAAGAAGGCCGCCCTCGCCGCCACCGGCCGGACGGTCATCACCGAGGAGGAACTCGAGGCGCCGCTCGAGTCGCTGGAGCTCGAACTCCTCCAGGGCGACGTCGAGATGGGCGTCGCCCGCGAGATCACCGACCGCATCCGCGAGCAGCTGGTCGGTGACACCCGAAAACAGGTCGAATCCGGCGAGCAGGTCATCGAACGGGCGATCGGCGACGCGCTCCGCGACGTCATAAGCGTCGGGCAGTTCGACTTCGAAGAGCGGCTCCGGTCGGCTGAAAAGCCCGTCGTGATCGTCTTCACCGGCGTCAACGGCGTCGGCAAGACCACCTCGATCGCGAAGCTCTCGCGGTGGCTCGAGTCGCGGGGGCTCTCCTCCGTGATGGCCAACGGGGACACCTACCGGGCGGGCGCGAACGAACAGATCGAAGAGCACGCCGAGGCGCTCGACACGAGGATCATCACCCACGAGCAGGGCGGCGACCCCGCGGCGGTCATCTACGACGCCGTCGAGTACGCCGACGCCAACGGCGTCGACGTCGTGTTGGGCGACACCGCCGGTCGGCTCCACACCTCTAACGACCTGATGGCCCAGCTCGAAAAGATCGACCGCGTCGTCGACCCTGACATGACGCTGTTCGTCGACGAGGCGGTCGCGGGACAGGACGCGACCAACCGTGCCGAGGAGTTCGACGACGCCGCCGAGATCGACGGCACAGTGCTGACGAAAGCCGACGCGGACTCACAGGGTGGGGCCGCGATCTCGATCGCCCACGTCACCGGGAAGCCGATCCTCTTTCTCGGCACCGGCCAGAGCTATGAGGACATCGAGCGGTTCGATCCCGACGAGATCGTCGATCGCCTCCTCCGCGAGGAGTGAGGCGTGCTGTCCGGGCGACGTTCGGCGCCGCCGCGTCCCGTGCGGCGAGTCCACCGAGGCGCTGTCAGACACTTTTGTGCGAGTTCCGGGCGAAATTTAACTATCACGGCGTCCAGGTCTGTGACGATGGACGAGCTACCGGCATCGCTATCCGGATTCGTCGACGCGGCCGAGGGCTCCGAACGCACGCTGCTTCTCGTGAACCGTACGGAGCCGAGACCGCTCGTCGAGATGCTCGCTGAGGCGTTCGACGACCAGTCGGTGACCGTCGAGGAGCGACAGATTCCAGACGGCCCCGAGGACCTCGTCTGCCTCGTTGCCGACGGGGCGGTCGTCGCGACGACGCCGCTTTCGACCCTCGAGGAGGCGTTCCTCCTGGTGAACGTCGACCGGTATCGGACCAGCACGCGACAGTCCGAACGCGGGACGTTTCCGGAGGTGTTGACCGGGCTACACGACGTCGAGTTCGTCGTCTCGGGCTTTCCGGCCGAGGCCAAGGAGAAGTTGCTGTTGGTCGTGATCTCGCGCTTTATCGAACACCGGGCGCTCACCGCCGGCAGCGGGGAACTCCACAGCACCTTCCAGCGGCTCTCGCGGCTCGACGACGAGTACGGCACCCAACGGATGTACCGGTGGCTCGGCGAGGGCGACGTCGACACACACGTCTACGGGATCGATGACGACCCGGACGTCGTCGACGACCTCGGCGTCACCACCCACGCCGGGACGACCGACGAGTACCGGCGCTCGTGGGTCGTCGTTTTTACGCCCGACGGGAACGCGGCGCTCGATTCGATATCGGCGGTCACGCGAGACGACACTGGGGGGGTGGGGCTCGTCGCCGTCGAGGTCGGCCCGAACGTCTGGCGGAGCGTCTGGACGTACGATGCGGCGCGCGTCGAGCGGATTCGGAATTATATGTGGGAGCGGTTCTGATGCCGATAGACGAGCGAATGTACACACGATGTACGAGGATCACGCCGTTCGACGGCGTGACCGGTGGATCACTCGTGCGTCGGTTCTATGTGAGTTCGTCTATCAGTATGACTCGCCTCGGGCGCCGGCCAAGTATCCGATCCGTCGACTTTCCGTCCGGCGTTCGGGCGGACGGCTCGCCACGTATTACCGTTCCGCACAGTTATCTGTCCGACCGGAGAAACCAACGTTATGCCGGCCGAATCGTTCACGCTCGCCGCCGCACAGATCGAACCGGTGTACCACGACAAGGAGGCGACTCTCGACAAGACCTGTCGGTACATCGAGAAGGCCGGCGAGGAGGGCGCAGACCTCGTCGTCTTTCCGGAGACGTACTTTCCGGGGTATCCCTACTGGCGCGGCAGCGTCTCGATCCCGCGATGGACCGAGTTGATGATCGATCTCCAGAAGAACAGCCTCTCGGTGGACGACGAGGCTCTCGACGTCCTCGGCGACGCCGTCGAGGACGCCGATCTGTACCTCGCGTTGGGGGCCAACGAACTGAGCGAGCGACCGGGCAGCGAGACGCTGTACAACTCGATTTTCTATTTCGACCGCGACGGCGCGTCGATGGGTCGACACCGAAAGCTGATGCCGACCCAAGAGGAGCGGGCCATCTGGGGCCGGGGGGACCCCGCCAGCCTCGCCACCTACGACACTGACCTCGGGACGCTCGGCGGGTTGATCTGCTATGAGAACCACATGACGCTCTCGAAGGCCGCTCTCACGGCGATGGGCGAGGAGATCCACGCCGCCGTCTGGCCGGGGTTTTGGGAGCAACACGGCCACCCCGGCGACAAGACCCGCGCCGAGGACGCCGGGGCCGTCGAGACCTGCGACGTCTACCCGGCGATGCGCGAATACGCCTTCGAGACCCAGTCGTTTGTCGCGGCCTGCTCTGCGTACATGAGCGACGACGTTCCGGAGGCGTTCTCCGAGGACGAACTCGGCTTCAACGTCGCGTCGGGCGGGAGCATGCTGGTCAACCCCGCCGGCATCGTCAAGGCCGGACCACTCGTCGGCGAGGAGGGGATCCTGACCGCCGACTTCGAGCGCGACGAGCGGCGGGCGACGAAGGCGTACTTCGACGCGATGGGCCACTACACCCGGTGGGACGCGGTGTCGCTCGATATCAACGACGGGACGCTCGATCCAGTCTCCGGCGGGTCGCCCCCACGGCGGGACGGGCAAGAGCGGCTCTCGGCCGCGGAGAGCGAAGCGATCGCCGACGAACACGACGTCCCGATCGCGGCCATAGAGGACGTCGCCGAGGCGGTCCTCGAGCGCCCGGAGTGAGTCTCGGTGCCGTCTTTCACGCCGCTCGGTGGTGTGTCACACAGGCCGAAAGCGGGTACGTCCCGCCGGGATCGAACCCCCAATACTGGTTGCATTCATACACCGGGTATGGAGTTCGACGAACTGCTGCGGACGCGGCGGTCGGTACACCAATACAACGACGAGGCGATCGAGGCGGACACCCTCGAGTCGATCTTCGAGGCGGCGACGCTCGCGCCCTCCGGCTACAACCTCCAGCCCTGGGAGTTCCTCGTGTTGCGCGAGGACGACGGGAAGGCGGCGCTGCGGGAGGTCGCCTACCTGTAACAGCGAGAGAGTCCCGCCCTTCCCGTGAGGGACGAGTGTTCCGACGTTCTGTCGGAACCGAGGACTGAACAGGGCGGGCGTGAATCGTGTAAGCTCCCGTGAGAAACTGCCGCATTACTGCTGGTCTTGAGTCTCCAACGTTTCGAGTCCCGTTTCCAACACTTCGATATACGCTTCATCGAGCGACAAATCGTTTGCTTCGGCGTAGTCTTTCACCCGTCCGTGTAGCCCATACGAAATATCTATTGCAGGTCGCATTGTTACACAAGACTTATTTGACACTGCGACGTGAAAACGATTGTGGTATGAAGCGAACCAACACGTTCGCCGTGCGACCGCTTTCCGACACCGGAAAGCAACTGCTACGCGACCTGTTGGACGCTTCCGCCGCGCTCTGGAACGAAGTCAACTACCAGCGCCTCATGCGGTACAACGACGAGGGCGGCTTCGAGGGCGACGTGTGGGACGCCGATACTGGCCGTCTCGAAGGCCAGTACAAAGGTGTTCTCGGCGCGTCTACCGCCCAACAGGTGATACGCAAAAACAGCGAAGCGTGGCGCGGGTTCTTCGATACGAAGAACAAGTACCACGACGAGTCGAATACGTCAGTCACGGAACACCCGGAACCACCGGGCTTCCGTGGCAACGAGGACGATGGACGTATTCTCAAGACCGTCATTCGCAACACATCGTACACCGTCGAATGGGGCGAGCGGTCCCGGCTTGAGATACTGGTCGGGAGCGATTTGAAAGACCGATACGACCACACCGGGCGTCTCCGGCTTGAAATCGCTGGCGACCCGAATTGGCCCGACTACGAGAAACAGGGCCGGTTGGACCTGTGGTACGACGAGACTGATAACACCTTCAGAGCCTCGCAACCCGTGACTGTTTCTGACGAGACACGGGACACTCCACTGGCCTCAGAGAAGGCCGCTCTGGATATTGGTGCGAACAGTCTTGTCGCCTGTACCACCACAACCGGCGAGCAATACCTGTACGAAGGCCGCGAGTTGTTCCAGCGATTCCGCGAGACGACACGAGAAATCGCCCGATTACAGTCGAAGCTCGAAGAAGGACGATACAGTAGCGAGCGTATCGAACGCCTGTATCGGAAGCGAACCCGTCGCCGCGACCATGCTCAAGAAGCACTATGTCGTGACCTGCTGGAACGACTACATTCCGAAGGCGTGGACACGGTGTATATCGGTGGCCTGACCGACGTGTTGGAAACCCACTGGTCAGTCAAAACCAATGCCAAGACGCACAACTTCTGGGCGTTCAAGCAATTCACCGAGCGACTGGCATGTACCGCCGAGGAATACGGTATCTCGGTGGAAGTCCGGTCGGAAGCATGGACCAGTCAAGAGTGCCCGCAATGTGGTTCGACAGACCGAACGACACGGCACCAAGACACACTCACCTGTCCGTGTGGGTTCGAGGGGCACGCCGACCTGACAGCCTCAGAAACGTTCCTAGAGCGGCACACAGAGAAGGCAGTCAGGCCGATGGCACGGCCCGTGCGGTTCGAGTGGGACGACCACGAATGGTCGGAGTCACCACACTCTCACCGTCCCAAAGAACAGCGCACAGACCCGAGTACCGTCCACCGTGACGGGAATGTTGCCTCCGGGGGATCTTAGACCGGCTGAGACTCCCACGGAGGAAACCCCGCCGTTCACGGCGGGGAGGATGTCATGACCAGGCGCACGTCACCGAGGCCGACACCGCGGTCGTCGTGTTGGGCCACACCGACCCGATGGCACACGCCGAGGCGGTCTTCGACGACTGGCTGGCCAAGGAGTACCTCCCGAGCGAGGAGGTCCGCGATACCCTCCTCGAGAACGTCGCGGAAATGAGCGGGCTGCCCGAGTCCGAACGTCGGGTCTGGACGACCCGCTCGACCGCGCTGGCGGCGATGACGCTGATGTACGCCGCCTGGGACCACGGCGTCGCGAGCTGTCCGATGGAGGGGTTCGATCCCGAGGCGCTCGCCGAGGCGTTCGAGATCCCCGGCCGGTACGAGCCGGTCATGCTCGTTACGCTCGGCTACCCCGCAGAGGGCGCAAGCGACGTCGAAAACGAGCGCAAGGGGCGGCGTCCGGTCGAGGAGGTCGTCCACTACGGGCGCTTCGAGCCCGGCGACGCGACGACGCTGTCGGTGCCCGAGCCCGGCGACGACTGACCACGGCGTCGTCGGCCGCCGCGTCTCGACTATTTCGCGTGCGCCAGCACCGTCCCGAGCGACGCGAACCGCGCGAGCGCCGTCTCGCCGGCCCCGAGGCGTCCGCCGCGCCCGGAGAGCGCATCCCGTGTCGCGTCGCCGGTTCGATCGCGTCGCCGGCCTTGTGTGTCAGAGGGCCGCCGTGGGTTCCGCGCGATCGATGAGCGTAGCTACCATCGATGTTTTATAAGAGTACGACCGGCTGTTATGCGACGACCGATCTATCGGTGTTTATATTCGGTCAGACCCGTCGCTACGGGACGTGAAAACGGGGTGGGGGGTGGGGATGCACCCAAACGGGTGCGTCTGCTACTTCTAATCGTATGCATATGAATCTTCTGGCTGCTCCCCGGGCGGTGTTGAGATAAGGTCGAAGGGTGAGGCGGTCAAAAGATTGAGTGCTCTATGCTCAGCTTTGACCGCCTCAGCGGCGATAGCGGTTGTATCGAATTAGATTTTCTGGAGCGAGAGGCGACACCCGAGCCGGCGATGAAGCTCGGTATCCGACTTCATTTGGCTGGCTTATCACTTTCGGATACCGTTTCGATTCTTGAGAGGTTGGGTGTCGATCGCCATCGAACCACCGTCCATCGGTGGGTTCAGAAGGCCGATCTACAGCCGACCGATGGTGCCGATCCGAATCACGTTGCGGTCGATGAGACCGTGATTCAGCTCAACTCTGAGCAGTATTGGCTGTACGCTGCTGTCGATCCCGACACGAACCGACTGCTTCATGTTCGGCTCTATCCGACGAGAACAAACGCGGTATCCTCGATGTTTCTCTCAGAACTGCGTGAGAAACATCAGGTTGACGACGCGATCTTTCTCGTCGACGGTGCACCGTGGTTACACGCGGCCTGCCATCGACACGGGCTCCGATTCCAACACGTCACACATGGGAATCGGAATGCCGTCGAACGTGTCTTTCGCGAAGTAAAACGACGGACAAACCAATTTTCAAATACGTTTAGCCACGTCGAACCAAGCACCGCCGAAAATTGGTTACAAGCGTTCGCCTTCGCATGGAATCAGCTTATCTAAACACTACCGCTCCCCGCTCGCCCGTGTTCGTACCGGTAGCCGCGGGGCCGACAGGCCTATGTCGACATCCCGGCTACGACCGGGGTGTGAGAGGCACCGAGCCACGCGCCGGAAGCGAGATCCGGGGTGCCGTCCGTGCGGACCTCCTGTCGGTGTTCCGGATCGAGGCACGCTCGTTCGAGCAGCCGTGGCCATACACCGCCTTCGAGCGGTTCCTCGGCGCGCCAGGGTTTCTGGTAGCCGAGACCGAGGCCGGGGGGGATATCGTCGGCTACGTCGTCGGCGATACGATCGAATCGGGGGCGGTGCCCATCGGCCACATCAAAGACCTCGCGGTCGCACGGGGGCACCGACGCCGGGGGCTCGGGCGTCGGCTCCTCTCGCGGGCGCTCGGCGCGCTCGCTGCCGCGGGTGCCGGGCGGGTCAAACTCGAGGTCAGGCGGAGCAACGAGGCCGCGCGCGGGCTTTACTCGTCGTTCGGCTTCGAACCCCACCACGTCGTACCCGGGTACTACGACGACGGCGAGGACGCCCACGTGTTGATCAAGCACCTGTCGCCGTAGCGGGACGCAGGCGTTTTGCCGTTGGCGGCCCGACGACGCGTATGGGATACGCTTGCCCCGTCTGTTCGGACCCACAGGCCGACGCGGGACACCTCGCGAACCACCTCGCGTTCACGGCGATGCTCGGCGACGACGACCACGAGGCATGGCTCGACGAGCACGTCCCGAAGTGGTCCGAGATGGGCGAGGCCGAACTCGCCGACGCCGCGTCGGACCGCGTCGAGGAGACGGAGTTCCCGCAGCTCTTCGAGGACACCGCGGGCGGTCTCGAGAGCGGGACGTCCGATCCGCCGACGGAGCGCTCGGGGGCGCTGTTCGACGACGCCGGAGGCGAGCACGGTCGCGGTGCCGGACACGACCACGGCGGACACCACCACGGGAGCGGAGGCCACGACCCCTCCCGCGGCGGCGCCGTCGACACCTCGGGACCGATCGACGACGAGGCCGCCGCGGTGCTCGAGGAGGCCCGCGAGATGACCCGCCGGATGCACGAAAGCGGAGAGAGCGCGGACGGTGGCGGCTCGGAGACCGAAGGGGACACGGGTACGGACGCCGGCGGGGACGATGCCGGACGATAGCCCCGCCGACGCGAGCGGGAACGACCAGAAAGGAGTCGCCGCGGCCACGACAGAGGTCGAGGTCCGGGGACGCTGCGAGCCCGACTCCTGGGCGGACGCCGCGGACAGATACGAATCCCTCGGGCCGACGGCGCAGTCGGTCGTCCGCGAGACCGCCCGGGCGATGAACTTCGAGCGCTCGGAGTACGACGAGCGGGTCACCGCCAGCGTGGTCGAGACCGCCAGACAGACGCTCTTCGCCGAGGCACTCGCCGTCCGGGTGGCCGACAGCGAGACCTTCGAAGCCTGGCACGAGGCGTTCGCAGGCGACGTCCGGGTCGCCGGCAGCGACGCCGTCGAGCGCGTGGCCTGGCACGTCTCGCCCGCCGCCGGGGCCGCGGTCGCGGCGACGTTCCAGAACGAACCGGAGGCGGCGGTCGGTACCGCCCGTCGAATGGCGTTCAACCGGCTCTACCGGGACCGACTCGTCGGCGGCGCGAGCAGTAGGCGGGACGGCGGGACGGGCAGCGACGGGAGCGAGGCGGACGAATGACCGGCGACGCCGGGGACCCGAGTCCCGCCGACCACGACTGGCCGGTGCTCGACTCTCGAACCGAGTACGAGACGGGCTGGTACGACGGGGGCTACGACCTCGTCGAGTTGCCGGACGGCCGGACGAAACGGTACTACTGGGCCGAACTGCCGCCCGCGGTCGTGATCGTCGCGGTCGTCGAAGAGCCGGATCGCCTCGGCCTCGAGGCGGACCTGCTCCGGGAGGACGGCGAGAACGTCGAGGACGCAGACGGAGCGCCCGCCGGCCCGTCGGTCGTGCTCGTCGAACAGTACCGGCCGGCTATCGAGCGGCTCTGTTATGAACTGCCCGCCGGCATCGTCGAGGACGGCGAGGACTACGTCGACGCCGGCGCGCGCGAACTCGAGGAGGAGGTCGGACTCGTCCCCGAGTCGGTCGAGCTCCTCGAGGACTTCTGGTGTTCGACGGGGGTGTTGCGGCACCCCCGCGGGATCGTGTGGGCCGAGGGGTTCTCCCCGGGCGAACGGAAACTCGATGGGAGCGAGTTCTTAGACGTCGCGACCGTCCCCGTCGAGGAGGCGCTCGAACTCGCCCGGACGGCTCCCGCCAACGACGCGACGATCGAGGGGTTGCTGTTGGCGCAGGCCGACGGGAATTTATAAACAGTGTGTGGGCATCACGAGAGGAACCGTCCGAGACCTCACGCGAACGTCAGCGTCTCGTCCGTGATGTCGACGCCGCTCTCGGGGTTGCCGTTGAAGATGCCGTAGGTCCCCGAAATGCCGATCGTCTCCTCGTAGAGGATCGTCCCGGACGGTCGGTGTATCATCCGGAGTTGAATCCGGTCCGTTTCGGGGTAGTTCCCGTCGTCGCCCGCTAGCCGACACGCCACGTTTGTGCCGTCACAATCTTCGTACCCATCCGGAAAATAACCTCCGTTCTGGTTGTTGTGGATCACTGCCAACTCGACGGTCTCGCCGGCAGTCAGCGCCCCGTCGAGCTCCCCGGTGACCCGCTGGTCGCCGTGATCGAGATGGACGACGATCTCCTCGCCGTCGACGACCTCACCGCCCGTGTGTCTGAGTTCGATCAGCCAGAGGAACTCGCCGTACTCCTTATTTCCGTTGTCGCGGATAACGTCGCGTTCCTCCTCGAACTCCAACTCGAGGGCGGCGAAGTTCGGCGTCTCGGTCGCGTCCTCCGAGAGCCCGAACGCGTACACCCCGACCACCGACGCGAGAAGGATCGTCAGCGCGACGATCATCACCACGCCGACGACCGACGTGACCCCCCGTTCGTTCCCGCCGATACCCGTTGTCATCGTCTCGATTTTTCGACACTTAGTAGCGATCGGAAGACACTGCACACTCGATCGCACGACGGCAGTGCGATCGATGTGTAATCACTTGCGATGGTTACTATATCCGTATTAAACGCGAGGGAGCCTGACGTGTCGCCAGAGTGCGGTGCCATCGGTATTTAAACCCCTCGCGACCCGGCCGTTTAAATCCGCGCTGACGTATGTCCGTTCATGGACGGCGAGATTACCGCCGAGAAGCTAAAGGAACTGCTGGACGCCGAGACGCCGCCGCGGGTCGTCGACATCCGCTCGCCGGGGCAGTTCAGACGGCGGCATATCCCCGGAAGCGAGAACGTCCCCTTCGCGGAACTGACCGGGCGGATCGAGGAGTTCGACGGCGACGAGCGAGTCGTGACGGTCTGTCCGCACGGGCAGGCGAGCGTGCAGGCGGCGCGACTCATTGGCTCCTTCGAGAGCTTCGACGGACGGGTCGACTCGCTGGAATCCGGACTCGAGGGATGGTCCTACGAGGTCGAATCCGAGGGAGAGGCGACGGCGACGCGCGGCGAGGGGCCCGACGCGCCCTTTTGAACGCGTTCGGCCGCTCGGGCTCCGGTGTGCGCCCCGGTCGAGCGACCGTCGGTGTCGCATAGGGGTACGGCGGCGACGGGCCGACAGAAAGCAAAAACGAGTACTCGACGCGTGGCTATCGGGTTTCAGGCGACATTGAACCCCTTCTCCTGCAGGAAATCCTCGACGCGCCCGAGATGGTTGCCCTGGAGTTCGATCGAATCGTCTTCGACGGTGCCGCCGCAGGCGAACTTCGATTTCAGATCGCTCGACAGCGAATCCATGTCGACGTCCCGCGGATCGAACCCTTCGATGACCGTTACCTCCTTACCGTATCGGCGCTCGTCGATGCGGATGTTGATCTCCTGGGACTCTTTGGCGACGTCCTCGCAGACGCAGAGTTCCTCAGGGAGTCCACACGTCGAGCAGACTTCCGACATTACAATTCGGGCTTACACGACGGCTGTATTAAACACTATCGGGACCCCTCCTCGGGCGGTTCGCGACGCCACGGCACCCGAGAGCGCTCCGCGAGCAGATCAGCCAGATCCGACCGTGCCCCGGCCGCGGCCGTCGCGTCGACGCCGCCGCCGTAGCGCGCTCGCTCGTATCGCTCGGCGATCCGCTCGAGGCGTTCGTCCCCGTCGAGAAACCCCCTTGGCGTCTCGCTTGGGCACATCTCCTCTCCACGGCGCTCCTCGAGGTAGACGGCTCGTCGGTACGCGCCGACGACCACGTCGCCAGGGTCGCCTCGCGGGAGCCGCCGGAGCCAGACCGCCCGGTAGACGCGCCGTCCGAGACCGCGGCGACGGGCGGTGAGGAAAACGAGTGCGGCGACGAGCGCGACACCCACCGCTTCCCGGCCCGGCAGCGGGACCGACGGGAGCAGCGAACGGTCGTCTCCGTCCGCGCGTCGATCCGCCGCCGCGACCGGATCGACGCCGACGTCGCCCGTCCCCCCGACGCCGGGCGTCGGTGTGTCTGCCGCCTCGCCCCCTGCCACATCCGTCGAGTCGACCGTTTCGGTCCCCGTCGTCGCCCCCTGGGAGTCGTCGTCGCCGAGAACCGCCCGCTCGGTCGCCTCGCGGGGCGTCGGGGGCGTCGGATCGAACTCGATCCAGCCGTGGCCCGGGAGATACACCTCGGCCCACGCGTGGGAGTTGTATCCCCGGACGATCCACTCGTCGTCGGCGACCGCCTCGCCGGGCGTGTAGCCGACGGCGAAGCGGGCCGGAATCCCCTGGGTCCGAAGCATCGTCACCATCGTCGTCGCGAAGTACACACAGTAGCCCGACTCCATCCCGAACAGAAAGCCGTCGGCGACGTTCCCCCGGGGGCGATCGACGTCGAGGCTGTACTCGTATTCCGTTCGGAACCAGTACTCGAGCACCCGGGCGGTGTCGTAGGGGTTCTCGGCGTTCGCGGTCAGCCGCGCCGTCCGCTCGGCGACCCGATCCGGCGTGTCGCTCGGCAGTTGGGTGTATCGCGTCTCGACGCTCTCGGGGTAGTCGGTGCCCGCCGCCCGGAACTCCTCGGGCCGCCCAGTGGGAATCTCGCTGTCGACGCGGTAGGACTCGCCGGGCTGCAGCGGGCTCGCCGGCTCGAAGCTCCCGCCGTCCGTGACTCGGACCGGCACCGGAACGTCCCCGATGCGTGTCGGCCGCCGGGCCGCCGGCAGCGTCGCGATCGACGACGCGGCGGTGTAGGTCTGTTCGAGCGTCCGGCTCTCGCCCGGCGGCCCCGCGAGTCGGCCGTCGTACCCCCGGGTCGAGCCGCTCCGGACCCACCCCTCACCGGTGTATCGGTCGTAGGTGCCGACCCGCCAGTAGGCCGGCTCCTCGGCCTCGACGACGTATCGACGCTCCGGCGAGAGGTCGATCGATCCGGCGACGGCGAGACTGTCGCCGGCGTACAGCAGGCTCGACTCGATCGTCGACCCGTCGTCGCCGCCGCCCGGCAGGGCCGAACCGAACGCGCCCGGAAGGGCGCCGACGAACAGCGTCGTGACGAGCATCGCCGCGATCACGACGACGACGCCGTCGGCGTTTCCGAGCCGTTCGCCCCGGCGATCGCAGTCCCCGACGGCGGCGGCGACCGTCGCGCCGACGGCCCCCGCGAGCGTCTCGGCGGTCGTCGCGTCTCCGGTCAGCGCCAACACGCCGAGTGCGGTCCCCGCTACCGCGCTCGCGGCGACGTAGCGCCGCCGGAGGGCGAGATACCACGACAAAAACACCGGCACCGGGACCGCCGAGAGCGCCCAGAGGTCGGCGTTGACGATCCGGAGAATCGACAGCCCCGACAACAACGCGGCGGCGTCCCCGAGCATCGGCACGAGCACGGCGAGGAACTCGACGCCGCTGGGCAGCGATCGGAGGTACAGATGCCCCCCGAGACCGCCGACGGCGAGCGCGAGTAGCGTCGCCGTGCGCGGCCGAACCAGCCTCGCGGCGAGCGTCCCGGCGAGGGCCGCCCCGGCGACGACGAGCGAGAACGTCCCCGGGTCGCCGGTGACGACGACGACCCCGTACAGCACGGCCACCGAGGCGCCGAGCACCGCGGCGACGCCCCCGAGCGCGAGCAGGCGGGCCGCCCGACGCCCGACTGCGGTGGTTGCCCGTCCGGTTGCGGCCCGAAGCGAGGCGAGTGCCCGTCCCGCGCCGACGCTCATCCCGGTACCTCCCCTCTCTTTCGGCTCGGAGGCGTCGAGAGGGCGTCGAACCCGACGCTCCGGTCCGAGGCCGTGACCGTCGCCGCTCCGCCCTCGGCCCGAACCCGGACGTCCGCCCGGGCCCGTTCGGCGGCAGTACACTCGCCGCCGTCGGTCAGCGCGAGCACTCGGAGGACGCCCCCTGTCTCGCCGGGGCGGGCGGATCGCTCGCCGTCGGGGACGACGACGGTGACCGTCTCCCCGGCCGCGACGAGGTGGACCGCGAGGCTCGCGACCGCCGACGCCATCGCGTCGGCCCCGCCTCGCCCGGACTCGCCGACGAGCGTGATCCCCGCGCTTCCGGAGCGACCGCTGTACTCCGCGATCAGAAACCCCTCGTCCGGTCGCTTCGCGCTCGCCCGCCAGTGGATGTCGCGGAGGGAATCGCCGGGGGTGTATTCGCGGAGCCGATCGAACGTCGATCGGTCGTCGCCGTACGGCTCCCGGCCCGTCGCCGGCAGCGCGGTCGGGTCGATCGCCCGAATCTCGGGGTGAACGAGCGCCGTCGTGCCGCCCTCGGTGGGGACCGTAGCCCGGAACAGCCCCAGCGAATCGACGAGCCGACAGCGGGCCGGGCCGAGTCGATGTTCCCCCCGACGACCGAGTTCGACGGCGTACTCGAAGGTGCCACCGTGGCCGACGGCCTCTATCACCTCGGTCTCTCCCCCCGGACGATCTGCCCCCTCGCCCCGACCGCCCGGGGTGTCGACAACCGCGAGCTTCTCGCCGACCGGCTCGACGACGGTACAGGGGACCGCGGAGTCGACCGACACCGTCACGGCGCGTCGCTCCCCGGGCGCGCCCGGTTCGGGGTCCGTCCGCCGGACCCGTGGGCGGTCGGCGCGCGCCAGTTGTGCCGCGCCGACCACCAACGCAACGGCGGCGGGGACGGCGACCGCGTCGAGCGACCGGGTGCCCCCGAGCGCGGCGATGGCGCCGGCGAAGGCGACGGCGAAGGCGACGCCGGTTCCCCGGCGCGTCGGGCGAATCCGACGGAGAGCGGTCACGGCTACACCTCCACCGGCACCGACTCGAGGGCGTCGGAGACGATTCCTTCGGCGTCGGTGTCGCCGCGGTCGGTCCGGAGCCGGTGTGGGAGGACGTGCGGGGCCATCGCCTGTACATCGTCGGGGACGGCGTACGGGCGGGACCCGATAATCGCCCGCCCCTGTGCGGCCCGGACCAGCGCGATCGACCCTCGGGGACTCGCGCCCAACGCGGCGTGCTCGCGGGTGTAGCGAGCGATCCGGGCAACGTACGCCCGGAGCGGTTCTCGGACCTCGACGTTGTCGGCTGCCGCCCGGACGGCTCGCAGTTCGTCTGTCGACGCGACCGGCGTCACCGCCTCGATGGCGTGGCCGCCGATCGCCCGATCGATGACGGTCGCCTCCTCGTCGGCGTCAGGATACCCCAGTCGCAACCGGAGCATGAACCGATCGAGTTCCGCCGCGGGGAGTTCGTACGTTCGCTCGCGTTCGATCGAGTTCTGGGTCGCGACGACAGCGAAGGGGTCGGACATCGGGTGCGTCCGGCCGTCGACGGTGACCTGGGTCTCCGCCATCGCCTCGAGCATCGCCGCCTGCGTCTTCGGCGGGGCGCGGTTGATCTCGTCGGCCAGCACGACGTTCGCGAAGATCGGTCCCGGTCGGAACTCGAAAGACTCGCTCTTGCGGTTGTAGACGTTCGTGCCGGTGATGTCGGCGGGGAGCAGGTCGGGCGTGAACTGAACGCGCTCGAAGGAGCACTCGACGGACGCCGCGAGCGCGCGCGCCAGCATCGTCTTTCCGACCCCCGGGACGTCCTCGACGAGTACATGACCGCCGCCGAGGAAGCCGGCGACGAGCAACTCGATCGCCTCGTCGTTGCCCACGATGACGCCCCGGACGTTCTCGACGACCGCGCGCGCGATCTCACCGGCGCGCTCGGCGTCGATGGCCCCTCCGAGCGCCGTCCCGTCGGCCGCCTCGCTCGCGTCGGTCATCGGTGGCTAGCCGCCGGCGGCGGCCGAGCCCTCGCCTCCCGATGCGTCAGCACGTCTCATTACCGTTTGAACGGCCTCCATCGACGTAAGCACTGCGGGGCCGGCAGGGACCGCCACGCAACCGACGAGTCCTCACCGGACGGTGAACGTCGGTTCGGCGACGCTCTCGGCTTTACACTCGGGGCACCTCGAGGGTCGGTTGATCAGGTCGTCGAAGTCTGCGAACCCACACTCCAGACACTCCGGCGGTGCCGCGAGCAGTTGCTCGTCGGTACCCTCCAGGGATTTCGCGATGTGTTCGACGTGTGACAGCGCCGCGGCCGCCGTGATCCCGAACTCGGTCGCGATGCGGCCGGCCTCGGCGGGCTCCTCGCGGAGCAACGCCGCGATCCGCTGTCGAGTGGTCTGCTCTGTGCCCTCCATGCACCCGGTTCGCCGGCGGGCGAAAAAACGGTATCGGCGCTCTCCGAGCGGACCGATGGCTGCTCCCCGCTCCACACGATCGCGTGGGGCAGCCTACTCCAGCCCGATGCCTGTCCTCACCCGTCGTCGCCGTTCCGCAACTGCGTGTGCGCACCGATGAGCGCGCCCGCGAGGTCGACGTCCTCGATGTGAGTCTCCCGGTCGATGATCGTGTCGTGGATCTCACACCCCTCGATGGTGGCCCCCTCGAAGACGAGCGAGCCGTCGAGCGTCGAGTCGACGATCTCCGCGTCGGGCATCACGTGGACGTTCTCGCCGATCGTCGATCGTTCGACGCGCGCCGACTCGGCGATGACGCTGTCGCCGTCGAGTTCCCAGGCGACCGCGTCGAGGTACGACTGGGGCGTCCCGATATCGAACCACGGCTCCTCGAAGACGAACGCGCGGACCGCCTCGCGGCGCTGGAGCCACTGAATAAACCACCCTGGCTCGTCGGGGTTGTTCCCGTCTTCGAGGTACTCCTCGAAGCGGAGCGACTCGCGGGAAAAGCCATAGCAGGCGATCGAGACGAGCGTACTCTTTGGCTCGTCGGGTTTCTCCTGGAAGTCGACCACGCGGTCGCCGTCCAGCTCCACGAGACCATAGGATTTGGCCTTCTCGCGGTCGCCGACGTCGTAGGCGGCGAGACTCGCCGTGCCGCCGGCTTCGAAGAAATCGACGAACGCCGGGAGGTCGAATCCAATGAGGTTGTCGCCCGCGACGACGAGCAGGTCGTCGTCGATCCCCTCGCGGTCGACGAGCTGGGCGAGCGCGCCGACGACGCCGAACTTCTCGTCTTCGTCGGTCGTTTCCTCGACCGAGAGTGTCGGCTTCTCGAAGTCGCTGTCCTCAAGATGGGTCTCGAACGCCGAGGCGAAGCGCTCGTTCGTCGAGACGTACACCGACTCGATCCGGTCGTCAGCCTCGAGCGACTCGAAGATCCGGTCGATCACCGTCGTGTTGCCGACCGGCAACAACATTTTCGGCCGGTGTTTAGTGACGGGCCACAGACGCGTCGCGTACCCCCCGGCGAGGACGACTGCTTTCATTGGTTCGACCGACAGCAGCCGCCGATAAGTGTTTTTTCGTCCGTCGCCCGCGGATTTACATACGAAGACGGGGCCACCGACGGCGTGACCTGACCGACGCGACGGCCCGCCGAGGCGGTTGCGGGGACGTGGGCACCCCCCGACGCGACCGGAACCTTCCGCGAGCGCGGCACACGGGTCGTCGTAGCGTCCGTGCCGCCTGTTCGCCACTCCGCCCGACACCACTACGAGGCCGGTTCGCCCCCGCTCGGTTCTATTCGGAGGCGCCGAGCCACGCGTCGGTGATTCGCACCGTCCCGCGCATCCCGTCGAACTCGGTGTCGTACTCGAGCCGGATGGGCCGGTCCATGTGCGGGCCGTCGGTGACGAGCGTCTCGAACTCCCCTCCCTCCCCGAGGAGGTGGACGCCGCGTTCCTCGCCGATCCGTTCGAGGTCCGCAAACGCCTCGGCGTCGAGTCGCCGCCCGAGCCACGACTCATCGAGCCCCGCCGCCGCGACCCGGACGACGGTGATCTCGAAGCCGGCCTCGAGCATCGAGTCGGCTAACTCCCTTGGGTCCGCTCGCCACAGCGGCGCGAACAGCTCCGCGTCGAGGCGGTCGCACATCCCCCGGATCCGATCGGTCTGGTAGCTGCTCTCGACAGCACCGGCAGTGACGCCGCCGATCCCGCCCAGTTCCGCGGCGAGGTCCTCGAGGGCCGCCTCGAGCGGCTCGAGTTCGCGGTCGCCGCGCTCGCCCGACCCCTCCGCGGAGTCGGCGGTCGCGTCGAAGTCCGCCGGCCGGACGTCGACGAGCGGGATGCCGATGCTTTCGGCGGCGAGTCCGGCGAGTTCGGTCGCCGGGACGTGATACATGTACGAGTCGCCGCTCGGGTGGACGGTAACCAATCGCTCGAGGGGCGCTCCGCGCTGTAGCGCGCGGTACAGCGCCCACGAGGAGTCTTTCCCGCCCGAAAAGAGGCTCACCCACGGGTTCATACCGGGCGTACCCGAGCGACGGCTAAACCGTCGTCGATCGCCCGGCGACATGTCCGGCCGCGGTCACTCCGGAAGCTCCTCGAGCGACCGATCGTTCGTCATTCGCGATGTGAAGCCGACGCCGACGAGGCTGACGAGAACGCCGACGGCGACGTAGAGCGCGAGTCGGCCCCAAATCGAGACGACGAACCCGTCGACGGAGACCACGCCGGCCTCTACGGCTGGAACGGCGAGCGGGTCGATGGCAGTGGACCGTTCGAGGAAGTAGCCGGTGAAGCCACGGACGACGAGCCCGACGGCGACGACGCCGAACGGAAGGTTCATCAGCGCGCTCGAGACCCCCTCGTCGCCGAGGAGGCCGTCGACGAGCCGTCCCGTCGCCGCCGCCATTGCGGCCGCGGCCATCCACGGAACGCTGTCGAAGAGAAACCGCAGGCCGACGAGCAGATCGCCGCCGCCCATCCCGGCCGCCCGGATCCCGCCGGCGAAGACGCCGATGAGGGCCAATCCGGCACCGACGACGTAGGTGACGAGCGACACCTGCCCCGAGTAGAGGCCCTCCTTGATCCGCAGGGGCAGCGTCGAGACGAACGCGTCAACGCCGAGGCCCTTATAAAGCAAGAACAGGCCGATGACGCCGGCGATGGCCGATACCGCCACCGCGAGGTCAGCGAACAACAAAAGCAGCGGGAACGCCAACAGCGCGGCCCCGATAGGGACTAACACTGTCCCACGTAACTCCTCGTCGCCGAGGAACTGCTTCAGCAGGTAGTACGTCGACTGGATGTCGTGGGACTGACGGACGACGACCCGATCGACCGCGTCGACCCGGACGCGGCTCTCGATGATGGGGACGAGGCGCTCGTCGCCAGCCGAATCGGTCACGACGATGGCGCCGTCGAGGTCGTGTTCCGAGCGGAGCCGCTCGACGCCACGGGCGACGGCGCGGTGGCTGTTGATCCCGTCGCCACCGCCGGGAACGACCGCCACGACCGCCTTCTCGCCCCCGTCCCGGAGGTCGCGGGCGACGTGGAGGGCTTCCAGTAGGCAGTTGACCCGGCTGTCCTCGGGATCCTCGAGGCCGACGTCGGTCACGAGCGCCTGGACGGCCTCCCACCCGACGACGGGGCCGTCGTGACACACCTCACCGCTGCGGTCGACGTAGACGACGAGCGTGCTCACGCGGAGTTCTTTCGCGGCAGTGTTGAAAAAGATTCACTCGTTGCGGCCTCAGACGCCGGTCGAGTACCGGAGGATACCGGCGATCCCGCCGAACGCCGTCAGCAACTGTTCGCCCTTCTCGAAGTCCGTCGAAATGAACTTCACCTCCGAGCCGCGCTGTTCGGCCAGGTCCATGAGGTGGTCGATGGCGTCCTCGCGCTCGACGGCCTCGCCCTCGCCGCCGTTCTCGCAGGTGTGTGTCGGCGTCTCCGCGCGGTTGTCGACGAGTTCGAACTCCTCGCGGCCGCCACAGTCGTAGGTGACGACCGCTTTCCGGAGATCCTCGCTTATCAAGAGCCGGTCGACCGAACCCATCATGAGGTTCTGTCTGGTCGCATCGAAGCCGTAGGTCGCCTTCCCGCCGTCGTGGAGCTGCTCGAAGAACTCCTCCATCTCGGCTTTGTCCTTCATTACCTCCGTCTCGGCGAGGACGTCCTCGGCGGCATCGACGAGGTCATAGAGCCCGGACTCGTCGGTGTATGAGACGTCGAACTTCCCGAGCACCATGTCGCCGAGTTCGTGATGGAGATACTCGCCGTCGAGGAACTCGTCTTTCGTCGGCGAGGGACCGCCGACCAGGATGCCGTCCATCTCGTGACGCTTCGGCACGAAGAGGTCGTCGGCCATGCCGGCGACCTCCTGATAGAAGTTGTCGATCGCTTCGAGGCGGAGCCGGGCGAACCGCTGGGCCGACTGGCCGCCCTTTCGCTGCTTGCCGGGGACGAGCGAGGAGGCGGACTTGACCGGCTCGACGCGTTTGCCCTTCAGCCAGCCGACGTTAGCCTCCCGACGGTCGAGGACGACGAGCCCGTAGAGGCCCTTGTCGCCGAGCATCTCCTGGAGCGGCTCGGTCAGAAAGTGCGAGTCGCAGTGATACCGGAACGACTCGATCGGGTCGGGTGGGGACTCGAGCACCTCGGTCACCATCTCCGTTCGGCCGCCACCCGAATCGACCGCCCCCGAGAAGAGCACCATCCCGTTCTCTGGGGGATGAACGTCGTAGTATTTCAGGCGATCCTTGATGCTCTTGAGGGCGTCCTGGACCGCGGTTCGGGTCTGCTTGGATTTGATGTTCGACGCTTCGCTGTGCTCTTGGGTGACGTGGGCGACGACGTCGCTTATCAGCCTGTCCTCCGGGATGTAGATCGTGACGAGTTGGGTCCCCGACCCCGAGTAGTCGTCGAGCTCCTCGATGACCTTCTGGAACTCGTATTTTTGTTTCTCGGACTGCTCGCCGTCTTCGCTCATTGGTCGGTGTTGATTCCGGGGCGGTAAAACTCCGTCCTTTGTGTCCGCCGGCCGAGCGAGCGGAGTCAGCCGTTCAGGCTGATGTACTTCGTCTCCGTGATCCGTTCGTCGGACTCGAGCTCCTCGCGGGCCGCGTCCGGCACCACTTGATCGACGTTGTACACCGTCAGCGCCTCGCCGCCGTGGACCTCCCGGGCGTTGAACATACCGGCGATGTTCACGTCGTATTTGCCCATCACGGTCCCGATGTGGCCGATGACGCCCGGCTCGTCGGTGTTTCGGGCGACCATCATCTGTCCGCCCGGGATGGCGTCGACGCGGTAGCCGTCGACCCTGACGATGCGGGCGTCGTCGTCGGCGAACAGCGTCCCGCAGACACCGATCCCGCGATCGCCATCGCCGACGGTGACGGTGACGAGCGACTGGAAGTCCTCGGCTTGGTGACGTTTCGTCTCCGAGACCTCGATCCCGCGCTCCTCGGCGATCCGGGGGGCGTTGACCGCGTTGACCTGCCACTCCAGCGGCTGAAAAACGCCCTTGAGCGCGGAGGCGGTGACGATGTCGACGTCCTCCTCGGCGATGTCGCCCTCGTAGCTGATTTCGACGGTCTCGACGCGACTGTCGAGAAGCTGGACCGCGATCTTGCCCGCGGTTTCGGCGAGTTCGATGTAGGGTTCGACGCGGGGGAACGCCGACTCGTCCATCGACGGGGCGTTCAGGGCGTTCATGACGGGTTCGCCTTCGAAGGCGGCGAGCACCTGCTCGGCCGTCGAGACGGCGACGTTCTCCTGGGCCGCCTCGGTCGACGCGCCCAGATGCGGCGTGACGACGACGTCCTCGACCTCCAAAAGCGGGCTGTCCGACGGGAGTGGCTCCTCGGCGAACACGTCGAGTGCGGCCCCGGCAACGATGCCGTCGTCGACGGCCTCGGCGAGGGCGGCCTCGTCGACGATGCCGCCGCGGGCGCAGTTGACGACGTAGCCGCCCTCCATCTCGGCCAATTCGGCCTCCCCGATCATGTTGGCCGTCTCCGGCGTCAGCGGCGTATGGATCGTCAACACGTCCGCCCGCTCGAGCGTCGTCTCGAGGTCGGCGAGTTCGGCGCCGAGTTGCTCGGCGCGCTCCTCGGAGATGTAGGGATCGAAGGCGATCAGCTCCATCCCGACCGAGTCGAGTTTCTTCGCGACCTCCTGGCCGACCCGACCCAGACCGACGACCCCGAGCGTCTTGCCGTTGAGCTCGGTCCCGAGGAACTCCCCTTTGGCCCACTCGCCGCCCTTGAGTCGGGTGTGGGCCTGCGGTATCGACCGCGCGGTGGCGAAGGCCATCGCGACGGTGTGTTCGGCGGCCGCCCGCACGTTGCCCTCGGGGGCGTTGGCAACGATGACGCCGTGATCGGTCGCCGCGTCGATGTCGATGTTGTCCACGCCGATGCCCGCGCGGCCGACGATGACGAGGTCCGGTGCGGCCTCAAGGAGATCGCGCGTCACCTCCGTCCCGGAACGGACGATGAGCGCGTTCGCGTCGGCGACCGCATCGAGCAGTGTCTCGCCGGCGGCGTCGTAGGCCGTGGCGACCTCGTGATCGGTGTCCCGGAGGACATCGAGCCCAGCATCCGAAATCGGGTCCGTGACCAGCACCTTCATGCGCGTAAGCTTCCGTGCGCGAGGGATAACGCTTTCTTCATCGGTCTGCCGTAGGGACGGCGATCGCCGCGTTATACGCATATATACGGCTATATTCGAGCCACAGCGATCCCGGGTGCACGTCTACGTATACGTTCTCGCGCAGGCGGTGTCTCGCCTGCCGAGTGCCGGATTCGGGGCTAGCGGTGACGTGGACGGCGTCGATGGGGCCAACAGAGACAGAGCCACGAGCGACGGCGACGGAACCGGCGAACCGGACGATTTGTGATCCCCGGGCCCGCAGCGATCGTATGCTCATCGCGTTCGACTTCGACGGGACGCTCTCCGATTCGGAGATGACGGTGTTGCTCGGCGAGGAAGCCGGAGTCGCCGGGGAGATCGACGAGATCACGGAGCAGGCCATGAACGACGAGCTCTCGTACGCCGAGAGCCTCTACGCCCGCGCCGACCTGCTCGACGGGCTCGACGAGGAGCGGGTCGAGGCCGCCTTCGGTCGGGTCGCGTTGCGCCCCGGAACCGGCGACGTCCTCGACGCTCTGTCGGCGGCGGGCCACCACGTCGCCATCCTGACCGGTGGGTTCGAGACCGGCGTCGAGCAGGCGCTCGAATCCACTCGAAGCTCCGTCGACACGATCGTCGCCAACCGGCTGCCGATCCGGAACGGCGCGCTAACCGGCGCGGCCGAGGGACCGCTGATCGAGGGCACGAAGGACGACGCCCTCGCCGACCTCGCCGCCGAGGTGGGCGTCGACATGGCCGACACGGTCGCGGTCGGCGACGGGGCGAACGACCTCCCGATGCTCGAGGTCGCGGGGCTCGCGGTCGGCTACGAGCCGAAGCCGGCCGTCGAGCCTCACTGTGACGTGGTCGTCTCCTCGATGGTCCGGCTGCGGGAACTGTTCGAGGACGAAGGCGTGCTCTGAGGGCCGCCGCTCCCGGCGGACGCCCTCGCGTACGCGTCGTCGAGGGTCGAGTGTCCGATGATCGTCTCGAGCGTCCCCACGCCGCTGAACGCCGGCACGGGCGAGGGCGGCGTGTTGGAGCTAGACGACGAACGGATCGGCTCTGCGCGGCGAGCCGACCGGCTGATCGGACGGGCACGGTCGCGGGCGGCGACAGAGGACCGGGGGTCGAGAGCGCCGTCGAGGCTGGCGGCCCCGCCGAAACCACCCTCCTGTATGCCGACCGACACGACGCCGATCGCGTCGCCACCGGCGGCCACGGCGCCGATCCGAACGGCTCCTTCGGGCGGTTGGTGGGCGCCGTCGCGACGACCGCCGTCGCCGGGGGCCCGGCCGCCGTCACCGTCACCGTGGGCCGAGAGCGCGCGGACGCCGAGAACGGGGCGAGAGGAGACGGGAGGCGACGCGAACGCGACCAGGATCCAGAAGGAAACGGCCATCGAGGGTCCGGCTCACCTGTTTATAGAGATTCGAGGAGAATACTGGTGGCTTTAGCCACCAGGTGAATCCGACAATTTACGTTACAAGCCATCGTGCCGTACGTCGTGCGTGGAGAACTGGCGGTTGACTCGGTGGTCGCCACGGTTCATAGCCGGAAACAAACAGTAAGCCGACCACGCCGACAGTCACTAAACAATCAGGTACCTCGAAGCCCTCTCCGGGGTACGAGTAACGGCTTCGTGGCAAAGCCACTGGCTGACTGTCCAGCAAACCGTAGACTCCCAACCGTCGGGATTGACCTGCCCGGCCAACACCGGGTGGGAGGCCCGCGGCTTTACCCGCGGGAGGATGTCACACTGTGAACCTGTGGCGGAACGACCCGTGCGGTTTTATTTCGGCGGACGCGTAGCGACAGCGATGGGACTCCGCCGGATCGTGGTCGCGCCGCTGTATCGCTTTGTCGACTGGACCGACGACAACCCGGTGAGCGCGACCGGCGTGGTGGTCGCCCTCGGCGCGCTCGCGGCGCTTTTGACTTCGGTCGCGCTCGGTGTCGGGGGCGGGAGCGGCGCCGACGCCGGCGGGGTCGCCCTCGACACGGCGACCGCAACCCGGTTCGCATCGGCCGTCGCGGAGCGTCCGGCCTACGTCACGGCCGCCATCGCCGGAGTGGCCGTGGCGCTGTTTTATGACGGATAGGCCCTACGGAACGACAGCGATCTCTCGGCTCAGTTCGTCGCCGCCTCGATCGCCGAATCGAGATCATCGATGATGCGGTCGGTGTCCTCCAGCCCGACCGAGAGCCGAACGAGGTCGTCCGTGACGCCGCTGGCCTGTTTTTCCTCGTCGGTGAGTTGTTGGTGCGTCGTCGAGGCGGGGTGGATGATGAGCGTCTTCGCGTCGCCGACGTTCGCCAGCAGGCTCGCGAGTTTGACGTTGTCGACCATATCCTTGGCGGCCTCGTAGCCGTCCTCCAGCCCGAAGGTGATCATACCCCCGTAGCCGCCGTCGAGGTACTCGCTTGCCTCCGCGTGCGTCTCGTGTCCCTCGAGGCCGGGGTAGCTGACCCACGACGTTTCGGGGTGGTCGTCGAGGAACTCCGCGACGGCCATCGCGTTCTCGCAGTGCCGTTCCATCCGCATCGGCAGCGACTCGAGCCCCTGGATCGTTGCCCACGCATCGAAGGGCGATTGCTGGTTGCCGAGGTCACGAAGCCCGCGCGTCCGGGCCGCGTAGGCGAACGCCGCGTCGCCGAACGTCTCGGCGAAGTTGATCCCGTGGTAGGCGGGGTTGGGCTTTGCCACCTCGGGAAACCGATCGGCGTGGTCGGCCCACGGGAACGACCCCCCGTCGATCAGGATGCCGCCGACGGTGGTGCCGGAGCCGTGGATCCACTTCGTCGTCGAGTTCCAGACGATGTCCGCGCCGTGCTCGATCGGCCGGCACAGCGCCGGCGTCGCGAACGTGTTGTCGACGAACAGCGGGACGCCGGCGTCGTGGGCGATATCGGCGAGCCGCTCGATATCGGGCGTCACCAGGGCGGGGTTGCCGATCGTCTCGCAGTGGACGTAGGCCGTGTCCTCGTCGATCGCCTCCTCGTAGGCGTCGTAATCGAGCGTGTCGACGAACCGCGTCTCGACACCCCGGCGCTCGACGGTGTGAGTCAGGTACGTGTACGTGCCCCCGTACAGCGACGACGACGAGACGATGTTGTCGCCCGCCGAGGCGAGGATGAACGTCGCCAGATCGAATGACGCCATCCCCGACGAGGTGGCGAGGCCCGCCACGCCGCCCTCGAGCGCCGCCAGCCGCTCCTCGAGGACCGCGTTGGTCGGGTTCATGATGCGCGAGTAGATGTTGCCGACCTCGCGGAGTCCGAACAGATCGGCGGCGTGGTCGGCGTCCTCGAACTCGTAGGACGTCGTCTGGTAGATCGGCGGCGCTCGAGCGCCCGTGGCCGGGTCGGCCTGCTGGCCGGCGTGCAGCGCGTTCGTGTAGAGGTCGTCCTTCTCGAACATATATTCGAACAGCGTTCTGCGGGGTATTAATATCCCCCATCGGCGGCGACCGTCGCCGTGATCGCTGACGCGATCGCGTGCGCTGCGCTCTGTGTTCGTGTGCGCTCCGTTTCGTGTGGGTTCGGGCCGACCCTCGGGGGTCGGCTCGCTCGCGTTCGCCTCGCTCGCCGCCTGCCTCGGGCACAGCAGAGAGCGCGCGCCACCGCATCGCGGAACGTGGTATATATAAACAAACTGCGTGCCAGTTCCGTGTTACTCGTCGCCGCCCCGGAGCAACCACCACAGTCCGAGGCCGCCGACGCCGAGTGCGGCTCCCCCGGTGGAGAACAGCCCCTGATCCTCGATCGGCGCCGCAAAGCCCGGTTCCGGCGTGTCGGCGCTTCCGCCGGAGCCGCCCGACCCGCCGGAGCCACCGCCCTCGCCGGCCGGGGTCGCCGTCGCCTCGGGGCCGGCCCCTCGCGGTTCGAACAGCAGCCGTGAACGCGCGCCGAAGCCGTCGCCGGGCGATCGGGCGACGCTCGGGGCAGACCGGATGGCCGCCCCGGCGCGGTGGGTCCAGCGCGTCTCGCCCGAGGCGGCGTCGAGCGCATAGAACGTCCCGTCGTCGCTCCCGGCGTACACCGTCCCGTCGACGACGGCCGGCCACGACCGGACGTCGCCGTCGGTCTGGTACCGCCATCGGTTCTCCTCGGCCCCCGTATCGAACGCCACGATATTGCCGTTGTCGGTGCCGAAGTAGATGACGCCGTCGGCGGTCTCCAGCGGCGACACCGGGACGCCGAAGACGTCGTAGGGTCGCCACTCGCGTTCGCCCGTCGCGGCGTCGATCCGGTGGATGTCGCCGCCCGCGGTGCCGAAGTACACCGTTCCGCCGGCGACCGCGGGCGGAGTGGTGATCGAGCGATCCACCCGGGTGTACGACCAGTTCCCCGCGCCGGTTCGCAGGTCGACCGCGTGCAGGTTGGTGTTGTTGTCGGTGACGTAGATGGCGTCGCCGGCGACGGTCGGGGAGTGCGGGATCGGAATCGAGGTCGCGTACGCCCACTGCTGTGTCCCGCTCGTCCGGTCGATCGCGTACAGCGAGCCGTCCATGGAAGCGACGTACACCGCCTCCGGCCCGACGATCGGCGTCGAAACGATCTCGTCACCGGTCGCGAACGCCCACCGCTCCTCGCCGGTCGCCGCGTCGATGGCGTACAGCTCCCCGTCCCCCGATCCGCAAAACACCGTCTCGCCGGTCGTGACCGGCGACGCGCGGACGCCCCGGCCGGTGTCGAAGGCCCACTGTTCGGTTCCGTCGGCCGCGTCGACACTGTACACGTTGCCGTCGGCGGAGCCGACGTACGTCGATCCGTCCCCGACGGCCGGGGCGGAGACGGCGCGCGAGTCCGTATCGAACGCCCACCGCTGTGTCCCGGTGTCGGTCCCGACGGCGTGGACGCGACCGTCCCGGGTGCTGACGTACGCCGTCGGCCCGGCGGCGTTCTGGGCGAGGGCCGCCCCCGAGGCCGACGGGAGCGCCCCGCCGGCGGCCAGGCCCACGAGGACCGTGCGTCGGTCGAGACGCGCGCGCGTCACGGCTGTGTACCCCTCGGCGTCGGTCGATCGCTTCGCATGGTATACGCCCTTTCGACACCCCGGGAAATAAGTAGTTTCGCCCGTCTGGCCACGGCGATCGCGACCACACATTCATATACTAATCCGGGATCCCCGGGGTCCACCCTCGAGTCGCTGGGAGCGACGCGGCGGGCGGCCGCCCGAACCGTTCAGTTCGAAAAAAGGCTGTTGTGGACCGGCGCGAACTCGTCGCCCTCGTCGCCCTCGGCCGTGTCGGAGACGGCCTTGCCGGCGACGCCCGACTCGAGGAAGTCGGCGACGGGCGGGCCGACACGGTCGGGTTCGACGAGGAAGGCGTCGTGGCCGTGCTCGGAGTCGACGACGTGGTGGGCGACGGCCGCCTCGGTCGCCCGGAACGCCTCCGCCAGCGCCTCCGATTGCTCGACTGTGAAGTGCCAATCGCCGGTGAAGGAGACGAGAAGCGCCTCGCCGTCGAAGGCCGCCAGCGCGTCGGCGTCGCCGTCGTATCCCGAGGCGAGGTCGTAGTTGTCCATCGCCCGCGTCAGGTACAGATAGGCGTTGGCGTCGAAGCGCTGGGCGAACTTCTCGCCTTGGTAGTCGAGGTAGGACTCGACCTCCCGGTAGGGGAAGAAGCCGGCGGCGGGGTCCATCTCGAAGCTGTCGCGTCCGGCGTCCATCCCCGCCGAGCGCCGGCCGAATTTGTCCTCCATCGAAGACTTCGAGAGGTACATCACGTGACCGATCTGGCGGGCGAGCGCCAGCCCCTGCGTCGGCGGGTCGTCGCCGTAGTAGTCCCCACCCGCCCAGTTCGGATCGGTGGTGATCGCCCGCTGGGCGATCGCGTCGAGCGCGAGACACTGGGCGTCCAGCCGCGCCGCGGCGGCGACGACGACCGCCCGATCGAGGTGATCGGGGTGGCGTTTGGCCCACTCGAGGACGTTCATCCCGCCGACTGAGCCGCCGACGACCGAGTGGAGGTTCGGGACTCCGAGGTGATCGAGCAGGCGTCGCTGCGCGCGCGTCCAATCGCCGACCGTGACCGCCGGGAACGCCGTCCCCCACGGCTCACCCGTCTCGGGATCGACGGTGGGCGGCCCCGAGGAGCCATAACACGACCCCGGTACGTTCGCACAGACGACGTAGTACTCAGTAGTATCGACGGCCTTGCCTGGACCGACGATGTCGTCCCACCACGCGTGGGCCTGCCCCGCGGTGTCGGTTCGGCGACGTCCCCCCGCGACGTGGGCGCTCCCCGTAAGTGCGTGACAGACCAGTACGGCGTTGTCGCCGGTGAACTCGCCGTAGGTCTCGTAGGCGACTTCTAACTCGGGGATCGACTCCCCGCACTCGAATGTGAACTCGCCCAGCGAAACCGTCTCCGGGCCGTCGCTCATGACGGCCGCCCGCCCGTGGTATCGTCCCGGTCGCGGTATCGCCTCGGTCGCGGCATCGCATCGATCGCGTCCATCGTCGGTTGTGCGTCGGAGTTTGCGCCACACATATTTATAAGACCCCGTCGAGGTCCGCGAGGATGTCGTCGACGTCCTCGATGCCGACCGAGAGCCGAATCATCTCGGGGGCGACCCCGGCGGCGCGCTGTTCGGCCTCGCTCAACTGGGCGTGCGTCGTCGAGGCCGGGTGGACGACGAGCGTCCGCGCGTCGCCGATGTTTGCGAGGAACGTCGCGAGGTCGGTCTCCTCGCACAGCCGTTTGGCGGCGTCGTAGCCCGACGCGAGGCCGAGGGCGATCATGCCGCCGTAGCCGCCCTCCAGGTACTCCGAGGCGAGGTCGTGGGTCTCGTGGTCGGGCAGGCCGGGGTAGGACACCCACGAGACGGCGGGGTGGGCCTCGAGGTACTCGGCGATGGCCATCGCGTTCTCGCAGTGCCGTTCCATCCGCAGCGGCAGCGTCTCGACGCCTTGCATCGTCACCCACGCGTCGAAGGGCGACTGCTGGTCGCCGAGGCTCCGGGTCCCGCGCTGGCGGGCCGCCATCGTCAGCGCCCGGTCGCCGAAGCGCGCCGCGAAGTTCACGCCGTCGAAGGCGGGGTTCGGCGCGGCGATCTCGGGGTATTTTTCGGGGTACTCGGCGAACGGAAAGGAGCCGTCGGTGACGAGGATCCCGCCGAGGGTCGTTCCCGACCCGTGGATCCACTTGGTCGTCGAGTCCCAGACGAGATCCGCGCCGTGTTCGAGCGGCCGACACAGCGCCGGCGTCCCGAAGGTGTTGTCGACGAACAGCGGGACGCCCGCCTCGCGCGCCACCTCGGCGATCGCCTCGAACGGCGGCGTCACGAGGGCGGGGTTGGCGATCGTCTCGCAGTGGACGTAAGCGGTGTCCGCGTCGATCGCCTCGGCGTAGGCCTCCGGGTCGAGCGTGTCGACGAAGCGGGCCTCGATCCCCCGGCGGGCGGCAGTGTGAGACAGATACGCGTGGGTGCCGCCGTACACCGACGACGCGCAGACGACGTTGTCGCCCGCCTCCGCCAACACGAGCGTCGCCGCGTCGAGTGCACCCATCCCGGAGGCGGTCGCGAGGGCGTCGACGCCGCCCTCGAGAGAGGCCAACCGCTCCTCGAGCGCCCGGACCGTCGGGTTCGCAATCCGCGAGTAGACGTTTCCCTCGTCCTCCAGGGCGTATCGTGCGGCCGCCGTGTCGGCGTCGGGAAACTCATACGAGGAGGTCTGATAGATCGGTGGTGCGGCCGCCCCCGTCGTCGGGTCGGGACCCTGCCCGACGTGGAGACACCGCGTCCCGAAGCCCAACTGCTCGTCGTTCATGTATAGTACGCATATCTCTCAATACATCTATAACCGAGAGTTACGGCAATAATTGCCCAGCCGGCGGGGTCGACTCGCCGGCCGGGCGGTTCTGGAGGCGTTCAAACGCCCCGTATCCCGAGAAGGCACAGAAACGCCCCCATCCCCCCGGCGACGGCGGCGACGTAGAGTCCCACGGCCGGTTCGTCGAGCGCCACGTACGCCGCCGCCCCGAACGCGAGAAAGAGCGCCCCCATCACGACCCCGACCGCCTGCACCGCCCGATCCGGCGGCTCAAGCTCCGGGTCGGCTTCGATTCCGGCTTCGAGCGCCCCACGAATCGCCCCGACGCCGGCGTCGGCGGGGACGGCGGCCGCCCGCGGCACGAAGAGCCCGCTCCTGGGGGCGTAGAAGAGCCACAGCACGACGACGCCCCGGACGCGGATCGACCGCACACCCGTGAGGCGATGCAGAGGGACCTCCCGCCGGTTGATCGTGAGTTCCCCGTCGTCGAGTTGCCCCGTCGTCGTCGCCACCGCGACGAGGATCGGCGAGAACACACAGCCCACGACGAGGCCGTAGACAGCCTCGAAGGGGGCACCGACGGCGACGAGCGCCACCACGGCGAGCGCCCCCGCAACCGCGGCGGCAACGACACTCCGGGCGGTGAACAGGCTCCTGTCGGTCCCCGAGAACGCCGACCGGGTCGGTCGCTGGTCGGGGTCGGCGAGCATCGGCCACAGGTACAGAAGCGACGTCGGCCCGCCGACGAGGGCGAGGAGGGCGACGAGTAACACGAACGGCGAGCGGAGCACGCCCGGATCGGCGAGTACGAACGCGACGCTCGCGCCGGCGGCGGGCAGGAACACACCCCCAAAGGCGGCTACCGGGAGGTGCGAGAGGAGCCGAAGGCTCCGCGACGTGGCGGCGTCGTAGGACCATTCGGTGGAGGGCACAGCGGTACTCGCGCCCGCTCGAACTTCGCTGTTGGGTCGAAGCCGCCGGGCGGCGCACGGCACGGGCGGCGCACGGACTGCCCGGTACGCCGGAGCCCCCTCCTCACTCGCGGCGTTTGACTTCGTGGCGGCCGAACCCGTACCGCAACCGGTTCGCCAGCCGCCGAGAGAACTTGCCCCCCTCGACGCGGGAGTCGAAACGCTCCCCGAGCGCCTCGTAAATGAGCGGGATCGAGACCTCCTGTTCGAGCGCCTCCTCGACGGTCCAGGTGCCCGTCGACCCACCGGCGACGTGGTCGTCGACGTCGCCGAGGTCCGACCCCTCCTCGCGGAACGCCTCCTCGCAGAGTTCGAGCAGCCACGACCGGATCACCGCCCCGTTGTTCCAGGTGCGCGCGATGGACTCCATGTCGAGGTCGTAGCGGCCCTCCGAGAGCAACTCGAAGCCCTCACCGTAGGCCTGCATCAGCGCGTACTCGACGCCGTTGTGGACCATTTTGACGTAATGACCCGCCCCCTGCGGCCCCATATGGTCGTGGCCCGCCGGCCCGGTCGCGACGGCGTCGAAGACGGGAGCGAGGTCCTCGTATGCCCACTCGGGACCCCCGATCATGAGCGAGAACCCGAGCTCCGCGCCCGCGGGGCCGCCGGAGGTCCCACAGTCGAGGTAGGCCGCTTCGAGCGTCTCGCCGCGGTCGATCGAGCGCTCGAAGTGGGAGTTACCGCCGTCGACCACGGCGTCTTCGGCGTCGAGCAGCGGGTCGAGTTCCGCGAGCGTCGCGTCGACGGCGTCGCCCGCGGGGACCATGAGCCAGATCCGCTTTCGTTCGGGGAGCTTCGAGACCAAGTCCTCGATCGACTCCGCGGGCGTCGCACCGGCCGACGCGGCCGCCTCGACCGCCTCGCTGTCGAGGTCGAACGCGACGACGTCGTGGTCGTCGGCGAGCACGCGGTCGACGACGATCTGCCCCATCCGCCCTAAGCCGATGACTCCGAGTTCCATACCGACGAGTCGGCGGCCCCCCAGGTGAGGGTTGTGATTAGAGCTCGATCCGGGCGACGGTCCGATACTCCAGGCCCTCGGGCGTCAACGTACTCTCGGTGAGCCGCAGGTCTTCGACGTGTAGCGGCCCGATCTCGGGGGCGGCCGATTCGAGGAACGACCGGACCGCGCCCATCGAGGTCGCGTTGTCCATCCGCGCGAGGGTGACGTGCGGGGTGAACTCGTGGGCCGACGCGTCGTAACCGAGGGCGGTCGTCTCGGCCTCGATCCGGCGATGGAGGGCGGTCAGCTCGCTCGCTCCCCGGCCGACGCCGAGCCAGACGACTCGGACGTGCTCCGGGGAGGGGAACGCGCCGACCCCCTCGAACGTCGCCTCGAACTCCCCGTCGTCGGCTCCGGTGGCCCCCACGTCGGCATCCTCGACGGCGCGTTCCAGCGCCGCGACGAGCGCCGCGACGTCGTGGTCGCCCTCGCCGAGAAACTGCATCGTGACGTGGGCCTGCCCCGGGTCCGTAAGCCGCAGTCCCGACAGCCCGGAAAGCGGTCCCTGTACGTCGGCGAGTCCGTCGAGGTCGACGCTCACGAACAGGCGCATACCCGTCCGTCGTCGCTCCCGGTAGTAAATTTCCGGGACACGCCCACCCCACTATTTTATAAACGGCGGTCGACTCCTCGAGTATGTCCTTCGATCCCGACGCGGTCGAGACGGTCACCGTCGACTCCTACGGAACGCTCGTCGACCCCTCGGCGGCCGTCGACGCCCTCGACGACCACGTCGAGGCGACCGAATCGATCTCCGACGTCTGGCGGAGCAAGTCCATCGAGTACACGATGGTCGGCAACTTCGTCGACGGCTACCAGCCCTTCTACGATATGAACCGCGACGCGCTCCGGTACGCGCTCGCGGCCCACGGCGTCGAGTTGGCCGACGACGTCGTCGAGGAGGTCCTCTCGGTGTATCACGAACTCGAGGTCTTCGGCGACGTCAGGGACGGGATCGGGCGGCTCGTCGAGGGTGGCTACCCCGTCTACGTCGTCTCCAACGGCAACCCAGAAATGCTCGCCTCGATGGTTGACCACGCCGGCATCGGCGAGTTGATCGAGGACACGGTGAGCGCCCACGAGGTCGAGACGTTCAAACCCGACGCCGAGATCTACCGCCACGCCGCCGCTCGGACGGGGACGCCGATCGGATCGATCGCCCACGTCGCTGGCCCGAGTTTCGACGTCCAGGGGTCGATGCACGCCGGGATGTTCGGCGTTCGCCTCGACCGGACCGGCGAACCGTGGGGACCCTACGGGCCGGAACCGGACCTGACCGTCGAGGGCTTTCACGAGTTCGCCGACGCGCTTGGGGTTTGATGTGAACTGTGTCCCTGTGGGCACACGCGAGACCGGGGTCGGCAACGCGACCCGCTGACCTGCATCGGTGCCTCGTCGACCTGCAGGTGCGGTTTCGGCCGTCGACCTACAGGTGCGGCTCCGGCCGTCGACCTGCAGGTGCGGTTCCGTCGTGTCGCCTTCCAGCGTCCACGCGCCCGTTTTGTCAACTCCAATATATTGAAAACGGTTTAGCAAGTACGTATCAGGTATGTTTTGGGACTCGGCTGCGCCCTACCTCGCTGCGTTTCTCCTCGCGGCCGTCGGCTGTTTCTGGGGCGCCCACCGGGCGCGGTCGTTCGAGGCACCCGTGATTCGACGGCCGCTCACCCTCCTGCTCGTGTTGACCGGCACGTGGGCTCTCACGGTAGTCCCGACTTTGCTGTCGGTTCCCAGGATAGTGATGTACGCGAGCTACGTTTTCGGGCTCGGGGTGGGCATCTCGACCGTCGTCGTCTGGTTGTGGTTCTGTTCGGCCTACGCCGGGCACGCCTACCACCTCGACAGGCGTCTCCAGTTCGTCGCTGCTGGCCTCGTCGGGGCGATTCTCGCGCTGAAGGCGACCAACCCGCTCCACGGGGCGTACTTCGAACCGACGGTCGCGTCCGATCCGTTCGTCCACTTCGCGCCCGAAGCCGGGCCCCTCTATTGGACCATCACGGCGCTGGCGTACGTCGGCTCGGGCGTCGGGCTCTATCTGTTGTTCGAGACGTACCACGAGTCGACCCTCGACACGACGAACGTCGCCGTACTCACCGTCGCTATCGGGCTGCCGGTCGCCCCGAAGCTCCTCTCGGCGTGGTGGCCCGAGTCGCTTTTGTTGTTGTACTACGAGCCGATCGGGGCCGCCGTCTTCGCCGTCGGGGTCGTGACCGTCGCCCGAGAGCGCTTCATGGCCGTCCACGTCCCCGCGCGCCGACAGCTCCCGGATCAACTCCCCGATCTCCTCTTTCTCACCGACGCCGACGGCCGCGTCGTCGATTACAACGAAAGCGCCGAGTGCGTCTTTCCCGACCTCCCCGAGCGCGTCGGCGATCCGTTTTCGGCGATCGCTCCACGCGTGGCCGACGCCGAGGACGCGACGGTCGAATTGGACCGCGATGGGGACGCCCGCAGCTACCGGATCGACCGACGACGGATTACCCTCGGCGAGGAGGCCATCGGACGCGCGGTCGTCCTCTCTGACGTCACCGAACTCGAGGCCCGGCGCCGCAGCCTCCAACAACAGACCGAACACGTCAGATCGGTCTCCGAGGCGATCGCCCACGAACTCCGAAACCCGATCGCGATCGTGCTCGGGAACCTCCGGGTGCTCGAGGAGGAAATCGACGCCGCCGACGCGATCGAATCCGGTCCCCTCGAACGCCACAACCGACGGATCGGGGCGGCGATCGAGGCGGCCGAACGGATCGACGTCGTTACCGACGACTTTATCGACATCCTCCGGTACGGGACGCCGATCGCGGAGACGAGCGAACGCCCCCTCGAGTCGGTCCTTTCGGACGCGTGGCCCGACGATACCACTGCGTTGACGCTCGAGGGTGTCGCCGACACCGGCGTCGTCGCCGACGGGACGCGGTGTGTCGAGTTGTTCCGGCTGTTGTTCCGACTCCACCGCGAACGCGGGGCGACGAGCGTCCGGGTTCGGCGCGACGGCACCGACGCGCTGGTGGTCGACAGCGACGGGGAGCCGTTCTCGACGGACACCCCCGAACAGCTGTTCAGATACGGTCGGGAGGCCGGCGAGGATTCGCGCGTGCTGTTGGCGAACGCCTGGACGCTCTCGACGCTGCACGGCTGGTCGATCGCCGCACCCGAGGGGGATCGGCTCTCGATCCGGCTGACTGACGTCTCGCTCCGTTGAACTACCCGTCGGGCTCGAAGCCCGCTTCGACCTTCGAGTCGCCCCGGCGCACGCGCCGGACGGCGAGGGCCACGAGGAGGATCCCGAGCCCCCGAACGGCTGTCACGAACCCCTCGCGCCACCGGAGCTCCTCGGGACGCTCGTAGGCGAGGCGGCCGCCCCAGCCGAGGTACCGCCGCGGGACGCAGGCCACGACCAAGCCGACGCCCCCGGCGAGACGGACGAACGCTCCGTAGGCCGCCCCGCCGAGCACACAGAGCAGGACGTAGATGACGCCCTCGGCGCGTATCGCGGCGGGAAGCCACGGCTTCGCCGTCGCGTCGTCGGGGTTCTCGAAGGCGACCCGTTCGTAGCCGCGCAGGATCCCGTTCGGAAACAGCGCCATACCCGCACCGAGCGTGGCCAGGAGGGTGCGAATTATGGTATCGATACGCATCCAGCGCGCTTGAGCTTGCCGTCGCGTCCGGTCGGCCGAACGCCGTCGGCGTGCTCGGGGGCTACTCCTCGACCGGCGTGATCTCCGAGACGAGCTGTTTACCGACGGACCGCGTCGATCCGTCGAGGAGTTCGAACTCGTACATGCTCCCGAAGTCGTCGTACTCGCGGATCGAGAGCTCGGTGTTGTCGCCGTCGGTCAAGCTGTGTGGTACCGCAAACGAGACCGTGTAGTTTCCCTCGTTCATACGTGCGATAGGGACCCGACTCGCTTGTCACTGTCGCCCGTCGTCGCGGCTCGGCGCGGCCGACGGACTCCCGAAGCGGGCACCGAAGCCGACAGGCGTTTGATCCACACCCACCTACGGACGATCCGAGGCACATGTCCCACAGAGAAGCCCTCCTCGAGTGCCTTCGGGCCGACGCGGCTGCGTTCCGGAAACGCGTCGTCGACCTCCGCGCGTGCGGTTCGGTCGCCGCCGACCGGATCGAGCGGGCGGGATCCCCGGAGGCGTTCGACGGCCCCGGGGACCTCCCGGAGTTCGACGCGTTGAGTCCGCTGGAGCGGGACCTCGTCTGGCGGCTGTGGGTGCTCGGCGACGCGTCCGTCGGGCTCACACTCGCTGGCCCGGCGTTTCAGGACACCCCGACGATCTATGCGAACCGGACGTTCCGAGCGGTGACTGGCTACTCCCTCTCCGCGGTCCGCGGCGAGAACCTCCGGCTGCTCCAGGTCCCGGAGACGCGCCCCGGTCCCGTCGCCGACCTCGCCGAGGCAATTGGGACATGGGAGCCAGTGACTGTCGAGCTACGGAACCATCGCCGTGACGGCACCCCGTTCCGGAACCGGGTTTCGCTCGTCCCGTTCGAGGGACCGTCAGGGGCCGTCGCAAACTGGGTCGGCGTACAGGAAGCCGTCGGGGAACGCTCGGAGGCTGCGTCGGGGCCTCCCGACGGCTGATCCCTACACCGGCGCCTGCCTCTATGCGCCCGCCTCTGCGTGTCGCGTCCGACCACTCACGGGGATGGCGATAGCCGACGTCTCCGGTGCGGCGGCGTCGAATCCGGGGCGATCCCGAGCCGAAAAGGCGATGCCGGGGCGACCGCTACCCTCTGTCGGAGACGAGCCCTCACGAATGCACCCACCGTCCGCCTCCCGGGCCGTCCTCGCCGCCTGTACGGTGGTCGCGACGGTCGCGACCGCCGGTAGCCTCTATTTCAGCGAGGTCCTGGGTCTGTACTCGTGTGAACTCTGCTGGATCCAGCGCATCGCGATGTATCCTCTAGTCGTCGTGTTGGGCGTCGCCGCCTACGAGGATCGGATCGGTGTCCGACGAACGGCGCTGCCTCTCGCCGTCGGCGGCGGTGCCGTCGCCGCCTATCACTCCTATCTGCAGTCCCGGCCGGCGGCGACCTGCTCGAGTGGCGGCTGTGGGAGCGTCCAGTACGAACTGCTGGGCCTGCTTTCGATCCCGAACCTCTCGCTTTTGGCCTTTTCGCTGATCGCGGCCGGCCTCGCTCTCACGACGGTCTGGAGCCGATAGCGGCCGTCCGATCCTACAGGCGGAACAGGCCGGGTGCCCCGGAGCTTGTCCCGGAGGTACGTTGCGGCCCGGTCGCCGCGACGGCTCGCGGCGGGGCACACCGCGGCGTACTGTCGTGCCCCACATTGAGGTCTCGGATCGAAATCAGCGGACCGCCCGGATCAACGAAAGCAACTCCTCGCGAAAGGCCCCCGAATCGGTCGGCGGGGCGTCCGACGCCGACCCGAGGAGGGACTCGATCCCGGAGACGGGGTAGGCCCCGCCAGCGATCCGGAAGGCCCCGTCAGTCGTCCAGACCGCGAGCCAGCCCTCGACGTCGATCCGTTCCGGGGTCGCCTCGTCGCCCCCGAGGGGGAGATACGCGGTGAACTTCCGGAGCCGCACCCGGTCGCCCGAGTCGGTTCGGAACCGCTGGCTCCGGCCGCTCTCGACGTCCTCGAACCCCCGCGACTCGAGGTCGTCGGCGAAGGTCCGCTTCGCTTGGCTCGCGACCGTCGGGCGCAGCGACGCCGGGCCGATCCCGGGGGCCAGCGGCGGTCGAAACGACAGCCGGGTCGCAAAGAAGAACCGCCAGGTGCCGTCCCCGCTCGCGGTGACGAGGTGGTTCTCGCCGGCCTCGGCTGGCGGTTCGACCGCGTCGGTGGCTTCGATCGCCCCGCGCAATCGGGCGTCCTCGTAAAACAGCGTGTAGCCGACGACCGACGCCGCGGGCATCCGGAAGACAGTCTCCTCGGTCTTTGAACGAAGCTCCCACCCCTCGTCGAGAAGCCGCTCGTGGGGAACGGTTGGGTACGCCCCTGGGGTGTCGGGGGCGTCCGTCCCGTCCGAACCGCGTGTCATCCGTGTCGCCTCCGTCCGCGTCCGAGTGCCCCGATCATACCGGGCCTTTCGGGGTCCGGACGCATCAATCCCCGGCGTGACGGCGGGGGAACGCGAGGGTCGGAGGTCGGCCCCCGCTTCGCGATCACTGAAGTCCGAGCGCGCCGACGTCGTCGTCGCGGCCGCCGACGACGAGATCACCCTCGCTCTCGGGACCGACCGAGAGTCGTGCACCGGCGACGACGGGCGCGACGAGGCCGGCCACGACGACCGCCGGTGACGTGAACGAGCCGCGGACGGCGACGGTGCCGTCCGGCCCGATCCCGTGGTCGTCGACGACCGACCGCGCCGCCGACAGCACCTCGCCGTGGCTGTACTGTTTCCCGCCCGTCCGGAGCAGCGGGTCCGACGGCTCGGGGGGGTTCGGCGGCTCCGTCGGGTTCTCGCTCCAGACGTCGCGCTCGAAGTACGAGACGGCGGGGTCGGACGGTGGATCGCCGTACACGACTCGCTTCGTGGCTGGACCGACGGCGTGGGCGTCGAGGTCGGCCGCGGGGACGACCAGCGCGCGCGTCGCGTCGTCGAGTTCGGCGGGCGGGCCGAACCGGACGACTCCGCCGAGGGCCGCCGCCCCGTACAGCGTCAGAACGGGTTCGGCGGTCGGGTCGTCGGCGACGGCGACGCCGACCCCTTCGCGTACGCCGAGGAGACGAAGGAAGTTCCCCGTCTTCCAGGCGCTCGTGCAGAACCGCCGATAGTCGTAGTGTCGGCCGGCTGCCGGCACGTCGAGAGCGGGCCGATCGGAGCGGCGGTCGCGTGCGATGGCGTCGCCGAGTACGTCCATGCGGGCGGTAGGCGCGCCCGTAATTTATATCCGTCCTCGAATCCCGGCTGGCGCCCCGCCGCCGCACGGAGACTCTCCGTCGCCACACGGAGGCGTTCGGGTTCCGGGGCGGTAGCCTCGTGGCCACGTACCTCACCCGCGTTGTCAGGGTGATCGTCGACACCTCCCGGGAGGCCGCCGGCGGGACGGCGATCGGTGTGGGGTAGGGCGGCCCCGGTTCGGGGCGGCCGATCGACAGCGACTCGCGTCGCTCCCTCCGGTCGCCCACAACGCATTTTACCGCGGACCGCCTACACATCGGCGGATGAGCCACGCCGCCTACGACCGGTGGGTCTTCGACCTCGACGGCACGCTGGTCGACGTCGACCCCAACTACGTTCACGAGGTGATGGGTCGGGTCGGAGACCGACTGGGCTACGGCTTCACTGGGCGACAGGCCGAGACGCTCTGGCACGGCTTCGGCGGCGACCGCGGCGAGCACCTCCGGGCGTGGGGGATCGACCCCGACCGCTTTTGGTCGGTCTTTCACGACGAAGAGGACGCGGCCGCCCGCGCGGAAGCGACCTTCCTGCACGAGGACGCAGCCGTCGTCGGCGAACTCGACGCGCCGACGGCGCTCGTCACCCATTGTCAGCAGTACCTGACAGCCCCGGTGTTGTCGGCGCTTGACATCCGCGATTGGTTCGACGCGGTGGTCTGTTGTGACGCCGAGACGGGGTGGAAGCCCGACCCGGAGCCGGTTCGGCGGGCGCTGTCGGCGGCCGACGCCGGGTCGGGGCGGGGCGTCCTCGTCGGCGATACACCCGGCGACGTCGGCGCGGCGTGGAACGCCGGTCTCGAGGCGGCCCACGTCGAGCGGCACGGCCACGAGCGCCGGGGCTGTTGTGTAGTCGGCGACCGTCGGGTCCGGCGGGTGGACGAACTGGCCTAGTCGTAGTGCTCGTCGTCCAGCGGCAACTCGAAGTCGACTGTTTCGACCGACTCGACGGCGGTTTCGAACACCAGGCCGTCGCCGGTCTCGGAATCGGGTACGGCCAGGCGAACGCGAATGCCGTCGCCGTCGTTCCGGACGTCGGTGTCGGAAGGACAGAGGAACTCGGCGTCGATGTCGGCGACCTCCAGCGCTGTGTCTCGGGCCATGTTCGGCCGAAATCAGGCGTCCGGATTGAGCGTTTCGGACGAGGGTGCCACACGGGTCCGTCCTCGGGGAGCGACCGTGACTCCCGGGAGACGGGCGGCCGGGAAGTGAGCGTTCCGCGGGCCGGATGGAGCCGTCGCCCGTCGAACACCGGCAGGGTTAAATTTTTAGGTAGACCTAAACGAACCAACGCATTGACGACCGACCGGCGGCGGGAACGGACGGCTCCTCACCCGGGGACACCTGACACTTCTCGTCGTCGGTCTGGGCGCGGTCGCCGCGGCGCGGCTGTTCGATCCGGCGACGACCTTCGAGACGATCCGGGCGGCCGACCGCCGGCTGCTCGCGGTCGCCGTCGCGATCTACGGCGTCTCGTGGCCCGTCCGCGGCCACCACTACGGCGGCGTCCTCGCCGTCATGGGGCGTCGTTGCGGGCTCGGGTTCCTCATCGCGGCCGTCCTTGTGAGCCAGACCGCGAAGGCGCAATATCGTCCAGGGCTTCGGCACACTGCGTTGCGAACGCTTGGGCGTTGTGTGCCGGGCCGCGCTGGTTACAGAGGTAATATACGGAGTTCGAAGGGACGGTGTCAAGCGCGTTCGTCACGAGCGTCGTCTTCCCAGTGCGCCGCCGACCGTACAGGACGAGGAGTTGACGCTCACTGCCAGTGAGATGCGAAGTGAGCCAGTCGCGCTCGGAACGTCGGTCAATCATTATACGTACGATAATATGATCGCGGACACAAGATGATTTGTCAGCCAGCGGAGCCGCGATGTTCTCGGCAAGCAGAAACGACACCTGCATGGCTACGATCCCGGCAGATCCCCGAAACTGGCGTCGACATGCTTATAACCTGAAGCAGTGGGGTTCCGCTCGCCACGGTGACAACGACGGAGGCGGGGACACGGCGATCCGTCGGGCGTCGAGATGGCGTCGACGGACACGCTCGACCCGGCCGGGGCGGCCGTCCCGCCGAGGGGTTCAATAGGGGACCCCGAGTGGGTCTGGTATGCGCATCGCGCTCATTGCACACGACGACGAGAAGCCCTCGATGGTCGAGTGGGCGAAAGAGCACGAGTCGATCCTCGCGGCGAACGACCTCATCGGGACGGGGACCACGGGCGGGCGGCTCAACGACGAGACGGGGCTGTCCGTCACCCGACTGGAGTCGGGACCGCTCGGGGGCGACCTGATGATCGGGGCCGAGATCGTCACCGGCGACTGCGATGCGGTGATCTTCTTTCGGGACCCGATGACCGCCCAACCCCACGAGCCGGACATCTCCGCGCTGTTGCGGATCTGCGACGTCCGCGGCGTTCCGCTGGCGACGAACCGGGCCAGCGCGACGGCGCTGCTCACGGGGCTCGTGGACGCAGGCAGCGCGGAATCGTGACCCCCCTCAGCGCTCGTCGACCGCGGCCTCGTAGACGACGCCGCGGTCGCCGTCGACGGTGACGACGTCCCCGCCCGACAGCGACAGCGTGGCGTCGCCGACCATCGGCACCCCCAGCTCGCGGGCGATCATGGCCGGATAACTGGTCATCCCCGACTGGGCGGTGACGATCGCCCCGATGGCGGCGAGATCGCCGGTGAACTCCCCCTCGAAGTCGCCGGGGAGGACGACCACGGCGCCGTCAGGGCAGCCCGCGAGGTCGCCGTCGGGGGCGACAAGCGCCGGGCCGACGGCGCGACCGGCACACACCCCACGGCCGCTGGCGAGCACCTCGGCGGCGACGTGGACCTTCATCGTGTTCGTGGTGTTCGCGCCCTCCAGTTCGGTCATCATCCCGGCGAGGACGACGACGGTGTCGCCGCTGTCGATCACGCCGGCGTCGATGGCCTCCGACGCCGCCGACTCGATGAGTTCCGTCGCGCCGTCGGCGGGGGAGGGCCGGTATCGGGGGAGGACGCCCCAGCGCAGCGCCAGCCGTCGGCGGACGGCGTCGTCGGGCGTCACCGCGACGATGGGCACCGCCGGGCGGTACTTCGCGACCTTGTGGGCGGTGTACCCCGACTCGGTGACGGTGACGACCGCCTCGGCGTCGACGTCGCGGGCGAGATACCGCGCCGAGCGCGCGATGGCGTCCGTCCGGGGCTCGCCGGCCGGGGGGACGCGGTTCTCGCGGGACTCGGCGTACTCGTCGCTCGATTCGACGTCCGCGACGATGCGGGCCATCGTTTCGACGACGTTGACAGGATCGTCGCCGATCGCGGTCTCGCCCGACAGCATCACGGCGTCGGTGCCGTCCAGGACGGCGTTTGCGACGTCGGAGGCCTCCGCCCGCGTCGGCCGGCGGGCCTCGATCATCGAGTCGAGCATCTCGGTGGCGGTGATCGCCGGGACGCCCGCCGCCTGGGCCTTCCGGACGATCCGTTTTTGAATCAACGGGACGCGCTCGAGTGGGCACTCGACGCCGAGGTCCCCGCGGGCGATCATCACGCCGTCGGCCGCTTCGAGGATCTCGTCGATGCGATCGACGGCCTCGGCGCGCTCGATCTTCGCGATCACCGGGATGTCGGCGCCGAACTCCTCTAGGGTGGCGTTGACGGCGTAGACGTCCGCCGCGGAGCCGACGAAGCTCGCGGCGACGTAGTCGACGCCGGCCTCGGCGGCCAGCCGCAGCTCCTCGCGGTCGCTCTCGTTGACGAACTCCAACCCGAGGTCGACGCCGGGGACGTTGACGCCCTTGCGGCCGCCCAGTTGGCCCCCCGAATCGACGACGACGACGGCCGTTTCGCCCTCGACGCGCTCGACGGTCGTTTCGATCCGACCGTCGTCGAGCAGGACGCGATCGCCCGCTTCGACGGCAGCGATCGACGCCGAAAGACCGATGACGTCGCCGTCGACCGTCTCGCCCTCGGCGAGACGGCGCGTCGCTCCCGTCGGGACCGCCACCGACTCGCCCTCCCCGAGCGGGGCGGTCCGGATCTCGGGACCGGGAACGTCCAGAAGCGTCGCGACGGGAGCGCCGTCGACACCGGCGGCGCCGTCGACGCGCTCGATGACCGCCTCGCGGTGCTCGATCGTCCCGTGGCTGGCGTTCAGCCGGGCGACGGACATCCCGGCGTCGGCGAGGCCCTGTATCGTCTCGGAGTCGTCGGAGGCGGGCCCCAGCGTGCAGACGATCTTGGCTCGGCGCATCAGAGGATGATGCTCTTGCGTTCGAGGAAGGCCTCGATCGTGTAGCCGATGCCCTCCCGGCCGATCCCCGAGTCCTTCGTCCCGCCGAAGGGGATGTCCCCGAGACCGTGACTCGGCGCGCCGTTGATCCGGACGCCGCCGACCTCGAGGCGGTCGGCCACGCGCATCGCGCGATCGTAGTCCGCCGTGAAGACGGCCGCGTCGAGACCGAGCGATCCGCCGTTGGCGACCTCGAGCGCCCCGGCCTCGTCGTCGAAGGTCGTCACGGCGACGACGGGACCGAACTGCTCCTCGTGGACGATGCGGGCGTCCTGGGGGACGTCCGCGAGCAGCGTCGGCTCGAAGAACCGCCCGGAGCGGGCGCCCCCGCGGACGAGCGTCGCGCCCCGATCGAGGGCGTCCTCGACGAGCTCCTCGACCCACTCGGCCTGCTCGTGGGAGATGAGCGGGCCGAGAGAGGTCTCCTCGTCGAAGAGGTCGCCGGGCTCGAAGCCATCCATTTCCGCGTCGATCCGGTCGACCAGCTCGTCGTGGGCGTCCTCGTGGACGAGCACGCGCGAGACGGCCGAGCACCGCTGGCCGGCGTACTTCAGCGAGCCCGAGGCCGCCGCCGACGAGGCCGCCTCGAGGTCGGCGTCGGGGAAGACGATCGCGGGCGCGTTGCCGCCCAGCTCCATGTGGAGTTCGACCATCCCGCTGACTCCGGCGACGTGTTTGCCCGCGCCCGAGGAACCCGTCATCGCGATGGCGTCGATCCGGTCGTCGCCCGCGAGCACGTCGCCGATCTCGCTCGCTCGGCCGGGGACGAACCCGAAGGCCCCCTCGGGCAGGTCATCGGCGGCGTCGACGATGATCTCGGCGAGGATGGCGGCGCTGATGGGCGTCTTCGACGCCGGCTTCAGGATGACCGCGTTGCCCGCCGCGAGCGCGGGGGCGACCTGCAGGGCCGTCGTCGAGAGGGGGTAGTTGTACGGCGTGATACAGAGGGCGGTCCCCACCGGTTCGTGCCGGACGATCGCGCGCCAGCCCTCGTGGCCCTCGGTCGTCCCCTCGATGTATTCGCCCTTCAGCGACCGGGCCTCCTCGGCGGCCCGGCGGAACCGTTCGGCGGCGGCGTCGACCTCGCCGCGCGCACTCGAGATCGGCTTGCCGGCCTCCCTGACGATCACGTCGGCGAGTTCGGCCTTTCGGGCCTCGATCCCGTCGGCGATAGCAGTGACCCACTCGGCGCGCTGGACGACGGTCGTCTCGCGCATCTCGACCTCGGCCGCCTGCGCGGCGGCGAGGGCGTCCTCGGCGTCGGCGGGCGTCGCGGCCGAGACGCTCGCAAACGTGGTGTCGTCGGTGAGGTCGGTCACGTCGATGCGGTCGGCGGTCGGGGTCCAGCGCCCCTCGATGTAGAGTTCGTCGTGATTGAGCGTAGAGTCGGTAGCCATACCCTACGGTTGTCGCGAGGGAACAAAAAATTTACTCACGATAGAATAAAGAATACACCACCGGTGAGGAGCGGAGCGGACACCGGGAGACGACGGTACGAGACGCTATCGGTGGCGTATTCGAGTCGGGGGCGCGGATCGACGCGGGCCGCCGGCGTCCGGGCGGTCCCGCCGACCGGGCGGGCGGCTACCGGGCCGACGACACGAAGGGACACGCGACGCTCGGGGCGGCTACCGGGCCGACGACACGAAGGGACACGCGACGCTCGGGGCGGCCGCCGGAACGCCGGGCGCCCGCCGGGAACGTTCCCCGCTTAGGGGTCGAGCGCCGGCGGAGCCTCGCGGTCGATGACCAACTCGTGGGCCTCGATGTCCTCGAAGGCGGCGGCCTGGCCGCCGACGTCCAGCGTCTTGTCGCCGAGGTCGAGCGTGATGGCGGCGGTCCCGCGGTCGACGCTCGCGCTGATGTCGACGACCGCCCCCTCGACGGTCCGGAACTGCCCGGACTCGACGTCGCGGCCGCGGACGGAGGCGTAGAACCGGCCATCGCCGTTTTCGATGTCGCGCACGCAACGCCGGATCGTCGCGTACCGCCGCGGGAACGGGCGTTCGCGCCGGCTCTCGGCCAGCGTCGTCGACGACGGCCAGACGACCGTGTTCAACAGCCCCAACACCAGAAAGCCGAGTTCCGAACGGTTGAAAACGACGCCGTAGTCGTCGCCGCGACTCCGCAACGCCGCGCGCGTGGTGTACACCGAGTACGTCCCGTCGGCGACGGCGACGAGCGGCGTCGTGACGCCGCGTCGCGAGCGAGCGATTGTCGCGACGCGCGTGTAATCGAAGCAATCCGGATCGGGGACGTCGGTGCTCGGCGAGAGGAGCAACTCGATCGTGACGCCGGCGTCCTGTTTGGCCGTCAGTTCGGACTCGAAGCGACCCAGGAGGTCGGGCGTCAACGAGAGGACGAGTTCGTAGTCGGCGCTCGCGATGACGTCCTCGACGTACCGGAGGATGGTCCGCCGCGAGGTGACGAGCGAGACGGCCTCGGCGTCCCGGGAGGGCGCGGTGTATCGGTACTCGAGGCTCTCGATCAACTCTTCGAGGGTCGTGCGGGCGTCGCCGAAGGCCTCCTCGGGATCGACCGCGAGCACCTCGAGGGGTCGCGAATCGCGGAGTTCGACGAAGCCGTTGTCGGCGAGGCTTCGAACGGTGTCGTACACCCGGGGTTGGGGGATGTCCGTCGTCTCGGCGATCTCCGAGGCGGTGAGACTCCCGTGTTCGAGGACGGCGAGGTACGCGCCGATCTCGTACTCGCCGAAGTCGAAGCGCTCGCCCAACCGCGAGAGATCACCGGACAACTCCTCGTCGGCCATACGTGACACTCAGACCGGGTCCTAATATGGGTTGTCGTGGGCGAACGACGCCGGCGTCTCACGGCTCGTCGAAGGCCACCGCGGTCTTGATCGTCCCGTCCGTGCGCTCGAAGGCCGCTTCGAACGAGTCGAAGGGGGCGACCGTGGTGACGAACGCCTCGGGGAACCACTCGGGAAACCCCCCGAGCCGCTCGATCGCCGCACGGAAGTGGGCGGGACCGGAGTTGACGCTGCCGACGATGGCCTTGTTCTCCATGACGAGCGCCTTGTGGAGTCGGCCGCCGTCGATCTCGAAGCTCCACGGCTCCGGGACGCCGAGCAGCGCCGCGACGCCGTTCGGAGCGAGCGCGTCGATGCTCTCGAAGGCGTGTTTGGCGTACCCGGTCGCCTCGTAGACGAGGTCGGCCGGTTCGTGGGCCGACGGAACCTCCGGGACGGGGGTCTCCCGGGAGTCGACGTAGGTCGCGCCCAGCCGTTCGAGGACGTCGATCGTCGGGTCGGGGCGGTCGCTGCGGCCGAGACAGTACACCTCGAAGCGCTCGACGAGCATCGCGACCGTCACCAGCCCGAGCGAGCCGTTCCCGAGGACGAGCGCGGTCTCGGGGTCCCACCCGAACGACGAACGCGAGGCCGCGGCGAGCTCGAGGGCCTTCTCGGAGATGCTGATCGGCTCGACCAGAAACCCCCACGGCGCCGTTTCGGGCGGGACGGAAAGCAGACACTCGGCGGGGCTGGTAAAATACTCGCTCATGAAGCCGTGCGCGCCGTCGATGCCGCGCTCGAGGGTCGCCTCCGGGGGCGCCATGTCGGCCTCACCGCGCTCGAAGTACTCGTTTTCGCCCCCGGGCGGCGGCCGGCGGACGGTCGGGACGACGAACTCGCCGCGGGAGAAGCCGCTCCCGTTGGGGTCCTCGACGACGCCGACCGCCTCGTGGCCCAGTATCAGGTGCTCCTCGCCCGGCGGCGGGCTGCCGTGGTTGCCGGCGATCACCTCGTGGTCCGTGCCGTCGACGCCGACCCGGTGGGTCCGAACCAGGACCTCCCCCGCCCCCGGCGTCGGTCGCGGCACCTCGAGGATCCGGGGCCGTCCCTCGCCCGGCTCGACTCCGATGGCTTTCATACGCCACCGTCGCCGGGCGGAGGGAAAATGCTTATCCTTATCCGAGTAAACCTTGCATCCGAACGCCCCCGGACGGTTCGTCCGGGCCACACACCACACATGGAACGTTACGACCTGCTGTACCGACTCTACGAGGAGTTCGACACCGAGACCCTCCGGGCCTACCAGGAGTTCGTCGACCTGTTCCCACCCGTTGACTCCCGCGTGACGCTCAACCAGTGGCAGGAGATCAACGCGGAACTCGACGACCGAAAGGACGACGTCAGAGACAGCTTCCCGCTCGTCGGCGACACCTACGCGGAGTTGGCGGCGTCGGCGACGCGCGAGCAGGCGTTCGGGGCGCTGGACCTCTACAGCAAGTACGATCGGGGCGTCAACGTCCTCGTCCTCGACGTCGACGAGACGCTCCGGTCGGCCGGCAACACCGACAACGAAATCCCGCGGGAGACGCTGCACCTGTTGACCCGGTTCCACGAGGACGGGGTGCCGATCGTCATCTGTACGGGCCAGACCCTCGAGAACGTCAAGGGCTTTCTCATCCAGGGGCTCGGCAGCAGGATGGTCCACTCGGGGACCGTCAGCGTCGTTTACGAGGCCGGGACCGGAGTGTTCACGCCCGGCCACGGCCCCGACACGAAGCGGCTCCGCTACGAGACGCTCGGGGCGGACGTGCGGGACATCTTCAACGGCGTCCGGACGCGCGTGCTCTCGGACGCGCCGCCGGACCTGCGCCGTGGGTGTCACCTCCAGGGCAACGAGTTCAACGTCACCCTCAAACCCAACTTCGAGACCGCAAGCGAGGACGCCGAGCGCGTCATCGAGCGCGCGCTCGTCTACCTCCTCGACCTCCTAGAGGACAGCGTCGCAGCCGTCGTCGACGCCGACCGGAACGGTGAGAACGAAACGGACACGGAAGCGAAGGCGAACGCGGACCCCGGGACCGACGTCGGGGCGGCGACGGCGGGGTTCGCCCGGGCCTACTACGCCGCCGACGACCCGGAGATCGCGGCCGTGCTGGCCGCCACCGACGAGGAGCCCGACACGACGCGTGCGGACGTCCCCGAGGCGTTCGCGGCGGCGTTCGACCGGATCGACGTGGCCTACTACGAGGCCGACGCCGCGGAGATCGGCTCGCTCGAACTCGACAAGGCCGCCGGCGTGGAGGCCGCCTTCGAGGTGCTCGGCATCGAAGACCCCTTCGCGCTCGTCATGGGCGACTCCAAGAGCGACCTCCGCGTGATGGAGTGGGTCGACGAACACGACGCCGGGATCGCCGCCGCCCCCGAACACTCCTCGCCCGACGTCATAACGCACGTCGCCGGGACCGACGACCTCCGGTTCGCCCGCGGCGACGCCCCCGACGTGCTCAGAACCGCCTACGCGCTCAACCGCCTGGCCGCCCTCGACGAATGAAGGAAAACGCCCGACACGAAACTGACGGACGAACAGCCCTCTCCCGAAGCGGACGAACCGAGACCCCGCGGCCGAGACGAACGGACCGTCGCGTCTCCGAACGGAGGGGCCGCGAGATCACGCCGGAGTGGCCGTCCCGATCCCGGCCGGGGGCGGGGGCGTAGCGATGGGTGATCCGGGGGACGCCGACGCGGATCGCGGAACCGAGCCCGGGGCAGCCCCGGAGCTTTCGGGGGTCGTCCCGCCGACGCTGACCGCCTTCGACGCGGCGGGGGACCTCGATACGGACGCGACGGTCGCCCACGCGCGCTTCGTCGTCGACGGCGGCGCGGACGCCGTGTTCCCGCTGGGGACCAACGGCGAGTTCGCGCTGTTGACCGCGGGGGAGCGCCGTCGGGTCGTCGAGGCCGTCGCCGGGGGCGTCGACGCGCCGGTGATCGCCGGCGTCGGCGCGCCGAGCACCCGCGAAACGGTCGAACACGCCGAACACGCGGCCGGGGCGGGCGTCGACGGCGTCGTCGCCGTCACGCCGTACTACTATCCCCTCGACGGCGACGGGGCGGTCGCCCACTACCGGGCCGTCGCCGAGGCGGTCGACGTACCCGTCTACGTCTATCACATCCCGAGCAAGACCGGCAACCGGCTGTCGCTAGAGACGCTCTCGAGAATCGCGGACGTCGACGGCGTCGCGGGCCTGAAGGACTCCTCGAAGGACGTCCCGTGGCTGGCGCAGGCGATCGACGCCAACCCGGAGTTGCGGTTTCTCGTCGGCTCGGATTCGCTTTTGCTCCCCGGGTTGCAGTTGGGGTGTGGCGGGCTGGTCAGCGCCGTCGCCAACGTCTTTCCGGGGCTCGTCGCGTCGCTCTACGACGCCCACGTCGACGGGGACGAGACCGAGGCGCGGCGGCTCCAGTCGACGGTCTTCGACGTCCGGACGGCGCTCAAGCGGGGACCGTACATGGCGGGCGTCAAGGCCGCACTCTCGTTGCGGGAACCGGGGTTCGACGTCGGCGGCCTGCGTGCGCCCCTCCGGACGATGGACGACGACGGCCGCGAGCGACTGCGAACGGAACTCGCGGACCTCGGGTTGATATAGATGGACGACACGCGAGGACGCGGGGGGCGACACACCGGCCGCCGCGGCGGGATCCGTACGGGGACCGGCGTGGCCCGCGGGCCGGCGAACCCTTATAAACGGACCGGCGTCGATCGCGGACGAGCACTCCCGTCGGACCGGCGGGAGCCGCGCCCACACCGACGGGAAACGAACGCATGATCCACACACAGAACACGACCGACACGGACGGCACCGAGCGGACGAACGCGGGGACGGGGTTTATAAATCCCGTCCGGGGATCCCGAGGCCCCGCCGCGGCATTTATAAATCACGGCCGAGGAGACCGAAACCCCGACTCTGGACTTATAAATCACGGCCGGGCCGGAGGCGGGGTGGCGGGCAGATGAGCCCCGACTACGGCTCGCTGCACGACCCGAACGCGGAGTACACGATGCGGGACCTCTCCGGGGAGGCGATGGGGCTCGCTGGCTCGCGGGGGGCCCGCGACGTCGAGATCACGGACGTCCAGACGACGATGGTCGACGGGAACTTCCCGTGGACGCTGGTCCGGGTGTACACCGACGCGGGCGTGACGGGGACCGGCGAGGCCTACTGGGGTGCCGGCGTCCCCGAGCTGATAGCGCGGATGACGCCGTTTCTCCTCGGCGAGAACCCCCTCGACATCGACCGCCTCTACGAGCACCTGATCCAGAAGACGTCCGGGGAGGGCTCCGTCGAGGGCGTCACGGTCACCGCGATCTCGGGGATCGAACTCGCGTTGCACGACCTCGCCGGGAAGCTCCTCGGCGTGCCGGCGTATCAGCTGTTGGGCGGGAAGTACCGCGACGACGTCCGCGTCTACTGCGACTGCCACACCGAGGCGGAAGCCGACCCCGAGGCGTGCGCCGACGAGGCCGAACGGGTCGTCGAGGAGCTGGGCTACGACGCGCTGAAGTTCGATCTCGACGTGCCCTCGGGCCACGAGAAAGACCGGGCGAACCGCCACCTCCGGCCCGGCGAGATCCGACACAAAGCCGAGATCGTCGAGCGGGTCACAGAGCGGGTTCGAGACCGCGCGGACGTCGCCTTCGACTGTCACTGGACGTTCTCGGGCGGGTCGGCAAAGCGCCTCGCCGCGGCCATAGAGGAACACGACGTCTGGTGGCTCGAGGACCCCGTTCCCCCGGAGAACCTCGAGGTCCAGACGGACGTCACGGAGTCGACGGTCACGCCGATCGCGGCCGGCGAGAACCGCTATCGCGTCACCGAGCACCGGCGACTCATAGAGGACGGCGGCGTCGACATCGTCGCGCCAGACCTGCCGAAGGTCGGCGGGATGCGCGAGACGCGCAAGATCGCCGACGTCGCCAACCAGTACTACGTCCCCGTCGCCATGCACAACGTCGCCTCGCCGGTCGGGACGATGGCGAGCGCCCACGTCGGGGCGGCGATCCCGAACGCGTTGGCCGTGGAGTATCACTCCTACGAACTCGGGTGGTGGGACGAACTGGTCGAGGAGGACGTCATCGAGGACGGCCGGATCGAGGTCCCGGAGCGTCCGGGACTCGGGGTGACGCTCGATATGAACGCCGTCGGCGAACACCTCGTCGACGGGGAGACGCTCTTCGACGACGCGTGAGCGACCTCGTCACCTTCGGGGAGGCGATGTTGCGGCTCTCCCCGCCCCGCGGCCGCCGGCTCTCGCGGACCGACCGCCTCGACGTCGCGGTCGGGGGCGCAGAGAGCAACGTCGCGGCCGCGGCCGCGGCGCTCGGGACCGACACGATGTGGCTCTCGGCGCTCCCGCGGTCGCCCCTCGGCGAACGGGTCGTCCACGCCCTGCGCGGCGAGGGGGTCGACCCGGAGGTCGTCCGGACCGACGAGGGCCGCGTCGGCACCTATTACTTCGAGCACGGGAGCGCCCCCCGGGACCCGACCGTCGTCTACGACCGGGCGGGAACGCCGATCCGGAGCCTCGAACCGACCGAGCTCCCACAGTCGGTCGTCCGGACGGCGGAGACGTTCCTGGCGTCGGGGATCACGCCGGCGCTGTCGGACCAGGCGGCGGAGACGACCGAAACGCTACTCGCGGTGGCCGCCGAGGCGGGCGTCACCACCGCCTTCGACGTCAACTACCGGTCGAAGCTGTGGTCCGAGCGCGAGGCCGAACGGACGCTTGCAGGCCTCCTCGAGCACGTCGACGTGCTGTTCGTCGCCGAGCGGGACGGCCGGCGGGTGTTCGGAATCGAGGGGGACGCCGAGGATATCGCCCGGCAACTCGCCGGGGCGTACGGCTTCGAGCAGGTCGTCGTCACGCGGGGGGAGGCGGGCGCGCTCGCGGTCGACGACGGCGCCGTCCACGAGCAGGCCGCCTTCGAGACCGACACGGTCGACCCGGTCGGCTCCGGGGACGCCCTCGTGGGCGGCTATCTCGCGCGCCGGCTGGCCGGCGAGGACGTCCCGGACGCGCTGGCGTGGGGCGTCGCAACGGCCGCGCTGAAGCGAACCACCGAAGGCGACATGGCGAGCGTTCCAGCCGAAGCGGTCCGGTCGCTCGTCTCGAGTGAGGACGGCGGCGGGATCGATCGATGAGACCGGGCGGGTCGCCACGGCGACGTCGGAGCCGATCGGTTCGGATCGCCGGGGGAGTCGGACCGGTCGGGCGGGTCGCTACGCCCGGTCCCAATCGAGCGATCGTTCGACGGCGTCGTCCCATCGGTCGTACATCCTGTCGGCGTCGTCGGCGTCCATCTCGGGGTCGAACTCCCGGTCGACTTGCCAGTTCGACCGCAACTCCTCGATGTCGTCCCAGTAGCCGACCGCGAGACCGGCGGCGTAAGCCGACCCCAACGCCGTCGTCTCGTCGACTTCGGGGCGGACGATCTCCGTCTGGATGATGTCAGCCTGGAGTTGACAGAGGAAGTTGTTCTTGACTGCGCCCCCGTCGACGCGCAGCGACGTCGTCTCGACGCCCGAATCCGCCTCCATCGCCTCCGCGATGTCTCTCGTCTGATACGCGATCGACTCCAGCGTCGCCCGCACGACGTGTTCTTTTTTCGTGCTCTGGGTTACTCCCACGATCGCCCCGCGGGCGCGGGCGTCCCAGCGGGGCGCTCCCAGCCCGGTAAACGCCGGCACGACGTACACCCCCTCGGTCGAGTCGACGGAGCGGGCCAGCGTGGCGGTTTCGAGGGGGTCGCCCACGAGGCCGACGTCCTCGAGCCACTCGATGGCGGCCCCGGTGACGAAGACGGAACCTTCGAGGGCGTACTGGACGGGCTCGCCGGAGCGTTGAAAGCCGATCGTCGTCAACAGCCCGTTGTCGGAGGAGACGGCCTCCTTGCCCGTGTTCATCAGATAAAACGATCCCGTCCCGTAGGTGTTTTTCGCGTCGCCCGCGTCGAAACAGGTCTGGCCGAACAGCGCCGCCTGCTGGTCGCCGAGCGCACCGGCGACGGGGACCTCCGCATTCAAGAAGCCGTCGGGATCGGTGTGGCCGTAGAGGTCCTCGTCGGAGGAGGGCCGCACCTCCGGCAACATCGCCTCCGGCACGTCGAACTCCACAAGCAGCGTCTCGTCCCACGCGAGGTCGTGGATGTTATACAGCATCGTCCGGGAGGCGTTGGAAACGTCGGTGACGTGGTTGCCCGTCAGGTTGTAAATGAGCCACGAGTCGATCGTTCCGAACAGCAACTCGCCGGATTCGGCCCGGGTCCGTACGTCCTCGGGGCGGGTCCGCCGGAGTTTGATCGGGTCGGCGTTGTCGAGGATCCACTCGACTTTGCTCGCCGAGAAGTACGCGTCGGGCTGCAGGCCGGTCTTTTTTCGGATCGCCGCGACCGTCTCCGCGTCGAGTTCCTCGACACGATCGACCGTCCGGCGGTCCTGCCAGACCAAGGCGTTGTACACCGGCTTGCCGCTTTTTTTGTCCCAGACGACGGTCGTCTCGCGTTGGTTCGTGATCCCCAGCGCCGCCAGCTGCTCGGCGTCGAGGCCGGCGACCGAGAGCCCCCGTGAGACGACCGCTTTGGCGTTCCGCCAGATTTCGACGGGATCGTGTTCGACCCAGCCGGGTTCGGGGTAGATCTGTTCGTGTTGCTCGTAGGCGTTGGCGATCACGTGCCCGCCCCGGTCGAAGAGCATAAAACGGGTCCCGGTGGTTCCCTGATCGATCGCGCCGACATAGGGCTTCGTCATCGGTGTGTGGCAGGGGTCGTTCCGATCATCTGGCGACACAACGTAAACCGACGTATCCCGTCCGCGATTATAATGCTTCCCCTGGGCGGGGGTGCTTCGAGCACTGAGTCGGTGGGAGGTGTTATATTTGAGATCGACACGTCTTCGATATGCGCGTTTCAAGCGGCGTTTCGGGGCTCGACGACCTCGTCGGTGGCGGGATGCCGGCTCGTCGGCTCTACGTGGTGTCCGGTCCCCCGGGGAGCGGAAAGACCACGTTGTCGACACAGTTCCTGGTCGAGGGGGCCAAACAGGGGGAAAGCGGCCTCTTCGTGAGCATGCACGAGTCCCGCGCGGACATCATCGAGGACATGTCCGGACACGGGTTCGGGTTCGAGCGGGCCGTCGAAACCGACCGCGTGAGCTTCGTCGACGTGTTCTCCGCCGAGGGCAAGCGGCTGTTCCAGCCGCCGGGGAAACACCGCGACGCCTCGAGTCTCGTCAACCGCCTCACCGGGTTCATCGAGTCGAACGGGATCGAACGCGTCGTCGTCGACTCGACGATGCTCCTCGAGCACTTCCTCTCGGACACCGAGAACAACACGATCCAGTTTCTGACGTCGCTGAAACGGACCGACGCGACCGTCGTGTTGATCTCCGAGATGACGGATCCGACCGCCTACACCGACGAACACTACCTCGCCCACGGCGTCGTCTTCATGCACAACTTCCTCGAGGACGGCGGGATGCAGCGGGGGATCCAGGTCCTGAAGATGCGGGGCACGAGGATCGACACCGACATCCACGACCTCGAGTTCGGCGACGACGGCCTCCGGGTCGGGACGGGACGGGGACCGTAGATGTACGATCGATACTTCGACGAGGACACCTACACCAGCGAGGAGATTCTCGAACGCGCCTACGCCCTCGGCGTCGCGTCGGTGTGTGGCAGCCCCGACGCGGGCGAGTACGACCGGCTCAGACGGGACACCCCCGACGCCTACGACGAGAGCATCGTCGAACTCGCCTACGACGAGGGGCGGGCGAAGGCGCTCGACCTCGAGGCGGACGCGGACGACGAGGAGATCTGGGACCGGCTCGTGACGTCCGAGCTCGACGGCGACAGACCGAACGCGGGAACCGCGGCAGATGCGGCCGACGGCGTTCCGGACGCGATCCGATCGCCCGACGCCGGCGATCGGAGGGAGGGCCCCCCGGAGCGTCTCGACCTCCCGTCCTTTCTGCGCCGGTGAGGGCCGTCCGCCCGGGGGTCCGGCCAGCGATGCGGACCCGTCTCACCCCCCGCGGCCGTCGAGGGAGACGTCGTCGCCGACGCGGAGCGTTTGACCGCGGGAAGCTGCCGGGACGTTCGTGAGGATCATCACGGCGTAGAGGTGTTCGAAGGCGTCGGGATCGGCCCACTCGGGGAACGTCGCCTCGCGGCGCTCGACGAACCGGCCGCGGAAGCCGTCGATGCGGTCGCCGGTGTCCGGGTCCCTCGAAGGGATTTCACAGCGCCCGCAGGGTTTGGCCCCCTCGAAACGGACGCCGCCCGCCTCGAACCCCGGCCCGTCGCCGAGGAACCGGTCTTCCCAAAACGCCGGGACGCCGCCTACCTCGACGTTGGCGCGGAACCGGCGGCGGGCCCCCTCGAGAGTGACGTCGTCGAACCACGACGCCACCGCTTCGAGCGTGGCGGTGCTTATCACCGACGGTCCCAGAGCCGGCCGGTCGACGAACGACGGCGGGTCGCGACGGCGCAACTCGACCGAACGGCCGACGAACTCGCCGAACCACTCGCTCGCCGCCCCGCGTTCGGTCGCGAGGTCGAAGCGGGATCGCTCGCCCGCGTCGGTGGAGAGTTCGATCACCGCCCGCCCGCAATCGAACCCGACGGTGACCTCGTGGACGTTCGAGATCTGTTTGCCGTTGAGTACCCGTTCGGCGTCGCCGTCGCCCGCACCGTCCGGGTCGACGAGGGCGTACTCGCGGTCCCCCTCGACCGTCCCGGCGTCGGTTATTTCGATCGACTCGACGTCCACCGCGTCGAAACCCTTGAGCGGGTACACCCGGAGGCTCTCGATGTGGGCCATCAGTTCCGGGTTCGTCGAGCGGGCTGATAAATGGCGCGTGCGGGGGCGACGGACGCCTCGCGCCCGGCTGCCAGCCGTGGTCGAGCACCACACCCCCGGAGGATGGAAACGATGCGTGTCTTCTGTTTGTTCCGGGAGGTAGTTCCCACGTCCGTCTCACACCCGCCATATCGGGCCGCACGGTCCTGCGTCCTCCGTCCGTCCCGGTGGCTCGAATCAGCGTTTTAATTACCGCGCGGTTCATACCGCGTCGGGGACAACCACCGGGCGAGCCACCGAGGGCTCCCCACCAGTATGAATATCGATCAGTTCAAGACCCGACACGCACCGGCGGAGACCGACGAGACGTTCGAACTGGAGAACAGCTACACTCTCGACGTCGACGTCGACGGCTCGGTGATGGCGAAAGCCGGCTCGATGATCGCCTACACCGGCGATCTCTCCTTCACCGGCCAGGCCTCACCCGAGGGCGGCATCACCGGTTTTCTCAAGGAAGCCGCGACCGGGGAGGGGACGCCGATCATGAACGTGGAGGGGACCGGCCACGTGTACCTCGCCGACCACGAGAAGAACGTCCAGATCCTCCAGCTCGGCTCCGGGGACTCGCTCACGGTCAACGGGGAGGACGTCCTCGCCTTCGAGTCGGACGTCTCCTACGAGATCGGCACGCTCGACAGCCTCGCCGGCGCGTTCGCGGGCGGGTTCACAAACGTCTACCTGCAGGGACCGGGTCACGTCGCGCTCACGACCCACGGCGACCCGCTCGTCGTCGAACCCCCGGTCTCGACCGACCCGAGCGCCACCGTCGCGTGGAACCGGACCTCCCCCGAGGTCGAAGTCAACAGGAACCTCTCGGATATGATCGGCCAGGAGTCCGGCGAGCGCTTCCAGATGAACTTCGAGGGGACCGAGGGCTTCGTCGTCGTCCAGCCCTACGAGGAGCTGTGAGGGGCGAGAAACGGGTTATCGCCCGATTTTCGAGCGCGAGATGCCGACGCCGCCGGGCGTGATGATGAGCTGGTCGTCCTCCTTTTGGACGATGTCGCCGCCGACCTCGCGGGCGACCTGCTTCAGTTCGTCCGTGATGTGCTCCATCGTCCGGTCGCTGGTCGTGTGTCGAATGATGTCGGCGACGACGATGTCGCCGTCGTAGACGACGTCTTTGATGTCGATAACGTCGTTCTTGTCGCTGATCTCGGCGAAGCGGATCTGTACCCGCGCCGTGGACGCGTCGGCGTCGAAGTCGTCGACGTCGAGTTCGACGTAGTCCTCGGTGCTCGCCGAACCGCCGCCGAGGAGCTTGCTCATGAGTCCCATATTGTCGACAGCGGTTGCCGGTGGCATAGGTCTTACGTCCGACACGGGGGCGACGGGGGCCGGGACAATCAGCGAGTTCGAGGCGGAGCCTCCGGCCTCAACGGGCGAGCGGGGCCATTGCCCCCGAGCGAAGTAGGGTAGGGTAGTTTATACGTGGAACTCGTAGAGTTCGTCGCCGACGCGGTGCAGCGATTCGACGACGCGGCCAGAGTCGCCGACCATGTCCGAGCCGTCGGTTTCGGCGCGGCCGACCGCCAACGCCTTGCCGTGGGCCTCCTCGACGACGACGACGAGGTCGCCCGACTCGATGTCGTCTGTCGCCTCGGTGATGCCGGGCCGCATCACGTTCGCGCCGTCGGAGACGAACGAGATCGCCCCCGAGTCGACGGTGACGACGTGGCCCTCGGGCGAGTGAGCATTGGCCCCCCGGACGGTCACGAACAGGTCGCCGCCGAAGGAGGCGACGAGGGGATCGCCGTCGACGAGGACGACCTCCCGGTCGACGTCGCTGAACTCGACGCGCTCGTAGCTGTCGCCGTCGAGGTCGATCCCGAGTTGATCGGCGAGGGTGGCCTCCAGATCGGCGATCTCGTCGGATCGGAGGTGATGGCGGGATTTCACCTGCATACCCCCCGTTGGTCGCCTCATCGATTAAAAACCGCCGGTCGACGACGTGGCGTCGAGGCAGTCTTTTCGGCGGCGTCGAGCGCAGTCCTTTTGCGGCAACGCGGCGTTCGAACGCGTATGAGCGACTTCGATCGGGAGGCCGAACGCGAGAAACTCCGCGAGAAGTACGAGCGGGACAAAGAGAAACGGGAAGCCTCCGAGCGGATGAGCGAACTCCTCCTGCAGGGGGCGACGATGACGAACCGCCACTGTCCGGCGTGTCAGTCGCCGGTGTTCCGCTACGACGGCCGGTCGTTCTGTCCCACCTGCGAGCGGGAGGTCACCGAGGACGGCGAACTGCGCGGCGGCGAGGAATCGGCGGCCGCGGACTCCGAGGCGAACGCGGGCGCGTCGGCGGACGTCGATGCCGACGCCGAGCCCACGGCCGACCGCGCGGGCGACGATGCGGCGGCCGGCTCGGAGGCGGAGACGGACGGTCGAACCGACCCACGGTCCGAACCCGCGACGAACCGGACCCCCGAACCGGCCGACGAGGCCGACCGAGGGGCAGACGAGGAGCCCCCCGAGCCGACCGGGAGCGCCCCGCCGACTCCCTCGCGGGACCGCCGCCCGGCCCGCGTCGACCCGCCGGCGACGAGCGACGCCGAACCCCCTGCCGACCGTTCGGGATCCGACGCCGACGCCGGGAGCGGGAAGCGAAACCGGACGCGGTCGCCGGCCGGGGGACCGCGATCAGAACGCGGGAGCCTCCAGGAGACCGAACGGACGCTCGTCGAGGAGGTCGCCTCGCTCACCCGCCGGGCCGAGGGGACACGCGACGTCGGCCGGAAACGTGAGCTCTTAGCGGCCGCCCGCGAGGCCGCCGAGACGCTCGAGACCGTCAGACGGCTCTGAGACAGCCCAGTAGACGGGCTTCGGGTCGATGCCGATCCCCCCGGGAGACGATGCGGCTCGCTCGGCCGCCGGGGCGCGAGAGAGCGTCTCGAGCCTGCGGCGGTGCTCGTGGGCCGGTCGGCGTGCGGGGCAGCGGCGCCGGGGGCCCCGGTTCACCCTTCGGGGTAGGGGCTCGCGGTCACCGTTCGGATCCGGTCGGCCGTCACCTCGCCGACGCCATCGACCGCGAGGAGCTCTTCTTCCGTCGCGCCCATGACAGCCTCGACGCTGCCGAAGTGCGCCAAGAGCGCCCGCGCCGTGACGGGGCCGACCTCGGCGACCGCCCCGACAACGTACTCCTGTTGTTCCGCCAGCGTCTTGCCACCCTTCTCGCCGTGGACCGAGACGCTCCGGTCGTCGGTCTCCTGCTCTCGGCGGGCGATCACCTCGAGCAGGTCGGCGGTGTCGTCGGCGTCGGTCGTCCGGAGGACGCTCGCGCCGAAATCGACCGCGAGCGAGGCGATCGCGCCCCGGATCGCGTTCGGGTGGACGTTCCGGGCCTCGTAGAGGCGCTCGCCCTCGATGATCACGACCGGCCGGGCGTAGTGGCGGGCGGCCGCGCCGACCTGCTCGAACAGCGACCGGTCGCCGCCGACGAGCGTCTCGAGGAAGTCCTCGACCGCCTTGCGCTCGACAACGACCCGATCCGAGAGGACGTAGTCGCCGACCTCGAGCGTCTCGAGCCGCGTTTCGATCCCCTCCCGGGTCGAGAGGTCGCGGGCGATGTGGGCGTCGAGTTCGCGCTGGTCGGCGACGACCTCGACCCCTTCGGCCGCCGGTTCGGCGACCGCCGACTCCGGGGCGTCCGGCCCGGAATCCGGTCCGTCGGGAGCCGGCCCCGCTCCGTTCGACGGCGTCCGGTCGTCGGGGGTGGCGTCCGGGGCTGTCCCGGCGAAGTCGGCGAGCCCGGCCTGATCGCGCGCGTCGGTCTCGGTGTCGGTGCCGGTGGGACCCGTTTCGTCGGGGTCCGCGGCGGCTCCGGCGTCCCCGCTCCCGTTCCGGCCGGCGGCCGCACCCGCGCCGTCGGGGGCGTCAAACTCGTCGATCCCGACCTGGGTTCGGATCTCCGATTCGATCTCCCCTTCGAGGTCCTTCAGCTTCCGGAGTTCCTTTTCCATCCGCTTTTCCTCGTTGCGCGAGATCCAAAAGAACGCCTCGTCGCGGGTGTCCTCGGCGAGGAGCACGACCACGCGGCCGTCGCTGGCCCGCCCGGTTCGCCCCTTCCGCTGGATCGAACGGATGCCCTTCGGCACCGGCTCGTAAAACAGGACGAGGTCGACGTCCGGGACGTCGAGACCCTCCTCGGCGACCGACGTCGAGACCAGCACCTCGAACTCGCCGTTCCGGAACGCGTCGAGGGTGTCCTTCTGTTCGGTCTGGGTCATGCCGTCGGAGCCCTCTTTGTCCCCCTGGCCGACGAACCGGCGCGTCGAGAAGTGCTCGCCGAGGAACGCCGTCAGCGTCTCCGCGGTGTCGCGGGACTCGGTGAAGACGATGACCCGTTCGCCGTCCTCAATCCCAAGCGTCTGCGCGAGCAGGATGCGGGCCCGGCGGAACTTCGGGTGAAGGTCGTCGAACGCCTCCGCGCGGCGCATCGCCTCCTTGACCCGGGGGTCGCTGACGAAGCGCTGGCTGGCCTTCGACGCCCCCGAGGATTTGGCGTCCTCGCGTTGGCGCTCGAAGTACCGCCGCAACGACTCGACGCTTTGGGTCTCGACCAGCTCGACGGCCCGCCGGAGCTTCATGATCTCGGCGTGCGCGCTCATTCCCTTGTACCCCTCCGAGCTGTCGTTGTTGATCAGCTCTTGGAGCTTCGCTCGGATCGCGTTGAGCTGCGATTGGGACATACTCGGATCCGTCGAGTTCGTCACGCCGAGGCCCTTCAGTTTGTGCAGCCGCTCGGAGATCACGTCGTTGAGCGCGTCGCGGATCTCGATGACGGTGTCGGGGAGTTCGATGCGCTCCCACTCGACGTCGGTGTCGTGGGTGTGGGCGGCCACGTCGGCGTCGTCTTCGGTCATGACCGCCACGTCGCACAGTCCGAGGTTGTCACAGACGGTCAGGATCTCCTCTTTGTCGCCGCCGGGGGAGGCGCTCATCCCGGTGACGAGCGGCGTTTCGGCGTCGGCGTGGTAGCGGTCGGCGATGTAGTTGTAGGCGTAGTTGCCGGTCGCGCGGTGACACTCGTCGACGGTGAGATGCGTCACGTCCGAAAGCGAAATGCGGTTGCCGACGAGGTCGTTTTCGATCACCTGCGGCGTCGCACAGACGACCCGTGTGGATTCCCAGAGAGCAGCGCGGTCGTCGGGGCGAACCGCGCCAGTGAAGACGACAATGTCGTCGTCGTCGACCGAGAGCGCCTCGCGGTAGAACGCAGCGTGCTGTTGGACGAGTGGCTTCGTCGGCGCGAGGAGCAACGACGTGCCGCCGTGCTCGGCCAGCCGCTCGGCGGTGACGAGCAGGCTGACGGCCGTCTTCCCGAGCCCGGTCGGCAGACAGACGAGCGTGTGATCCGAGGCCGCGGTCTCGGCCAGGCTGAGCTGGTAGTTTCGTCTCTCGAGCAGGCCGTCGGCGAGGAGCGGTCCCTCGATGTACTCCGTTTCGCCGGAGGCTGTCGCCATCTACGCGTGGATTCGGCGCTTCCGCGTATAAGCGTTCGGCCGCCGCGGTGAAAGTGGACGGACCGGCCCGATGATTTATATACCCGGACGGGGGCAGACCCGCCCATCGTGTGATAGATCGTCGGCGATCCGCCGGGACGAGAGCGCGGCGCACGGATCGCCGAGCGGAGCGCGCCGCCTGTTTGCCATTCGTCCGCGTCTATCGGGAGACCGACCACCCGTCGACGACGAACCGCTCGAAGAACGACGCGTACTGCATGAGCATCGTCCCGAGGGTGCTCATTACGAGGACGTACCCGACCGCGACGGCCGGCATCGTCTCGGCGAGGACGGTCCCCCCGCCGACCGCGTCGGCCGCGATAGCCGCGGTGATCAGCGGATGGTCCCCGGGAGTCGATCACAGCGCCGACAGCGTTGCCCCGTCGACGAGGCGGCGGATCGCTTCGGGAAGCTTCGCCGTCGGCACGCGGGTCTGTGTCGTCGAGTCCCGCTCTCGGATCGTCACGGTGTCGTCCTCTTGGGTCTCGTAGTCGACGGTGACGCAGTAGGGCGTCCCGACCTCGTCCTGTCGGCGATAGCGCCGCCCGATGTTCCCGGTGTCGTCGTAGCTGACCTCGAAGCCCTCCGCGCGGAGCCGATCGGCGATCGAGCGGGCGCGGTCGCCGAGGCCGTCCTTCGTCATCAGCGGGAAGACGGCGACCGTCGTCGGGGCCATCGACGCCGGGAGTTCGAGGAACGACCGCTCCTCGCCGTCCACGGTGTCGGTCTCAAGGGCGTGGATCAAGACGCTGTAGACGAGACGGTCGACGCCGAAAGAGGGTTCGACGACGTGTGGGGTGATGTGCTCGCCCGCCTCCGTCCGTTCCTCGACGGCGAAGCCGGTCTTCTCGACGGGGACGGTGTAGCACTCGCCGTCGAGTTCGACGCCGACCTCGTCGCCGTCGAACGCCGGCCGGTCCCGGCCGACGAGCGCCTCGAGTGCCTCGGCGATCGCGGCCGCGTCGCCGCCGAACTCCGGGCCGAGATAGCTCATGTCCGGATCGACGACCGCGCGCTCGACGGTCTTCGGCTCGTCATACTGCCGAAAGAGGGTAAACGAGTCCTCGGAATACTCGCCGTGTTTCGAGAGATCGTAGTCCGACCGGTAGGCGAAGCCGGTCACCTCGATCCAGTTGCCGCCGAGTTCGGTCTCGGCGTCCCAACAGTCGGCGGCGTAGTGGGCCCGCTCGCCGGCGAGGTGTTGTCGGTACCGGAACCGGTCCATGTCGATCCCGATCCGCTCGTAGAACGCCATCGCCCGCCCGAGGTAGTACGCGACCCACTCGCTCTCGAGGATGCCCGCCTCGAGCGCCGACCGGACGGTGTGGGTTTCGACGCCGCCGTCGTCGGCGTTCTGCGCGGAGGCGGAGTACAGCGGCACCTCGACGTCCGCGACCCGTTCGATCGGGGGGTCGTCGCGTTCGGGGTCGATGAAGTGTTCGAGTTCGGCCTGGGTGAACTCCCGGACGCGGACCAGTGCCCGCCGGGGGGAGATCTCGTTCCGGTAGGCCCGCCCGATCTGGGCGACGCCGAAGGGGAGTTGGTTTCTGGCGTACTCCTTCAGGCGGGGGAACTCGACGAAGATCCCCTGTGCCGTCTCGGGGCGGAGGTAGCCGGGGGAGGCCGATCCGGGGCCGATGTTCGTCCCGAACATGAGGTTGAACGCCTCGATTGGCTCGTCGGCGAGGGCGGCGCCACACAACGGGCAGACGATGTCGTGTTCGGCGACGAGTTCGCCGACCCGTTCGGTCCCGAGCGCCTCGGCGTCCTCGACGTCGGCGACCGCGTCCTCGACGAGGTGGTCGGCGCGGTGGGTGGCGCCGCACGCGGCGCACTCGACGATCATGTCGTCGAAGCCGTCGAGGTGCCCGGAGGCCTCGAACACCGCCTCGGGCATCACCGTCGGCGCTTCGAGTTCGACGTTGCCGAGCTCGCGGACGAACAGATCGCGCCAGGAGTCCTCGAGGTTTCGCTTGAGCGCCGCGCCCTCCGGACCGTACGTGTAGAAGCCGGCGGTGCCGCCGTACGCCCCGTTGGAGGCGAAAAAGAACCCGCGGCGCTTCGCGAGTTCGGCGAGAGCCGCCGTCTCGCTCATACGAGCGCCTCCAGAAGGTCGACGTCCCGGACGATGCCGACGAGTTCGTCACCCGAGAGCAGCGGGATCTGCTCGATGTCGTTCGACAGCATCGACTGGGCGGTCTCGCGTGCGGTCCGGGTCTTCGGGACCGTGATGAGGTCCTCGCTCATGAACTCCGAGACCGCGGTCGAGGGAATCTCGACGTTCAGCGTCGGGATCGACCGACTGCCGACGGCTTTGATCCCCTCCCACATCCACTCGTCGTCCTGGTTCGCGACGGCGTCGCCGGGGTCGGACTCGCCCTGGACGACGTGGGCGACCTCGATGATGTCGACCTCGGTGAGCATCCCAGTCTGTCTGCCGTCGTCGTCGAGGACGACGGCGTAGGCGACGTCGGCATAGGAGAGCTCCCGCTCGGCGACCGGTAGCGGCGTGGCCTGGTACACCGTGTTGATCTCCCGCGTCGCCAGCCCGCCGACGGTCGTCTCGCCATCGGATTCGCCCTCGGCGATGGCCCGAACCATGTCGGTGACGGTGACGATGCCGAGGAGTTCGCCGTCCTCGACCACGGGGACCCGACGCTCGCCGGAGTCGAGGACGAGTTCGGCGAGGTCGGTCAGCGAGGCCGACCGGGTAATCGTCGGGACCTCGCGGGTGAGCAAGGCCAGTTGGTCCTCGTCGGGCTGTTCGATGAGCGAGCCCCTGGTGACGAGGCCGCGAAACTGTTCGCCGTCGTCGTCGATCCGGATCACGGGAACCGACGAAAACCCACGGTCCTGCAGATACTCGAGTACGTCCCCGCGGGTCCCCGGAATCTCGACGGTGACCACATCAGACCGCGGCGTCATCGCGTCTGCAACGTTCATACCGACTCCCTTTCCCCGCCTCCGTACTAAGTCCACCGACCTGCTCTCCGCGGTTTTCCCGCAGTGGGCGCCGTTCGATCGCTTTCGGACGGAATCGGTACGGGGCGACACACGGACCCGGCCGCTGGGGGACTTCGATCAGCCGTCGGGAAACCGACCGTTCCGGACGCGGCGACGCGTCTGGAGTCGCCGCCGAAACCCGGGGGTAGTCGAGGGACTCGACGCCCGGCTCACGAGCGTGGGTCGGCTGGTTCGGGCGGCCCCGTCGTTCGCGACGACGAACCCACGAGCCGAAATGCTGTCCGCTCGACTCTCGCCTGTTCGCTCCTCGGTTCCGACAGAGCGTCGGAACACTCGTCACGCACGGGAAGGCGGAGGTATGCGCTCGTATCTCTATCACAGAAGCCCGGAAGGCAGCGCCCCCCCATTTGCTGGCCGAGTGAACTCCAGACGAAAACGGCTGGTCGAACCCACGTTGAACCGAAAAATTCCGTGATAGAAGCGTTCTATCTGCCGGTTACGTCGGCTACGAATCGCTCGGTGTTTGGATGGGCCCTGCCGGGTTCGAACCGGAGCCACTTCACTCGCTTCGCTCGCTCGTGGCAGGGTTCGAACCGGAAGACGGCACGTCCGGCTCCTCGCGTCCGCTCGTCGCACAAAAGTGGGCCCTGCCGGGTTCGAACCGGAGCCACTTCACTCGCTTCGCTCGCTCGTGGCAGGGTTCGAACCGGAAGACGGCACGTCCGGCTCCTCGCGTCCGCTCGTCGCACAGAAGTGGGCCCTGCCGGGTTCGAACCGGCGACCACTCGGTGTCCCATCCCGTCGCCGGAGGCGGCCGGGAGTATGAGCCGAGCGCTCTAACCACTGAGCTAAGGGCCCTCCATGTCGGACTTTCCGCCGGTTCCTCTTCAGTCTGCCGGATGGGGCCGGGGATCGAACGCGGCATCGCTCGTTGGGGTCCGGGGAATATACCTTGCTACGGATCATAACGCGCCTATGGAGTTGAGTCGGCGTGGGGCGATCGCGGGGGCGGCCGTCGCGCTCGCGGGGTGTTCCGGCGTGCAAAGCGAGGTCGACGAGCAGGCCGAGGCCGTTCTCGGCCCGGACGAACACCCGTTCGCCGGGGCGACGACGATCACGGTCACGGACCGAAGCGGGGGCGACCACGACGTGTCGGCCCTCGCGGCGACGGCGGCGGCGTACTGGAACGAGCACGCGACCGAGTACGCGGGCTTCGACGTGTCGTTCAACATCGGTGACGGGTCGCCCGACATCGAACTCGTCTTTCTCGACCGGCGAGCCGAACTCGAGGGGTGTCAAGAACACGCCTCGGCGGAGGTGCTCGGCTGTTCGCCCCTGTTGCGCGCCGAACACCGTCCCGAACGCCCGGTGACGATCGAAGTCGTCGCGGGCGGTCGTCCCTACGGGGACGTCCGGATCACGACGAAACACGAACTCGGCCACGCGCTCGGACTCGGACACGACGACGACCCTGGACACATCATGTCGGACAGCATCGAGGATCGGCTTCCGGCGTACGAACGCCGCGTCGACGTGCTCGATACGTTCGGAAACGCTTGGGCCGGGCGCAACGAAGGGGCCCGCGAGTACGAGCGGGCGGTCGAGCGCTGGAACGACGAGCGCTTCGCCGAGTCGGTGCCTGCCTTCGAAGCCTCGGCGGAGCGCTACCGCGAGGCCACGGAGTCGGTGGCGACCGCGGGGGAGTTGGCGGCGGCGTTCGAGGGGATGGATCGGCCCGAAACCGTCGATCGCGAGGGACTCCGGGAATCGATCCGGAACGCCGGCGAATGGGCCGCCCTCGCGGTCGAGCGGTCGTCGCTGATGGCTGATGCCGCGTCCGCGAGGGCCGACGGCGACGTCGGAACGGCACGGGAACACAGAGCGGAGGCACAAGAACGCGACGGGCGGCTTCGTGACGCCGGGTTCCCGGCACCGATCGTCGTCGCGGACGCGCTGGGGTTGGGTCGAAAGGGGCTACGGCCCGGCATGGACGGACCGACAGAAGGGGAGTGACGCCGCCGCCAGGTCTCGAACCTGGGACAACCACGTTAACAGCGTGGTGCTCTACCAGCTGAGCTACGGCGGCCCGTCGCGTTTCAGTGTACTCCGATTTGCCACATATGGCTTTCGTTTCATCGCCGCCGTGGTTGCCAATTTGTGTCATCCACGGGGAAAACGAGAGGCGTTCGTCCCGGAGAGCCGACACCACCGCGTCCCAGATTCGGGTCGACACAGCGGTCGGCTCCCGTGTCCTCCGCCCCCGTGTCGGGACGGACGCCGGGGTGATGCCCCCGCGTGCCCCGACGACGGTTCGTGGCATCGACACGTTTTAAAAACCGACGCCGAAATCGGAGGTATGTCGTTCGAATCGGTCGTCGGGGAGATCCGCGATCGCGTCGTCCCCGAGACCTCGGAGGTCGAGTCCCTCGAGTCGGCCGTCGAGGCGCTCACCGGGCGCGCGGAGGCGGCGATCGCGGACCTACCGGTGTCTGCGGAGACGGAACTCGTCGGGTCGACGGCCCGCGGAACCTGGCTCGCCGGAGACCGAGACATCGACCTCTTCGTGCAGTTTCCCCCGTCGCTCGAACGGGACGAACTCGAGCGGTACGGTCTCGAGGTCGGTCACGCGGTGCTCCCGGCGGGCCACGAGGAGTTCGCAGAACACCCCTACGTCAAGGGACAGTACCGGGAGTTCGACGTGGACTGCGTCCCGTGTTACGCCGTCGAGGACGCCAGCGAGATCCGGTCGGCGGTCGACCGGACGCCGTTCCACACGGCGTATCTGTCCGACCGGATCGGCCCCGTCGCCGACGACGTCCGGGTCGCGAAGGCGTTTCTGTCGGGCATCGGCACGTACGGCAGCGACCTCCGGACGAAGGGGTTCTCCGGCTTTCTGACCGAGTTGCTCGTGTTGGAGTACGGCGGCTTCGAGGCGTTCGTCGGAGCGGTCGCCGACTGGTCGCCCCCGATCCGTCTCGACCTGGAGAGCCACGGGGACCGGTCGTTCGACGATCCGCTCGTCGTCGTCGACCCGACCGACCCCGGGCGCAACGTCGCGGCGGTCTGTTCGCCCCGAAACGTCGCGCGGACGATCCACCACGCTCGTGCCCTCGAGGCCGACCCGAGTATGGAGCCGTTCGAACCCCGAAAGCGTGAGCCTCTATCGACCGTCGAGGTTCGGGCGGCGATCGACGAGCGCGGGACCGCGCCGGTCGCGGTCCGGTTTCCGACCCCCGATATCGTCGACGACCAACTGTACCCACAACTGGAGAAATCCCTCGGCGGGGTCGAGGGCACACTGGATCGCGCCGGCTTCGCGCCGATGCGGAGCGCCCGGTTCGCCGACACCGAGGAGTCGGCGCTGTTCGTCGAGTGCGCCGTCGGACGACTCCCCGCAGTCGTCCGGCACGGCGGGCCGCCGGTCGGCGTCAGGGAGCACGCCGAGGGGTTCTACGAGTCCTACCGCGACGACGAGGTCGTCGGCCCCTACGTCGACCGCGAGGGGCGCTACGCCGTCGAGCGGGCGCGGGAGGCCCAAACGCCCGCGGAACTCCTCGAGGCGACGCTGTTCGATGTCTCGCTCGGCCCGCACGTCGAGTCGGCGCTCGAAGCCGACCGGGAGGTACTCGCGGGCGAGGCGGTCGCGACGCTGGCCGAGCGGTTCGGTTCGGAACTCGCGGCGTACTTCGACCCGAAGCCGTAGGCGGTCCCGAGGGTCGCAAACCGGGAGTCGGTGAGGGCCTCAGAGATCGTGGGCGTCCCGGACGTCCTCGATGACGCCTTCGGCTTTCGCGGAGACGTCCCCCTCGGGAACCACGGGTTCGCGGCCGTCGAAGACCTCGTGGACCATTCCAACGGACTCCGAGAGCGCGTCGAGGCCGTACCCGCCCTCGAGGACGAACGCGAGTGCGGCGTCGTGGGCGTCCGCGATCGATCGGACGCGGTCCGTCATATATCCATACCCCTCGGTCGAGACGCGCATCCGCGAGATGGGATCGTGGCGGTGGGCGTCGAACCCGGCGCTGACGATGAACAGATCGGGGTCGAACCGTTCCATCGCGGGGGCGAGGAGGTCATCGAGGAACGCGGCGTACTCCTCGTCGCCGCTCCCGCCGGGGAGTGGAGCGTTGAGGATCGTCTGTTCGGCGTCCGGGCCGCCGGTCTCGTCGACGTCTCCGGTCCCGGGGAACAGCCCCTGCTCGTGGGCGGACGCGTAGAAGACGTCGTCTTGATCGTAGAAGATGTTCTGGGTACCGTTGCCGTGGTGGACGTCCCAATCGAAGATGATCGCCCGGTCGACGCCAGTCCCGTCTCGATCGATCGCCCGCTGGGCGGCGACGGCGGCGTTGTTGAAGAAACAAAACCCCATCGCCTCGTCGAACTCGGCGTGGTGGCCCGGCGGTCGGCCGATCGAGAAGGGGGTCGCCCGGCCGTCGGCCCCGTCGAGCGCTTCGTCGACGGCCCAGCAGGCGAGTCCGGCCGACGCCAACGCGGCCTCCCACGTCTCCTCGACGGCGACCGTGTCGGCGTCCCAGGTGCCGCCGCCGTCGTCGCAAAACGCCTCCACGTCGGCGACGTACTCGTCGTCGTGGACCGCCTCGATGGCGTCGCGGTCGGCGAGGAACCCCTCGCGGTACTCGACGCCGTGGCGCCGTGCCATCCCCTGTCTGATCGCCCGAATCCGGTCGGCCGTCTCCGGATGCCGCGGGCCGGTATCGTGTTCCAGACAGATCTCGCGGTAACCAAACTTCATTCGAAGTACGGTTCTAATTCGTAGTAGGTGGTGATGTCGTCGGCCTTGACTGTCCGTCGGTCGGCGTGCCGGGCCAGGGTGGCGGCCGCGGTGGCGACGGTGTCGGCGTACGATTCGAGCTCGCCCGTGAGGGCGATCCGGGCGTTCATCGAGACCCGGTATCGGTCGTCGATGTCGAGTCTCGCGATCCGGTCGATCGGCGCGATCGGGAGCTCGAGGCGGTCCTTGTCGACGATCGGAGCGTCGAAATCCTCCGCCATCAGGGTCTTCCGGCCGTCCTCCGTGGCTCGCTGGGCGGCCGCCTCGGCCAGTTCGGCCCCGCGAGCCTGGATTCGTCGGGCGAGCTCCTCGGCGGCTTCGGCGCTGACGCGCAGCTGCCCGGCGTTCCGTCGGATGACCGTATCGACCGGGGCGAACGGTAACTCGACGCTCATACACCACACCGGGGGCGAGTCGGCCTTAATCTTTGCGAGCCGCCGGTGAGTTAAAATACGTCGTCCGCGTGGAAGGTATCGCCGTCGCGACGGCCCCGGACGGTGAGTTCTTCGCCGAGGTGAACGTCGGTGTCGGTTTCGACGCGGACCGTCTCCTCGCCGCTGTCGAGGATGACCGGATCGCCGGGCTGGACGACGGTGCCGGTGAACGTCTCGGGGTCGTCGTGGCCGCCGTCCTCGTCCGTTTTACTGTCGGCGTCCGCGATCTCGCCCGAGGAAGCGCCGCCCGACGACCCGCCCGCCGACTGGCCGTCGCCGAACTGATCGAGCCCGGCCGACTCCGAGCCGCGATCCGGCTCCGCGCCGTCGACGACGGCGACCGTCGAGCGCCACCCCGCGGAGGCCTCGAGGTTGTCCTGCCAGCCTTCCTGGATCTCCACGTCGGCGCAGAACACCTCGTCGCCGGGGCCGAGGCCGAGGTCGGCTTTCTCGCCCCACAGCGCGACTCGGATATCGTCCGTCGTGTCCTGGACGCGGACGTTCCGGACCTGTCCCTCGCTACCGTCGTCGCGGTCGAAGGTCCGCGTCGGGTCCGCCGAGCGGACGACGCCGGCGATATCGACGGTCTGGCCGATCTCGATATCGGCGATGTCGGTCGCGTCGGGGACGAACTCGACGGCCTCGTCGAGTTCGTTGATCTCGCTGCGCGAGCCGACGTGGAGTTCGAGCGAGCCCTCGCGCTCGCGGACGTAGCCGTCGACGACCTCGACGCTCTCGCCGGCAGCGAGTTCCTCGGCAGCGTCGGCGCGCTCGTCCCACAGCGTCACCCGGACCCGCCCCGTCTCGTCGCCCAGCGTGAGGTTCGACACCCGGCCTTCGGTCCCGTCGTCCCGATCGAACGTCCGAACGGAATCGGTGTCGAGGACGACGCCCCTGAAGTTCACGTCGGACTGGCCCATCGACAGCGAGTCCGCGGTCACGCGCCCACCGACGTCGACGTCGATATCGGCCTCCTCGTCGGGTTCGAGGCGGTCGGCGCTGACCTCGACGCCGTTGTAGCCGTCCTTCGGCCGGCCCTTGATCCGGAAGACGTCGCCGGCGTCGATCTCCTCCGCCGCGGCGACCGCGTCCTCGTCCCACAGCGCGACCCGGACCGCTCCGGACTCATCGGCGACGTCGAGGTTCAAAACATGTCCGTCCGAATCGTCCTCGCCGTCGCGCTCGAACGTCCGCAACTCCCCGACGCCGGTGACCTTGCCGAGGAACTTCACCTCCTCGAGCCCGGCTTCGATGTCGGCGATCGTCTCGACTTCGCCCCCGTCGAGGTCGTGGGCGATGAGCATCGCCGCCGTCTCCTCGTCGGCGAGTCCGCCCATCTGTTCGACCTTCGCTTCGACGGCCTCACGGAACTCCTCCTCGGAGACGTCGGCGTCGAGGTCCTCGTATACGTCCTCGATGGCGCCCATTGCTACGGAGAGCAAACACGGCCTCCCGAAAAGCGTTGTCGGTGTCGGTACGGTTCGGTGTCGCGACGGCGTGGCATACGCCCGCTTGCCCCGGATTCGTATATAAATCCTCGCCGCCCTCGCTATCGAACCGTAACCCATATACGTCGAACCGAGGTACGTGTATGTGAGTCCTGGTAGGGTAGTGGACTATCCTCTTGGCTTGCGGAGCCAGGGACCGGAGTTCAAATCTCCGTCAGGACGCTCACTCCTCGCAGTCGCTGCGTTGCAGCGACCGCGTCGTCGTTCGGTCCTGACGTGCCCCACGCTCGCTTCGCTCGCGTGGGACTCCGTCAGGACGTTTCTCTTCAGCGCAAACGGATGAGCGTAGCGAACCCTGCGCGCTGAAGGAAACGTCCCCGGAGATTTGAGCAGACAAGTGGCAGCCCGGAACGACCGAGCGAAGCGAGGTCGCATGCCCGGACCCTCTTGGCGAGTTCAAATCTCCGTCAGGACGCTCACTCCTCGCGGTCGCTGCGTTTGCAGCGACCGCGTCGTCGTTCGGTCCTGACGTGCCCCACGCTCGCTTCGCTCGCGTGGGACTCCGTCAGGACGCTCACTCCTCACGGCGGCGAGCGGAGCGAGGAGGTTATATACTATAAAATTTCCACGGGGAGTTGGGCGGACGAGTCGGAGCCCGAAACGAGCGAGCGAAGCGAGACCGCACGCCCGGAGCCTCGGCGTGTTCGGCGGCCCGTTCGAGTGTCCGTGCCCGGAACCCGGGCGACGGCGCCGCCAGCCCGTACGCCTTTCGCCCGGGACGACGAGAATGGCCCTCGCGTACGGGACGTGCGCCGGGGGGGAACGACGTCTGCACGCGTCGACGCCCCTCTCACGGGCCACCCGGAGGTACCGTTCGTCGGTCGCCGGCGATCCGGTAGAGCGATCCACGACGCGCGGTTTTCGGCCGCCGATCGGCGCGAACGTCCGGCGCACAGCCACCCGTGGAGTTCGAGATCACCTGTCAGTGCTGCGGACGGAGCATCGAGTGCGACGGCGACGAACCAGACACGACCGTCGACTGCGAGCGCGGGGCGCGCTACGCCGTGGCGATATCGCTGCTCCGGCGGGCGTGATCGCCCGAAGGCGGCTCAGCCAAACCGGGCGATCAACTCGCTCCCCTCGACGTAGGGGAGGTCGTTGCGGTCGGCGTACGCCCGGGCGGCGGTGGGCGAGAGCGCGCCGCCGGTCCCGTCGTCGAGCATCTCGCAGACCACGACGGCGGGTTCGACGCCCGCCGCGTCGGCGAGGGCCAACCCGAGTTCGGTGTGGCCCTCCCGGTCGGCCAGACCGCCTGGCGCGGCCCGGAGCAGGTGGACGTGTCCGGGGGCGCGGAACGACTCGGCGAAGCGCTCGGCGTCGGTCGCGATAGCGCTGCCGGCGCCGTCGCCCGCGATCCGCCGCTCCGTGGCGATCCGTCCCGCGGCGGCCCCGAGTTCGGAGATGGTGAGCGCGCGGTCCTCGTCGGTAATCCCGGTGAACGTCCCCCGGTGGTTCACCGTGATCGAAAACGAGGATCGCTCGTCGTAACCCAACTCGTGGTCCGCGCCGGCCGGATGCGAAAGCAATTGCTGGGCGAACGGCAACTCCCAGGTCTCACAGACCGACTCGGGGAGCGCAACACAGACCAGTCCGCCGGCGTCGTTCCGGAGGCGGGCGACGTCCTCGGGGGCGACCGCGGCGGCCGGGTAGACGAGGTCGACCTCGCCCTCGCGGTCGGTCGCGTCGTGAATCAACACCGGGCGGCCGGCCGAGAACGCCGAGACGGCGGCGTCGACGCCGTAGTCGGCGGCCGCGGTCTCACTGCTCCGAGACATGGACCTCGAGTTCGTCGCCGTCGTCGATGGCGAGCGTTTCGCGGAGTTTCTCCGGGGCGATCACTTCGAGTTGGTCGGCGTCGTGGTGGGTGCGCTCGGGGGCGATGACGTGGGCTTCTTTGTAACGCTCGCCGTCGGCCGTCTCGACCGTCGCCGGCCAGCAGAACGCAGGGCCGTAGGTGCGTTCGTCGTCGGCCCACCCGTCGATCTCGACCGGATCGAGGGCGTCCATCCGGGAGCGCGTCCGGGCGCTGTCGTCGCCCAGCTCGACGTTCAGCGTCCCGGGGAACGGCTCGTAGCCGAGGCGCTCGCGGAACTGCCGCATGTAGCCGGGCAGGGAAATGTAGTGTCGCCCCTCGCCCATACCGCTGGTGACGGTCCCCCGGAGCGTCACGTCGGCGTCGCCCTCGAAGAGCCGCCGGTAGTCGGCGTACTCGCCCTGGAGGGCGCGCTCGCCTGCCTCGGTGAGCGAGACGATCTGTCCGTCACCCGTCACCTCCCGCGTCAGGTACTCGGCGTCCTCCAGACGCTGAAGCCGCCGGGAAGCGGTCTGGTTCGACGCGTCGAGGCGGTCGGCCAGCGCCGAACAGGTGACCGTCGTCCGGCTCTCGAGGGCACCGTCGAGCGCGACGAGTTTCAGCGTCGCCAGCTCGTCGTGGCCGACGCGTCCGGTCGTTCGTGGCATATCCGAACGTAGGGTCTCCGCGTTCTTAACCGTAACGAATCTGGAACACGTAACGGAAATGAGAACAGGTGCCGGACCACTTATTTGAACTAGACGAGTGGCGAACTAAAACGTGTCGGAGGCGGCCACGCGTGCGATCCGGACGCTGCGTACCCGTCAGGAGTCCGCGTACGGCTCCTCGCGCCAGAAGTCGCTGCCGCCTTTCAGCTCCGGTACCATCGTGTCCGGCTCCCGCGCCAGCAGGGCGACCCGGGACGCCTCGACGTCGCGGACGACGGGGTGGGTCGGCAGGTACTCCCCGACGGCCTCGGCGAAGGCGAGCACCGCCTCGTGATCGGGCATCACGTCCCGGTCGAGTCGGTCACGGGAGTTGCCGACGTGCATGTACGCCTTCAATTCGACGAAGTCGGCGTCGGCGCGGTCGTACATCGCCGCGTACCACTCGGGGCGGTGGGTGTTGTGCCCCGACAACAGCGTCGTCCGCAGCACCGTCCGGGTGTCGTCCTTATCGGCGAGGACATCAAGGGTCTCGACGAGTCGGTCCCAGGCGTCGTCCTCGAGTGCGTTGACGACCTCGCCGAACGTCTTCCGGTCGGCGGCGTCGACGCTCACGTACAACTGCGTCGGGTCACACCGTTCGAGGACCTCCGGTCGGGTTCCGTTCGAGACGAGAAACGTCGTGATCCCCCGGTCGTGAAACGCCTCTATGAGCTCCGGCAGGTGGGGGTACAGCGTCGGCTCGCCGTCCAGCGAAATGGCGACGTGGCGGGGCTCCATCGCCTCCTCGAAGGCCTCCTCGGGGACCGCGTCGTTGCCGCCGAAGCCGCTGAGGAGCGTCCGCTGGAGTTCGATCGAGGCCTCGGCGACGGCGTCGGGGTCGTCCCACTCCACGTCGCCGAGTTCGTAGGCGTGGCCGGCGTGGTCGCGCCAGCAGAACACACAGCGCTCGTTGCACTTGACGACGGGCGTCATCTGGATGCAGCGGTGCGATTGGATGCCGTAAAAGTGATTTTTGTAACAGCGGCCCTCGCCGCGGAGGGCGTTGGCCGTCCACCCGCAGGTCTGGGCGGCGGTGTGGTTCTCGCTGTGGTAGTCGGGATCGTCGACCTGCTTGGGCATACGTCCCCCTCGACGCACAGCGTCCTAAAGCCCGTGGTCCGTCGCGTTCGGTGGTCGACGTTTCGATCCGGGCGGCGGCGGGGCGCTCTTCGAAAGCCCCTTTATCCGGTGGCGGGCAAAGAGAGGTATGTTCATCGCTCTGCGCGAGGAGGTCGAGGCGGCCCTCGCCGACGCGCTCGCCGACTGTGGCTACCCGGCCGACGACCTCGGTATCGAGGAGCCACCCGAGGGGCGCGAGGCCGTCTTCGCCTCCAGCGTCGCCTTCCGGCTCGCCTCGGCGGCCGGCGCTCCCCCGCCGGAGGTCGCCGCCGAACTGCGCGCGGCGCTCGACGCCGACGGGTACGACTACATCGGCGAGGTCGACGCCGAGGGACCGTACCTCAATTTCTCCCCGAGCGAGGCGTACTTCGAGGGGACGCTCGTGGCCGGCCAGGCGGAGACGTACGGCTCGTTGCCCGACCGCGACACCGCAGTCGTCGTCGAGCACACCTCCGCGAACCCGACCGGGCCGGTCCACGTCGGGCGGGCGCGCAACCCGATCGTCGGCGACGCCGTTGCGAACCTGCTTTCGTACGCCGGCTACGACGTGGATCGACACTACTACGTCAACGACGCCGGCCGGCAGATGGCCGTCTTCACGTGGGCCTACGAGACGTTCGCGGAGTCCGAGCTACCGGAGCCCGCCCGCGACCGCGCCGAGTACCGGATGGTCCGGTACTACCGCAAGGGCAACGAGTTCCTGGAGAACGCCGATCCCGAGGCGGTCGAAGCCGCCGAGGCCGAGATCGAGACCATCATGCAGGGCCTCGAGGCCGGCGACGAGGCGACCTACGAGCGCGTCACCGAGGTCGTCGACACCGTGTTGGACGGGATGCAGCGGTGTCTGGGTCGGCTACCGGCGGCGTTCGACGAGTTCGTCAAGGAGACGCGGTTCATGCGGGACGGCTCGACCGACGACGTCGTCGCACGCCTGAAGGAGCACGACCGGGCGGTCTACGAGGACGACGCCTGGCAACTCGCCTTCGAGGACATCGAGAAGAACCTCGTCTTCCTCCGCTCGGACGGCACCTCGCTCTATACGACGCGGGATCTGGCCCACCACGAGTGGAAGTTCGACACCTACGACCGCGCGGTGACGGTGCTCGGCGAGGACCACAAGCTCCAGGCCCGCCAGCTGCGGGCAGCCCTGGAGGATCTCGGCAACGACACCCAACCCCTCGATACGGTGATCTACTCGTACGTCAACCTCCCCGAGGGGAAGATGTCGACGCGGGCCGGCACCGGCGTCCAGCTCGACGACCTGCTCGACGAGGCGATCGATCGCGCCCGCGAGGAGGTCGAAGAGCGCCTCGACGACCGGCTTCGCGACGACGACCTCGACGAGGCAGACGTCGAGCGGATCGCCGAACAGGTCGGAATCGGGGCCGTCCGCTACGACATCGTCTCCAAACAGCCCGCGAAGGCGATCACCTTCGAGTGGGAGCGCGCGCTGGACTTCGAGGCGCAGTCGGCGCCGTACGTCCAGTACGTCCACGCGCGCTGTCGCGGGATCGAGGGCGAGGCCGAGGGGATCGAGCCCGAACTCGACGTTTCGGCGCTGTCGAGCGACGCCGAGCGCGAGTTGCTCTCGACGATCGCGCGCTTCCCCGGCGTCGTCGAGGCCGCCGCGGCGGCCCACGAGCCACACCGGATCGCGACCTACACCCGCGAGATCGCCGACCGCTTCAACGGCTTCTACCGGGAGTGTCCGGTCGTCACGGCCGACGAGGAGACGACCCGTGCGGCGCGGCTCGCGCTCGTCGTCGCCGCCCGCCACACGGTCGCGAACGCCCTCGACATCCTCGGGGTCGAGGCGCCGGATTCGATGTGACGGCCGGACGGTAGGCGAACCGTTCGTCGGGCGGGTGGCTCGTCCGTCCACCGGTCGGCAGCGTGATCCGACGGGCGACGGGGCGCGTCTCCGCGATCCGCGCCAGCAGATTCATTCCCCCGCGACCCCAAGAGCGAACAGGAGGATTTCAAACACCCGTGCCCCCACGCGTCGTCTCCCTGTTACCCTCGGCGACCGAAATCGTAGGCGCCCTCGGCGTCCGGCCGGTGGCGACCTCCCACGAGTGCGATTACCCGCCGTCGGTCGCGGAGGTCCCCTCGGTCGTCGACTCCCGCATCGACGCCGACGCGTCCAGCGCCGAGATCGACAGCCAAGTCCAGGCGTCGGCCGACGCGGGCGGCGTCTACCGGATCGACCGCGAGGCGCTCGCGGCCGCCGACCCCGACGTCGTCGTCTCACAGGGCATCTGTGACGTGTGCGCCGTCGACACCGTCGTCGTCGAGGCGGCCATCGAGGAGCTCGGACTCGACTGTGAGCTCCTGACGACCGACCCCCACACCGTCGAAGACGTCCTCTCGGACGTCGAGGCGATCGGCGCGGCGATCGGCCGAGAGGAGCGAGCGAGCGAACTCCTCGCGGACCTCCGAGGTCGGATCGATCGGGTCGAAACGGCGGCCGCGGAGCGCTCGGAGCGCCCCGCGGTCGCCGTCCTCGATTGGCTCGAACCACCGATGGTCGCGGGCCACTGGGTGCCCGAGCTGGTCGAACTCGCCGGCGGGGAGTACGGCCTCGCCGGGGTCGGCGAGGCCTCGACGCCGCGGGAGTGGGCCGCGATCCGCGAGTACGATCCCGACGTACTCGTCGCCGCGCCCTGTGGGTTCGGCCTCGAACAGACCGCCGAGAACCGCAGCGACCTGCTCGACCGCGAGGGGTGGACCGATATCCGTGCCGTCCGGACGGGTCGCGTCCACGCCGTCGACGGCCACCACCTGATGAACCGCCCCGGGCCGCGACTCGTCGAGAGCCTCGAGACCCTCGCGGCGCTTCTCCACCCGGAGGCGTTCGACGCCCCGGAGCCGTGGATGGCCCGCCCGTTCGGTGCGGGTCGGGAGAGCGTCTGAGAGATGGTGCTCGAGCTCTCGGAACCGCACCGCGACGCGATCGTCGAACACGCACGCGGGGGGGCTCCCGAGGAGGTCGTCGGCGTCCTCGCCGGAACCAACGGCGAAACCTCCCGCGTCGAACGGCGTTACCGGGCGGTCAACGCGGCCGAGACCCCCGAAACGCGCTACGAGATCGCCCCCGAAGCCGAGCTCGCGATCCTCGAGCGGATCGACGACGCGGGCTTCGACGTCGTCGGCTTCTATCACTCCCACCCGCGGGGGCCGCTCGAGCCGAGTGCGACCGACACGCGGCTCGCGGCGTGGCCGGGGCGCTCGTACGTCATCGTCTCGCTCGCCGGCGAGGACGCCGGGATCGGGAGTTGGCGCTGGCGGGGCGAGCGCTTCGAGCGCGAGTCGGTCAGCGTCGTCGAGTAGCCGGGGGTGTCGGGTCCGTCCAGCGGCTGACGCCGACGACTACTCCTCGACGGGCGTCTTGACGACCGTCACCGGGCGGTCCGCCATCCGCGTGACCCGGTCGGCGACGCTGCCGAGCAGCCGGCGGTACTCCCCCGAGCGGTTCTTCGAGCCGATCACCGTGAGGCCGACGTCGGCCTCGTCGGCGTACGTGAGAATCTCCTCGTGGGGGACGCCGTGTCTGACGACGGACTCGGTCTCGACGCCCTCGGCGTCGGCGGTCGCGACGACCTCTTCGATCGCCTCCTCGCCGGCCTGCTCGAGGGCGCTTTCGAGGCCCTCGAACTCGTGGACGTACTCGTCGCCGGAGTACGAGGCGTAGGTGTCCGTGTCGACGACGTAGAGGACGTGCAGGGGCGCGCCGTACTGTTTGGCGGCGTCGATCGCGTGTTCGACTGCCTTGTCCATCCCGGCGCTAGCGTCGGTCGGCAGCAGGACGCTGTCGTACATACTCGGACATCCGAGGCGGCGATACCTATCTCTTTTGCCGGTTCCTGGACGTCGACTGTGGCGGCGATCACGGCGAGTACCCGAGGCCGACCTCGCCCCGCCGTCATTCGAACCGGTTTACTTGTCTCGGGTACAACCGCCGGACGAACCCGATGTACGACGACATCATCGTTCCGACCGACGGCGGCGAACAGATGGACGCGGTCATCGACGCGGCGGTCGATATCGCGACTCAGCGGGGCGCGCGGGTCCACGCGCTCTCGGTCATCGACAGGGGCGTCTTCCTCACGCTCGAGGAGGGGCTGACCGACGCCGTCGACGAGGAACTCACGTCCAACGCCGAGCGGGCGGTCGAGGCGGTCACGAACGCCGCGAGCACCGCGGACCTCGAAAACGAGGGCGTCGTCCGCCGGGGCCGCCCCGGCGAGGAGATCATCGCCTACGCCGACGAGATCGGCGCGGACCTCATCGTGATGGGCTCGCGGGGCGCGGACGGCCACGAGCGCCGGATGCTCGGCAGCGTCTCCCAGGACGTCATCACCGAGACGGACTGTCAGACGCTCGTGATCCCGCTCGGATCGGCGTAGGCCGCGGCCAGTATCGAGGCTCTCGGCCTCCGCGGGGACGCGCTCGCCATCGGGATTTATCAGACGGTGCCGACATCCTCCGGTATGTCCGGACTCCCCGACGCCGCCGTCGGCGACCTCGCGGCCGACGTGCGAGCCGGCCGTCGAAGCGCCCGCGACCTCGTCGAGGCGTCGCTCGACCGAATCGACGCCACCGACGAGTTGAACAGCTTCATCACAGTCATCGGGGAGTCGGCCCGCGAACGCGCCGACGCGATCGACGCACGCGTCGAAGCGGGCGAGGATCCCGGTCCCCTCGCCGGGGTGCCCGTGGGGATCAAGGACCTCCGGACCCGGAAGGCGGGCGTCCCGAACACCCTCGGCATCCGGGCGCTCGCGGACAACGTCGCGAGCGAGGACTCTATCGGCGTCGAGCGCCTCGAGGCCGCCGGCGCGGTCGTCGTCGGCACGACGAGCACGCCCGCGATGGCACACACGATCAAGACCGAGAACCGCCTCGTCGGCGCGACGCCGACGCCGTTCGACCCCGAACGCTCCGCGGGCGGCTCCTCGGGTGGGTCGGCCGCCGCGGTGGCCGCCGGCTCCGTCCGGCTCGCCACCGGATCGGACATCGGGGGGTCGCTGCGGGTGCCCGCTTCCTGTTGTAGCGTGATCGGTCTCAAGCCGACGCTCGGGGTGGTCCCCGAGTACACCTCGATGGACGGCTTCTGCGCGACGACGCCGACGTTCGTCGGCGGGCCGATCGCCAGGCACACAGCGGACACGGCGCTGTTGCTCGACGTGTTGGCCGGCGACGACGGCCGCGATCCCCTCTCGGTCCCGCTCGGCGACCCCGACTACGTGGCGGCGACCGACCAGCCGGCCGGGGAGCTCTCGGTCACCTACAGCCCGAATCTCGACCTCCAGCCGGTCGATCCCGCCGTCCGGGCGGTCGTCGACGAGGCGGTCGAGGATCTCGCCTCGGCCGGCGTGGCCGTCGAGTCGGTCGCCGTCGACCTCCCGCCCTACCGACGGCTCTCGAAGGCCTACGTCACCCAGGTCGGGGCCTTCTTCGGCGCGTTCGCGGCGCAGATCGAAGCCGAACACGGGATCGACATCGAGACTGTGGACATCGAGGCAACCGCCCGGGCGACCGCGACGCTGGCCGACGGCGTCGAAACGGTCGAAGAACGGCTATCGAACGTCCCCCGAACCGACGCCTACCGGGCGATCGAGGCAGCCCTCGGCGACCGCGACGCCCTCGTGACACCGACGCTGACCGTCCCGCCGTACGGCAAACACCTCGCGGACGGCTACCCGACGGAGATCGACGGCGAGTCCGTGCGGGGCGTGCCGACCGACGCGATGTTGACGTGGGTGTTCAACATGACGGGCCATCCCGCCGCGTCGGTTCCGGCCGGCTTCACCGAGGACGGGCTGCCCGTCGGCCTGCAAGTCGTCGGCCACCGCTACGCCGAGACGGACGTGCTGGCGGTCGCGGCGGCGCTGGAGCGGGCGAGACCGTGGGCCGACGCGTACGGGGCGTTTGAAATGTGACGTGCTCTCGGGGGTAACGTCGCGGGTTTCCCACCCGGTGTTGGCCGGGCAGATCAATCCTGACGGTTGGGAATCTACGCGCTGTGACCGACGACACTGACTCCGCCACGACGTCGTTACTCTGCCGTGTCGACGGCCTGGCGGGAGTTTGCTTTCTGTCGGTCGGTGCGGTCGGCTTGCGTCTTTGCGTCCGGCTCTCGCCGTCGCAAACACCGGGCCAACTGCCAGTTCTCCGCACACAAAAATTGATGCGGACAGACGGCCGATTGAGCGTACCGCGCGTATCCCACGACTGAACTCGTGGGGTTCGCGCCTGCATCACAGTATATAAACGAATCCGGATCGGACAGGCCGTTGTTCCTCGCGGTTGGGGGTCGGCACTCGTGGATTGTTTTCGGACGAACATTTAAATAAAAATACGTGAGTAGCTCCTGACAGATGCTCGAGGAGGTGCCGACAGTTCCGGCCCCGGAGCCACCGGATAGCGCTCAGGCGTGGTATTCACCGTCGGTCCACGATCACTACGAGATCGTTCCCGGCGTCGTCGCCACGGTCGAAAGCGGCGACGCCGGGTTCCACTACGACGTTCGCGAGCCATCGCTGTCGACCGACATGGAGTCGAAACTGCGCGCCGTCCGCGAGCACTTCGCCGATGTAGAACCGACGCGTCCCCGGACGCGGGAGGGTGCCGCCGAGCGGTTTCGCGCTGGATTCGACCAGAAGTACGAGCGGATCATCGACGAGATCGCCTCGTGTCCACCGGCCGCCCGGCGACGACTCGAGTACTACGCCCTCGCCGAGTTGCGGTGCCTCGGGGCGTTGACGCCACACGCGCTCGACGACTCGATAGAAGTTGCCGATGCCACTGGGGAGGAACTGTCGCTCCACTTGGCCAACTACGCCCCCGCCGCGACGGGCATCCGGGACGCCGAATTCGTCGGGCGGTTCAGCGCCGAGCGCATCGAGCGCTATACCGTCGAGTTCGCCGGTTACGACGTCCCGGTCGTTCGGTACCGCGAACGGCTGCTCGGGGCGGATCCCTTCGAACAGAAATACGCGGTTATCGAACCGGACCGACTCCCCGGTGACGAGCGGCTCATCACCGAGTGCAAGGACCGGATCTGGGAGGCCGGACTCGGCGGGATTGACGAACACTCGACGCTCCAAGAGCGGGCGGCAATCGTCCGCAAGCGCGGCGAATCGCTGCTTTCGAGGCAACTGCGGGCGGGGAACACCCGTACATGGGTCGATACGGTCCGACGCGGGGTCCGGACCACGCTCGCCGAGCACGGGATCGTCGTTCCATCGGCGGATCGCAGGGTCGGCGGCGACCGCCTCGACGACCTCGTTTATTACGTCGTCCGGGATCTCGTGGGGTACGGACAACTCACGGTTCCGATGTACGACCCCAATCTCGAGGACATCGAAGCGAACCGGGTCGGCGAACGGATCAAGGTCGTTCCTCGGGGCGGCGCTCGGGAGCCGACGAACCTCGCGTTCGAGTCCGAGGAGGCGTTCGTCAACGTGGTCACACAGCTCGCCGCCAACGACGGGGTCGAACTCTCGGCGAGCAGGCCCTCGGCGACGGTCGATCTCGACCTCGACGGGGTCGACCAGACGATCCGCTGTGCGGTCGCGCTTCCGGCGATCTCCGAGGGCGGTCCGCACGTTTCTATCAGAAAGCAGGCTCCTGAGGGCGTAACGCCGGTCACGCTCGTCGAATCCGGGTCCGTGCCGACGGAGCTGGTGACGCTTCTGTGGCTGTTGTACGAACACCACGGAGTCGTTCTCTTCTCCGGATCGGCCGGAACCGGAAAGACGACGCTCCTGAACGCCCACACGCCGTTTATCAGGTACGACGCCCGCCCGGTGAGCATCGGCGAAGGAGCGCGGGAGGTTCGGCTCCCCCACGAGACAGGCGTTTCGCTGACCGCCCGGCGGCCTCGAGGCGGGGTCGGGGACGTCTCGATGCCGGAGTTGATCGAGGAGACCGACTATCTCAACCCGGATGTAGAAGTGCTCCCGGAGATCAACTCGGCCGAAGCGTTCGGAACCCTCGGGGAGGCGTTACAGACCGGCTACGGGGTGCTCGGAACCACTAACGCCGAAACCGTCGAGGCGCTCATCCGTCGTGGCGTCAGGAAGGGGCTCCCGCCGCGGCTCCTGCCGGAGGTCGACGTCGTGGTGTTTCAAGCACAGAGCGGCGGCGAACGCTACGTCGACTCCGTCGTCGAACTGTACTCCGAACGGGAGGCCGAACGGCTCGACCGTTCGACGCGGAGCGTCGAGGTCGACGGAGTGACGATCCGGTACGATCGGATCCTCGATCGGACGCCGGAAGGGGACTGGGAGTTTGCGTACGAACATCCGAAGCTGGGCGATCCGACAGCAGCCGGCGACATCCGGACGTTCGCCCGCCTCGCCGAGAGAACTGGACGCAGCCCCGAGAGTGTCGAGTCGGAGTTCCATCGAAAACACGGGTACGTCGAGTACCTGGTTCGCGACGGGGTATCCGATCCCGAGGCGCTGTTCGGGTTCTTGAGCGACCTCCGGGCGAACGAGGCGGCAACCGTCGAACGGATCGGGCGCGAGCGTGAGGGGACAGATGAGTAGCCGCGTCGTCGGCCGAGCAGCCGGACACGTAGACCGGGGCCTGTACGCGCTCTTTTCTCGACACGCCGACCGTCCCCGTCACGACGTCGACCGAGACCGGTACCGCGGGGCGGCGCTCTCGGTTGGATTCGACATGTATCTCTCGCGGGTCTATGGGCTTTCGTGGCTCGTTGGGGTGTTCGCCTTCGGCACTGTCCTGTTCGTTGGGTCCGCGCCATCCGTCTCGGTGGCTGAGACGGCAGGGCGGATCGCAACGGTGGTGCTTCCCGAGGCCGTCTCGCCCGCCCCGGGATCGTTTCTCATCCTCCTTGGGCTCGCCTTCGGGCTGTTCGCCAAACGGCTGACCGTCACGGCGGGCGGGACGTACCTCCGGTGGCGGGCCAGCGCCCGGCGCGCGTCCATCGAGCGGTCGCTTCCGGGGGCGGCTCGCTACCTTCGTGCGCTCGCCGACGGCAGCGAGAGTCGCCACGAGATGGTACGGACCGTCGCCGAGCAGGACGCCTACGGCGAAGCCAGCACGTCCTTCGAACGGGTGCTCGAAACCGCCGCACTGACCGGAAGTCTCGATACCGGGCTCCGGCGGATCGCCAGGGAGACGCCTTCCCGCGGGATGCTTTCGCCGTTTCTGTTGAGGTTCCGCGAACACGCTGGCGGCGGTGCCGAGTCGCTGCAGGGGTACCTCCGGCGGGAATCGCGGATGCTGTCACATCAACGCTCCCGTGCCCGCCAGCGGGCGGGCGAGTATACCGATCTCCTCGCGGAGCTGTTTCTCTTTGTCCTCGTGTTACCCGCCCTGCTCGTCGTCGTCGCGACGATCACGGCGGCGCTCACGGTTGGGCCGTCCGGGGCAACCCCGCTTCCAGGATCGCCGACAGTCGAGGGACTGCTGGTGTACGGGGGGTCGGCGTTCGTCATCGTCGCCGGTGGGGCGACGGCGTTTCTGGTCGCCGAACTCCGCCCGCCGGATCACGCCCGGACGTACGAACGTCCGACCGGGATCGCGACCGTCACGACGGCGGCGACGAACCCGGCGAGTGCGGCGTTCGTGTTCGCGTTCCCGGCGGCCGTCGTCGCGTGGCTGCTGTGGCTGTCCGGAGAACCGACCACTGACGCCGTGTTGTTAGGATATTCGGCGTACGGGTTCCCGGTGGGCGCCGTCGCGGTGAAACGTGAACGTCTCGACGACGCGAAGGACCGTGAGATACGCGAGTTCGTCCACGCGGTCGCCGGACACGTCGGATTGGGGAATCCCCTCGGTACGGCGGTGCGGCGGGCCGCCGACGGAGTCGACGTTCGGGTACTCCGGGCGGATATCGACGACCTCGTATTCCGGCTCAGTCTGACGGCCGCGCCCGACGCGGGCGACGCCCGCCGGGCGGCACTCGATCGGTTCCTCGACCGCGTCGGAACGCCGCTGGCCGAACAGACAGTCGGCCTCGTCACCGGAGCGATCGACGTCGGAAGCGATGCCGAAACGACGTTCGAGACGCTTCAGGCCGAGATCGGATCGCTGTATCATCAGCGAAAGCAACTGCGTTCGGCGATGCTCGTCTACGTCGTCATCGGGTGGACCACGGCGGTTTTGCTCCTCGCAGTCGTGCTCGCCGTCGACGTGTTCCTTCTCGAGTGGTTCGTCAGAGTCGGTGAACAGACGGGCACGGGCGCCGCGATCGATCGCGACGTCGTCGACGCCAGCGGCTGGCGGTTCTACCTCGTCACGCAGGCGACGATGCTCGCCTGTGGGTGGTTCGTCGGCGTCGCCTCTCGCGGTCGATACGAGGCGCTGTTTCATTCCGCGGCGCTCGTTATGATCTGTTATATTTCTTTCGCCGGTGCTGGAGTTGTCTGACCGCTCGGCCGACTCACGACCCAAAAACGCAAAGATTGGTGGACCCGGGGTGTGCCCGGGCCGCTCGATACGGGGAGTCCCGCGTGCCTCCTCCACCCCGCGACCCTGCGGGCGACAGCTGTCCGCGGGCCCGCTGCTCACTTCCGTGCCTGGCGGATTCCCCGCGGTTAACCGCGCCCGAACGTCCCTGCAGACGCCGGCGCGCGGACCGCTGCCCTCGCAGGACGAGGCTTCGACGTTAGCTTGCGGGGCCCGTACCGGTTGGCCCGGACGTGCCCCGGATTCGGTCCCCGCTGAAGACCATAGCGCGGGTTGCGAGCGGGGCCTAACCGCCCGACCTAGTCCATCCAACAGTAGACGGTTGTCGCATAAGGGCCTTTCGTCTCGAAACCGCCCGCAGTCGGGCGGTCGTCGACCGGGCGGTGGAGCCGGCAGGTCCCCGGAGATGCTCCGTAGTGTGCGGGAACGTATACACGACGACAGGACCCGGTGGCGACCTTCGACGGCCCACGCGAAAGCGTAGTTGAGGCCCGAGGAAGCGCACGACCTGAATATCCCCTTCGGGGAATCCTCGCCCTTTGGACCGGGGAGGATGTCAATCGAAGTGTTCCTCGTAAAGCTCTTGGGCGTGTTCGATCGCGTCCATCGCAGCCTGCCTGTCCTCCCAGCCCTGCGTCTCGACTTCCTTGCCCGCCTCGAGGTTTTTATACGTATTGAAGAACTCGTCGATTTCGTCGAGTTGCTGTTGGGGAATGTCCGCCAGGTCCTCGATGTGGTCGTATCGGGGGTCCTCCGTGGGGACCGCAATGACCTTGTCGTCCTGCTCGCCGTCGTCGTCCATCTTCATCAACGCGACGGGGCGGGCCTCGACGACGCACCCCGGGAACGTCTGATCCTCGACGAGGACCAACACGTCGAAGGGGTCCTCGTCGTCGTAGTACGACTGCGGAATAAACCCGTAATCAGAGGGGTAGTGGACGTTCGAGTGCAGCACCCGGTCCAGCACGACGCCGGGGATGTCCTTGTCGTACTCGTATTTGTTTCGTTCGCCTTTGAGGCACTCTACGACGGCGTAGATCTCTTCGGGGGCGTTCGGACCCGTCTCGAGGTCTTCCCAGAGGTTTGCTCCGGCCATACCCGGCGTTGTGCCCGAGGGTCGCAAAGAGCTTTCGACATCGGGTCACTCCGGTGGCTTCCCCCCGGCCGCCTCGACGACGAACCGGGGTGCGTCCTCTCGGCCACCACGAGCGCGAGTGTCAGGTTTCCTCGGCCGCCTCGACGGTGAGTCGAACCGACGCCGCGAGCCGCTCGCGCTGTTCGTCCGTCGGCCACGCGTTCCGGGGGAAATACTCCGTGCGGAACTCCTCGCGCTCGTCGGGGGTCGCCCGCTCGATCGGCTTCGCGTAGTGGTTGCTCATGAACTCGGCGAACGCGGTGGCCGTCTCGCCGTGGACCTCGCCGTGTCGCTCCCGGACGCGGGCCGCGATCGCTCGGTTGTGCTCGTCGATTTCGGCCCAGTCAGCGCCGGAACCGGGGCCGGAGAGAGGACGCTCGACCGCCCGGCCCGTGTCGTCGATCCGGTCGGTTCGGATCGTGCCCTCGTCGGTCCACTCCGCGGGGTACAACACGAGCGTCTCGCCGGTTTCGCCCGCCCGGACGCGGGCGTCGTAGCCGTGTGCTCCGAGCAGCGCATCGCGCTCGCGTCGGTAGGCCGCACGCTCATCGTCGTCGACCGCGTTCTGTAGGTGTCGGGTCAACCGCTCCGCGCGCTCGATTGCGGTCTCGGGGAGCGGTGGGTCGTCGGTTCGGTCGTCCGCATTCCCGGAGGGATCGTCGGCCGAGTGGGGGGCGTCGTCAGTCATCGAGTGCCTCGTTTGCCAGTCCGTCGGCACGGTCGTTTATCTCCCGTGGAACGTGATCGAGACTCCACTCGTCGACCCCGCGAAGCAGCTCCCGGACGCGAACCCGCTTTTCGCGCAGCGTCGGATCGTTGGCGTCCCACTCGCCGCGGACCTGCTTGACGATGAGCTGTGAGTCGCCCTTGATAACGAGGTCCTCGAAACCGTAGTCGGTCGCGGCCTCGAGCGCCGCGAGCAAGGCCTCGTACTCGGCTTGGTTGTTCGTCGCGCGGCCGATCCGCTCGGATCCCTCGGCGACGATCCCGTCGTCCGTGACGATCACCCACCCGATCGCGGCCGGACCGGGGTTGCCACGGGAGGCGCCGTCGAAGTAGACGTGCGCCCGGCCGCCGCCGTCCTCGATGAACCCTGCCAGACGGGCGGGGTTGCTCCCCTGAACGACGACCGACCCCTCGTAGGCGACCGCCGTCGCGCCTCCGCGGTCGGCCCGCCACAGTTCGTGGTCGGTGTTCCCGGGGCGGGTCTCGACGCCCTCGGACTCCAAGCGCTCCCTGGCGCGGTCGGGATCGCAGTCGATGACGGGCATACGTTCGGTTCGCAGTCGGGCGAAAATAGGGGTTGCGGTCGCTCCTCGGGGTCGCCCCCGGTTCCCGAACGACATTTCAACGCCCGCCCCGAACCGACCGTATGCGCCTCGACGAGTACGTCGACGACCTCGACCGCGAGGAGTCGGTCGAACTCCGGAAACTCGCCGAGGAGAAGTCCTACGCCGTCACCAAATACATCGACGACGCGAGGACCCGCTTCGACGAGACGCTCTCCGGGGAGACGCTCGTCGGCTCGACGGCCCCCTCGGTGTTCGTCGGCCGGTCGGGGTATCCACAGGTCTCGGCCGGCCTCCTCGCCCCAGTCGGCGACGAGGACGACGCCGCCGACTACGTCACGACCGGCGCGTGGTACGAGCAGGGGTACGACATCGACGACGTCTTCGAGCGCCGGACGGGCCTTTTGAACTCCACGCGGCGCTCGAACGTCGACGCCCGCGACGTCTGGGACGGCTTCGTCGGCACCCAACGCGAGGTCGCCATCGCCGACCGCCCGGTCGACGTCGAACTCGGTCTCGAGGACCGTCCCGGGTTCGATCTCGACGGCTCCTTGGAGGACATCGCTGCCCCCCGGGGGCCGCGGGTCGGGGCCGACACCGCCCGCGTGACGGAGAACCCCTCGATCCCGCGGGCGGTCGAAAAGACGCTCTCGGACGACGATTGGCGCGCGACGGGCGCGATGACGTACCTCTATCGGCGGGGGTTCGACGTCTACGAAATCAACAACGTGCTCTCGGTCGGCGCGCTCGGGCAGGGAGAGAACCGACGGCTCGTCCCGACGCGGTGGTCGATCACCGCCGTCGACGACACGATCGGGCAGTACCTCCGGGGGACCGTCCGCAACGCCCCCACGATCGGGCAGACGTCGGTGTGGCACGCCGAGTACATGGGCAACGAGTACTGGGTCGTCGCCGCGCCCGGCGAGTGGGAGTTCGAACTCCTCGAGTTGAAAGCGCCGGGCAGCATCTGGAACCCCGACCCGAACGGGCAGTTGTACATGGCCGCCGACAGCGAGGGCTACGAGGGGCGAACGGAGTACGTCGAGGAGACCTCGGGGGCCTACTACGCCGCCCGACTCGGCGTCCTCGAGGCGCTCGCCGAGCGCGGCCGGCAGGCGAAGGTGTTCGTGATCAGACACGCGACGGATGGGTACTGGGCGCCCGTCGGCGTCTGGCAGATCCGCGAGTCGATCCGGGACGCGGTCGCCGGCGAGGCGGCGGTCGCCGAGAGCTTCCACGGCGCTGTCCGGGAACTGGTTCCCCGGCTTCCGGTGTCGATGGCCGACCTCCGGCGGAAGTCGACACTCGCGGCCGGGATCCAAAGCGACCTCTCGGCGTTCGGCGGCGGGGTCGGATCGCGATAGTGTGGGCCGGTCCGCCGTCGCTCGGAGAGTGCGATCGGACGGACGCTGACGCCGGGGGAGAAGGAACTTAACCCGTCGCGCGAAACGCCCTACAACGATCGATGCTGTTGATCCTCTGTGTCGACCTCGACGACGACCTCGGCCGGAAGACGTCGTTCGACACCCCCGTCGTCGGCCGCGACGCTGTCGAGTCGGCCGCCGTCGCCTTGGCGACCGCCGACCCCGAGGACTCGGACGTCAACGTCTGTTTTCAGGGCATCCACGTCCACGACAACATCGACGACGAGTCCGTCGAGGTGGCCGTCGTCACGGGAACCGCCAAGGCGGACGTCTCGGCGAACCGAAAGGTCGGCGAGGAGGTCGATACGGTCCTCGCATCGCTGTCGACCGGCGAGGACGTCAAAGCGGTCGTCGTCACGGACGGCGCACAGGACGAAAGCGTCCTGCCGGTCATCCGGTCGCGAGTCCCGATCGACGGGGTTCGGCGCGTCGTCGTGCGGCAGGCCCAGGATCTCGAATCGATGTACTACACGTTCAAGCAGGTGCTTGCGGACCCCGAAACGCGGGGGACGATCCTCATCCCACTCGGTATTTTGCTTTTGATATACCCGATCGCCATCCTCGCCGACGTCATCGGCCTCCCCGGGTCGACGTTCGGCGTCATCTCGGCGCTGCTCGGGTTGTACGTCCTCTTTCGGGGGTTGGGTCTCGAGGACACGATCGACGGAGCGCTCGAGGGGATCCGCGTCGGGCTCTTCTCCGGGCGGGTCCAACTCGTCACGTACGTCGTCGCGGCGGCGCTCGTCGTCGTCGGAGGCGTCGGCGGCCTCGACGCGATAGATCGGCTCACGGACGCCGACTCCGGGGCGATCCAGCCGGTCGCGGCGTTCGTCTACGGGGCCGTCCAGTGGGCCGCCGCCGGCGGCGTGGTCGCCGCCCTCGGCCGGATCACGGACGAGTACCTCGCGGGTGGATTCCGGTGGCGGTACCTCAACGCCCCGTTCTACGTCGTCGCCATCGCCATCGTCCTCCATGGGGTGTCCGCGTTCTTCCTCTCGTTGCCGTTCGCCGAGTTGTCGTATCTCGCGGTGACGCTGACGACCGGGACGTTTCTCGGGGTGGCGAGCACGCTCGCGTTCGCCGTGGCGGAACAGCGCTATCCCCGGAATCGGGACCCCGAGGTCACGTGAGATGAGAAAACGTGCCGTCCGGCAGCACTCAGGACGGCGTCGGTTGTCGGTCGGCTGTCCGACGGCGTGTGTCCCGTTCAGACGCCGCGGCCCTGCAGTTGTTCCTCTTCGGGCATCGTCTCGTTCGCCTGACCCTTCATGCCCTTGCCGGGGGACTTGGCGATCTCCTTGAGCGTGTCCGGGTCGTCGTAGTTGTTGACGGCCGCGACGACCGCCTCGCCCATCGCCTGGGGGTTCTCCGCGCCGAAGATGCCGGAGCCGACGAAGATGCCGTCACAGCCCAACTGCATCATGAGCGCGGCGTCGGCGGGGGTCGCGATCCCGCCCGCCGCGAAGTTGACCACCGGAAGCCGGCCCATTTCGGCCGTCTCGTGGACGAGTTCGCGGGGTGCCCCGTGCTCTCTGGCCCACTCGTCGCGCTCCTCGTAGGCCATCCCGGAGAGCATGCGGATCGCACGCTGGATGTTCCGCTGGTGGGTGACGGCCTGGTTCACGTCGCCGGTCCCGGCTTCGCCTTTCGTCCGGATCATCGCCGCGCCCTCGTCGATCCGTCGCAGCGCCTCCTGGAGGTTTCGGGCCCCGCAGACGAACGGCGATGTGAGCTCTCGCTTGTCGATGTGATAGCGCTCGTCGGCGGTCGTGAGCACCTCCGACTCGTCGATCATGTCCGCGCCGGTCGCCTCGAGGATCTGCGCCTCGGCAGTGTGACCGATTCGGGCCTTCCCCATCACCGGGATCGAGACCTCGTCGATGATCTCCTCTAGGGCACCGGGGTCGGCCATCCGGGCGACGCCGCCACGCTTTCGGATGTCGGCGGGGACCGCCTCGAGCGACATGACGGCGACCGCGCCCGAGTCCTCGGCGACACGGGCCTGTTCGCGCGTGACGACGTCCATGATGACGCCGCCCTTCTGCATCTTCGCGAAACCACGCTTTACGAGGTCCGTGCCTCGTTTGAGTTCCTCGAGGTCCGTTTCACTCATAATAAACTGTACGGGCCGAGCACACTTAATCCGTGTCGTTCCCCCCGTCGCTTTACCGTTGGTTGCTCGCGCCGTCACCCGCCCCGTCCCCGCCGTCGTGGGCGGCGCTCGCCGGTCGGCCGCTCTCGGGGTGTTTTTATTCTCCCGCCCGGAGTACCCGGTATGAACGTCCGCGGGCTCTTCGAGTCCGACGTCCCCCGCGAGGACCTCCCCCGGTACGTCGCGCCGCTGCCCGAGCCACTCGAGAACCTCGCGTTGAATCTCGTCTGGCCGATCGTCCTCGTGAACCTCGCCGGGACGGCGTTCGGCTTCTACTACTACGGCTTCCAACTCGCCCGGACGCCCACGGCGATGTGGCCCTTCGTCCCCGACAGCCCCGTCGCGACGCTGTTTCTCGCCGCGGCGCTCGCGGCGTGGAAACTCGGCCACGGGCGGGAGTGGCTGACCGCGTTGGCCTTTCTCGGCAACATCATCCTGGGCGGGTGGACCGTCTGGGTCCACCTCGCGTTCTGGCCCGAGTTCGGCTACCTCCACCCCGCGATGCGGCAGTTTCTGATCTGGAGCCACGCCGCGATGGTGCTGCAGGCGTTCGTTCTCCACCGGATCGCCGAGTTCTCGCCGCTCGGCGTCGGCACCGCAACCGCGTGGTACGCCCTCGATACGACCGTCGATTACTTCATCCCGGTCCGTGGGGACCTCCATCACACGTTCCTCCCCGTCGCACGCGAGGAGCCGCTGTTCCTCGGCGCGGACGCCCTCGGCGTCGCCGGCGCCGGCGCAGTCGGCCTGTTGGTGTTCGCGCTTTACCTCGCGATGGCGACGCGGGTCGAAAAAGGACGCCTGCGGCGGGACCGATCGTCCGGCGGGTGAACGGCCCCGCTCATTTATAATCGTCGGAGGCGTTACTCGCCGGTCGCCCAACCGATGAAGACGACGGCAGCGCCGAGCAGCGTCACGTTCTGGAGGAACGACGTGAGTTCCTGATCGCGCGCGTCGTCGTCGACGGCCCAGAAGTCGTGCATGAGCGGGGTGACGCCGACGAAGAAGGCCGCGACGCTCGCCCCGGACAGCCGGGGAAGCTTCCAGGTCCCGATGCCGAGGCTCCCACCGAGCAGGAGGCCGGTCGCGGCCGGGACCAGCCGGTCGGCCGCCGGGACGCCCTTGGCGTCGGCGTAGGCGACGCGTCCCTCGAGGTTCGTCAGGTTGCGTACCGCGAGGGCGGCGAGCCCACCTGCAAAGAGCACTCGACCGAGCAACGACGGTTTGCCGTTCGCTGTGTCCGATGAATCTGACATCGTGTGTTCGGAGTCGCCCGCGATATTTAAATGGCTACTCTCGGGGCGTGGCCTGCCGTTATCGGTCCGGTGATCGAAGCGAGTGCGCTCGTGGCTCGCGTCCCGTCCGTGTTTCGAGACCTCACTTCGTTCGGTCTCGCTATCTCGCGGCTTCGCCGCTCGATCTTCCCGAGGATCTCGCTTCGCTCGATCCTCGCTATGCGCCGGCCGGGAATCACACGAGCGAAGCGAGTGTGATGTCGATAGACACCGTCTATCGGAATTCTCGCGAGCGGAGCGAGCGAGGGGACGGGCGGCGCACGACCGCAGAGAACCCGTTCACGGGTCGCGTTGCTCCCCGTTCACGTTTCGAGACCTCACTTCGTTCGGTCTCGCTATCTCGCGGCTTCGCCGCTCGATCTTTCCGAGGATCTCGCTTCGCTCGATCCTCGCTATGCGCCGGCCGGGATTTGAACCGGGATCAGACAGTCCGGGATGCTCGCTTCGCTGCGCTTCCGGGCTGTGACTGATAGGGTTCAAATTCCGTGGCGATTTTCGCCTCACTCCGTTCGGCAGAAAATGCGCCGGCCGGGATCCTCGCGAGCGGAGCGAGCGAGGGTACGGGCGGCGCACGACCGCAGGGAGTGCGCCGGCCGGGATTTGAACCCGGGCCATGAGCTTGGAAGGCTCAGGTCCTGCCACTAGACCACCGGCGCTCGTCCTCGTCGCGCCGCGACTCGCGGCCCGTCGGGCCGCTCACCGTCGGCGCGCACGAAACTGTAACATCACGCCCTATAAGGGTCTTTTCGTTCCCGGAACGGTATTTAAATCGCTCGCCGGGGCGCCGTCAGCATTTAAGTACTCCGTCGGTCACGACGGCTCGACGACGGCGTAGCAGTTCCCGCTGGAGACGAACGACTCGACGACGGCGAGGTCGCTCGCGCCGAGGTCCGCATCGAACTCCGCGGGCGCGTAGATGTGGTAGTAACGCGGGACCGTCTCGCCGCCGGGAAGCGTCCAATCGATCTCGGCATCGAAGCCCGTCTCGGTGTCGGCGTCGGCCTCGAAGCGGTCAGCGGCGGTACTCCAGGCGCTAACGAGCGCCACCCCGCCGTCGTCAAGGACACGCGCGAGTTCGTCGAGGCTCTCCCGGCGGAGCCGTCGCGTCGGGAGGTGATGCAGCGTCGCGACGTATACCGCAAGACCGACCGCTCCGTCGGCGACCGGCAGCGAGGCGGCGTCGCCGGCGACCAGGGCGGCTCCGGGGGCGCGCTCGCGGGCGGCCGACAGCAGTCCGTGGCTCACGTCGAGGCCGAGGACCCGATCGGCGTGCCCGGCCAACAGCTCGGTGTGGCGGCCGTTCCCGCAGCCGACGTCGAGGGCAGTGGCGGCGCGACGCCCCGCACAAAAGGACTCGACCTCCGGCCAGGGGTACTCGCGGGTCGAAGAGAAGTGATCGGCGATCCGGTCGTACGTCGCTCGGACGCCGGCGCGATCGTTCATGGGGCCGGTTTCGCCGCGGCGGCAAAGAGGGCAGCGATGCGAGTCGGCGTGGTGTACGAACGTCGTCGGGACGCGCGAACGCGGCCTCAGATCGCGAACGTCAACAGGACGTACGAGATCGAAAGCATGACCGCCGCGTGTTTCATGCCGGCCTTGACCGACCCGCTGCCCATGACGCCGGCGGCGAGCCCCGAGAGTAGCGACTGGATGAACGCGGTGTGAACGAAGACGAGCCGATAGGCGTCGCGGTCGCCGCCGTCGAACCCCCCGAGCGGCCCCGCCCCGCCGACGCCGCCGGCACCGCCGGCCGCACCCCCACCGATGCTGCCCACGTCCGGCAGGCTCGGGATCAGGACGTACTCCAGGGCGCCGATGACGACTAAAAAGACGAAAAACGAGACGTACACCACGACGAGGTACGTGAACATCTCCTGTCGGCGCTGCCGGCGGAGCTGGAGGTCCGAGCGGGCCTGCTCGGCCGCGATCCGGAGGACCGGTCCGATCTCGTTCGAGGCGTGCATCGCGTTCGTGATGAGCGTGACCACGCGAGTGACGGAGGGCGTTCGGACGCGCGTCTCGAACCGCGAGAGCGCCTCCTCGGTCGTCGCGCCCCACTGGATGTCCCTCCAGATGCGGTTGACCTCCGCATCGAGCTCGCCGATGTCGCCACGACGGACCCGATCGAACGAGGAGACGACCGAGATGCCGGCCTCGTTGAGGCTGGCGAGCCGCTCGAGAAGCTCCGGAACGGCCGATTCGAGTCGTTTGAGCCGACGCCTGCTGTACTCGTAGACGACGGCGAACGTCCCGCTCAGAAAGATCGCCGCCTGAATCAGGACGTCGTCGAGTGCCCGGACGTCGACGCTTCCGCCGGCGAGGATCGCCGGCAGCCGAACGACGGTCGCGACGACCGCGATCGGAACGGTGAGATACAGGAGCAACCGTGGCCGATCGACGAGAGACGCCAGCGGCGAGGCGAGCGTTTCCCTGACCGACCGGAGCCGTCGATAGGCGAACAGCCGTTCGTGGTCGGCCGCCGCTCCCGGACGGGTGTAGCCGCCGTCGCTCTCCACGGCACGGCCGGCGGTGATTCCCTCGCCCGAACGCTTCTGGTCGGGGTCGCGCCCGCGGTCGGCCACCTTCCCGCGTTCGTCCTCGCGGTCGTCCTCGTGTTCGTCTCCCGCCGCGCGGAGCGGCCGGGTAACGTCGAGAAGGTACGCCAAAAACAACACGTTCGCGGCGGGAACGATGACGTACGTCAACACCCGCATCGCCAAGAGCGTGTCGCCGGCCGTAAGCCCGATTATCAACAGGATAGTAATGAGAAACAACATACCGGCGACGATCACCGTCACGTACACCTCCGCGGTCGTCGCGAGGAGGTTGAGTATCTCCGCTTGCTGCTCTTCGGCCTCGTCGCGGTAGCGCTCGTACTGTTCGCGGAGGAACTCCGAGACGTCGCCGCCGCTTTGGAGAACGCTGGAGAGGTTCTCGGTGAACGTGCCGAAGCGCTCGGAGGGGGTGTTCTCCGAGAGGTCCTGGACGGCCGTCACGAGGTCGACGTTGAACAGGTCGATGTTCCGGACGGCGACGTCGACCTCGGCAGCGCCCTCGCCGAACACCCGCTCGTTGTCCGAGAGCGTCCGGAGCACGTCCGGAAACGACATTCCGCCGCGGGTCAGAGCGTAGGTGAACGCGACCGTACGGGGGAGGCCGGCGTCGATCCGCCTCGCGCGCCCGTCCGCTCGAACCGACGGCAGCCGCCAGCGGAGTTCGTAGGTCGCCCCCACTGCGACCGCGCTGAGGAGGGCGCCGCTCAGGAGGAACACCCCCAGCTGCACGACGTTCGACGTCTCGATCGTCGCGTTCGGATCGAACGACAGCCCCGGCGAGGCGAGCACGAACAGCCCCGCCGCGCCGAGGTACACGCCGACGACCGCACCCGCGACCCCGGCACCGGCGGTGTAGATGTACGTCTTTGCAGCGTACTCCCGGTAGGGGACGCCGATCGCCGCCGATCGGAGCGCCTGCTCTCGCTCGACGTCGATTTCGATGCCGCGCCCGCCGAGGAGCAAAAACGCGAGCCGCGTGACCGCGGCATCGATCCGGGGACTATACGGCGCCGCGAGGAACGCACCGAGGAGGCCGATCGCCGCAACGAGCGGGAGCACCCAAAGCATCTATCCGCTCCGCGGCTCGGCCTCGTTCGATCCGGGGTCGACGACCGCCCCGGCGTCGAGGTCGACGCGACCGTCGGCCTCGGCCGCTTCGATCCGACCCATCACCTCTTCGGGGACGGCGTAGTATCGGTTGACCATCGCCGTGAACTGCTCGTACTGTGAGATCCCCCGTTCCTGGAGGAACGCCAGAAACCGCCGCCGCCGCTGTAGCTCTCTGAGCAGTTCGGTCTTCGACCAGCCGCGTTCCTCGCGAATCTCCTCGGTCAGCTTTTCGGTCCCTTCGCTGAACGTGTCGGTCGCGGAGTCCCAGTTGTACGCCCCGGTGTAGTCGAGCTCGCCGGTCCGTTGGTCGATCCCCTCGATCTCGGCGATCGTCCCCGCCCGCCGGACGCGCTCGCTGCCGAAGCGAGCGAGCCGCTGAACGCAGAGGATATCGAGCGACTGTACCATCGGCCGCGGCACGTTGATCGGCTCGTTCTCGAGGCGGTTGATGACTGTCTGGACCGAGTCGGCGTGCATCGTCGAAAGCGTCGTATGCCCCGTGTTCATCGCCTGAAACAGCGTTATCGCCTCTTCGCCGCGGACCTCGCCGACGATGATGTACTCGGGGCGGTGCCGAAGCGACGACCGCAACAGGTCGTACATCGTGACGTTCGCGGCCTCGTCGAGGCGCTCGCGGGTCACACACGACAGCCAGTTGTCGTGATACAGCGACAGTTCGCGGGTGTCCTCGATGGTGATCAGCTTCGATCGCGGCGGGACGAACATCGAGATGGCGTTCATCGAGGTCGTTTTCCCGGAGGCGGTCCCGCCGGCGAAGACGATGTTCTTGTTGTGTTCGATCCCCAGCCACAGGTACGCCATCTGCCCAAGCGAGAAGGTGCCGAACTCGAGCAGGTCGATCGGGGTGAACGGCTCGTCGCTGTACTTCCGGATAGTGAAGGCCGATCCGTGCGGCGTCACCTCCTCCCCCAGCGCCAACTCCGCGCGGGAGCCGTCGACGAGCGTCGTTTCGACGATCGGATTCCCGACCGAGATGTGCCGTCCGGCCTGTTGGGCCATCCGAACAATGTAGCTGTCGAGGCCGGTCTCCTCGAAGGAGACGTTCGTCTCGATGTCCTGATACCCGTCGTGGTAGGCGTACAGCGGGAGGTTGTACCCGTCACAGGAGATGTCCTCTATGTAGGGATCGTGCATCAACGGATCGACCTTGCCGAACCCCTGGAACCGTCGATAGAGGTAGTAGTACAGCCGATAAAACCCGGCGACGTCCGGCTCGACACCGTACCGTTCGAGCCGCGTTCGGAGCTCGGATCTGAGAACGTCCTCCGGATTGCCCCCGTGTTCGGTGTACAAAAGTGGCACCCGAACGTCGTCGTATAGCGTTTCGAGGACGTCGCGTTCGAAACGGTCGAGGTCGGGTTCGACGGCGTAATAACGGTGTTCGTTCTCCTCGTCGTCGTGCGTAATAACGGCGTAGGAGAAAGGCGCGTTCAGCCAGTACGCCTCGACCCGCTCGCCATCGAAGGTCCGGTCTCCGACGATTCGGCCGTGCTCTCCGGGGCGATACGACTCCTCGGGGATCGACGACCCACGGAGCGACTCGACCGCCCGGGCGAGTCGCTGTCGGACCGATCGGGTCGAGTGCTCTTCCGGGCGAACGGACGCGTCGTCTCGAGACATCTGTGTCGCGTACCCGACGGTATGCGGGCAGACGGAATAAAGGTCCGCCGTATTCGCCCCCGGCGTGTCCCCGATCGAGCCGCCTCCGTCGTCGCCAGCGCGTCCCTCGGGGACCGTCGTGGCGTCCTGCCCGAGGCGGCCGGTACCGGCCTGCCCACACCGGACCGGGTCGTCCCTGACGGGGGCGTTACGTTCATGCGTGCGGCGCCCGTATCGGCACGCAAACAGGGATGCGGCGTGACTACTTCACTCTGGAGACGGCGGGCGTGACGGCCGAGGAATCGGAAGAGCCGAGCGTGTCGATCACGTACGAGGGACCGACCGACGAACTCGAAACGCGACTCCGCCGCGACGACGGCCAACTCGACGGCGACGGGGTCGACGTGGCCTACCGGTTGCACGAGCCACTCGACACCGACGCGCCGGCGGGTGTCTTCGCGGTGTCGGACCGCATCACTGGCGAGTACGTCCTCGAGGTCAACGCCACGAGCGCCCCGGTACTCTCGGTCGTCGAGGCGGCCAGCGCCGACGCCGACGGTCGGTACCGCCTCGTCATCGAGACCGACGGGGGAACCCGACTGGCGGAATACGACAAGTCGACGCTTCTGGTGTACGACGGCGACGGGAACCTGCTCCGGGATCGGAGCCTCATCCCCAGCGGCGTCGAGATCTGAGCACGACCCCGGAGCGCAAACGCGAATCGGACGACGGCCGGCTACGCGCCGAACTCGGATTCGGTCACCCGGACGGCGAGGGTGTCTTCGACGTCGTGGAGGTCGTATGCCGGGAGTTCCGGCCCGGTTCGGGTCACGAACATCGGTTCGAGGAGCCGGCCGTCGTCGACGCCGAACAGCTTCAGAAACCGCCCCGAATTGGCGTGGTCGAGGCCGTCGTCGCGGATCGCGGCCGCGAGCGCGCGAGAGAGCCACTCTTTTTTACTCACCGACGGATCGAGGACGAGCGCCTCGCGGGCGAACCGGACCAGATACCACTCGAGGTCGTTCAACAGCGCAACGGCGGCGCCCAGCGAGACCGTCTCGACGGCGACCGTGTTCTCGTAGGGTGCGGCGAGGTCGTAGGTCGAAAGCGCCGCCCGCGACGTCTCGCGGCTGAGGAGTTCGTACCGCAACTCGACGTCCCCGTCGCCGACGAGACACACTCGCGTCATGGCCGGACATACGGAGCGACTGAAAAAGCGGTTTCGCTCGGCCGCCGACGGCCGAGGGACCGCCTCGCCCGCCCGGTTCGCTCTCTGGTCCACTCAAAACGTCGTCAACTCGCCGTCGATCACGCGCTCGGTGATGTCGGTCACGTTCGCGAGCTCCTCGTCGATGATCGCCTCGACCGCCGCCTCGATGTCGCCGACCTCGACGCCCGCCTCGGTGACGAGGCTGGCGTCGGCGACGTGGGGCTCGTCGATCGGCTTGCCGATCTGTGAGAGCAGTCGGATGCGGACCTCGCGGATGCCGTCGACCGCCTCCACGACCGAGCGGGCGATTTCGGTCGACAGCAGGTTGTAGATCTTCCCGATGTGGTTGACCGGGTTCTTCCCGGAGGTCGCCTCCATCGACATCGAGCGGTTCGGCGTGATGAGGCCGTTCGAGCGGTTGCCGCGGCCGACGGACCCGTCGTCGCCCTGCTCGGCGCTCGTGCCCGTCGTCGTGAGGTAGATCGAACCCTCCTCGTAGTCGTCGGCGGTGTTGACGTGGACCCGGACCGTCCGGTCTGTGTACTCCGCAGCGAGGTCCTCGACGAACGTCCGGACGCCCTCCATCACCGCGTCGTACGCCTCGATCCCGTCGACGTACCGGTCGACGGCCGCGACCGCAACGGTCACGTCGATAACCTCGGACTCGCGTTTGCCCATCACCTTGATGTCCTGGCCGACGGCACGGTGCTCGTCGCTGTAGCGGCCGTTGAGTCGGCGTTCGGTCTCGAGGACGATCCGTTCGGTCTCGGTCAGCGGCGCGTGGCCGACGCCAAAGGAGGTGTCGTTCGACATCGGGACCTGCGTGCCGTCCTCGCCGAAGACCTCCTGGAGGTCCCCCGAGCCCTCGCCTAATTTCACGTCGACGACGACGTCGATACCGAAGTCGACGAACGGGAACTCCTCGTCGATATACTCGCGGGCGGCCCTGAGTGCGATCGTTTCGGCGGGGATCTTCGTCCCCTCGTACTCCTTGGTGGCCCGGCCCGTGATCAACAGGTAGATCGGATCGACGACCTCGCCGCCGCCGAAGGCGGGTGCCGAGCGACCGGCGACCAACTGCGTCTCGTCGGTGTTGTAGTGGAGTACCTTACCGACACGGTCGAGGTACTCCCGGGCCAGCGCCTGTGAGACGTGTTCGGCGATCCCGTCACAGAGGGAGTCGGGGTGGCCGAGCCCCTTCCGCTCGACGATCTCGACGTCTTGATCCTCGACCGCGCGACCGTCGACCGGTTCGACACGGATGTTTCGGTCGGTCATTACCGTGTGTACCCTTCGGCCAGTTCTATAACTTACGGAAACCAAATAGGCCAGATTGATTACCACAGAGCATATCACGCCGCGTCGAGCAGGAGGCCGAGGTACGAGGTCCGGATTCCGTCGGCGGGATCGAGCCCCAGTCGTTCGAGCAACTCGACCGCGCCCTCGCGTGCGGATTCGACTGCCTCGGCTTCGGTTTCGACCTCGACGAACTCGCCGAGCCCGTCGACGGTGTCGAGCGCGACGGTGTATTCCCCACAGCGGAACCGTTCGCGGCGCTTTTCGACAGTCGCCGCGGGCTCGAAGCCGACCGATTCGAGGACACCCGCCATCGTGTCCCCGTCGTCGACGCCCGTCTCCAGTTCCTCGCGGGTCTTCGAGGCGGCGTCGACCAGCGGGCCCTTGTACGTCACCTTCGCCCGCTCGCCCGAGTCGTCCGTCTCCCGGCGGATGCGGAGCGCCTCGTCCGTCTCGGCGAACTCCCGAACCGGGTGGTCGTAGTACGTATCGACCTGCGACACCGTCCCGTCGGGGGCCGCGTCCATCGATTCGAGCCGCGGACGGAGCCGATCGTGCTCGGCACGGACCTTCAGTTCGACCTCGTACATACTGGCCTGGTCTCCGGGCACGACAAAAAGCCCCGCGGCCTCCGGGTCCCGGCCGCCCGGCGTTCGGTCCCCGCCACAGCGAAACGTGATGGTTAAGGGTGAGACGGCTGTCGTGGGGAGTATGAGCGACGAATCCGACGAGGTCGAGGAGACAGAGACGGTCGAGGACGACGCGTCCGAACCCGAAGACGAGGGGCTTCAGGACGGCGATTTCGTCCGGATCGCTTACACCGCCCGAACCGTCGAGGAGGGGCAGTTGGTCGATACGACAGACGAGGCGGTCGCCGAGGAGGAGGGCGTCGCCGAGCAAGGCGAGTTCGAGCCCCGGACGATCGTGCTCGGGGAGGGGCACCTCTTCCCCGCAGTCGAGGACGATATCCGCGGCAACGAGATCGGCGACGAGGGCAGCGTCGTCGTCACCGCCGAGGAGGCCTTCGGCGCGTACGACGAAGAGCAGGTACGGACCGTCTCGGCCGACAAGATCGACGAGGACGACCGCTACCCCGGCGCGCGCGTCCAGATCGACGGCGAGGGGGGCGTCCTCGAGACGATCATCGGTGGCCGCGCCCGCGTCGATTTCAACCACCCGTTGGCCGGCGAGGACATCGAGTACGAGTACGAACTCCTCGACACTGTCGAGGGCGACCTCGAGCAGGCCCGGGGCCTCCTGGGCATGATGCTCGATCTCGACCTCGAGATGTGGGTCGAGACCGACGAAGTCGAGGAGACCCGCGTCGTCGAGCCTGACGAGGCCGACGAAGACGACGAGGACGACGCGCCCGAGGAACCGGAGACCGTCACCGAGACCGTCGAGAAGCGCACCCTCTACGTCGAGTCGACCCCACAGCTCGCGATGAACCAGCAGTGGATGATGCAGAAACAACAGATCGCACAGCAGCTCGTCGAACTCACCGACATCGACCGCATTCTGATCCAGGAGATCCTCGACGGCGGCGGCATGGGAATGGGCATGGGCGGCATGATGGGCGGCATGGGCGGCGGCGCGGGCGACGTCGATATCGAGGAGGCCCTCGAAGAGGCCGACATCGACGCCGACGAGATCGCCGACGAGCTGTAGGCGGCGGATCCGCCACGCCTCGGGAGCGACGAGTTGGTTTCGGCCACCGGCGGCGTTCGTCGCCGACGCTGTCTACGTCTCCAGAGAGCGACGCGTCCCAGACGCACAGACCGGCTCGGTGTCGGTTCGACCGGTCCGTTCGAACCACGCCTCGTTCGCCGGCTCACAGAGCGGTGCGGTGTCGATGACCGCGTCGGCCCGCATCCCCGGGATAGCCCCCTGAAACCCGGCGAGGGCGTCCAGAGCGGGTGCGCGCGCGAGCGTCGCGGTTCCGTCGGTCCGGTGGAGCCGCCCGTCGACGGGATCCGTCGGCGTGTATGTCCGTTGGATCACGGTCCCGTCGGTTCGTCCGGTCGCGCCCTCCCAGTAGTTTCCCTCGCCGTCGTCGGTCCAAATACGGAGGCGACCGTGGGCCGATCTGACGTGCTGTTCGTTGGCGACGAAGTCGTTGTCGAACACCCGATTGGTCGGGAGCTGCGCCCGCGCTTCGGCGCCCGCGCGGTTGTCGGCGAACACGTTTCCTTCGACGATCGAACCGACGACGTCGATCTGGAACCCGAGGTTGTTGTCCGAGATGACGTTGTCCGCGACGTACGACTCCGACCCGCCGACGACGAGCGCCGTCACCGTCTCCGTGATCCGGTTGCCGACGACCGCGTTTCGTTCCGGTCCCGTCATCACGTGGATGCCGGTGTACTCCTGCCCGGAGACGGTGTTGTTGTACAACACTGACCCGGACGTGAACATCAGGTGGATGCCCATCCGGTTGTCGTAGATTTCGTTGTCCCTGACGACGATGCCGTCCGAGCGGTGGGTGTAGACGCCGTCCAGGCCACCGACGAACGTCGAGTCCTCGACGACCCCCGGCGAGCGCATCGCCACCAACCCCATGTGGCCGTTTCGGTAGCTCTCGTTGCCGACGACGTGTACGTCTCTGACCACCGTCCCGGGTGACTCATAGAGAATGATCCCGGCAGCGTCGGTGTCGATCCCGACCCCGGAGACGAGTGCGTTCGGTGCGGTCTCGACGGCGATTGCGGTGTCCCCGCCGGCGTACGTCTCCTCGATGTCCTCGTCCCAGTACTCGTCACCGATCGTATCGGCGCTGTCGTGGCTCGGGTCGTTGACGTGGCTGTGGTCGTCGGTCGCGGCCCCGCCGGGGACGGCGTTCCCGACGCCGTCCACATCGACGTCGACGATAGCCGCCCGCGGGGAGCGGACGACGACGACGGTGCCGTTGCCGTCGCCGACGATCCGCGTATCGCCGACGCCCCGCAGCGTCACCGGCCGGTCGAGTTCGACTGGCTCGCGGTAGGTCCCGTTCGGAACGAGGACAGTCGTGTTCGGCGGCGCGGACTCGACCGCCTCGTCGATGGTCGGCTCGTCCTCCCCGACGACGACCGACACCGGGCGCTCCCGGAGCCGGGTCCTCGAAGCGACCGTCTCGTTCGCTTCGCGGCGCTGCGTCCCTGCCCGCTCGCGGAGCGCGGTTACGGGCTCCGTCTCTGTCGGTCGGTCGAGCGCCGTCTGCCAGTCGATTACGCGCCCGCCGTGCTCGGCGGCGAAGGCCCGGGCGGCGTCCCGCGTCGAGAACGGTAGCGACGCCGGACCGTCCGGTGTCCGCGCCGCGCTGTCGGCCACGTACACCGCGTCCTCGGCTGCGACCCACCCCGGCGACCCGTCAGTGCTCGGGATCCCGTCGTCGGTCAGCTCGGGGGGTTGTCCCGCGTAATCTGTCACGTACACCGCAGTCGGGTACCCGAACTGGTCTCTGTGATACGGCTGTCGTTGTTTCGCCGCGAACGACTCGACCCCGTGGTACCCGACCGGGAACGGATACTGCGAATAAAATACCTGCACGCGCGGTAGCGAGGCGTTCGGAGCCGTGTCTTCGAGACGGAGTTCCTCCGCGAGCGTCAATCCGACGTCGACCGTCTCCTCTGTATCGACTGGCTCGGGGGGCGCAGAACCCAGATCGGCGACGAACAGGCCGATCGATCCGACGACGAGCGCGACGCCGACGAGGGCGAACACGACCGTTCGACCGTCCACCGATCCGGTCGGGGTCATCGTGATGGTCCGACAGCGTCGAGGGGAGCCCGGCGATCGCCGCCGTCGACAGCCCCGGGGGTCATACGCCTCTGCGCTCGGAGCCACGACCGCGCCCGACCCCCGAACCGGGGCGGGCTCCGTTTCCTCGGACCGACGCGCCACGACAACGGGGGACGGCGACCGCGCCGTCGGCCGTATTCGACGCACCCGGTGTTCGGCGATTCATACCGTCGACAGGAGTGCGTCAGTCTCAAAAGTACTGGTGCGATCGTCTAAAACAGGGAGAGCACGTTTCGAGGTCTGTGCCGCCCCGGAGACCGTCATCCCTCGGCCGAGCCACAGCGAATGCAGATTCCGTCCTCGTCGAACTTGCACCCGAGCGTCGCGCAGAGTTCGTTGGTGGCCGTCGCGCCATCGGTGTGCGCCGTCGTCTCCGACGTTGGCATACCTATTCGTATGGAGAGAAACCTAAAAAACCCGGTGGACGAGTCCCGAGAGTCGGGACCCCACGCCAAGCAACGGTCGTCGATATCCGGCCAGCGACCCCCGCGACCGGGTTACTTGCCAGCCGGCACCACGTCGCAGTGTCTGACCACCGCCGGGAGTACCGCCTCGGTCTCGACGTCCTCGAGGCGATACGAGGCGTCCGCTATCTCCCGTGATGCGGTGTCGCCCTCGCCGTCCCCGCCGGCAAAGACGTGAACGACGCGACACACCGTACCCTCAAGTTCGCTTTCGGCGTCGGCCTCGGAGAGTTGCACCCGGACGCGGTCGCCTTCCTCGTACGCTTTGGGTCTCGTTTCGGAGTCGTCGGTCATCGGTTTCGTGGGTGTTTCGGCTGCCCGGTTATAAAATACCACCCGGCCCGGCGAGCCGGCGGACTCGAACAGTGAGTTCGGCTCGAGGTATATACCGTTTCGACGGCAATGACGTGACATAATGCAGCCCCACGAGGGCGGGGGAGGCGGGGGCGGGGACGCACACGTCGGGTACAGTTCGAACGATCCGGACAGGGCGATCCTCGACGCTCTCGAGTCCAGATACCGAGTTAGCACGGCGGACGCGCCGGAAGGTCCGAGCGAACGCCTCCGGAGCGCCGTCGACTGTCTCGTCGTCGATGGCGACGCGTTCCGGCGGATGGACGCGGAGCGTTCTGATCGCTCGGGGCCGGGGTCGGTTCCGGTCGTCGTCGTCGCCGGCGACGACCCCCGGCTAGCTCGATCCGTGGCCCGTCGCCCGGGGGCCGACCTGGTGTATCGCGACACGGTGGGCGACGACCTCGAGGGGTCAGTGTCGGATCGGCTGTGCGATCGCGTCGACACCGCCTGTCGCGAAGCGATCGCTGCTCTCGGCGAGCCGATCCTCGAGGTCGCCGGACTGTTGATGAGCGCGGCGCCGGACGAGGTCGACACCCGGATCGAATGGGGGCTTCGGACGGTGGGGAAGGCCTTCGGGGCGGAGCGGTGTGTGCTCTACGACGTCGGCGAAACTGCCCTCTCAGCGACCCACGGGTGGGCCGGGGCGGCGCCGCTCACACACGAGTCGGTCCCGGTCGCGGAGTTCCCCGGGTTCGAGTCGTCGCTCGCCCGGTTCGACCCATTCGTGGCGAACACCGACTCGAGGGCCGAGAAGCTCGGATACGACGGATCGTTCGTCGCGATCCCAGTCGTGATCGACTGGGATCTCGAGTGGGTTCTGGCGTTCGGGGGCGTCCCCGGCGGATCGCCCCCGGAATCCGTGTTGACCCGTCTCGGGACGTTCGGCGACCTGATCGGCCACACGCTCCGTCGAGACCGCCGCCACCGCGAAATCGAGCGGCAAAACGAGCGGCTGGAGCGCTTCGCGTCGGTGATCCGCCACGACCTCCAGAACCCGCTCAGCGTCATCTCGGGCTTTACCGACCTCGCGATGGAGACCGGGGAGCCGGCGGAGTTAGAGCGGATCTCGGCGGCCGCCGCCCGGATGGAAGCGATTCTCGAGGACCTCCACACGCTCGTCCGGGAGGCCGACGACGTCGGCGAACGCGAACCGGTCTCGGTGTCGGAGCTTGTAGAGCGCGCCCGAGAGACCGTCGACACGGGGGCGGCGACCGTTGAGGTCGGTGACGTGGGCGTCGTCGAAGCCGATCCGAGCCGGCTCAGGCAGGCGTTCGAGAACCTCATCCGGAACTGTGTGGAACACGGCTCGACGAGCGACCGGGCGGGGGCGGACAGCACCGTCGAGCACGGGGACGCCGACGTCTCGATCCGCGTCTCGGCGACGGCGGACGGCTTCGCGGTCGACGACGACGGGCCCGGGATTCCGGAGGCGGAGCGCGAAGCGATCTTCGAGGAAGGGTACACGGACAGCGGGGAGACCGGCCTCGGGCTGTCGATCGTCCGAACGGTCGTCGAGGCCCACGGGTGGGCAGTGTCGGCGACCGACTCCCCGCTCGGCGGGGCGCGTTTCGAGGTCAGCGGCGTCGAGTTCGTCGACGTGGAGGCTACCTCGACGACGACGCCGTGACGCCGGCGGGTGGCCGATCGCTCCTCGCCCCGGAGCGCGGGCGGGACCGGACTGGACGGGCAAAGCCGGCCGAGTCCGCGTCGCTACCAGTCCAGCCCGCCGTTGACAGCCAGGATCTGTCCAGTCATGTAGCTCGAGTCCTCGCTGGCGAGAAAGCGGACGATCCCCGCGACGTCCTCCGGGCGCGCGAACCGGCCGAGCGGGATCCGACGGCGGATCTTCTCTCGGACCCGGCCGGGAACGGTCTCGAGCATCCCGGTGTCGACGAAGCCGGGGGCGACGCAGTTGGCCGTCGAGCCTTCCGACGCGATCTCCAGGGCGATCGTCCGGGTGAACCCGAACAGTCCCGACTTCGTCGTCGCGTAGTTCGCCTGCCCGTAGTTGCCCTGCTGACCCACCACGCTCGAAATGTTGATCAATCGCCCCTCCTCGGCCTCGCGAATGTCGTCGAAGAAACAGTGGGTACAGTTGAACGTCCCGCCCAGGTTGATGTCGGCGACGCGGTCCCAGTCCTCGCGTGTCATCTCCTCGAAGCGCCTGTCGGCGGTGATCCCAGCGTTGTTGACCACCACGTCGACGGGACCGAACCGGTCGTGGACGGCCTCGTACATCGCCTCGACCGCCCCGTACTCGGAGACGTCGGCCCGGGCCGTCATCGCCGCGCCGTCGGTCCCGTCGATCGCCTCGGCGGTCGCCTCCGCCGCCGCCTCCGAGGAGCGGTAGTTGACGACGACGTCGGCGCCGTGGCGCCCGAACTCCGTCGCGATGGCGCGGCCGATACCGCGTGAGCCCCCGGTGACGAGGCAGGTCCTGTCTTCGAGCATGTGTCACCTGTCGATGGAAACGGCAAAAGGGTTGCTGATGGGGCGGTCGAGTGAGTCTCGCGACCGGGATTCGAGAACGGCGTCGGAGACGGAGAAAGGGATCGAAGGTGCCGGAGGATCGGGAGCCGTCGAGGAGCGGGCGTCCTACTCGAGTCGGTCGTCGATCTGTGATTGGAACTCCTCGATCCACTCGGACTCGGAGAGTTTCTCCATCCGTTCGTGGAGGTGTGGCTCACAGAGGCCGACCTTGATGTGGTCCTTCTCGACCGCGACCGCGGCCTCCTCGTCACAGTAGTGACACTGCATACACCGGTGTATGTGGCCGAACGATTTGAACCCAGCGTTCGCGTCGGCCGGGCGTCGGCCGGACGTCGGACGGCCATCGGGCGAGGGGGGCGTATCGACAGGTCGAGGGATCGATCAGGGGACGATCAGAGCGCAGCCCGGAAGGCGCGGTAGGCGTCGGCGTCCAATCCGGCCTCGCCGAGGCGGTCGTCGTGGGCGTCGCTGCCGCCGGTGGCGAGGAGATCGTATCGTTCTATCGCCCGGTCGACGGCCCGCGGATCGACGTCGCGGCCGTAGGGGTAGAACCGCTCGACGGCGCCGAGCGCCGAACAGTGCGCCAGCGCCGATTCGGGGTCGTCGTAGCGATAAGGGTGGGCTAGCCCGACGAGCGAGCACGCCTCCCGGAGGGCAGCGACGCCGGCCTCGAACGTCGGGACGTCGCGGGGGAGATAACACGGACAGTCCTCGCCGATGAGTTCCTCGAAGGCCGCCGCGTAGCTGTATCCGGACGCCGTCGAGATGGCCTCGGCGATGTGCGGGCGGCCGATCCCCTCGTGGGGCTCGATCGGGAGATCGATCCCGAGACGATCCTCGACGCGGTCGATAATCGCCGCGCCGCGCTCGAGACGGTCGGCCTGTAGGCGCTCCGTCAGCGACGTGAGTTCTGCGGTCCGGCGCGCGCCGTACCCGAGTAGGTCGATCCGCCCGTCGGCGGTCGCCACACGGAGTTCGATCCCGTGGACGACTGTCACCCCGTCGACCGTCGCGACGGGCGTCGGGAGGTCGGGATGGAGGCGGTCGTGGTCGGTCACGGCGACCGTCGAGACGCCGGCGGCGTCGGCGGCGTCGGGAAGCGTCTCGAGGCTCAACGACCCGTCGGAGTTCCTCGTGTGTACGTGGAGATCGGCGACGACCATGTGGAGCGTTGGCGCCCCCCCGACAAAGCCCCGACGCATCGGCCGGACATCGTGGAATATAATGACACGGAATGAATTAATTATGATGAAGGATAATTATACCTAACATTCATTAACAATACTGCACATCAGATACGTATGCGACTACTCGCAGCAGTCGACGAACGAATTGACGCCCACAGTTACCCCGCGACGGCGGCCGAACTCGCCGCCGAGTACGACGACGTCGAACTCGAACTCCCCAACGGCGAGGAGACGCTCGGCGACGCCTTCGGCCGGCTCGGAGACGCGACGCTCGCCGACCCCGAAGACGCCCGCCTCGCGGCCTACTCGGCCGTTTCCAAGGGCGCGATCGGCCGGGCGAACTACTCCGATCGCGACTCCCCCTCGATCGGTGGGACAGGTCCCGACCCGGTTTCCTTTTGAGCGGACGGCAGCGCTGATCGAGTTCTTTTTTATCGTCCGTAGCCGTGGATTCTGGCAACGGCCATACTGCATCGGAACGGCGAGAACAGTCTCAGCGGAAACGATTGAGCGGTACATCGAGCGAACGGAACACGTCTAACTGTCGGCTCGGGGTCAAGCCCCGAGGCGCTCGCCTTGTTTTTTGTAGACCACGCCCGCCGATCACCCCCCAACGCCGAGCGTCACAACGCGACTCGCCGGCTGCCCGCTACGCCGAGCGTCACAACGCGACTCGCCGGCTGCCCGCTACGCCGAGCGTCACAACGCGACTCGCCGGCTGCCCGCTACGCCGAGCGTTCAGAACGATTCGATCGCCGCCACCGCGTCCTCGAGCGCGGGCGCATCGAAGAGGTCACGACCCAGGTAGGCGTTCGTCCCCGCGGTGTACATTTCGCGGGCGGCGTCGACGACGTGTGCCGGCAGCGGCTCCGGATCGACGCCACAGAGTTCGCGCCAATCGGCGACGTCTTCGGCTTTCGCTTCGGATTTTGCCTCCGCGACCGCCTCGACCCACTCCGGTTGGGTGCGTTTGTGGTACTGTCTGAGGACCTCCTTCGAGAGCTGTTGGCCGGCGTATGAAAAGCGGTTCTCGTCGAAGGTGCCGACCACGTCAGCCACCCGGATCTCGCCGTCGTAATAGAGACACTCGATCTTGCCGTCTTCGTGTTTCAGGCCGGCGGCGGCGGCCGTCTCGGTGATGATCCGGTTGACGTCGCGGGCGATCGATTCGAGGGCGTCGACGTCGGCCGCGCCGGCGACGTAGTCGGCGTTCTCGCGGGAGAGATACCGGTCGGACTCCTCGTACTTCGTCGAGAACTCCACGACCGGCTCGGGGAGGTCGACGGGGCCGTCGGGCCAGGCGTCGTACTCGAGGCCGAAATCACCCGGATCGGCCCGCGAACGCAACGACGAGCCGACCGGAACGGTGTTTCTGAAGACGATCTCGAGGGGGATCAGGTAGTTCTCGCCCGCTGCGTCGTGGTAGGCGGTGTAGTCGTACTCCCGCCCCTCGTGGGGGAGGTCCGGAACCCGGGTCAACTCGATCGCCATCTCGCGCGGCGGGGTGGCGACCGAGTCGAGACCGGTGACCGCACCGCCACCGCTGACGACGCCGCGATAGTGGGTCGCGATCCCCTCGGCTTCGAGCCGTTCGAAATTGGCCGCCCCCATCGCACACAGCGATGCGCCCTTGTTCGGGATGGCGTCGGGCATCTTGCCCCAGTCGAACACCGAGTAGTCGTCGGTGAACACGAACGCACCGGTTCCGAGCGAGTCAGCCGTCGCGGCCTCCTCGATCCGAAACCCCTTGACGCTGGTCATTATCTGAGGGGAATCCACGGAGTCAGAAAGGCGTTTCCATCGGCGCGAACCGGTGTCGACGGCTCGCTTGCGCACTCGCGGGCCGTCGATCATCCCCCCATCCCGGGAGCGAGGCCCCCTCGGCGTCGCTCCCATATGAACACCGCGAGGAGCGCAAGCCACAGGACGGCTTCGAAGTAGAACGACGGTGTCCAGAGGTAGTGTCGGACGAACGCGACCGGCGGGAGTCCGAGCGGATCGCTCGAGCGCGCGAGCGGCCACAGCAGAAACAGCGCGTGTCCGGGACGGCCGTTGAGCACGACGTGGACCACATCGAAGAGGAGATGCGACGCCCACCCGAGTGCGACTGCCACTCCGAGCCGAGAGTACAGCGCAAGCGGGACGAGCACCGCGAACACGAGCGCGCTGTGGCCGATCGAGTGGTACAACTCGACGACCCCCGCCGCCCCGAGCGGCTTGTCGATGAGGTCGGGGGTGGCCGCGCCGGCGGCGAGCGGGACCGTCGGGAGCCGCGAGAGGCGGCCGACGACCGCGGCCGCGGCGAGGTGGGTCACAAAGAGCATCCGTTCGATGTGGGGCGCGACCGGAGTTAATTCTGGCTGCGAGCGCGCCCGCAGAGCCGGCCGCTGACGGCGAGGTAGTCCCGCGCGAACACGGCGAGCGACGGCGCGAGGGCGACCGGCGCGACGGCACGGACGAGGCCGGTCGGCGCCGCAGGGAGGAGCGCAACCGTGAGAAACGCCATCTGGAGCCCGGCGAGGTACTTGCCGAGATCGCTGTCGGGGCGGTCGAACACCGGCCGCCCGCGCAACCGCCGCCAGCGGACCCCGCCCACGAAGACGTAACGGGCCACCGATATCGAGAGGTACCAAGCGGGCAACAGCCCCCACGACACCGCCACGACCGGGGCGGCGACGAACCCGAAGGTGTCGAAAGCCACGTCGAGACGCTCGCCGAGGTCAGTCTCGCGGCCGACGCTTCGGGCGACGACGCCGTCGAGTTTGTCGAGGACGACCCCGGCGCCGTAACACAGCGCCGGCACCCACGCGAGGCCGGTATCGGGCGGCAAGACGGCGAATCCGGCTGCGACCGCGTAGAGCGTCCCCCGAAGCAGTGTCATCGCGTTCGCCAGGCCGAACAGACACCGAATGCCGTCGGCCGGCCGCGTCGAATCGAGGCTGTACCCCACGTACCAGAGTTGCCCCGCCCAGCAGAGTCCGGCGACGACCGCCGGAGAGAGCCCCCACCGACCCGTCGGCCCGGACGGGAGCGCCCAGTGGAGCGCGGCCGCGAGCGAGACGGCGGCGAGCAGCGGGAGTCCGATCCCCAGCCCGGGGTGTACCGGACGGTCACGTCCGAAATCGGTCATCGACGCCTCCTCGAAGTGCCCCGTGTCGGTGGGCCTTTCGGCTCCGGGTGGCCGGGGCGGGCCGGAGTGACCACTCGATTCGGCGCGAGTCGCTCATGTGGAATACACTCGCACAGTCTACGCCTACCACCGATTAAAACGCGTGTACGGCGGCAAGATTCGATCCCCGGCTTCGGAACCCGGGGCGTCGGGCGACCACGACTACCGAAGCAGGGCGACGAGCACCACAACGAGGAGGGCCTGTGCGGCCTTGTCGACGATCCCCAGCGTACCCACGTCCGCCGGGAACGATTTCGGGCCGGCCGCGAAGTTGACGTAGTACCACAGTACGATCTGTACGAGCGTGAAGGGGACGCCGACGGCGTACACCGTCCGGCGGCGGTAATCGAACAGGACGAGTGCGATCGCACCGAAAAAGCCGAGGCCGGCGAGAACGAAGCTGATCCCCATCCCCGAGGGGAGCATCCGGACCCCCAACAGGAGGTGGATCGCGGCGGAGACGAGCGCGGCGATGATGCCCACCCAGTGGAGACCGTGGAGGGTGTCGGTGCTGGGTTCCAACTGCCGGGAGCCGGCCGTTGCCATACCTGACGTACGGGACTACATCACATAGTTGTACTGCCGGCCGAAACCGTCGGGCGTTTCGGGCCCCGGTTCAACGCTCGAACGCTGGGTCGCGGAGCGCTTCGATCCGCGCACACTCCTCGGGACGCAGCCGGGTCGCGGCCGCGGCCAGGTTCGAGACGACGTGCTCGGAGGTGGTGCTGGAGGGGATCGGGACGACGCCGTTCGTGACGTTCCACGCGACGACGACCCCCGCGGGCGAGAGCCCGCGTTCGGCGCCGATCCGTTCTAAGACGGGTTCCTCGAGGAGGCCGGGCGCCGACAGCGGCGAGTGCGCGAGGATCCGGATGCCCCGGTCGTGACAGACGGAGACGAGATCCGTCTGCGGTCTGTACGGGTGGCGTTCGATCTGGACGATCGCCGGCGGGACGGTCCCGGTCTCGAGGACCGTCTCCAGCTCCGCCCGCGAGACGTTACAGATCCCGAGAGTCCGCGCCCAACCGCGGTCGTACGTCGCCTCGAGGTTCCGCCAGGCCGCCACCAGCGGGACGTCGGCCGTCTCGAGAGTCCCGTCGCTGTCCGTCGGAAAGGTGTGCGCTTCCTGTTTTTCGATCGGCTTCTCGGCGAGCCGGGAGAGTTCGCCGCGGTGGACGAGCGCCGAGGGCCAATGCAGCGTATAACAATCGAAGGCGTCGATCCCGAGTTCGGATCGACTGCCCGCACACGCCTCGAGCAGGTGCTCGCGGCGGTGGTTCGTGCGCCAGGCCTTGCCGACGAGAAAGACCCCCTCGCGGTCGGGGGCCCCTGGCGCGGCGAGCACGTCTCCGATCCGGTGTTCGTTGCCGTACAGTTCCGCGGAGTCGAGAAGCCGGTAGCCGGCATCGAGGGCGGTCGCGATCGAGTCGATCCGGTCGACGTACTCACCGTCGCGGTAGCGCGAACAGCCGAACCCGATCGGCGGGAGCCTGAGCGACTGCGCCCCCGTGGTCGCGGTCGCGGTCGCGGCGCTGTCGTCCGCTTCCGCCGCGCCCGGCGGGCGGGCGTCGCGCTCCGGCGGTCGGACGACCGGGTTCGGGACCGGAGCGCGTTCGGCCCCATGATCCGGGACGGTGACCGGTCCCCCGCCCTCGGCGGCCGCCTCGATCGCGTTGCAGACGGCGACGACGTGGGCGCCGCGGCGGCCCCCGGATCGAGACGGACTCCCCTCGGCGACGCTCGCGGCGAGGCGCTCGACCGGATCGACGTACCGGTACCGGCGTCCGGGCGACACCGGCGGGGCGTTCGTGTACCCCCGGCCGACCCGGCCGAACTGGACGTCGTCGAGGTCGGTTTCCATCGCGCCGGTCCCCCGGAGGTACAGCGACCCGTCGTCGCCGTGTAGCTCTAGCCCGTAGAACTCCCGGCTGCGGTGTGGGACGTAGAGACTGGCGGTGAGACGGACGGTCGGTCCCGACTCGAACGCCAGCGTCGCCTCGACGTGGCTCGGGGTCGAGGGGCGCCTCGTCTCGCGGTCGGGCCAGACGTCGAGTCGGTCGGCGACGCGGACGCGCTCGACGGGGCCGAACCACGAGACGAGGAGCGCAAGTGGGTAGACCGCCCCGTCGTACAGCGGGCCGACCTCCAGAAAGGACTCGGGGTCGTCGTGCCAGTCGGTGACGCGGCCGACGTGGGCGTGGGCGGACGCCAATCCGACGGGGCCGAGCCGGCCGTCCGCGAGGAGCCGCCGCGCCCGGCGCTGTGCGGGCGCTCGCGGGGTTCCGGGAGCACAGCCGAGCGCCAACCCGCGCCGCCGGGCCGTCGCTACCAGTCCCGCGGCGGCGTCGGCGTCGAGCGCCAGTGGCTTCTGTGAGTAGACGTGTCGGTCAGCCGCCAGGGCCGTCCGCGTCACCGACGCGTGGGCGGCGTGGCCGGTCAGGTTCACCACTAGCGGGGCCTCGACCACCTCGAGCGCCCGGTCGAGATCGGTAAAAGACGGACAGCCACACTCGTCGGCCAGCGCCGCGGCGCGGTCGCCGTCGAGGTCACAGACGCCGGCCACGGAGAGCGAACTCGCCGCCAGGCCGGCGGTGTACTCGGGAGCGATGGCACCCGCCCCCACGAACAGGCAGTTCACGCTCGTACCGGCGGCGTCCGGACACATAGCTCTCCCGGCGGCGGCACTCGGCCGACGCACCCTCCCGGCGACGGCGTTTAGTTGCCTGCCGGCCAACGCCGGGTATGACCGAACCGGGGATGGGTCGCCTCGGCACCGCCTACCTGCGGTGTATTCAGGCGATCGGGCGGCGACTCCCCTACGGCACGAACGTCTTCGACCGCGAGTGGGACGTCCTCGTCGTCCTCGACGCCTGCCGCGCCGACGCCCTCCGCGACGTTGCGCCCGACGTGGCGTTTTTGGGCGACGTCGGAACGGTCCGGTCGGTCGGTAGTTCCTCCTCGGAGTGGCTCGAGAACACCTTCGGCGGGCGCGAAGAGACCGCGAGAACGGTAATGGTGACGGGCAACACCTGGACGGACCGGTATCTCGATTCGGAGTCGTTCGCCGCCCTCGACGAGGTCTGGAAGTACGCCTGGGACGACGAGTCGGGCACGGTCCCGGCGGCGGCGATCACCGACCGGGCGGTTGCGGCGGCCCGCGAGCGCGACGCCGATCGGTTGGTCGTCCACTACATGCAGCCACACCACCCGTTCGTCCCCGACCCCCTCGCGGGCGACGGCGGCATGGCCCGGACGGGCGACCGAAGCAGCGACGCGAACCCGTGGGTGTCGCTCCGACGCGGCGACGTGTCCCGAGAGCGCGTGTGGGACGCCTACTGCGCGAACCTCCGGTACGCCCTCGGAGAGGTCGAGACGCTCGTGGAGAACGTCGACGGCCGGATCGTGGTCACCGCCGACCACGGCAACCTCTTCGGGGAGTGGGGGCTCTACGGTCACCCGATGCACACCCCGATTTCGGCCCTGCTTGCGGTCCCGTGGGCGGAGACGACGGGGACCGACCGGGGGACCCACACGCCGGCGCTCGACCCGCCCGAACCGCTCCCGGTGAGTCGCGTGTACGGGGCCGAAACCGATCGAGAGCGCCTCGCCGCGCTCGGGTATCTGTGATCGGTGTCCAGGGGACCGGTACGCGTAGTTTTTAGTTCGACAACGCGCATATATGTGCCGTGTACCTCCAGAGGACGCGTCGACGCGACCGCGCCCGCCGTCCCGTCGCTCCGATCGAACCCGAAGCGACACCGCGGCGGTGCGAGGGGCGATGACCCGCCGGGCGGTGTGTTTTACCGGGCCGGAGTCGGTCGAGGTCCGCACGGAACCGGTCCCCGAACCGGGGGCAGAGGAAGTGTTGGTACGCACGGAGCGCTCGGGCGTCAGCCCCGGCACCGAGATGTTGCTGTACCGAAACGAAGTGCCCTCCGAGATGCGGGCCGACGAAACTATCGAGGCGCTCGAGGGGACCTTCTCGTATCCGCTCCGATACGGGTACGCCGCGGTCGGCCGGATCGCGGCTGTCGGCGAAGCGGTCGGCGAGGAGTGGCTCGACCGCCGGGTGTTCGCGTTCAACCCCCACGAGAGCCACTTCGTCGCCGATCCGACGGCGCTGATTCCGATCGCGCTCGCGCCCGAACGGGCGATCTTCGTTCCCAGCGTCGAGACGGCGATCAACCTCGTCATGGACGCCCGCCCCCGCATCGGGGCGCGCGTCGTCGTGTTCGGTCAGGGGCCGGTCGGTCTGTTGACGACGGCGGTGCTCTCGGCGTTCCCGCTGGCCGAACTCATCACCGTCGAGCGACTCGAATCCCGACGGGCGCTCTCGGAGTCGTTCGGCGCCGACCGCTCCGTCCGACCGTCGGAGCTGGAGGCGGCTCTCGCGGACGCGTCCGGAGACGGGGCCGACATCACGATCGAACTCTCCGGGAACCCGACAGCGCTCGACGACGCCGTCGACGCCACCGGATACGCGGGCCAAGTCATCGTCGGATCGTGGTACGGCACCAAGGACGTGACGCTCGACCTCGGCGAGACGTACCACCGGAGCCACCTCAGAATGCGAAGCAGCCAGGTGAGCCGGATCGACCCCGACCACGCCGGCCGGTGGGACAAGGATCGCCGGATGGATCTCGTTCGGTCGTGGCTGCGCGAGAACGATCCCACGGCGATGCTCACCCACGAGTTCGGCGTCGAGAGTGCGGCCGACGCGTATCGGCTCCTCGAGGAGCGGCCCGACGAGGCCGTTCAGATCGCGTTCGACTACCGATGATCGCTCCGGCTCGCTGACCGAGACCGCCAGGGCGGCTGCCTCGACCTCCGGGTTTAGGTGCCTCCCGCACGTTTCCTCGCACATGTACTCGACGACGGTGTCGACGGACTTCGTCGCACAACACTATCTCACCGTCCCGAATCCTGGTCCGGAGGGCGTGCCGCACTCACATCACTTCGAGATCGAGGTGACGTTCCGCGGCCCGGAGCTGAACGAGTACGACTACCTCGTCGACATCGACGACGCCGAAGCGGCGCTTTCGGAGGTGGCGGACCGCTACCGCGACGAACTGCTCAACGACCGCCGGGCGTTCGAGGGGTCCAACCCCAGCGTCGAGCGCTTCGCCCGGGTCGTCTTCGAGCGCGTGGCCGACGTGGTGACCGACGGCACGGTGACGGAACTCGCCGTGACCGTCTGGGAGGACGACACCGCGGCCGCCACCTACGACGCGTCGGTATGAACGTCGGGTTGACGCTGTACGGCGGCCTCGAGCGTCGGTCGGGCGGCTTCCGGTACGACCGAAAACTCGTCGAGGGGCTCCGGCGGGCCGGCGACACCGTCGACGTCGTCGAACTCCCCTGGCGGCGCTACGGTCGCGGCCTGCTCGACAACGCCTCCCGGCGACTCCGCGATCGGCTCCGGGTCGACGTCGACGTCATGTTGCAGGACGAACTCGCCCATCCCTCCTTGGTCCGGACGAACCGACACCTCCCCTACCCCGTCGTCAGCGTCGTCCACCACCTCCGCGCGAGCGAATCCCGCCGGCTCTCGCCGCTGTATCGCGCGATCGAGCGCCGCTATCTCGGGACCGTCGACGGGGTAGTCTGCAACAGCTCGGCCACGGAAACCGTCGTCGCCGGCCTCGGCGTCGACACCGACGCCACCGTCGTCGCGCCGCCGGCCGGCGATCGGTTCGACCCCGACGTCGACAGGGCAACGATCGACCGCCGCGCACGCGAGCGTCCCCTCCGGATCGCCTTCGTCGGTACCGTCGCGCCCCGGAAGGGGCTGACGACGCTCGTCGAGGGGTTGGCCGGCTCCGGCACCGAGGCGGAACTGACCGTCGTCGGCCGGCCGGCCGACGAGACGTACGTCGAGGCGGTCCGACGCCGCGTCCGGAGACACGACCTCGGCGGACGTGTCCGGATGGCCGGCGAGCTGTCCGACGAGGCGCTTTCGGCTGCCCTCCGGTCGAGCCACGTCCTCGCGGTCCCCTCCCGATACGAGGGGTTCGGCATCGTCTACCTCGAGGGGATGAGCTTCGGTCTCCCCGCGATCGCGTCCAGTGCCGGCGGGGCGGCCGAGACGGTCACCGACGGCGAAACGGGGGTTCTCGTCGATCCGGGCGACGCCGAGGCGGTCGCAGCGGCGATAGCGCGTTTTGCGGGCGACCCCGATCGCCTGGCTGCGATGGGACAGGCCGCCAGGCGGCGCTACGAGCGCCACCCCGACTGGACGGAGACGACGGCTCGCGTCCGCCGGTTGCTCCGTGCGACCGTCTCCGGGGGGGCAGCAGTGTGAGAGACGATTTTCGGCGGTACCTCCGGGCAAAGCGCACCGTCGACGACCGCGCGCTCGACCGTCGTCTCGTCGGACTGCTCCGCGAGCAACTGGCCAAGCGGGCCGACGCCCGCGAGGGGCCGCTCCGCGTCCTCGAGGTCGGGGCGGGGATCGGGACGATGCCCGCCCGCCTCCTCGAGTGGGACGTGTTGCCGCCGGGGGCGGTCCGATACGTGGCCCTCGACGTCGACGCCGACAGCGTCGAGTTCGTCGAACCGTACCTGCGGTCGTGGGCCGCCGACCGTCAGGCGTCGGTGTCCGGCGGCGGGCCGATCGAAATCGAGCGGGCGGGCCGACGCGTCGAGCTCGAAGCGATCGCAGCCGAAGCCGTCGCTTACGCCGAGCAGGCGGCAGGTCGGTTCGACGCCGTCGTCGGCGCGGCACTGTTGGACGTGCTCGGAGTGGACGGACTCGAGACGCTGCTCGGCGCGCTCGCGCCGGGGGGGCTCTGTTACTTTCCGATCACCTTCGACGGGGGGACCCGCTTCCGTCCGGGCCACCCGACAGACCCGGAGATAGAGCGGTACTACCACGAGCACATGGACGCGAAGCCGGGGGGAAGCAGCCGGGCCGGCGGCGACGTCCTCGAACGGCTCCGGGCGACCGACGACGCACGGGTCCTCGGCGCGGCCGGCTCCGATTGGGTCGTCCGCCCGGTCGACGGCGAGTACCCCGCCGACGAGGCGTATTTCCTCCGGTGTATTCTCGATACCGTCGAGGCGGCCGTCGACGAGGTGGCCGGGGAGTCGTTCCGGGTCGACCTCGAGGGGTGGCTCGATCGGCGGCGCGAGCAACTCGAGGCCGCCGAGTTGCTGTATCTCACCCACCAACTCGACGTGTTGGGGCGGGTCGATACCCCCGGTCGATAGCGGCTGCCGCCGGTGTGAGGGGTCGCCCGGCTACGGCGACCGCTTGACCCACCGGAGGGCGAACAGCGTCGCCTCGAAGAGCCCGATCATCGTCCCGGCGACCAGTATCGGGGCCATCCCCGTCGGGTCGGGGCTGAAGAGGAACGCGATGCCGAGGAACGCCCCCCAGAAGTACAGCCGTTTTGCGGCCAGCCACGCGCGGGTCGTCAGCCCCATCATGATCGCGAGCATCACGAACAGCGGGATCTGGAAGACGGCCGCGAACAGCCCCATCATCAACACGATGAGGTCGAACGTGTCCGTCAGCCCGAAGGCGATCACGGCGGCGTCTTGAGAATAGGTCAAAAAGTACGTGAAGATCGCCGGCAGGACGAGAAAGTACGCGAACAGCACCCCGAAGACGCCCAACACGAGACTCGCCGGCACGGAGGCGAGGTAGTAGCGGCGCTCCGCCGGATAGAGTCCCGGGCGCATGAACAGGTACGTCTGGTAGACGAAGACCGGGAGACCGACGACGAACCCCGCGAGCGTCGCGACTTTCAATCGCGCGAGAATGAGCCCGAGAGGGTGATACACCCGGGGGCGGGCGATGTCCCCGCCGGGGAGGACGGAGTACCACAGGAAGTTGATGATCCGCTCGCCGAACGGAAAGACGATCCCCGAGATGATCGCCATCACGACGAGGACGATGCCGAGCCGATAGACCATCTCCTCGATGTGGTCCGCAAGCGGCATCTCCTCGTCGCTTTCGGGTCCCTCGCCGACCAGCCCGTCGTCGGCGTCGTAGCTCCCGTCGGCGGTCTCTGCCATTATCCACCGTCGGACGCGGGCGTTTGTAAGCCTTCTCTCTCGACCGGTCGCCCCCGACCTCCCCCCGACCGGCCCCAGGCGACGGCGCCCCGGGTCGAACGGAAAAGGTTGATAACTGCGAACGGAGTACGCCCCGGTGTGTCCAGCGCCGTAGACGACGATGTCGCCCGGACGGTCTCGGAGGGCCGCGCACATCTCGGCGCGCTGCTTCGAACCGCACAGAAGCACCTCCAGAAGGTGTTCATCGTCTTCTTGATCGGATTTCTCGGGATATTCACCGTCCTGCGCCTCTACATCTGGGATATCCTTAAACAGGACCTGAACGCCCACCCCGACATCGTCGTCGTCGCCATCACGCCCTTCGAGGTCATCCTCCTGCAGGCGAAGATTGGGTTGGTGTCGGGGCTCATCATCATGCTGCCGGCGCTCGCGTACTTCGGCCGCGACTCGCTGAAGAACCGCGGGCGGTGGCCGGAGAGCTTCCCCCGCTGGAAGGGGGCCGGATTCGGCCTCGCCAGCGCGGGGCTGTTCGTCGGCGGCGTCGCCTACGCGTATCACCTCTTTTTTCCGATCATGTTCGGGTTCCTCGCCGACAACGCCGTCGGCGCGGGCTTCGAGCCCACGTACTCCATCTCTATGTGGGCGCAGTTCGTCTTTTTGCTCTCGCTGTCGTTCGGGCTGGCGGCGCAACTGCCGTTGCTCATGAGCACGCTCTCGTACACCGGGATCGTCCCCTACGAGACGTTCCGCGACAAGTGGAAGTACGCCGTCATCGCCATCTTCGTGTTCGGTGCGCTGTTCTCGCCGCCGGATCCGTTCACGCAGATCATGTGGGCAGTGCCGCTCGTCGTGCTGTACGGCGCGTCGCTGTACCTGTCCAAGATCGTCGTCACGACCAAACGCTCCCACGACTCGATCGACGTCCGTCAGACGGCCGGCGAGCGCTGGAACGTCCTCGTCGGGCTGTTCGTTCTCGGCGCCGGCTCGGTCTACGCCTTCTACACCTACGGAGTGGGCGCGGCCCTCAACGATCTGCTCGCTGCCGCCGGGTCGGGGTATCGGATTCTCCCGCCCGGCGCTGGCTACGGGATCGCCGAAACGACCTACCTCGCCGTGGTCGGATCGGTATACGGGCTCGTCTTCAGCGTTCTCGGGTTCGCGTACTTCGTCTACGACGGCCTCGAGGAGCCTGAACCGGACGTGCGGCGGCTCGATCCCGAGGAAATCGACGTGGCCGACCTCGACCTCGAAGGCGTCCGGTCGGCTCCCGGCGCGGTCTTTGCGGCGATGGACGAAGACGAAGCAGTCGGCCTCGCCGGGGCCGCGATGGAGGCGGACGATCCGGATCGCGCCCAGGCGATCCTCGATCGGTTCGACGAGGCCGAGGCGGCCGCCGAGGAGGCATCCGAGGGCGAGGGGACGGCCGGAGACGGCTCCGTTCCACCGCAAGGAGAGCCCGGCCAGAGCCAGCACACGCAGGGGACTGTCGGGGCCGAAACCGCCAAGAGTCTTCGACGGCGCCAGCAAGTCCGTGGCGATTCCACTGTTCAGGAGGCTGCCGGGGCCGGAACCGCCGCGAGGGGAGACGAGAGCGATCCCGCCGGAGCCGAGGCCGGCGCGGACGGCCGGAGCCTCGCGGAGCGGAGCGCTGGCGCGCTCGACGTTTTCAGCGACGACGACGTCGACGAGGACGACATCGGCGGGTACGCCTACGACATCAAGTTCATCCTCGACAGCGTCACCTCGAAGTCGTTCCGGCTCGTCGGCGTGTTCGCGGCCGTCATGGCCGCCACGTTCTTCGTGCTGTATCAGGGCGGGATCGGCGTCCTCCACGAGCGCTTCGTTGGCGGGATGCCCTCGCAGTTCGCCGCCGAACAGGTCTCGATCGTCACGTTACACCCCGTCGAGGCACTCATTTTTATGATAAAGGTCTCGGTGATCTTCGGGGCCGCCTCGACGCTACCCCTGCTTTTGTACTACGCGTGGCCGGCGCTGAAGGACCGTGGCCTCGCCCGGGGAGACCGGCGCGTCCTGCTCGTGTGGGGTGGAAGCCTGCTGACGGCGATGGTGCTCGGCAGCCTGTTCGGATTCCTCTATCTCGCGCCGACGGCTATCTCGTGGCTCGCCTCGGACGTGTTGGACGCCGGGATGGTGATCGCCTACCGGATCAGCAACTACGGATGGATGATCTTCTTTTTCACCGTCGGCATCGGCATCCTCGTGATGGTGCCGGTCACGATGCTTCTGTTCCACCGGGGGGGGATCGTTCCCTACGGCGTCTTCCGAACGCGGTGGCGGGAGTTCGCCATCGCCGTGCTGGCGGCCGGGGCGTTCCTCTCGCCGCGGGGGATCTTCACGATGTTCCTGCTCGGGGTGCCGATCATCGCCGCCTACGGCCTCGGTCTCGGTTCGCTGTGGCTCTACACTCTCGGCGGCAGACGGGTCCCGGAGGCCGCCGAACCGGCCGACTGAGCCGTCCGAAGTTTATATGTCCACGGCCCCGATGGCTGGTATGTCGACCGTCAGCGAGACGTACATCGAGAACCGACAGCGGGTCCAGCCGACGGACACGAACAACTACGCGGCCGCACACGGCGGAAACGTCGTCAAGTGGATGGACGAGGTCGGCGCGATGTCCGCAATGCGGCACGCGGGCGAGACTTGCGTCACCGCCCGGATCAACGGGCTGGACTTCGAGCAGTCGGTCCCCCAGGGCGACACCTGCGTCATCGAGGCGTACGCCTACGAGGCGGGTCGGACGAGCGTCCGGGTCCGTCTACGCGCGTTCCGGGAGGACCCACGAACCGGCGAGCGCGAGCGGACCACCGACTCGTATTTCGTCTTCGTCGCGGTCGACTCCGAGGGGTCCCCGACGCCGGTTCCGGACCTAGAGGTCGGGTCCGAGCGCTGTAAGCGACTCCGATCGGAGGCGTTGTCGAACGATCCCGAGCGGTGATCATCGACGCGGGTGCAACCGGGGGTTTTTGCTGGTCGAGGCTAAACGGTTCGGATCATGGGAAATGCTGACACGGACGTGCTCGTCGTCGGCGGTGGCCCGGCCGGACTGAGCGCGGCCCTCTTCGCACAAAAGAACGGACTGGAGACGATCTGTCTCGACACCGACGAAACCTGGATCCACAAGGCGCATCTCTTCAATTACCTCGGAATCGGCTCGGTCGACGGGTCGGCGTTCGTGGAGACCGCCCGTTCGCAGGTCGACAGCTTCGGCGCCGAACGCGTCGAGACGGAGGTGACCGACGTGAACGAGACGGCCGGGGACTTCGTGGCCGAAACTGCCGGCGGGTCGTACACCGGGCGATACGTGGTGTTGGCGACGGGCGCGAGCCGCGACCTCGCCGAGTCGCTCGGTTGTGCGTTCGACGGCGACGTCGTCGACGTCGGGGTCACGATGGAGACGAGCGTCGAGGACGCCTACGCGACGGGTGCGATGGTTCGGGCGGAGGAGTGGCAAGCGATTATCGCCGCGGGAGACGGCGCGGCTGCCGCGTTGAACGTTCTCTCGAAGGAGAAGGGCGAACACTTCCACGACTTCGACGTACCGGCCGACGCCGACGCGGTGTTCGGCGCGATGGGCGAGGAGTGACCGGCGTCCGAACGCCGGACGCGTCCGTCGAACCGAGACGCCGTCACAGACGGCGGCAATATTGTGCGAGCCTCACAAACACTTATGACTGTCCGACGGCTACGTGTGATAGATATGGCGGACGCAATGAGCGAGTATCTCAAACAGGATATGCAGTGCGAAGGCCTCCTCGAGTGCATCCACGGCCTGAAGGGCCTCGACAGGGAGATATTCAAACTGCTAACGGATCGCTCGGAACCGCTCACCGTCGACGAAATCGCCGAAGAGGTCGACCGCGAGCGCTCGACGGCCTACCGCTCGGTTCAGCGGCTCCTCCAGAGCGGGTTCGTCCAGAAGGATCAGATCAACTACGATCAGGGCGGCTACTACCACGTCTTCCGGCCGACCGATCCCGACGAGATCGCCGACGACATGCAACGAATGCTCAACGACTGGTACGCGAAGATGGGCCAGCTGATCGGGGAGTTCCGCGAAAAGTACGGCGAAGCCATCGAGGAACCCCCCGCCGCTCCGGTCGAGAACTGATCCGCCCTGCGGCGCGCAGCGTCCGTCGGCTTTCGCGTGCCGCTTTTTTGTGTCACCTCTTGCCCGGACGGCCGCGGCCGGTTTTTATCATACAGTGTTAGTTAGTATATAAATCACATCAACCACCGCGCGTCGTCTTGGTACCCGGACGTCGAGGGTGTCACTCGGCGTCCAGTGCTTCTCACTCGTTTTCGATTCCGTTCGGTTCGGACCGTCGAGACCGCTCGCTGTCGCTCGAGGCTCCGCCCCGCTCGCGGTTCGTCGTGTCGCTTCTCGCCGCTCGTATTTCCGACATCGCTCGCTGTCGCTCGGGATATCGTACCCAAAGGAACAAGGATTTAAACACAGCGGCGGAACAGTTCTCCACTATGGGCAAGAAATCGAAGGCGAAAAAAAAGCGGCTCGGGAAGCTCGAACGGCAGAACAACCGCGTCCCCGCGTGGGTCATCATGAAGACCGACCGCGACACGCTGCGCAACCACAAACGCCGCAACTGGCGTCGGAGTGATACGGACGAATGAGCGCCGAATTCGACGAGCGCGTCATGACCGTCCCGCTCCGGGACGTCCTCGCCGGCTCGAACACCGACCGCGCGGACAAGGCGATGCGCCTCGTCCGTTCGCACCTCGCACAGCACTTCAACGTCGAGGAGGACGCGGTTCGGCTGGACCCCTCGATCAACGAGTCCGTCTGGGAGCGCGGCCGGTCGAAGCCGCCGCGGAAGCTCCGCGTTCGGGCGGCCCGCTTCGAGGAGGAGGGCGAGGCCGTCGTCGAAGCAGAGACCGCATAACGTGCTCCGCGCGTCGCTCTCCGGGTCCGCCTACGTCGGCGTCTTCGGCCGGGCGACCGACGATTGCCTGCTCGTCCGTCCGGACATAGAGGCCTCGCTCCTCGAGGCGTTCGAGACCGAACTCGACGTGCCCGCCGTGCCGACGACCGTCGCCGGATCGGGCACCGTCGGCGCGCTCGCGGTCGGCAACGAGAACGGGTTGCTCGTCAGCGAACGCGTCACCGACCGCGAGCGCGACCGCATCGAGGGCGAAACTGACCTCTCGGTCGGGGAGCTGCCCGGCCGGATCAACGCCGCCGGCAACGTCGTCCTCGCGAACGACCGGGGGGCGCTGGCACACCCGGACCTCTCCCGGAAGGCCGTACGCGCAGTGGGTGATACGCTCGACGTTCCCGTCGAGCGCGGGGAGATCGCCGGCGTCCGGACCGTCGGAACCGCCGCCGTCGTGACCGAGAACGGCGTGCTTTGTCACCCGAAAACCACGGACGAGACGCTCGATTTCCTCGAGGACCTCTTCGGCGTCTACGCCGACATCGGGACGATAAATTACGGCGGCCCGCTCGTCGGCTCCGGGTTGATCGCGAACGCCAGCGGCTACGTCACCGGCGAGGAAACGACCGGGCCGGAACTGGGCCGCATCGAGGACGCCCTCGGCTACATCGAGTAGCGCCTCCGTTCCGCAACTACCAAATAGCCGCTTTCCGAAGCGACATTTGATATAATTATGGCCAGGCCAGAGGTTCTTGACCGAATCAAGGGGGCCGAGGATGAGGCCGACGACATCGTCGCCGAGGCCGAGGAGGCGCGCGAAGAGCGCATTGCCGAGGCGCGCGAGGAGGCCGACCGCATCCGCGAGGACGCCCACGAGGAGGCGCAGGCCCACAAACAGGAGCGCCTCGAGGAGGCGCGCGAGGATATCGACTCCGAACGCGAGGAGATCATCGCCGAGGGCGAGTCCGAGCGCGAGGCACTCGAGGAACGCGCCGCGGAGAACCGCGAGGCGGCGGTCGAATATACGGTCGATCTGTTCACGGAGGCGGTGAATGTCCAGTCTCAGACCTAAACGGATGAGCCGGGTCTCGGTAACGGGATCCAAACGCGTGATGGACGACGCCATCGAGGCCGTCCACGAGTTGAACCTGGTCCACGTCACCGACTACGACGGCGCCTGGGAGGGGTTCTCCCCGGGGAACCCGATCGAGGGTGCCGAGGAGGCCGCGAGTAGACTCGTCACCGTCCGCGCCCTCGAGAGCACCCTCGGCGTCGAGGAGTCGGACGCCGGCCGACCCCGGATCATCGACGACGACGAACTCGAATCGGAACTCGAGGACGTCCGAACGCGGGTCAACGACCTCGACGACGAGCGCTCGGAGATCGACGACGAGCTCCGCGAGATCGACGAGCGGATCGAGTCGGCGCGTCCGTTCGCCGCGCTGGGGCTCGACATCGATCTGCTGTCCGGATACGACTCGCTGACCGCCGCGGTCGGCGAGGGCGACCGCGGCGAGATCGAGGCGGCACTCGAGGACAGCGAGGCGGTCGAAGCGTACGAGCTGTACGCGGAGGACGAGTACGTCGCCGCCTTCGTCTATCCTGACGTGGACCTCGAGGACGCGCTGGTCGGCGCGGCCTTCACCGAGTACGAGATCCCGGACCTCGGCGAAGGAGGCGAGGCGACGAGTCCGGAGGCGTACATCGAGGATCTGAACCACCGCCGCGGCCAGCTCGAATCGAACCTCGAGACCGTCGAGAGCCGCCTCGAAGACCTCAAACACGAGGTTTCTGGCTTCCTGCTCGCCGCCGAAGAGAAGCTCTCGATCGAGGTCCAAAAGCGGGAAGCGCCGCTGACCTTCGCGACGACGGAGAACGCCTTCGTCTCCGAGGGCTGGATCCCGACGGAGCGGGTCGACGACCTCGTCGATACGCTCGACGCCCGCGCCGGCGACCACGTCGAGGTCGACGAACTCGAACGGGCGTCCTACGACGAGGACGGCCACGCCCACGAACACGAGGAGATCGAGGAGTCGGGGAAATCCGGCGGTCAGAGCGCTGGCGGACGCACAGCCGGTGAACCGGACGCCGTCGCGGACGGCGGGGACGGCGAGGCCGTCGCCGACGGCGGTCGAGCGATGAGCGGCGGTTCGCCGCCGGTCGTCCAGGACAACAGCGCAATCGCGAAGCCCTTCGAGATGCTCGTCGGCGTCATCAACCGGCCCAGATACACGGAGATCGATCCGACGCTGATCCTGTTCTTGACGTTCCCGGCGTTCTTCGGGTTCATGATCGGCGATCTGGGATACGGGATCCTCTACGTCGCCATCGGCTACGCCCTGATGCGGCGCTTCGAGTCGCCGGGAATCCGTTCGCTCGGTGGCGTCGCCGTCGCGGCCGGGATATTCACCGCGATCTTCGGCGTGCTATACGGGGAGATATTCGGGCTTCACCAGCTCGGCGAGATCGTCTGGCCGAGCGGTTCTCCGCCCATACACAAGGGTCTCTCCCCCGAGTACGGCACCTACGCGCTCGGGTGGCTCGTGGTGAGCCTGCTCGTCGGGATGCTCCACCTCGCAGTCGGGTGGATCATCGACTTCTATCAGAACCTCTCACACGGCATCGGCGACGCGATGACCGAGAGCGGGTCGTGGTTGTTGATGTTGTTCGGCTTCTGGGCGTGGGTGTTCGCGGACGCGCCGCCCAGCGGCGCGGCGCCCGGCCTGCTCGTCTCGGCCGACAGCGCCGTCTTCGCCGGACACCCGTTCGCACTCGGCTTTGCGGGGCTCCCCACTACGGTCGGGCTCGTCGGCCTCGGGGTCTTCTTCGTCGGCCTCGTGTTGCTCGTCAAGGGAGACCCCGTCGAGGGCGTCGAGTTCCTCAACGTTCTCGTGAACGTCCTCTCGTACACCCGGCTCGCGGCCGTGCTGCTCGCGAAGGCGGGGATGGCCTTCGTGGTCAACCTGCTCGTCTTCGGCGTCTACGTCACCGAGGAGACCCACGGGGGCGAGACCGTCGACGCGTGGCACTTCGGGGTCGGCGGGATGCCGGCCGAGGCCGGGACGTCGTTCCACGGCCACCAGGTCGTCGAGATCATGTCTCCCGGGCTGGTCCACGGCAGCATCGCCGCCGTGGTTGTCGGCGCGCTCGTGCTCGTCGTCGGCCACCTGCTCGTGCTCGCGCTCGGGGTCACGAGCGCCGGCCTGCAGGGGATCCGTCTCGAGTACGTGGAGTTCTTCGGGAAGTTCTACGAGGGCGGCGGCAAGCCCTACGAGCCGTTCGGCTACGAGCGGCGCTACACCACCGAGGACTGAGACGGGCCGTCGGGGCGGTCTGTCGGGTCGGCTCCGGCGGGCCGGCGGCGGCCGATCGCGGCGCGGTTTGCGTTTTCCTCCGACAGCCGCAGCAGCGTCGACCCGCCGTCCACGACGGCGTTTGGGAAGTTTTATGAACTCAGTACGAACATACCCGACTGTTCGGATAGCAGTTAATCCACACCAACGGAACACAAACCATGTTTGAACTTGCTACTGTCGCCAGCAGTGTTGCACCGGTACTCCAAGAAGGGGCCGTAGGCGGTCCCGCTATCGAGCCCGCGGCAGCCGCCGCGCTCGCAGTCGGTCTCGCCGCGTTCGGCGCGGGCTATGCGGAGCGTGGCATCGGCGCCGCGGCCGTCGGCGCGATGGCTGAAAACGAAGACCTCTTCGGCCGGGGCCTGATCCTGACGGTCCTGCCCGAGACGCTCGTCATCCTGGCGCTGGTCGTCGTCTTCGTGGTCTAAACCACACGGATTTTTCCAAACTATGAGCCTTGATACGGTCGTAGAGGACATCCGAGACGAAGCCCGCGCGCGTGCAGAGGAGATACGCGAGACGGGGGAGACGCGAGCCGACGAGATCGTCTCCGAGGCCAGACGGGAGGCCGACGATATCCGATCGGAGGCCGACCGCGAGGTCGAGCGGACGATCGAACAGGAGCGCGAGCAGAAGCTTTCGAGCGCGAAACTCGAGGCGAAGCAGGCCCGTCTCGAAGCGCGCCGTGAGGTTCTCGAGGAGGTCCGCAACGACGTTGAAGCACAGATCGCCGAGATCGACGGCGAGGAGCGCGAGTCGCTGACCCGGTCGCTTCTGGACGCCGCAAGCGAGGAGTTCGACGCGGGGTCCGTCCGCGTCCGCGGCAGCGAAGCCGACGCCGAACTGTTGGCGTCGATCGTCGGCGAGTACGACGGCTTCGAGGTCGGCGAGCCGATCGATTGTCTCGGCGGCGTCGTCGTCGAGGCCGACGGCTCGCGCGTCCGAGTGAACAACACGTTCGACTCCGTTCTCGAAGACGTCTGGGAGGAGAACCTGCGCGATATCAGCGCGCGTCTCTTCGAAGAATGAGCGTCAAAACTGAGGGAAGTTCGAACTACGAATACGTCACCGCGAGAGCGCGATCGCGGCGGGCGAAGCTGTTCGACGGGGACGACTACCGGAAGCTAGTCCGGATGGGTCCGGGCGAGATCGCCCGCTTTATGGAGGACAGCGAGTACGAAACGGAGATGAACGCCCTCGGGACGCGGCACTCCGGGGTCGATCTCATCGAGTACGCGCTGAACCGGAACCTCTCGAAACACTTCGACGACCTGTTGACGTGGGCCGACGGGCCGCTCTATGAGTACATCGCGAACTACCTCCGGAAGTTCGACGCCTGGAACATCAAGACGATCATTCGCGGTATCTACACCGGCGCCGACCGCGAGGACGTCGAGGACGACCTCATCCGGACGGGGGAGTTCGCGGGACGGACGCTCGATCGACTGGTCGAAGCCACGAGCATCGAGGACGCCATCGAGGCGCTGTCGGGGAGCATCTTCGGCGAACCGCTCGAAGAGGCCTACGAGGACTTCGAGAGCTCGGACGTGTTGGTCCCCCTCGAGAACGCCGTCGACCGCGCGTTCTTCGCGCACCTGCTCGACGACATCGGACAGCCGGAACCGGACACGCCGATCGCGCTGTACCGGGAGTTCCTCGAGGCCGAGATCGACTTCCGGAACCTCCGGAACGCGCTTCGGATCGCCCGAAGCGGTGCCGAGATCGACCCGGGCGAGTACTTCATCGAGGGGGGCCAGCTCTTCGACGCCACCGAACTCGGTACGCTCGCGGCGAACACCGACGATTTGGTGACGGCGATCAAAGAGAGTACGTACGGCGACGACCTCTCGAAGGCGCTTGACGAACTCGAGTCGGCAACGAGTCTCATCGGGTTCGAACACGCGTTGAACACCGCACTGCTCGAGTACTCCGAGAAGCTGTCGAATCGGTACCCGCTGTCGATCTGTCCGGTGCTCTCGTACATCCTCGCGAAGGAGCGCGAGGTCGAGAACATCCGGGCGATTGCCCGCGGTCGCGAGGCCGGCCTTCCGGTCGAGGAGATCGAGGAGGAGCTGATACAATGAGCCAGGAGATCGCCGTGGTCGGCAGCCCGGATTTCACGACAGGCTTCCGTCTCGCCGGCGTCCGGCGCTTCGAGAACGTGACCGACGAGGAGAAAGACGAACACCTCGACGACGCCGTCACGTCGGCGCTCGACGACGACGGCGTCGGGATCGTCGTGATGCACGACGAAGACGTCGAACAGCTGTCACGCACAGTCCGACAACGGGTCGAAACGAGTGTCGAACCGGTCGTCGTCACGCTGGGCGGCGGGACCGGTTCGGGCAATCTGCGCGAGCAGATCAAACGCGCCATCGGCATCGACCTGATGGACGAGTAATCATGAGTCAAGCAACTGCAAGCGAAACCACAGACGAGGGCGTAATCGAGAGCGTCAGCGGTCCGGTCGTGACCGCGACCGATCTCGGTGCCCGGATGAACGACGTCGTCTACGTCGGCGAGGAAGGGCTGATGGGCGAGGTCATCGAGATCGAAGGGGACATCACCACGATCCAGGTGTACGAGGAGACGTCCGACGTCGCCCCCGGCGAGCCCGTCGAGAACACGGGCGAACCGCTCTCGGTCGATCTCGGTCCGGGCATGTTGGACAGTATCTACGACGGCGTCCAGCGGCCGCTGGACGTTCTCGAAGAAAAGATGGGTGCGTTCCTCGACCGCGGTGTCGACGCACCCGGTATCGACCTCGAAAAGACCTGGGAGTTCGACCCAGAGGTCGAGGTCGGCGACGAAGTCACTGCGGGCGACGTCGTCGGGATCGTCCCCGAGACCGAAAGCATCGACCACAAGGTGTTGGTGCCGCCGGGCTACGAGGGCGGGGAGGTCACCGCGATCGAGTCGGGGTCGTTCACCGTCGACGAGGCGGTCGTCGAACTCGACAGCGGCGAGGAGATCGCGATGCGCCAGGAGTGGCCGGTTCGGGAGCCCCGACCGACGGTCGAAAAGGAGACGCCGACGACGCCGCTGATTTCGGGTCAGCGCATCCTCGACGGTCTGTTCCCGATCGCGAAGGGCGGGACCGCGGCGATTCCGGGGCCGTTCGGCTCGGGAAAGACGGTCACCCAACACCAACTCGCCAAGTGGGCCGACGCGGACATCGTCGTCTACGTCGGTTGCGGCGAGCGTGGCAACGAGATGACGGAGGTCATCGAGGACTTCCCCGAACTGGAGGACCCGAAGACGGGCAAACCGCTCATGTCCCGGACGTGTCTCATCGCGAACACGTCCAACATGCCGGTCGCGGCGCGCGAGTCCTGCGTGTACACCGGAATCACGATCGCCGAGTACTACCGCGATATGGGCTACGACGTGGCGTTGATGGCCGACTCCACCTCGCGGTGGGCCGAAGCCATGCGGGAGATCTCTTCGCGGCTCGAGGAGATGCCCGGCGAGGAGGGTTACCCGGCGTATCTGGCGGCTCGCCTCTCGGAGTTCTACGAACGCGCCGGCAAGTTCCAGAACCTCAACGGCAGCGAGGGCTCGATCTCGGCGATCGGTGCCGTCTCGCCGCCCGGCGGGGACTTTTCGGAACCGGTCACCCAGAACACGCTGCGTATCGTGAAGTGTTTCTGGGCGCTCGATGCGGACCTGGCCGAACGGCGGCACTTCCCGTCGATCAACTGGAACGAGTCCTACTCGCTGTACACCGAACAGCTCGATCCGTGGTGGCGCGAGAACGTCAACGAGGAGTACCCAGAGGTGCGGCAGTGGGCCGTCGACGTCCTCGACGAGGAGAGCGAACTGCAGGAGATCGTCCAACTCGTCGGCAAGGACGCGCTGCCGGACGACCAACAGCTCACCCTGGAGGTCGCCCGCTACATCCGCGAGGGGTGGCTCCAGCAGAACGCCTTCCACGACGTCGACACCTACTGTGAGCCCGAGAAGACCTACCTCATGTTGACCGCGATCCAACACTTCAACGAGGAGGCCTTCGAGGCGCTCGAGGCCGGCGTCCCCGTCGAGGAGATCGTCGACGTCGACTCGGTCTCGCGGCTCAATCGGATGAACACCCAAGAAGACTTCGAGGAGTACATCGACGAGCTGAAAGACGACATCGCCGAGGAGCTTCGGGAGCACTACTGACCATGCAAAAAGAATACAAGACAATAACGGAGATCAGCGGTCCGCTGGTGTTCGCCGACATCGACGAACCGGTCGGCTACGACGAGATGGTCGAAATTGAGACACCTAGCGGCGAGGTTCGCCGCGGACAGGTGCTCGAGTCGACCTCGGAGTTCGTCGCCATCCAGGTGTTCGAGGGGACCTCGGGCATCGATCGGGACTCGTCGGTCCGGTTCCTCGGCGAGACGCTGCAGATGCCGCTGACGGAGGAGTTGCTCGGGCGCGTCCTCTCGGGATCGGGCGAGCCGATCGACGGCGGCCCCGAGATCGAACCCGACGAGGAACGCGAGATCGTCGGCGCGGCGATCAACCCCACGGCGCGGGAGTACCCCCAGGAGTTCATCCAGACCGGCGTCTCCGCCATCGACGGCATGAACACCTTGATCCGCGGCCAGAAGCTCCCGATCTTCTCGGGGTCGGGGCTGCCGCACAACGATCTGGCGCTCCAGATCGCACGGCAGGCTTCGGTGCCCGAGGAGGACGAAGGCGGCGAGGGCGGCTCGGAGTTCGCCGTCATCTTCGGCGCAATGGGCATCACCCAGGAGGAGGCCAACGAGTTCATGGACGACTTCGAGCGCACCGGCGCGCTGGAGCGGTCGGTCGTCTTTATGAACCTCGCGGACGACCCCGCCGTCGAGCGGACGGTCACGCCACGGATGGCGCTGACGACCGCCGAGTACCTCGCTTTCGAGGAGGATTACCACGTGTTGGTCATCCTCACCGACATGACCAACTACTGCGAGGCGCTGCGCGAGATCGGTGCCGCACGCGAGGAGGTCCCGGGTCGACGTGGCTACCCCGGGTACATGTACACCGACCTCGCGCAACTGTACGAGCGCGCCGGCCGGATCGAGGGCCGGGAGGGCTCCGTGACGCAGATCCCGATCCTCACGATGCCGGGCGACGACGACACCCACCCGATTCCGGACCTGACCGGCTACATTACCGAGGGCCAGATCTACATCGATCGGGACCTCAACAGCCAGGGGATAGAGCCCCCGGTCAACGTGTTGCCGAGCCTCTCGCGGCTGATGGACGACGGGATCGGTGAGGGCTTCACCCGGGAGGACCACGCGGACGTCTCCGATCAGGCGTACGCGGCCTACGCGGAGGGCGAGGACCTCCGGGACCTCGTGAACATCGTCGGTCGCGAGGCGCTCTCGGAGCTCGACAACAAGTACCTCGACTTCGCGGACGCCTTCGAGGAGGAGTTCGTCCAGCAGGGCCACGACACGAACCGCGGCGTCGACGAGACGCTCGACATCGCCTGGGAGCTCCTGAGCGGGCTGCCCAAGGAGTCGCTCAACCGGATCGACGAGGACCTCATCGAGGAGTACTACGTCGAGAGCGAAGACGAGGAAGTCGCTCAGACCGCCGACTGACCGATCCGATCGGTCGCGCAGTTTCGTTTTCACCCCCGGGTACCCCGTCGTTTCGAGGTCCCCCGTATGATAAAGAATTAACGTGTTCGGGGAGAAAACATCTCACAACAGATGTCTAAGGACGTCAAACCGACTCGGAAGAACCTCATGGCGATCGAGGATCGTATCGAACTCTCCGAGCGGGGCCACGACACCCTCGAAAAGAAGCGCGACGGCCTCATCATGGAGTTCATGGACATTCTCGATCAGGCCCAGGACGTCCGGTCGGATCTGGACGACAACTACGAGCGCGCCCAGCGCAACATCAACATGGCCCGGGCGATGGAAGGCGACGTCGCCGTCCGCGGGGCCGCCGCCGCGCTGAAGGAACACCCCGAGATCACGAGCCAATCGAAGAACATCATGGGCGTGGTCGTCCCCCAGATCGAGTCGACCAAGGTGAAAAAGTCACTCGACCAGCGGGGCTACGGACTCGTGGGCACGTCGGCGCGCATCGACGAGGCGGCCGACGCTTACGAGGAGCTACTGGAGACGATCATCCTCGCCGCCGAGGTCGAGACGGCGATGAAGAAGATGCTCGACGAGATCGAGAAGACGAAACGCCGGGTCAACGCCCTCGAATTCAAGCTTTTGCCCGAACTCCACGGCGCCCAGGAGTACATCGAGCAGAAACTCGAAGAGCAAGAACGCGAGGAGATCTTCCGTATGAAGAAGATCAAGGCGAAAAAGGAGGCGGACGAAGCCGAAGAGAAAGCCCAAGAGGCCGCCGAGACCGAGGTCGAGACTGTTCCGGCCGACGACTGACGGACCGACTCTGTCATCCCGGTATCGAACCGGCGATCGCCGCTCCGAGTACGTAGGCGACGCCGACCGAAACCACGCCGAGCGCCAACAGTGCGTCGTTCGCGATCGGGTTCGCCGCGCGAGTGACGTCGAGAGAGCGCCGCCGGCCGTTCCGGAAGGGGTCGACGCCCATCGGCGTGAGGGCGTCGACAGCGACGTGTGAGAGTATCGTCACCGAACCGACGAGGAACCCGAAGCCGCCGAGGGTGGCCGCCGTCCAGACCCCGGCCGAGCGGCCCGACAGCGCGCCGGCGATTCCGACGAGTCCGCCGACCGCGCCGGCGAAGTGGACCGTATGCGTCACGCCCCGGTGACCGACGAAGGGGATCCGCCGGTCCCAGTCCGGCAGCGTAGCCAACCAGACCGCGACCACGCCGCCGACGGCCGCGAGCGAGTCGATCCCGGCGGCGACGAGGAGGCCCCCGATCGGAGCGTAGGCGGCGAGCGCCGCGCCGACGTGTCCCTTCCTGTGCATACGCTGTCCTCTATGTGCTCCGAGCCGCGGCGGACGGTTCCGAAACGGCCCTCACACGCCGAAGTAGCCCCCATCTGTCATATAAACCTTCGTGTCGGGTCGGCGCCGGCCGTTCATACGGCCGCAGACTGGAGCCCTCCCGCCGGCCTTCCGTCCCGTTCATACGCCCCGGAGCAGTAGGTTTCGCATGGAGTGTCCGAACTGCGGTGCCCGAACCGTCGTCTTCGAGGTCCCGAGCGAGTATCGTCCCCATGTCCCCGGGGCGTCCGAGCGCGCGGCGCTGTGTCCGGAGTGTCTCACGCTCGCCGCGACCGACGCGCCCCCGGAGCCGCGCTTCGAGTTGATATCGAGCGCCTTCCCGACCGACGCCGAGGCGGCGGTCCCCCTCGCGGTCGCGATCGGACTCCTCGACTCGCTGGCGCTACACCGGCGCGCGCTCCAGGAGTTGGTCCCGGCAGCGGAGGCCGCGGGCGCGGACCCGCTGTTGCTCCTCGACCGACTCCACGTCCAGGGTGGCGTGGACCCCGCCTTCGACATCGACCGGCGTCGCCACCAGCTCGAACAGTTGCTGGAGTGAGCTCCGCACTCCGTTTCCGACGGATCGGCGGGATTTATAATCGCCCTGCCGTAGAGTGGCGTATGGAGACTGCCGATTCGACGGACAAGGGCGTCGGCTTTCCGGTACTGTTCGGCATCGTGGCCGTGCTCGGCGCGGTGGGCATGGCAGTGTTCGGGTTCACCGGCGATCAGCTCGCCTCCGGCGGGGCGCTCGCCGTTGCGATGCTCGGAGGGGCGCTGTCGGTCGCCGCCTACCACGTCTACGGGTGAGTAACCGGAAGGAACGGTCTTAAGCCGCTCGCGACCGTACCCGCGGGCATGGGTGAACTGAGTGACGAAGACAAGCGGATCCTCGCGTACCTGCGGGAGCGCGCCAAGGGTGGTGAGCAGTACCTTCGGTCGAAACACATCGCCGACGCCATCGACCTGACGGCCAAGCAGGTCGGCACGCGGCTCCCGAGGCTGGCCGAACACTCCGAGGACGTCGACATCGAGAAGTGGTCTCGGGCCCGCTCGACGACGTGGCGCGTCACCCCCGAGTGAACTGTTCTCGACCGCTCGAATATCTCCTCCGGCGACCGGCAAGGCGGTCACAGAACGGCCGTTTCTTATACGTGTCCCCCCCTAGTCGGGACGTATGACCGCCCGCATCGAGCGCGTATTCGACATCCCAGCGCCTCCCGAGGAGGTGTGGGACGTCATCTCGGACCCCGAAATCCGGGCCCGGTCGATAAGCGTCGTCACCGACTTCGAGACGACCGGCGATCGGACCGCGATCTGGCACGTGTCGCTCCCGATCCCGCGGATCGACCGGACGATCGAGGTCGAAACCGAGGACGTCGAGGTCGACGGGCCGGCCTACGTCCGGTTCGTCGGCCGATCGAAGGCCATGAACGTACAGGGTGAACACGTCCTCGACCCCGTCGAGGCGGGCACCCGGGTCACGAACCGCTTTCGGGTCGAGGGGCGATTGCCGGGCGTCGAGACGTACTTCAAGCGGAAGCTCGACGGCGAACTGGCGAGCCTCGAGTCGACCGTCCGCGAGCGAACGGGGAGATGAACCTCGCGCTCGCACAGATCGAGATCGAACCGGCCAAGCGGGATCGAAACGTCGAGCGAGCGGTCGAGGCGATCGACGCGGCCGCCGCCGAGGGGGCCGACTGCGTTGCACTCCCGGAGGTCTTCGACGTTGGCTACTTCGCTTTCGACGCCTACGAGCGCAGCGCCGAACCGATCGGCGGCGGGGTCCACCGAGCGATCCGGGCGGCCGCGGTCGAACACGACGTCGCGGTGCTCGCCGGGACGGTCGTCGAGGACCTCGCTGCCTCGGCCGCCGCGGGCGAATCCGTTCCGGAACCGGAGGGCCTCGCGAACACCGCAGTGCTTTTCGACAGCGACGGTGACAGGCAGCTGGTGTACCGGAAACACCACCTGTTCGGCTACGACTCGGCGGAGGCGGAGCTGCTCGTCCCCGGCGATCGGCTCCCGACGGCCGAGGTGTGCGGTCACACCGCCGCCGTCACGACCTGCTATGACCTCCGGTTTCCGGAGCTGTACCGGCGACTGCTCGAAGCGGGCGCGACGATGGTGCTCGTACCGAGCGCGTGGCCCTACCCGCGCGTCGAACACTGGCAGCTCCTGCCGCGCGCGCGTGCCGTCGAGGACCTGCTGTACGTCGGCGCGGTCAACGGCGCCGGGTCGTTCGAGGCGGCCGACCTCGTCGGCCGGTCGACGGTGTATGATCCCTGGGGGACGCCGGTCGCTGCCACCGACGAGGGGCCGGCAATCGTCCACGCGGCCTGTCCGCCGGAACGCGTCGCCGAGGTACGCGGGGAGTTCCCGGCGCTCTCGGATCGCCGGTGAGCGGTCGTCGACGCGAGGGTTTATACGTCGTGCCGCTGTATCTTTGATTGCCCGAACGACGCTTTTCTCGTCGTGACGGCAGAACGCTCCGACGCCCGCGCCACGCGCCCGTCTGCGTCGGGTCTGCCCGGTGCCCGGCGCATCCACTCCCGTCCCGTTCCGTTTCCGTTCTCCCGTCCCGCCGCAGCCTCAGCTCCGGCCCCGGAACGGCATCGACGGCCGAACCGCTTACATCGCACGCTCGCTGAGTGTCGGTCGTGAAGGAGTTCGGCTTCGAGTTACGGGTCTGTGCGTGGGCCGAGCGGAACTGGCCGCCGGGGGCGACCGCTGTGGGGGCCCCGATCGTCGCCCGCCAGCTCGGGACGAAACGCCGACGCTGGGACACGATCGTCGTCGAGACCGCCGAGTCGGGTCTGGAAGAGCGCGCGCCGTTCGGCGGGGCCCGCCTCGGGTCGGAGTTGCTGTTTCTCGCCCGGCACGCGCCGGCGTCGTGGGCGTACTACCGGGAGTGTCTCCCCGATCCCGGCTACCCCTGGCGGTACGTCCGGGAGGCGATCCACGAGGCCGACGACCGGGGGTTCCTCGAGACGCGGCGGGACGGAAACCGTATCGAGATCAGGCGGCGCTATCGCTACCCGGCGTGGGTCGACCGGATCGTCGCGATCGAGAACAAGCCGGACCTCGACGCCGCGGCCGCGCGACGGCTCGGCGAACAGCTCGAACACGACGTGGCGCTCGGGCTCGCCGACGAGGTCTGGTTGGCGACCGAGACCACGGCGGAGGGGGTCGAACCCGCGTTACTGGAGGCGATGCCGGTCGAGGTGGGGATCCTCGTCGTCTCGCCCGAGTCCGGATCGCGGTCCTGCGAGCCGGTCTGGCGCCCCCGGACGCTGGCTGCCGCGGAGCCCGGCACCCGGATCCTCGATCGGCCCGGCGACGGCCGCTCGGCCGCGCGCTTCGAGTACGCCGATCCCACCTGGAAGCGCCGAAAGCGCCTCGAGATCGCCGAGCGAGCGTACGAGCGCGGCTGGCGATCCTACGCGGGGACGATGCGCCCCGACTGTCGACACTTCGAGTTGACGGACCCGACGGGACCGTTCCCGCGGTGCGCCGCGAAGGGGCGGCCACAGACCGCCGCGGAGTGTTCGGGATCGTGCTCGTTGTTCGAGCCCGAACCGCCGGCCTGGCGCGACGGCGGGTGGCCGATCGCGGGCGGGCCGGGTCGGGCGGCCAAGCGACTGCTCGACCGGAAACGGGACCGCAGACGCTAGGTGTCCTCGCTCGGCGCGTCGAGCACCTCGACGTCGATCGACGACCGCTGCGTCGCGAGCCGGAACGTCGGTACGGTCTTGCGGACGATCTCGACGATCCCCTTGTCGGCCAGCCCTCGAAGGGCCGAGCGGGCCGAATCGACGTCGGCCTCGACGCCGCGGTCCTCGAGAGCGTGCAACACCGAGACGACGCTTTGGGGTTCCTCCTCGGGGCCGGCGAGAGTGTCGATGACCTCGGCCTGCAGCGGCGGCACCCCTACTACGTCGTTGAGTTCGATCCCGACGAGCTCGGCCGCTTCCGGCGTCGCCCGGATCAGGCTGTCCTCGTCGCGGTAGTAGTACTCCTTCAGCTCCGATTCGAGGTAGCTGTGGACCTCGCTGCCGCTTTCGAGCCCCCAGCGGTCCTGTAACTCTCCGTTTTTCGTCGGCTGTAGCGTGACGATGTCCGTCAGGCGGGACGTCGCTTCCTCCGAGAGCGTCATCGTCGGCCGATACGTGCGGTCGGGTACAAAAATGGTCGTCTTGGGGAGCGCACGAACGAACGCGGGCGGAGCGGGGACGCGTCCGGCCTTACATCATGCCGCCCATGCCGCCGCCCATACCGCCCATGCCCCCGGCGCCGCCGGGACCGCCGGCGCCGCCTTCGGGCTCTTCGCCCTCGGTCGAGAGGTCGCCCGCGGCGATGATGTCGTCGATCTTCAGGACGAGGTTCGCGGCCTCGGCGGCCGAGGAGATGCCCTGCTGTTTGGCGTGGGCTGACTCGACGACGCCGGCCTCGAAGGTATCGACGACGTCGCCGGTGAAGACGTCGAGACCGGCGGTCTCGTCGCCGTCGTCGTGGGCCGCACGCAGGTCGACGAGCGTGTCGATCGAATCGAGTCCGGCGTTCTCCGCGAGGACGCGCGGGACGAGTTCGAGGGCGTCGGCGAAGGCCTCGACGGCGAGTTGCTCGCGACCGGAGACGCTGTCGGCGTACTCGCGGACGCGGCGGGCGACCTCGACCTCGATGGCGCCGCCGCCGGCGAGCACGCGGCCGTCGGAGACCGTCTGGGCGACGACGTCGAGGGCGTCACCGATACCGCGTTCGAGTTCGTCGACGACGTGTTCGGTCGAGCCGCGGAGCAGAAGCGTCACGCCGTGGGTCTCGTCGGCGAGCCCCTCGACGTAGAACAGTTCGTCGGCCTCGTCGTACTCGACGCTCGCGGAGCCGAGCGTCGCCTCGCCGACCGCGTCGAGGTCGGAGACGATGTCGCCGCCGGTGACCTCACGCAAAAACGAGAGGTCGCTCTTTTTGACGCGGGAGGCCGCGAGGATGCCCTGCTTCGCGAGGAAGTGCTCTGCGAGGTCGTCGATGCCCTTCTGGCAGAAGACGACGTCCGCGCCGGCCTCGGCGATGGCGTCGACTTTCGCTTTGAGCTGTTCTTCCTCTTTGTCGATGAACGTCTGGAGCTGGTCGGGGCTGTCGAGTTGGAGGTTGGCGTCGGCGTCGGTGTCCTCGATCTCGATGGCTTCGTCGACGAGGAGTACGTCCGCGTCCCCGGCCGAGACCGGCATCTCCTCGTGGGCCGGGCTCTTGTCGACGACCGCGCCGTTGAGCAGTTCGGACTCGCCGGCCGAACGACCGGTCTGGGTCTCGACGTTGACGTACTCGAGATCGACGATCGTCTCGCCGTCGTCGGCCTCGACCGTGACGGCCTGGACCGCGTCGACGACGAGTCGGGCGAGAACGTCCTTTTCGAGTTCGGCGCCCTTGCCCGTCATCGACGTCTCGGCGACCTGTCGGAGCAGGTCGGTGTCCTCGCTGTCGACGTCGTTGGCGACGTTGTCGACTTCCTCGCGGGCGCACTCGCTCGCGAGGTGGAACCCCTTGATCATCGCCGTCGGATGGATGTCCTGCTCGAGGAGGTCCTCGGCGTTCTTCAGCAGTTCGCCGGCGATGGAGACCGCCGTCGTCGTGCCGTCGCCCGCCTCGTCCTCTTGGGTCTCTGCGACCTGGACAATCATTTCCGCGGTCGGGTTGTCGATGTCCATCTCCTGAAGGATGGTGACGCCGTCGTTCGTGACGGTGATGTCGCCCATCGAGGAGACGAGCATCTTGTCCATTCCCTTCGGGCCGAGCGTCGAGCGTACCGCCTCGGCGACCGCTTTCGCCGCCGCAATGTTGTGCGATTGGGCGTCGCGGTCTTTCATCCGCTGGGAGTCCTCGCCGAGAATGATCATGGGCTGGCCGCCCATTCGTTGCTGTTGGCTCATAGTCGTCCGAATGATTGTCTGCGGTTCTATATAAATGTGTCTGATGTCGGACGGAGAGGGGCTCCCGCGAATCCTCCGGGCGTTTCGTCAAAACACGCAGACAGCGCAGTTGTGGTAACGGTTAACTTGGTCGAGATGGCGGGCGACGCACGCGAGGTTCGTGCCGGTCGGGATTGGGGTTTATAAATGGCCTCGGCGACGGAACGCGTCGCCGGCCGCTCGGGACGCTCCCCGCCCGTCGGGAGCGAAAACGCTCGGCTCCGTCGGTGGTCGGCTTCGGGTCCGAACGACCCAGCTTCGAGTCCGAACGGCCGGATGTGGCCTCGTCGGATGGGGTTCCCCGCGCATCGAGGCCGGCGTTTCCGCCCGCTTGGCCGTCTCGTGCGGTCGTCGCTTCGACGCCTTTATTACCGAACTGACCCTCAGACGACGTACTATGAGTGACAAGCCGGCATCGATGTATCGGGACATCGACAAGCCCTCCTACACCCGACGGGAGTACATTACGGGCATTCCCGGGTCGAAGGTGGCCCAGTACAAAATGGGTAACTTCGACGCCGATCCCGACAGCTACGAGGTCCAGATCAGCCTCCTCGTCGACGAGGAGGTCCAGATTCGCCACGGCTCGCTCGAGGCGTCCCGGCTCTCGGCGAACCGCCGTATGCTCAAGGAGCTCGGCGAGGACGGCGACTACAAGATGATCCTCCGGAAGTTCCCCCACCAGGTCATTCGGGAGAACAAGCAAGCGACCGGCGCCGGCGCCGACCGTGTCTCGGACGGAATGCGGCAGTCCTTCGGCAAGATCGTCGGCACGGCCGCCCGGATCGGGAAGGGCGAGCGCCTCTTTACTATCTGGTGTAACCCCGAGGACGCCGAGATCGCAAAGGACGCCCTCCGGCGCGCGTACAACAAGATCTCCCCGCCGTGTACGGTTCGCGTCGAGCGCGGCGAGGATCTGCTGATCGCGTAGGGAATGCGACTCGCCGAGTCGACGTGGACTGACGCCCGCGACGCCGACACCGACCTCGCGCTTTTGCCCGTCGGCAGCACCGAACAGCACGGTCCCCACGCGCCCTTGGGCGTCGACTCGACGACCGCCGCCGCCATCGCCGACGCGGGGGCGGACCGATACGCCGACTCGACCGGCGAGCGTCCGGTCGTCGCCCCGACGATCCCCGTCGGGATCGCGGAGGAACACCGCGGCTTCGAGGGAACGCTTTGGGTCTCGCCGGACACCTTCCGATCGTACGTCCGCGAGACGCTCGAGAGCCTCGCCGCGAGCGGCTTCGATCGGATCGTCGTCGTCAACGGCCACGGCGGCAACACCGACGCGATCCGCGAACTCTGTGCGCGTGCGAGCCGCAGCGGCGACGCCTACGCCGTCGGCTACACCTGGTTCGACGCGGTGGATTTCGACGCCTTCGGGCACGCCGGCCCGGCCGAAACCGCCGTGATCCGCCACCTCGACCCCGGCTCGGTCCGCGAGGGCCGCCTCGACGCCGCCGCCGCGGGCGCGGCCGAGGGGTGGGGCGAGTGGATCGCTGGCACCAACCTCGCACACGATTCCGACTCGTTCACCGACAACGGCGTCGTCGGCGACCCCCGTGACGGCGACGCCGACCTAGGTGCGGAGCTGCTCGCGGCGGCGGCCGATCGCCTCGCCGAACTGCTCGCGGCGGTCGCGACCCGCGAACTCGATGCGGATGCCGGCTCCGATTCCGACCGCTGAGACTCCCGACCGCAGGGGCCGACATCGACGTCCGGGTTTATCATTTCGGCCGGTCTATCGGCGCCCATGTACGGGACGATACTGTTCGCGACCGACGGCAGCGACGGCGCCGAAGCCGCACTCGATCACGCCCTCGAACTCGCCGCTTCGACGGGGGCGACGCTCCACGTCGTTTCGGTGGTCGAGACTCGAACCGCCTACGACAACGCCATCATCGACCCCACGGAGGTCCGGGCGAACCTCAGAGCCGACGCCGAGGCTGCCGTCGAACGCGCCGCCGAGGCCGCCGCCGCGACCGACGTCGAGTGCCGGACGACCGTCCTCGAAGGACCGCCCTACGAGCGCGTCCTCGAAGCGATCGACGACATCGGGGTCGACGCGGTCGTCGTCGGTGCGACGGGTCGATCGGGGTTCAAGCGCCTCGTGTTGGGGAGTACGGCCGAGCGACTCCTGGAGGCTGCGCCGGTCCCGGTCGTCGTTATCGGCGGCGACTGCTGATGCAGCCGGTCCCGTCGCGTCCGGGCAGCCGTCGTGCCGTCTCCCCCGCCGAGGCCCTTTTTAATGCCCGGCCCCTACGTGAACGTCAATGCTCGCATTCGACGTGCTCTTGGTCGGTACGGCGCCCTCTCGTCCCGCTGTTTCGGAGGCGTTCCCCGAAGAACTCGTCGAGACGAGGACGGCCTCGGGGGTCGACGACGCTCTTGAGGCGCTCGACGGTGACGATGTGGACTGCGTCGTCACCGACTACGCACTCGGCGAGCGCGACGGGATCGACCTCCTCGGTTCGGTCCGAGAAGCGTTCCCGGAACTGCCGGTCGTCCTCTACACGGCCGACGGGGACGAGGCCGTCGCCGAGGCGGCGATCGACGCCGACGTGACCGCCTACGTTGCCGCCAGCGACGACCCGGCCGAGGACGGAATCGTCGACAGAGCGATCGAGCAGGCCCGGCGGAACCACGTCTCGGCAACGGTCGAGGAGTCGGACCCGACGGCCGCGAATCTGAAACTCGCCGAGTTGGCGATGGACGAGGCCCCGGTCGGCATCACGATCGCAGACCCACACGAACCCGACGAGCCGCTGATCTACGTCAACGAGGCGTTCGAGCGCCTCACCGGCTACGACACCTACGACATCCTCGGCCGGAACTGTCGGTTCCTCCAGGGCGAGGGGACCGACCCCGAGACGGTCGATCGCCTCCGGCAGGCCGTCGACAACGAGCGGTCTATCTCCGTCGAGATACTCAACTACCGAAAGAACGGCGAGCCCTTCTGGAACCAATTGAGCGTCGCCCCCGTCCACGACGACGGTGAACTCACGCACTACCTCGGCTTCCAGACGGACGTCACGGAGCGAAAGGAGGTCGAACTCCGCGCGCGGCGACAGGCCGAGAAGCTCCGCGCCGACCGGCGGGCCAGAGAGCGTCTCCTGGCCCGGATCGACGGCATCGTCCAACACGTGACCGCCGCGACGGTCGAAAGCACTTCCAGGGCGGAACTCGAAGAGCGCGTCTGTACGGCGGTCCTCAAGACCAACGACTACGAAGCCGCGTGGTTCGGCACCCGGCAGGCAACGAGTGACCGCATCGTCGCCGGCGAGCGGGCCGGCTGCGGCGGGGTCGAGGAGCTCTTCGTCCCGGCGGACGCCTCCGAAGACCCCGTCAACGAAGCCATAAGAACCGGATCCGTGACCATCGCCGAGACCGAGTCGCTCCCCTCGGACGCCTCACACCATCGTTTTGCACCCCCTCAAGGCGGTGTCGCGTCGATCCCGTTGCGGTACCGCGACGCCGACTACGGCGTCTTGGTCGTCTACGTCTCGCAGGCCGCCCCGCTCGACGACCACGAGACCGCGGTGTTCGAGGCGCTCGGGCGCGTGATCGGGACCGGCATCAACGCCCTCCAGAACCAGCGGCTGTTGGCGACCGACGAGTACACCGAGTTGACGTTCACCGGCGGGCCTCCGGCCCCCGTGATCGCCGAACTGTCCGACCGCGTGGGCTGTGAGATTACGTATCGAGGGGCCGTCTCCAGGAGCGACGGCCGGTTCGTCCTCTCGGTCGTCGCCTCCGGGGCCGACGCCGAGGCCATTGAGGGGGCGGCCCAGACGCTTGAGGATCCACCTGAGGTGCATACGGTGGCCACGTACGACGACGCGTGTCTCCTCGAGATCGTCCCGGCCGGCGAGTCGATCGTCCGGACGGTACTAGATCACAACGGTTCGATCCGAGGGCTGACCGCCGACGGTGACCACGTCGAACTCCGTATCCAGGTCCCCCGGACGGCCAACCCGAACATGGTCGTCGAGACCGTTATCGACCGCTACGGTGGCCTCTCGTTGGCCGCACAGCGGCGCCGGGAGCGGGACCCGAACTCCCGGACCGAGCTCGCCGAGTCGCTCCGTGACGACCTCACCGACAGACAGCTCGAAACCGTTCAAAAGGCCTACTTGAGCGATTACTTCGAGTGGCCGCGCCCGGTCTCCGGCGAGTCGATCGCCGACTCGATGGGCATCACTCGCTCGACGTTCCACCAGCACCTGCGGGCCGCACAATCCAAAATTATGGGGGCGCTTCTCGAGGAGATCGAACCGCCGCCGCAGCCTAACTAGTGGGGCGGCGTCAATTTATATATCCCGGACGAAATTCACACCATGCACATCGATCCACGGTTCCGAACGTTCCTGCCGACGCCGCGCCCCGGGCCCGTCGGGACGGCCGGGCCGGGGGAACGATGACCCCCACGACGTACCTGGGGTTTCACCTCGCGTTTGTCGTACCGCCGGTGCTCGGCGTCGTTGCCGCGGCTTATTTCCGGCCCACCGCGCTGTGGGGGCGTGTCCCCTTCGTCGGCCTCGGGGTGATCCTCGCGCTGGCGGTCGGCTACACGACGCCGTGGGACTCACTTCTCATCCAATGGGGCGTCTGGAGCTACGGCGAGGGTGTCGTCTGGGCGTCCGCCAACGCCGTCCCCGCCGGGGAGTACGTGTTTTTTGTCCTCCAGCCGATCCTGGTCGCGCTGTGGCTCTACAACCTCGACGTTCCGACCGACGGCGACCTTCGGATCCCCATCCGAACGCGGCTTCTCGGTCTCGCGGCCGGGGTCGCCGTCGCCGCACTCGGGATCGGGCTGTTGCTTTCGGGCCCATCGACGCTGTATCTGGGGGCGATCCTCGCGTGGGCCAGCCCCGTCCTCGCTATCCAGTGGGCCTTCGGGTGGCCGCACCTGCTTCGCGCTCGACGGGCCGTCGCCGTCGGCATCGGCGTTCCGACCGTGTACCTGTGGGCGATCGACCGTTTCGCCATCACGAACGGTCTCTGGGCCCTCTCGGACACCTACACGCTCGGGATCGCACCGCTCGGTCTGCCGGTCGAGGAGGCGGTGTTCTTTCTGATCACGAACGTCTTCATCGTCCAGGGGCTGGTGTTGTACCTGTGGCTCGTCGACCAGTGGCCGACGGTCGCCTCCGACGTCCGCCGGGCCGCCCCGTCCGCTCTCAGGGGGTTGCTCCCGCCTGCCGACCCGCCGGTCGCGACGACCGACGCCGACGAGCGGCGGGCCGACAACCCCGACCGAACCACTACGTGAGTGCCGGCCCAAGCGAGTCCCGTGCCCGAACCACTCCCCGACCGCCCGACCCGACGCGCCCGCCACACCCCGTCCGACGCGCGGGCGGCGCTCTCCCGGCTCGCGTTCGTGCCTGGATGGGTCGTAGTCGCCCTCACGACGCTCGTCTTCGCGGCCGGCGTCTCCGTCCCGCTGGCGTATCAGTTGCTCCCGCTCGCGATCAGCGTCGCTTTCCTCGGGTTGCCACACGGTGCGGTCGATCACCTCGCGATACCTCGAACCTGCGGCGAGGCGGTCACCGGGCGGTGGCTGGCCGCCGTCGGCGCGCTGTATCTCGTCGTCGGCGGGGCCTACGCAGTCGTCTGGTTTCTCGCTCCGATCGTCGCTGTCGTCGGATTCATACTGTTGACGTGGGCTCACTGGGGGCAGGGCGACGTCTATCCCCTCGTCGCGCTCGCCGGCGGCGAGCATCCGGCGGGCCGGACCGGACGCCTCCTGACGGCTGCGACCCGGGGCTCGCTCCCGATGGCGGTCCCGTTCGTCGCGTTTCCCGACCAGTACGAACTCGTCGTCGCAACGCTGGCCGGGCTGTTCGATCCTGCGGCTCCGGCGGCGCTGTCGGCGCTCTTTACCCCGGCGGCGCGGGCCGCCGTCGCCGCCGTGGTCGCCGCACTCGTCTGTCTCTCCGTAGCCGTCGGGGTCGTCGCGACGGTCGGCGGGGACCGTCGCAGCCTCGCACTCGACGTTGCCGAGACCGGGCTGCTCGTCGCCTTCTTCGCGACCGTGCCGCCGATCCTCGCCGTCGGGCTGTACTTCTGTGTGTGGCACGCCCTCCGACATATCGTCCGTCTGCTCGCGGTCGACCCGGCCGCGGCTGGGTCGCTTCGGTCGCGGCGCTACGGGGCCGCGCTCGCCTCGTTCACGCGCGATGCGGCCCCGCTTACCGCCGCCTCCATCGGGCTACTCGTGCTTCTCTACGTCGCCGTTCCCGGGACCGTCACTGATCCGCTGGACCTCGTCGGAACCTATCTCGTGTTGATCGCGGTGTTGACGCTTCCGCACGTTATCGTCGTGGCCGTGATGGATCGCGAACAGGGCCTCTACGCCATGTAGCGTCCGATCCCCGGGGTATATTTTTGAGACGCTCCAACGGCGCTCATGGAGGCGACCGCGACCACGACCGTCGATCGCCCGCCCGAGGCGGCCTTCGAGTACATGGACGTTCCGGAGAACCAGGCCCGGATCTCCCCGCGGCTGAGCACAGTCGAGACGCTCGGCACGCTCGACAACGGCGGCAAACGCGCGCGCTACACCTATCAGCTGTTCGGCCTCCGGTTCGAGGGCGAGGTCTGCGGGATCGAACACGAGCCGCCCGAGCGGATCGTCTTCGAAATGACCGGCGACATCGAGGGTCGGATCGAGTGGAGCTTCGAACCGGTGGCCGAGGGGACGCGCGTGACCTACGCGGCCGCGTACGATCTCGGCCTCCCGGCCGCTCTCGAATCGATCCTCGGCCCGATCGCCGACCGGTTCAACCGCCGCGAGCTGGAACGGACCCTCGAAACCCTCCGGACGCGGCTATGACATCCACCCCGGACTAAACGGCTGGACTCTCTCGGTGGATAACGGTAGCGCCGCGACCGTCGGGCGTGTGGCGCTCGAACGCCCGACGGAGCGCGGTCGGGCGTCGGCCGGCAGCGCAGACGGTGCGACACGGAGACCGAAACATACGTATATGCGTATTTGCGAGTAGAAGCACACGTTCAGACGCGTCCGCAGCTCGCTGCTCCAACCAGTGTGGGTCGTCTTTTATATACCTAGTCGCCGAAAACTAGCGTAGTGTTATGACGCACCAGCAAATCCAGCTACCGGTGACTGAGTCGCCCGTCGCGTTGCAGCAAACGGCGGTGACGCAGACGGACCTCTTCGAGTACGTCCTCGGCGACCCCCTCCTCGCGAGTTCGCTGTACGTAAACATCGCGCTCGCGGGAGTGTCGCTTCTGCTCTTCGTATTTATGACGAAGGACCTCGAGGATCCACGGGCGCGGCTCATCGCCGTCTCGGTACTCCTCGTGCCGACCGTCTCCGTCGCGAGCTACACCGGGCTCGCCTCGGGACTCACGATCGGCATCCTCGAAATGCCGGCCGGGCACGCCGCCGAAGGTGCCTCCGTGATGATCGGCGGGGAACCGGTCGACGGCGTCGTCTCGCTGTGGGGCCGTTATCTGACGTGGGCGCTGTCGACGCCCGCGATCCTGCTCGCGCTCGGGTTGCTTGCGGGCTCCGATGCGACCTCGATCATCACCGCGATCACGTTCGACATCGCCATGTGTATCACGGGCCTCGCCGCCGCGTTGACGACGTCCTCGCACGCCCTGCGGTGGTTCTGGTACTTCATCAGCTGTGCGTGCTTTGCAGTCGTCGTCTACGTCCTGCTCGTGAAGTGGCCCGAGGACGCGGCGGCCGCCGGCACCGCGAGCATCTTCAACACGCTGAAGCTTCTGACGGTCGTCCTCTGGATCGCTTACCCGGTCGTGTGGGCACTTGGCGTCGAAGGGATCGCCGTCCTGCCGGTCGGCGTCACGTCGTGGGCCTACAGCCTGCTCGACGTGGTCGCGAAGTACGTCTTCGCGTTCTTGCTCTTGCGCTACGTCACCACCAACGAGCGCGTCGTTTCCGGCGACGTCCTGGACGTCCCGTCGGCCTCGGGGGCGCTCGCCGACGACTGATCGGCGACCGACGGCTTCCGAACGGCCGATCGCCGCCGGGCGCCGGGTGCCGCCGTGGCCGTCGATCGAAACGCATAAACTCGACACCGTCCGACGTGAAACAGAGCCGAGGTAGCCTAGCCCGGCCAAGGCGGTTGCTTCGAGAGCAACTGTCCATCAGGACACGTGAGTTCGAATCTCACCCTCGGCGCTTTTTTCAATGGCGATACCCCAGCAGCGCCGAGTGCGCCACGGATGGGCTCGGTGCAGTTACGACGGCCGTCTTTAGTCCCGAACTACGCGTTTCCGCCGCGGTCGTCCGCCCCGCCCGCGATGCCGCCCTCGATGGCGATCCAGCCCAGCGCGGAGATGAATATCACCGGTGGAATCAAAAGCAGCCCCCAGACGGGGTTCATATCCCACTGGAGTATCAAGACGACGTTCCCCACCCCGAGCACGAAGAGGGGAACGACTATCAGGGCCGCCTTCCGGCGTCTCCCGCCCCGTCGGTCCGTCCCGCGCTCGTCGTTCATGGCCTCGCTTGCGGCGGTTCGCTCAAAAGACCGCCGGTCCGCCGTCGCCCACGATCCGTCCTCTCCGGGCGGCCGTCACCGCCGCGTCGGGAGGCCGACCTGCTCGCCGGGCAGTTCCGCCTCGTTGTTCCGGCGACTGCTCCGGCGGGCCAAGAGATAGCCGTCGGCCTCGGTCGGGTCGAGCGGGTGGGCGTCCTGTACCCACAGCGTCCGGCCCTCGGGGCTGGCCGCGCGCGCGAACTCGCAGGCCGACGCCTTCGAGTCGAAGCGTCGGTGGCACCCCGACGCGGCGATCCACGCCCCGACCGTCCCGCTGGCTCGGCGGGCGGAGGGTTTCGCCGCGACCACGTAACCGTCTTCCATATCGGCGTCTCGACGCCGGAGGCGAAAAGCTTTGGTGGCGGTCGGCCGAATGCGAACTGATGGCACACGAGGCGACCGTCAGCGGGCTCGGGGTCAGCGCCGACGACGAGGGGGACGAACGTGCACCGGCAGTCGTCCTTCGGGCAGGGGGGCAGGCGCTTGCGATCTTCGTCAGCACCGACCAGGCGAAGTCCATCTCGCACGCCCTCGACGGTCGACCCTTCGAACGGCCGCTCACGCACGACCTGTTCGTCGAGATGCTGACGGAGTTCGGCGGGGCGATCGACCGGGTCCGCATCGACGACCTCTCCGGACGCACGTTCCTCGCGAAGGTCGACGCCGAGCGCTACGCCGGCGGGGAGCGACGCGAACTCACCTTCGACGCCCGCCCGAGCGACGCCATCGCCGTGGCGCTCAGAGTCGAGTGTCCGATCCTCGTCGGCGAGGCCGTCCTCGACGAGGCCGGCCGCCCGCCGGACGCCTTCGAAGTTCGATAGCGAAAACGGGGGCACCCCCGAGTGACGGCCGGCTATCTTTTTTCAAGGCAAGAATCCCGCCCTTCAGGGCGGGCGTGAAGCCGACAACTGCCTCACGTTCCACCGTCGGTTGCAGGCCGAATACCCCACGACGGCAAAACTTTATTAGAATTGGGTATGTAGAAATCAGTACGGCCAAATGAAGTATAACCTCGAAACCGGGTCGCACACAGTCTACGCGCTCCAATATCACTTTGTAACCGTCACAAAGTACCGCGCGGACATCCTCACCGACGAGATAGCCGAACGCATCGGTGAAATTGCCAGCGACATCACCGAGGATTTCGGCGTGAGCATCCAGAACGTCAACGGCGGTTCCGACCACGTTCACATCCTGTTCACGGCGAAGCCTACGACCAACCTCACCAAGTTCATCAACTCCCTCAAGGGCGTCACGTCCCGCAAAATCCGTGACGAGAACCCCGAGGTTCGGCAGGCGCTCGACAAGGCGTTCTGGCAACCGGGGTACTTCCTCGCTACTACTGGCCAAGTGAGCATCGACGTGCTGATGAAGTACGTGGAGAAACAGTAGCGTGTCTCCGACCGTCACGAAGACGTTGCAGGCGACGTTCGCGCCACCTACCGCGCACAAACAGGAGAAACTGAACGACCTACTCGACACGTACCGTGACGGCCTGCAAGAAGCGTTCGACGCCGGGGCGAGTACCATGTCGTCGGTGAGCGACATCGTGACGCCCTACGACCTGCCGTATCAGGCCAAAGCCGCACTCTGCAACTACATCCCGAAACTCCGCAAGACGTACAACGCGCAGGAGTTGGACGACGAACACCCGGTTCGGCTCACCAACCAAGCCGCGACGTTCGACCACTCGGAGGAGCGCGACTACGAGTTCACATGGTGGGTCCCCCGACCGGGGCGCGGGACGAACTTCTGGATACCGCTCCGCATCAACCCCGAACAGGAGGGGCTCTGGCACGACCTCGTATCGGAGGACGCGAAAGCGGGCGAGATACGGCTTCAACAGCACCGAACGAACTGGGTACTGCACGTCACCGTCGAGTACCCGGTCGAAGAACCAGTGGCGGACAGTGACATCACGCACATCGGCTTAGACATCGGAGAAACTGCCCTCATCACGGGCTGTGCCCTCAAGGACGGTTCTCCGACTGACCCGCTTGTGCGTAGCGGAAGCAGAGCGAAGCATCTCCGCAAAGAGATGTACACGACCCTGAAACGACTCCAAGAGCGTGACGCATCCGAGTGGCGTACCGACGAACGGTTTGCCCACTACCAGAACGCGCTCACCGACATCGTGGAGAAAGCGTCTCGGGAAGCCATCGAGTACGCCCAACAGTTCGAGAATCCGGTGTTGGTGATGGAGGACTTGACGTACATCCGTGAGCGTCTCGACTACGGGAAGTACATGAACCGTCGGCTTCACTCGTGGGCGTTTGCTCGACTGCAAGGGCGCATCGAGGACAAGGCGACGGAAGCAGGTATCCCGGTCGAGTACGTGAATCCGGCGTACACTTCGCAGACGTGCCACTCGTGCCACCGCATCGGTCGGCGGGACTCCCAAGCCGAGTTCCGGTGTCCGCACGACGACTGCCACGTTTCGACGTTTCAGGCCGACATCAACGCTTCCGCGAATATCGCACGACGGGTTGACCCGTGGGGAGAGAGCGTCCCGCTTGACAAGGCCGGACGCGATGACTCGCCTCGGGATGGGAGTCGTAGTGACACGGCCACGACTCACCGTGAGACGAGCGCACCAGCGCAGATGACACTCACGGCCTACGAAGAGTCGAAACCCTCTACCAGCGACGACTGACTGGTATTCCCCATGCATGGGAAGCCTCGCCGTCGCCGGGCTTCGCCCGGCTGCTTGAGGGATCTTCAGTCCCTCTCCGTTTACGGCGAGGAGGATGTCACCGGCAGGCTTCGACGGAGGCCTCCTGGCCCTCCGGGATCGCGATCCAGGCGTCGTCGGTGCCGACGTCTGCGATAATAAACGCCGACCGCCCCCCGCAGTAGTCGTAGGCACCTTGGACGCGCTCGCCGGCGTCACTTCCCACCGTACTTCCAGCGTTTTCGGCCATACCTGAACGAATGTATTGAAATACTAATAATCTTGCGGAACTCAGTCAGCATGGCGTTGGCGTGTCCCCGTTCAGGGGTTCGGACATCGGGGTGGCTCGACCGCCCTCGGGTCGCCCCCCGGGACGACCCGTCACCCGTCGTCGCCGTACCGGTCGGCGGCGGACTCGAAGGCGAACTCCGCGCGCTCGGCGGAGCGCCGGCCCTCGGCGGCCGCCAACGCTTCGGGGTCGGGTTCGACGTCGTCGTCGATCCGCGCCCACGAGTCGTGGACCTTCGCGTGACAGGTCTTGAGAACATATATACGATAGAAATACAATTAGAGCGTGTCTCGGCGTGTGCGTTTGGCAGGTTCTAAACACTCAAACAACCGCGTCAACCCTCGCCCCTGAGTCTGTGGTGACTGAGGACTCAATAATCGCCTCAGCAATTACTTGGGGTGATAGCGTGTATCTACGCCTATGACACAGGCAATCCCACGGCTTGACGACGACCTTGGTTTCGAGACGGTCAAACAAAGAATCACCGAGATGATAGACGAGATCGAGCAGGAGACGGAATCTTCGCTGAATGAAGACGAAAAACTCGAAGTAGCGAGTGAGATGATGGGCTCATTTACCCCTGACGAATTGGCGGACGGAGCTGGGGTTTCAGCTAACAGAGCACAGCAAAAAACCGACTACTGGCTTGCTATCGGGACGGTTGAAGCAGGAACGACGACTGAACACGGACACGTCGCGTATCGTGTCGTTCCCGACCCGACATAGCTCTTTTAGGGTTATTTTGAGTCGACTTCAGCGTGGTGAAATTCAGGAATATTATCACTTCTATCGTTAGTCAGCACGGCGAATCAATCGACTCTGAGTTCTATCTCGACATCGAGTCTGACTCGGACGAAATAATGGATTTGAGTATTGAACGACACGGGGACGAACTCACTATCTGCCAGTACTACCTCCAGCGGGGCGACCTGATGCGAGATCCCGAGATTAGGTTTCGAGTCGAATCAGACGGTGAATGGACGCCGATTGCGTATCGAATTGACGCTCTGAACGCATACGAATACAGCACCGAAGGGCTGGATATAGACGACGTGTTGGAGACGTGGGCAGAGAATCTGCGATCACAGGGATTTCTCGACAGCTAACTACCGCAGATGAGGGCGAGTAACTCCTTTAGGGTGGTATTGTGTCAGTTTCCCTGTGAACTATCAATATTCTAAGGGAGGTGAATTAGCATATGAATTGAATACTGACCTACTTGTCTGCGTCATTCAGGAGTTTGACCGTCCAGCTGACGAGGTTTTTGTAAACTTGGATGAGGAACTGACGGTGAACGACCTCTACTACGAGTGCTCTCCATCGGATGCGGTCTATGGCGTCGTCTATCTCCAAGCGGTCGACAGCAATAGCGTAGAGAAATCGCGGGATGAACTGGTTGAGATGGACAGAGAGGAACGGTACGACTATCTCTGGCACTCGGAGGTACAGGTGATGAGTCTCCCCGAATCACGACTTCTTTTTCAAGACTACCCACAGTAGCTGTGGCTGTGTTGAGGCTCCCCACTGAGCAACCAGAACCCATTAGCGATAATACATTTAGGGTGGTGTTGCGTTGATCCCAGCATAGGTGTATCAAAAAGGTGAGATATTACGAGATAGAGAAGAGAACTCTGAGGTAGTAGTAATCCAGACCGTATCGAAACGAGCCGACGAGTACGTGATTAGGGAGCGAGACCCCTCTGAGAATCGCTACTCGGATTTGACGGCGTACGATTTCAATTCTCGCTACGAGTACGTACAGCGTGGCGATGCTGTTGTGCGAGCCGTTTATGCGGACTCTTTACCGTCTAATCCTCACGAACTAACAGAGGAAGGGCGAACTCTTCTGGCTCAAAATGCCGATGCGAAGGTGTACGCTTTCCCTATCTCCCGTCTCGCTCCTATTGACGAATGAATTATCTCTACGCATCGCTCTCGAACCAGTTTCGACGTTCCACAGAACCAGAAAGTAATGACTGACGACAACTCAAACACTCCCGCTGGGGAGCACGAGCCGAGCATCGAAATGAAAATAGACTACGACGACTACGGTTTACATGAGCAAGAGTCTGCGACGACTATTATCCGCATAAGCCACGAGACGAGTCTATTCGAGCGGGTTGGGAAAATCGAATCCGTATCATCTGGAATCGTTCTGAAAGAGCATACCAGGCTGACCGATAACGTAGCCGACGACATAACGGAGGCGTACACGCCTATCCAGTTCATCTCAGCCCGCACAGACGGATTTGAGAGTCGAGTTGAGGAGGCTATCTTTGAGTTCGTGTATGATGAAAAGGTATCCGAAGAGTTGGCGGAGCGACTTGCTGAAACCCTTGCGGAGACGTTCTCAGATATATTTGATGGGCTCTCCTCCCATAGTTAGGATGAGAAGACCAGCCTCCGCTGGAATCGAGAATAACAGTTCTGGACACCACAGCTACTGTGGCTGAACAGGCTCTTCGCACTCGTAGCACTCAGCAAAGACCCGCGTTTCATTCTCGACCTTGTACTCAACGAGGATAGCTCCCGCTGTGATAGCCGACCCGCAGAACGGACACGTGCCGAGTTCCGACGCTGAGCTTGACATAGGGGTTGGAAAGGGGGAACTTGGAGCGTGTGATGGGTTCCAAGCTCCACGCAAATATTGACGCTCAATTCTTAAATCACTCAGGGGAGCACGGTGAAAGTGGCACCTACGCTAAGACCATATCGAACCGTTTGAGAGAGCTTGGATTACGTTCGTTCTCTTAACCCGTATAAATATTAAACGAGCGGGGAATACAGTAGTGATATGACAAACCTTGACCCTCTGATAGACAATACAGGCGAGAACTTAGCCGATGTATATAGCAAATTGGCACGGGACAGCAGAGAAATAAGACTCTGTACGGGCTACTTCTACGTTTCTGGTTTCAATCTGGTCAAGGAAGATCTTGAAAACCTCGCTGACCCTGATGATCTCGGCAGGGCACCTCTCCGTATTCTAATGGGAGCGACGAGCACCGATGCCAGAACTGCCGAGGAGATACAAGAGGGGATGAGCCTCAGGGAACGCATCCGAAAGTCGGTAGCTGAAGAAATAGAAGACCTGAACAAACCTCAAATAGAGAGGCTTGACAATCTGAAGGAGTTTATAGCCGAGAATAAGGTACAGATACGGGTACACGATCCAGATCAGGGTATTTTCCACTCGAAAGGAGCCTGTTTTCGTAGGGAAGAGAACGGAAGAGGTACCGCAACAACCGTGATAGGGTCATCCAACTTCTCCAAGAAGGGTCATACGCAAAACGTTGAACTCAACGTGATGACCGAAGAAAGGGATATAGCGGAGGAATTTGAGGGGTGGTTTGACAACTACTGGGCTAATTCTCAGGAGTTCAGTGAAGATCTCGTGGAAATCATAGATACCAATGAGAAGTATCAGGATTGGAAGGAAGAGCAGGAGGAAACGACGGAGGAGTTCGGTACCCACATAGAGCCTTTTGAGCTGTACAAAATGCTGGCATACGACGAACTCGGTGGAAAAGTGGACGAAGGCAGGGAGAGTCCGCTCTATTACTTCCAGCATATCGGTTATGAAAGTGCGAGGGAGAAACTCGACAAGTACAACGGATGTATAGTGAGCGACAGCGTCGGTCTTGGTAAGTCATTCGTCGGAGCAGAATTACTCGTTGATTACAGAAACCAAGCGAAAAACTGCCTTCTGGTAGTGCCTGCGAACCTCACAAAACAGTGGACTAACCTGCTTGAAGAGGACACAAACGAGGATGGAGACCCGTTCTTCAACCTACAAGTAGACGGAGAACACCTGCGGGTTATGAGTATCAGTAAGTTTCAGAACCTCACGAGAGAAGAGGTCGAAAACTTGGACGAACATTTCGATGTCATTCTGATTGACGAGGCTCATAGGTTCAGGAATATGGGTGAGTGGAAGGCTGACGCAACTTCTGACGAAGACTACAAAGGAACCAGACGGCACGCAAACCTCCGTATGTTGAAGGGGAACACTATGATAATGCTGACTGCTACCCCAATCAACAACACCGTCGAAGATCTTCAGAACCTGATTACCCTGTTCACGGGAGCTAATGAGATACGTAACAACGCTAATCTTGATTTTAGTTCCTTTGACGAGTACATAGACATTTCCGAGGACAGGAAGGAGCTTGTTTCAGGGGACGACGAGGTGAGTCAAAAGAGGCTTGACGAACTCAACAAACGCTTACAGACGCGTTCGGAAGAGATCTCGAAGATTCTCAACGAGGTGATGGTTCTTAGAACAAGGAACCACGTGAAAGACCAAATACAGGAGGAGGACGATATAGAGATCAGTTTCAAACCACCTGAGGTACACCCAGAGGAATACGAGCTCCCAAAGGCGTACAGACCCGTCTATGACTCCCTACCTAACGTTATGGACGCACTTCATCTTCCGCACATAACTATCAAGAATCCACAGGCAGGGATGACTCTCAAAGCACTTTATAAGCTTAATCTGCTAAAGCGTCTGGAATCCTCTACGTTTGCCTTCGTGAAGTCAATAGAGACGCTTCACGACAGCGAAACACGTCTTCTATCGCTACTTGAGAACTTCAAGGAAGACGTACATATAAGAGAGATACATACCGTTTCGAACGACAACGAAGAAGAGGAGACGGTTACCCTTGATGAGTACACTCAGAATGAGGAGGAAGCACAAGAACTGGAAAACACTCTTGAAGACCTCGGATTCGACCAAGGTTCGTTGCGAGAAGGTAGCCAAAAGGAGACACAGGAACTGGCGGACGCCACCGTCGGAGAGGTAATCAACTACATATACGAAGACCTGACTCTGTTAGCCTACTTCGTCTCGATGTTCATCGGGGATATTGGTGAACAGGCTTACCAAGTCAGAGATAACAGCGTAGAACTCAGAAGCTGGCTGGACTCCAAAGGCGTTGCCAACATACCCGATGTGCCAGAGGACGAACTAAACCCGACTCTATACCCGAACGCCGACCTTTCCGACGCACCAGAAAAAACAAGAGATTTCTACGAATCCGTCTTCGCTCTACGGGAGTTCAGAGACCCAAAAATAGATCGCCTCGTCAAGATACTCAACGAGAGCGAGGGGAAAGTACTCGTCTTTACACAATATCGAGCCACCGCCCGCTACGTACACTCTTCACTGTTGGGTCATTCTGATTCACCGATTACGTCCTCAAACTCCGCAGTTGTCGTTGGAGGCGACGATCACAAACAGGAGGTTATCAAACGGTTCGCACCTAATGCGTCGGGCTACCAGAGACAGCTAACTAAGTCTGGTGAGACAGAGTTACAGCATGTCGTTGCGACCGACACCCTGAGTGAGGGTGTTAATCTACAAGACGTAGAAACGGTTGTTAATTATGACCTGCCGTGGAATCCGATGCGTATCGTTCAAAGAGTAGGACGTGTGGACAGGATAGGCAATACGGACGACAAGTACGTTCACAACTTCCACCCTGACGGAGACATAGAGGCGACGATTAAACTACTCAAGAGGCTTCAAGCCAAAATAAGCGACATCGCATTAATCGTTGGAAAGGAGAACAACATACTTGATCCGAATGAGGACGATGTTTTGGAGAGGGCAGGTGTTGAGACTGAGAAGACGATAGGAGAGATCCAGAGAGATGAGATAGAGGACACGCTGAAGCGGTCGAGGGCAGTTAGAGATATTAACGAACTTGACGACACGAGGAGAAACGCAGTGTTCAGTCAGGCGGGTAGTGATGAAGAGAGGGCTTTCGAGAGGCTCTTACTCAGGGAAGAGTTGCTTGATGACCACGATCTTGAGCCAGAGGACTTTGAATACGCTGAGGAATACTTCGAGACCGCTCCTGACGAAAGAGACTTACTCTACACCTGTTACAACTACTTCAAGGGAACATTAGGAGCGGGTGTATTCGGTTTAGCACACATATGGTATGATGACAAGGACAGTCCGCTGAACAGGATAGAGAGGACACTCTGTCATGTACCGTTTGGAGGAGAACCGCAACACATCGGTAAAGTGAGAGCGTTCAATATTGACGCTGACACAGAGGGAAAGAGAGTTGCGATGGATGAAGAGGCAGTCTTAGAGAAGAGGACAGAAATAGAAGAGATTACCGAGGAGCGACGTGAGGAACTTGAGGCAGGTCAGAGCGAAGAACAATTCAAACAGGGGGGAAACATCTCCAAAGAGCAGGAACGGATAATCAGTTATCTGGAACATCTACATCAAAAAGAGGACATAGAGATGGCGGATAAATTGCGGGGAAGATTAGCTGATGTAGGTCTTGACCAGACAGACGAGGACAGAATCCTGCGTGAGACGTTCCGTGAGGACGAACGCACGCTTATGGACTGGGATACGGAGGACTTCTTTGAGGAAGTAGAGGAGTTTTTGAATGAGTACGTAGAGAAGTCGTATCAGGAAACTCTGGCAGGCACAAGCGGAGTTAATGCTGAACTGATGTGCTGGGGAGTTATCGAAGAGTAATTTGAGACGGTTATATGCTCTATCTTCTCCAGTTTTCCTATCAAATATTTGATTAACTGCTCTGTAACTCTTTGTACTTTTCTTTCACAAGCTCGAAATAACTCTCTGTCATCTTACGAGGATTCCGAACTCTGTGAAAGTCGTCAAGAACGTACTCAACCTCTTTTTTATCAAGCCCGTATGCGTGGAACGCACCCGCATCAATCTCTGCCTGAAGCTTACGCCTTTCATCCTCGTCGGTAGCAGGCTCTATTCCATCAAGACGTTCACGCATCTCCCCAAACTCGTCTCCGTAACAATTGAGTTGTGCGGAGCGTGTCCAAATGTACTCAAACCAATCGTCGCCTTTTGTAAGTCTGGGCATCTGGGACTCTTTAAATTTGTACATCACTACTGTTGAGTCTATCTTCGTCCGCATCAGAAAGTCAAACGGTATACTATTGAGGAGACCAACTGCGACAAACAGCTCTCTATCGGTGAAGACTCTCTTATACACATCATGTAACGGTTTCTTAGAGAGATCCTCGTTATCTGGCTCTATTGTGTATGGACGTATCGTATGAAGCTTGTTATGACAAACAACGCCTTTTGGAATAACCGAGGCAATCATAGTCCGTTCATCATTGGCTCGTGCTATATCCCTGTAAACTATCCTGTACTCGGTACAGTCGAGAAGAACATCTGCCTCTGAAAGCTCCTCGCCACGATGCTGTCTCAGCATCTTGTTGACAAACTTCTTTTGCGAACCTGAACCATCGAATGCGTCATAGAGTCCACGTTTTAGTTTCCTGTAATTTTTCTCACGTATCCTCTGCTTCGCACTCGCATCGGGGTCTTTCTTACTCTCTACGCTCCAGAACTTCGCGGGTTCAAGATTTTCTATGTAATCTGGAGTGTATGCGTATTGGTAGATATTACTTCCACCCAGAACTGGATAATCTCCTTCATTTTCGCTTTCCACAAACCTATCACGGTCGTTGGTGCGGTCTAATTCGCGGTATGGATGAGCGTGCCAAGCCCCGTCTCTTGGCTCTGAAACAGGAGGATGCTCAAAGATCTTCTCTAATACCTCAACTTCTTCTCTTTCTTCCACATATGGGAAAATACGTGCTTCAGGCGAATACTGTTCAAGAACTTTTCTCGATATAGGGATACCTCCGTTTTCCATATCATTCAGTATACTGAGATCCCCGTCTCTATAACCGCCATAAATCTCGTTTGTTTCACCAGACGCTTTGAAAATGGGGATGCCGAAGACAAACCTATTATCTATATTATCGAATATTCCACGATTAGTAAATACGGGCAGAGATTGTAACTCCGTTTCGTTAAGCAGATTCATTCGTAAATCCTTCGCGGAAGCTCCGTTAAATATTACACCTGGTAATATCTGCCCGACGTAGCTTTCCTCTCGTGCCAGTTTGAATACACGCTCAAAGAACAGGGCTGAAAGGTCGTTTTCTGTTGTGCTCTTACTTCCTCCGACTGTTGGGCTCTGTAACTCGTAGTCAGGAGAATGAGTGTAGTATTCTCCACGCATCTCCATTCTCTCATTATACTCCTCCCAGCCTTGGCTTATCTCCTCACGTTCAAGCAACTCCTCCTGTTTTTTGTCTTTGTCCTCTGGCATTCGAGTCCTGAAAACCTCATCGTACTTAGAGAAGTAATCGTCTCGAAGTGGCTTGAGACGATCCCACGGCGGATTTCCTATCAGCACGTCGAATCCACCCTTTGAGTACACCTCAGCGAACTCAAGAACCCAATGAAACGGAGAGAACTCTTGTAAGTCTCCTAACCCCATATCCTCGTAACCCATCTCGTGGAACCGTTGGAGAATGTTCTCGTCAAAATCTTTGCTGTACTCCTGTATCAGTTCCTCTGCCTCTCTCCGCTTCTGCGACGCTACTTCACCACTCGACGCACTCTTATGTGCTTGTATAGCCTCCAGTACATCTCCGTACTTTGATTCCACCTTGTTCTCGACAGCTCCCCACTCTTCAAGAGTTCCTTGAATACTCTCCGTGTCGTCATCGTCAAGGAAGGAGACATACCCCATCAACGAGTTACCTTGCCTTATGTTGAAGTCGATGTTAGGCAGAGGCTCTACTTCATCAGGGTCATTCTCTATATCCGCAACCGTAGAGAGCCAAAGACGTAGCTTACAGATCTCAACGGCACCTTGGTCTATATCGACCCCGTAGAGATTGTTGAGGATGATTTCGTACTTAGCAAATAAGATGGCGTTCCCTCTCTCCTCTATTCTTTCGAGTTCATTTTGTACACGCCCTGTTCTTTTGAATGATTTTATATTTCGAAAGTGTTCAATACAGGAGAGATATGTGTCGATCAGAACTTCTTGGACGGCAAGGAGAAACGCACCACTACCCACGGCAGGATCGAGAATACTTATTTTTTTGAGTATATCAAAATAAAGAGTCTCAACGTGGTCGGTCTGTATACTATCGATTGTACCTGTCTTAGCTATCCCTCCGTCAGCAACGGCTCGGTCTCCAGATCCGTCCATCTCAGGGTCTAATCCGAACACCTCATCCAGTTCCTCATACGAGCTTCCCACCTCCTCATTGAGACTATCCAGAAGATAGGGATGAACTGTGTTCCAAGCCATAAACGAGGTGATTTCTTCAGGGGTGTAGTATGCCCCCATTTCTTTCTGATTGACCGATTGTTCGAAGATATGACCCAGTACTTCGGGAGATATGCGTTTCTCGTCAACTATATCTAACCTCTCGTCAACATGCCAGTTCCAATCGTCAAGAAAGTCAAGAGTCTCCCTATATAGGTCGTTCGTCTCTTGTTTGGAATCTCCTAATTTAGCTTCTGGAAATTCCTCTTCAATAGGACTCTGGCTAAAAAGACCACCGTTTAGATGGGGAACGTTCCCAAGTTTCTCTCGTCTTTTACCTTCTCCAAGAGCATCAAAGAATAACGGCTTGAGCCAAGACTCATACACGTCCTCTCCCTCCCCTACCGCAGACTGATGAATTTTGTCTAAGTAGCTCTGGTTGAGGTCAAGAAGCCCTTTCTCTTGTATGAAATAGAGGAACAGTAAACGGTCAAGTTGTACCTGAACGAAACGCTCCTTTGCGTCTCCTCTATTATCATCAATTCCCGATACATCCTGTATCAGGTCGGTACGTAAGTCTTCGAACTCCTCATAGAACTCGTCAACTACTTCTCTGGTATCGTAAAGCTCGTATATTTTGTATGGCTCTCCATATTCCAGTTCATTTATTTTTTCCAGCTTAGAGAACCTCTTACCGCCTCCAGAGACAATCTCATCCTTGTCAAAGCTAAACTGCTGGAAATTTATCGCCCCGTGTTCGTCGAAAGACCTCTTACGTGTCGTGAAGGTGAAGCTCTGATAATCAGGTGTAGCAACGAAATTAGTCCGACGCCTCGCATTGGTTCGGGACTGATAGTCGCTGGCAGATCTATTCGGCTCCGACTCGATAAGAATCATAAACTGCCCGTCGTCTATCTCTAAAACCAGTTCGTCGTCCCTATCGCTCAGACCTTCTCGCCTCTTCAAATTCTTTTTTTCTTCAAAACAATCCGCTATTTCTCCAAGTGAATCCCAGTCGGCTACGTCTTCGGCAGTGATTTGTGATGAGGGCATTATAGATATACTCTTACACCATCCTGATAGTCCTTGGGCTTAGTCAAAAGAGCATACAGCACATCTCTGCCAAGACATTTATTCAATTGTGATTGCCTCTATCTGCTCAGTGATATCATCAATGACTGACGAAACCTGTTTCATTTCAGCAGCTCCAGTACAGACAATCTTCCCGCTGGAGAAAACGAGCAGAACAGAGCCTTTATAACGGTGAATGAGGGCAGGGAACTGTTCAGGCTCGTATTCAGTTTGCTCTAATCCAAGTCCGATAGCGATAGTCTCTAATGATGCGAGTGAATCTAACTCAGCAGTTGCGACGATGTTGTTGATTTTAGCGGTAGGTTCATAATCAAACTCCAGCAGTTCTCGCATTAGAGCATTCACCCGCTCTACTAATTCGTCAAATTGTTTTGGAGATGTCGCTCCCACAATCGAACATTTTCCACTTCGATAGAACGATACGTAAGTATCGTTGGGGGCAAACCAGACCTGTAACCAATGGTTTTCATCAGGCTCGTAGGTAACAGAGTTGATTTCAGGTCGCTGTCTGAACGTCTCAGCCAACGCTGATAGGTCAAGCTCCTGCTGGTAGGTGATCGTCCCCGCAACGTTCGCAATCTCAAACCCTGCCACTACACGATATTTGCCAGTTCAGAGTAAAAAGACACGAGTTCCGAACGGGCTATTCTGGAACTGGTCGGAGGTCTCGCCAACGGAAGTCCTGTCGCTCGTCGTCATCAAACTCCACACGGTATAGCACATCATCACGGTCGTCGCCTGTCAGCACGCCTGCGTCGTCCTCTATTTTTGCGACGATTATGCCACAACGCCCGTGGTATTGCTCGAAATCTGGGTCGGCTTTATTAGGGATGTCAACTCGGACTTCCGTACCCTGCTCAACTCTCATCCTTCGATATTGATTTCCAGACCGCAAGCATCAGCCAGCCGTTCCATCTCTCGCTTCTTTTGACCCCAGCTCAAGTTAACCTCAAGATAGTAACCCTCCTCCAACTCCCGTGGCTGTGCCATCTCAGTATCGCTGTACGCTGGGCTGTCGTTGATGATAGCACGCTTTTCTGCGGGGATGTATGGGAGTGGCTGAACGGCGTCGATGAGGTCGTAGTTTTCCACGAGGTAGTTCACTACCGACGCCATCAGGTCGCTCTGAACGGAATCCTCGAACGTCTCAATAACGTTACCACCCTGAACGATTTCGACGGAGTACGAATCTGAAAGGGTTGGCGTATCTCCACTTGAACCGCCTGAGACAGGGGGCTCACCTACTTGATCCGTTGTGTCAGTGTCTATCTCGGCTTCGATGTCCGTGATGAGTCTGTCAATCATCTCTTTCGCTTGCGACCTCGCCTCTGGTTCGACGGCGTCAGAGATGGACTCAGTGAGCGTATCCACAACGGCTATGGCTAATTCTTCCTTCTCAGTAGTCAACGTCTCCCACGAGTCTCGCAATTCTCTGATGTGCTCAATAATAGTCCCAGATTCCTCCTCTTGGATAGTCTCTGTACAATACGCCTCAATAATACTGCCCTTATTTGGGAGTTGTTGGAGCGTCGTCTGCTCTACCGCCTCAATCTTGACATTCGTATCAATCACCCGCCGTTGGTAGAACTCGTACTTTTGTCCGTTAGTCAGGATTCCCCAGTTCACGTCTTCGCTCCGCATATACTCGCTCAGTTGCTCTCGATGGTCGGAAGTGAGTGTGGTGTCCAGCCCTTTTGCTTCAAGAAAAGCAACAGGTCGCCCGTCAAGTACGAGTGCGTAGTCAACTTTGAACACCTTTCCAAACGCATTCACAGAGTACTCCAATTCCGTGTTCATTGGGATCTCCCAGCCAAGTAGTTCGATAAAATCACGCAAAAGAGCCGCTTTCGTCGTTGCTTCGCCCATCTGCGGGGAATCTTCGATAACGGGTTTAGCGGACTCAACGTAGTCTTGTATTGATGTTGTGTTCATTATTACATAGAGACTAAATCCGTAGTTCAAAGAAATGTGGGCAAAGACCCCAGCTTCTACCACAGTACTTGTAGAGTCTCGGCATCAGGCATTCAGTCGTAGAACCTATCTATCTCCTCTTGAGGTGGTGTAAGTTCGGGATAGAAGCTATTGTCCATATGGAGCTTATTGTGGCAGGAACGGCAGACTGTGACCGTCTCTTCGGGGAAGTAACTCACATGATGCCGAATCGTCTCGTCCCAGTCGAGTCGTTCCTCGCACGTCTCACAGAACCGATTCGGTCGTCGCTCTTGCTCGCACTCTGTTGAGCAATAGTTCTTATTCTCGCGGATATCCTCATTACAGACGCGACAGTAGCCATCAGGAAATCCGAGTGGGTCGGAAAGTGTGTCTTCTTCCGTACTGAGTCCTGCCCCAAGTCCAGCATAGAAGCTCAACCGAAGTGGGATCTGGTGCTCCAGCAGTCGTTCCTCTTCCTCTTTGAGCATTCGCCGCTTCGCCCAGTCAGGCATTGTAAGGTCAATATTCCAGTAGAAGAGCGGACGGATATCTTCCCAGATCTTCACTTGGCGAGTCCCTCGCATATCCATAAACAGGGTTACGTCACCGAACTTCTGGTAGTAAAAGAGATTGGGCTTGTTTCGAGACTCCTGATATCCGATCTGCTTCAATTGAACTCCGTACTCACAGAGTTCATCATAAACGTCGGAGTAGACCTCGTTACCAAACTTGTCTTCTGGCTTCATATCTGAACAGTTCTTGGTGTATGATAGCAGTACACAAAATATGAATGTTATCACAGGGGGTTCTCCTGTGGAGCTACTACCTCTACTGTGTAGAAACTCAGTTGCTCGCCCCGAGTAGGCTGAGTGTCTGTTGTGCTGTTTGACGCTTCTGAGCGATATTTGAGAGGTGGGTATTGATAGTTTCTTCAGTTATTCCCAACCAGTCGGCAACCTGCTTATGAGAATGCTCACGGGTGAGCCACCAAGCTTCGTGCTCACGTACGGTTAACTGGGTATCATCAAGAGCTAATAACTGAGCATTCAATCGAGCAATCGCAGGTTGTAGGTTCTCGAACGATTCCTCGATGTCAAGTTCACCATCCACAGTTCGTCCGAGCGAGATCTCTTCCGAGGTGTCCTGTCGCAGTACCCAAAGATCAGTTTCGCTTCGATAGCGAATATGGACGTGCTGGTCATCCTCTCTGAGGGAGTATTCAGACTTCTCACAGCCATACTCCCCAATCGACTCGGGGACACCAATCCGCTGGTCGTCGAGATACAGCCGTATGCGTGCTTGTTCATTCACACGCTCAGAGTCGCGGATTGCCTCGGGCTCAATTGTCCCGACAGCATCTGGTGTATCTGAACTGGATAGGTCGAAAATCGACTCTGCGTACACTTCGAGAGCATTGTGGATGATTCTCGCTTTACTCTCCATTGGTAGTTCTTGTTCAATCGCGTTCAGCAATTCGGCTGTTGAGTCTCGGAGGTACGCACTTGTTCCCATAGCTGGTCAAAAGTAGCTATTTCTATGGATTAAACCTTCGGTTCTCGATTAGTCCAATAACTTAGTAGTTCAAATCATAACATTTATTAGTAGCTAATTCTATTGTTTTTCTATGGAAATAGCTAACAACGAAAGCAGTGAAACAATTGACGATGAGACGACAGATAGCCGAAAATTTGACCTTCTGCGGTCAGGTCTGGAAGTACTCACGGCACTGGAAGGGCGTGTTGAGAGTGGTAGTGATGTACAACCACAATTAGAGCAAGTCCGAAGCTACCTCGCCAAAGCAAGCCGAGAAGTAGGTACTGCTGAGTTTGACCGTAGTTTCTCGAAGGCGATGGGGATGGCTTCCAGCGTAGCAGTAGCTAATGGAGACGATGAACTTGCTGAGGATGCTCTGGAACTCGGGGGTGATCAACAATGATCGGAGAGGTCAACTGGGAAAGCGTAGAGTCTGAGGTCAGGAGTCTGGTTGATGCCCGAATTGAAACTGGAGAAGATAGGATCGAGATACGAAACCCAACTGACGAAGAGGTCGAGCAACTGTTTGAGTACACCAACAGCAGTGAACTCGTCCGTGGGTATCCAGTACCGAGCGAAGAGAAGCTCGTGCTGAAGTCCAGCGACGAGTCCAACGAACCGTACAAACAAGAGCAAGGGGTATCTGTCGACGAGTACGGTTGCTTGGAGGTTGAGAGCGAGCTACACACGTCTAACCTTGTTGCGTCCCTGAGTCAGGGTTATACAGAGACCTCCATTTACACGACTGGAGAACGGGCGATAGCTGTAACAGACGGTGGTGGTAGCGGTGCCACAGTTTACGACCTTAGCAAAACACCGATAGAGGCTGTCGTTGAATACTACTGGCAGTTCGACCGATGGACACTGGATTATCAAGATAGCCGTCTTGACCTTCGTGATGAAAGCGAGGTGAAAAACGATGCGTGAGAACGTAGATTCACCATCGGAGAACTCCTCTGATTCATCAACCGCGACTGACGGTGAGGTAGACACCAATACTGAACAACACAATCGCCAGCAGGTCAGGTGTAGTAATTGCGGTCGAACGAGGAATGTAGCTCACACCGCGGAGGCTGGAACAACGGTCGGCAACTACCTCGGACTTGTCGGCTCGTCCAGTGCGGATGTATGCGACCGCTGTTGGAATCGTGTTCCCGAGAAAATCACTCAAGACAGCGATTTCGGACTTCTGGAGTTTGAGGGGTGGGAACGAAAAATCACAACAAGTGAGTCAAGGTTCGTCTCCGCTACTTGGGAGTCTGGCAATCACACGGTTACTCTCGATGCGGTTGGGGACGGCAAGTGGACTGTCAGCTGGTTTGGTGAGGATGAAAGTCTTGGGCAGACTGACGACTGGTACAGTCGGTACGAAGCACGGCAGTTCGCAATCGACCAAATCCAGCAGATGGTTCGTCTCATCAAATCAGGGATGGGCTCTGCCTCAGGGCGTGTTGAGAGCGAAGATCGAGGAAGTGGAGACGCTGAGGAGAGCTCTGCCAGTGATTGTGATAGATGTGCTTCAATCGCTGAGACACATTGGGTAGTACAGGCAGAGACACCAGCTGGTAGGTATCTCGGACTCAGCGACGGCGAGACAACTGTCCTATGCGATGCGTGTATGCGGGAGGTAGCAGAGAGTATAGCCGATGAAGACGAGAATGCCCGCAACGAATCAATCCAAGGTGGTGAGAATGAGCGATGAGCGGTCATCCTCTCGGGTAGCCAATCCATCGCCGTCAGACTTGGAACACGACCGATTCTTGCTCTCGAATCGAGAAGCCGAGGTCGTCCGTCGTACTCGAACCAAGTCGTATGCCACAGTCGCTGACGAACTTGACATTTCAGAATCCACAGTCGGGACGTATCGAACACGAGCAACCGAGAGACTGGACGAGCAGGTGAAGGTAATTAGACGGATGCTTCGGCAACAGCAGGCTGACCAGCGAGAGGAGGGCATCAAGGAAATTGCTCGGGAAGCCGTGGAAACTCTCAGAGATTGTGGCGTTGAGGTAGAGTTCGAGATTGAGCCTGAAACAGATCAAGAGACAAATGCGTCCGTTGACGGAACTATACCCACTAAGCAACCGAAATCAGCCACAGCAACTGTGGATATGACACAGGGTGAATTGGGTGACGATCACGAGTACACTGAGCGTATCCGAGAGTATGCGAACGAGGTCATCAACGGCGACGAGTGGGCACTCTCTGCTGTTGACCTCTCGAAGGTGGTGTTCGAGACTCGAAAGAGGGCACGCAGACGGCACGGAGTAGCCGATTACAGCGGTGATAATCACGTTACTGTCGGCATCAGCGAACATACAATAGAGAACGCTGGCTTCGAAGCGGTAGAGGACACAATCAGGCACGAGCTGGTTCATGTCTGGCAGTACCAGCACCGAGGTGAGACAGTCGAACTCCCAAACGGAACGGTTGCCAGAGACGTGAGTACAGGTCATACAGGGAATTGGTACGAGTGGGAGGAGATTATGGGTGTTCAGCGGACGAACAGCCACTATTCCAAGTCCCCAGCAGACTACAACTACCGCATTTGGTGTACGTCCTGCCACAGGTTCATCACGGGCAAGCATCGGATGTGCTCGACGGTCAGATGCCACTCCGAATCACATCATGGCAAAGGTTGGTGCGGAGGCTGTGATGAGGAAGATACAGACGGCGGTACGTTTGTGGTAACCGACGATGATGATGAGTTCTACGATAATAAAGAATCCCACAGCGACTGGTAACGAGGTGTATCGGCAGACAAGCAATTCGGACATGTTGGCTTTTACAGCGGTTCGAGTCCGCTGGTGTCCCTCCGCACCGCAAGGTGCGTAGTAAATATGAACGATGCGAGAATCAAAGCACTGGAGCGACAGAGGTACAGCGATGTAAGTGAGCGACAGCGAGAACGAAACAGCGAGCGTGTTGAACATACCAGTAGCATCCTCTCTGAATTGAATGAACAGGTTGAGACCCCAACTGAGACGCTTGAAACCGCGAAGGAACTACTCTCCGTAGCTGGTTCGGAGACACGGACAGAAGGGTGTAATATTGCTCTGAGACACTGTCTGAAATTACTGCGTGAATCTGCTGAGGATTCTGGTCTTGCCGAATACTATCGAGAGCAAATGCTGAAAATGCCAGACGAGACTGTTTCTGAGTCGCTTTCAGTCGAGAAATACTGCGTTGACGAACAGGAAGAGCAGAGATGGAGACAAGAGTCTGTTCGCACAGAATCGGATTATGACGAGCGTCTCACAAACGGGGGTGAATAGATATGGCTGAGAGAAGATATGAGGGAGATCCGCTTGATGGAACGATGGAGTACATTACTGAGAAAGACCTCGACGAGAAATCGGAACGCCTCGAATCCCCTGCCGATGAGCACTCTGAGGGGGAGTTACAAGCAACCGATGCGTTGAGCCCTACACTAACAAAAGGGCAAAAAATAGCGAAGGTCTGTGTTGAGACAGGCATTACTGATACTGGGGAGCTCTATCAGGAGATAGAAGACAACCGTGGGTTCGATGTTTCTCAGTCATATGTCTCAAATGTTCTCAATAAAAATATAGACATTGACGGATTTAGCCTCCCAGACAATGGCAAACCTGAGTTTGACGAACCCGTTGATGAGACTCGTCAGGAAGTACTCAGAATAGGTCGACTCAACCAGAATGAGAGCTACCGCACAATCTACAATAAGTGTCGAGAACAAGGTCTCGATGTAACATATTCGTACGTCTGGGGTGTGGTGTCCGAGAATACGCCGAAACAGAAGAGGAAGCAGGATGGGACGAAGAAGCGTGCTATTATCCGAGCGTTCAACGAGACAAAAAAGACGGGGTCTGAGTTGCTTGAAGAAGTGCGTAAGCGTGGGTACGATGTCTCTAAAGCGATGCTACGCAAGACAATCAAGGAGATAGACGGGTATTGGGATGCGAAACCGAAGACAAAGAAGGAGAAGATTTGTGAGATCGCAGAACGGGTCGAGTATTCCAGCCACCGAGAATTAGCTGAACACATCAATCGTAACGAGGACTTCGATGTTGTCCGCACCTACGTATCTGAAGCTCTGAGAGAATCGCAGTCGAAGACACAGAGTGTGTACGTCGCAATCTTACGGACTGCCGAATCCATTGATGCGACCTCCTGCTTCACAAATGAAGAAGATGCGGTCGAATTTATCAAAGAGAGTATCGAGGATGAGAGGCACGAGTACGAGAAGATTGGTCAGCATACTTGGACTACGCATGGTCGAACGTGGAAGGTAGCTGAGAGTGAACTCAACGATGAACTCTGATAAGACAGTCTCTAAGTCATTTTCAGACCCCTGTCAGGAGCGGTACGAGAGGCACAGATGGAAATAAGAACGCTGGTAAGCACAACAAGAGCACTTTACCCCCTCACCTGTGGTTGGCACTTCCAGAGTTCGATTCTCTGGGCAGGGTTTCGATAGTAATATTTTCGGAGAATACTCCTCTACAACTACCGTAGCTAAAAACTAACAACACGGGGGGTCAGTTCTGACACATAGTGATGGCTATTAAACTCATTACCCCAGCGACGCTTCCGTTACGCCAATATTACACCCCAAAATCGCAGGACTGCTCTGATTTATTCACGATGTTACGATTAATTTATAATACCATAATATATTAAAAGAACAATATACGCTACTACCCATCATGAACATTCTCTCAACATTCACAAAGGGGGTGTAAAACACCGCAATGTCGTAACACCCCAGCTACGCGGTTTCGAGGCGTAATATAGGAGTCATTGTGGCGTAATGAGGGGCGTAACGGAGAGCAGTTAGTAAGAGAACGTCTCTGCCTCGAAGTCAGCCAGTTGCTCATCCAGCTCCTCAATGTCGAAGGCAACACAGCGGTTCAATTCTCGGTGTACCTTGCTTGTGTCAGTAACAAGCCCCCCCTCATCGTGTAATTCTTGGAACCGCTCCCGATAGTCGGTGTGACTGTCGAAGAAGTCAGCATTCACCTCTCTATCTTTGAGATAGCGACTGACCTCTGCGTGAGTATCTGGCAATTTCAAGCAGAGTTCATCGTTATCGTTGCCACGCTTTTCGACTATGTCGTAGTGGATCTCTTTCTCTATGTATCCCGCACGGGCAGAGCTTTCGACGAATCGTAAGAACTCCTCGACGTGGCTGATTCGTTCTTCCTGTCCGCTCCCTTCAATCACGTATTTCATTGCCTGTTCAATGTCCCTGTCTGTGATGTCTGGATCGGCATTAACCCGACTGGCGAGTAGCTGGAAGACAGCTAACCCGAATTTCACCATCGCCAGACTAACCTCCTCCAGTGGCTCAAGATCGGTTCGTCCCGTGCGTGAAAGGGCATCATACGTTGACTCCTTCGCAGATTCCCACGTTTGTTGAAACTCATCAGCGTCTATTTCAGTCAACAGAGTCCACACAGCCCGAACGTGCTGGGAGAAGTCGTAGCTATCAGGATGGACGATTTTTTGCGATGTCTCGTAGCTTTCGCCAGTCAGCCTTGACCATGCCTCTTGGGTCTCATCGTGAGTTTTCTTGAGTCTCACTCGGATTGCCCGCCGTTGCTCGGCGTTGCCCTGTATCTGTTGCTCACCAGAGAGGACAATTGGAGCTGTCAGCGAATAGCTCTCTTCTGACTGGTCTTGCCTTCCTCGCGTTACGTCAACCCCTCGTGTATGCTTCCGAAACAGGTCGTGGAAACGGTCTGCCTCGTATTTGGACATCTCGGCGGGCTTGTACTCATCGAACCAGACAGGGATATTGGTCGTCGCACTCATATGCCGAATAAGCGAGAAACGGGTCGTCTTCGGGCTGGCTGGCTCAGGATCGAGTCCGAACAGTTGCGACAGTAGTTGTAGCAGGGCTGTCTTTCCCGCTCCAGTCTCACCTGTGACCGTTAGTGCTGGCAGTTCGCCTTCTTCGCTCCTGATATGTGGGGCAAATAGCGACCCATACCACCAGCCAAGGACTGGCAATCCCCGTTCCTTCTCCCGTATCTGTGGGAGAAGTTCAACGATACGCCTGACCTCCTCTTTGTCGTAATCACCAAGATCGTCAAGAGCGAACTTTCGTTCGAGGGCTGTCCCCTGATCCACGTATCGGAACGTTGGTTCATCGACACCGAGTACCCCCTCTGGCGTGACGATCTCTCCATCCTGTAAGCCGAGTTTCTTTGTTAGGTGGCGTACTGGGGCTTCCTGCGTGGCGACGACCTGACGGAGGGTGTTGAGCTCTCTGATACCGCCCTCGAAGATGGTAGTTCGACCTGTTACAACCTGCTTTCGGAATGCTCTGGTCTCGTTGAAAACGGTAAACGGGACAACCGCTTCATATTCATCCTCTACCTCGGAGCATGGTTGAATAGTCAAATCAACCTGCTTTCCCCCATTTTTGTCAACGACGTATGCGTTCACGTCCAGATGGAAATTGGTTATTCGGTCGTGATACACTTCACCGTCGTTGTTTTCACGCTCTTTATGATACCCATCGTCACGTTTCAGAATTGTGCTGTCCTCTCCAACGTGCCTCGCATCGTCGTTTTTATTATTACTACTCTGTGGAGAATATACTTCAGAACAGTTCTCAATCGCTTTCCGTACCGTCCTCTCTCGATAGTCCTCACGGTCTCGCCACTTGTCTCGTCGTCCGAGTCCACTCTGAGAGAACATCCGCTCCATCTGCTGAGGATCACACTGTGTCCAGTATGCCAGATGTTGTAGTAACGCCATATCTGCCCGACTATGGTCATTGTCATGGAGAGACGTATCCCCATCCCATAGTCGCTCAAAGGTGTCGCCATTCTCAGCGTCCTTGGCTCTCTCAAGTAACTCCTCATCGTTGAGGTTGAGGTCTGTCTCTGACTCTGGTGTCAAGGACTCCGCTCTGTTGTCTTCCTTACCGACGTACTCATCGTGGATGTCCAGCAGTTCACTTGGTCGGGATTTGATAGAGGTCGGCGTCCCCTCCACGTGGTCGCCAGTAAATGTGAAGTAGCGGGTACTGTCGTAGATTTCAATCTCTGCTTCGTCAAATTGGGAAAGAGTCGAAGCGATATCCTTCTGGCGATTCCGAGCATCGTTCGGAAGTGCCCCTTCGACAAGGACGTGTAATCCCGTGCCACTTGGCGACACCTCTGCGTACGAATCAAGCGTCTCTACAATATCAATTGCCCATCCCTCAACATCTCCTGTCTTGGGGTCACGACAGTTATCAAGGTCGACACCAACCAAATCCCCGAACCCCAGAGCGATCCCGAGTCCTGAAACGTCGGACTTGCCTTGCTCGTAGCACGTCTGTGCTGTGTTATAATCTATCCAAACTGCTGGATCCGTCCCGTCTGCTATTCTCTCTGTACGTGGGTCAACTGGAACTTTCCTTGGCTTGTCGTCCTCTTCGCTTTCCTCAGATCGCCAGCAGAGCCAGCAGTTCTCATCCTGATACTCGGTCAGTAACGATTCGTTACGAATATGCGATAGTTCTATTACATTTGAATGTATAGTATTGCGTGTAGTCATAGTAGTTCACCTTTTGTTGTGTAGTCTTAGTTGTCATCGTGGTCTGGAATTGGGTAGAGCTTGAGATGCTCTCTTCCTTCGTTGTCGGTCGATTCTTGAATCAGGTAGGCAACCGTCTTGTCGTCACGGAAATCGGATGGGATTGTTACCTGTCCTGTGCTTGTAACGTCTCTTCTATATGTCGGTTGTATGTTACTACTCATACAATAATACTGATAGGACTCCAATTATAAAAATCTTTATCAAATATAGACTCTAAGTTAACTGGATATTGTATAATATATCCTAATCGTGGATGTCTCTACGAAAGGCGTGTAGAATATCGAAATAATAGTCAGATGCGTACAGCAACAGGTTTGACCTTACCACGAATCAGTGGTAAAGACGCACCCGCCGTTCGTTACTACACGCTCTTTCCAAAGATCGGCTCTAATGATTCGACCACATCACCCGTCTTGTACCTGCTTCTCCAGCTTCTTGAGACGGCTCTCAAATGCGTCAAAGTACTTGTCTGCGTACTCCCGCCATTTCCAATCTGGGGTAGCTAATCGTGAATGCTCATCCTCGTACTGCTCAACCTTTGAGGGCACTGCCCGCCAGTGGTATGTGGGGTTGACCCCTTGACCGTACTCCTGATGCTCTGTTTTTCGTATCAACCCCCCCTTCCGCATCTTGCTGAGTCGATACTGAATCTGTTCCTTAGTCATTCGTGAATACCTCGTCTCAATCTCTCTCCGCTTCACGGGAATATTCTGTTCTCGAATGAAGTATAGAATAAACTGTGATTCCAGATCTAACCGTTCCATATCCCCAAGTAATGACAAATACCCTATAAGTATTACTCAGAGCAAAGGACAGCTCCGACATATTGTGCCACCACGCCACCTGTCGACCGATGTGGAGTTACATGGGGAGATGGCGTCTCAACAAGTACTATAATAGGACTGTTCGCTGTGCCAGAGACACCAATGTGTAGCAACAAGGGAAGACAGATGATGCGTGAGGTCTCTGAGCATCGAAAGGGACGCAGAGTAGTATAATATATTTGGTAGTTAAAAATTGGTAGACGATAGTCAGATCGGCGCTCTTAATATAATTTCACGGTTATGTACCAGTATGGCTTCTGAGGGAGAACGCATCAAAAGAGAAATTCGTGCGATCAAGGAGGTGGTGGCTGTCAAGAAGAATATGAGCAAGACAGGGGACTGGCAAAACATAACCCAGACTCATCTTGAGACCTGTGTCCCCCCCGAATACCAGTACCTCGAAGAACTCGAAGAGGACGCTTTAGAAACGAGAAAGAAGCGATTGGAAGCGGATTTAGAGGACTTGGAACGGAGGAAAGACGCATGCGAATTTAACCGAGACGTAGAGCTACATCGAGGACGCCGAATCAACGAGGAGGACGGAGACGGTGAGTGAGTATGTTGGAGATCTTCAGCAGTTTGTTATATGACGTGCTATACTACGGCACGCAAGCGGTCGTATTCGGTTTTTTGATTTGGTTTATGATTTTCAGGATGGAGCAGTTTGTGAATCTGGTGGTATCAGGTGGGTTGATTATTGCTGTCGGGGCTGGATTCGCCGTTGTAGCCTTGCCTCTGCTTTTCATTTCCCCGTTGCTGGTTCCAGTCGCACTAATCGTAGTAGTGATCGCACCGCTCTGGCTTGTGTTCAAATAATAATTCAGCTACTGAGCACGTTAGACGAGGTCTGGTCGCTGGACTCGGTATCGTACTGTTCGTGGAATGAGGTGGCACTCGGATTTTATTTACTCGCACCCGCAATCCACGTATTAAATGAATTGGAGAACAGCGATAGCCAGCATTGTTTTAGGGCTAATTACTACTGCCCTCGCTGAGCTCTTAGGTATCTCTCAACGAATTAATCCAGTTGATACGGGAGTCCTCAGCAACGTATGGGTTCGCAGTGCTGGAACCACTATCATCGTCGTACTCGTAATTTACGCTGTGCTCAGTTACCTCAACAAACGCAGGAAGAAGTTCAGGAAACAGAATGCCCCTGCTGGGTTTGTATCGAAGAGCGAACCAAGGACAGTACACGCTGAGTGCGAGATTGAGAAATTCGGCGTCAAATGGAAAGGCAAGTACGGTACATTCCGAGACCGCTCATACACCAGTCGAGACGACGATTATGTATATGTCGAAGGACCGTTTTGCCCAGATGACGACCGTAAGCTGAAATCTCGAACCGTTCCAAAATGGTTTGTTTTCGACCAGAAAGCATGGGTGTGCCCGCATTGCGGCAAGGAGTACCCACGTTCCACTACTCACTATCTTACCGAAGACAGCGTGGTCGAAGACGAAATGGAACGACTATTCGAGCAACAACGTGCTCAACAGCAGAATCGTCGCTAAATCCCTATATCAATGAACCGAGTCCAGATGTCCCTATCTGTACGGTGATTTATTAGATCGAATGTATTGGAGAAGGAAGGTATCGCAATCTACTGCTTAATGATTAATCTGACCTGTATCCGACTCCAAATAAGGTTGCTACGGAGAATACTGTCTTCAGTATCTTTTCAGCATCGTCTTTTAGCATTTCATTCGTTGTGGGGGCAACTGACTCAGGTTCGTTACGAGCGTTAGTTACTTTTCTGCGTGATAGGCTGTCTTCGTCTGAGGGGTCTCGAAAATGAGCTACTGGATTCCTGAGATTATGAAGCTCATCCAGCGGGACTCCACTAACTTCATTTGGATCCACAATATCCCGCTCGGTGAGGAAATTGACAGCGTCGTGGTATCCAAGCAGGTCATCTTCTGTAAATTCACCTGCGTCGTGTGCCATAGCACAGATTGACTGCTCTATAAACGACTGACTAAGCAGTATGGATCCAGAGAATGTACCATAGATGTAGGAGAGTTGTGAATCTTCATAGAGGGTTAGTGCTTTTTCACCTCCGAACATCGACATCCCGTGTGAGTACTGCGGTCTGTGTTCAGAAATCCACTTGGCTCGTTGATTCATACCCTCTCGTTCGGTTTCAATAAGTTGGTCAATATAATCCTCTGCTTCCATATTGATTAGGTTTTGTTCCATATTGTTAATAATCCTATGTGTGCTTGTTAGATATTGATGGCTTGTATAGAGAGGCTGTACTCGCAAGTCAGCAGAAACTACTGAGCGTAACTTAGACGAGTGCTGATCAAACAGCGATGAACGATTAGTGAATGAATCGTTCCCAAGCCTCCTTTTTATCAGAGGGTAAAAATTTCGTATAGGAACTCAAGCTCGATTCATCCGCATGACCCATCAATTCAGCCAGCAGAGCGAGATTTATTCCATTTTTACACGCACGCACAGCAAATGAATGTCGATATGCCTTAGCGTTTATTTCAACCATTTCACGCGTCTTACTCTTCATCTCACCTCTCAGATAATTATTTGCTTCCAGTTCATATCCAACAGTCTGAATATCCGCTCTATCAGCTAATCTCTTAATCTGTCTGTTCACCGTTCCCTGACTCATTTTTTCAGTCCGCTGTGTCGGAAACACGTATTCAGAGGAATGGCTACTATTACCGTATGCGTCTCGTTTGCCCTTGTAGAGCCAGAACACCCACTTACTCCTTGTTGTAGGTGAGAGGTAAACGTCTCTTTCGTGATTCTCTCGTTTCGCGGTTTGAACCGTAACTTTGCGATTCTTGATGAGCTCCGTCTTGTCTATTTCTGAAAGAGTCAATCGACGTAATTCTGCTGGTCGGCAACCTGTATCCCATAGCGTGCGTAAAACTACATCATCACGTGGATTCTCATTCTCATCCAGCAACGCTTCGTGTTCCTCTTCAGTAATGTAAGGAATGTCTTCTCCAGTTTCCTCCTCCCACTTGAGACCATCATCCAGATCGGCAGAGTAGATAGACATAGGGTTCCCTTTGTTGAACAGAGCATCCCATCCGTAACGACGTTCAACAGCGTAACGGATTAGCTCACGAAATGCCATTACATGGTTTTTCACCGTGCTATCAGCCCAATCTGTATTATCCTGTAAGTAGTCCTGAAAATCCTCTATATCCTGACCTCGGAACTCAACTTCCTCAGGATTCAGATTCTCTTGTTCAAGAAACCCGTCTAAATGCTCAGTCATACGCCTACACGTACCGAACCAAGACTCATCTAAATCCGACTTATCCTCTAAGAAATCTGATACAACTTCCTCAGTCATCATCACCACCGAATCGCGTTTTAATGAACGTCTCCAGTCTATCCGCCGTTTCCTCTAACTCCAGACTCGTCGCCTGCGTGTTGTCGATTTTTTCGTTCAGTTCTTTTATTTCAGCAATATCAGACGAGAGATTCTGAATGTCTTGACTCATCTGGAGGATAGCGTCTTCTGGACTGTACTCCTCTGTATCGGTAGATATTCTATCCTCAACTGCCTGTTCAACTAAATCCGTAGTATCACGGTAACGGTCTTCATCTTCCGCGTGTTCCTGCCACTTCTCTTTTTGACTGGACTCTAATCTAATCAGTATCTGGTCGTCCTTGACCATACTAACACGTAACACACCTGCGTATTAAGCCTGTATATACGATCCCAGTTGGTAGGCGTGACACCACCGACACAGCGACACCGTGATCTCGTGTGTCAGTTCGGCCCGGTCGTCGTCGGCGTACTCGAGGTGGTGCTCCTCGAGGAGCGGCCGGGGGTCCTCGCCCGCCAGCCGTCGCTCCGCGAGCCCACAGCGGCGACACGTCCGCGCGGCGTCGGTCGCGCGGAACTTCGGGCAGTCGGCCCACGCCCACTCCCCCTCGGGGTCGGCGGCCGGACACCGGAAGCCGTCGGCGCGACGCGCCTGCGCGAACTCGGGGTCGTTGTGGCCGTACTCGGCGGCGTACCGGCAGCGCCCGTCGTCGGTGAGAAAGTCGCACCGCTCGACGACCGCGTAGGGATCGTCGACGCCAACGGACGTACCCTGCGGCGTTTTTTCCATGTTCGGAGGTCGTCCGCCGGCCACCTGAACGTTCGGTCGGTCCGCACCTCTCTGTGACCCCGCCCGTCCCGGTGGCTTCGGCCGTTCCGTCGGCTCGTCTGCACCCCGAGCGGTCGTTGCGACGCGTTAGGCTGATACGACCGCGGCCTCTCGATCCGGGTATGGACGCGGCGGCGGTTCGCGAACGGACGTCGGCGCTGCCCGACGATCCGGGCGTCTACCTGTTCGAGGCCGACGACCGGACGCTGTACGTCGGGAAGGCACTCGACATCCGCGAGCGGGTCCGCTCGTACGCCGACCCCCGAAGCGAGCGGATCCGCCGGATGGTCGAGGCCGCGGCCCGGATCGACTTCGCCGTCACCGACACCGAGACGCAGGCGCTGTTGCTCGAAGCCAACCTGATCAAGCGCCACCAGCCGCGGTACAACGTCCGGCTGAAGGACGACAAGTCCTACCCGCTCGTTTCGGTCACCCGCCACGAGGTCCCTCGGATCGAGGTCACCCGCGACCCCGACGAGGGCGCAACGGCCTTCGGCCCCTTCACCGACAAGGGACGCGTCGAGACGGTCCTGAAGGCGATCCGGCGGGTCTACGGCCTCCGGGGGTGTTCGGACCACAAGTACGAGGGGCGCGAGCGCCCGTGTCTCGATCACGAGATGGGGCTGTGTAGCGCCCCCTGTACCGGCGAAATCTCTCCCGAGTCGTACGCCGAGGACGTCGAGTCGGCGATCCGTTTTCTCGAGGGCGAGACAGGCGCGCTGGCCGAACCGCTCCGTCGGCGGATGGGGGCGGCCGCCGAGGAACAGGCCTTCGAGCGCGCGGCGGCCCTGCGGGACGAACTCGACGCCGTCGAGGCCTTCCACGGGGGCGGCGGTGACGCCGTGGTCGGCGATAGCGAGGAGCGCGTCGACGTCCTCGGCGTGGCCATCGAGGGCGAAAAAGCGACCGTCGCCAGGCTCCACAGCGAGGGCGGCAAGCTGGTCGACCGCGAGCGCCACCGCGTCGACGCGCCCGACGCCGGCGCGGGCGTCGACGCGCTCCTCGCCGCCTTCGTCCCGCAGTTCTACGCCGACCGCCCGCTGCCCGACGCGTTGCTGTTACCGGAGCGCTACGACGACCGCGACCTCGACCGGTGGCTCGACGCCGAGGGCGTCTCGGTGCGGGTGCCCGGCGCGGGGCGGGAGGCGACGCTCGTCGAGTTGGCGATCAAGAACGCCAGCCGCCGGGCGGGCGGGGCCGACCCCGCTGGCGACCTCGCCCGGCGGCTCGGGATCGGTCGGATCGACCGGATCGAGGGCTTCGACGTGAGCCACGCCGGCGGCCGGGACGTCGTCGGAAGCGACGTCGTCTTCGCCGACGGCGACCCCGAAAAGCGCGGCTACCGCCGCCGGAAACTCGACGAGACGAACGACGACTACGCGAACATGAAGACCCTGCTGCGGTGGCGCGCCGAGCGCGCGGTCGAGGGCCGCGACGACCGTCCCGACCCCGACCTGCTGTTGATCGACGGCGGCGACGGCCAGCGCAACGCCGCTTGCGAGGCGATCGAGGCGGTCGGGTGGGACGTTCCCGTGGTCGCCCTCGCGAAGGCCGACGAGCGCGTGATCACCGACGACGGTGCCTGTGCGTGGGACGACGACGATCCCGTCTTGCACCTCCTCCAGCGCGTCCGAGACGAGGCCCACCGCTTCGCCGTCCAGTACCACCGGACCGTCCGAGACACGGTCTCGACGCCACTCGACGAGGTTCCGGGCGTCGGCCCGGAGCTCAGAGACCGGCTGCTCGGTCGTTTCGGCAGCGTCGAAGGCGTCCGCGCCGCCTCGGCCGGGGAACTCGCGTCGGTCGAGGGCGTCGGCGAGGCGACGGCCGAGGCGATCGACCGGTCCTTATAAACGGCCCCCGGAACTCATTCCCAGGAGACGCGCCGCCGGACGCCCTTCAGCGTCCGCGAGATCGTCAGGGCCACCGCGAGGAACGGCACGAGCGGGAGCAACACGACCAACAACAGCGCCGCCGCCACAACTTTCGGGTTGGCCAACTGGTCGCTTTCGCTCGCCGGATTCCGCACCGACCGCACCGCCCCTCGCAGCTGCCCCAGTGTGGTATTTTGGACCATATCCCACGCTTGGGCCCGCGACGGTATGACGTTTTACCCTCGTTCCCAGTTCGTGGGCACGTTGCGGCCGGATGGAAAGTTTAAGGGCCGAACCGCCGGAACGTCGGGTAACTTCCTCTCTATGCACGACGACGGATACGACCACGCCGCGGTCGAACGACGCTGGCAGGAGGCCTGGGACGACGCCTCCGTGTACCGGACTCCGGACGACGTCGAGGACCCGACGTACGTCCTCGGGATGTACCCCTACCCGTCCGGACAGCTTCACATGGGCCACGTCCGGAACTACACGATCACGGACGCCTACGCCCGGTACCGGCGGATGCGCGGCGACGACGTCCTCCACCCGATGGGGTGGGACGCGTTCGGGCTCCCCGCCGAGAACGCCGCCAAAGAGCGCGACACCAACCCCCGCGATTGGACCGTCGACTGCATCGAGACGATGAAAGGCCAGATGGAGTCGATGGGATTCGGCTACGACTGGGACCGCGAGATCACGACCTGCACGCCCGAGTACTACAGGTGGAACCAGTGGCTCTTCGTGCGGTTCCTAGAGGAGGGGCTCGCCGAGCGCCGCGACGCCGAGGTCAACTGGTGTCCCGAGTGCGAGACCGTCCTGGCCGACGAACAGGTCGAGGGCGACGACGAACTGTGTTGGCGCTGTGACACCCCCGTCGGGACCCGCGATCTCGAGCAGTGGTTCCTGAAGATCACGGAGTACGCCGACGAACTCCTCGACGACATCGACGACCTCGCAGGGTGGCCGGACTCCGTCCGGCAGATGCAACGCAACTGGATCGGCCGCCAGGGCGGGACGGAACTGCCCTTCGAGATCACCGAGACACCACGCGCCCCCGATGGACGCGACGAGGGAACCGAACCGCAGGCGTACGGGAGCGTCGAGGCGTTCACCACCCGGGTCGATACGATCCACGGCGCGACTTTCTTCGCGCTCGCGCCGGATCACCCGATCAGCGAGTCCCTTGCGGAGACGGACCCCGACGTCCGCCGGTTCGTCGAGGAGGAGGCCGACCCGGACGGCGACGAGCCGAACGGCGTCGCGACGGGGCTGACGGCGACCAACCCGGCCACCGGCGAGGCGATCCCGGTGTACGTCGCCGACTTCGTCCTCTCGGAGGTCGGCACCGGCGCGCTGATGGCCGTCCCGGCCCACGACGAGCGCGACCACGCCTTCGCGAAAAAGAACGGCCTCGAGATCCGGCCGGTGGTCGCCCCCGAACCGGAGGCGGGCGAGGAGCCGACCGTCCCGGACGTCGAATCGGCGGCGTTCACCGAGGACGGCGTCCTCGTGAACTCCGGGACGTACGACGGCCTCGACAGCGAGACCGCACGCGATCGGCTCACGGCGGACATCGAGGGGGCGGAGACGGCCACCCAGTACCGGCTCCGCGATTGGGGCATCTCCAGACAGCGCTACTGGGGTACCCCGATCCCGATCGTCCACTGCGAGGCGTGCGGGGCGGTTCCGGTCCCGGACGAGGCGTTGCCGGTCGAACTCCCCGAGTTCGTCAACACCACCGGCAACCCCCTCGACGCCGCCGAGGAGTGGAAACGGACGACCTGTCCCGACTGTGGCGGCGACGCCGAACGGGAGACCGACACGATGGACACCTTCGTCGATTCGTCGTGGTACTTCCTGCGATACGTCTCCCCGGAACTCGACGAGGCCCCCTTCGACCGCGAGCGCGCCAACGACTGGATGCCCGTCGACCAGTACGTCGGCGGCATCGAACACGCCGTGATGCACCTGTTGTACTCGCGGTTCGTCACGAAGACGCTCGCCGACCACGAGGGGCTCGATCACCGCGAGCCCTTCGAAAACCTGCTCGCACAGGGGATGGTTCAACTCGAAGGCGAGAAGATGTCGAAATCGAAGGGCAACGTCGTCTCCCCGCAGGCGATCGTCTCGGAGTACGGCGCCGACACCGCGCGGCTGTTCACGATGCAGGCCGCCCAGCCCGAGCGGGACTTCGATTGGTCCGAGCAGGGCGTCCAGTCGGCGTACGCGTTCCTCGCGCGGCTGTCGGAACTCGTCGAGGCCTACGCCGCCGGGGGTATCGAGACGACGGACGAAGCGGGTCCGATCGCCGACTACCTCGAAAGCGAGACCGAGGCGGCCGTCGTCGTCGCGACCGAGGAGTACGACGAGTTGGTGTTCAACACCGCCGTCCGCGGGGCCCAGTCGCTCGTCGGGACGCTCAGACAGTACCGCGAGTACGCGGCCGTCCACGGGGAGAGTTTCGAGCGCGCGCTGTCGGTCGCCGTCCGGTTGCTCGCGCCCGTCGCCCCCCACGTCTGCGAGGAGCTCTGGGAGACGCTCGGCGGGGACGGCTTCGTCGTCGATGCCGCCTGGCCCGAGGCCGACACCGACCGCGAGACCGTCGAGAAGCGGCGGCGCCTCGTCGAGAACACCCGCGAGGACGTCCGCCAGATCGTCGACGTCGCGGGCATCGACGACCCCGAGCGAATCGACATCGTCGTCACCCCCGCCTGGAAACACGAGGCGTTGAACGTCGCCATCGACAGCGACGCGCCGAACGTCATCGGCGAGTTGATGCAACGCGACGACATCAAGCGCCACGGCGACGCGGCCGCCTCCTACGGCCAGACGCTCCAGGAGAACCGCGAGGCGCTCCAGCGGACGCTCGATCCCGAGGCCGAACTCGAAGCGCTCGAGGCCGCCGCCTGGCTGATCGAACGGGAGTTCGACGCCGAGGTGCGCGTCCTCGCCGCCTCCGAGGCCCCGGACGACGTGGCGAAACAGGCCGAACCGTCGCGGCCGGCGATCGACATCGAGGAGTAGTCGCGCGGTTTCGGATGGCCGGGGCGGCCTCCGGCGGTGCGGGAGCCGCCCGGCCGACGTCGCGTCGGCGGCCCCGCGGGCGCGACAGTACCACGGCGATCGGGTCCTGATGCAGGGAGCTAGTATACAAGATGTTTATAATATATTACACATTTGTGAATCGTATACGATGCATTCATAAATTATACATAAAACATTTATAATCCATTCGTATGGACGTAAATATAAAACATATGTAATATAAACATACGTATAAAACGTGTTCAACGCGTATGTATAATACGCAGCTAAAACGCCCGTAATAAAATATATCTGGTTTATAAATGGATCACTTCCGCCTGCCGTCGCGCATCCCCTCCGAGAAGTTGACGAGCGTCTTTCGGACGAACAAAAAGAGCGCGAAGACGACGAGCAAGAGCACCAGGATGATGCCGACCAGCACCGGGTTGACGCCGAAGAAGGGTGACGCCGGAACGCCGACAGCTGGAAGCGTCGGGGCGTCGAGAGCCGGGGAAACCGGAACGGGTCCTGTCATATCCCGCCCTTGCGCCCCCGGGGCAAAACCGTTTTGGGGAGGTCGTTCGGGACGCCGGATCGTTTCACTTCTGGCTCGCCGGGTGCGCTGTCGCCGCCTCGGCCCGGTACACCGTCCGGCCCAGCATATAAAAGCTCATGACCGCAGGGTCGATACGCCTCGTCGATGAGTCTCCTGCCCTCCAGTCCGGATGTTTCCTCCGGCGGCGATCCGCGGGTCGTCGACCTCGACAGCGAGGCGGCCGACGAACTGATGGCCGCTCTCTCCTCGTCGACGGCCCGCCGGATCCTGGCGGCGCTCCACGAGGATCCCGCCCCGCCCAGCGAGCTCGCCGACCGCGTCGACACCTCCCTGCAGAACGCCCAGTACCACCTCGAAAACCTAGAGGACGCCGGCGCGATCGAGGTCGTCGGGACGGCCTACTCCGAGAAGGGCCGGGAGATGTCGATCTACGGTCCCGCCGACAGCCCGCTCGTCATCGTTGCCGGCGAGCAAGAGCGCGCCGCTGGGCTCCGGTCGGCCCTCTCGCGGCTCTTCGCCGGCTTTCTCGCCCTCGGGGTCGGCGGGGCCGTGATCCAGGCGCTGTTCGGCGGGGACGACGCCGCCCCGCCCGTCGGATCGGGCGCCGATCCCGGTTCGGCGGCGCCCCCGGAGCCGAAAGCGACACCCGCCCCGGAGCCGACACCCACGCCGACGCCCGGCGGCGACGTCGGCGCGTTCGACGCCCCGGTCGACACGCCGACGCCGGAACCGGAATCCACGCCCGCCCCGAGACTGACGCCCGAAGCGGCCGAGGAGCCTGTCCCGGAGCCGACCGCGACGCCGGTCCCTGAACTCGAGGACGCGGCCGCCGAGGGGGCCGACGGACTCTCGGCCATCCTCGAGGGGCTGGTGGCCGGCGGGATGTCCCCCGGTCTCGCGTTCTTTCTCGGTGGCGCGGTCGTCCTCACTGTCGTCGTCGGCGTAGCGTATCTCCGCGCCCGGCGGCCGGCGTGAGCCGCCCCTCCCCGCGCTATCTAAAACGCCGATTGTACCCTACGCTGGCCTCTTTATGTCCCCGTGTCACGCTTCGAGTGCGCTGAACGCTTCGGCCCTCCATCGCCGTCCCTCCCCCTGCCCGCTGAGCGTTCGGCGCGTTTTCGTTCCCCTCTGTCGACGCTCACCGACCCCCGTGCGCTTCGACCGTGAAGCGATCGAACACCTCCCCGGAGGGTTCGACCAGTCGTCCCCGCGCTACGCCCCCGGCGTCGTCCCACTCCAGTTCGGCATGGGCGGGTCGGTGCCAGCGCGGGTCGGCGTGGCTGCCGGGGTTGAGAACCGACACGACGCCGTCGCGGAACGCCGGTTCGTGCGAGTGGCCGACGACGACGAGGTCGGCGCTCGACTGTCGACCGAACATCGACACCGCGGTGTCGGTGTGTTCGTGGCCGTGGACGACGGCGATCCGGAGCCCACGCCACTCGAGAACGCGATCCGTCGGGACGCGCTCGCACACTTCGGGCGTGTCGTTGTTGCCCGAGACGCCGTGGACGCGTCCGTACGACTCGAAATCATCGAGCACCGACGCGGTCGTGAAGTCCCCCGCGTGAACGATCTCCGACGCGTCCTCGACGGCCTCGGCGGTCCGCCCCGAAAGCCGGGCGTCCTCGCGGCCGTGCGTATCGGACAGAACAGCGAGCATACCGGCGGTTGGCGACCGCCCGACAAATGCCCACCGACCGTCGCGTCGTCGCCCGTATCGGTCCCGCGATCCGGACGGGGGACGGAACGGCCCGTATCGAGCCCTTTTTTTCGTCGTCCGCCCAACGTTCGGTATGCTCACTGCGGGCGTCATCGCGGTCCAAGGCGATGTCGCCGAACACGCCGCGGCGATCGAGCGCGCCGCCGAGCGACACGGCGAGGTCTGCCGCGTCGAGACGATCCGCTCGTCGGGTACCGTCCCCGATTGCGATCTGCTCCTGTTGCCGGGCGGGGAGTCGACGACTATCTCGCGGCTGCTCGCCGAGGAGGGGATCGACGAGGAGATCGAAGCGTTCGCCGCCGCCGGCAAACCGGTGCTCGCAACCTGTGCGGGCCTCATCGTCGCCAGTTCGGACGCCAAGGACGACCGCGTCGAGACGCTTGATCTCCTCGACGTGAGCGTCGACCGGAACGCCTTCGGGCGACAGAAAGACAGCTTCGAGGCCGCCCTCGACGTGACCGGCCTCACGGAGCCGTTCCCGGCGGTGTTCATCCGTGCGCCGACGATCGATTCGGTCGACGGCGGCGTCGAGATCCTGGCGTCAGTCGAGGACCGGCCCGTCGCCGTCCGGCAAGACAACGTCTTCGGCACGTCGTTTCACCCCGAGTTGACCGACGACTCGCGGCTCCACGGGCTGGCCTTCTTTCAGTAGACCGCACGGAGGTGGTGTGTCCCGACCGCACGGGGCGGCCCGGTCCAGCCCGACCGCACGGAGGTGGTGTGTCCCGACCACACGGGGCGGCCCGCCCCGACCGCCTGGGTTTTTATCCTCCGCCCGCTTCGGGACGGTATGGACGCACACATCGAGGGCGTCCGCGTCGCCGAGTCCCCCTCGGGGGTCGTCGCCGTGGTGACGCTCGGTGTCGAGGACGGGACGGACGTCTTGCCGATCTTCGTCGGGTTCGAGGAGGCCGCGAGCATCGCCCGTGGCCTCGACGCGGCCGACATCGGCCGCCCGCTCACGCACGATCTGTTGCTCGACGTGATCGAGGAGTTGGGTGGTCGGGTCGACCGCGTCGCCGTCTCGTCGATCGACGACGGCACCTACATCGCCGATCTCCACCTCGACACGCCCCGCGAGTCGGCCGTCGTCGACGCCCGCCCGAGCGACTCGTTAGCACTCGCCGCGCGGACCGGGGCCGACATCGAGGTCGACTCGTCGGTGTTCGACACCGGGCGTGAACCGATCGAGGAGTACGCGGGCCTCGAGGACATCCGGGAAATGATCGGCGCATGAACGACGACGCCCCCGATCCGGCGGACGCCGACCCGGCACCCGCCCCGGCGGACGCCGAACAGACGCCCGACTCGGAGATCCTCGACGACCTCTTTGCAGTGATCGAGTCCCGAAAGGCCGAACTCCCGGCGGACTCCTACACCGCCTCGCTGTTCACTCACGAGAAGGGCGACAACGCCGTCCTCGAGAAGCTGGGCGAGGAGACGACCGAACTCGTCCTCGCGGCCAAGGACGACGACACCGAGGAGATCGCCCACGAGGCCGCCGACATCGTCTATCACATGCTCGTGTTGCTGTCGATGAAGGGGATGGACCTCGAGGATCTCCGCAGGGAGCTCCAGGAACGATACTGATACTGACAGACAAACGAATATACACACGACGCACGAGTGATCCGCCGGTCGCGCCGTCGAACGGCGTGATCCTCGTGCGTCGGTGTTATTTGATGTCGTCCACCAGTATGAGGCGTGACGCAGCATACTTGTCCGTCGACCGCCGTCTAAAGGGTATGTACGACGTCGTCGTCGTGGGCGCTGGTCCCGCCGGATCGCGCTTTGCGCGCTCGGCGGCCGAGCGCGGCCGGGACATAGTAGTGCTCGAATCCGGCGAGATCGGCCGCCCGCTTGCGTGTTCCGGTCACGTCAGCCTCGACATCTGGGCGTTCGTCCCCGACCGGGCCCGCGGAGAACTGCTCCAAAACGAGATTCGCGGCGCGCGGTTTCACCTCGGTGGAGCCGACAGCCCCGCCCACCGGTTTTACAAGGACGGCGCCGTCTCGAACGCGATCGACCGCGTCGGCCTCGACCGGACGTTGGCCGACTGTGCCCGCGACGCCGGCGCGGAGGTCCGTCCGGGCCACCGCGTCACCGCCGTCCGCGAGCGCTCCGACCGCGTCGAGGTCGACGCCAGCGGTCCCGACGGTCTCGAGACGTTCGAGGGACGGCTGGTCTGTGGGGCCGACGGCCCCCGGTCGAAGGTCCGACGCGAGGTGGGTCTCCCCGAGCCCGAGGAGCTGCTACACGGGGTGTTGGGCTTCTCGACGGAGGAGGACGACGACGACTTCGTCGACGTCCACCTTACGGTCCCGCAGTTTTTCGCCTGGCGCATCCCGCGGCGGGCGGCGGGCGTCGAGTACGGCCTCGCGGTCGCGCCTGGCGACGACGCGCCTGGGCGGTTCGAGGCGCTCGTCGACGACTACGGGGTCGACGTCGAACGTCGCTGCTCGGGGGCGATCCCGATCGGCCCGCCCGACCGGACGGTCGGCAAGCGGAGCTTCCTCGTCGGCGACGCGGCCGGCCAGACGAAGCCCTTCACCGGCGGCGGCATCCTCTACGGCATGCGGGCCGCCGACATCGCCGCCCGCGAGATCGATCCCGCCCACCCCGCGAGCCTCCACGAGTACGAACACGCCTGGCGGTCGGCGCTGGGCGGCGACCAGACGCTCGGGGCGGCCCTCCGGGCCGGCTACTCGCTGCCGCGACCGATCCAGCGCGCGGGGCTGCGCGCGCTCTCGGGCGAAATCGGCGTCCACATGGACCGGCCCAGTTCCCTGTTCTCGCGGGCGCAGCTCCGGGCGCTTCTGTCGTGGCAGTGAACTACCCTCGGCACGAACCGACGGTATGACCCGCTACATCGAGGGGCCGTTCCGGCTGCTCGCCGGCCGAACCGACGACGAGTGGCTTCTCCTCGACGTCAACTCCGCCGATCCGGCGTACGTCCCCCGGTCGTCGCTGCCCGACGCCGCGGTCGGCAACCGGATCGACGGCGACCTCCGCTTCGAGGGCGAGGAGCCGACACTCCGCGAGGCGACCGTCGACACCGAGACGCGGTTTCGGTTTCGCCGCACCGACGAGGCGCTCTTCGAGGCCACCCGGACCTGCTTCGAAACAGCCCGCGCCGAGGGCGAAGCGATGAACTCGCGGGTGACCTACGACACCGACCGCAACCCCAACGGGATCGTCTACACCTTCGCCGAACAGCCCGGCAGCCGCGATCTCTTCGTCGAGTTTCGCGACGGGGCGAAGCCGCTCGAACCGCTGCTCGCCCGCGCCGCCGACGGGGCCGACCCGCCCTTCTCCGTGTGGGTGCTCGACGGTGACGATCCCTTCCTCGCCGTCTACATCGTACTCGGGCCGGACGGAGTGTTGGAGCGAACAATGCGGGACACCTACGGCTGAGGGGCCGACCGCCGCGGGCGTCCCGCGGCGGTCAGACCGGCAGCGCGATCCGCTCGACGGCCTCGTCGTACTTCGGCGACCACACCGACAGCGAGTCGATGGTCCAGGTCCGGCTTCCGACGGATCGGTCGGCCAGCCGCCCGGCGTCGCCGCCGCGCGCGATCGTGACGTGCGGGACGTACCCCTCGCCCTCCAGCCCCTCGACGGGGTCGAATAGCTCACAGAGCGTGCGGTGTATCTCGAGTAGCCGCGGCGAGTCGACCCGGAGGTACGCGACCGGACCGGGACCCACCGGCGGATCCCTGAACAGTTCGATCGTCGAGAGCCGCGCCTCGAAAGGACCGACGCCGGCGAGCGCCCCCCGAACCCGGCGGGCGAGCGCCGACGGGCGGCCGTCGCCGAGCCGTTTGACGAGGAGGCTGTGTCGGTCCCGGGGCGTCGCCTCGAAGCAATCGCTGGCCAGCCCACGGGCCAGCCGCGAGAGGTCGGGGGGGACGGTGACGTTACAGCTGTACACTATACCCAATCGAGGAGATGCGCGATAATGAGTACGACGATCACGACCGCCACCACGGGACTAATCGAGGCGAGTACCTCGACGAACAGGCCGACGATCTCGAGAACCAACAGCGCGATCACGAGCAGGAGGACGACCTTGAGCAGGTCCTCGACGGCGAGTTCGCTCCTGTCGAACATACCCGCAGGTGGGAGCCGTCGACGCAAAAATACTGTGCCCTCGTCGGGGTGGCGGCGCGTCGCCCATCGACTGGCCCAACCCGCCCGGCGTCGGCAACCGGGCCGTTTTTGCCCCCGGACGGACACTGTCGCGCCATGCACACCGTCTCCCGACTCCTCGCCGCCCTCTGTATTGCGGCCCTCGCGCTCTCGGGGGTCGCCGGCACCGCCGCCGCCCAATCCGCCGCAGACGGCCAGTTCGTCGTCGAACTCGACGCCGACGGCGACGCGAACGCCACGTTCAGCGACGAGTTCGACCTCTCGGACCCCGACGAACGCGAGGTCTTCGAGCGGGCCGACTCGAACGCGGAGCTCAGAGCCACCGCTGCCGAGCGCTTCGGCGAGGAGATGCGGCTCGTCTCCCGGACGGCCAATGAGGCCCTCGACCGCGAACTCCGCGTCGGTGACGTCACGGTCGAGACGGCCGTCGTCGGCGAGACGGGCGTCGTCGCCTACGAGTTCCGCTGGGAGAACGTCGCGGCCGTCGACGACGAGCGGGTCGTCCTCGCCGAGCCGTTCTCGCTGTTCGAAAGCCTCGATCGCGAGTTGGTGGTCGTCGCACCCGAGGGTTACGCGATCGAGAGCGTCTCACCGGAGCCGGCGCGAGCCGAGGGCGACACCGTCGCCTGGCCGGGGCTGACCACCTTCGGCGAGGAGTTCGAGGTCGTTGCGGTCCCCGACTCGGGCGGGACCACGGAGCCCATCGAGCACTCGCGGGCGGGCACCACGCACGGCGGCGCGCCCCTCGCGTTGGGCATCTCGGCGCTGGTCCTCGGTTCGCTGTTGGTCGGCCGGAAGCGGTAGTTCCGCCGGACCCCCGGGCGTCGGTGGGCGTCCGGAGCGTGGGTCCGAACCCGCGGCGACACCACGACCCACAGTATATGCGTCCCCCATCCGTACACGTCGGTGGATGGGCGATCAGTTACCCCCGCACGAACGCACGACGCTGCACAGATGAGTGGTGACGACACTACCGATACAGAGACTCCGTCCGACCCCGCCGGTCTGGGGTCCTCGAGGACGTTGGCGGAGCGGTACTCACACACCGTGGGCCGATTCGTCCACGTGACCGAGTTGGCTGCTGCGACCGTCTTCGCCGCGCTCTTTGCGGTCGGGGTCCTCGACCTGCTGATTCAAATACTTGCGGCCGTACAGTCGGGCGGTATCACCGATCCCCTCGTCGTTATCAGCTTCATAGACACGGGGCTTTTGCTTTTGATCATCGTCGAAGTGTACCAGACGGTACTCGCCTACGTCGAGGAGAACGAGACCCGACGGATCGTCCAGCTCGTGATCTACACCGGCGTCATAGCGATGGTCCGAAAGGCCATCATCTTCCGGACGGGCGAGTACGGCTCGCTCGAGGAAGCCCTGCTCGCCGCCGGGTCCTACGCGATCATCATCTTCGCGCTGGTCGCCTTGCTTCTCGCCGAGCGGTCATACGGGAGCGACGAGATAGTACCGTCCGATTGACGCCTGTCCCCTCGCCCTCGGCCCGGCCGATCGGTTCAAAGCCACACGAGGACGAATCCGACGAGCATCGACAGCGTCAATACCGCCTGCATCGCGCTCGAAGCGAGCATCCCGACGGCCGTGGCAGCCGCGGTTCGGACCCCCTTTCGGGCGTCGCCGTGGCGTCTGTACTCCAGGGCGAACACCGATCCGACGACGCCGATGATCGCCCCGAACGGGCCGAGCGCCGGGAGCAACGCGACGGCCGCGACCGCGGCGATGGCCGTCGTCCGCGTCGACGCACCACCGGCCCGCGCCGAGATGGCCCCGCCGAGGAGGTCGATAGCGACGGTGAGACCGCCCAGCGCGACGAAGCCGAACAGCGCGAGCGTCCCGGGTTCGCCCGTCGCCGCCCAGTAGTACCCGACGCCGAGCGTCGAGAGGACGCCGCCCGACACCAGTGGCAGGAAGCTCGCGGCGACGCCGGCGACGAGCAGCGCGAACGCGACGACCGCGGGATCGACGGGGAGCATCGGCCCAACCGACGGCGCGGACGGACGAAACGCTGTCGGGGCTCGACACGGACTCACACACGCCCTGCCGTTCCGCAAGGGTTTAATATCGCTCTGCGGATAGAGTCGAGTACATGATGCGATCCCACCGCACCGACGCGTTCGCTCTCGACGGTGGGTCCTTCCTTCTCTCGCGACCGCGACGGGCCGGTAGGCCCGATTAGTACCACTTCCCTCGTCGCGCTCGCTCGATCCCCAACGACGACCGTCCGGCCGACGGTCTATCCCAACACAACACCATGTCAGATACCAACCGCGTCGCGCTCGCCTTCTCCGGCGGGCTCGACACCACCGTCTGCGTACCGCTGCTCGAAGAGGAGTACGACTACGACGAGGTCATCGGCGTCACCGTCGACGTCGGCCAGCCCGCCTCGGAGTTCGAGGAGGCCGAGGAGACGGCCGAAGCGCTCGATCTCGACCACTACGTCGTCGACGCCAAAGCGGCGTTCGCCGGACTCTGTTTCGACGCCGTCCGCGCGAACGCCTCCTATCAGGGCTACCCGCTCGGGACCGCCCTCGCGCGCCCGGTGATCGCGGAGGCGATCCTCGACGTCGCGAAGGAACAGGACTGTACGGGCCTCGCTCACGGCTCGACGGGCAAGGGCAACGACCAGTTGCGCTTCGAGGCCGTCTGGCGCGACTCGGATCTGGAGGTCATCGCGCCGGTCCGGGAGCTCGGCCTCACGCGGGAGTTCGAGCAGTCTTACGCCGAGGAGCGCAGCCTTCCGATCGAGGGCGGCGACGAGGGCAAATACAGCATCGATACGAACCTCTGGAGCCGCTCGATCGAGGGCTCCGAACTCGAGGAACCGAGCTACGTCCCACCGGAGGACGTCTACGAGTGGACGACGGCGCCGACCGCCGAGACGCTCGAAATCGAGGTCGGCTTCGAGGACGGCTACCCGGTTTCGCTCGACGGAACCGAGACGGAGCCGGTCGAACTCATCGAGGAGCTCAACGACCTCGCGGGCGGCTACGGCGTCGGCCGCTCGGACATCATGGAGGACCGCATGCTCGGGCTGAAAGTCCGCGAGAACTACGAGCACCCGGCGGCGACAGTGCTTCTCAACGCCCACGCCGCGCTGGAGGACCTCGTGTTGACGAAAGAGGAGCGCGCGTTTAAAAATCGGGTCGACCACGAGTGGTCCGAAAAGGGGTATCAGGGCCTCGTAAACGCGCCTCTGGTCGACGCCCTCGAGGGGTTCATCGCCGAGACGCAGACGCGCGTGACGGGGACGGTCACGATCCGCTTCGAGGGCGGGCAGGCCCGCCCGGTCGGTCGCTCCTCGAAGTACGCCGTCTACTCCGCGGAAGCCGCCTCGTTCAACACCGAGGACATCACCGGAAGCATCGAACAGAGCGACGCGACGGGCGTCGCGAAGTACCACGGCTTCCAGGAGCGTCTGGCCAACCGCGTCGTCGACGGCGACGGGGAGTAGATCCATGACCGGGGCCGACGACGGCGACGACGGCGACGACGGCGACGACGGCGCGGGCGCAAGCGCGAACGGGGACGGCGACGTCGTCCGCCGCGAGCGTTTCAGCGGCGGCCCCGCCCGCAGTTTCATGTCGAGCCTCGCGGCCGACGAGCGCATCTTTGCCGCCGACGTCGCCGTCGACCGCGCCCACGTCGTGATGCTCGACGAGCGGGACGTCATCGATCGGACGGACGCGGCGGCGATCCTCGAGGCGCTCGCCGACGTCGAGGCCGCCGGCCACGTCGCCCTCCCCGACGGCGAGGACGTCCACGCGGCCATCGAGACGGCCGTCATCGAGCGCGTCGGCGAGCGTGGCGGCCGGATGCACACCGCCCGCTCCCGCAACGACGAGGTCGCGACCTGCATCCGGTACCGGTTGCGCGCTGACGTCCTCGACGCCGTCGAGGCGACGATCGAGGCCAGAGAGGCCCTCGCCGAGGTCGCCGAGCGCCACGCCGAAACCGTCATGCCGGGCTTTACGCACCTCCAGCCGGCCCAGCCGACGACCGTGGGCCACTACCTCGCCTCGTACGGATCAGCGCTGGCTCGCGACACCGAACGGCTACTCGACGCCTACGGCCGGGTCAACCGTTCGCCACTCGGCGCTGCCGCCTTCGCGGGTACGCCGTTCGATATCGACCGCGAACGAACTGCCGAGTTGCTCGGTTTCGAGGGCCTCGTCGAGAACTCGATGGACGCCGTCTCGGCGCGGGATTTCCTCGTCGAGACGACCGCCGCCGTCGCCGCGCTGTCGACAACGCTGTCGGGGCTCGCCGAAGACCTCGTCGTCTTTTCGAACCGCGGGTACGTCGAACTGGACGACGCCTACGCCTCGACGTCGTCGATCATGCCCCAAAAAAAGAACCCCGATACGATGGAACTCGTCCGGGGGACCGCGGGCGACGCCGCGGCCGGCCTGAACGCGCTGTTGTCGATCCTGAAGGGGCTCCCGCGGGCGTACAACCGCGACCTCCAGCGTGCCCACCCCCACGCCTTCGAGGCGGTCGACGCGGTTCGCGAGGCGACGACGGTCGCCGCCGGCGCGGTCGCGACCGCCGAGTGGGACGACTCGTCGCTGTCGGCCGCCGCGTCGACGGGCTTTTCGACGGCGACCGGCGTCGCGGACCTGCTTGCGATGTCGGGAATCCCGTTTCGGACCGCCCACGAGACCGTCGCGCTCGCGGCCGAGTCACTCGAAGGCGAACGCGACGCGTCGGCGACGTACGCGGCCCTCGACGCCGCCGCCGAGGAGACGCTCGGCGAGCCACTCGAGACCCACGTCGACCGCGAGACCGTCGAGGCTGCCCTCGACCCCGAAGAGAGCGTCGCCTCGCGTAATTCGGTCGGCGGCCCGGCCCTCTCGGCGGTCGACGCAGCCGACGCTCACACTCGGGAGGCGCTCGGCGACCATCGAGGGGCCCTCGAGTCGCGCCGCGAGGCCCTCGACCGCGCCGAGCGCCGGCTCGCCGAGGAGGTGGCTCGTCGTGCGTAACCGACGACCGCTGTCGCTTCTCGCTATATGTATTAAAACCTGACAATAAATCTGGATGACGGGTTTTCAACCGCATCTGAACCGTTAGATGCTCGTATTCGTTATTATCTCCTTTTGATAAGTTCGAAGCTTTTAAGTGGGTCGGTGGCCGACTAGACGGCACGATGACGGAAGACACGATCACCACGGAAGATCCCATCACGGGCGAAGAGATCGAGATCCCCGCCGACGTCGAGGTCGGCGAGATTATCGACAGTCCGATTACGGGCGCCGAACTCGAGGTCGTCTCTGTCGACCCGATCGCCCTCGAGGAGGCTCCCGAACTGGAAGAGGACTGGGGGGAGTAAGGCGATGGATGTCGGCGCGGACCGCCGCCCGGCCGGAACGCCCGCGAGGGGTGATGGCTCGTGAACGTCTGGCCGCCGAGGGCGTCCCGGGCACACGAACCGTCACGAGGTGACGCTTCGTGAACGTCTGGCCGCCGAGGGCGTCCCGGGCACACGAACCGTCACGAGGTGACGCTTCGTGAACGTCTGGCCGCCGAGGGCGTCCCGGGCACACGAACCGTCACGAGGTGACGCTTCGTGAACGTCTGGCCGCCGAGGGCGTCCCGGGCACACGAACCGTCACGAGGTGACGCTTCGTGAACGTCTGGCCGCCGAGGGCGTCCCGGGCACACGAACCGTCACGAGGTGACGCTTCGTGAACGTCTGGCCGCCGAGGGCGTCCCGGGCACACGAACCGTCACGAGGTGACGCTTCGTGAACGTCTGGCCGCCGAGGGCGTCCCGGGCACACGAACCGTCACGAGGTGACGCTTCGTGAACGTCGGCGTGCTCTACTCGCGGATCCGCCGCGACGAGAAGCTTCTTTTGAGCGAGCTCCGCGACCGGGGCCACGAGGTCACGAAGATCGACGTGCGAAAGGAACGTTTCGGCGTCCACGAACCGCCGGAGGTCCTCGAAGGGCTCGACATCGTCGTCGACCGCTGTCTCGCGACCAGCCGATCGCGGTACATCACCCGGTTCGTCGACGCCTACGACGTCCCCGTGGTGAACGGGCCGGAGACGGCGGCGGTCTGTGCCGACAAAGCCAGAAACAGCCTCGTACTCGCGAACGCGGACGTGCCGACGCCGGCGACCGAGGTCACGTTCACCAAGGAAGCAGCCATGGAGTCGATCGAGGAGTTCGGCTACCCCTGCGTGCTGAAGCCCGTCATCGGGTCGTGGGGGCGGCTGATGGCGAAAATCGACTCGCGGGACGCTGCCGAGGCTATTCTCGAACACAAAGAGACGCTCGGCCACTACGAACACAAGGTGTTCTACATCCAGGAGTTCGTCGAGAAGCCGGGCCGCGACATCCGCGTCGTCGCCACCGACGGCGAGCCGATCGCGGGGATGGCCCGCTCCTCGGAGCACTGGCTGACGAACGCCGCCCGCGGTGCCGAGACCGAACCGATCGAGATCACCCCCGAGATGGCCGACCTCGTCGAGCGCGCCTCCGAGGCGGTCGGGGGCGGCCTGCTCGGAGTCGATCTCATGGAGACGGGCGACTCCTACACCGTCCACGAGGTGAACCACACTGTCGAATTCAAAGCGCTGAACGAGGTCACCGAAACCGACGTCCCCGCCGCCGTCGTCGATTGGCTCGAGGCCCGCGTCCGAAACGTCGAGGTGGCGGCATGATCGGGGGGGCCCAATGACGGAGTCCTACGCCGCGAGCGTCGTCGGCGCCAGCGGCTTCACCGGCGGGGAGTTGCTCCGGTTGCTCTACGGCCATCCGAACGTCGACGTCGTCCAGGCGACGAGCCGGAGCTACGAGAACAAGACGGTCGGCTCCGTCCACCCGAACCTGCGGGGGATGGACCTGCGGTTTTCCGACCCCGACGACCTCGAATCGGTCGACGTCCTCTTCGCGTGTACGCCTCACGGCGTCTCGATGGAGCGTATCGATTCCTTCCGCGAGGCGGCCGGCACGGTCGTCGACCTGAGCGCCGATTTCAGACTCGACACCGAGGCCGAGTACGACGAGTGGTACGACGGCCACGACCGCCCCGAACTGCTCGCCGACGCCGAGTACGCCTTGCCGGAGCTCAACCGCGAGAACCTCCCCGGCGCGGAGCTGATCGCTTCGGGGGGCTGTAACGCCACCGCGGCGATCCTCGGGTTGAAGCCGCTCTTCGACGCCGACGTCCTCTCCGGCGGCGAGCGGATCGTCGTCGACGTGAAGGTCGGCTCCTCGGAGGGCGGCGCGGGCGGCGGCGAGGCCTCCTCACACCCCGAGCGTTCGGGGGTCGTCAGGCCCTACGCGCCGACGGGCCACCGCCACGAGGCCGAGATCGAGGCCTTCCTCGGCACGGGGGTCTCCTTCAGCGCCCACGCGGTCGACATGACCCGTGGCGCGTCGGCAACCTGTCACGTCTACCCCGACGACCCCGTCTCGACGGGTGACCTCTGGACGGCGTACCGCGGCAGCTACGCGGAGGAGCCGTTCGTCCGGATCGTCTCGGGCGGCTCCGGGGTGTACCGGTATCCGGAACCGAAGGCGGTCGCGGGCTCGAACCACGCGGAAGTCGGCTTCGAACTCGACCCCCGGAACGGCCGGATCGTCGTCTTTTCGGCGATCGACAACATGATGAAGGGCTCGGCGGGGCAGGCCGTCCACGCGGCCAACGTCGCCTTGGGTCTCGAGGAGACGGCCGGCCTGGAGTTCGCCGGGCTGCACCCGGTGGGAGCGCCATGACTGACCCCGACACCGTCGTCGTCAAAATCGGGGGGGCCCGCGCAGTCGACCCCGAGGGGGCGCTCGCGAACGTCGCTTCGGTCCGCGAGGACGGCACCGACGTCGTCGTCGTCCACGGCGGCTCGACGGCCGTCGACGACGCCCTAGAACGGATGGGGGTCGAACCGGAGTACGTCGAGACGCCCTCCGGCGTCGTCGGCCGTTTCACCGACGCGGAGACGATGGACGTCTTCAAGATGGCGCTGGCCGGGCAGGTCAACACCGACCTCGTGACCGGCCTCCGGAACCAGGGCGTCGACGCGGTCGGGCTCTCCGGCGTCGACGGCGGGCTGTTTACCGGCCCGCGCAAATCCGCGGTTCGGGTCGTCGAGGACGGCACAAAGAAGATCAGACGCGGCGACCACTCCGGGACGATCGAGTCGGTCAACGGCGGGTTGCTCTCGACGCTGCTCTCGGACGGCTACACGCCCGTCGCCTCGCCGCCGATGCTGGCCGACGACGGCGTCGCCGTCAACACCGACGCCGACCGCGCCGCGGCGGCCGTCGCGGCCGAACTCGGAGGGACGCTCGTCTCGTTGACAGACGTGGCGGGCGTCTACCGCGATCCCGACGACCCCTCGACGGTCATCGACCGCGTCGACACCCCCGACGCCTACGAGGAGCTGCGGGCGGCCGCCGAGGGGTTCATGGGGCGGAAAGTGATGGCGGCGACGGAGGCCCTCGAGGGCGGCGCCGAACGGGTCGTCGTCGCCAACGCGAACGCGGACGCCCCGATCCGATCGGCGATAGACGGCGGCGGCACGGACGTGCTGCCTAGCGCGCTCGAATGACATCACACCAACCATGAGCGGCTTCATTTTTTCGGAGAAACCGATCCGCATCGACCGTGGCGAGGGAGCGTATCTCTACGACACGAACGGCAACGAGTACCTCGACTTCGGCGCGAGCTACGCCTGCACGCCGGTGGGCCACTGCCACCCGGAGGTCGTCGACGCGGCCACCACGCAACTCGAGGACCTGTTCTACGTGCAGGCGTCGTACCCCCACGCCGCCCGGACGGCGCTGTACGAGCAGCTGGCCGACGTCGCTCCGGTCGATATCGACAACGTCTGGCTCTGTAACTCCGGGACGGAGGCCAACGAGGCGGCGCTGAAGTTCGCCCGCCACGCCACCGGACGCTCGAAGATCGTCGCCACGAAACGGGGCTTTCACGGGCGGACGATGGGGGCGCTCGCGGCCACCTGGAAGGACAAGTACAAAGAGGGGTTCGGCCCCCTCGCCGGGGACTTCGAGTTCGTCGAGTACGGGGACAGCGAGGCGATGGCCGAGGCGGTCGACGACGACACCGCCGCGGTCATCATCGAACCCCTGCAGGGCGAGGGCGGGATCAACCCCGTCTCCAAGGAGTACCTCCAGTCGGTACGCGTTCAGACGGCGACCTCCGGCGCCGCGTTGATCCTCGACGAGATCCAGACCGGCCTCGGCCGCACCGGCGAGCTGTGGGCCGCCGACAAGTACGACGTCGTCCCCGACGTGTTGACGACGGCGAAGGGCCTCGCGAGCGGGCTTCCGATGGGCGCGACGCTGTGTCGCGACTGGATTGCCGAGGACTCGGGCAACCACGGCTCGACCTTCTCCGGCGGGCCGGTCGTCTCCGCGGCGGCGGGGGCGACGCTGGACGTCCTCGAACGGGAGTCCCTGCCCGCCCACGCGGCCGAGGTGGGCGCGTACATCCGCGGGCAGATCGAGGACCGCCTCGGCGACGACGTCCGGGAGGTCCGCGGCCACGGGCTGATGATCGGTATCGAGGTCAAACGCGGTTCGAACCGCCTGTTGCGCGATCTGGCGTTGAACCACGACGTCCTCGCGCTACCAGCCGGTCGGACTGTATTGCGGCTCCTGCCGCCGTTAACGATCGAACGCGAGCACGCCGACGCCTTCGTCGACGCCCTGGAGGCGGTCCTCGCGTGAGCGAACCGGCGCGCGAGTCGGGCCTCGCTCCCGATACCGAGGCCCGCAAGCTGCTCGAGACGCTCGTTTCGACCCCCTCGCCGACGCCCGAGGAGGGCGAGTGCGCGGCGGCGCTCGCTGGCTTTTTTGAATCGCACGGCCGCGAGGTCTTCGTCGACGAGGTCGGGAACGTCCGCGCGCCGGCCGACGACAGCGTCCTCTACACCTCCCACATCGACACCGTCCCGGGTGACATTCCGGTTCGGATCGAGGACGGCGACCGCGGCCTCGAGCTGTGGGGCCGCGGTTCGGTCGACGCGAAGGGACCGCTCGCGGCGCTGGCGGTCGCGGCCGTCCGGACCGGGGTCTCCTTCGTCGGCGTCGTCGGCGAGGAAGTCGACTCCCGCGGCGCACGACACCTCATCGAGGATCGCGCCGCACCCGACGCCGTCGTCAACGGCGAACCCTCCGGCGCGGACGGGATCACCCTCGGCTACCGGGGGATGCTCAGCGGGACGTATCTCTGTACCTCGGAGTCCGGCCACACCTCCCGCCCGGAGAACAACGCCATCCAAGACGCGATCGGGTGGTGGTCGGCGGTCGAGGATCGCTTCGATGGCGGCGTTGCTCCGGCGGAACAACGGGACGCCGACGATGCCGGCGACGCACCGGTCTTCGAGCAGGTCACGCCGAAACCGGTCTCGATCGAGGGTGGCGTCAGCGAGGACGGTCTCGCGGTCGAGACGACCCTCGACGTCCAGTTGCGGGTGCCGCCGCGGTACTCGACGGCGGACCTCAGGGAACTGGCCGCCGGCGAACTCGGGGCCGGTACCGTCACCTGGACGGACTCGGTCGAGCCGACGATGCAGAGCCCTCGAACCCCGGTCGCGCGGGCGTTTCGCGTCGCGATCCGCGAGGCCGGCGGCGATCCGCGCCTCCTCAGAAAGACCGGCACCGCCGATATGAACATCTACGCGGGGGCGTGGGACTGCCCGATGGTCACGTACGGTCCCGGCGACTCCGAGCTCGATCACGCACCGAACGAACACCTCGAACTGCACGAACTGGACCGCGCGGTCGCCGTTTTGGAGGCCGTCGCGGCGGACCTCACCTGAGCCCCACCACGGATCATGAACTTCCTGAACATCGACGACCTGACGCGCGAGGAGCTCGACGACGTACTGACGAGCGCGATCGACCTGAAAGAGCGGACCGCCCGCGGCAAGACGGCCGACGCGCTCGACGGCGGAACGCTCGCGATGATCTTCGAGAAGCCCTCGACACGGACGCGGGTCTCCTTCGAGACCGGCGCGACACAGCTCGGCGGGCACGCGATCTTTCTCGGCCCCGACGACATCCACCTCGGCCACGGCGAACCGGTCAAAGACACCGCGCGGGCGCTGAGCCGCTACGTCGACGTCATCATGGCACGTGTCTTCGACCACGCCGACGTGGTCGAGTTGGGCGAGTACGCGACCGTCCCCGTGGTCAACGGGCTGACCGACGACGCCCACCCCTGTCAGACGCTCGCCGACCTGTTGACCATCCGGGAGCGCTTCGACGGGTTCGACGCCCGCGTCGCGTGGGTCGGCGACGGCAACAACGTCTGTCAGTCGTTCGTCCTCGGGGCGGCGATGGTCGGTCTCGACCTCGTCGTCGCGACGCCGGAGGGGTACGGCGTCGACGAGGCGGTGCTCGACCGGGCGGCCGAACTCGGGAGCGCCCCGGAGGTCGTCTCCGGTCCCGAAGCGGCCGTCGCGGACGCGGACGTCGTCTATACCGACGTGTGGGTGAGCATGGGCCAAGAGTCCGAGCGGGCCGAGAAGCTCGACGCGTTCTCGAAGGCGGGGTTTCAGGTGACAGAAGAGCTCCTCGGCGACCGGCTCCTGATGCACTGTCTGCCCGCCCACCGCGGCGAGGAAGTCACGGACGCGGCCATCGAGAGCGACAACGCGATCGTGTGGGATCAGGCGGAGAACCGCCTGCACGCCCAGAAGGGACTGTTGACGTCGCTGCTGTAGCGGGACCGCCGATAGCGTCACAAAAAGGGGGTCGTTCTTTCGGTATCCGTCGAGCTACGCCCCGGCGTCCCCGAGAGCGGTCTCGAGGTCGTCGCGTTGGGTGACGCCGACGAAGCGCTCGACGACGCCCTGGTCGTTCTCGACGATGAGCGTCGGGAGCGAGCGGACCTGATACTCGTTGGCGACGTCCTGTTCGGAATCGACGTCGACTTTATCGAACTCGACGTCCGGATAGTCCTCCGCGAGCTCCTCGAGGATTGGGTCTTGGGTCTTACACGGGCCGCACCAGTCCGCATAAAAGTCCTTGAGCGTGACGGACATAGCTACTGGTACCCGATCCGACCGCATAAACGTTTTCCAAACGGCACCGGTCAGTGTCGAAACGCTTAGGAGTCCTGCAATGAATCATGGGGTATGAGCAGCGGAGAAAACTCCGGCGGGCTGATGTCCAGTGCCGGACTCGTCCGGTATTTCGACTCCGAGGACAGCAACACGCCGACGATGGATCCCCGAACGGTCGTCGCCTTTGGAGTCCTCCTCGGCGTATTCGTGTTGATGCTGAACGCGCTCGCCTGACGGGACCGCGGCGGCCCGAGCCCGCGGAGCGACCGCGCAGGTAGTTCATATGCGCTACGGTCCTATCACGCGATACCAGACTGATTTATATACCCACTCCGGCCCTGCCCGGGGCCTTTTTATATATTCCCGGCCCATCCCCGTCCGTGCGCGTCGTTCACGACACGCCCGACGGAACGCGAACGCTCGCCGACCGCGCCGACCGTGCCGAGGGGCTCCTCGCCCAGGGGGTCGGGCTGATGTTCCGGCGATCGATCCCCGACGGCTACGCGCTCGTGTTCCCGTTCTCGGGGGTCTCGGCGCGGGGGCTGCATATGCTCTTCGTCCCCTTCGATATCGACGCGATCTGGCTCGTCGACGGCGAGGTCCGGAAAAAAAAGCGGCTGTCGGGGTGGACCGGCCGCGGCCGCGCCGAGGCCGACACCGTGGTCGAACTCCCGGCTGGGGCGGCCGACGGCGTCTCGGCGGGCGATTCGGTCCGGATCGAGCCCTCATAGCGCCGGCCGAACCGGGCCGTCACACCGACGGCGCGACGGGCGGCAACCAGCAAGTTAATGAACGTCCGTGGCTATCGTTCGCGTACAACCATGCCGAACGCCACCCCGGCAGAGGATAGAGTAAGTCGCCGCGAGGCGGCTGGTCGAGAAATTCGACCGCTCGCCGAATAACGAGGCTTCTACCGTGAGGACACTATTCGGGGATCACCCAGCGACTGCTCCCCTCGACGGCCGTGACGTACAGTTTCTCGACACCACCTTGCGGGACGGCGAACAGGCTCCCGGGATCTCGCTGACACCCGACGAGAAGGCCGAAATCGCCTTAGCGCTCGACGAGGCGGACGTCGAGTTCGTCGAGGCCGGCAGCGCCTGCACCGGGCCGGGCGAGCGCGAGACGATCGCCCGCGTCACCGACCTCGGCCTCGACGCCCGCGTGACGAGTTTCGCCCGCGGCGTCGAGAACGACGTCGACCTCGCCTTGGACTGCGGCGTCGACGGAATCAACCTCGTCGTACCGGCGAGCGACCGCCACGTCGAGGACAAGGTCGACAGCACCCGCGAGGCGGTCGTCGCCGAGACCGTCGAGCTCGTCGAGTACGCCAAGGAACACGGCCTGTGGGTCGAGGTCCTCGGCGAGGATGGCTCCCGAGCCGATCTGGAGTTCCTGACGGAACTCATGGGGGCCGCCGTCGACGCCGGCGCGGACCGGATCTGTGCGCCCGACACTGTCGGCCACGCCACGCCCGACCGGATGCTCGAGATCTACGCCGAACTCTCCGATCTCGGGCCGACGTCGATGCACACCCACGACGACCTCGGCCTCGCGGTGATGAACGCCCTGGTCGGCGTCGCCGCGGGCGCTGACCTCGTCCACGGCACAATAAACGGCATCGGCGAGCGCGCCGGCAACGTCGCCCTGGAGGAGGTCGCGATCGCGCTCGATCACGGCTACGGCGTCGAGACCCTCGACACGGAGATGCTGTACGATCTCGGGCAGCTCGTCGCCTCGAAGACGGGCGTCCCGCTCGCGCCGAACAAGGCCGTCGTCGGTGAGAACGCTTTCACCCACGAGTCGGGCATCCACACCGACGGGACGCTGAAAGACGACGCGATGTACGAACCCTATCCCCCGGAGAAGGTCGGCCGAACCCGCCGGCTCGTCCTCGGGAAGCACGCCGGCCGCGCCGGCGTTCGAGCGGCACTCGCCGAACACGACATCGAGGTCGACGCCGACGACCTCGGCGACGTCGTCGAACGGGTCAAGCGCCTGGGCGACCGCGGCAAGCGCGTCACGGATGCCGATCTGCTCACGTTCGCCGAGGAGGTCCAGGGCCGCGAGCGCGAGCGCCGCGTCGAGTTGCTCGACCTGACCGCGGCCTCCGGTAGCGGGACGCCGACCGCCTCCGTTCGCCTCCAGGTCGACGGCGAAGAGCGCGTCGCCTCCGGCACCGGCAGCGGTCCCGTCGACGCCGCCATCGCCGCCGTCAAGTCGGCGCTCGGGTCCGCCTCAAACGCCCAACTGGACTCCTATCACGTCGATGCGATCACGGGCGGCACCGACGCCGTCGTCACCGTCGAGGTGGAGATGTCCCGCGGCGATCGTTCCGTTACCGTTGCGGCCTCGGATTCGGACATCACCACCGCCTCCGTCCGGGCGATGGTCGACTCGCTCGACCGGCTCCTGGCGGACGCCGACACGCCGGTGTTGGCCGACGACTGATACTGATGGACGAACTCAAATGAACCCGACGCACGAGTGATCCGCCGGTCGCGCCGTCGAACGGCGTGCGCCTCGTGCGTCGTGTGTCCGTTCGTTTGTCCGTCAGTATGAGACGCCCGCCCGGGCCGGCCCGCCCCGCGATCGCGCCCGTTCGTTTCGACCCGCGTTTGAGCCACCGTAACCGCTATCTCCTCACCCATGTATCGTTCGCGTATGCCCCTCCACGCGATCGACGACATCAGCGACGCCTTCGGCGCCACCGCGGCGTTTCTGTTCCCGTTCGACACCCGTCGGTGGGCGAAGCTCGCGGTCGTTTCGCTGTTCGTGGGCGGCGGGTTGAGCCTCCCGACGTTCCAGGCCAACGCCTCCGGGGGCCTCGACGAACCGATCGGGACGGGGGCTCCCGGTTTCCCGCCGGATGCCCTCGGTATCGTCGTTGCGATCGTCGCCGCGGTCGTCCTCGTGGGCGTCGCCTACAGCGTCGTCGGCGCGATCATGGAGTTCGTGTTCGTCGAGTCGCTCCGGACCGAAGCAGTCACGATCCGCCGCCACTGGGGTCGACGGTGGCGACAGGGGCTCCGGCTGTTCGGCTTCCGGATCGCGATCGGGCTCCCGGTACTCGCGCTTGTGGCCGGGTGGATCGGGCTGTTGGCCGCGCCGGCCCTGCTCGAGGGCGTCGACCCGCTCGTCCCCGTCGGGGCGCTGTTTGTGTTCGGTCTCCCGCTCGTCCTCCTCGTGGGCCTGCTGTACGCGCTCGTCGCGTCGCTCACGACTGTGTTCGTCGTTCCGATCATGATCGAGACGGACGGCGGCGTCCTCGCCGCGTGGCGCCGGCTCTGGGCGTCGATCAAAACCCATCCTAGACAGTATCTCGCCTGCGTCGCCGTCGGGTTCGTCCTGACGGTCGCGACGGGGGTTCTCGCCTCCATCGTCGTCAGCGTCGCCGCCGTCGTGTTTTTGCTCCCCCTCGGGATCGTCGTTGTGCCGGTCGTCTTCGTTTTCTCGTTGTCCTCGACGGCCGCACTCGTCGTCCTCGGTGCGGCGGGGGCGCTGTTCGTGGTCTGGCTTCTCGTCGTGTGGCTCTTCGTCCAGGTGCCCGTGGTGACGTATCTCCGGTACTACGCGCTGTTGGTGCTCGGGGACCTCGAGGCGTCTCTCGATCTCGTCTCGGGTCGCCGCGCCGCGATCCGGGCGTGACCGCGCCGTCCGGGCCTCCGGAACCCGCCGCTTCGGCCGTATCAGACCCTTTTTACTGCCACATCCGATACCCACACTCGATGACCCGAATCGTCGTGGTGGACAACCACGGGCAGTTCACGCACCTCGAAGGCCGCGCGCTGCGGGACCTCGGCGTCGACACCGACATCGTCGACAACGACACGCCACCGTCGAAGATCGACGCCGACGGGATCGTTCTCTCGGGTGGGCCGGACATGGACCGGATCGGCCGCTCGGTCGATTACCTCGACCTCGGCGTTCCCGTACTCGGCATCTGTCTCGGGATGCAACTCGTCGCCGCGGAGCTCGGCGGCGAGGTCGGATCCGGCGATTACGGCGGGTATGCCGACGTGACCGTCGAGATCCTCGACGAGACCGACCCGCTCGTCGGATCGCTCGCCCCCGAGACGCGGGTGTGGGCCAGCCACGCGGACGAGGTCAAGGCGGTCCCCGAAGGGTTCGTCCGCACCGCCGACAGCGACGTCTGCCCCACCGAGGCGATGAGCGACACCGAACGCGACCTCTACGGCGTCCAGTGGCACCCCGAGGTCGCCCACACCGAGGAAGGCGAGGCGGTCTTCGAGAACTTCATCGACATCTGCGAACGCGCCGATTGAGACGGGCCGCGGTCGTGTGCCCGACCCTCGGGCCGCACAACATTAAAGCCGCCGCACGCGAGAGGTCCGATCGGATCCGATGGACTCGCCTCCCACGCGGCGGAAACTGCTCGCCACGGCCGGCGTCGCTGCCGTCTCGCTCGCGGCCGGTTGCTCGGGTGCCGGCGACGCGCCTACGGGAACCGACAGCGACGATACCGCCACCGACACGCCCGATCCCGACCTCCGGGTCGACGACCGGTATCTCAGTTCCGCGTTCCCGATCGAGTTCGTCGCCCCGGATTTCGAGGAGCGGACGGGGTTCGCGGACGACGCCCGCATCGCCTACGTCCACTGGCACGGCGCGGACGTCTCACACTGGCATCAATCGCCCATAGAACTCGCCGCCAGCGAGCGGCGAGCGGGACGGACCCGGTTTCTCCTCGAGGGCGCCGACGCCATTCCGCTCGGCCCCGACGAGCGGTTCTCGCAGGTCGTCCGGCCGGCCGCCGGCGAGGACGCCCCTGTGCGGACGACGGTCGACGGCGCGCGCGTCGACGTACTCGCCGAGGCGGTCGGCGAGGCCGAGTTGCTGTTCGAACTACGGGTCGACGGCGAATCCGGATGGCTCTCCCCACCGCTTCCGGTGGAGATCGTCTGAGCCCCGTCTCGGGCGGCTCGCACTCGTCCGCCCTTCGGTTCCGTGAGCGATGCCGGGCGTTTATAAGCTGCCTGCGCGCACTGTTCGGCGTGTTCACGTCGTCACTCGGGATTGCGTCCGGTCCCGACCTGTTGCGCTTGCTTGCCGTGCCCGTCTTCGCGTGGGCCGCCTACCGCGACGTCCGGACGCGGCGTGTGCCCAACCGAACCTGGCTTCCGCTCGTCGCCGCCGGAGTGCTCGCGTTGGCGTGGGATCTCCTCTCGTTCGGTTCGTCCGGAGTCGGCCTCGAGTTTCTCGTCCGGACGGTCGTCTCGCTCGGGTTCGTCGCCCCACTCGGATACGTCTTCTGGCGGATCGGCGGCTTCGGCGGGGCGGACGCGAAGGCCATCATCACGCTGGCGGTCGTGTTCCCTGTCTACCCGGCCTACGAACTCCTCGGTGGTACCTATCCGGTCTATGCCGCCCCCCTCGGCGTGTTTTCCTTTACGATCCTCTCGAACGCCGTGTTGGCCGGGCTCGTGTACCCCCTCGTGCTCGCGGTTCGGAACCTTCCGCGCGCGGAACTCACGCCGGCGATGTTCGTCGGTCGTCCGGTTCGGCTCGAGGACGTCCCGCGGGAGTACGGCCGCCTCCTCGAGAGTCCCGAAGGGTTCACGCGCCGCGGGCTGGACCTCGACGCGCTGCGGATGTACCTCCGCTGGCGTGGGATCGACTTCACCGACCTCCGAAACGATCCCGACCGATACCGCGGGTCGATCCCCGCCGATCCGAACACGCCCGGGGACGGCTCCATCGACGACGGGGACGACGCGTCCGGAACCGATTCCCCGCCCGTCGAACCGATCGAAGGCGATCCCTGGGCCGCGGACGCGTTCCTGGCCGATCACGCCGCCTACGGCACCACGCCGGCAGAGCTTCGGGCGGGGCTGTCCGTGGTTTCGGACTCCGGGCGGGGGTCCGTCTGGATCACGCCGGGCATCCCGTTTATTTTCCCGATACTCGCCGGGCTCCTCGCGGCGTTGACGTTCGGCGACCTGCTGTTTTGGGTCCTCTCGACCGCCGGGCTCTGAGTCTCTTCGGACCGGCGACCGCACGACCTTCAGACGGCTGCCGGGCCTTCGGACGCTCGAATCCGGCCAGGTCCCGTCTCAGGCCTCGGCGGCGAGTTCCTCGTCGGCCTCCGGTTCGAGGTCCTCCAGCGCCGAGATGACACCGTCGCGGTACGTCGACAACTCGGGATCGTACTGCGTGTCGGCCATCGCGGCGTACTCGTCGGCCCCGTCGAAGGACTCGATCCGATCGAGCGTCCGCTCGGCCGTCTCGACGACCCAGCGGTTCCGGGTCGTATCGTCGACGACGGAGATCGATTCGGGCCGCAACGAGACGTTCACGTCGCCGTCGTCGGTCTCGTACGTCCGGGGCTTGCCGACGACCGTGACGTAGGCCGGCGTCTCGGCCTCTCTGAGGACCGATGTGGCCTCCGGCTGGTACTGCCCGGCGTAGGTAAAGAACGTCCCGGTCGGATCGACGATCCGGCCGCGCCAGTACTCGGAGTCGTTGCCGACGTCCTCGGTCTCGGTCAGCGTGCCGGCGACGAAGACCCGGTTGGCCCGCTGGCCGGTCGGCAACAGCGAGTAGACCGGCGCGCGGTCGTCGTCGGACTCTTTGAACGTGTACGTCGCGTCGTTGAATTCGGTCGCGAAGGCGCGGCGGGCGACTTCGCGGGTGGGGACGGATGCACTCATTTACATAGACCTCGCTTTGATGAGCACGCGTTCGGCGTCGGTCGGCGCGCCGAGGCGCTCGATGTCGTTCGCCAGCACGTACCGGCCGAGCGTCGGGCCGGAGACGCGGTAGTACCGGCCCAACACCGTTTCGCGCATCTCCTCGACGACGACCTCCGTGTCGAGGGCGTCCATCGCCATCTCTTGGGCTTCCTCGAGGGAGATGCCGGTCAGTTCCTCGGTCGACTCCTGGTTGAAGATCGTCTCGTGGATCTCGACGCCATCGTCGAGGACGCCCTTGATCCGGAGGTCGAACTCCCCCTCGACGTCGCCGTGTTCCGAACAGCGGCCGTTCTGGAGGACGCGGGTGCAGTCCGCCTCGGGACAGCGCTTAATGAGCCCCGAGCCGGACTGGATATCGACCAGCGCGCCCTCGACCTCGGTCGAGTCGTCGCCGACTTCGATGTCGGTGTCGAGTTCCTGGATCGTCGTCGCCGAATTGAGCTTCACCGAGAAGCGACCCTGGTACTCGTCGGTGACGACGCCCTCGAGGCGGTAGACCGCTCCTTCCTCGAGCTCGGGCAACTCGCTTTTGGCCCACTTGGTGAATTTCACGGTGCCCGTCTCGTCGCCGAGCAACCCGACCTGGGCGATCGAGTCGGCGTTCGGTTCCCACAGATCGACGAGCTTGACGGTCACGTCGAGCCACTCTTCGGGGGTGTCGATGTCGGCGACGGACGCCGACTCGGTTGACCCGCCGGAGAGGTCCTCGCGATCCATGTCGGCCTCGTCGAGGTACGTCGAGACGATGCTCCGTCTGGCCTCGTCGACCGGGACCCGGTACTCGGAGACGAGCGTCTCGAGGCGGGACTCGATCTCGTCGACGCCGACGTCGAGGCTGTCGGAGAACTGTTCGTGTATGTCAGCCGCGTGCTCTCGCAGGTCTGTCATGGGTGGTTCCGTCTCCGCGTGTTTTCAGTGGGAGACGTACGCCAGTTGGCTCCCGATGGTATAAAAATCGTCGGTAGCGGGGTGAAAGTGAACGTCGACGCCGAGGGTTCTTTTATTCTCCCGCCGATATTGTGGGTGTGAGCAACCGTCGCCGCCTCGAACGGCTCCTACGGGCGAAGCTCAACTCTGTCGGCAGACACTACGAGGAGACGAAACGCGCCTACGCCGACGCGAAGGTGGCGAGCCGTCTGGACGTCCCGACTGACGAGGACGGACACGCCCGGATCGTCTGCCGGCGACACGCCGAAAAGCGGGCCGTGTCGCTCGACGACGCCGGGCGTCCGGCGTGTTATGACCCCGACCACCCCGACTGCCGGGGATGCGTCGAGGACATCCGCGAGGAGCGGATCGAAACCTGGTGAGGGCGCTCGATCTGCCGCGAGTTGCCCTCCGCGCGCGCCTGAAGACGCGACCACGGGATCTCAGAGTCCCCGCATCGAGCCGCCGTCGACCGGGACCGCGGCCCCGTCGATGTACGACGACCGCTCGCTCGAGAGCCACGCGACGGTGTCGCCCAGCTCCCGCGGATCGCCAACTCGTTCGAGCGGGACGTCCGCCGCCCACGCCTCGAGGCCGGCTTCGTAGCTCCCGTACTCGCCGCGTTCGACGTCGGCCTCGACGAGTTCCTCGATCCGGTCCGTCTCGTGGGGCCCGGGCAACACCGTGTTGACGCGGATCTCCGGGGCGAACTCGTCGGCGAGGCTCTTCGTCAGCCCCAACACCGCTCGCCTGACGGCGTTCGAGAGGACGAGTCCGTTTAGGATTTCCTTGACCGTCCGGGAGGTGATCGTCACGACGGTCCCACCGCCGTCGGCCGACAGCGCCGGGTAGGCAGCCCGGACCGTCCGCACGACGCTCATCACGAGCAGGTCGTAGGCGTCGTACCACTCGCCGTCGTCGGTGTCGAGAAACGGCCCCGACGGCGGTCCGCCGGCGCTCGTGACCACGTGATCCAGCCGCCCGAACGCCTCGACGGTCCCCTCGACGAACGCCTCGACGTCGTCGGAGTCGGTGATATCCGCCCGGACGGTTCGCACGTCGCCGTTCCCGATCGCGCTGAGCCGTTCCCCGGCGCGGTCGAGTCGGTTCTCGTCGCGCCCGCAGACGGCGACGTCGACGCCGGCCTCGGCGAGCGCCTCGGCGCTCGCGAGCCCGAGTCCAGCCGTTCCAGCCGTCACGAGCGCCGCGTTCCCGTCGATTCCGAGATCCATGCCGGCGACACGGCCCCGGCGGAATAAAACCCTGCCCACTCGCTCACATCCGCGTCGAGGCCACGTCCCCGTTCAGCCTCGAACGGTCACCCGGCCGTCGTTCGTGACGGTCACTGTGATGTCGCGCTGTACCGCCCGCCCCTGAACCGCGTCTCCGGCGGCGTCCCCGATGAACTTCATCAACTCGGGGGCCGTTCGGCTCACCTTGACGTCGGCGTCGTCACACGCCGAGTACACCCGGTTGGGGACGTCGTAGAGGTCCTCGCCGGACTCGATGGTCAACCGGACCGGAGCCGTCAGCGCGTCGGCAAAAGCGACCGTCTCTCTCGCCTTGGCGACGTTCTCCCGGGCGCTCGACTCGACGCTCGAGACGTTCGCCCGCGAGGTGCCGAGCGACTCGGCGATCTCGGCCTGCGGCACGTCGCGCTCGCGGAGCGCGAGCACCTCGGCCTGCCGGTGCGTCAGGACGTTCGTCTCCTCGTCGAAGCCGGCCCGATCGAGTATCTCCTCGGCGTCAGGCCCCGTCATCCGGTACCCCCCTTCCGGCCGGCCGACCGGCGTCCGTCGCTTGCCCCCCGTTGTCGGCACCGTCCCGGCGCGACGGCTGCCACTTCGAGGGATGGGGGTTCGGTGCCGGCAGCCGTCTGGCGGTGTCGCTCACGCTCTATGCCCCCTAGTTGCCCCAGAAGTTCTCGCGGCTGCCCAAACGCTCCCGATCGAGCGCCTTCTGTCGGTCACTCCGATTGTCGTCTCCCTCGTCCGCAGCTTCCGCGTCCGGGTCGTCGGCGTCAGGGTCGTCGTCCGTCCCCGCGTCGTCGCCCATCGGGAGGCGTTCGACCTCGTCGGCCCTGGCGTGGTTCGACCGGACCTCCGTGATCTTGACCTTCGCGCGGGCATCGGGCAACACGCCGTCGACCATAACGATGAATCCGTCCTCGGTTCGGCCGACCCCCGCGCCCGACTCGTGGATGTCCTCGACGTCGACGACGACCTCCTCGCCGATCTGGACAGGTTGCTGTTTGAGGTCCCGGATCGGCTGGCTGTAGTGGGAGCACCACTCGGCACCGCCTCTATCGCCGTAGTGTTGACAGCCCATGCCTTCGATGCGTTCTGAGAAACTCGGGCACTCATCCGCGAGTGGGCATTCGGGCATACTGCTCTTTGCCCCGCTGGCGATTAAACGCTTGTGGGTCGCCCGCCCACCCCGAAACCGTCCGTTTCGTCGTCGAACTGCCGGGTCCGCGAGAGCCGGCCGTCAGAGCGCTTCCATCACGACCACCAGCGCGGCGAGGAAGACGTGCTCACCGTCGATGACGAACCCATAGAACAGCGGCCCCCGATCCCGGGTCGCAAAGGGGGTGTAGGCGGCGACGTAGACGAGAAACCCGAGCAACACGAGAAACCGACGGGCGAGGACACCGGCGGCGACGAGCGAGACGACGCCGACCGCGACGGCCGCCGTGACGACGAGGGAACCGACCTTGGTGGCCCGGACGCCGAAGACGATCGGCGCAGTTCGGATGCCCTCAGCGCGGTCGCCCTCGATGTCCTTGACGTCGAAGACCGCCGCTGCGACGGTCAGCATGGTCGTAAAGAAGACCGACAGGACGAGGATTCCCGCCCGCGTCCCGGTCCCGTAGTAGACGCCGACGCCGAGGGGAATAATCCCCCAGGAGACGCCGACGATCAGGTTCTTCACGAGGAGGATTCGCTTGACGTGAAACAGCGAGTAGAGCGTCGCCGCGACAGCCGGGAGCGCGAGAAACGGCGCGCCCGGCAACCCGAGAGCGATTGCGCCGACGATGGCGAGCAGGTACAGGACGACGCCCGCAAAGAGGAGGACGCGGCCGTACCGCTCGGTAAAGTCGGCGCGACTGGGGACGTTCTCGCGGTCCTCGTCGATGTCGGTGATCCGGTTGAGGCTGTAGACGAAAAGCGTCGCCGCAAAGACGATAAACAGCGCGAGCGGGTCCGGCGCGAGACCGACGAGCAACATCGTCGAGAGGGCGACGGACGTAGCGGCGGCGGAAATAAACAGGTTGCTGTGGACGAGCAACTCGACGGCGGCTTCGAGCGCGGCGAGCGCCGGGTGTTCGCTGCTGTGGGGGGTTCGCATCCGGGGTTCGATACACGAGGCTACGCGTCCGATCCGGTTGATTCTTTGTGTCGGATCGGCCGCCGGGACGCTCAGTCGAAGCCCTGATAACACGCCGCCCCGAGGTACAGACGAATGCTGTCGTCCTCGTGGAAACGTGACATCGCCAGCGGACTCATCGTTCTCGTTCCGCTGCTCGTCACTGCCTACGTGGTGGCGTTCATCTACCAGGCCATCGCCAACCTCCCGTTCCTCGAGGCGACACTTGGCGGGCTGCCGGTCGTCGTTCGCGTGTTGCTCACGCTCTTGCTTTTCGGGCTGCTCGTGCTCGCCGTCGGCTACCTGATGCGGACGACCGTGGGCGACATCCTCGAGGAAGTCCTCGACGGAGCGATGAACCGCCTGCCGGGGCTTCGCGTCGTGTACAACGCCTCGAAGATGGCCGTCGAGACGGCGGTCTCCGGCCCGGACGAACTCCAGACGCCGGTCAAAATCGAGAGTTGGAACGGGATGCGGATGACCGCGTTCAAGACCGGCAAGACGACCGACGACGGCCGGGACGTGCTGTTTTTGCCGACTGCGCCGAACATCACGACGGGCTACGTCGTCGAGGTCGAACCGGACGCCTACACGGAGATTGACGAGACTGTCGAGGACTCGCTGACCCGAATCCTGAGCGCCGGATTCGGCGAGAACGATGACCACGGCATCGACATCGACGTCACCGAGGAGTCGCTGTTGTCGGGCTCGGAGCGCTCCGGGACCGACGAGAGATAGCGCGATCGCGCCCTCATTGTCCTGTCTGACGTCTCGGCGCCGACCTCCCGAACCACGTTTTTTATACCACGCCCGTCCGGACTCGCGGTATGGTAGTCGAGACCGTCGCGGTGGCGATATGGGCTATGCTGCCCGCCTATATCCCGAACAACGTCGCGGTGCTCGCCGGCGGCGGCCGCCCCATCGACGGCGGCCGGACCCTCGACGATGACAACCGGGCCCTCGGCGACGGTAAGACCTGGCGCGGGACGGCCGTCGGCACCGCCGCCGGCGTCGCCCTCGCCCTTCTCCTCAACCGCGTTCACCCGTTCGTAAGCGGCGTCGTCGCCGCCGAACCGTTCCCGATCGCGGCCGCCGTCTCCCTCTCGTTCGGCGCGATGCTCGGCGACATCCTCGCGTCCTTTATCAAGCGTCGCACCGGCCGCCGGCGCGGAGCCGTCCTCCCCGGCGTCGATCAACTCGACTTCGTCGTCGTCTCGTTGCTCTTGACCGCCGTCGTCGCGACGGGGTGGTTCCTCGATACGTTCACGCTTCCCGTCGTCGTCGCCGTCGTCGTGTTGACGCCGCTGTTGCACGTCGGAACGAACGCGCTCGCCTACGCGGTCGGGCTGAAGGACGAGCCGTGGTGACTGTCCCAGCGGTTCGGTCGACGGTGGCTCCACAGGGGGCGGCTCTGTCGAGTCGTGAACGTACGCGGATTCGATCGCGTGCTCCTCGCTGGCGCTCTCGCCTCGCCGCTCGCGGCTCCGTCGTCGCCGCTCGCCAATGCGTGCTCCTCGCTGGCGCTCTCGCCTCACCGCTCGCGGCTCCGTCGTCGCCGCTCGCCAATGCGTGCTCCTCGCTGGCGCTCGGAGCACGCCTTCGAAGCGTTTTTCTCCCACACCATCGCATCCGTGGATATGGATCGGGATGCCGTCGTCGAAACCGCCGTCGCGTTCGTCGGCGCAGGAACGCTCGCCGCGATCGTCCTGTGGATCGGCTCCGCGTACACCGACGGCTCGCTGACGGCCGACGGCGGTCTCGCGCTGGTCGCCGCCATCGCCTTCTTTATTATCCTCATGTCCGCGATCGGCTTCGGTCTCTCGCGGCGCTACTGACCGGCTATTTTTAAATTGTCCCGCGGCCGTATTTAAACATCGACGCTCACGACGCCCCCGACTCGTCTCGCCGCCAGTCCGTCACCCGATCGTCCGGGGTCCGCTGCAATCTCGCCTCGTAGTACGACAGCGGGTGTCGGATCGTCTCGCAGGTCTCGTCTCGGTCGACGCAGTCGCCGTACTCGTCCATCACGGTACACGACGGCGGGACGGCGACCGCGCCGTCGTCGTCCCGGAGGCGCTCGACCTGTGCCCGTATCGTCTCGGCCGACGCCTCCGGGACGTCACACAGGTCGATCACGCCCTCGGCGTCGAGCCCCGCCGCCAACAGAAACGAGACGAGCGAGAACCGAGAGTTGTCGGACAGCCCCGAAAGCCCCACGCCGTCGCGGGCCTGCGACAGCAGCGCCCGCATACACGGCGGGAACAACCCCGGCGTGACGGTATCGAAAGACGTGGGCGGATCGAGGTCGGCGATCGCGCGCCGGATCGACGCCAGCTCCGACGACAGCGGCGCCTCGATCGCCTCCGGCACCGACAGGGGAAGCCCCTCACGGACCCGCCGTCCGACCGCCTCCCGAAGCAGCGTGTACAGCTCCGGCCGCCTGACGGGGACCGTCCCGCCCGAGAGCGGCCGTCGGGCGAGGTGCCACCGCTCGTCGTCGAGTTCGGCCGCGAGTCCGAGATAGGCTGTCACGTCGAGGTCGAAGCGGCCGTCGCCGGTCGGCTCGACGCCGCCGGCCAACTCGAAGTCGGCGAGCAGCCGATCGAGCGTCAGCCGTCCCCCCGCAGCACTCTTTAGCTCTAAGTCCGCCTCGAAGTCGTCGACGAAGCGTTCGCGGGCCGTCGCCGCCTCCGCGGCGGCGTACTTTTCGGTCGCCCCCGGGACGTCGAGTAGCGATACGAGTACGCGGGCGATCGGGTACGACAGCAGTTCGGCGCGGGTGCTCCACGTACGCGGCTCCTCGGCGGCGGTCGTCCCTTCGAGGAGCGCCCGTCGGACGCGCTCGTGGCCCCGCTCGACGGCCGGTCCCCCCTCGGAGACCAGGGTCGCGAGGTCGATCCCCGCGGCCTCGACGGCCGCCCGCGAGGCGTCCAAAAACGGATATCGGGCGTGGAGCCGCTCCATACCCCCGGTATCGGCGCGGCGCGAATAAACGCACCGACCTGTCCGATCGAGCGCCGCCGACCACGACCACGACCACGACCACGACGTGTGCGTCGCCCGGGTCGTCGGCCACCGCGGCGAGCGATACGCATTTGTCGCTCCGAACCCACCCCACGAACATCCGTGCGTCTCAGGTACCGCTGTCCCGACTGCCGGACGACGAGCAACCTCCACGACCCCGGCTGCGAGTTCGAGGGGACCGACCGTCGCCACATCGAAAAAGCGTACACGGACCTCCTCGGTCCGCTCTCGGCGCGGACGTACCGCGACGAGGACGCGCTCCGCGAGGCCGTCCCCGAACGCTGGAGTGGTCTCCACGCCGCCGTCCTCGGCCGTCTGCGAAGCGACCAGCGCGTGGTCGAGGAAGAGGGGTCGCTCCGGCTGTTGCCGCCCGAGGAGTACACCGACCGCGTCTCGCGGCCGACGTTCGAGCCGCTCAAGACGATCTACGAGAAGGGCAGCGTCTCGGGTGCACACGATCACTCCGTGTTCGCGATAGTGGCGTTCTACGAGATGGTCGGCCTCTCGTGGGCTGAGGCCCGCGAGAACACCGTCGAGTGGCTCGAGGAGTCCGGAACGTGGGCCCGCGGCGGATTCGAGGAGTCCTCGCCCGAGGAGCTCGTCGATTCGAAGCGGCACGTCTACGAGCAGGGCTACGGCTGGAAGCAGGCCGCCACCGAGGCGAAGGCAGTCATCGATCGCCGGGTTGCGGCCGCCAAGGACTGACCACGACCGGTCGGCGTCGCTTGGGGGACCGACGCAAACACTATGACGACGGCCGCGGTCGGTTAGCCTATGCGAGGGCGGAACCCATGAGCGCGCGCCGGGACCCCCGCGATCGAGTCCAGGTGCTCGACGAGGCCGGGCGGGTTCGCGAGGGGGCTACGGTGCCCGACATCGGCGACGGGTCCCTCGTGGCGATGTACCGCGAGATGCGGTTGGCCCGCCACTTCGACGCGCGGGCGGTCAGCCTCCAGCGGCAGGGCCGGATAGGAACGTATCCGCCGCTGTCCGGCCAAGAGGCCGCACAGGTCGGCAGCGCAATGGCGCTGTCCGACGGCGATTGGCTGTTTCCGAGTTACCGCGAGCACGCGGCGGCCCACGTCCGCGGCGTCGGCCTCGAGCGAACGCTGCGATACTGGATGGGCGACGAGCGCGGCAACGCCCTCGACGACGTGAACGTCTTCTCGGTCGCCGTCCCGATCGCAACGCAGGTGTTACACGCCACGGGGGCGGCCTGGGCCGCCGACCGTCGTGGCGACGACGCCGCCGTGCTGTGTTGTTTCGGCGACGGCGCAACGAGCGAGGGCGATTTCCACGAGGGGCTCAACTTCGCGGGCGTCTTCGACGTGCCCGCGGTCTTCTTCTGTAACAACAACCAGTGGGCGATCTCGGTGCTCCGCGAGCGCCAGTCGGCCTCGACGAGCCTGGCCCAGAAGGCCCACGCCTACGGCTTCGAGGGCGTCCTCGTCGATGGCATGGATCCGCTGGCAGTGTATCGGGTCACGACCGAGGCGCTCGCGAAGGCGAAGGATCCCTCTCCGGCGGCCGACGAGGCCCCCGGCCGGGCGACCTGGCCCACGCTCATTGAGGCGATCCAGTACCGTTTCGGTGCCCATACGACCGCTGACGACCCTTCGGTCTATCGGGACGACGAGGAAGTCGAACGCTGGAAACAGAAGGACCCGATCCCGCGGCTAGAGACGTACCTCCGCGAGCGGGGGTTACTCGACGACGAGTCGGTCGATACGATCGAGGCCGAGATCGAGGCGGGAGTCGCGGCGGCGATTGAGGCCGCCGAGCGCACCGAACGCCCCGCCCCGCCCGATATGTTCGATCACGTCCACGCCGAACGGACGGCACAGCTCGACGAACAGGCCGCGGCCCTCGAACGGCTGCGCGAACGCTACGGCGACGAGGAGCTACTCGAATGAGCACCCAATCACAGAGTCTGACGCTGGTACAGGCCGTCCGCGACGGACTGAAAAGTGAAATGGAACGCGACGGCGACGTGCTCGTCCTCGGGGAGGACGTCGGCGAGAACGGCGGCGTTTTCCGGGCGACGGAGGGGCTCCTCGAGGCGTTCGGCGAGGACCGCGTCATCGACACGCCGCTGGCGGAGTCGGGCATCGTTGGCACGGCGATCGGGATGGCGGCGTACGGCTTTCGGCCGGTTCCGGAGTTGCAGTTCTCGGGGTTTATGTACCCCGCGTTCGATCAGATCGTCTCCCACGCCACCCGCCTCCGGACCCGGTCGCGCGGGCGGTTGACCTGTCCGATGGTCGTCCGCGCGCCCTACGGCGGCGGCATCCGCGCGCCCGAACACCACTCCGAATCGAAGGAGGCCTTTTACACCCACGAACCGGGGCTGAAGGTCGTCGTCCCCTCGACCCCTTACGACACGAAGGGGCTGCTCGCGGCCGCGATCCGCGATCCCGACCCCGTCGTATTCCTCGAACCGAAGCTCATCTATCGGGCGTTCCGCGAGGACGTCCCCGAGGGACCCTACACGGTCGAGTTGGGCGAGGCGGCGGTCCGGCGCGAGGGCGAGGACCTCTCGGTGTTCACCTGGGGTGCGATGACCCGGCCGACGCTCGAGGCCGCCGAATCGGTCGCCGAAGACGGCATCGAGTGTGAGGTCGTCGATCTGCGGACGCTCTCGCCGATGGACACCGACGCGATCGTCGAGTCGTTCAAAAAGACCGGCCGGGCCGTCGTCGTCCACGAGGCTCCAAAGACCGGCGGCCTCGCGGGCGAGATCACGGCGACAATCCAAGAGGAGGCGCTGTACTACCAGGAGGCCCCGATCAACCGCGTGACTGGCTTCGACGTCCCCTACCCGCTGTACGCCCTGGAGGACTACTACCTGCCCGAGGACACGCGAATCGAGGACGCGATCCGGGAGACCTGCGGGGTGTAGGATGGTCCGCGAGTTCGCACTCCCCGACATCGGCGAGGGACTGGCCGAAGCCGAGATCGTCTCCTGGCTCGTCGACCCCGGCGAGACTGTCTCAGAGGACCAACCACTCGCGGAGGTCGAGACCGACAAGGCGGTCGTCGAAGTCCCTTCGCCGGTCGACGGGACGGTCGAGGAGCTCCTCGCCGAGCCCGGCGAGGTGGTCCCCGTCGGGACGGTGATCGTCACGTTCGCCGTCGACGGCGAGGCGGCCGACGCGGACGCCGACGCCGCGGGGACGACGGGAGCCGGTTCCGCAGCCGACCCTACGGCCGGCACCACTGGCTCTGATCCGGAACCGGCTGACGGCCGAACCTTCGCCTCGCCGACCACCCGGCGATTGGCCCGCGAACTCGGCGTCGATATCGGCGCTGTCGACGGGAGCGGTCCCGGCGGCCGGATCGCCGACGCCGACGTGCGCGCGGCGGCCGAGGGATCAGACACCTCCGGGAGTCCCGATCCCGGTCGGGAGCCTGAGGGTGTCGATCCGGCGACCGAAACCGACGAAGAGCCGAAAGCCGCGACCCGCCGGATCGACGACGAGGGATCGTTCGGGCGCCGGGGCGAGAAGGGCGACTCGCCGTCGACGACAGGGGCGCCGGGGAGCGCCGACCGCGACCGGACGCTCGCGGCCCCCGCGACCAGAAGGCGGGCCGAGGAGGCGGGCGTCGACCTCGATTCGATCCCGACCGACCGGACGAGAGAGGGCAAGGCGTTCGTCGCGCCCGCGGACGTCGACGCCTACGCCGAGGCGCAAAGGCGGGCCGGGGCGGCCGACGCGGAGGCGCTTTCGGCCGACAGCGCGGGCGGGGTGGCATCGCCCGACGCCGGCGTCTCGACCGCAACGGCCGACCACCCCGCCTCCAGCGCGGACGAACGCATCCCCTACCGAGGCGTCCGCCGGACGATCGGCGAGCAGATGGAGCGCTCGAAGTACACGGCCCCCCACGCCACGCATCACGACGAGGCCGACGTGACCGATCTGGTCGAAACCCGGGCCCGGCTCAAGGGGCGCGCCGAGGAGCGCGGTAGTTCGCTATCGTATCTCCCGTTCGTCGTCAAGGCCGTCGTCGCGGGGCTCGAACAGTACCCGATTCTCAACTCCCACCTCGACGAGGACAACGAGGAGATCGTCCTCCGCGGCGAGTACAACGTCGGGATCGCGACTGCGACCGACGCGGGACTCATGGTGCCGGTACTGAAACGCGCCGGCGAAAAGAGTCTCCTCGGAATCGCCGACGGGGTGAACGACCTCGTCGAGCGGGCGCGGGATCGCTCGATCGACCCCGAGGAGATGCGTGACGGCACCTTCTCGATCACGAACTTCGGCGCGGTCGGCGGCGAGTACGCCACGCCGATCGTCAATTACCCCGAGACGGCGATCCTCGGGTTGGGCGAAATCAAAGAGAAGCCCCGCGTCGTGGCGGGGGAGGTGGTTCCCCGAAAGGTGTTGACGCTCTCGCTGTCGATCGACCACCGCGTCGTCGACGGGGCCGACGCCGCCCGATTCACCAACACCGTCATCGAGTACCTCGAATCGCCCGAACTGTTGTTACTCGAGTAGCCGGTATCCGACGGTCGGCCCCTCGAACGGCCGGATCGGCGCCGTTCGTGCGGCCGGCTCAATGGGACGTTTTTTTAAGGTATCGGGCAGAAGAGAGACGTATATGTTCAAGGCTATCGTGAGCGCGGACACGCTCGGGGCGGCGCTCGACTCCGTCGGCGTGTTGGTCGATGAGTGCAAGATCCGCCTCGAGGAGGAGGGCCTCACGATCCGTGCGGTCGATCCGGCGAACGTCGGGATGGTCGACCTGGAGCTGTCGGCGAACGCCTTCGAGTCCTACGAGACCGACGGCGGCGTCATCGGCGTCAACCTCGACCGCCTCGAGGACATCGTTGCGATGGCCGACTCGGGCCAACTCGTTCACCTCGAACTCGACGAGGAGACCCGCAAGCTCCACATCTCCCTGGACGGGTTGGAGTACACGCTCGCCTTGATCGACCCCGACTCGATCCGGCAGGAACCCGACCTCCCCGACCTGGACCTCTCCTCGGAGGTCGTCATCGAAGGCGCGGACATCAACCGCTCGGTCACGGCCGCCGACATGGTCTCCGATCACATCGCGTTGGGAGTCGATCCCGACGCCGAGCAGTTCTACGTCGACGCCGAGGGCGACACCGACGACGTCCACCTGGAGTTGGGCCGCGAGGATCTCATCGATCTCACTCCCGGCGACGCGCGTTCGCTGTTCTCGCTGGACTACCTCAAGGACATGAACAAGGCGATCCCGAAGGACGCCGAGGTGACGATGGAACTCGGCGAGGAGTTCCCCATCAAGATGCACTTCGGCTTCGCGGAGGGCGACGGTCACGTCACGTTCATGCTCGCCCCGCGCATCCAGAGCGACTGACGCGAACCGGCCCGCTGCGGCAGGACGCCTTTTTAGTGCTTTCTCCGTTTTTGTGCCCGTTTCGCCGGCGCGTGCGATCCTCAAGGCCTATGGTGCGTCGGCGGGAATCCGCAGACGATATGGCCGCCATCGAACTCGACGGCGTCGAGAAGTCCTTCGGCGACGTACGGGCGCTCCGGGGTCTCGATCTGGACGTCCAGGACGGCGAGATATTCGGCTTTCTCGGTCCCAACGGCGCGGGGAAGTCGACGACAATCAACGTCCTCTTGGACTTCATCCGCCCCGACGCGGGCTCGGTCCGGGTGTTAGGTCGGGAGGCCCGAGAGGACAGCGTCGCGGTCAGAGAACGCACCGGCGTCCTCCCCGAGGGATTCGACGTCTACGACCGCCTGACGGCGCGCGAGCACGTCCGCTTCGCCATCGATTCGAAGGGGGCCGACGACGACCCCTACCCCCTCCTCGAACGGGTCGGGCTGGCCGACGCCGCGAGCCGGAAGGCCGGCGGCTTCTCGACCGGGATGCGCCAGCGGCTCGCCCTCGCGATGGCGCTCGTCGGCGATCCCGAACTGCTCGTACTCGACGAGCCCTCCTCGGGGTTGGATCCCAACGGCGCACGCGAGCTCCGCGAGATTGTCGAGAGCGAGGCCGAAGACGGGACGACGGTGTTCTTTTCGAGTCACATCCTCGGGCAGGTCGAGGCCGTCTGCGACCGCGTCGGGATCATCCGCGAGGGCGAACTCGTCGCCGTCGACACCATCGAGGGGCTCCGCGAGAACGTCGGCGGCGGGTCGACGCTCGTCGTCGAGGTGGATTCGGTCCCCGAGGACGCCGCCCACCGCCTGAAGAGCCTCGACGGCGTGAGCGAGGCGACGATCGAGGGGACGACGCTTCGGATCACCTGCGAGGACGACGTCAAGATGGACGCCGTCTCCGAGCTGGAGGCGCTGGGTGCGGACGTCTCCGACTTCTCGACCGAGGAGGCGCCCCTCGAGGACCTCTTCGCCGCCTACACGGAGGGCGAGCAATGAGCTGGCGGGCCGTCGCCGAGAAGGACTTCCGGGATGCGATCCGATCGCGGCTGTTGATCGTGTTGACGCTGCTCTTCACGCTGTTTTCGGCCGGCGCGGCGTATCTCGTCACCGAGATCGATCCGCCACAGCAGGCCGCGTTCACCGGCGAGGTGACGACAGTGCTTTTGATTCGTGGTCTCGTCAGCGCCACCGCCGTCTTCATCCCCATCGTCTCGATCGCGGTCGCGTACCGCTCGCTGGCCGGCGAGCGCGACAGCGGGAGCCTGAAGCTCCTGTTGTCACTGCCGAACAGCCGCCTCGACGTCGTCCTCGGGAAGTTCGTCGGCCGATCGGGCGTCGTCGCCGTTGCGCTGTTCGTCGGGTTCGCCGTCGGGATCGTCGTCACCGCCTCGCTCGCCGACGCGTTCTCGCCGCTCGAGTACGTCGTCTTCGTCGGCATCTCGATGCTGTTCGCGTTCGTCTTCATCGCGCTCACGGTGGGCGTCTCGGCGTTCACGTCGTCGACCTCGCGGGCGGCGTACGGGGCCTTCGGGCTGTTCGTGGTCTTTCAGTTCCTCTGGTCGAGCCTCGCACAGGGGGTCGCCTACGCCGTCAACGGTTTTTCTTTCGAGGGGATCGAGGAGGGCGACGCGGTGTTCGAGTTGTTTCAGGTGCTCACCATCCTCGATCCGACCGCCGCCTACCGACAGGGGACGCTGTGGGTCGTTCGTCGGCTGGCCGATAACGGGGAGTCCGCCCCCGATCTGGCGTTCTACCTCCAAGACTGGTTCGGCTTCATCGTAATGGCGCTTTGGATCGTCGTTCCGCTGGCGGTCGGTTACACCCGCTTCGAGTCCTCAGACCTATAACGGCCCCCCGGTCCCCGACCCGACCGTCCGTCACGCGTCAAACAACCGTCTGACAGCACTTTCATAGCGCTTGCGTATGGCGATTACACTTTCACTCCGCATACACGGGTTTTATAATGTACCCGGTCATCTAACGATTTGCACACGCTCCTTCCCTTTTGTCGACCCACCGACCCCGGAGCCGCAGGCTCGCGGCCGTTTCCCGGCGTCGCCGGTCCCCGGAAGGCATACCACACCGGCCCCGATACTCCGGGTATGATCCGACTCGAAGACGTGCTGGCGGCGGCCGAACGCGTCGCGGAGACGGCCCGGAAGACGCCCCTCGAGCGCTCCCGGACGTTCTCCGAGTGGACGGGCGCGGACGTCCGACTGAAGATGGAGCATCTCCAGCAGACCGGGGCGTTCAAGATCCGGGGCGCGACGAACAAGATCGCGCTGTTGGACGAGGCCGAACGCGAGGCCGGGGTCGTCGCCGCCAGCGCCGGCAACCACGCCCAGGGCGTTGCTCTCGCGGCGACGCGGGCGGGCGTCGACGCGACGATCGTGATGCCGGAGTACGCCCCTATTTCGAAGATCGACGCGACCCGGTCGTACGGCGCCGAGGTCGAACTCCACGGGGTCGACTACGACGCTGCGGCCGAGCGCGCCCACGAGATCGAACGCGAGGCGGGGCGGACGTTCGTCCACGCCTTCGACGATCCGGCGGTGATGGCCGGCCAGGGGACGATCGGCCTCGAGATCGCAGAGCAGTGCCCCGAGGTGGAGACCGTCGTCGTCCCGATCGGCGGTGGCGGGCTGATCGCCGGGATCGCGACCGCGATCACCGAACTGACCGACGCCCGCGTCGTCGGCGTCCAGGCGGAGGGAGCCGAAAGCGCGGTTCGGTCGCTCGCGGCGGGGGAGGTACTCCAGCGGGAGTCGGTCGATACGATCGCCGACGGCATCGCGACCCGGAAGGTCGGCGAGGCGACGTTCGAAGTGATCAAAGAGCGCGTCGACGAGGTCGTCACCGTCTCGGACCCGGAGATCGCCGACGCCGTCACGTCGCTTTTAGAGCGCTCGAAGACGCTCGTCGAGGGCGCGGGGGCCGTCTCCCTGGCGGCCGTCACCGAAGAACGCTTCGAGTACGACGACGGCGAGACGATCGTGCCCGCGCTCTGTGGCGGCAACATCGATCTCAACGTGCTTACGACGGTCATCACCCGCGGCCTCGTCGAGCGGGGGCGGTTCCTGCGGGTCAAGACCGTCCTGAAGGACCGCCCCGGCGCGCTCGAAGAGCTCGTCGAGTTGCTCTCGGCCCACCGGACCAACATCCACGCGATCGAACACGACCGGGCCTCGAAGGACATCGCGATGAACGCCGCGGAGGTCGAACTCGACCTCGAGACCCGCGGGCACGACCACGTCGCCGAGTTGCTCGCCGCGCTCGAGGAGCACGGCTACGTGGTCGAGGTCCTGTCCTGACGCCACCCAGGTCCGTCGGCCCGACAGCACCCGCCCGAGCCCCAGTGCAAACAGGTTTTTGTAAACAAAAAAGGTTTCATCTCACCCCAAGAGATAATATTATCGAACACGAAAAGTTACCCGGTACGATCGACTTCGACGCCGAACTGACTCGATACATATGCTACGGACGAACACCTATCCCGTCAAACCGAACCGACCCCCATCGGCCGGCGGCGCGCTCCCTGCCACGGACGTCGGTGGGAGTGGCCGATGAGCAACGAACGCACCGTCGACCGCCCCCGCGAGGCTTCCTCGGACGAGTCTCGGGGGGGCTCGCGAACGGCGGTATCACAGAACAGCTCCCGCACTGAGGACGCTACCACAGAGTCCGTCGACGCCGATATCGACGCCTGTCCCGAGTGCGGCGGGTCCGTGACCGCCACCGACACCGACGAGCGCGTCTGTACCGACTGCGGGCTCGTTGTCGAGGACCAGCGGATCGATGCGGGTCCCGAGTGGCGCGCTTTCGACGCCGCCGAGCGCGACAAGCGCTCTCGCGTCGGCGCGCCGATGACAGAGATGCTCCACGACAAGGGACTCTCGACGACCATCGGCTTCGACAAGACCGACGCCTACGGCAACGCCCTCGGCGGCCGGAAGCGCCGTCAACTCAAGCGGCTCCGAACCTGGAACCGGCGATCGAAGACCGAGAACGCCCACGACCGCAACCTCAGACACGCCCTCGGCGAGATCGATCGGATGGCGTCAGCGCTCGGCCTCCCGGAGCCGATCCGGGAGACGGCAAGCGTCATTTACCGGCGCGCGCTCGACGAGGACCTCCTCCGCGGCCGCTCGATCGAGGGGATGGCGGCGGCCTCGCTGTACGCCGCCTCGCGGCTCGATGGAGTCGCCCGATCGATCGACGAAATCGCGACCGTCAGCCGGGTCGACGACCTCGAAATCAAGCGGGCCTACCGTTACATCGACCGCGAGCTCGGCCTCGAGACGCCACCGGCACACCCCAACGAGTACCTCGGCCGGTTCGCCTCCGAACTCGATTGTGAGGAGGCGACAGAGCGCCTGGCGCGTGACCTCGCAGAGACCGCCGTCGAGGCGGCGGTCCACAGCGGCAAGAGCCCCGTCGGGATCGCCGCGAGCGCGTTGTATGCGGCCTCCCGGCTCCGTAACGAGGGGCTGACACAGGCCGCCATCTCCGAGACGGCGAACGTCAGCGAAGTCACGATCCGCAATCGCTACCGCGAGGTGCTCGAAGTCGCCGAGATCAGCCCCTCCGAGTGAGCGGCACGCTCGTCGCCCGTGGTCGCCGTCACTCGAGCCACTCGAGGAACGTCCCGTCGACGAGCGTCTCCGCCTGGGCGTCGATGTAGTCAGACTGCATCCCCCAGACCGCCTGCGCGAACGGCTCCCCGTCCGCGACGCGTTCGGCAACCCGATCGTGTTTCCACCGGGCGGGCGTTATTCCCCGGTCGACTCGCGCCCGCAGGGGCTGGATGTACCGATTGGCCTCCTCGGCACGGAGACCGCGTAGCTCGAGGCCGTCCCGGGCGAGTTCGAACAGTTCGGCGTACAGCTCCTCTGTGTCCGTGGTCTCCGTCCCGTCGGCAGTCACCCAGTTCAACTCGGCGTCGAGGCCGTCCCGAACGGCGGCGTAGAAGTTCTCCTCCGCCGTCTCCCACGATTGGTGGTACACGGGGTGTTCGCGGCGCGGGAGGCTCTGGAGAAGCCCGGCGAAGACGGCCAAAAGAGAAACCGTCCCCTGAACGGTCGGCTGTCCCGGCAGCGGCCGAAACTCGATGCGCGCGTTCGCGCTCTTTTTTGTCGCCCCCCCGAAGACCGGGCGAACCCACCGCCAGAAGCTGCCGTGTTTGTGCCGAAAGTGTGCGAACGCGTCGTCGAATCGGCCCTTCGAGTCGATCTCGGCGGGGACGACCGTCTCGTCGCTTGCGATCCGATCGACGGCGTCGTCGAGGCTGTCGACGTCCTCGGGAAAGGCCACCTTCCGGCTGTCTTCGGGGTTGAGCACCGACTCGAAGACCGGGATCCGGTTTTCCATCCAACACTCCGATAACACCGTTTCGCCATCGGCGTCGTAGAGGTCCGGCGGGAAAAACGGCGAGTTGACCGAAACGGCGAGCAGTGGCCCAGCGATCCGAAGCGCATACCGGAAGCGTTCCGGCAGGTCGTGGGCGTGTGGGACCTGGTAGTGGGGCTGGATGGAGGTGATGAGGCTCTCGGGCATCACCGTGTCGGCCGACAGCGAGACGTGCGGCGCGTCGAGTTGTAGCTCCGCGGCGTAGTCGGTGTTGGCCATCGCGTGGTACCGAACCGCCCGAGACATGTTCGTCGCCATCCGCATCCCGTCCTGTTCGATGCTGTTCGTGAGATACTCCGAGGCCGTTTCGCCGATCGGCGGCACCGTCCAGAGCCCGTCGCTGACGAGGGCCATCCCCTCGCGGGCGACCTCCGTTCTCGCCGCCGCGAGCTTCGCCTGTAGCTCGGACTCCTGGGCGCGGAGCCCGTACGTCGAGAGCGGTTGCGGTGTCGTCGAGAGTTCGGCGTTGTGCAGGCCGAGTTCCTTCTCGAAGCCGATATACTCGAGCAGTCGGCGCGGGACCCGCATCAACGCGTCCGTCTCGGCGTCGACGGCGTAGAACTCGTACTCCAGGCCGACGATCGCCTGAGGGTTGTTGAACGTCCCGTCATCGAGCTCCGAGCGCAGCGTCTCTGTCTCGGCTTCGACCCGCGACGCGAACGCCTCGCCGTCGATCTCCAGCGCCGCCGTGACCTGCGCCGCGAGTTCGGAAGCGGACATACACGCCCCTGTGCTCGGCAGGGATTTGAAACGTGTGGCTCTACGCGCTGGGGATCGGTTCGGCGTCGGTCCTGTTCAGAACAGTCCGGCAAAGAGGACGTAGCTGAACAGCATCGCGAGGAGACCGACGCCGGCGGAGTAATAAAGCAACGGGAGGAGGTTGAGCCGCATGACGCGGCCCTCCTGACCGACGAGGCCGACGGTCGCCAGCGCGGCGACGACGTTGTGGATGGCGACGAGGTTCCCGATGGCGCCGCCGACCGCCTGTGCACCGACGATGAGCGTCCTCGGGACGCCGACGCTCTCGGCCGCGACGAACTGGAACGTCCCGAACGTGATGTTCGAGACGGTGTTCGAACCCATCAACGCCGCGCCGAGCGCGCCGATGAGGGCGGCGACGAACGGGTACGCCGGCCCGACGGCGTCGGCTGTAGCGGTCGCGAGTACGACGATCATGCTGTCGAGCCCCACAGCGTGCGCCCCGGACTGTAACATGACGTGCGCCATCGCCAACACGAACACCAACGCGACGAGCGGCGACCGGAGGTTCAAACAGGCCTCCCGCCAGGCTTCGGCGACCTGCCCTCGCGACATTTCGAACAGCGGGATCGCGACGACCGCGCTCACCAGAAGCCACGTCCCCGGAAGATATGCGACCCCGACGCCGTTTCCGATCTCCGTCCCGAGTATCGAAGTCCACTCGAAGCCGAACAGCCCGAGCGTGAACGCCCCGACCTCGGTCGTGATCGTTCCGAACCGCAGGGATATCTCGGTACCGAGGGGGCGGATCGTTTCGCCCTGAAGAAACCGCGAAATCGGCGCGACACTCCGTGTGATGACGAGCGAGAGGATCAATAACACGTAGGGCGTCCAAGCTCGAAGCGGTGATATCGTGTACTCGTTCGGAATGACCCCTCTGGCGTCCGCGGGGCGGATCGTGCCGACCCAGTGATCCGGCCACTCCGACTCGGGTGGGAACTCCCAGTGGGTTTCCGGCTCGAAGTAGCCCGCCCTGAGCGCCGCGATGACGACCGCGCCGCCGAGCATGGACCCGAGGAGGGCCGGAAACGCGGCGCTGACGCGCGCGGCGAGCCAGTAGGGGATCGCGAACGCGACCCCCGAGACCAGACACAGCGGAGCGACCTCCCAGGCGGGCTGGAGCGAGCGCTCCTCCCCGCCGAAAAAGTAGACCACCATTCCGACCGCGAAAAGCGGCATCACGACCCCGACGAGAACGTGATACGTCGCCGCCCACGTGGCGACCTCGACGGCGAACTCCGTCGTCGTCATCCCGTTCGCCTCGATCGCCGTACGGATTCCGGACACACTCGACATCGGTTCACCGATGCCGACGAGAATCGGGGTCCCGACCGCGCCGTAGGTGACGGCGATGACGTGGCCGATTAGTGCGACGACGACTGCCGCGAGCGCCGGGAACCCGAGCCCCAAAAGCAGGGGGGCGACGACTGCCGCGGGCGTGCCGAAGCCGGCCGCACCCTCGATGAACGTCGCGAGAAAGAAAGCGACCAACACGACCTGTACCCGGCGGTCCTCGCTGATCTCGGCGAAGTTGCGGTTGAGCGTGTCGAACGCCCCGGATCGGAGCATCGTGTACAACAACACGAGCGCCGCGAAGACGATAAAGAGGATCTGAACCGCGGTGATGACGCCCTCGATGGTGGCGGCCAACAGCCACGCCGGGGGCATCCCCCAGACGAAGAACCCGACAGCACAGGCGACGAGCCACGCGATCGGCATCACCCGCGCCGCTGGCCACAACAGGCCGACGAGGAGCACGCCGACGACGAAAAGCGGCAACGCCGCGAAGAATACCTCGAACGCGGGGCTCGTCATGACCCCCTCACGCGTCGTGACCGGCAAGGATCGACAGCCGTTCGTCGCTTCTCGACCGTCGGCGTTGCCTCTCGCTCATCTGCTACCGTCTGTCTGTGCGCGTCCCACGATTATAAGTACCGGGGAACGGCGCTCACCCCGGACAAAGAGATTATACCATACCCGTCCGTGTCAATGGCTATGGCATCCGAGCGCGAACGAAACGCGAAGGGTGAGTTCACGGATCGGATTCCGCCCGAAGCCGCGCTCGAGGCGTTCGACGCACGCGAGGACGTCGCACGCCCGCTCACCGCCGCCGATATCATGGAGGCGCTCGATTGTTCGCGGCGAACGGCGCACAACAAACTCAACACACTCGTCGAGGCGGGCCGGCTCGAAACCCGCAAGATCGGCGCACGCAGCCGGGTGTGGTGGCGGCCGATCCCCGCCGTCGACCCCGGACGGACGGCCGCCGAGGCGGACGCAGATCGGACCGACCACTCCTCGGAGGCCGAACAGGCGATCCGGGCGGCGGACCTCCCGGGATCGGGTCGGACCCTCGACGCCCGCCGGGAGGCCCTCGCGGCCGCCTACGAGTATCTCACGAGTCACCCGAGCGCGACGAAGTCGGACTTTCTCGACGACGTCTACCCGAAGTACCCGGCGAAGTTCGAGACGCCCGATGGGTGGTGGAACGCGATCCAACCCGCATTGAAGGAACTTCCGGCCGTCGACCCGCCGGAGGAGCGCGGCCACCTCTGGAAGTTCCTCGGTGGCGATCGGTTCACGCCGACGCTGGGCTGAGACCCGTCCCGGTCGACTAGCGGACGTTTTGATTGTCACGGACCGCCAGCCGCCGCTGTCCGAAGTATATAAAATAACACGCACGAAGGCTGCCGGCCCCGTTCAGAACAGTCCGGGGAAGAGGACGTAGCTGAACAGCATCGCGAGGAGACCGACGCCGATCGAGTAGTAGAGCAGCGGAAGGAGGTTGAGCCGCATGACGCGGCCCTCCTGACCGACGAGACCGACGGTCGCCAGCGCGGCGACGACGTTGTGGATGGCGATGAGGTTCCCGATTGCGCCGCCGACCGCCTGCGCACCGACGATGAGCTGCGTCGGCAGTCCGAGTTGTTGTGCGGCCTCGAACTGGAAGCCGCCGAACGTGATATTCGAGACGGTGTTCGACCCGGCCATTGCAGCGCCGAGCGCGCCGATGAGGGCAGCGACGAACGGGTACGCCGGGCCGAGCGCGTTAGCCGTCGCCTGTGCGAGCGCCTGGATCATGCCGAGGTCGATGCCTGTCGGCGCGACCGCGGACTGCAACATCACCTGCACCATCGCGATGACGAATATCAACGCGATGAACGGTGAGACGAGTTTGCTCGCGGTCTCGCTGAGCGCCGATTTGAACTCTCCCCCGCTCATGCCGAAGATCGGAATCGACAGGAGCGCGGGCACGATGAGCCAGAAGCCGGGGACGCTCATCCAGGCGATTGAGTTACTGATCTCCGTCCCGAGGATGTTGCTCCATCCGAGGACGATACCGATGGTGAAGTTGCCGACCTCGACGCCGTAGTCGGCGTTGCCGATCGCGCTGCTGACCGGGCCAACTGCGCGCGTGATGACGAGCAACACGACGACGAGGATGTATGGGACCCACGCCTTCGCCAGTGACATCTGCTGGGTGCCGCCGTCGGCCGCCGCCCGGCCGCCGTTGCTTGATCCCGGTTCAATAGTGCCGACCCAGTGGTCTTTCCACTCCGAACGCGGCGGGAAGTCCCAGTGGGAATCGGGCAGGAGATAGCCCGCACGGAGCACGCCAACTGTGATCGCACCACCGACCATCGATCCGATGAGCGATGGGAACTCGGCGGTGATGTACCACGCGGACACCCAGTAGGGGATCGCAAAGGAGATTCCCGCGAACAGACACAGCGGGGCAACCTCCAGGGCGGGGCCGAGTGATCCCGTGTCATCGTCGCCGAAGAAGTGCACGATCATCAGGACCCCGATGAACGGCATCATAAAGCCGATCAGCGCGTGATACGTCGCCGCCCACGCGGCGACTTGGTTCGAAAACTCGGTGACGCTCGCGTAACCACCGGCAGTGATCGCCTCCTCGTAGACGCCGAGAGGATTTTCAATTCCGATAATGATCGGCGTTCCAACCGCGCCGTAGGTGACGGCGATGATGTGGCCGATAATGGCGGCGATGACCGCCGCAAGCGCCGGGAACCCGAGCGCGAGCAACAGCGGGGCGACGACGGCGGCTGGCGTGCCGAACCCGGCCGCGCCCTCGATGAACGTCGCGAGGAAGAACCCGAGTAAGACGATCTGGACCCGTCTGTCGTCCGAGACGGCGGCGAATCCTTCGTTGATCCGGTCGAAGGCGCCGGCCTCCTGCAGCGTGTACAGGAGCAACAGCGCCCCGAAGACGATCCAGAGGATCGTCAACGCCGTGATGACGCCGTTTATCGAGGCGGCGGCGACCCAGTTGCCGGGCATCCCCCACACGGCGAAGCCGATCACGACCGCGGAGATCCACGCGATCGGCATCGCCCGCGTAGCCGACCACAGGAACCCGACCATCAGTACCCCGGCGATCAAAAGCGGTGCCGCGGCCAACAGCAGTTCGACCGCGCTAACCACGGAGACCACCTCCGCCGGCGCCGACGGCCGACTCCGGTTTCGGTGCCTCCATGACAGGCTGGCTTGTCGCTGTCATAGCCGTCGCGTATCGTACGTGATATATATATGTATCGACGCTTCAGGCGGTGAGACCGCCGGGAGGCGGCGTCTCGTAGATCGTCACCGGCCGAGTGTAGGTTAAATGTCGCGCATATCAGCCATTATTTTCTATGATATTTTATTCCGACGTAGAATAGCACGTATATGTTCAATTAATATCGTAATATTTGACTATATATACGCGTACGCCGGTCTGCTCGGACTACTTCATTCGTGTGTTACGGTCTAGTCGGGCGATTTGGCCGTTTAGGACGGCCACTCTGTGGCCTGCGTTTCGGGAATAGCTCCCGTGTGACACGGCGTGTCTCCCGGAGACGCACTCGTGTACACTAGCTATACACACGAATGTACTGGACACACCCGGCGATTCTGCCGGTCCGGACGCTCGCGCGCGCCGACCGTCACCGGACACGGCCCGTCGGCGTCACACCGCTCCCGACCGGCGCTCCCGAACGATTACGTTCCGATGAGGCTGTACGCGCGGCCTCGCTCGTGGAGCGTCACCGGCTCGTCGTCCGACCAGTACCCCGAGATGTCGCCCCGCTCGGCGACGAATATCCGATCGCCGTGGGGGACCGCTTCGCTCGTCACGTGGCCGACACCCTCGACGCGCCAGCGAGTCTCACCCGTCCGTTTGTCGATGGCGTACAGGTGTCTGTCGTAGGAACCGACGAGCACCGACCCGGCAGTCACTGTCAGCGATCCGATGACGTTCCCGCCGACGTCTTTCGACCACAACGCCTCGCCGGTGTCGGTGTCGAGGGCGTACACGTGGTTGTCGTCGCTGCCGACGTAGACGACCCCCGCGTCCGGATCGATCCCGGGGTTCGACATGATCACCCGGCCGGTCTCGAAGGACCACTCCTCGGTCCCGTCGGCCAGGTCCAGCCGGTAGAAGCGACCGTCCCACGAGCCGACGAACGCCGCCCCGTCGTAGGTCGGGATCGTCCCCTTGATCTCTGCGCCGGTCTGAAACTCCCAGGCCGGCTCCAGGGAGGGGAACTCCCACGCGTAGCACACCCCGTCGTTCGACCCCGTCAGCAGCCGTTCGGTCGCGGGGTCGATAGACGTCGAGGGGTGGGGCATCCCCCACAGGCGGCTATCGTGCCACAGCGGCTGTCCCGTCGCCGCGTCGAGGGCCCACATCGTCCCCGAAGGCGCCTGCCAGGGGTAGTTGTACTCCGCGACCACGTACACCACACCGTCCCAGTACGCCGGGCTCGACCCGATCGCGATCGCCCCGCGGAGCCGCCAGTTCGAGGTCTTCCAGACACGCCGACCCGTCTCGACGTCGTAGGCGTACATCGACCCGTCGTAGCCGCCGATGTAGGCCGTCCCGTCGACGATCAACGGCGTTCCGTGAAACCCGAGGCTCGTCCCCGCCGCGGTTTCGGCGCGCCACCGGCGCTCGCCGTCTGGCGCGACCGCGTGTAGCACTCCGGTATCGGAGGGTATCAACACGGTTTCGCCGTCCGGCGTCGGCCGCGGGCTCGACTTCGCCGCGGTGTGACCGATCCCGTTGACCGGCATCGACCACTCGACCTCGACGCGGTCGGGGACCGTCGCCTCGGGGTAGTAGCCGAGCCGACGCAGCCCCCGCCTGAACGTCGTCGCGTCGCCTCGGGGGTACGTCTCGTCGTACGGCAACACCTCGGGATCGAAGTCGGCCTGACGGCGGTCGTAGCCCCCGCGGAGCCGCGTCCACCCGAGGCCGCCGGCGACCGCGAGCGCGCCGAGTCCGGCCAGCGTCCGACGTCGACTGAGGCCGCGTTCGGAGGAGTCCGTCATCGCCGATCGAAACGGCGGCCGTCGGTATATGAATCCCGGTCGGGCCGCCGGGCGGACCGACCCCTCCCCGGCTCACTCCCTGACTGCGGGATCGCTTTCGGCCTCACGGGCCTCCCCGGCCTCGCGGGACTCCTCGACTGCGGTCGCCAGCGACACGTTGAGCCGAAGCATCGACGCGACGCCCCCGGCGACGGTGACGGCGTTTTTCAGGGCGTGGTCGACGACCGCCGTCGCGAGCGCCGTCGGCCACGCGATCGGCGTCAGCGCTACGACGATGAGCGTAAAGGCGCCCTCGTAGAGGCCGATCCCGCCGGGCGAGAGCGGCAACACCTTCGCGAGGTTGCCGACGGCGACCGCGAAGAAGCCGACGGCCACGAGCAGCGTGGTGGGCACCGACACTCCGAACGCGGCGAAGACCACGATCGCCGTCAGGATGTCGATCCCCCAGATCACGAGACTCGATAGGCCGACGACGGCGAACGCCCGGCGGTCCTCGGCGACCGTCTGTACGTCTGCGACAAACCGTTCGAGGATCGCCGCGACGTACTCGACGTAGGAGTCGTCGCTCACCCGGGTCAACGCCCCCCGAACCAGGTTTCGATCCGAACGCGCGGTGGCGGCAATGAGCGCCATCGCCCCGATCGCCGCCGCCCCGACGCCCCCCGCGACGAGCACCGCCGTCCGGCCGCTCTCACCGACGTCGCCGCCGGCCTCGGCCGTCTGGAGCGCTGCGACGTCGACGCCACCGAGTGCCAACCCGACGAGCGTCGCGCCGGCCAGCGCCGCGATAATCAACAGATCGAACACCCGTTCGATGGCCAGAGAGGCGAACCCGGAGGGGTAGGGGATGCCGCGGCGGGCTTTCACGATGTAAGCACGGATCGCGTCGCCGCCGCGGGCGGGCACGACGAGGTTGCCGGTCTGGCTCACGAAGATCGTTCCCGTGAGGAAGCCGACGCGCTCGCGGTAGCCGAGTTCCGAGAGGATATCCCGATACCGGAGTCCCCGAAGTGGCCACGAGGCGATGTATACGGCGGCGGCGACGGCGAGGGCGGCGGGGTCGGCTCCGCGGATCGCGGCCAGCACCTCGGTCGGGTCGAGATACAGCGTCATCAACGCGAGCGCGAGGACGATTAGCGCCGTCCCGGCGGCGGTCGTCGTCCGGCGGTCGATCCGGGGACGAACCGACAGTTGCCACCACAGCCGGGCGACCTGACTGCCCATCCCGAGCACGTCTCTGACCAGATCGACCGTGGTATCGCCTTTCGGCGCCCAGTCGACGGGGAACTCTTTGACTGCGTAGCCGGCTCGCTGAGCGCGGACCAGCACCTCCGTGTCCCAAAACCAGTGATCGTCCTCGACCCCCTCGAGCAACTCGAAGAGCGCGTCCCGACCGAAGGCCTTGAACCCGCACTGGTGGTCGTGCAGCGAGGACCGAAGCACCGTCCGGACCAACGCGTTGTACCCCGTCGATGCGATCCCGCGTTCGGGTTCGCGCTCCTGTCTCTTCCCCGGGATCCGCCGGGAACCGGTCGCGACGTCGTAGCCCTCCGAGCGGATCGACTCGACGAGCGCCTCGAGATGCGCCATGTCGGTCGCCAGGTCCGTATCGAAGTAGACGAGCACCTCGCCGTCGCTGGCTTCGAAGGCCCGTTCTAAGGCACCACCGCGGCCGAGACGCTCGTCGCTGTGGAAGTGTCTGACGCGGTCGTCTTCGCCGGCCATTCGGCTCGCAATCTCGGGCGTCCGGTCCGTACAGCCGTCCTCCGCGATCAACACCTCGAAGCTACCGGACGGGAGGAACGCGCCCAGCGCCTCGAGAGTCACGTCAACGGTCCCCTCGATGGTTTCCGCCTCGTTGTAGGCGGGCAACACGACGCTCACCTCCCGGTCGGTCATCGGTCGTGTGTCGTGAACCGCCCGGCATCAACCTTCTGATCCCCGGTATCGTTCCCGGGCCACTTCGGTCACAACGGATATGCCCGGCGGCGACGAACTGCTGTCGATGATCGACTCCCTGCCGAGTGTCGACCCGTGGCTCCTCGGCGCGGGCGCCGCCGGCCTGCTCGTCGTCGCGCTCGTCGTCCGCCTGGGTCGCCGGCGCGGCCGCCCGAACACCGCCGCCCAGCGAACGCGCGACCGCGCCCACCGCGAGACGCAACGACGGCCGCCCGAGGAGGCCGCAACGAAGGGCGAGACGTACGAACTCGTGGTCAAACAGACCCAATACGACCGCGTCCCGGCCGAGGTGCGCGGGACGATCAACGGGCTGCAGACGTTCGTGAGGGAGGTCCCCGACCCCGACCGATCCGACGCCCTCGACGCCGGGGAGACGATCCGGGTTCTGGTCACCGACTACGGGACCGAGGGGACGACGGCGCAGGCGGAGTTCCTCGGGCGGGCCTGAGCGGGGCCCGCCGGCGTCTCGTTTCGCCCTCGGCTCCGCTTGCTCGCGCTCGGCGTGCTTGCGACCTCGCCGCGGGACACCGCCGACCGAACACGCTTTTGTCCGTCCCCGCCGCGGGTGGGGTATGTCGCTCTCGTTCGATTCGTTCACGCTCGCCGCCTCGACGGCCGACCTCGAGGCGGAACCGGCCGCCCGCGCCGACGCCGACTGCGTCGAGTTCCGGATGGATCTGGCCGACGCGCCGCTCGGCGCGCTCGCGTCCTACGACGGCGACCTCCCGATCCTCGCGACGAACCGCGCCGCGTGGGAGGGCGGCGAGGCGTCCGAGGTGAACCGCCTCGGCGCCCTCGAGGCCGCCCTCGAATGCGACGCCGTCGCCGCGATAGATATCGAACTCGCCGCCCTGGAGTCCGGCGGGCCGGGCGACGCCGACCGTGCCGAGGCCCTCCTCGCAGCGGCGCGGGCGGTCGGCGTCCCGGTCGTCGTCTCGACGCACGACTTCGAGGGCACCCCGCCCGAGCCCGAACTCGCCGATCGCCTGCGGCGGGCGGGCGAGCGCGGCGACGTCGGGAAGATCGCGGTGACCGCACGCGATGTCGGCGACGCGCTCTCCGTGCTTTCGGTCACACACGAGGTGACCCGGGCCGGCGTCGACGTGGCGACGATGGCGATGGGGGCGGCCGGCAGCCACACCCGCGCCGTCGCGCCCGTCTACGGGTCGAAGATCGGCTACGCGCCTATCGACCCGGAGAAGGCGACCGCCCCGGGACAGTACGGCCTCGAAACGCTCCGGGGGCTGGTCGATCGGCTCATGGAGTGATCTCCGGTTCGTTTTACTTTTCGATGATCGACTCCTCGACGGCCTCGCCGAAGTGTCTCGCGACCGCCTCGTAGTAGACGAGCAGGTCGTCGCCGGCCGCCAGGTCGGTGACCGACTTTCGCCCCGACGCCGTGGCGACCTTGATCGTCTCGGCGTTCTGCAACAGCGTCTCGATCCGGTCGCCGTTCTCGAGTTCGGCCTCGACCCGAAACATGGGGCGTTTTTCGATCTTCGCGCGACCGACGATGGCCTCGCGGGTGTTCCCCTCCGTGTCGACGACCTGGACCTCGTCGCCGGATTTCAACTCCGCGAGGTACTTCGTCTCGCCGCCGGGCGTCCGCACGTAGGCGTGGACCGCGCCGGCGTTGACCCGGAAGGGTCGAGAAGCGACGTACGGCGAGTCGGCGGTCTCGGCGTGGACGAAAAAGAGCCCGCGGCTCATCGATCCGACCAGCATCCCCTCGTCGTGATCGAGCATCGACGCCGTGTCGACGCAGACCCGGTCGGCCGACCCCGTCTCCTCGATTTCCGTCACCGTCGCGTGCTGGAGGTCGAGGTGCTCGCGCTCGCTTTCGTCTCTGATCTCGACTGTGGCGCGGATCTCGTCTGGGTCGTCGGTGTCGAGCAACACCGCGTCGGCGCCGATCTCGAGCGTTTCGAAGGCGGTCTTGGCCTCCTCGGCGCTCCGGACGCCGGCCACGAGGTCGGTCTCCTCGCCGATCCGGGCGATGAGGTTCTCGAGGGGGATGATCTGCCAGTCCTCCCCGACGACGAGGGTGTAGTCGGCCTCTCCGGCCGCGGCCTCCGCGAAGGTCTCGTAGTCGGCGTCCAGGATGCGGACGTAGGCGCCGCCGGGGGCGTCCGTCCGGCGGAGCGTCGTCAGGTCGGCCGACCCGGAGAGATCCGAGGGGAGATCGACCGTGCCGTCGCCCTCGCCACCCTTGCCGACGACGACGGCGTCGGGGTCGGGATCCTCGTCGGTCTCGGCGTCCATGACGTGGACGTCGTCGCCGGCGAAGGCGGCGACGTTCACCCGACCCAGATCGCGGACCCGGCCCACGTCGCGTCGGTCGACGAGCACCCAGTCGACGCCGGCCTCGAGGCCGGCGGTGATCCGGCGCTTTCGCGCCTCCCAGTCGCCGACCTCGTCGTCGGCCTTCAGCCACACGGAGCGTGTCATACCTCCGGGGTGGCGGGGGCGGCTATTGAACGTGGCGGGACGGTCGCGGTCGGCCCGGGAGATGGTATACGATACCGTTAACAACGTTGCCTACGAGGTATGGCCACACGGATGATCGATCTCGACCTCGACATGCGGCAATACGACTGCCCGTTCATCGACACCACCGACGAGGTCGACGTCCGCTTCTCGGCGATGCAGTGGCAGTTGGACACGAACCGCGAGCAACTCGAAACCCGGCTGCTCGTCGAGGGTGACGAGCGCGGCGAACTCGCCCAGGGGTTGCGGACGCTCCGCGAACATCCTAACATGACCGACTGCGCGACGTTGAAAAAGAGCGGCGGCGTGGCGACGGTCCGAACGCGCATCGAACAGACCGACGCGATGGGCGTCGTCGAGGACCACGGCGGCTACATAACCGGTCCCTTCCGGATCGAGGGCGGCACCGAGACGTGGCACGTCGGCTTCGACGAGGGAACGACGGCCGACCGGGCGCTCTCGGAACTCGACGACGAGAACGACGTCGTCGTCGAGAGCCGGACCGACCTCTCCGTCGCGGAGCTCTTCGACGTGATAGAGAACGCGGGCGCGGCCCACGGCTTGTTGAACAGCTGCCGGGCGCTGACCGAAACGGAACGCGAAACGCTCGTCACCGCCGCCGAGGCCGGCTACTTCGAAACGCCACGGGAGCTGTCGCTCGACGACCTCGCCGACGAGTTCGGGGTCTCGAAGACCGCGGCCTCGATGAACCTCCGCCGGGCCGAGCGGAAACTGGTGGACTCGACGGTCGACTCGCTGTCGTCGATCGACGGGCTCGAGTGACTGCCGAAAAAAGCTATGGCCCAGCCGCCGCGTCCTGCGGGTGTGTCCCTCCGTCGCCCCTCCACGACCGGGCGCACGTTCCTCGACAGGTGCGCGGTCGGTATCGCTCGGCTGGCCATATCGATCCACCTCGTCGCCCTCGTCCGACACGACGGGAGATTACACCGGTTCTGTGACCTCGGCGGCGCCGCAGACACTCGTATCTTCGGGCACTGACTCGACCGGACACCGGTGCCGACCGACGAACCGCCGTCCAGACGCTCGAGTGTGAGGACACCGGCGGCGACACCGAGCACGTCGCCGACCGACGCCACGCGCCCCGGTGGGCGAACTCGGACGAGCCGACAGCTCGGCGTCGTGAGGGAGAAAACGAAAATCACCGCCCAGAGTCACGGTCGCCGTGACGTCGGGGCGTCGATCGCGTTATATTACAGTAACCATCGCAAGTGATTACACATCGATCGCACTGCTGTCGTGCGATCGAGTGTGCAGTGTCTTCCGATCGCTACTATAGTTGCTGTACTCGCGGTGGCCGATCAGTCGTGGTGACCGATCAGTTGCGAACGACGTTCGACGCGCGGGGGCCCTTGGGGGCGTCCTCGATGTCGAAATCGATGTCCTGTCCTTCCTCGAGATCCGGGCCGTCGACGTCTTCCATGTGGAAGAACACGTCTTCGTCGGAGTCGTCAGTCGAGATGAAACCGTAGCCGCCTGTGTCGTTGAAGAAATCAACCGTACCGTTTGCCATTACAAACAGACGTACAGCCGACGCGGGTATAAGGGTTCCGAGAGCCGGGGTGACACGACCCGTCGGATCGCGCCGGGCGAGTCGACGGCGCGGCGAGTCACTCAACGGGCGTATCCGGCGTCCCTCCCCGTACTCGAGACGAACGTCTCACCTACGCGTCGAGTTCCGCGCGTTCGAGCGCCTCCGCGGCGTCGAGGTCCTCGTGGACCACCAGCGCGACGGCGTGGGCCATCCGCTCGGGGTCGTCGTGTTGGAAGATCGTCCGGCCCATCGAGACGCCGGCCCCGCCGGCGTCCATCGCTCCCCGAACGTCCCGCAGCGACTGGAGGTCGCCGTCCGGCGACCCGCCAGCGATGAGCACCGGACAGCGCGTCGACTCACAGACGTGCTCGAAGCTCTCCCGGTCGCCGCTGTAACCCGTCTTGATCAGATCCGCGCCCAACTCCTCGCCCAACCGGACTGCGCGGCCGAGCGCCTCGGGATCGTCGCCCTCGGTGTCGGGACCGCGGGCGTACGTCATCGCGAGCACGGGCAGGCCGTACTCGGCGGCCTCGTCGGTCAGCGCCCCGAGTTGCTCGATCTGCTCGCGCTCGTATTTCGAGCCGACGTTGATATGAAAGGAGACGGCATCGGCGCCGGCCCGCAGCGCGGCCTCGACCGAGCCGGTTCGCCGCTTGTCGTTCTCGTCGGGGCCAATTGCGGTCGAGCCGTTGAGGTGGGCGATGTAGCCCGCGCCGTTTTTATTTCCGTGGACTCGGTCGGCGATGCCCTTTTGTGTCAACACCGCGTCCGCGCCACCGCGCGTGACGGCGTCGATCGTCGATTCGATGTCCTTGAGCCCCGTGACCGCCCCGAGCGTGATTCCGTGGTCCATCGGCACGACGACGTATCGACCCTCTGTCCCGATCCGCTGTAGGCGCGCGGTGATCCCTGCTGTCATGGTGTCTGTGAGTGTGCGAGGTTGCTTCAAGTTCGTTCCGGTCGCGGACGGCGTTGCCCACCCTCGATCGCGCCGGTCTTCAGTTCGCGGGCGAGTGACTCCAACTCCGCGGCGATCTCCGCGGTCGGCGCGTCGTCTTCGTGCCCCTCGGCGACGATGTCGACCAGCGCGGAGCCGACGATGACGCCGTCCGCACCCGCCTCGACGACCGACGCGGCGTGCTCGCCCGTCGAGATGCCGAATCCGACCGCTTTCGGGACGTCGTAGCCCTCGAGGCGGGAAAGCGTCGCCCCGGTGTGATCCGACAGCGACTCCCGGGCGCCGGTGACGCCGAGGCGCGCCTGGACGTAAACGTACCCCGAGACGCGCTCCATGATGTGGTCGAGGCGCTCGCCAGCCGTCGTCGGCGCGACGATGAATACCAGATCGAGACCGAACTCGTCGCAGGCCGCCCGGAGGGGGTCGGCCTCCTCGGCGGGCAGGTCCGGGACAACGAGCCCCTCGATGCCGACCGCGGCGGCCCGTTCGACGAACGACCGGACTGGCTCGTCGCCGTACTGGTAGATGAGGTTGTAGTAGGTCATGCACGCGAGCGGAACGTCGATGTCGAGGGCCTCGACGAACTCGAAGAACCGCTCGGGCGTCATTCCGCCCGCCAGCGACCGGACGACCGCCTGCTGGATCGTCGGTCCCTCCGCGATCGGCTCCGAGAAGGGCAGCCCCAATTCGATCACGTCCGCGCCGCCGCGGGCGAGTGCCTCGACGTATTCGAGAGAGGCATCGAACGTCGGGTCGCCCGCCGCGAGGTACGGCACGAACGCCGGTTCCTCGAAGGCGTCCGCGAGGGTCGACGACGTTTCGCGGGCGTTCTGAGGCGTCCGCTCCGCCCGGTCTTCGCTGCTCACTGATCGAACACCTCCATCTCCGGTGCGTTCTCGAGATCGCGTTTTTCGGTCTCCTCGATCGCGGCCTCGAGGTCCTTGTCGCCGCGCCCGGAGACGTTGACGACGATCGGCTCAGCGAACTCGACCGAGCCGTCGCCGTCCGGCCCGAGCGCTGCCTCGAGGAAGCCGAACGCGTGGGCCGTCTCGAGGGCGGGGATGATCCCCTCGTCCTGCGAGAGCCGGTGGAACGCCTCCAGGGCGTCGTCGTCGTCGACGGTAACCGGCGTCACCCGGCCCTCGTCGACGAGGTGGGACAGCTGTGGTCCGACGCCGGCGTAATCGAGCCCCGAGGAGACGCTGTGGGACTCCATGATCTGGCCGTGGCCGTCCTGGAGCAGCTTCGTCCGCGCGCCGTGGAGCACCCCCTCCTCGCCGGTCGACAGCGACGCCGAGTGCGGCGCGACGCCGGCCTCCTCGTCGACGGTCAACGAGGAGCCGCCGGCCTCGACGGCGTACAACTCGACGTCGTCGTCGAGGAACTCGGCGAAGGCACCCATCGTGTTCGAGCCGCCGCCCGCGCAGGCGACGACCGACCCCGGGGAGCGGTCGAGTTTCTCCGCCGTCTGCGATTCGATCTCCTCGGAGATGACGGCGTGGAAGTCCCGGACCATCGCCGGAAACGGCGCGGGGCCGACGATCGATCCGATGACGTAGTGGGTCGTCTCGACGGTCGTCGCCCAATCGCGCATCGTCTCGCTGATCGCTTCTTTGAGAGTCCCGCGGCCGACGTCGACGGGGGTGACCGCCGCGCCGTTGAGCCGCATCCGGAACACGTTGGGCCGCTGGCGGTTGATGTCACGGCGGCCCATGTAGATCTCGCAGGGCATATCCAGGTGGGCCGCGGCCATCGCCGTCGCGGTGCCGTGTTGGCCCGCGCCGGTCTCGGCGATGATGCGCTCTTTGCCCATGTACTTCGCGAGCAGCACCTGCCCGAGGGCGTTGTTGAGTTTGTGTGCGCCACCGTGGAGGAGGTCCTCGCGCTTGAGATACACCTCCGTGTCGTAGCGCGCTGAGAGCTGATCGGCGCGCTGCAGCGGCGTCGGCCGCCCGCCGAAGTCCGCGAGTCGCTCGCGGAACTCGTCCATGAAGCCGTCCTCGTTGTTCAGGACGTAGCGTCGGTAGGCATCGGTCAGTTCCTCGATGGCGGGCATCAACGCCTCTGGGACGTACTGGCCGCCGTAGTCGCCGAATTTGGTGTCGGGTTGAGACATGTGGGGTCACTCCGTAGAGCCGCTCGTGAGTCGCTCCGTGTTCGCTCGCACGTCGCCGTCCATTATGGCCGAGCCGACGAGCACGCCGTCGGCACCGGCCGCACGCATTCGCGCGACGTCGTCGCACGACTCTACGCCGCTTTCGGCTATCAGGGTGACGTTTTCGCGGGCCGTTGCCGGGACCGAGTCGACGACGCGCTCGAACGTCCCGACGTCGACGTCGAGGTTCGCCAGATCGCGGTTGTTGACTCCGACGATGTCCGCCCCCGCATCGAGGGCCGCCTCGAGCTCCGCGGGAGTGTGCGTCTCGACGAGGACCTGGAAACCACGTTGGTGGGCGGCCTCGAGGAGGCCCTCGAGGTCGTCGACGAACCGTGCAATGAGCAACACCAGGTCCGCTCCCACGACGTCGAGTTGGGCCTCCCGCAGGAGGAAGTCCTTCCGGAGTACGGGCACGTCGACGGCCGTCCGGACCGCCTCGAGCGTCTCCGGCGAGCCGCCGAAATGCTCCGGTTCGGTCAACACGGACAGCGCCGCAGCACCGCCCTCGACCATCGCCGTCGCGAGTTCGACCGGGTCATCGGTCCGCTCGCCGTCGGCCGTCGGACTGGTCGGTTTCACTTCGGCGATAATCGGCGCGCGTCCGTCGGCCTCGGCCGCCTCGAGCGCCGCCGGCAGCGACCGCGGCGTCACGTCGAGCGGTTCGTCGCCGCCGCCCCGCCCCTCGGCGGCCCCGAGGATCGACCGGACCGCCGGAGCCAGTCCCTCTCTGGTGTTCATTACTGTACATTAATGAGCGTATGTGTACAAAAGAGTTGCGGCTCGGACGCCCCGGAGCGGCGGCTCGGGGCAGTGCATCGACGGAAAACACGGGGCCGGCGCGTCGGCGCTCAGACCTCGGGCGCCTGCCCGCCGAACGCCTCGATCACTTGGGGGACGACCTCGAAGAGGTCGTCGACGATACCGTAATCGGCGATGTCGTAGATCGGCGCGTTCGGGTCGGAGTTGATCGCGACGATGGTGTCCGCACCCTTCATGCCGGCGACGTGTTGGACCGCCCCGGAGATCCCGACCGCGACGTAGACGTCGGGTGTAACGACTTTCCCCGACTGGCCGACCTGGCGGTTCTGTGGCAGCCAGCCGTTGTCGACGATCGGCCGCGACGACGACAGCGTCGCGTCCAGAGCGTCCGCGAGTTCCTCGACGAGCGGGATGTTCTCTTCCTCCCCGATCCCGCGGCCGACGGAGACGAGCACGTCCGCGTCGGTGATGTCCACGTCGCCGCTGGCGACCTCCTCGAAACCCTTCACCGTCGTGCCGAGCGCGTCCTCGTCGACGTCCACGTCGAAGGCTTCGATCGTCGCGTCGCCGGGCGATTCGGCGGGGGGCCACTCGGTGGCCCGGAGCGTCAGCGCGTACCGCTCCGAGTCGACCTCGTAGGCCGTCTCCACCTTGCCGCCGTACTGCTCGCGGACGACCTCGACCGGCTCGCCGCTCTCGATGTCGATCACGTCGGTCACGAGCGGCAACTCGAGCGCCCCGGCGACCGCGGGCGCGTAGTCCAGCCCGTTCACCGAGTTGGGCAACAGAAGCGCCGTCGGGTCGAGCTCCGCGCACAGCTCTTTTATCGCTCCCGCGTAGACGCCGTGGTTGAACTCCTCGCCGTTCGCGACGGTGTAGATCGTGTCGACGCCCTCGCGGTTCAGCGCTTCGGCGAACCCTTCGACGTCGCCCGCGATCACGGCGACCGCGAGGTCCGTCTCGAGGTCGGCCGCGAGTTCGCGACCGGCCGTGACGAGTTCGAAGGAGACGTCCCGGAGGTCCCCGCGACGGTGTTCGGCGACGGCCAGTACCGTCATCCCTCGACCACCCCCTTCTCGCGGAGGAGTTCGGCCAGTTCCCCGGCCGTCTCGTCGGCGCTGCCGTCCCAGACAACCGCGTCGCTTTCGCTTTCGGGCTCGTACATCGAGGTCCGCGCGACGGGCGAGTCGGTCACCGAGGCGTCGAGCCCGATATCGTCGAGGGACTCGGTTTCGAGGGGCTTTCGCTGGGCCTGTCGGATACCGCGGAGGCTGGCGTAGCGGGGCTCGTTGATCCCGGTCTGGATCGTCAACACCGCGGGGAGCTCGACGTCGGTGAGTTCCTCGATACCGCCTTCGAGCTCGCGGTGGACCGAGGCGACGCCCGCCTCGGCGTCGAGTTCGAGGTCGTTGACGACGGCGGCCCACTCGAAGCCGAGCCGTTCGGCGAGGGCGACGCCAGTCGCGCCGTTGGCGTCGTCGCCCGCCTGAACGCCCGAGAGGATCAGATCGGGGGCCTCCGCCTCGGCGACGGCGGCGATGATGTCGGCCTTCGTGCCGACGTCGAGGAACTGGGCTTCCTCGAGGGCATCGTCCCACACCCGGACGGCCCGGTCGGCCCCCTTCGCGAGCGCCATCCGGACGGTCTCGTCGGCGCGCTCGGGACCGATGGTGACCGTGACGACCTCGACGTCGTCGTTCGCCTCGGCTATCTGGACGGCCTCCTCGACAGCGTAGTCGTCCCACTCGTTGAGGTCGTACTCGAGGGACCCCTCGGCGATGTCGAGCCCGGAGATCTCGAACTCGTCGTCGACCGCGGCTACCTCCTTCACGGTAACGAGTACCTTCATACTAGCGAACGTGACACCCGTCTATGATTAAATGTTTCCGAACAGTGGGTCAGCCGACGCTCCCGCCGGTATCCCGCTCCGGCGCTCTCTGGCGAGCGGGGTTACGGAAGTTCGAGGAGAAAACCTCGCCGTTCACGGCGGGGATGAATCCGACACCAGGGCGACAACCGCCGGTTAAGCCGTCCGACAGCGTCTGCCGTAGCACGCACAACGGGCAAAAACTGGCGGTCGGAATTGGGGTCCGCCCGGACGACGAAGGCCACCACACCGTCCCCGAGAGGGCGTCGCCGAGGCCGTTGGGAGACGGCAGGTAACAAGCGACCCTCGCTCGCTTGTGCCTGCTCACCGTGGCACGAAGGGCAGGCAGGCCGATGGCACGGCCCGTGCCGGGACGCGCAACACGCCACACCCCTCGCGGGGCCGACGTATCGCGCACACACCCGGTATCGCCTCGCCGGACCCCGTTCGGCAGGCGAGAAGTTGCCAGCGGGGACGTGGGACCGGCTCGCCGTCCCGCGCTGGAATCCTCGCGCTGCAGCGCGGAGAGAATTTCAAGGCTCCTCGCCGAGTTCGCCGACGCCTTCTCCGGGCAGGCTGATGAGGTTCTCCCGGCCGATTCGGAGTTTGTCCACCCGGTCTTCGTCGTCCATCGACGAGAGAAGCTGTGAGACCTTCGCGTTCGACCAGCCGGTCTCCTTGACGATCGTCGCCTGCTTCATCCGTCCCCCGTTCCGTTCGAGGAGGTACTCGACGCGCTCCTCGTCCGAGAGCAGTTCGGGATTCGGCTCGTCGGCCCCGGTGTCCGGGTCGGCGTTCGCACCGTCTTTCTCTGGTGTCGCGCTCTCGGCCGCCGCGTCCGTCGGTTCCCCCGCCGTTCCGCCGTCGCTATCGGCATCGCCCGCCTCCGGGGGCTCGCGTGTCTCGTCCCCGCGCTGCCGGCCGAACAGGAGGTACAGCCCGACGAGGAGCGCGGCTCCGCTCAGGAGCAACGCCCCGGCGACGAGGGGGCTCGAGATCCCGTTCGTCGCCGGTCCCGCACCAGACGGGTGATAGACGATGTCGAAGTATCCGGGCTCGAACGTCGTCGGCCCCTCCCACCGGAGGTCCCCGCCGTCGGCCCCGATCGGCGAGGTGGTCGGCCCACCGTAGCCCGGCGGGGCCAGGATCGTCAGCGACTGGTCCGATCCGAGTCCCGGCAGCCACGTCCCGTCCGTGGTGTTGAACGCGTCGTCGACGTACAGCGTGTCCTCGTCGTCGATTCGCGCGAACGACTCCCAGGTGAACGAGACCCGGAGCACCCCGTACGTCTCCCCGCTGTCGGGGTCGGTTACGACTTCGCTGTGACGGCTGACCGACGTGATCGACATCTCGCGGCCGCTCGCCGCCGAGGCCTCGCCGGCGGCCCGCTCGAACGCGTCGACACCGAGCTCGAGGTCGGCCTCGCCGGCCTCGAACCGGTCCGCGAACGCCTCGAAGGCGTCGCGATCGCTGTCAGTGCCGATGGGCACGCTGAGCGTGACGTTCCACGCCGCGTCGCCGTCCGCTTGGAGCTGTGCTTCGAAGTGTGTCCCGTCGGCCTGTGGTTGTCCAGCGACGGGAACCGCACCGAGCACCGGAGCGGAGGCGAGGAGGAGGGCACACAGCAAGATGGGGACCCGACACCGCATAGCTAAACGGTGGACGCGCCCACGGGAAAACGCTTTCTATCCGGAGATAAAACGTCTGCGCCGTCGATAAACTGTCTCGGCTTTTCTCGGCCGTGCGTTTAGTCCCGGTGCGGGGCGGACGATTTTTGTTTCCCGGGGGCGACGCCCCGAACATGGACGGTACCCGTGCGCTCGTCTTCGCCTTCCTCCTCTGTGTGGCCCCGATCGGCGGGGTCGTCGTCGGCGCCGAGGGCGTCGGCGGTCCCGGCGAGCTACAGGAGACGACGGCCGACCCGGATCGCTCGATGACCGTGCTCGCGACGCCGAACACCTCGGAGTACCTCGCGCCGTCGGCCGAGGGCATCGAGCGCTCCGGCAACCACACCGCCGGTCTCGACGTCGCGGCCGCCGTCGAGGCCGACGCCGGCGGGCTCGAGAGCGCCTACCTCGGCGAGACGCTCGAGCGACGCTATACGAGCGCGGCAAGCGACGCCGAGCACGAAGCGGTCGTCGAGGACGGCGTAGAGCGTCTCGCCGCCCGCGCCGGCGAGCTGCGCGGGACCGAACGAACCGCCATCCGGCAGTACAACGAGGGGGCGATCGACGCCCGCGAACTCCTCCGGACGCTGACCGTGGTCGCCCGGGTGGCCGGGGCGACGGTCGATCGGCTCGAGTGGCTCGAAACGCGGGCGAACCGCCTCGAGATGGACGCCGAAGCCGACCGCGCGGCGACGGAACGAGCCGGACTCGTCCCAGCAACCGGACCAGTCAGGACCGAACTCGCCGGCGCGGCCGCCGGCTCCGGCTCCGTTCGGGTGTACGTCGAGACGGCCGGCGACGGGGTCGTCCTCGCCGCGATCGATCGGGACGACGGGACGTATCTTCGCGAGGCCCACGATCCGAGCGCGAGGGACAGACGGACTCAGGATCAATACGGCGGAAGCCCGCTCCTCGCGCTCGAGCGAATGGAGCGTATCTACCCGTGGGTCACAGAGAACAACCTCGGCGTCTCGGCCTCGCCCATCGGGCCGCCCTTCGAACGCGTCTATCGCTTCAGCATTCCCCACCCGCACGGTGAGCTCGAGACGTACCTCGACAGCGGCTCGGAGGCCGTAGCGATCGAATTCCAGCGAAACGACCTCGACTCGCTCCCGACTCAGAGGAGCCGAACCACCGCGAACGGGCTTCGCCTCGTCGTCGACACGACCCGCGGCGGCGGGCCGATCGGGGTTTCGGCCCTCGACGACGCGACCGGCGACCCCCTGAACGCACGAATCGAGCTCGGCGGCGACCCGATCGGGTCGACCGACGGGGACCGGCTGTGGGCCGTCGCTCCCCGCGGTCCGGTGACAGTAACCGCGGCTCACGACGGCGAGACGGTGTCGCTCGAGGCGTCGCCCTCCTGAGCGCCGGGACGCCCGACAACCTGCGACGCCCGACAACCTGCGACGCCCGACGATTTATATATCGGGACGCGGCCAGGACCCTCATGGCTCCCCGTGGCGTCTCGCCGCTCGTCGGCGTCCTGTGTCTGCTCGTGGTGACCGTCGCCCTCGCTGCGACTGTGCTCGTGGCCGTCCCCGTCGGCTCCGCGCCCGAGCCCACCGTCGCCACCTTCGACGCGGCGGCCGATCCGACCGGCGAGATCAGGGTAACACACACCGGTGGCGACGTGATCGATCCGGAAGCGCTCGACGTTCGAGTGCGCGTCGACGGCGAACCGCTCGCCGAACAACCGCCGGTCCCGTTCTTTTCCGCAGGCGGCTTCGAGAGCGCACCGACCGGCGCGTTCAACAGCGCGACCACCACGGCCTGGCGGGTCGGCGAGACGGCCTCCTTCCGGACAGCGGGCACGAACGGGCCGTCGATCGACCCCGGCGACACCGTGACGATCCGGCTTTCCGTCGAGGGCTACAGCGTCGCGGAACTCGAGGTGACCGCCTAGCGCGGGTCGGGGATCGGATCAGCGGCCGTCTCGGCCCCTGATTCGGGGACCCGCGCGATCGTCGTGATCGCCCGCGGCGTCCCGGGGGCGCGCTGTTGAATCCGGTGTTCGAACGCCTGGAAGCCGGCCTCGGCGAACATCCGGTCGGCCTCCGCCTCGTCGTAGAACAGCATGATCGCGTCGGCGAGTCTCGCGAACGCCGTCGACTTCGGGTAGTCGGGGCCGACGACCAACACCGGCCCGCCCGGCTTCGTGACCCGGCGGGCCTCCCGGAGCGCAGCGACCGGATCGGGCCAGTACTCGATCGATCCCGACGACCAGTAGGCGTCGAAGCTGTCGTCGGCGAAGGGCAACCGCTCGGCGTCGCCGCGGTGGAAGTTCACCCGATCGCGCTTGCCGAACTTCCCGAACGCCTTCTCGAGTTGGTGGGCCGACTGGTCGAGCCCCCAGACGTCGTCCGTGTGTTCCAACAGGCCCTCGGTCGCGAACCCGGTCCCGCATCCGACGTCTAGGACGCGATCGCCCGCCTCGATTCCGAACCACTCGAGGGCTTCGTCGCGCATCTCCTCGTTCCAGATGAACGGATTGATCGTGTCGTAGACCCGCGAGAGATATTTATAAAAGAGCCGCGCGCGGGCTTTGTCTTCGAGGACTCCCATCGGTGTCCGTTGTGGCTCTCGGGGCATAACCCCCCTGATTCGCGCTCGCGCTGCCGGAACCTGCGGGTTGATTTCGCTTCGGGGATCCGCCCGGATCGTCAACACTCATTACGGGGCCGGTCCACAGACGAACTATGTCTTTCGAGGAGATGGATGTCGACACGATCTGGATGGACGGCGAGTTCGTCGACTGGGACGAAGCGCAGACGCACGTGTTGACCCACTCGCTGCACTACGGCACCGGGGTCTTCGAGGGGGCCCGGTGTTACGACACGTCGGACGGCCCGGCGCTGTTCCGGTGGGACGAACACCTCGACCGGCTCTACGACTCCGCGAAGGTGCTCGATCACGACATCGATCACACCCGCGAGGAGATCACCGACGCGACGCTGTCGCTCATTCGCGAACAGGGCTTCGAGTCGTGTTACATCCGCCCGCTCGTCTACTACGGCTACAACTCGTTGGGCGTCTCCCCGAAGGACTGCCCCTCAGAGACGATTGTCGCCTGCTGGCCGTGGGGGGCGTACCTCGGCGAGGACGCCATCGAGAACGGCGTCGACGTGATGGTCTCCTCGTGGCGCAAACACGCCTCCAGCCAGATCCCGACCAACGTCAAGGCCACCGGCCCGTATCTCAACTCCATGCTCGCCGGCGAGGAAGCCCGCCGGAACGGCTACGTCGAGGCCATCGTGCTCAACAAGGAGGGCAAGGTCGCCGAGGGACCCGGCGAGAACATATTCATGGTCAACGACGGGGAACTGTTCACCACCGGCGTCTCCGAGTCCATCCTCGATGGGATCACCCGCGATACGGTCATCGACCTCGCCCGCGACCTCGGTTACACCGTCAACGATGAGGCCTCCATCGGTCGCGGGCAACTCTACACCGCCGACGAACTCTTCTTTACCGGGACCGCCGCCGAGGTCACTCCGATCAGGAGCGTCGACGACACCGAGATCGGCAACGGCTCGCGCGGCCCGATCACCGAAGAGATCCAACAGCAGTTCTTCGAACTCGTCGAGGGGAACCTCGACGGGTACGACGAGTGGTTCCTCGACGTCTGAGCCGCCCGACGACAGCCCCTAACGCTCGATGGAGAACGCCTCGATCGACCGACCGCGGCGTGCGACCGCCTCGCTGATCATCAATCGCTCCCCCCGCTCCAGCGTCGACCACTCGAGCGATTCGGGCGGCGACTCCTCGAAGGCCCGGAACTGCTCGAAGACGGACTCGTTGACGAATCGCTCGAAGGAGCCACACACCGGACACGTCACCGAGAGGTGTGAGGTGTCGAACCCCCGAGAGAGGGTGTGTTCGAGGCAGGTGAGACAGCGGTACGTGCGATCCATACCGGGAGTAGGGGCGTCGGCGGTGAGTATCTGTCCGTTCCGACATCACTGAGCCCCGTCGCCCGTTTCAGCGTCCTCGCTTCGGTCCTCGGACGCCCCGGAGACGGCAACCTCGGCACGGAGACACCGGCCGGTCGTCACGACGGCGGCGAGGAACGTGACGAACGACAGCGCCCACCGGAGCCACTGTAACCACGGCACGATGAAGATGCTGAGAGTCCCGACCGCGAAGGCGGCCAGTGCGAGGGTCGCGGTCAGGTCGGTGTTGTGCGCCTTGAGAAGCGAGACGACCCGGACGGCCCTCGGCCCCTCGACCGTGATCTTCGGCTGCCACGGTTCGGGTCCCCGCTCAATCTCCATCGTCGGGTCACCGGTCGCGGCCCTGGAACATAAAACCGCCGCGGACCCGCACTCGCGGCGTCAGTAGAAGGCGATCGGGGTTCCGGGCGACTCCTCGTCTTCGATCTTCTCGAGAGCGGCCTCGAAGTCCTCGTTCGCGACCTCGGTTCGGCCCTCCCGGATCGCGAACATCCCGGCCTCGGTCGCGAGGCTCTCGATTTCGGCCCCCGAGAAGCCATCGGTGTCGTCTGCGATCCGTTCGAGATCGACGCCCGCGTCGAGTTGCATCCGCCGCGTGTGGATCGAGAGGATCTGCTTGCGGCCCCCGGCGTCCGGCTCAGGCACCTCGATGAGCCGATCGAAGCGACCGGGGCGGAGGATGGCGCGATCGAGCATATCGAAGCGGTTCGTCGCCGCGATGATCGAGATGTCGCCGCGCTGATCGAAGCCGTCCATCTCCGAGAGGAGCTGCATCATGGTCCGCTGGACCTCGGCATCCCCGGAGGTCTTCGACTCGGTTCGCTTCGAGGCGATGGCGTCGATCTCGTCGATGAAGATGATGGCGGGTTCGCGCTCGGCGGCGAGTTCGAACAGGTCCCGGACGAGGCGTGCCCCCTCGCCGATGAACTTCTGGACCAGCTCCGAGCCCGCCATCTTGATGAACGTCGCGTCGGTTCGGTTGGCGACGGCCTTCGCCATCATCGTCTTCCCGGTCCCCGGCGGCCCGTGGAGGAGAACGCCGGTCGGCGGTTCGATGCCGACCGTCTCGAACTTTTCTGGGTTCACGAGGGGGTCCTCGACGGCCTCGCGAACCTCCTGGATCTGTGACTCCAGCCCGCCGATGTCCTCGTAGGTGACCGTGGGCTTCTCGGCGATCTCCATCGCCTGTGCGCGCGCGTCGGTCTCGGCGTCGAGGAGCGTCTGAATCGCGAAGGAATCGTTGATCGCGACGCGGTCGCCGGCCTCCAGTTTGTCGTACAGCCGGGGCGAGACGTCGGTGAGTACCTCCTGGTTGTTGCCGTGCTGTTTGAGGAGCACCTGATCGTCGGTGAGTTCCTCGACCGTAGCGAGATACAGCGACGACGTCTTCAGCGCCTCGTTTTCCTCCTGAAGATCTGTGACCTCCTCGCGGAGGTCCGACTGCCGTGCGCGAACGGTTTCGAGTTGATCGGAAAGCTCGTCGTGAACCCGCGAGACGTCGACGTAGTGCTCCCTGAGGGCGGCCAGCCGCTCGTCGACCGGCATGTCCGGATCGAGGTTGAGCGTCGGCCGGTCCGGGAGCGAAGGGCTATGCGACATTATCTCTAGTAGCGGTCGGAGGTTAAAAGGCCCTTTGGGTGGGGGAGACGTTTGCGATAGTCGATAGCACACTGCGCCGCCGTTCTCGGAGTCTCGCCGCCCTCACGTCAGCGACGCGAACTCCGAGACCATCGCGTCGTAGGCGTCGATCGCCGCTTCGACCGGCTCCGAGGTCGACATGTCGATCCCGGCCGTCTCGAGCAGTTCGAGGGGATACGCCCGCGAGCCCGAGCGGAGGAACTCTCGATAGTCCGCCGCCGCGGGCTCGCCCTCCGACGTGATTTGGTCGACGATCGCGTTGGCGGCGCTGATCCCCGTCGCGTACTGATAGACGTAGTAGGCCCGATAGAAGTGCGGGATCCGCATCCACTCGCGGGCGATCCGGTCGTCGATTTTGGCGGGCTCGTAGTACTCCGATTTGAGCCCCCGATACAGCTCGTCGAGTCGATCCGGCGTCAGAGCCTCGCCCGCGGCGTCGAGTTCGTGGGCGCGGTGCTCGAAGTCGGCGAACATCGTCTGTCGGAACAGCGTCGACCGGAACCGCTCTAGGTACTCGTCGAGGACGTGCCGGCGGAACCGCTCGTCCTCGACCGTCTCGAGCAGGTGCCGAGTCAAAAGCGCCTCGTTGACGGTGGAGGCGACCTCCGCGACGAAGATCTCATAGCCCGAGTAGACGTAGGGCTGTTCGTCGCTCGTGAGTTCGGAGTGCATCGAGTGGCCCAGCTCGTGGGCCAGGGTGTACATCGAGGCGATGTCCTCGTGGTAGTTCAACAGGATGTACGGCTGGCTGTCGTAGGTGCCGCCGCTGTACGCGCCCGATTGCTTGTTCGCCGTTTCGTAGACGTCGACCCACCGCGACTCGAGCCCCTCGGCCATCCGGTCGCGGTAGGCGTCGCCGAGCGGCTCGACGGCGTCGATCACGTACTCCTTCGCTCGGTCGTACTCGAGGTCGGGGCTCTCGCCCTCGGCGATCGGGGCGTAGAGGTCCCACATCCGGAGCTCGTCGACCTCAAGGGCGTCCCGTTTCAGCTCGGCGTGGCGGTGTAACACGTCGAGGTTGTCCTCGACGGTCCCGACGAGCGTCTCGTAGACGTCGACGGGGACGTTCGGGCCGTCCAGCGCGGCGGCCCGCGCCGAGTCGTAGTGTCGCGCGTCGGCGAGTTTCCGGTCGGCCTTGACGCTGTTTTTGTACGCCGTGGCGACGCTGTTTCGGTACTCGTCCCACTCGTCGTAGAACGCCTCGTAGCTCCGCTTCCGGAACGCCCGGTCCGGGTGTTTTTGCAGTTTCGTGAAGTTCGACAGCGTGATGCGTCGCTCGCCGCCCTCGGGGTCCTCGATCGCCGGGAACGTCATGTCGGCGTTCGTCAGCATGTTGTAGACGTCGCTCGCCGCCCCGGTCACCTCGCTCAGGTCGGCCAACAACGCCTCGATCTCCGCCGATCGGGTGTGGGGCTTCATCCGCAGGGTGTCGTCGAAGTAGTGCTCGTACGTCGCCAGGTCGGGAACCTCCTCGGCGAACGACTCGAGGGCCGCCCGGTCGAGTTCCTGTAGCTCCGGGTCGACGAAACTCGCCGCGCTGGAGGCGTCGGCGGCCAGCGACTGCGACCGCGCCGTGAGCGCCTGATAGCGCTGGTTCGTCGTGTCCTCGTCGCGCCGCATCCGCGCGTACGCGGCGACGTCCGAGACGTCACGCATGATTGACTCCCGTAGTTCGAGGGCCTCGGCGAGCGTCGTTGCGCTCTCGGTGACGCGGCCCTCGTAGGCCGATAGCGCCCCGATCCGCTCCTCGACGGCCTCGTAGGCGGCCTCCCACGCCTCGTCGTCGGCGAAGAGGTCCGCCAGGTCCCACGTGTACTCATCGGCGATGTCGCTTCGCTCGGGCACCGAACTCATGCGGTCCGATACGGGAGCCGTCGTCGTAAACCCCTCGTCCCCGGGCGTTCCGCCTACGGGTCGTCGGGGACCAGCGACCCGGCCACCCGGGCGGCGGCGAGGCGCTCCCGCCGCCGGGCACGGAAAACCCCGCGGGCGCTCTCGAGCGCGTCGGGGTCGATGTCGAAATCGACGCCGGGGTAGGAGACGCCGAACAGCACGAGCGGGGCGGGGGCGGCCGGAGCGATACCGTCGGGGCCCGAAAGCGGTTCGGGTCCGAGCGCCCGAGTTATAAACGACGGATCGCGGACGCCCCGTGCGACCGCCTCGACGACCGAAACCAGCCGCCGGACGAGCTGCCGGGCGAACCCGCCGGCCCGACACTCGAGGATCAAGAAGGGGCCGTCGCGGCGTGTCGAGACCGACACCGCCCGCTCGGTCCCCTCGTCGTCCGGGGTGAAGTTATGAAAGTCGGCTTCGGCGGAGAGCCGCCGGCAGGCCTCCCGGGCGCGGCCGTCGTCGACCGCTGTGACGTCCTCGCGGGCGCCGGTCTCGGCCGCCGGGGCGTGGAGGAAATACTTATAAACCCGCTCGGTGGCGTCGTGGGTCGCGTGAAACCCCGGCTCCACGTCGGCCGACGCCCACGCCCGGATCGCTCCGGGCAACTCGCCGTCGAGCGCGCGCGGCGTCAGCCACGCCGGCGCCTCGAAGGCGACCGTCTGCGCCCGCGCCGAGACGCCCGCGTCGGTCCGCCCTGCCGCCGCGTAGCCGGCCGGGGACCCGCCGTCGAACCCGACGCCGAGTTCGCGGAGAGCCGCAAAGAGTTCGTCCTCGACCGTCTCGCCGTGTGGCTGGCGCTGGAAGCCGCGGTACCCCGAACCGTCGTAGGCCAGCCGGAAGGCACGCACAGGCCGTCGGTATCCGCGGTGTATTTATAAATGGTCGGGGGAACGCTCCGATCGGCCGGTCGCGGCGGGGGATCACTCGCCGCCACGGACGTTCCGCAGCCGCCCGACCGTCCGATCCGCCAGGCGGAGATACACGTACTCGCTGACGCCGACGAGCCCGAGCGCCGCAGTCACGAAGAACACCCCGTGGACGTATCGCCCCTCGAGCAGGCTGAACGCGCCGATCAGCCCGACCGGTCCGGCGACGACGAGCGTCCTGGCCAACTGCAGCGTCCGAACGATCCCGAGCGCCATGCCCGGCGGTTCGCCCGCGACAGTTATATACTCCGCCGTCGGCCGCGGACGTCCCGTCACTCCCGTCCGTCGTCCCCGTCGTCGGCCCTCGCGGGTTCGTCCCCGCCGTCCGTCGTCGCCGCGTCCGCGACTCGCCCGGCCACGATCGATTTCGGGCTCGGCCGGAAGTACCCCCCGGCCACGAGCGCGAGCGCGACGGCGAGAAAGCCGACGCCCGAAACCGTGCGACCGCCGACGAGGAACTCGGCGCCGAGCAGCCCGATGGGTGCCGCGAGCGCGACGGTACCGAACAGCGCGAGCGTGTCGAGCAGCTCCATCTTATAAAGACGTCGGCGCTCGCGAACAAAAAGCCGGTGCACGACGACAGCCTTTCGTCGTCGACGGCCCAATTCAGGGTATGTTCACGGGCATCGTCGAGGCGACCGGGGAAGTGGTTTCGATCGAGGACGCCGACGAGGGCCGACGGATCGAGGTGGCCGCACCGTTCAGCGCCGACCTCGAGGGCGGCCAGAGCGTCGCGATAAGCGGGGCCTGCCTGACCGTCGAGGCGTTCGATGCCGAACGCTTCGAGTTGTTCCTCTCCGAGGAAACCCTCGAACGGACGTACCTGGACTCGATCGCGGTCGGGGACGCCGTCAACCTCGAGCGCGCCCTGCCCGCCGACGGCCGCTTCGACGGTCACTTCGTGCAGGGCCACGTCGACGGCGTCGGCGAGGTGACCCACGTCGAGCAGGTGGGCGACGACTGGTACTTCGGCTTCTCGTTGCCCGACTCGCTGGCGCGTTACGTCGTCGAGAAGGGATCGATCGCCGTCGACGGCATCTCCTTGACGGTGGCCGACCTCCGGGCGGACGAGTTCACCGTCGCCGTCATCCCTGCGACGTACGACCGCACGACGCTGTCGGAGAAGTCGATCGGCGATCCGGTTCACCTCGAGGTCGACGTGGTTGCCAAATACGTCGAGCGCCTCACCGAAGGGTATCGCTGACCGCGCACGAATCGGAACGCTTGGGACCCCGCGTTCCGAACGCCGTCCGTGACACGCGCTCGCCTCTTTGGCTCTCTCTGTGGGCTCGTCTTCTTTTTGAACCTCGCCAGGATCGTCTTCGCGCCGCTTTTGGACGTGTTCATCGTCGAGTTCGAAATCGGGGCGGCCACGGCCGGACTCGTCGCGACGCTCGTGTGGGTCGGGAGCGCCTCGCTCCGGCTTCCGACCGGCTGGCTGCTGACGAAGTTCCCGCGACATCGGCTCGTCGTCGCGAGCGGGCTGTTGCTCGCCGCCGCCTCGGCGGCCACCGCGACCGCGGCGACGCCCCGCCAGCTCATGGTCGGCGCGTTCGCGATGGGGACCGCCTCCGGCGTCTACTTCGTCGCTGCGAACCCGCTTTTGAGCGAGTTGTACCCCGAGGGCGTCGGCCACGTCCTCGGGATCCACGGCGCGGCCACCCAACTCGCCGCGGTCGTCGCCGCGCCGCTCGTCACCGCCGCGTTGCTCGTCGATTGGCGGCTCTCGCTGTGGGCGGTCGCCGTCGGGGCGGCGATCACCACCGCTTACACTTGGATCGCCGCCCGCAGGACGGAGATGCCGCGGGCCGGCCGGGCGGATCGGGCCTTCCTCGCCGGCGCGCTCGCGGAACGACGCGTCATCCTGACCGCCCTCGCTCTCACCGGCGGGGCAGTGTTCGTCTGGCAGGGCATCTTCAATTTTTACGACCTCTACATGCAGTCGAAGGGGCTCTCGAAGGGGGCGTCGGGGGCGATGCTGACAGTGGTCTTCGCCAGCGGCGTCCCCGCCTTCTACGTCGGCGGGAGTCTGGCCGACCGGCTCCCACACGTCCCGTACCTGCTCGGGATCGTCGGGACGTTCGCCGGCTGCATCCTCGCGTTGACGGCGGCCGAAGGGCTGGTGGCGCTGGCCGCCGTCAGCGCGGTCATCGGGTTCGTGATCCACGCGCTGTTCCCGGCGACGGACACCTACGTCCTCGGCGCGCTACCGGATTCGACGCGGGCGAGCGCCTACGCCGTGTTCAGTTCGGTCTGGATGCTCACCCAGTCGGTCGGATCATCGGCTGTAGGCGAACTGCTGGAGGCCGGGTACGCCTACGATGCGGTGTTCAACGGCGCGGCGCTGTGTCTGCTCGCCGCCGTCGGTCTCCTCGCGGCCGTCGACCGCGCGGGCGGGTTCGTGGAGTGACCGACCGATCCGAAGCCGCACGGCGGCCGGATCGCCCGACGGTCGCTCCGTCGATCGGAACGCGATCGCCGATGCGGTAGCACACGGGAGGTCCCCAGCGCTTCCACTCCGGGCCGCTTAACAGCCTCGGGCCGGTATTTCGGGTAATGAGTTCCGGCTCGCGATCGGGGGCGTTCTGCCCGCGGTGTGGCGACGAGATCGAGCGGCCGCCGGAGGTCGACCTCCCCGGCGGTCCCCGCGACCCCGACGCCGTGCTGTGTGACGGCTGTTATTTCGACTCGTTCGACCTCGTCGACGCGCCCGAGCGCATCGAAATCCGGGTGTGTAGCCAGTGTGGCGCCCTCCACCGGGGCAACCGCTGGATCGACGTCGGCGCGCGCGACTACACCGACGTCGCCGTCGAGGAGACCGCCGAACGGCTCGCGGTCCACGTCGACGCCCGCGACGTCGAGTGGAGCGTCGACCCCGAGCAGGTCGACGAGAACACGATCCGAATGCACTGTCTGTTCGGCGGTCGGGTCCGCGATACGGGTCTCTCCGAGGCGGTCACCGTTCCCGTCTACATCGCCAGAGAAACCTGCGATCGGTGCGGCCGCATCGCTGGCGACTACTACGCCAGTATCGTCCAGGTGCGGGGCACCGATCGGACGCCGACGCCCGCGGAGAACGATCGCGCGGTCGAAATCGCGGAATCCTACATCGCCGACCGGGAGGCGACCGGCGACCGCAACGCCTTCATCACCGAAACCACCCGAACCGACGACGGGGTGGACATGAAGATCTCGACGAACCAGATGGGTCAAGGGATCGCAAAGCGGATCGTCGCCGAATTGGGCGGGGCGGTTTCGGAGGCCCCGACGCTCGTGACCGAGGACAGCGACGGCAACGAGGTCTACCGGGTCACGTTCACCGTCCGGCTGCCGCCCTACACGCCCGGCGACGTGATCGACCTCGACGACGGCGACGGACCCGTCGTCGTGACGAGCGCCCACGGCAACCTGAAGGGACTCCGGCTCGCGTCTGGCAAGCGCTACGAGGCCGACTTCGAGGAGGGGATCGCCCCCGACGCGCGCAAACTCGGCGAGCGCTCCGACGCCGAGGCGACGACGCTCGTCGCGGTCGAAGACGCCCACGCGGTCCAGGTTCTCGACCCCGATACCTTCGAATCGAAGACGGTTCCACGCCCCAACTACCTCGACCCCGACGCGGAGTCGGTGCCCGTGCTCAAACACCGCGAGGGGCTCCACGTTCTCCCCGAGGAGGGCTCCGACGATGACGGACCGCCCCGGTAAGGCGGCGATCGTCGAAAAGCCCCGAACCGAACGCGCAGCCGAGGCGCTCGCGGCGGAGGGCGTCTACGATCCCGGCCGCCGGATCGAAGCCTACGACGCCGACCGGGTCGCGCTTCCGGTCACCCGCCCGCCCATCGAGACCGACGTCGAGGCGGTCGTCGACCTCGACTTGCCGGCCCGCGAGCGCGGGCTGGCGGACGTGCTCCGTTCCCGGGGCGTCCCGGCGGACGTCGTCGAGGCCGCCCCGTCGTCGTGGGCGGTGATCGGCGACGTCGTCTTGGTCGATTTCGGTGACGTCTCCGCGGCGAGGACGCTCGATCGCGGCTCGCGAGAAACCATCGGCGAAGCGCTCCTTGAGGTCCACGGCGACGCCGACACCGTCCTCGCCCGCGGCGGGATCTCGGGAACGCGACGGGATCCTGCCGGCGCGGTCGTCGCCGGCTCGGGCGACACCGAGACGGTCCACACCGAACACGGGATCGAGTACGCCCTCGATCTCTCGGAGACGATGTTCTCGCCCGGCAACAAGGCCGAGCGCGCCCGGATGGGCGATGTCGTCTCCGCCGGCGAGCGCGTCTTCGATATGTTCGCCGGGATCGGTTACTTTTCGCTACCAATGGCGCGGGCGGAAGCGTCTGTGACCGCCGCCGAGATCGACCCGACCGCCCACCGCCGACTCGTCGAGAACGCCCGCCGGAACGGCGTCGCCGCGCGAGTGGAGGCGGTCCTCGGCGATTGTCGGAGCGTCGAGACGGCCGCCGACCGGGTCCTAATGGGCTACTACGACGCCCACGAGTACCTCGACTCGGCGCTCGAGGCGGTCGTCTCCGGCGGCGTCGTCCACCTCCACGAAGCGACGCCCGAGGCGCTGTTTCCCGGCCGGCCGATCGGTCGGCTTCGGGACGCCGCCGCGGCCACCGGTCGAACTGTCGACGTACTCGGTGCCCGCCGGGTCAAAAGCCATAGCGCGGGTACCGTTCACGGCGTCGTAGACGCACGCATCGAGTAGACGGACACGACCGGGAGGCGCTCGCGGCGACGGCTCCTCGACAGAGTCGTGCTCGGCTGCCGTCGGCTCCGCCCCCATCGGTCGGGCTATCGTTCCTCGCGGAACCGCTCCGTCCCGAGTTCGTGGAGTCGCGCCGAGACCGCCCCGACGCCGTCTTGGAGACCGTCGTGGTACGCCTCGAGGCGGTCCTCGAGTTCCGGGTGCGCCCGAGAGAGGATCTGGACGGCCGACAGCGCCGCGTTAAACGACTTGCCGGCGTCGACGGCGACCAGTGGCGCGCCGGTCGGCATCCCGACGACCGAGTCGAGTGACTTCTCCTGGACCGGCACCCCGATGACCGGAAGCGGGTACGCGATCGAGGCGGTCATGTTCGGTAGATCGGCCGACTTACCCCCCGCCCCGGCGACGAGCACGTCGAGGCCGCGCTCGCGGGCCGTCTCGCCGTAGGCGTACATCAACTCGGGCGTCCGATGGGCCGAGATCACGAACGTCTCGAAGCTAAAACGGCTCTCCGGCGGGTCGTCGTAGTCGGTGACCTCCTCGAAGCCGAGCTCGCTCAGCGCTTCGTAGGCGCCGTACATCGTGTCGAGATCCGAGTCCGACCCCATAATGATCCCGACGTCGGGGGTCTCCGCGTCGGGGCAGTCGCGGTCGGCTTCGGCCTCGAACAGGTCGATGAGCGCTTCCACTTCGGCGGAACGGGTCATACGCGGGACGGCGGGCGGCGCTCGCTTGGGCGTTGTGGTTCTTCGGCGGTCCCTCGCGCCGACGTTCCCGCTTCGACGCTCACTCCTCCGGGAGCGGGTAGTCGCGATACCGATGGGCCGCTTCGGCCCCGAACGCGTCGAGCCCCACGATGTCGGCCTCGTCGAGGTCGTCGTACGAGTCGACGTAGGCGACGGCGTCGGCGCGGTCGGCGAACGGCTTCGGGTTGTGTGCCATTACTTCCTCGTGGCGCTCCTTGCTGTAATCGAGGACGTAGCTCGCGTCGGTCGCGTCGAGGAGTGTCTTCGTCCCGAAGTCCCGCACCCAGGCGTTCCCGACCGCCGCGTCCGGGCCGTCGTAGAACGTCGGATCGTGGAGATACGAGACGAGACAGCCGACGCTATCGAAGAAGACCCCGCTGCCGTCGGCGTGGGCGATCTGTGCGTTCGACCCCGGATAGTCGGCTGGCTCCATCCCGCAGGGGCCGTCGCAGCGCCGCCCAGGGGGCGGATCCCGCGGCTCGTCGACGGGATGATCGGGGAACGAGGGGCCCTCGTCCGGCAGGTCGCCGGCGTCGGCGCTCGCGTCCGATCCGGTCGCGCCGCCGAGGCAGCCGGCGACCGCGGGGATGCTCCCCGAAGCGATCGCCGCGAGCACCGACCGCCGGCCGCGTCCCGTGTCGGAAGACTCCATCACCGGTCCCTCGAACCACGGCATCAAAAGACGATCGGTGGTGTCCGTCCGGCACGCACGTCCGAGACGGTCAGAACACCGCCCCGGCCGGCGTCGAGTGTCGGCCCGAGCCGTCGTCGGGTTGAGAGGTGGTTGTCGATGGGCGAACAGGTGGATCGACGTGGGCGCGATCCGACAGCGGTGATCCACGCGGCCGCCCCGGCCGGCTGTCGGCTCCGTGTCAGCGCACGGGCGGTTTGCCCCCATCACGGTATATAAATCACCGGGTGCACCGCCGCGAAATCCCGCGAACAGTCACGCGAACGTCGTCGCATCGACCAACTCGCGGGCCCACGAGAGCAGCGCCTCCCGGCCGTCCTCGTCGTCGGCGTCGACATCGCCGGCGAGCGTGACGTGGCCCATCTTGCGGAGCGGCCGCGCCTCGCGTTTGCCGTACCAGTGTAGCGACGCCGCGTCGGCTTCGAGGATCGCCTCGCTCCCCGATAACTCGACCGGCCCGGGATCGGCGACGTCGCCGAGCAGGTTCGCCGTCACGGCGGGCGAGCGGAGTTCGGTCCCCCCGAGGGGCCACCCCAGCACGGCCCGGAGGTGCTGTTCGAACTGCGAACACACCGTCCCCTCGATAGTCCAGTGTCCGGAGTTGTGGGGGCGGGGCGCGATCTCGTTGACCAGGATCTCGCCTTCGCGGGTCTCGAACAACTCGATTCCGTAGACGCCGCGCCCCTCGAGCAGTTCCAGCACGTCGAAGGCGACCGCCCGCGCCCGTGACCGGACTGCCCCGTCGGTCCGGGCCGGGGTCACGGACTCTCTGAGGATCTCCTCGCGGTGGATCGTCTCCGTGACCGGGTACACGCGCCGGCCGCCGTCGCCGACGACGCCCATGATCGCTACCTCCCGCTCGAAGTCGATCAGTTCCTCCGCGAGCGCCGCCCCGCCGATCGCCTCCAGTGCGGCCTCGACCCCGTCGGGGCCCTCGACTGGACGGTTACCGCGTCCGTCGTAGCCTCCCTCTCGGGCCTTCAACATGAGCGGCCACCCGAGGGCCTCGCCCGCCGCGCGCAGGTCCGCCGGCGTGTCGACGCGTCGGAACTCGGGGACCGGAACGCTCGCGTCCGCAAGCGCGCGGTTCTGGACGAGTTTGTCCTGGATCGTCCGGAGCGTGTCGGGGTCGGGGTGGACCGGCGTGCCGGTCGCCTCGCTCACGCGCGCCATTACGTCGGGGTCGGCGAGTTCGATCTCGAAGGTGAGGACGTCCGCTCGTTCGGCGAGTTCGCGGATCGTCCCCTCGTCGTCGAAGCCGCCGACGACCTGGTCGCGGACGACCGGTGCGGCCGGGCAGTCGGGCGTCGGGTCCGAGACGACCACCTCGACGCCGAGGGGACCGGCCGCCTCGCCCATCATGCGGCCCAACTGCCCGCCGCCGACGACGCCGACGGTCGCTGCCGGGGTTCGGTGATGCATGTGGTTGGGTCGTGTCGCGACGATAGAGAGTGTTGTCGTTCGCGACGGTGGACTCGGGCCTCCGGCCCGGTCCGTCGGCACCCGTCCCGTCTCAGGTCCGTCCTGCTCCCGTCTCCGCTGGCCGCGACAGCTGCGAGTCGTCGACGTAGTAGACGTACTCCGTGTCGGTCGTCCGCATGCGGTGGGTACGGCGGTCGTAGCGGTCATCGATCCGGTCGTCGACGAGGCCGGCCTGCGTCTCGGTGACGACGACGACCGGGGGGTCGTCAGCGAGCGCCCGGTCGACGGCCCGCTCGGTCGGCGCACAGTCGGCCTCTATCCCGCCGGCCTCGAGGTACCACGGCAGCGGTGTGATCTCGAACCAGTCGGCGCAGTTCGGCCGCCGGTCGAGCTCCCCGCCCGACGTGGGGTTCGTGAGGTTCCCGCCGGCGAGGACGACGTCGGTCCCGTCGGTTCGATCCGCGAGTTCGCGCGTCTCGACCAGCGTCGCCCTGAGGTCGTTCGACGGCTGGGCGTACTGCACGAGGGGATTGTCGTCGTCGGTCGGCCCGGCGATGCTCGTGGCGTACCCGCCCCAGAGCACGGAGCCGACGAGCAGGGCGGCGACCGCGACGGAGACGGCGGCGCTCGCCGTATCGCCGTCGATCCGGGCGTCGCGTCCGGTCCCGTACAGCGCACCCGCTCCGAACGCCGCCGGTAGCGACAGCGGGAGCACGACGTGGACGACGAGCCAGGCCGCCCCGCCGATGTCCGTGATGAGCGGGTAGCCGACGAGCGAGGCGGCCCCCCAGTAGAACCCGAACGAGACGAGGTCGTCTGGGAGGCCGGGTCGGTACAGCGTCACCCCGAACCCGACGACGGCGAGGCCGATCAGGGCCGCCGAGGACTCCCCTGCGATCGCCGCCAGTTCGCCCGCGTACTCGAGGTAGGGGTTCGGGTCGTCGGTTCTGGGCGTGATCCACTGACAGGCGTACAGCTCGGCGGTCGAGCCGACGGTGTACCAGCCGAGGCGAGGGAGCCGGAGGGGGTTCGCGATCGCCGCCCCGAGCGTCGGTGCGCCCTCGATCCCGACGACGGGATCGTAGCCCCGACAGGAGCTGTAGTACGTCCCCTCCGACGGGATCGTTCCGCGCGGGGCGTACACGTAGGTGACGGTAGCGACGAACGCGACCACGCTGCCGAGGATCGCACGCGCGTGGCGGCGCGCCCCGGCGTACCCCCACCGGAGCAGGTCCCGCAGCGTGGCGACGGCCGATCCGAGTCCGGTCCCCGACGTCCGGCCCTCGTACCACGCGAACACGAGCCGATGCCCCGCCAACAGCCCCGCCGCGCCGGCGAAGGCGAACACGTACGCCAGAGCGTTCTCCTTGGCCCCGAACCCGAGCGCGAGCGCGAGCGCCGCGACCGGGAGATAGCGCCCGTCGTCGACGTCGATCGCCCGGACGACCGCGGCGAAAGCCACGAAACAGAACGCCGCGACCAGAATGTCGTTTCGCATGAACCGCGAGTAGTACAGAAGCGCCGGATCGAGCGTCAAAAACGCCGCGAGGGCGACGACGGCGGCGTCCCGAAGCCGGTGTCGGAACGCGAGCGCGACGAGCGGCAACAGCCCGCCGACGAGGGCCGGGACGAGCCGCATCGTGAGGTCGGTCGCGCCGAACAGCCCGAACAGCGGCGCGTTCAGAAGTTTCAACAGCGGGCCGTGAACGATGGGTCGATAAGAGAGCACGCCGGTTTCGGCGTACTCGAGAATCCAGTAGGCGACCCGCCCCTCGTCCCAGTGGGCGATGCGGGTCCCGAGTCCGACGAGCCGGAGGACCACGGAGACGGCCGTCAGGGCGAGCACCGCTCCGACGGTCCGATCGCGGACGTTCATTCTCGGAAGTCTCTCGCGGCGTGATTAGAACCCTTGTGGTCTCCGTCGAAAGGGGCGCGAAGAGCCGACTGTGGCCGATCCGATCGGATCCGATCCGGGGACGGCCTACGCGTAGCGTTCGAGTTCGGGGCGATCGAGCTCCTCTATGAGTTCCTCGGCGGTGTCGTCGAGGAGGGCGCGACCCTCGCCGCTTGCGGTTCGGCCGCGTTTTTCCGAGGTGTCGATGTAACCCGCGTCCTCGAGTTGTTGGAGCGCGGTTCGGATGACGTTCCCGGAGCCGTCGTGTTTGTGGTTCGGCCGGACGCGATACCGCGTCGTCCCATTGGCCGAATCACCGTAGGCACCCCGGAGTCGCTCGACGCCGACGGGACCGTCGACGGCGACTTTCCGGAGGAGACTCGCGGCGCGACGGCTCCAGAAGTCCTCCTGTTCGGGGGGCAACTCGCGGCCGGTGCCGGTCTTCGTGTACGCGAGCCACTCGGGCTCTTCGAGGTCGGATTCGAGCTTCTCGGCGACCGCCTCGATGAGGTCTTCGGCGGGTACGTCGTAAAACGTCGTCATTGGCTTTCGGTTTCCGTCGGGCGCGTTTAACCTTGTTGATGTCCGGCGGTCCCGGAGCGCCGCGGCCCGACGATGGGGGCGACGCCGGCCGCACCGATGGGCCTATTTTCTCGGGGCCTGATCCGCCTCTATGGACGAACAAGCGGCGCTGTCGCTCGTCGGCGGGGTCGTCCCTGGAACGGGCGACGACTGCGCCGTCGTCGACGACCTCGTCGCGACGACCGATATGCTCCACGAGACAAGTGACTTCCCCGACGGGACGACACGGTACACCGCCGGCTGGCGGGCGGTCGGCGCGTCGCTGTCGGACGTGGCCGCGATGGGGGCTTCGGCGACCGTGGCGCTCGCGGTCTACGGCGCACCGTCGTTCGGGGACTCGGAGCTCGAGTCGTTTCTGGCCGGCTGTCTCGACGTGTGCGCGGCCGTCGGCGCCGAGTACGTCGGCGGCGACCTCGACGAGCACAGTGAGTTCACCGTCTCGACGACCGCCATCGGCCGGAGCGACGACCCCGTCTATCGGTCGGGGGCGGCGCCCGGCGACGCCGTCTGCGTGACCGGAGCCTTCGGTCGCAGCGGGGCCGCCCTGCGGTTCTTCGAGGATGGGGCCACAGAACGTGGGAACGACTTGTTCCGGTTCGACCCCCGCGTCGCGACCGGGCGGGCGCTCGCGCCGCACGCGAGCGCGATGATGGACTCGAGCGACGGGCTGGCGCGGTCGCTGCACCAACTCGCCGCGGCGAGCGACTGTGGGATGTCGGTCTCGTACGACGACGTCCCGGTCGATCCGGCCGTCCGCGGGGCGGCCGACTCCCCCGCCGACGAGCGCGAGTTGGCGGTCCACTTCGGCGAGGACTTCGAGCTCGTCTGTGCGATCCCCGAGGCGTCGGTTTCGGCCGCCGTCGAGGCGGCTCCGGTCGAGGTGACTCGGATCGGAACCGTCACCGACGAAGGCGTCCGGATGGACGGGGAGCCGCTGCCCGACCGCGGGTTCACACACGGGTAGACGCGGCGGCCGCGCGGACACCGCTGGCGTCCCCTCGCGGTCACGCCCCGACGAGTTCGATCGGGACCGGGGTGAAACAAAGCGCCCCGAGGAGAAGTGTCAGGATCCCGAGTGCCTTCCGTTTCGGATCCAGCGGTTCATCGAAGATGGGCGTTACGGGACCTACGTAGGCCAAAAACAGCGAGATAAGCCCCCAAAAGCCCCACAACACCGGGGCGTTGTAGCTCACGTCGGCGAAGACGGCCAGGTACGCGGCCAGCCCGAACAGGGCCGCAGGGACGAACGACCCGACCGTCTCGGCGCGCTCGCCGAGCAGCGACCGGACGACGTGGCCGCCGTCGAGTTGGCCCACCGGGATGAGGTTGAGAAACGTCACAAAGAGGCCGACCCACGCGCCGAAGACGACCGGGTTGGCGACGAGCCCGGGGTCCTCGTAAGTGAGTTGGCCCCCGGTGGCCCATGCCATAAACTCGAGCAGGGGTGGATAGCCCAACGCGAGTTGTATCGACCCCTCGCTCTCGAGGACGGACGCCGGCACCTGGACCGGATCGAGATGGAGGCCGACCGTCGCGACGCAGACCGTCGCGACGAGGCCGGCGAGCGGTCCCGAAACGCCGATATCGAACAGCGCCTCCCGGTCGGGGATGCGACCACGCATCGAGATCACCGCCCCGAACGTGCCGATGAAACTCGGTACCGGGATGAAATAGGGGAGGCTCGCCTCGACCCCGTGGTACCGCGAGAGGGCGTAGTGTCCCAGTTCGTGGACTGCGAGCACGCCGAGGACCGCCACGGCGAAGGGCCACCCGGCGAGGAGGTCGAGCGGCCCGTCGATCGGCTGGTAGTACCAGATCGTCCCGGCGTACAGCGTCGTCAGTATCGTCGCAAAGAGCATGACGATGTTCGTCCACGGGATCCCGTCGACGCCGATCCGGCGGGGTTCGGCGACGAGCGCGCGGTGCTGCTCGCCGATTTCGACGCCGGTTATGGGGTCGGCCTCGCTTCGGGTGACCGTGTCGAAACGGACCTCGTAGCCGCGCTCGCGGAACAGCGGCCACACCTGGCGTTCGAGCCGCCGGGCGTCGGTCTGCGGCTGGCCGTAGTAGACGATCCGGCCGTCCTCCCGGACGTCGACCTCGGCCGTCCGGAACGCCGGGAGCAGCGACTCCGGCGGCGGTCCGGCGTGGCTCGCCGACCGGTTGGCGGGGGGCATCGTGGGAAGAAACGCGTCTTGTGAAAATAAAACCCGTGCCAGCGACCGGGGCTGCTGGTACGGCCGTACTTATATTGGAGGACCGGGCGAGGCCGATGTCGGGCCGACGCGGATCGACTTACCGGGGCGAGGCCGATGTCGGGCCGACGCGGATCGACTTACCGGGGCGAGGCCGATGTCGGGCCGACGCGGATCGACTTACCGGGGCGAGGCCGACGTCGGGCCGACGCGGATCGACTTACCGGGGCGAGGCCGACGTCGGGCCGACGCGGATCGACTTACCGGGGCGAGGCCGGTGTGGGACCGTACACCGGTCCCGTTCGGGTCACGCTGGGGTAACGCGCCACGTGGTCGCGGAGGTGTAGGACCACTTTTCGATCTCGAGTTCCGCCGCCGATTCGCGGAGTTTCACCATCAGCGCGCCGATCTCCTTCGGGGAGAGCTCCACGTCGTCGGCGATGAACTTGCTCTTTATATACACCTCGCCGTCCTCGGCCCGCTGGCTCAGATACCGGCGAAGCCGCGTTTCCTTGCTCTCCGTCGTGGAGTCCGTTGTAGCGCTCATATCAGACACTTCGTTCCGTTCTTGCTGCCGAGCGGGTATATAAAGGGGCGAAGCTTCGGATGCCTTCGGTTCGATTCGGAGCAGAGATCGTAAAATGATACGTTTCACGGTGTGCTTAGAAGCGATCAAACGTTTTATTACTCTTTTTTACTTTTTCTTTCCGTGAAAAGAGCCGAGCATATATTAATATATCTCGCTCGGTATCCAGCGAATAAAACGGGATTCGGAGCGAAAAACGTTCCGCGAAGGGGAGCGTCGCTCCGGGTGCCCCCGGCGAGCGGTGGCTCTCGTCGCCCGTCGCGGGCGGTCACTCCCGCTGGTGGACCCAGAACGTCTCCTCGTCGGTCACTTCCTTTTTGAACAACGGGACCTCCTCTTTCAACCGGTCGATGCCGTCCTCGACCGCCCGGAACGCCTCCCGGCGGTGGCCGGCCAACACGACGACGAAAACGATGTCCTCGCCGTCCGGAACCCGACCCGTCCGGTGGTGGAGCCGGACGTCCAAGATTCCATCGCGCTCTTCGAGTTCCGCCTCGATCGCGTCCATCCGGCGCTCGGCGACCCCGTCGTACTTTTCGAACTCGAGGTAGTGGGTCCGCTCGTCGTCCTCGTCCTCTTTGGCACGGACGCGGCCGGTGAACGTAGCGATCGCGCCGGAGTACGTCGCCTCCTCGGACCGCTTCACCGCCGCGACCAGCGACTCGAGCGTCTCGTAGGGCTCTGTCGCCTCGATCGCCTCGACCGCGGCGGCCGCGTCGAGGCCTTCGATCCCCCCGGTGTCGACGAGCGGTCCCTCGACTGTTTCGTCCGTGTCGCCGACGACGAGCGCCGGCAGCCGCGCGCCGGGCGCGCCGAGGACGAACGCGAAGTCGTGATCTGGCGCGAGCCGGTCGATCGCGTCCCGGATCGAAAGCCCCTCGCCGCTCGCGCGCCAGCCGTCGTCGACGACGTACTCCGTCGCGGCGCGGGACAGCGTCTTTCCCCCGTCGGCTGCGGTCTCCGTCGCTTTTCGGACGATCCCGACCCGACCCTCGGCCGCGTCCGCGAGCCGCGGCGCCGCGGCGTCGGCGTCCGAGCCGAGCAGTGAAGCCGTGTGCATACGCCCTCTGTTCGGCCGCGGGCGCTTGTAGGTGTCGGAGGGGTTGACAACTCTTAAGAGCGAAACAGAGCAACCGTTCGGTAATGAGAGTCATCCTTTCTATCGGCGGGAGCGTCCTCGCTCCCGACCTCGAGGCCGACCGTGTCGACGCCCACGCGGACGTCCTCGATGGGTTGGTCTCCGAGGGCCACGAGGTCGCGGCCGTCGTCGGCGGCGGCGGGGTCGCGCGTCGCTACATCCGAACCGCCCGCGACCTCGGGGCGACCGAGTACGACCTCGACGCCCTCGGGATCGACGTGACGCGGCTGAACGCCCGGCTCCTGATCGCCGCTCTCGAGAGCTCCGCGACGCCGGAACCGGCCGAGTCCCACGAAGCCGCCAGAGCCTCCCTCCGCCGCGGGGAGGTCGCCGTGATGGGCGGGACGATCCCCGGCCACACGACCGACGCCGTCGCCGCGCTGTTGGCCGAGATGGTCGGCGCGGACTTGCTCGTCTACGCCACGAGCGTCCCCGGTGTCTTTTCGGCCGATCCGAACGTCGATACGGGAGCCGAACGCTACGACGAGTTGAGCGCGGACGAGCTCGTCGACGTGATCTCCTCTATCGAGACCACAGCGGGGTCGAACGCGCCCGTCGACCTGCTCGCCGCGAAGATCATCGAACGCTCCGGGCTTCGGGCCGTCGTCCTGGACGGCTCCGAGCCCTCACGGGTCACCGACGCGGTCGCGGGCGACGCCGACGGGACGGAGGTCCGCCCGAATGAGTGAGCTCTACGACGTCGGGACCGGCGAGCACCGCGCCTTCTGGGCCGATTCGGTCGCCGACGAGATCGAATCGCGCGACCCGGACGATCCGATCGTGATCAAAGGCGGCGTCTCGCCCTCGGGCGTTCCGCATCTGGGTCATTTCAACGAGATTATGCGCGGTTACTTCGTCGCCGAGGCGCTCAGAGAGCGCGGCCACGAGGTCGAGCAGGTGTTCACCACCGACGACCGCGACCGCCTCCGGAAGCTCCCGCGCAAACTCGCCGACCTGGAGTGGAACGTCGTCGGCCTCGGCGAGGTCGACGCCGGGGCGCTCGGCCGGAACCTCGGCAAGCCCTACACCGACATCCCCGACCCGTTCGGCTGCTGTGGCTCCTACGGCGCGCACTTCACCGAACTGCTCGGTCGCTCGGCGGCGGCCGTCGGCGTGCCGATCGAGATGGTCTCTAACACCGAACTCTACGAGTCGGGGCGCTTCGACGACGCAGTCGAGGCGGTCCTCTCGAACCGCGACACCGCCCGGGCGGTCCTCTCCGAGTTTCAGGACAAAGTCGATGACGCCTACGTCCCGTTCTTCGCGCAGTGTTCGGCGTGCGGCCACCTCACCGAGGCGGTCACCGACGTCGACCTCGAGTCGCGGACCGTCGAGTACGTCTGTCGCGACGTCGAGACCGGCGACGACGTCATCGAGGGCTGCGGCCACGAGGGGACCGCGACCGTCCGGGAGGGCAAACTCCCGTGGCGTTTCGAGTGGCCCGCCCAATGGCAGACCCTCGACGTCGACTTCGAGCCGTTCGGCAAGGACCACGCCGAGGGGTCGTGGCCCTCGGGGGAGACGGTCGCCCGCGAGGTGTTCGGCTTCGAGCCGCCGGTGCCGATGGTCTACGAGTGGTTCACGCTCAACGGCGATGCGCTCTCGTCGTCGGCCGGCAACCTCATCACGGTCGCCGAAGTGCTCGATCTCCTCGAGGTCGAGGTCCTGCGGTACTTTTTCACGAAAAACCCGACGAAACAGCGGGACTTCGACGTCGGCCGCATCGACCGCCTCGTCGACGAGTTCGACCGCTTCGAGCGAGCCTACTTCGAGGGTGAAACCGACGGAATAACCGCCGACGAAGCCGAACTCGCCGCCCGCGCCTACCCGATGGTCGTCGACGACGCGACGACGCAGCCGATCCGGATCCCCTACACGTTCGCCGCTGTCCTCGGGATGACAGACGACCGCGACCTGCGCGTCACGATGGCCCGACGCTCGGGACACCTCCCCGAAGACGCGAGCGACGCCGCGGTCGATGCCGCGCTCGAGCGCGTCGAAAAAGCGCGCGCGTGGGCGGTCCGGACGGACAACGAGTTCAACTACCGCCTCGCGGAGACGCTCCCGGAGACGGAGTTCGACGCCGACACCGAGGCCGCTCTCGGGGCCCTCGCCGACGTCGTCGCGGACGAATCGCCCGACGAGGAGGCCCTCCAGGAAGCGATCTACGAGACGGCCCGCGATCACGACCTCGACGTCGGGGAGTTCTTTTCGGCTGGCTACCGGCTCTTTCTCGACGAGTCTGAGGGACCACGTCTCGGGCCGTTCCTCGCGGCGATGGACGACGCCTTCGTCGTCCGGCGGCTTCGATGCGAGAAATGACGCGACTGCGTCGGCGCGTGGCCCTCGGCGTCCCCGTGCCGGCGGTACCCCCGGTTTCGGAACGGGCCGCCCCGACGGAACGACTTTTCAGTAGCCGAGACCCTACGTGCATTCGATGAACACGCTGTCTTGGATTCTGGTCGGGATCCTCGTCTACACGGTCGGCGCGATGGCGCTCGATTCGCGCGGGCTGTTGCCGTCGTCGTTCAGGCTCTCCGGGCCGATCCTGACGATCCACACGAAACGCGGGCGGGCGTTCCTCGAGTGGCTCGCCTCGCCCAAGCGGCTCTGGCGCGCGTGGGGGAACCTGGGCGTCGGGGTCGCGCTCGTCATCATGGTTGGATCGTTCTTTGCGGTGTTGCTGTCGGCGGTCAGCACGATCTCACAGCCGCAGGCGGCCGGCTTCGTCCGCCCGCAGGACGCCCTCGTCATCCCCGGCGTCAACCAGTTTCTCCCGTGGGCGGCCGCGGTCGACATCGTCGTCGGCCTGCTCGTCGGCCTGGTGGTCCACGAGGGCGGCCACGGCCTGCTGTGTCGCGTCGAGGACATCGAGATCGAGTCGATGGGCGTGGCACTGCTGGCGTTCGTCCCGATGGGCGCGTTCGTCCAACCCGACGAGGAGAGCCAGGCGGCCGCCGACCGCGGCGGCCGGACGCGGATGTTCGCCGCCGGCGTGACCAACAACTTCCTCGTGACTGCGGTCTCGTTCGCGTTGCTTTTCGCCCTCGTCGCGAGCCTCGTCACCGTCGTTCCCGGCGTCGCGATCGGCGGCACCCTTCCCGGATCGGCGGCCGAGGAGGCCGGCATCGACCGCGGCGACGTGCTCGTGGGCGTCGACGGCCAGCCCGTCGACGGCGACGAGGAGTTCGGCGCGGCCCTTGCCGACGCCGGTCGGGAGGTCACCGTCGACCGCCGGGACGCCGACCCAGTCACGGTCGAGCGGAGCCTCATCGCCACCCGCGCGGTCGTCGACGGGCCGATCGGGACGGGCACCGAACTCACCCACGTCGACGGCGAGGCCGTCTACACCGAATCCGGGTTCGAGTCGGCGCTATCGGGGGTCGAAGTCGCCGAGTTGCGCCTCGCGGGCGACGACGAGGAGACGCGAACCGTCCGGTTCCCAGTCGGGACCTTCGTCAGCACGGTGTCGACAGAGCAGCCGCTCGGAGAGGCGGGCGCGCCAGACACGCCGCTCGTCGTCCACAGCATCGGCGGGGAGCCGACCCCCGATCCCGCGGCGCTGTCGGCCGTCCTCGAGGAAACCGATCCCGGGCAGACAGTCGAGGTCGTCACCTACCACGGCGACGGCGACGACCCCTGGAGCGGTGAGCGCAACGTCTACGCGGTCACGCTCGACGACCACCCCGAGGCGGATCACGGGTTCCTCGGCGTCGGTGGCATCCAGGCGGGGACGAGCGGCGTCGTCGTCGACGACTTCGGCATCGACACCTACCCCGCCGATCGGTACCACGCCATGCTCGGCGGGAACGGGCCGGGCGAGGCTCCCGTGACGTCGTTCGTGACGCGGACGTTCGGCGCGCTCGTGTTGCCCTTCCTGAACACCGTCGACCCGAACGTCGGATACAACTTCGCGGGTTTTAACGGCGCCGTGACGAACTTCTATGCGGTGTCGGGGCCGCTCGGCGCGGGCACCGTCTTTACGCTCGTGAACATCCTGTTTTGGACCGGGTGGGTCAACATCAACCTCGGTATCTTCAACTGCATCCCGTCGTACCCCCTCGACGGCGGCCACATCCTCAACGCCTGCGTCGAGACAACGGCCGCACGGCTGCCGGGCGAGGCCAGCGCGAGGGCCGTCGGCGCGGTGACGACGGCGATAAGCGCAACGATGATCCTGAGCCTGCTCGGGTTGCTCTTCGTCCCGTGGCTTCTGAGCTAGGCCTGTCGGGCGTCGGCTGTATTGATAATATATAAACGAGCGCCGCGAAAGCGTCGGGGGACCGAGTAGAAGCGTCACCGCCGACGCGACCGCGGAGGCATCACCGCCGCGACACGCGCCAGACCGCACGCGGGGAGTCGGACTCGAGCGAAATCCGGAGCCCGGGGGCCGAGCCGGATAGCGACCGGAGGTGTCGCTCGATTTCGGCGGGCGGGCGGCCGAGGTCGTCGGCGAGGCGGTCGCCGTTGACGTAGAGATCACCGTCGGTTCGCTCGCGTTCGGCCCGGAGGTACTCCGCGAGGCGTTTTGTGCCGTAGGAGCGGTAGGCCGACGCCGCGTTCGATTCCGCCACGGTCATCGACCCGGCGAGTGGCCGTGGCCGACCACGGCACAGACGACGTTCAGCGCCAACACACCGCCCAAGATCGCCGGGTACCGCCCCGCCGTGCCGGCGATGAGCGCGGCGACGACGAGGACCGGCAGGACCGTCGCGGTCCAAAAGGCGGCCGCGCGGACGCCGCGGACGGCCCGGTGGATCCAGGTGCCGGCGGTGTTTCGATCGTTCGTCACGGAGGGTGTCTGACGGGACTGGGTGGCGCTCGACATCGGTGATCTCCTCGCCCGCTTCTACGGGTTGCCACCCGTATATAAATGCCAGAGCCTTCGCGTCGATTCGGGACCGTTCGTCCGTTTTTCGTCGTTTGACTCCGGCAGTCGGATTCGAAACGACGTTTTCAAAACGGCGATGACGTTTTATTACTGTATTTAAACGATTATTTCTATGATCAAAAAGAAAATATATAACCACCAGATCCGCCCCGATCCGATCGCGAAACGCCCCGCTTCGAGCGCGATATCGGTCTCCAGCGCTCGGTGCGCGGCGAGCGCCGGGGTCGGCTCGCGGTCCCGTTCGGCGTCTCCCCCGTCCCGTCGTGGTGCTCCAGCACACGCCTACCGGGCCCGGGGCGTCATTTCGTCCTACGCTGCGGGACGCTGAGACGACGCAAAACCCACATTACCCGTGCGTCCGAATCGGGTGTATGGACGGACGAAAGCCACCGGGCACCGAGGAAGGATGGTACGCGTTACACGACCTCCGTCGGATCGACTGGGACGGCTGGCGCGAGGCTACCGAACGCGACCGCGAGTCGGCCCTCGGGGAGGGGGTCGAGTACCTCCGCTCGCACGTCGATCTCGAGGACGCCGACGCGGGCGCCTCGGCGGTGTTCTCCGTCGTCGGCCACAAGGCCGACCTCATGATCCTGCACCTCCGGCCGACGATGGCGGCGCTCGACCGGGCCGAACGCCGCTTCGAGTCGACGGCCTTCGCCGGCTTCACCGAACGGGCGAGTTCCTACGTGTCCGTGACCGAGGTTTCGGGGTACATGCACGAGGAGTTGGTCGAGGGGATCGAGGACATCGAGGACGCGGGGATGCGAAACTACATGCAACAGCGCATCTATCCGGAGATGCCCGACGCCGAACACGTCTGTTTCTATCCGATGGACAAGCGCCGCGACCCCGAGTACAACTGGTACGACCTTCCCTTCGAGGAGCGCGCCGAACACATGTCCGCCCACGGCGACATCGGCCGCCAGTACGCGGGGAAAGTGAACCAGATCATCACCGGTAGCGTCGGCTTCGACGACTACGAGTGGGGCGTGACGCTGTTCGCCGACGACCCAACGGAGATCAAACACCTCCTCTACGAGATGCGGTTTCACCCCTCGTCCTCGAAGTTCGCGGAGTTCGGTCCTTTTTATATGGGCCGGCGGTTCCCGCCCGAGGACCTCCCGGCGCTTCTGGCCGGCGAGGCGGTTCCGACGGAGGGGTCGGACGCCGACGCCAGTCGGGCCGGAACCGACGACGCCGACGCGGGAAGCGACACCGAAGGTGGCTCCAGCGGCCGCCCCGACGTCGACGCCGCCCACGAAGTGATCGACCCCGACGAGTTCCGGGCCCGGCTCTCGCGGTTCGGTGTCGACGCCGACGGCTACGCCGACGCGGGCTACGGCCTTTTGTTCTCCGCCGAGGCCGACGCCGAGGATCTCGCCGAGGAGGTCGAGGGGCTTCGGGGGAACTTCGACCACTACGACACCCACGTCTCGACGGCGGTCCGGGCCGGTGACGGCGAAACGGTGGTCGTCTCGCTGTGGCGCAACGAGCGCGCCGCTGACACCGCTTCGGGCTTTCTGTCCGACCTCGACGGCGTCCGCGCCGGCGTGGGCGCACCGATCGAGTCCGACGTCGGCGGGAGCGAGGGCTCCGAGACGGATGACGCCGACACCCACGGCACCGACGACGACGACGACATCCGCGGGGAGCTCGGCGACAACGACATCTACGCCGGCCAACCGCACGGCGAGGACGTCTACGCGATGGTGCTGTACTCCGAGGCCGACCCCGGGACGCTCCGCGAGGAACTCGACACGTTGGCCGAGCGCTTCGAGCACTACGACACCCACGTCAAATCCGCCGTCTACGCCGACGAACACGGCGGCGACCGGACCGCGATCGTCTCGATCTGGGAGACCGAGGACGCCGCCGACACCGCGAGTGGCTTTCTCTCGGAGCTGCCGGGCATCGTCGCCCGCGCCGGCGCCGACGCGACTGAGGGCTTCGGCACGATGGGGATGTTCTACACCGTCAAGCCCGACTACCGCGAGGAGTTCGTCAACACCTTCGGGGACGTAACCGGGATGCTCGAAGGGATGGATGGCCACCTCGAGACCGACCTCATGACCAACCTCGGCGACGAGAACGACATGTTCATCGCCAGCCAGTGGGCGGGCCGCGAGGACGCGATGGCCTTTTTCCGATCGGAGGAGTTCCGCGAGACCGTCGAGTGGGGCCGGGAGGTCCTAGCCGACCGCCCGCGACACGTCTTCTTGGCGTAGTCCGTCGCTCGCCACACCGGGTTCGACGCCCCGGCACCGGCACCGTCACACCAACGACTCCCCGAGGACGATCACCGAGAGGTTGTTCGCGAACACCGTCAGTCCCGCCACCACGAGGAGTCCGAGCCAGGCCTCGATGCAGTACGCGAGGTAGCGGTCGTACGGTGGCCGTCCGCGCCGCAGCAGGCGGACGATGCCGGCGAACCCGAGCGCCCCCAGCACGACGACGGCCAGGTGGACACCGATCACAGTCGCTACTCCCCGTTCGAGCAACCACCTCATCGCGGGGTTGCTCTCGGCCGCCAGCCCGTACTTACTGGCTGCCCCGGCGGTCGTCAGCAGGTCGACAGCCAGTAACAAAAAGAGCGCGACGGCGAACCAACTCCAGTACTCCTCGATCAGTGCTTCGGTTTCCTCGGACCGACGCCTCATTGCTCCCCGTTGGGCCCGGCCCTGCATATCGGTTCCTGTCGGACCCGGCCCGCCTCCTGCCGGTTATAATGTACCCTTCGTGCTCGGCGTATCGCCGCGGCGGTCGTCGATCCGGGTCGCGTCGTCCAGCGCCCGCGCCAACGACTTAAAAAGCGCCTCGACCTCGTGGTGGGCGTTCTCGCCGTCGACTTCGACGTGTAGCGTCAGTCCCGCGTTGAGCGCCAGCGACTCCGCGAAGTGTCTGGCCATGTCGCTCGTGAACGCCCCGACGGTCGGCTGGGAGAACTCCCCCCTAAAATAAAACCGGGGGCGCCCCGAGACGTCGACGACGACGCTCGCGACGGCCTCGTCGAGGGGGACCCGTCGATCGGCGTACCTGACGATGCCGCGCTTCTCGCCCAGCGCCTCCTCGAGGGCGTTTCCGAGCGTGATCGCGACGTCCTCGACGGTGTGGTGGTCGTCGATGTCCACGTCGCCGTCACAGCGGACGGTGAGATCGAAGAGGCCGTGTTTCGCGAACGCCTCGAGCATGTGATCGAAAAAGCCCACGCCCGTCTCGACCGTGCTGTCGCCATCGCCGTCGAGGTCGAGCGTCACCTCGATGTCCGTCTCGGCCGTCTCACGCGTGCGGGCCGCCGTGCGGGTCGTCATACCTATCAGTTCTCGCGCTCGCATATCAGTTGTTTGTCTGGCGGCACGGGAGAGATCCCCGGGCGCGAGGCGACCGCGGTTTCAAGTCCGCGGCGCGTCTCGACCCGGCATGGCAATCGAACAGACAGTCGGCGAGTCGCTTCGCGAACGCGACGCGACAGTCGCCGCCGCCGAGTCCTGCACCGGCGGACTCATCGGTTCGTTGCTCACCGACGTTCCGGGGGCGAGCGACTACTTCGATCGGTCCGTCGTCACGTACAGCTACGATGCCAAACTGGACCTGGGCGTCCCCCGCGAACGCCTCGACGCGGAAGGGGCGGTCAGCGAACCGGTGGCTCGGGCGATGGCCCGCGCGGTCCGGGACGCCGCCGGGGTGACGTGGGGCGTCGCGACGACCGGGATCGCCGGGCCGGAGGGCGGCAGCGACGACAAGCCCGTCGGGACCGTCTACATCGGTGTCGCGCATGCTGGCGGATGGGGCAGCGGCGAGTCGTGGTGTCGGGTCGAGCGGTACGTCTTCGACGGGACCCGAACCGAGATCAAACGCCAGATCGCCGAGCGGGCACTCGAGGACCTCCGTGAGGCCGTCGAGGCGACGTAGCCTTTTAATTACTTTTCAGCTACCCGCGAAGCCATCGAGCGAACACCCTTTTATTATGGCGGCTGTCCGAACGGTATGAACAAGGAAGGCCACGTTCTCAACGCCGCGCTCTTGGGGATCGGGCTGGGATTCGTCGTTGAGCCGTCCGGGACCGTCGAAACCCTTCGGACCGTGGTCGCCGTGACGGTCCCGGTAACGCTCGGGGCGCTGTTTCCGGACGCCGACACCGCCGTCGGCAAACACCGCAAGACGCTGCACAACCTCCCGGTGTTGGGGCTCTTCGCCGCCTTCCCGTTCGTTTTCGGGAACCTCGACTACGTCTGGATCGGGGTCTTCACCCATTACGTCCTCGATTACCTCGGCAGCCGCCGAGGGATCGCGCTGTTGTACCCGCTGTCGAGCCAGGAGCATGGCTTTCCCTCTGGCGTGACGACGTCGAGTCGGTTCGCCAACGCCGTCACGATCGTCGTTACGGCGGTCGAGCTCGCCGTCGCGACCGCTATCGTCCACGTGCTTCCGAGGTACGTCGACCTCGGGTGGGCGTCACAGCTTTCGCTACCCGCCTAGGGCCGCCCGGGCCATCCTAGTAGACGCTCACGTCCGCAAACCGCCCGCCGTAGGCGATGTGGTCGGGGTGGGTCGGCTCCGTCCCGGATAAAAAGAGCCGATCGATCTTTCCCCAGCTGTTCTCATAAAACAGGTGCGTGAACTCGGCCCCACACCGGAGGCGATGTTCGAGTCCGTCCCGGCGGCGGACCGATCGCGGGACACCGTCCCTGAGCGCGGCGACGACGTCGGCGGCCGTCCCGAGAGCGCGGTCGAACTCGGTCCAGACCTCGCCGACGGTTCCCCGGAGGTGGGCGTACGAGGAGCCGAACGCTGGCATCTCGAACTCGGCGGCGAGTTCCCGCGACCGTCGGGTGTGGGTTTCGAGATGCTTCGGGTTGTACACTTCGAGGGCGTGGATCCGCTCGCGGTGGGCGCGGATGTCGTGTGCTTCGAGGCTGACGGTCGCGAACTCCGGATGCGGCGCGAGCACCGCCGCCTCTTGGCGTTCGAACTCCGCTATCGCCCCCTCGAGGGTGATGAAGTCCGGAACCGGATCGGAGAGTCCGACCGCGAGGACGTGCTTTCGGTTCCGCCAGTCGCCGGTGAACACCTCCCGCCCGGGGATGACGACAAAGTCCTCCTCGGAGAACCGTTCTGCGCGCGCACGGATGTCTGGGAGCCGAGTGAAGTGCGGCGCGTAGACGACCCCATCGAGGCCGCGGGCTTTCGCGCGCTCGACCACCCGTTCGTCGAGGACTTTTACGTGTGTGTCGAGGCGAAACCGACCCATGCTCAAGCTACCGGTTGCCGGGGCGTTATCGGTTCCGGTTTTCCACCCAACGGCGGTGTGCGTACGACGGTCGATATGCGCTCCGGCGGGCGCTAATACAACAGACGGCTCCAGCGGGAGCCCCTACCGTTCTTCGCTGTCGAGTACGCGGATCTGGTCGCCCCGAACCGTTACGGGGATCGGGACGGTCGCCTCGTATAGCTCGACTGTGACCTGGTCTTTGCCCTCGTCGATGCGTTGGACCTGCGCCTTCTCGCCTTTGAACGGGCCGGCGATCAACTCGACGATGTCGCCCTCGGCGATCCCCTCGACGTCGGGTTTCGGGCTGAGAAAGTGTTCGATCTCGCTGAACGGCGAGGGCCGTTCGGAGACCAGACTCCGGGCGTGGGGGATGTCCTCGAGCGCGCGGTCGATCGCCGCCGTACCGTCCGCCTCGACCATGACGTAACTGGTGAGCGAATCCGGCGCGAGCGCCGCGTGGATCCCGGGCTCCTCGCGGGTTATCAACATATCCGCGACGGTTCGTTCCTGGCTCGCGGTGGTCTTGACCGCGTAGATGGACATCACGGACCACCCGGAATGAACGTCATGATCGCGAAGATGGCGAACCCGATGAAACCGACGAGCAGAATGCCGAGCCCGGCGACGCCCGAGACCTTCGAGAACTCGTCCCACGAGGGCGTGCTCGCGAGCTTCAGCACGCGAACGTACGACGTGAGATCCGTTGGGGTGTTCATGGCCCTTCGTTTCGTCTCCGGGGTTTTTTAGTTGTTGATCCGGCGTGCCGCCCCGACGCGGGCCGGCTCCCCCACCCGGCGGGTGAAACGGAAGCGTCACTCGACGAAGTCGATGTCGTCGCCCGCCGCAACCGCCCGCTCCTGTTCGGCTTCGCTCTTGCCGTAAATCTGGGGGCTATCGACGCCCGTGACGACGATCATCGTCTCCATCTTGCCGTCGAACTCGGGGTCGACGGACGCGCCCCAGATGATGCGGGCGTCGGGATCGATTCGGTCGTAGATCTCCTCGACGACGCCTTCGGCCTCCTCGATGGACATGTCGGGACCGCCGACCACGTTGACAAGCGCGCTCTGGGCGCCGTCGAACTCGACGTCGAGCAGCGGCGACCGAAGCGCCGACCGGATCGAATCCTGGGCCTTGTTCTCCGAGTCGGACTCGCCGAGGCCGATCATCGCGACGCCGCCGTTCTCCATGATTGTCTTCACGTCGGCGAAGTCGACGTTGACCAGCCCAGGCTTCGTGATGAGTTCGGTCATCCCCTTCACCGAGCGCATGAGTACCCGGTCACAGATCTTGAACGCGTCCTGCAGCGGCATGTTGGGAGCGTAATCGAGCAGCCGGTCGTTCGGAATGACGATGACGGTGTCGGCGACGGCCCGGAGGCGCTCCAGCCCGGCGTCGGCGTTCGCCCGGCGGCGTTCGCCCTCCGCGGTGAAAGGGATCGTCACGATAGCGATGGTGAGCGCACCCTGGTCTTGGGCGGCCTGTGCGACGACCGGGGCCGACCCGGTCCCCGTCCCACCCCCGAGACCCGCGGTAATGAACACCATGTCCGAGTCGTCGATGGAGTTGTTGATGTCCTCTAGGTTCTCCTGGGCGGCCTCCTCGCCGATCTTCGGCACCGAGCCCGCGCCGCGGCCCCCGGTTCGCTGACGACCGATGAGGATTTTTTCGTCGGCGTCGACCTCGGTCGCGAGGTGCTGGGCGTCGGTGTTCGCCGCGACCAACTTCGCGCCGTGGATGCCCGCCTCGGACATTCGGGTGACGGTGTTGCCGCCCGCGCCGCCGCAGCCGACGACGGTGATCTTCGTCTCGAGGTCCTTGACGACGCTCGCGAGCTCCTCGTCGGTCATCGTTCCCGATCCCGTGCCCTCGGACGCCGCGTCCGAATCGGACGCATCGGCCCCGTCTCCTTCGGCCTCGTCGATTGCGTCCTCGATAATTGAATCCATTATTTGCCGATGTCGCGTACGCGCATAAAGTATTTTTCCCCGGCGTCTGACACACGTCAGATGCCTCGACAGGGCTCGGAGGACCGCCGGGGCGAACAAAATCATAAATCAAATATCGCGATACCAAATCGTACTCGTAGCGCTGCGAATGCGGGTGTCGGCGTGTATGGAGACCTCGACAGGAGCAGGTCGGTCGAGATCGTCGTTCGGGAGCTGAAGTGATCAAGACACTCAGCGTGGCAGCCCCCATCCAGCGCTGTCGGAGTGAACTGAAAACGAGTCTAAAACCGAGTAAGCACTCATAACTGGTGAGAGCTACCGACGATCGTGAGTGAAATCCTGTTGTGTTTGTCTAGTCGGAGCGACGCCAGTAGAGTGCCCCCAGTATGACAGCGACCAGAGCCACCAATCCGAGCAGGGCGAACGACAGAGTTCCCCGTGCGTTCGCAGCTTCACCAGTGTCCGCGTCGTCAGGACCGGACGGTGGGACAGCACTCGAACTGGCGAGTTCGGTCCCGTCCTCGTCGAGTTCGACGGATCCGATCTCGAAGTCGTAGGTGCGGATAATTCCACCGTCGTCCGCTCTCGTGGCGATATTCGAGGCCGACTCGTGGGTGCCGGGCTCCTCGAGGATCTCGCTGTGGGTCACGTTCACCCGTTCTGTGCCCGGAACCACGACGTCACGTTCTTCGACGACCTCACCGTCGATGACGAACCGGACGTCGGTCCGCTGGTCGTCCGTGGATGGATTGTCCAGCGTGACGATGCTCGTCGCGTTCACGCTGTTTGCGGGGGCGGTTACTAGCTGCACGTCCACGATATCGACTGCGTGAAACTCGGAAGGTTCGACCCACTCTTCGTCCCCACTCGTTTCACCGCTTGGCTCCCGTGGGCCACTGGTCTCATCGCCACCGTCTTCCACCCCGTCATCGCCGCTGTCCCCGTCGTCACCGCCGTTATCGGGGGTATCTCCCTCGTCCCCGACATCACTGGCGCTATCCCCGTCGTCACTACTGTCACCGCCGTTATCGGGGGTATCTCCTTCGTCCCCGACGTCACTGGCGCTATCCCCGTCGTCATCACTGCCACCGGAAGACTGCGTCGACGTATCCTCCAGTCGTACCTCGTGGTTGCCACTCGGCAGCGACATAAACGAGACATCGCCATTGCTGTCGACATCGGCGCTGTCGAGTACGGTGTCCGTGGACGGATCAATTGCCTCGACTGTCCTTCCCTCTGGCAGTCCGGTTTCTCGCACCGTCAGGCTGGCCGAACTCTCGGCGTCGTAGGTGAGGTCGGAGTCCGAATTTGACGCGTCGTAGTTGGCGCTGGCGAAATCAAGCGAATTGAACTCGCTTGTCACCACGATGGCCTGTTTGTCGTCGGGATCGACCGTGATATCCGAGCCCGCGGTGATATCCGAGAGTTTGGTCTGGCTCCCCTGGCGCTGGTCGAGGGTCATCAAGGCGGTTCCGTCCGCAGACAGCGTAATCCCCGGAAGATCGAGTGTATTAGCGTCCGGGAAGGCTTCCTCGTTTCTGGGGGCATCGCCGCCGCTTGCGTCTTCGACCTCCAGGCCGGAGTCGGTGACATAGTGGACGCCGGTGTTGGCATTGGCGGTGCCGACGGGCGCGAACCCGAGAGAGGCCACAACCGCTGACAGTACCAGCAGTGCGACCAGTAGTGTCGCAAGCAGACCGGTGCCCTGACGGGCTGGTGATGAGTTACTCATTGTTCTCCTGTTGCGTTGTGGCGACGGTCCCACACTCAGCATCTGTCGTCGCCTCCTGAATGCCGTTACTGTTGGTGTCGTCCTCGACACCACTCAGGCGGTTCCACAGTTGGTCGTTCGAAGTCGCTAAGGCCTCGATGCGCCGGTCTTTGTTGACCAGGTCGCCCTCTAGCTGGTCGACGCGCTCGCGCTGGTGGCTAATGCGCGTTTCGGCGTCTTTCAGGGTCGCCGCCAGTTCGTCGATGCGGGCGGTCCTGTCAGCGAGCGTGGCGCGTAACTCCGCAACCGTGGGTTCTGCATCGCCGTCAGTCATCGATACCTCCGGGCTGGTCTGGAACCTCTGGTGGGTCGACGCCCTCGGGGTCGACCTGAATCTGGTCGCGATTGTCCCACATTGCGTTGATGATGCCCATCCCCTGTGCGGTGAGGTTCTGACTCAGGTTCGCGCCGACGAGTTCCGCGACGGTTTCGTGGCCGAACGCCTCGACCAGTCGTTCGTACATCATCTCGCGCGGTTCGTCGAACTCCGCCGGGTCGATTTCGACGGTGAGCGTGATGGGGTCAGTGTCGTCAGTCATCGGCGACTCCCTGCTGGCTGGCCGTCGCGTCGATGCCGAGTTCCGCCTCGACGGCCGCTAGTCGGTCTTCGAGGTCGGCGTTGCGCTCCCGTAGCTGTTCGTTCTCGGCTTCGAGGTTCTCGATATGGCCCTGCTGTTCTTGTGTCGCCTCGATGAGCAGCGGAGTCAACTGTCTGTAGGCGAGGTTCAGGTAGCCGTCCTCGTCCTCCGAGACTGCTTCGGGGAGGACGCGCTGGACCGACTGGGCGATGACACCCGCTTCGCGGTCGTCCGGCGTGTCCTCATCCTCCCAAGAGTAGGTCGCCGCTTCGAGTTCGCACAGTTTTGCGACGGCGTCCTGAATTGGCTCGATGGCGGTTTTGAGACGACGGTCGGAGGTGTTGGTGACGCTCCCCGACTCTTTCATATCGAGATCGCCGTTGTGGATATCGACCGTGCCGCCGTCGTTGACAGTGAAAAGAGGTGTATCATTATTCGCGTCCCTGACGCGGAACGCGTCATCGTTTAGAGCGTCCCGAGCCCACTTGATCTCCTCTGAGCTGCCTTTGTCGGGGAAGATAAAGGAGACTTGACCATCTTCCCCATCTCCGTCAGCATCGACCTGGGCTTTGAAATCGGTCCCCGGTTCGGACGTACATTCGATGTTGTTGCCTTTGAGGTCGAGATGGCCGTTCTCGATGTCGACGTTGTTGCTCTCCCCCGGGTCGAGTGTGAGGTCGCCTTTATCGTTGGTTGTGACCGTCAGCCCGCCCGTTGTGTTCTGGACGGTGCCGCCCTGGGCGTCGAAGTTCCCACTGGCTGTAAGATTCCCACTATCGTCAACATAGGCGTGACTCGTGTTGTCGCCGCTGGTGACGAAGCGCACACCGCCTTTGGCTTTCACGCTGAAGGTCTCTGCGCCCGAGGGGCCACTCGAAATGCCGCTCGTTGTCGAGGAAGAGAACTTGTCGCTCAGACTCGAACTTCCCTCCGACTCGGTGGCTCCACTGCCGTCGTTCCATGTGAAGGCGTTTGCGTCTTCGGCCCTGGCATACCGACCCGCAGCAAACGAATGGTCGCCGACTGCATCGTTTTGGTTGCCACCAGGAACGGTCGCATCATTTCCCCCGGCAGTGTTACTGTTCCCGCCGCTGACGGTCGAAGAGCTACCGCTGGCTTCGTTCTGGAACCCACCGCCGATGGTCGCATTGATTTTGGTGGCATCGTTTCTGCTCCCGCCGCCGACGGTCGATTGCGTGGCGCTGGCATTGTTACTTTGACCTCCGCCGACGGTCGAAGAGTTACCGCTAGCACTGTTTCCGGCACCACCGCCGACGGTCGCATAAATCGCGTTCGTCTCGTCGCTTCCGGTACTGCCGGCCTGATTGGCTAGCCCGCCGACGACGACGCTGTAGTTGTCCTCGACAGTGTTCTCGAAGGTGATACTGCCGGAGCTACCGTCGCTGCCACCACCGCCGATGACCGAGCCGACGGCCCCATTGTTCACCGCATTGTTTGGGTGACCAGCGACGACATTCCCGCCTGCCGTGTTGGTGCCGTCACTCGACGGCACACCCAGTTCCAGCGCGCGATCGCCCCCGTTTGTGTTGATGGTGACGCCGCTGCCCGAGAACGCCTGGATGGTGTCGATGCCTTCGATCTTGGTATCGCTGCTCTCGGACGGTTCGAGCCAGCTACCGCCCGAAGTGCCATCGGCCCACTTGCCGCCGCCTCCACCGCCCGAGGCGTTGAGATTCCCGGAGCCATCGATGGTCAGTCCCGACCCGGCGATGTTCGTCAGTGACGTGTCGCCGGTGACGCCGCCGTTGAGTTCATCTGTGTAGAGTGTGTTCAGCGGGTCGCTGCTCGTCCCAATCTTCCCCGACGCGTCCGCACTCGCCGAGCCCGCACCCAGTCCGAGCAGGCCAAGCGCTCCGGTCGCCGTCAGCACGCCCCGGCGGCCGACTGGCGTCGACAGTCCTTCGTCCGTTGTGGTCTCGTCTTCCGCCGGAGTCTCCTGGTCCACGCTTTCGGACGCGTCCGCGCTGTCTGTCTCTTGGTGCGCCTCTAGCTCCTCGATAGTCTGCTGTTGGTGTTCGACCAAGGATTCGAGCCGTTGCACTTTCGCTCGGAGACTCTCGTCCTCGGTGTCCTGTTCGTCCGTGCCCTGTTCGTTTGGTTGCCGAGTGGTGTCGTCTGTCATTGGTACCGTCCATCTCGCGTCGGTCGACCGTTCGTGGCGGGTGATGCACCACGGGGGACAGCCGTCCCGAGCGCGAGTGATGTTCAAACAACGAGGATGCTACTACTTAATAGCAATATGCACACATGAACACTCGTCGCTGAGACTGGCAGTTGTCTGTTCCCTTGCTCGACGGTAATCTGGTCGTGGTTGTCCCACAGTGCGGTGACCAACTGCAGCCCCTGTGCGGTGCGGTCCTGACTGATACGGATTGCTGTAGCTGTGTACCAGTAATCGGCCGACCCGGTGGCCGGCGATTCTGGTAAGGGACTACAGCAATTCGTATGAACCCCTGGGGATTCTACTCCGACGCTCGCCGCGCGAGTGCCGAGAGGTCGTAGGTGTTGTCGCTTTTCGGAAGCACGGCGACGACCGTCATCACGTCGTCGGAGATTTCGTAGATGACTCGATAGCCACTGTTGCCGACGCGCTCGCGGTAGAAGTTGTGTCCCGTGGGCGAGTCGGTGAGGAACGTCAGGTGTTCCTGTGGGACTCGACCCCAGCCGATCTTCTCGTCCCAGTCGGCAATCTTCCCCAGAATCCGCTCGGCGTGGTCGGGATTGTGGTCGTCGATGCGTTCGAGGTCTGCCTGTGCTTCCGGAAGAAATTCGAGCGACGACGGCGCACGCGGCATTACTCGTCGTCTAGGGCGTCGGCCACGTCTGACAGCGAACGCCGCTGTTCGTCGTCGAGGCTGTCGAGGCGCTGTGCAATCGCCTCTGCCTCGTCGGGGAGCATCTCGTCTTCATCTGGGTCGTCCGCTGTGTCGTCCGTCTTCGCCATTCTGTGTAATGGTTGGGCTCGTTCGTATTTGAACCCTCGGTTGGACCTGTTTGCACTCCCCGACGAGTTGCTTGAACACCAACTGCCGTCGCTCGTCGAACGCCGCCGGGTCGATTTCGGCGGTGAGCGTGATAGGCTCAGGGGCGTCGTCGGTCGTCGGCGATCACTCCCACACGGGACTGGTCCCGCTCGCGTCGATACCGAGGGGATCCCCTCCGAACTCTTTTATTCGATTCCGGCCTACACCTGTGTATGGCGAGTTCGACCGCGGACGGAGACGACATCGACTGGCTCGAGACCGTCGAGTCAGTGCTTGCTTCCCATCCTGTTTCGGTCGGAATCGTGTTCGGTTCCCGCGCGCGCGGCGAGAGTCACAAATATAGTGATATCGACGTTGCGATTGCGTTCGAGAACTGTCAACCGGGCGAGTCCGGACACCTGGATGCACGCCTCGGGGTGGGTGCCGATCTGGCACTCGCGCTCGGAACCGACGATGTCGACGTGGTCGACCTTCGTTCGGCACCGCCGGCGCTTCTCCGTGCGATATTTCGCGACGGGAAGCTAGTCGTCGGCACCGACGAAGCGGCCAGTCATCTCCACGAAACACTGCTGGACGACGCGACCGAAGACCGCCGGTCGCCGGCAGAACGGTTCGACGACGCCCTCGCGTCTATCGACGACCATCTCGCATGACTCTCTCCGACGACGATATCGAACGCATCGTCAGCGCTGTCAAGACGATGGAAACGAGTCTGGCGGTGCTTGCTGGCAAACAATCGCTGTCCCGTTAAGAGTACATGACCGACCGGGCGGCGCGCGATATCGTCGAGCGCCGGTTCGTCAAGTTGACCGAGGCGGCCCTCGACATCGCACGGACACTCGTCGGCCACGAACGAGGGGTCCAACCAGATAGCAACCCGGCAGTGATGGTCGCACTGGGACGCGTGGACGTACTCGATGACGCGACCACGGAGCGGATGACCCAAGTAGCGCGCTTCCGGAACGTTCTCGCACATACCTACGGGAACGCCATCAAGGACGACGATGTCTACGACGCGTTACAGGACCTCGACCGGTATCGAGACTTTCTCTTTGCTGTACGCGAATATCTCGATGACACCGGGATACTGGAGTGAGGATGAGACCGTATCGACCAGTTGCACCGCGCGCCTGTTTCTCGACCAGTCGCCCGTCTATTGACTCGTAACTGGTCGGACTCCGCCGGATCGATTTCGACGGGCAGGGTGATAGACGCAGGGGCGTCGTCACTCATTAGCGATCACCCTCACACGGGACTGGTCCCGCTCGCGTCGATACTGAGGGCCTCCCCGTGCGAACCCTTTTATTCGATTCCGGCCTACACCTGTGTATGGCGAGTTCGAGGGCCGAAGGCGACGATGACGGGCCGAGACAGGAGATTCGGCTCGTCAGCTCGGGGAAGCTGTGGGTGGCAACAGACATCGAGTCGGGCGTCGCTAGCCAGAGCGAGACGCGCGTCGAGGCACTCGAAAACCTCGACGAAGCCCTCGCCCTCCACCGGGGTGAAACCAGCGATTCAATCGACTCTCCAGAAGCAGAACGCGAGGTACTTCGGGAGTTGGGAATCGACCCCGACGAAATAGCGCAGGCCCGGGACGACACAGACGAACTGCCGGAGTTCATGCGATAACAGCGCCGATGCCGTCCAGAGACTTCTCCGGCCGTGAGGTCGTCAAAGCCCTCACAAAAAACCGGTTTTTGATCGTCGACCGGACGGGTAGTCACGTCAAACTCCGGTACGAGCATCCGACCAACGACGAGGATATCCGGGTGGTGAGCGTGCCGATGCACGACCGCATCGACACCGGAACACTGCGGTCGATTGCCGAGCAGTCGGGTGCGCGTGACTTCGACGCGTTCTGTGCGTGGATCGACCGGCATCGCTGACAGGCCAGCATCTGTCGCGCTACCGACCGTCATCGCTCTCCTCCTCGTCGGTCAGAGCGTCCGGGTTGACGCCCTGCTGGTCGGTCACGTCAATCTGGTCATGGTTGTCCCACAGCGCTTTGCTGATGTGTCTGCCCTGTGCGGTGCGGTCCTGACTGAGGTTCGTGCCGATAAGCTAACCCACGGCTAGAGTGGGTTTCCGTGCTGTATCCGCTACGACTCTCTTCGAAGCGCACGGCAACTGCCCCAGACGGGTCGTTCAGCCATCCAACCCTCCCGACAGGTCTGTCAGCGTCTCTGCGTCGACGGATTCTGCTCCGGCCAAAATCTGATTACTGTCAGCGGTGCCGGTCGACCCACGCACAGAAGGAATCGAAGTCGTTTGCGCCTGCCTGCTCGGCGATACTCTGTAACGTGCCGAGGTCGATGCGGTCGTGCAGGGGAACCGTGACCCGTCGCGGTTCGGTATCGTGATCGGGTGGTGGCGTCCACTCGACGATAACGTGGCTCCCACTCGTCCTCACGTGCTCGAAGTTCCCTGCGTTGACCAGCACTTTATATACATCCTCGCCGGAAAAGTCTCGCGTGCCCATCTATTCGAGGACGTCCGGCAGTTCGCCGTCCTGTGAGCGTGCAACCTCGGGGTCAACCCCCAGTTCACGGAGTTCCTCGTCGGTGGGTTCGTGGCCGATTTCGCCACGGTAGAGTGCGACGGCTTCGTCGAGATTTTCCAGCGCTTCCTCGCGCGTCTCCCCCTGGCTCGCGACGCCGGTCGCCTCGTCTCTGGCTGTCCAGCTCCCACGGGGGTTCTCGACGAGTTCAATCGTCTGGCTTTCCGCCGAAGTATCGTCGGTCTTCGCCATTCCTATGCCTTGGTTGGTCGCCTCGCTATTTCAACTCTCGGTCGGACCTGTCTGCACTCCCCGACCAGTCGCTCGAACATCATCTGGCGCGGTTCGTCGAACTCCGCCGGGTCGATCTCGACGGTGAGCGTGATGGGGTCAGTGTCGTTAGTCATCGGCGACCCCCTGCTGGCTAGCCGTCGCGTCGATGCCGAGTTCCGCCTCGACGGCCGCCAGTCGGTCTTCGAGGTCGGCGTTGCGCTCCTGCAGTTGTTCGTTCTCGGCTCGGAGATCGTCCGTTTCGGCTTCGAGACCCTCGATGCGCTCGTCTTTGTCGTCGAGTTTCTGTGAGAGACCCTTGATGGCTGCCAGCGCGACGCCGTCGGCGTCGACAGTGTTGATAGTCTCTTCACTGGAGCCGAGACCGAACGCCTCGTGGAAGTCCTCGGCCATCGGTCCCATATGCAGGATTGACTCGTCCTGGCCGTCGTATCGCCAGGTGCTGACCTCGAGTTGTTCGATTTCTTCGAGAACTTCCGATCCCGAGACTGGGTCGACGTCAGTTTTGGCCGCCCGCGACGACAGCGAGTTCCACCCTCCGCCATTGGCATCCAGAGAAACACCTGCGTCTGCGTCCTCGTCGCTCTGTGAGTAAAATTCGACTGCTGTCCCGCTGTCCCTGGTTCCCCCGGCCTGGAAGATGACCTGGTCGTTCGCACTCGACTCCACAGAAGTGTCTGAGCTGTCGCCCCAGACGAATGCCCCGTCATTGCTGGCTGTTGCAGAAGATCCTGCTGCAAACGATTTCGTTCCAGTGGCGTCGGCGTAATGACCGCCAGGAACGGTCGAAAAATTCCCACTTGCCGTGCACACTCTGCCTCCGCCGACGGTCGAATGCTCCCCGCTGGCCTCGTTCTGGCTGCCCCCACCGACTGTCACGCGGTCTCCGTTTGCAGTGTTACTTAAGCCGCCTGCGACGGTCGGTTGATTGCCACCCTTGGCCGTGTTTTTGCTGCCGCCGGCGACAGTCGCTTGGGAACTGCTAGCTGTATTATAATACCCTCCGGCGACGGTCGCTCTGCTCCCGCTGGCCGTGTTATCCTGACCACCACCGACGGTCGCTTGGGTATTGCTGGCCGTGTTTTTGAGGCCGCCACCGACGGTCGCCCACCAGTCACTCGCCGTGTTGTCCCAGCTATTATCATAGTCGCCACCACCACCGGCGATTGTTACACCTTTGACCTCGTTGCCCCCAGTATTATTGCTGGGATGCCCACCGATGACATTCGGTGGAGTAGCGCCGTCGGAACTGGGCGATATACTGGAACTTCCATCGAGGAGTTTCAGTGCCTGCGTCCCGTTTTGCTTGAGCGTCAGCCCGCCCGTCGTGTTTTCGACGGTGCCGCCCTGGGCGTCGAGGTTGTTGCTCGCCACCACGTTCCCGCCCGTATCGACGTAGGCGTGACTCGTGTTGTCGCCGCTGGTGACGAAGCGAACGCCGCCGGTGGCTTTCACGCTGAATGAGTTATCCCCGGCGGGCGTGGAATTGAAATTCGTATTGGAGGAGAACTTGTCCGATGAGTCACCGGTGGCGTCAGTGGCACCGCTCCCGTCGTTCCAGACGAACGATTTGTCGTCTTCTGCCTTCGCCCACTGGCCCGCGGCGAATGACCCTGAGCCACTTGCCGTGTTGCCCTCGCCGCCCGGGATACACGCATAGTCCCCATTCGATTTGTTGTTCTGGCCACCTCCAATGGTCGAATAGGTGCCACTGGCATTATTCCCATCCCCACCACCGATCGTCGCGATCGAGCCATCTGCGGTGTTGCCGCTCCCGCCAGCAACTGTGGTGTTGATGGCTATTGCCTCGTTGCCCGACCCACCGCCAACGGTTGCCGGTAAACCCCTAGAGTCGTTTGCATTCGCGGTGTTGTTCTCGCCACCGGCGACGGTGTCACCGGCATCCACCGCGCTATTTCCCCGACCGCCCCCGACAGTCGCATAGTCATTACCGACTGAGTGTCCGTTGCCCGCGGCACCGCCACCTGCAATAACCACGCCGGCAGCGGAGTTGTTGACCATGTTGTCCGCGTGGCCGGCCACGACGTTCGCGCCAGCGGTGTTGTCGTCATCGTCGTCGGTAGGGACGCCGAGGTTGAGTGCGCGCGTGCCGCCATCGGTGTTGATGGTGACGCCGCTGCCGGAGGACGCCTGGAGCGTTAATGACCCCCCCGCGTTCTTGATGGTGTCGATGCCTTCGATCTTGGTATCGCCGCTGTCGGACGGTTCGAGCCAGCTACTGCCCGAACTGCCATCGGCCCACTTGCCCCCCCCACCACCGCCCGAGGCGTTGAGATTCCCCGAGTTGTCGATTGAGAGGTTCGACCCGGCGATGTTCGTCAGTGACGTGTCGTCGGTGACGCCACCGCTGAGTTCCTCCGTGTACAGTGTGTTCAGTGGGTTGCTGCTCGTTCCAATTTGGCCCGACGGGTCCGCTCTTGCCGACCCCGCACCGATGCCGAGCAAGCCAAGCGCTCCGCCTGTCGTTAGCACACCCCGGCGGCTGACTGGCGTCGACAGCCCTTCGTCCGTGGTGGGTTCGTCTTCCGCCGGAGTCTCCTGTTCCGCGCTTTCGGACGCGTCCTCGCCGTCTGTGTCCTGGCGCGCCTGTAACTCCTCGATAATGGCCTGTTGGTGTTCGACCAGCGATTCGAGCCGTTGCACTTTCGCTCGGAGACTTTCTTCCTCGGTGTCCTGTTCGTCCGTGCCCGGTTTGTTTGGTGGCTGAGTGGAGTCGTCTGTCATTAGTATCGTCCACCTCGCGTCGGTCGACCGTTCGCGACGGGTGATACGCCACGGACGGCCGTCTCGAGCGCGAGTGATGTTCAAGCAACGATAGTAATACCACTTAAATATGAATATGCACGTGTGAACACTCGGCGCTCGGTCGACGTCGTCGATTCGGCTGACACACGCGGACGCAAACAGATGTGTTTGAGATAAGCTTTTATTTCAACCACATCTCAATTGCGGACGATGGGTGATAGACCTCCGACCACGCGACGACGGGTCCTCCTGGCTGCTGGAGCGGCGGTCACTTGCAGTGCGGGCTGTACGGGTGCGAGCGATCGGGACGGCCGCCGATCGACGACGATCGCCATTCTCGCGGCCGGCAGCCTCCAGAACGCGCTGGCCAACGGGCTCAGACCGGCCGTAGACGTCCCCGTCGAGATCGAAGCGCACGGCTCTGCGGCTGTCGCCCGAATGATCGACGAGGGACAACGCGATCCCGACATCGTCTCGGTCGCCGACGTGGCGCTCTTCGAAGAGCCGCTCTCGCCGTCGTGGCACGCGGTGTTTACCAGCAACTCCGTCGTCATCGCATACAATCCGGACACGACGGGCGGGGAGCGCCTGGCCGACGCCGGGAGCGAGCGTTGGTACGAGCCGATGCTCGACGGTAACGTGGCTATCGGGCGAACCGACCCCGATCAGGACCCGCTGGGATACCGGGCCCTTTTTATGCTCGAACTCGCCTCGCGGTACTACGACGGCGCGTCGGATCTCGGAGCACAGATTCTCGAGCGCGACCAGATCTACCCTGAAACGTCGCTGATCAGCCAGTTCGAGACCGGATCCATCGACGCGGCGATCGCCTACCGCAACATGGCCGTCGAGCGCGGGTACGACTACATCGAGTTGCCGGATCAAATCGATCTGAGTAATCCGCAGTACGCCGAAGACTGGTACTCGAGGACGTCGTACACACTGCCGAGTGGCCAGGCCGTCCAGGGTGGAGTAATCAGTTACGGCTCGACAATTCGGCACGCGAGCGACGCTGCAGTCTCCGTGTTCGGCGTCCACACGACCGGGGCGTATCTCGAAGAACACGGATACCTCCTGCGCGATCAGTTCCCCCTGTATACGGGCAGCGTGCCCCGGCGTGTGAGAGCGGCAACCGACCGATCCGACGGGAATCAATCCCGGCTCGGCGGGCCCACCGACGCGGTATCGTCGGCGGTCTCGGACATCACCGTCCTAGTTTGAATGGCGACAGGCTCACGCCCGAACCGGTCGGGAACGGCTACGTTCGGGATCGATTGGCTCAGCGTCGCGCTCGCTCTCGGGGGCGTGTTGCTCCTGTACTACGTGGTGCCTCTGATGTCTTTGTTCCTCTCGGTACCGGCCGGCGACGTCCTCGCTCGGATGAGCGATCCGAGCGTCGTGGACTCGGCGACCACGTCGCTTCTGTCGGCGTCGATCAGCACGGCCGTCGCCGCGCTGTTCGGCTTGCCGCTCGCGTATTGGCTCGCCCGCACCGACGGGGCCGTGACGAAGGCCGTCCTCGCGGTCGTCGTCCTCCCGCTTGTGCTCCCCCCGACGGTCGGCGGCATCGTGTTGCTCACCGTCTTCGGCCCCGGTTCGGCGCTCGGTGACGCCGCGAGTGCAGTCGGAGTCCCGCTCACGCGGTCGCTCGCCGGGGTCGTACTCGCCCAGATATTCGTCGCGTCGCCGTTCGTGGTCGTGACGGCAAAGGCGGCCTTCGAGAGCGTCGACCGGAGGCTCGAGTACGCCTCCCGGTCGCTGGGGAAGAGCCGATCGACGACCGCCCGCCACGTCACGCTCCCATTGGCCGGCCCGGGGATTATCGCCGGGGTGACGCTCGCCTTCGCGAGAGCCATCGGCGAGTTCGGCGCGACGATGATGATGGCGTACTATCCCCGAACGATGCCAGTCCAGATCTGGGTCGCGTTTATCGAACTGGGCCTGGATAACGCCTATCCGGTTGCGATACTACTGGTCGTGATCGCCGCCGCGGCGCTTTTGATCCTGAACACTGTCGCCTCGAACCCCTGGGAATGACACTCGAGATCTCTCAACTGCGCAAGGGTTACTCGCAGTTCGACTTCGGCCCCCTCGACCTGACGGTCGACGAGGAAGTGCTCGCCGTCTTGGGACCCTCGGGCAGCGGCAAGACGACGTTGCTCTCGCTCGTCGCCGGCATCACCGGCCCGGATTCCGGATCGATCCGACTCGATGGGCGAGAACTGGTCGGTTTGGCGCCCGAGGATCGACGCGTGGGGATGGTCTTCCAGGAGGGTGCGCTGTTTCCACACATGACCGTCCGCGAAAACATCGAGTACGCGGCCACGACCGGCGACCGCGTCGACGAGTTCGCGACGCTTCTCGAACTGAACGACGTGCTCGACAGAAAGCCCCCGACGCTCTCCGGTGGGGAGCGACAACGAGTCGCCCTCGCGCGAACGCTGGCGACCGATCCGGACGCGTTGCTCCTCGACGAACCGTTGTCGAGCCTCGATGCGCCGATTCGACGACGGCTCCGGGACGAACTGCACAGCCTGTTCGAGTCGCTCGAAACCCCGGTACTCTATGTCACACACGACCAGCGGACGGCGACGGCACTCGGTGACCGAATCGCCATCGTTCGAGACGGTTCCCTCGAGCAGGTGGACACGCCGTCGAGGGTACTCACTCGGCCGACGAGCCGCTTCGTCGCCCGCTTTACCGGGAACGAGAATCTCTTCGAAGCGACAGTGATCGACCGAACGGCGGAGGGAACGACAGTTCGCTCCGGCGGCGTTCGGTTCCGGACGACTACGTCTGAGAGCGCCGCGTCTGCCGTGACGGTCTGTATCCACCCGTCACGGGTAGCGGTCGAAGCGCCGTGTGCCGTCGACGGCGACCGGAGGGCGAACGTACTCGCGGGGAGCGTTCTTCGGTGGCTGAACGAGGGAAGTGAGTACCGGGTCGATATCGAGATCGGGTCGGGATCGCTCGCTCTCACAGCGAACGTTCGGCCGCCGACGTTCGAACGGCTGGCGCTCGAGACCGGCTCAGAGGTCCAGGTTCTGGTCCCGGAGGCGTCGATTCATCTGATTCCGGAGGACGAGCGCTGCGGTTCGAGTGACCGTTGAGTCCCGCCCGGACGGGCGCCCACGGGACGGCACACGCCGGGACACCCGGTCTCGGCGACCGGCGCTCAAAACGGGAACGTCCGGTCGCGCACGCTCCGGACGTCGGCCGGGTCGATCCGTTCGCCGTCGACTTCGACCGGCTCTCCGGCCGAGAGGCGTCCGAACGCCGGGCCGGGTTCGACGCCAAGCGCTTCGGCGCGGTCGGGATCGAACGCCTCCCGGCGCGCGATCACCGACGACGCTCGAACCTCGACGACGTCGTACTTCGCCTCGAGGACGGCGGCGAGTTCGTCGATCACGGCTCGGTATTTCCCTTCCTCCCGCAACGCGACCCGCCCCGCCGCCAGCGTTGCTCCCTCCTCGGTCGTGTACGCGACTGTCGTCCGGTCGAGCGCTTCGAGGACGGCCTCGTGGTCGACCCCGTTGGCCGCGTCGAGCAGTTCCGCGGGGAGGCTGTCCGTCAGGACGCCGTCCGCGTCGACGTCCCCGACGCCGACGCCGAACCTGAGCCCCTCGTCGACGGGCAGTAGCTCGGTTTCGAGTCGTCCGACGAGGTCCAACGGGACGCCCGTCGTCTCCCGAAGAAACGTCTCCGAGAGCGTCTCGAAACCCAACTCGTCGACGACGGATTCGAGTTCCGCCGACCCGCCGTCGACGACGGCGAACTCCGTGCCGCTCGAGTGGAACGCCTTCGCGACGACGGCCCGCGACTCGTAGGGATCGCCCATCTCCTCGAGCGCCCAGTCGGCGGCGACGTGGCCGACGCCCCAGTCGGTGTCCGCTAGGATTCGATCGAACCGCGGGGCGTAGTGGCCGCCGCCGAAGCCGACGACCGATCGTTCGCGGTGGGCGGGAACGCCCCGCAGCCCGAGAATCGCGCGTGCGACGGCCTCGGCGGCGGCCGGGTCACGCCACTGAGCCTCGTTGCTGCCGACCTCCACGAACAGCGACGGACAGCCGACCGTACTCGGGCCGTGGTGGGTACACTCGATGCCGACGCCGTACCCCCTCGGCGCGTGGGTCTCGAGCCCCTCGCGGACGGTCGACAGCGCGTTCGGCGCGGCGCGGGCGAGCGAGCCCTCCCGGCCGCCGTACTCCGCCGGTCCGAAGTTGCCCGTGGCGTGCGCGGTGAGCAGCGGTCCGGTCTCGCCGGCGTGTTTGGAGGCGAACACCAGCAGTTCGGGCTCCCCGAACGTCGCCGCCACGCCGTCGAGGTGCAGGTGGAGATCCTCGAACGTGCGCAACTCGATCCCGTCGCCCCGGTAGTACCGGCCCCCGCCGTTCGCCTCCGAGCGACGCTCGTCCTCGTGTTCGTCCCAGTCGGCGATCTCCAGGAGCCGGTCGCCGATGTGTTCGGAGGCCTCGTCCGCGCGCGAAACGACGACTGCGAGCATACGGGCCGTCCGTGGCCGAGGGACAAAGGGCGTGTGATGTGGACCAGGGGCAATTCTATATCTCGACATACGATTTATCACTCGCTGCCCGCCGTCGCACAACGCTTTTGTCCGCCCGCCGGGTCCCTGGGGTATGCAGGTTTTCGGCCTCATCGGCAACCCCGTCGGGCACTCGGTGTCGCCGCCGATGCACGAGGCGGCCTACGAGGTCTGCGGGATGGACGCCCGCTACGTGACGTTCGAGCCCGACCCGGGCTCTATCGACCGCGTCCTCACGGGCGCGGACGCGCTCGGCATCGCCGGGTTGAACGTGACGATTCCGTTCAAAGAGGACGTCGCGGCGGCCGTCGACACCGACCCCCTCGCCGGACGCATCGGCGCGGTGAACACCGTCGCCTTCGAGGACGGGCCGACCGGGTACAACACCGACGCGTCGGGCGTGGTCCGCGCGCTCGAACACCACGACGTGGCGCTGTCGGGCCGGGCGGTCGTCGTCGGCGCGGGCGGTGCCGGGCGGGCAGCCGCCTTCGCGCTGGCCGACGGGGGGATGGACGTCCATATCGCAAACCGGACCGTCGAACGGGCCGAGGCGCTGGCGGCGGCGGTCCCCGGGGCGAGTTCGGGCGGCCTCGACGGCCTCACCGCCGCGCTCTCCGGGGCCGACGTTCTGGTCAACGCCACGAGCGTCGGGATGGAGTCCGAGGAGACGCCGGTTCCGAAGGCTGCCCTCCACGCAGATTTGGCCGTGCTCGACGCCGTGTACGCGCCGCTGGAGACGCGGCTGCTGGCCGACGCCGCCGAGGTCGGCGCGACGACCGTCGACGGCGCGTGGATGCTGCTGTTTCAGGGCGTCGAGGCGTTCGAAATCTGGACGGGGCGGGACGCGCCCGTCGAGACGATGAACGAGGCGTTGCGCGGCGCGCTCTGATCGCTGCGGTATATACACCCGATCGCGTCCTGTCCCCGTCGCTTCGGGTCCGTCTCCGGTATCGCGCCCCTTTTTGTTCGTCGCGGTCCTCGTGGGCGTATGGAGACGTTCGCGGTCGAGGGGCTTCCGGAAATCCGCGAGGGCGACGACCTCGCCGGTCTCATCGAAGAGCGGGTCGACTTCGAGGACGGGGACGTCCTCTGTGTCGCGAGCACCGTCGTCTCGAAGGCCGAGGGCCGAAAGGCCGACCTCTCGGCGTTCCCCGCCTCCGAGCGAGCCAAATCGATCGCCGATCGGCTCGAATCGGTAGCGGGCGAGCGGAAAGACCCGCGTTTCGCCCAGGCGGTCCTCGAGGAGAGCGAGGCGCTGCTGACGGAGGCCCCCTTCCTGCTCGCCGTGACGCGGTTCGGCCACGTCACGGTCAACGCGGGCATCGACCGCTCGAACGTCCCCGGCGCCGACCTGCTGTTGTTGCCCGAGTCCCCGGCGGACTCGGCGGAGCGCCTCTCGTCTGCGCTCTCCGTCCCCGTCGTCGTCACCGACACGTCCGGCCGGCCGTTCAGGTACGGCCAGCGCGGCGTCGCCGTTGGCTGGTCGGGACTGCCCGCCGCCCGCGATTGGCGCGGCGAATCGGACCGCGATGGTCGAGAGCTTGGCGTCACCGTCCAGGCGGTCGTCGACGAACTCGCCGCGGCCGCGAACCTCGTCGCCGGGGAGGGCGGCGGCGGGACGCCCGCCGTCGTCGTCCGCGGGTGGTCGTTCGGCGACCACGCAAGCAGCGACGACCTCTTTCGCCGCGAGGCGGACGATATCGTCCGCGAAGCGCTCCGCGGGTGGGACTTCGGGGAATGATCCGATCCACCCGAGGGACCGCGGCTGTCAGCGGTCGACGAATACGATCCGCTCGCGCCCGTCTCGCCGGGAACGGCCCGAACACCGGCCGATCCGACCGAGTACACCCATGTTAGGCATCGAACTCACCCCCGAACATCCCGTCAGTCGTATCGCCGAGTTGGGCGAACGCGCCGAGTCGAACGGCTTCGACACCGTGTTCAGCTCCTGTCACTACAACAACCGCGATCCCTTCGTCGCCCTGGATCGCATCGCGACTCGAACCGACGACGTCCGTCTCGGCCCGGGCATCGCGAACCCCTACGAGACCCATCCGGTGACGCTCGCCTCCCGGGTCGCCTCCCTCGACGAGGCCGCCGACGGCCGGGCGGTCTACGGGATCGGCCCGGGCGACCGCTCCACGATCGAGAACCTCGGCTTCGAGCACGACGGCGCCCTCCGGCGGGTACTCGAGGCGTTCAAACTCGCCCAGGACCTCTTCGACGGCGAGCGCGTCGACCACGACGGCACGTTCGAGGCCGTCGACGCGGGGCTCAACTTCGACGTGCCGAGCGAAACGATCCCCGTCTACGTCGGCGGCCAGGGACCGCACATGATCCGGATGTCCGCGAAACACGCCGACGGGTTGCTGTTCAACGGCTCGCACCCGAAGGACATGGCGTGGGCGGCCGAACAGGTCGATGCGGGCCTCGAGGAGCGCCCCGGCGAACGCGGCGAGTTCGATTTCGCCGCCTACGCGTCGGTCTCGCTGTCGGAAGACGCCGAGGCAGCCCGCGAGGCCGCCCGGCCAGCCGTGGCGTTCATCGCTGCCGGAGCGGCCCCGCCGGTGTTGGATCGACACGACATCGACCGCGAGACGGCGGCGACGATCGGAGAACACATCTCGGCGGGCGAGTTCGAAGCGGCGTTCGCCGCCGTGACCGAGAGGATGATCGACGCCTTCTGTATCGCCGGGACGCCCGACGGCGTGACGGATCGCATCGACGCCGTGTTGGAACACGCCGACAGCTTCGTCGCCGGGTCGCCGCTGGGGCCGGACCTCGAGGCGGCGATCAGGCTGGCTGGTTCGGCTCTTCGGACTCGGACAGACCACGCTTGATAGACGAGGCGACGGCCCCCAGGGTCGCGACCCCGAAAATAGAGACCGCGAGCCCGGTGATGAGTGCGCCGCTGAGCAACATCGCCGCGACGAGGGGGTCGACGCTCGCGATCTCGGCGAACTGCTCGATCGCTCCAACCGTGTTCTCCCGCAGACCGCTCTGAATCTCGACCATGTCGAAGTGTTGCACCCCTCCTACTTGTGTGTATCCGTCTCGCGCCGACTCATCGCGCGCCGATGCGGGCGCGCTACCGCATCAGTTGAAGTGGGCGGCACCCCTACTCGCGGTATGGACGACGCCTCGCTGGAGGAGTTCCTCGGCAGTTCGGAGCGCGCGGACAGGGACGATCCGGCCGACGGGGACGGGTCGACCGGCAGGGACGAACGCGAGGGGGCCGACGGGAGTGAACCGGCCGACCGGACCGCCTCGGAGGACGCGGCCGACAGCGATACCGATGCCGCGAACGCGACGCCGGGGACGGCTTCGGAGTCCGATCCCGGCCCCGATGCGGCGCAGTCTGCGTACGGGTGGACTCCGGGCGGCGCCGAGTGCGCCGCCTGCGGCGCGACCGTCCGGCGGCGGTGGCGGGACGACGGCCGGTTCGTCTGTGCGGACTGCAAGGCCTGGTAGCTACGACCCCCCCGACACCGCGTCGACGTTGGCTTTGAGCCGAACGCCCAGCGCCAACAGAAACGTCGCGGACATCACGATGAACACCGTGGTCGCCCCCGCAGCGAGCGCCGGCGGCACGCCGAGCAGCGTGGTCCCCTCCAGCACCCCGGCAGCGCCGAGGCAGGTCAACACCGAAATAAACCGGACCAGCAGGCCGTCGACGACGGTCCCGCCCGCCATCGCCTCCGCCCGCGTCCCGGCGGCAAAGGAGACGCCGTAGGCCGCGAAGGCGACGCTCGCGACGGCCTGGACCGCCCGGACGGCGGTCGTCAGCCCGATGGCGATGACGACGACGAACTCGACGAAGGCGATCCCCATGAACGCCGCCTCGAGCAGCCGGGCCCGGCCGTGCGGGATCGCCGTCGACCCCGGATCGCGGTACGGGAGCCGGTAGTAGAGCTCGCGCATCGACAGCGAGAGCAGGATAATAAAAAACAGCTGGAGGACCTGCCTGATCGCCGTCACTGCCGTCCCCGCGACGGTGGCCACCCCCAGGAGTTCGTACCCGCCGGCGACGGCGTATGCCATCCCGGCGCCCATCGCGATGACGACGTACCGCCAGATGCCGACCGACAGCGTCCCGGCCCGCTCGCTCAAGGCGGCGTAGACAGTGGCGACCCCGCAGGCGACGAGGAGGACGACGAACGCCAGAAACCGCGCGAGGACGCCCGAACCGGCGATGGCCGGGTCAGCCATCGAGGTCCTCCGTCGCCGCGTCGAAGGCGCCCGCCATCGCCGCCGCCGTCCCGAAGCGCTCGGCCTTCCGGGTGGCGAGACAGCGACGGAGAAAACCCCCGAGGTCCGGGAGCCGCCTCTCGAGGTCGGCCGGGAGCGCGACCTCGCCGTTCCGGGGCGCTCGACCGTCGCCCACGTCCCCCCGGTCGCCCGCCAGCGCCTCCAGAGCGACAGTGCCGAACCCGTAGACGTCGGTCGCGCCGTCGACCGCCCCGTACGTTTCCGGCTCGACGTGCTCGGGGGCGAGATACCGACCGGGGATCGACTCGGGCGGACGCCCGGCCCGGAGGAGACCGACGTAGCCCCAGTCGGTTACCCGTGGGTAGCGCCACGCCCCGGGTTCGGTGAGAATCGAGGACCTAACGACCGCTCCCGGAACCAACGCGCCGTGGATCACGCCACGCTCGTGGGCGAACCGGAGCGCGTCGGCGACCGTCCGGAGCGTCCAGACCGCGGCCGCGAGCCGGCGTTCCTCGCCGAGCGCCGCGACGCCCGTCGTCGGCTCGCAGGCCGTCACGACCCACGGATCCGGCGTCGTCCCCCAGCCGAGCACCGGTAAGATCGCGTCGTGGCCGTCGACCGAGTCCCACATCCCGATGCGCCGGTCGAACGCCGGCCGAAAGCTCTCCCCGGGCGGGTCGAACGTCTTGAACAACCCCGGATGGATGTCGCCACCAGGGGTGTGATAGACGACTTTGAACGTCCGGGCGGTCGGTCCCCGGTGGATCGTCTCGATCGGCGTGTAGCGGTCGTACTCGTGGTCGACGGCCGGGGGATCGACCGGCCGATCCGTCGGCGGCCCGCGACGGTCGCCCCCGTCGTCGGTGTCGTAAGCGGTCGTGCTTCCGCCGCCGACCCACCCCCAGCGGTCGCCGTCTGAGCGCCCCGTCGATGCACCGTCCGGTCCGTCGCGTCCGTCCGGCACCTCGACGACTGTCCGGTCGGCGAACTGCCCCCACATCGCCTTGCGACACCGCCTCGCCGCGGACTCCTCGAGCGTCCGGAGCTCGCGCTCGACCGCCTCGGGGTTCGATTGGGCGACGTACGCGAGCGCCCGGGCGGCCGCGGCGTGGGGGTCGGACGCGTCGACCGCCGCCGCGATCTGAGAGACGTACGGGACGGCCTTCTCCGGGGCGGTCTCGGCGACGAGGCCGAACCCCCACGCCGCGCCGAGTCGGACGCGTTCCGCGTCGCTGTCCAGCAACCCGACCGCGCGGTCGAGTTCCGTCTTCGAGACCGTCTTCGGGTCGTCCAGCGCGGCCGAGAGGATGCGGTTCGCATCCCGGCGGTCGTCGTCGATCATCGGTCGGCTCCGCGCGGTCTGTCGAACCGCGTCGTGGGAGCCATGCCGTCCCGGAGTAAATACCGTTCGGGTCGACTCGGTCGCCGTATCGCCGCCCCGGGCCGTCCCGGGGCGTTCGTCTCCGTCCGGGAAACACCGGGTCCGCAGGCGTCGTCCCCCGCGAAGACGCTCTCCGACAACAAAAAGACCCGCCCCCCACAAGCGGCGGTATGCGCATCGCCGTACCCAACAAGGGCCGTCTCCACGAGCCGGCGCTCGGACTGCTCGAACGCGCCGGCCTCCACGTACAGGACGGTGCCGACCGGAAGCTCTATGCGGACACCGTCGACCCCGACGTCTCGGTGCTGTTCGCCCGCGCGGCCGACATTCCCGAGTACGTCTCCGACGGGGCGGCGGCGCTGGGGATCACCGGTCTCGATCAGGCCCGCGAATCCGAGGTCGACCTCGTCGACTTGCTCGATCTCGAGTTCGGGACCTGCCGGCTCGTGCTCGCCTCGCCAGAGGAAGGCGGCGTCAGCGCCCCCGAGGAGCTCTCCGGCGGCACCGTCGCGACCGAGTTCCCACGGATCACCCGCCGGTACTTCGAGGGCGTCGGCGTCTCGCCCGACATCGTCGAGGTCTCGGGCGCGACCGAACTGACACCGCACGTCGACATCGCCGACGCCATCGTCGACATCACCTCGACCGGGACGACTCTGCGGATGAACCGCCTCTCGGTAGTGGACGACGTCCTCGAGTCCTCGGTCCGGCTCTTCGCCGACCCGGCCGTGGCCGACGATCCGAAGATCGACCAGATCAAGACGGCGTTTCGGTCGGTGCTCGACGCCGACGGCAAGCGCTACGTGATGATGAACGTCCCCGAGGGTGCCCTCGAGGACGTCAAAGACCGGATCCCCGGCATGGGCGGGCCGACAGTGATGGACATCGCCGGCGAAGAAAAACTCGCCGTCCACGTCGTCGTCGACGAGCGGGAGGTTTTCGAGGTGATCCCCGAACTGAAGACCGCCGGGGCGAGCGACATCCTCGTGACGGAGATCGAGCGACTGGTGCCCTGACGCGGGTCGTCGAGGCCGACGGCGGGAGTCGACGAGGGGAGTCGACGACGGCGCCGAGTTCGGCCCCGGGAAATCCTCAAAGCTCCTGCTCGTGTTTGAGCGCCTCGCGGCCGACGTCAGTGACGTCGTCGTACCCCGCAAGCCCCATCGTCAGATCGAGTTCGGAGAGCGTGTTTTCGAGCACCCACTCGACACCGTCTTGCCCGGCCATCGCGAGGCCGTAGGCGAAGGGTCGACCGAGCATGACGGTGTCGGCCCCGAGGCCGAGCGCTTTGAACGCGTCCGATCCCCGTCGAACGCCGCTATCGAAGAGCACCGGCACCTCGTCACCGACGGCCTCGGCGACAGCCGGGAGCGCCTCGACGGCGCTGATCGATCCGTCGACCTGTCGCCCGCCGTGAGTCGAGACCTGCACCGCATCAGCGCCATGCTGGAGCGCCAACCGCGCGTCCTCGGGGTGGAGCACACCCTTGAGTACGATCGGGAGGTCCGTGTTCTCCCGCAGGAAGCTCAGATCCGCCCACGTGAGCGACTCGTCCCCGAAGATTTCGAGGAACCGATCGACGGCCGCTTCCGGGTCCGCCTCCGGCGGGGCCTCGAGCGAGTCCCGAAACGCCGGGTCCGAAAAGTAGTTCGCGACGCCCTCGCCCTCGAGGAACGGGTAGTACCCCCGTTCCAACAGTCGGTCGCGCCACCCGAGCGTGGGCGCATCGACCGTGAGCACGATTGCGTCGTAGCCGGACGCCTCCGCCCGGTCGAGAAAGCTCCGGGCGACGGCACGGTCGGAGCTCCAGTAGAACTGGAACCATTTCGTGGTGTCGCCGAGGGTTTCGGCGACGTCTTCCATCGGCGTCGAGGACAGCGAACTCAGTGTGTACGGGATATCGAGTTCGGCGCACGCGCGGGCGGTGGCCGACTCCGCCTCGTCGTGCAGCAACGACTGCACTCCGAGAGGGGTGATCATCAACGGAAATTCGTGGGTGTTGCCGAACAGCTCGACCGAGAGGCTTCTGTCCGCGACGCCGCGCAGCATCCGCGGCATGATCCGGTACGCCGAAAAGTCCCGGTTCCGTTCGAACGTCTCCTCGGTTCCGGAGCCGCCGTGGACGTACGCCCGCGCCGCATCGTCCATGTTCTCCCAGGCGGCCTCACGGAGGTCCTCGTAGGCGACCGGATACGCCGGCGTCTCGTCGTCGTACATTCCGTCGCGGTAGATCTCCCGAACGCGTTGGTTGCCGAACCCAGGGGTCGGCTCCTCTGAATCACTCATAGCTAATCATCGAGGTTGTTCGTACTAAACGTCACGCTACCGGACGTCCGGATGCGGCGGATTTTACTGGGTCTTCGGGGCGAATCGGTGTGTCAACAGGAGCCACTGTTCGGCGGGTAGAAGGGGCGAACGGTCCCGGTCTCGAGGGGTAAAGACGTGTCCTCACACCGCACGGTATTTATAAACCCACCGATGGACCCGGGCCCGGATCACAGCGGCGAGCCGAGCAAAGCGACAGAGAACACGCGAGGCGAATCCAACCGGATCGAACCGAAAGCGGAAAAACGAGCGAGAACGCGGCTGACCTCCCGAACAGTCCCGGACGGTCCCGGCCGAGGACCGTCAGTTCGCGCTGTGTCGTGGCCGGACGCGAACACGACGCGTCTCGATGCGGGCGATAGCGGCTCCAATCGACGGTCTCAGCCGTCGAGCAGGCCGAGCTCCTCGAGCCGGGAGACGATCTTGTCGACCGCCTTCTTCGCGTCGTCGGGTTCCTTGCCGCCGGTGATAACGAGCTTCCCCGAGCCGAAGAGCAACGCGACCACGTCGGGATCGTCGAGGCGATAGACGAGACCCGGGAACTGCTCGGGCTCGTACTCGATGTTCTCCAGGCCGAGACCGATCGCAATGGCGTTGAGGTTGAGATTGCGGCCCAGGTCCGCCGAGGTCACGATGTTTTGGACGACGATCTCGGGGTCCTCGTCCACCTGAATCTCCAGGTCGCGAAGCTTGTCGAAGACGATCCGCAGCGACTCGTGGACGTCGTCGGTGGACTTCGCGCCGGTACAGACGATCTTGCCGGAGCGAAAGATGAGGGCAGCCGATTTGGGTTCCTGCGTCCGGTAGACGAGCCCCGGGAACTGCTCTGGGTCGTAGTCCGCGCCTTCGAGATCCATCGCGACGCTCTGTAGGTCGAGCTCCTGGCCGATACCCGTCGAGGCGACGACGTTCTCGATATTTATAGTCTCCTTTGGGTCCTGCATGACTCGACTTAAAACACGTATTTAAGGTTTATAAATGTGGGTGGTCGTTCGGCCGCCGGTCGTGCGGACGGGCGTCCGGGCGGCCCACTGGCCGGTTTCGGCCCCGCTTCGGCCTCTGTTCCGACCGAACCTGTTTTGCCGTCGGCTCCGGAACGTCCGGTGTGAACGCAGTCGAGGCGTGGGAACGGACCCTCGAGGCGGCCGGCGAGCTCACGAGCGAGGCCGCCGACACGATCATCGATACCCACGGGGACCGGGGCGTCACCGCCATCGAGGCCGTCGGCGAACGGCGAGTGAAACAGTACCGCGATTTCACCGTCGTCGTCGGCCACTCCGAGGAGTACGTCGTCGAGGGCAACGCCTGCCGGTGTGCGGACAGCCGATACAACCTCGACCCCGACGACCCCGAACAGCTCTGTTGGCACGTCGTCGCGGCGAAGGTCGCCCGGCGAATCGACGCCGTCGACCACCACGATATGTGGTACTCCGAGGTGCGGGAGTTCTTGTAGGCGGGCGTCGTATCCGCACGCGATGGATCACGACCGCGTCCACGCCCGACAGCCCACACACGACGTCGAGCGATGGTCGGAGGGCACCGTCGAATCGGTCGGGACGCGCGACGGCCACCGCGTCGTCACGGTTCGAACCGAGAGCGGCGAAACGACCGATCTCGTGGTCACGTTCGCCGTGTACGACCTGTTCGTCGGTCGTCTGGACGTCGAGGCGGGGACCTCGCCGGTCGGCGAACGAGTCTGGTATCGAAAACGCGGCGAGTGAGCGCGACGCGTCCGGCAGTGGACGGGTCGGGCGCGGTCGCTCGTGTCGATCCCCCGCATCGATCGCCCGTGTCGATCCCCCGCATCGATCGCTCGTGGCGGTTCCGGACGATTTCCGGCCGCTGCCAGCAGCAGTATTAACTGACTATACGCCATACGCAGTATCGTTCGGGTTCACATCATGAGCAAGACCACACAGCCGGGGTCGGAACCGCCAGCGGATCCCGCCGACGACCCGCGGAGCAACTACGACTACCGGAGTTCGGATATCGAGGAGCCGGAGCTCGTCGACGACTTGGAAGCCATCGTCGACGGGGATGTCCGATTCGATACCTACAGCCGGAACCTCTATGCGACGGACGCGAGCGCGTATCACCAGTTGCCCATCGGGGTTGTCATCCCGACGTCCGTCGGGGACGTCAGGGCGGTCATGGAGTACTGCGCCGAGCACTCGATTCCGGTCCTCCCCCGCGGTGGCGGGACGAGCCTCGCCGGCCAGACGGTCAACGAGGCGGTCGTGTTGGACTTCAAAAAGCAACTTGACGGGGTCATAGAGGTCGACCCCGAGGCCGAAACGGTCACCGCACAGCCGGGGATCACGCTCGCGCGGTTGAACAACCACCTCTCCGAGCACGGCCTCAAGTATGCGCCGGATCCCGCCTGGGGCGACAAGAGCGTGTTGGGCGGCTGCATCGGCAACAACACGACCGGCGCGCACTCGCTGAAATACGAGAAGGCCGACGGCTACGTCGAGGAGGTCGAGGTCGTCCTCGCCGACGGGACAGTGACGACGTTCGGCTGGATGGACGTCGAGAAGCTCCACGACCGGGCCGACTCGGTCGACGAGGACTCGGGGATCGAAGAGCGCGTCTACGCGGTCGTCTCGGACATCCTCCGGAACAAGACCGACGAGATCGAGGCGCGCTACCCCGACCTGACGCGCAACGTCTCCGGCTACAACTTCGACAAACTGCTTCAGGACGTCGAGGCCCGCGGCGAGGTCAACGTCGGTCGGCTGTTGGCCGGCAGCGAGGGCACGCTGGGAATCATCACCGAAGCGACTGTCTCCCTGGAGCCGATCCCCGAAGAGACGTCGGTGGTGTTGCTCACCTACGACGACGTCATCTCCGCGATGCGCGACGTCGCCCCCATCCTCGAACACGACCCCGCGGCCGTCGAGGTGATGGACGACGTCCTCCTCGACCTCGCCCGCGACACCGCGGAGTTCTCGAAACTGGTCGGGACGCTCCCCGAGGGCACCGACTCGACGCTCTTAGTCGAGTTCTACGCCGACTCGGTCGAGGACGGCAAACGGAAGATCGCGGACCTCCTGGCCGACCGGCTGCCGGGCTACGAGGCGGCCGGCGACCCCTCCGACGACGGCACCCACACCGGCGACGCGGTCCAGGCCGTCGACGCCCTCGAGGCCTACGACGACGACCGGAAGGCGAAGTTCTGGAAGATGCGCAAATCGGGTCTCCCGATCCTCCTGTCGCGGACCGGCGACGAGAAACACTGGCCGTTCGTCGAGGACACCGCCGTCCCCGCCGAGAACCTCCCCGAGTACGTCGCCGACATCCAGGAGCTCTTCGACGAGTACGATACCTTCGCCTCTTATTACGCCCACGCCGGTCCGGGGGTGTTGCACATCCGACCGCTGTTGGACCTCAAGGCCGACGACGGCGTCGAGCGGATGCTCGAAATCTCCGACGCGATCACCGACCTCGTCATCGAGTACGGCGGCTCCGTCTCCGGCGAGCACGGCGACGGACGGGCGCGGACGACGTGGAACAAGAAGCTCTACGGCGAGGAGATCTGGCAGTCCTTCGAGGACCTCAAGGCCGCCTTCGACCCGCAGGGGCTTTTGAACCCCGGCAACGTCAGCGGCGACTTCGACCCGACGGAGAACCTCCGGTACGACACCGACTACGAGTTCGACGCGGGCTTTACCCCCGAGCTGAACTGGGACAACGAGAACGGCTTCCAGGGGATGACCGAACTCTGTCACGGCTGCGCCGGCTGTACGGGCCACCAGGACACGACCGGGTCCGTGATGTGTCCGACCTACCGGGCGACCGAGAACGAGGAGATCACGACGACTCGTGGCCGGGCGAACATGCTCCGACGTGCGATGAGCGGCGACCTCCCGGAGGACGTCTTCTCGGACGAGTTCATCCACGAGGTGATGGACCTCTGTATCGGCTGTAAGGGCTGCAAGCGTGACTGCCCGAGTGGCGTCGACATGGCGAAGCTCAAAACCGAAGTCAAACACGAATACCACCAACGCGAGGGCATTCCCTTCCGCGATAGGCTCTTCGCAAACGTCGAGACGCTGTATCGTCTCGGCAGTACGTTCGCGCCGCTGTCGAACGTCGCGACGAGCCTACCGGGATCGGGGATACTCACCGAGAAAGTCCTCGGGATCGCCCGCGAACGCGACCTGCCGAACTTCAAGCGGAACACGCTGAAAAAGTGGGACGCGAACCGGACGCCAGCGGTTTCCGAGAGCGAGGCCGACCGGAAGGCGCTCGTCATCGCCGACCCCTACACCAACTACACCCAACCCGAGGTCGGCAAGGCGGCCGTCCGGACCCTCGAAGCCGCCGGCGTCCACGTCGAGATTCCCGACGACGTGACCGACAGCGGCCGGCCGGCCCACTCGAAGTGCATGCTCGACGAGTCCCGGGCGACTGCGCAGGCGAACGTCGACGCCTTGGCCCCCCGGGTCGAAGACGGCTGGGACGTGGTCAGCGTCGAACCCTCAGATTCGGTCATGTACCAGAACGACTACCTCGATTTGCTCTCCGGGCCCGACGTCGAGGCAGTCGCCGAAAACGCCTACAGTGTGATGCAGTACATCGACACGTTCCGGCTCGACGAGGCCCTCGAGACGGCGACCGACGGGACGATCTCGTATCACGGCCACTGCCACCAGACGGCGTCGAGCCGAGACCACCACGCCGTCGGCGTGCTCCGGCGGGCGGGCTATGACGTCGACGTCCTCGATACGACCTGCTGTGGGATGGCCGGCTCCTTCGGCTACGAGGCCGAACACTACTCGATGAGCCAGGCGATCGGCCGGCTGCTGTTCGATGCGGTCGAGGAGTCACCGGCCGATGAGGTCACCGCCCCCGGTACCTCGTGTCGTTCCCAGCTTGCGGGCACCGATCGGGTCGACGGCAAACCCCCACACCCGATCGAGAAGCTCGACGCGGCGCTGCAGTAATCGGTTCCGCCGGACGGCACTCGATATCGAGTGGTCTTCAGAAGAAACGAGACCACCCGGGCGCTACGACTCCGGCGAGAGGTTCGAGAGCATCCCCGCGATGGCGGCGAGTTGTGCGCTCGTCTCCCCGGCGCTGTCCTCGTTGTCGAGATGATACACTGGCATAGTGCCCTGCAGCGAGTAGCTGAACGCGGCCGCGTTCTGGAGTTGCTTGTGGAACCCCACGGACTCGCTGAAGTGCTCGTAGCCGCGCTCGCTCCGCTCGCGGCGCTCCCGGATGGTCTCGGTGGCGGCGTCGACGACGACGAGCGCCGAGGGGTCGATCTCCGCGAGCATCTCCCCGGTCATCCCCGGAACGTACCCAAGCGGTGTCTCCACGACCAGATGGGTGTTGATCAGCAACGACCCCGAATCCGACTCGCGGCCGATATGCTCGGCCGCCCGCCGCTGGAGCGCCCGCTGGTCGCGTATTCGGAGCCGAGAGAGTTCCTCGCGGCTGCTCGCGAGTCCGTGTTCGAGCGCCTCCTGTAGCATGATGTCCCCGACGTTGAGGAGCGTGTACTCCCCGTCGAGTTCGCGCCGCGCCCCCTCACAGACCCGCGAGGCGCCGACGCCCGGTACCCCGCTCACGAGGACGTTCTCGGACATCAAAAGGACACCTCGTCGACGTCGATCCCGGCGTTCGATCCCCGGTCGTCGTAGAACCGACGACCGACGTACCCGCTGCCGATCGATCCGATGATCGTATCGTAGAGGTCGTCGGCCGAGTGGAACTCCTCGGAACTCGTCCGATCCAACACGTCCCCGACCGTCTCCGGATCGTCGGTCAGGCCATCTATCTCGACGTCCCCGATGGTATCGAGTACGGTCTCGCGCTCGACCGGGAACGTGAACTCGCTAACGAAACGGTCCCTGGCGTCTGATAGTCTCATAGTTTGTCTGGATGGGTGTTTGCGACGGCCGACCGACGGCGTTCCCCACGGGAGTTGCCGGCGGCTGTCCGATGACCGTTCGACCGCGTGTGGGTTCGCATCACCCCTCACACGAGACGTAGTGTATGTAATGATCAATAATGGTGTCGGTTCCTACCGGGGGCGGATCGGCGGTCCCGCCGTGCGCTTCGACGCGTTCGCCCCGCGACGAAACGGACCTGCCGGCACGAAGCCTTACTGCGGGACGACCGAGATCGTCCGCCCGTGGTCGATCGCGTCCTCCAGTTCCTCGGCGATGGCCGATCCCCGCGAGACCTGGATCTCCCCACCGCGGGAGACCGTCGCGGTAAAGAGGTACTCGTCGTCCGATCTGATCTCGACGGTCTCGCCGTGGTGGTCCCCCAGCGGGATGACGACGTGGCGGTTCGTGATCTCGGGCGTGACGATCTCGCCCGCGGTCGCGGCGCCGGCTCCCGGGCTGCCCGCCGAACCCGTTCGGCTCCCGTCGGGCCGCTCGGAGAGACTCCGCACGTCGACGTCGATGCCGAGTCGGTCCTCGATCCCGCTGATCCGGCCGCCACCCTTGCCGATCACGTAGGAGATGTCGTCGTCCTCGACCCAGACGACCGCAGTGTTGGATCCCTGGAGTTCGACCTCGACGTGGCCGTGGGCCACCGAACGAATCTCGCGTTCGATTTCCTGTTTGGCGACGCGCTCGACACCGGTCTCGCCGCCGTCCTCCGCGCCGTCGAGGGGGACGGTGACGACCTGGCGGTTGAACGTGTAGATCTCGTAGGCCGGCGTGCCCGTCTCGAAGTCCTCGATGACGATGACCGGGCGGGCCAGGTCCTCCTCGACGAGGCCGTGTGGCACCTTCACCTCGGTCGTCACGTCGTAGACGGTGTCGACCTCGCCGGCCTCGATATAGACGACGGTGTCGACGATCTGCGGAATCATCCCCAACTCGACGCGACCGACGAGCCGCTGGAGGGCGTCGATGGCCCGCGTCGCGTGGACGACGCCGATCATCCCGACGCCCGCGAGCCGCATGTCGGCGAACGTCTCGAAGTCCGAGGTCTTTCTGACCTCGTCGTAGATCGTGTAGTCGGGCCGGACCATGAGCAGCGAGTCGGCGGTGTTCTCCATCGAGCCGTCCAGCTCGGTGTACTGGGTGATCTCGGGGCCGACCTGGAGGTCCCGCGGTTTCTCCATCGTCTTGACGACGAACCCCGAGTCGTCGAGGAACGCCGCGACGGCCTGGGCGAACGTCGACTTCCCCGCGCCCGGCGCGCCGGAGATGAGGACGCCCCGCTGTCGCTCGGTGAACCGATCCCGGAGGGCGTCGGCCTTCGCGTAGTCGTCGAGGTCGGTCTTGACGATCGGCCGGACGGCCGTCACCTCGATGCCGTCGGCGAATGGCGGTTCGGCGACGGCGATCCGCATATCGGCGATCTGGACGATCGTCATCCCGTCCCCCGATAGCTCGACGAACCCGTCGCTCACCGAGCGAGCGGTGTTGACGACGTTCTCGGCGATAGCACGCATCTCAGATTCGGTCAGGACGCCCTCGTCGATCGGCTCGTAGGCCATCTCGCCGATCGTGCCGCGTTTGGCCATCGGCCGGACGCCGGTCTTGAGGTGGACCGACATCGTCGACTCGTCGAGGTACTCCTCGATGGCGAGATCGGGCGTCTCCTCGACCTGCGGTTCGACGTACTCGACGGCGACGCCCTTCGCCCTCGCGACCTCGCTTTGGACGACGTCGCTCGTCAGAAGCGTCGCGTCGTGCCGTTCGGCCAGATCGCGGATCAGCGCGTCGATCTCACCCTCTCCGGCGTCGCGTTTTTCGATGGCGTCCGGGCGGCGGCCGACGTACTCGAGTGCGAGCCGACTCTCGTCGGCGAGTTCGGCCAGCCGCTGGAGCTCCTCCAGTCCGGCCCACCCGCTGTCGCGGCCGTCGTTGGCCTGGGCCTCGAGTTCCCCGACGACCGCCTCGGGAACGTACACCGTGTCGAGGTCGCCGTCTCCGGCGCGCTCGGACACGCGGCCGTCGATGACCGCGCTCGTGTCCGGCAGCATATCCATACCGCAAATCGGTCCCGAACGGGTATAAATACCGTGATGCGGCGGCTCCGGCGGGGCGGCGGCCGTCCCGAAGACGGCCCCCCGCCTGTGCCCTCGCCGACCGCCCCCGATCCGTGGCTTCTTGTCTGCCGCGACCCGTTATGCGCATATGTCGCAACCTGACGACGCCGATCCGGAGGCCGCCCCGACGCCGGCGGCGTACGACGACCTCCTCGAACGCTACGGCCGGGCGACGTATCTGGGCGACGCGAACGCGGTGTTGAGTTGGGATCAGGAGGTGATGATGCCCGAGGGGGGCACGCCGGCCCGATCGAAACAGCGGGGGGCGGTCTCGGCGGTCGCACACGACGTCCTCGTCGACGACGAGACGGCCGAGTTGCTCGAAGAACTCGAGAGGGCGGACCTGCCCGCCCCGAAGGCGGCCGCCGTCCGCGAGATCCGCCGCGAGCACGAGCGCAACGCCCGGGTGCCGACCGACCTCGTCGAGGAGATCTCGACGGCGACCTCGGAGGCCCATCCGGTCTGGCAGGAGGCCAAGGAGACGGACGACTTCGACGCCTTCGCGCCGACGCTCGAGCGTCTGCTCGACCTCAAGCGCCGCTACGCCGGGCACGTCGCCCCCGACGCCGACCCCTACGCGACGCTGTTTGCGGACTACGAGCCGTGTCTCGACCTCTCGACGGCCGAAGACGTCCTCGAGGAGCTCCGCGAGGGGCTGGTCCCGCTGATCGAGGCGATCGGCGAGTCCGGCGCGGAGCCGTACGCCCTCGACGGCACGTTCCCCGAGTCGGATCAACTCGCGGTGACTCGCGAAGCACTCGAGACGCTCGGCTACGACTTCGAGCGCGGCCGCCTCGACACCGCCCCGCACCCCTTCTCGACGGGGACGCAGTTCGACGCCCGCGTCACCACCCGCTTCGACGAGTCCGAACCGCTTGACTCGTTGGCCTCGACGATCCACGAGTTCGGCCACGCGAACTACACGCTCGGGCTCCCGCGGGGGGCGTATGGCTCCCCGCTCGGCGAGCACCGCGGGCTCTCGGTCCACGAGTCCCAATCGCGGCTCTTCGAGAATCACGTCGGCCGCTCGGAGCCGTTCTGGGCGCTGTTCGTCGATCGGTTCAACGACCACCACGGCACCGACCTCACCGAGCGGCAGGCCTACGAGGCCGCAAACCGGGTCTACGACGACAACCTCGTTCGGGTCGAGGCCGACGAGTTGACGTATCACCTCCACATCGTGTTGCGCTTCGAGATCGAACGCGACCTCGTGGCGGGCGATCTCGACGTCGCGGAGGTCCCCGCCGTCTGGAACGACCGGATGGAGGAGTACCTCGGTGTCCGCCCCGAGGCCGACGCCGAAGGCTGTCTACAGGACATCCACTGGAGCCACGGCTCCTTCGGCTACTTCCCGACGTACTCTCTGGGCAGCGTCCTCGCCGCCCAACTGTACGCCGCCGCCGAGGCGGACCTCGACGACCTCGAGGGACAGATCGCCGCCGGGGAGTTCGACGCGCTTCGGGAGTGGCTCGCCGAGAACGTCCACGAACACGGCCGCCGCTACACCACCGACGAGCTGGTCGAGCAGGCGACGGGCGAACCGCTCACCGCGGAGTACTTCCTCGAGTACGCCGAAGAAAAGTTCGGCGAACTGTACGAGTTAGACCGGTGAGAGAGGGGCGGACATCGAGGTATTCACTGTCGGCAGAATCCCACGCGAGTCAGATCCGTCCGACCCCGTTGAAAATCGCAATCGGTGACGGATTTAAATAGCCGTGCCGAATACAGGGCGCGTATCGGTCACAAAACGCCTGTCTCGATCTCATCGAGGTCAGCAAGGTCAGGGTCTCCAAAATAGAGCTCACTACAGTCGTCGTGGACGACGGCAGTCGCGACGTGTATCGCATCCGCGTACGATAGTTCTCGTTCTCCCGGTTCGTAATACTTGAAGCGAAGTTCTGCGGCGTACTCCGCAATGTCGTCGATTAGCGGCATACTCTCGATGTATTCGAACTCCCGAATCGCACGAACCGCTTCTTTGGCGGTTTCGCGGTCTTCGACGACGCGGACTCGATACGAGACTTCAGCGATGATCGTCGGCGCGATAAGGCCACCTTCCTCAGCAGTATTGGCTTGTTCGATGAGTGATTCCGCTTCGTCTTCTTTGTCGCCACTGAAGATGAACTCAAGCCATACCCACGAGTCGAGAAAGATCACGTGTCGTTCCCATCGATATGTGGACTCCACGCCGTTTTCGACTCTCGCTGCATCTTCTCGATGTCTACCTCGTGTTCGGCGAGGCGCTCTTTGACAGTACGAAGTCGCTGTAGTGCTGGTTCCTTCGGTTGTACACGAATCGTTCCGTCCTCTTCGATGATGAACTCGATTTCCGTGCCCGCGGTAAGCCCGAGCTCGTCTCGAATTCGTTTTGGAATCGTGACTTGCCCTTTGCTCGTGATCGTTGCGTCGTCTGAGACAGACATCTCTTACATTTCATCGTCTCTCCTTACTATTAAAATCACGTATTACTTTACAAAGCGTGTCATACCGGTGGACGAAATCGAATAACACCGACTCACGGGTGATCCGCCGTTCGACGGAGCAAACGGCGTGCGCCTCGTGCGTCGTGTGTACATTGGTTTGTCCGTCAGTATCAGCCCGGGTCGGAGCGATTCGTCGCCGTACCGAACCGATGGACACCCCCGACAGCGTCGAAGTCGTCGTCCCCGCCGCCGGAACGCATCCCTTTTCGGCCTCGGCTATCGAACGGTGCGTATGGAGGTCACGGAGGGAGCCGTCACGATCGAGGTCCCCGAGGAGCGCCACGGCGCGAGCGAAGGGTCGGGCAGCGGCGTCTTTTATAATCCCGTCCAGGAGCTGAACCGCGACGTCACGGCGGCCGTCCTCCGGGTCGTCGACGACGAGTGCGATTCTTACCTCGACGCGATGACCGCCAGCGGCGTCCGGGCGGTGCGGGCCGCCGAGGCGGGCTACGCGGCGACCGGCTGTGACATCGACGAGGCGGCTGTCGATCTCGCCCGGTCGAACCTCGAGCGGAACGGCCTCTCGGGGACGATCCACCACCGCAACGTCAACGCCCACATGCACGAGCACGGCCACGACGTCGTGGACCTCGACCCCTTCGGGACGCCGATCCCCTTCGCCGACGCGGCGTTCCGCAGCGCCCGCGAGTACGTCTGCGTGACCGCGACCGACACCGCGCCCCTGTGTGGCGCCCACTTCGAGAGCGGGGTCAGAAGCTACGGCGCGGTCCCGCGGAACACGGAGTTCCACCCCGAGATGGGGCTTCGAGTGTTGCTGTCGGCGCTCGTCCGGACGGCCGCCCGCTACGACCTCGCCGCGACGCCCGTGTTGAGCCACGTCTCGAGCCACTACGTCCGGACGTATCTCCGTCTCGACGGCGGCGCGCGCGCCGCCGACGAGTTGTTCGGGGAACTCGGCTACGTCGACCACTGCCAGCGGTGTCTGTGGCGCGCCCACGAGCGGACCCTCGTCGCCGACCCGACCGCGGCCTGCCCCGAGTGCGGGCAGTCGACGTGGACGGCCGGGCCGATCTGGCTCGGCCCCGCCCACGACGTCGCCTTCGTCGAGCGCGTCGGCGAGGCGGTGCCCGAGTCGTTCGGGACGGCCTCGGCGGCCCGCGACCTGCTCGGGACGGTCGCCGGGGAGCTCCACCGTCCGACCCACTACGACCAACACCGCCTCTACAAGCGGTGGGGCGAGCCGAACACCGCGATGGACGAGTTTCTGGGGGCGCTCAGGGAGGCGGGACACGAGGCCTCCCGGACGCACTACGGCGGGACGACGTTCAAAACGGACGCCGGAGTCGCGGAGATCCGCGAAGCGGTGTTGTGACCGCGCCGGACGTCGCTACGCTCCCGGGAGCGCGGAATCGGTCCCTCGGAATCGCCCGTACGCGCGACCCGGATTTATATATTGATCGACCCTACCTCCGGCGTGTCAGTCCCACTCCCGCCGGAGACCGTCCTCGTGGTCGTCGCCGTCGTCGTCGCCGCCGGCGCGGTCAACGGGATCGCCGGCTTCGGATTCGCCGTCGTCGGGACGATGGCGCTCGCGTCCGTGTTCGCTCCCGCGGCCGCGGTCGTGTTCATGATCGTCCCGATCCTCGTGGTGAACCTCTCGTTGCTCGCCGAGCTCTCCGCCGAGGATCTACGGAGTTGTGGGCGGCGATTCGCGCCGTTGGTGCTCGCGGCGACTGTCGGGACGGTCGTCGGGATGGCCGTCCTCGATCGGCTGCCCGAGGCGCCGCTCCGAATCGGCCTCGGGGTCGTCACCCTCGCGTTCGTCGCCTCGGCCCAGCGGTTCCTCGAGATCCCCGGCCTCGAACGAGCGAGGGCGGGCTGTTTCGTCGAGTCGACGCCCGCGATGGCCGGCGTCGGGGCGGCCTCGGGGCTGCTGTTCGGCGCGACGAACGTGGGCGTCCAACTCGTCGCGTACGTCCGAAGCTGTGGTCTCCGGCACGGCCTCTTCGTCGGCGTCATCGCCTTGGTGTTCGTCGGGATCAACGGGCTTCGCGTCGGCGCGGCGGCCGCGCTGGGGCTCTACCCGGACGCGGCCGTCGCCGTCGGGTCGGCGCTGGCCGCCCTCCCGGCGCTCGTCGGCGTCGCCGTCGGAAAACGGCTCCGCGGGCGGCTCACCGAGCGGGCCAGGCGGGCCGTGGTGTTGGGCCTTCTGAGCGTCGTCGGCGTTCGGCTGCTGGCCGGTGGACTCGGCGTGCTCTAGGCGCCGTTGGGGGGCGATTCCACCCCGGAGCGGTCCGACCCCGCTCGAAACCGAACCGCCTAACACGGCGAGGGAAGTACCGCGACCGTGGATCGAAACGACCGATCGATCGTCGGCTTTCTCATGGCCGGTCACGCGATGGTTCACGTCTACGAGCTGTCGATCCCTATTTTCATGACGGTCTGGCTGCTCGAGTTCTCGACGACGGCGGCGCTTTTGGGGACGGTCGTCTCGGTCGGCTACGGCCTCTTCGGCGTCGGCGCGCTCCCGGGCGGGCTGCTCGTCGACCGGTACGGCTCCCGGACGCTCGTCGTCGCCTGCCTCGCCGGTATGGGAGTGTCGTTTCTCCTCTTGAGCGCCGCGCCCGGTGTCGTCGGGATCGCCGCCGCGCTCGGGCTGTGGGGCCTCAGCGCGAGCGTCTACCATCCCGCCGGCCTGACGCTCATCAGCAACGGGGTCGCCGAGCGCGGGCGAGGGTTCGCCTACCACGGGATGGCCGGCAACGCCGGTATCGCGGGGGGACCGCTCGCGGCCGCGATGCTGCTCGTGGCGCTCGAGTGGCAGACGGTGGCGATACTCCTGGCCGTGCCGGCGCTCGTGGCCGCGATCGCCGGGCTCCGGATCGACTTCGATCCTCGGGCAGCGGTCGACGCCGGGGCGGGCGGGAGCGACGGTCTCGCGGCGGCCGATGGCGACGGCGACGGCAACGACACGCCAAACCGGAGGACTCCGGACTCCCTCACCGGCGTCGTCGCCGAGAGCCGGGCGCTTTTCACCGCGGGGTTCGCACTGGTGTTCGTCATCGTCTCGTTGGACGGGCTCTACTACCGCGGCGTATTGACGTTCCTGCCCGGCCTGCTCGGGGACTTCCTGACCGCGGCAGTCGGAGACGTCCGGCCGGGGATCTTCGCCCCCGACAGCCCACTGGCCGAGGAGTTCGACCTCGCGGGCTATCTGTACGCCGGGTTGCTCACCGTCGGGATCGGCGGGCAGTACGTCGGCGGGCGACTCACCGAGCGGGTCGAGCCCGATCGGGGGCTGATTCTCGTCCTGTCGGCGCTCGCGACCATCGCCGTCGCCTTCGTCCCCGCGGCCCGACTCGGGGTGGGCGGCCTGCTCGCGGCGAGCGTCGTGCTCGGGTTCACGCTCTTTTCGATCCAGCCGCTCACGCAGGCGACGATCGCGAAGTACTCGGTGCCCGGCTCCCGGGGGCTGTCGTTCGGCTACACCTACCTCGCCATCTTCGGCGTCGGTGCGCTCGGGGCCGCCGTATCGGGCACTGTTCTCACGTACACCTCGGCGTCGGTCATGTTCCTCGTCCTCGCCGGCTTCGCCGGGGTCGCCGCGGTGTTGGCCCTTGTGTTGGTCGTGTGGGCGTGATTGCGGTCCCGGTTCGGGCGACAATGCGGCGTAAGTATTTAATCACGACGGCCGAAATATCGACCCGTGGCCCCCGAGATCCGTGTTCTGCAGGTCGACGACGACGACGTCTTCCGTGAGCGTTCGGCGGCGGCCCTCGAAGACGCCGGGCTCGATGTCGTCGCTGCCACCGACGCGACGGCCGGACTCGAGCGTCTCGACGCCGGGATCGACTGCGTCGTAACGGAGTACGACCTGCCCGGACACGACGGGTTGGGGTTCTTCCATGCGGTACGGGACCGACATCCCGACCTCCCCGTCGTCCTCCTCACCGGGCGGGGCGACGAGGCGGTCGCGAGCGAGGCGATCGGGGCCGGCGTGGCAGACTACCTCCGGAAGGGCGCCGTCGAGGGCCGCTTCGAGGCGCTCGTCGACAGCATCGACGGGGCCATAGCCGAGCGGCGCGAGGCGGCGGGCATGGGCGAGAGCGAACGAATGCTCTCGACGCTCGTCTCGAACCTCCCGGGAATCGCCTACCGGTGTCGGAACGCCGAGCCGTGGCCGATGGAGTACCTCGGCGGCAACGTCGAGGAGATCACCGGCTACGCGGCCAGTGACTTTCTCGAGGGCGACATCCAGTGGGCGGAGCTCATCGACCGTCCGGACAACGAAACGCTGTGGGCCGACGTCCAGGCGGCCCTCGACGCCGGCGACCCCTTCGAGGTCACGTATCGCATCGTCGATGCGTCCGGCGAGCGCCGGTGGCTCCGAGAGCAGGGACGGCGGGTCGAACGGAGCGGGTCGGACGACGACCGGGCGACGATCGAGGGGTTTATTTCCGAAGTCACCGCGGAACGACAGCGCGAACGGGCGATCGCCGAGTACGACCGGCTCGTCGACGCCGTCGGCGACCCGGTGTACACGACCGATCCCGAGGGCCGCTTCACCACAGTCAACGCCCGCATGGAGGAGCGACTCGGCTACGACGCCGACGAGCTCGTCGGCGAGCACGTCTCGACGGTACTGGAACCGGAGGATATCGACCGGGGGGCCGACGTCGTCCGGCGGCTACTCGACGACGACGAGCGCTCGAGTACCACCTACGACATCGCGATCCGGGCCGCCGACGGCGAGCGCCTCGAGCTCGAAAACCACACCGTCTTGCTCACCGTCGACGGCGAGTTCTACGGCACCGTCGGCGTGCTACGGGACACGACGAACCGTCCGACAGCGCGGCTCAGGCGCCTCCACGACGCGACACGGGAGCTGATCGCCGAAACCGACCCGACCCGGATCGCCGAGTTGACCACGCGGGCGGCCCGCGACGTTCTCGACATCCCGGCGTCGTCGGTTCGGCTCGTCGAGGGCGACACCCTCGAGTTGGTCGCCGACGTGACCGATACGGAGTTCACGGACGCCGACGGCGGGGAGCGCGTCTGCCTGTCGGGTCAGGGGAGCCGTTCGATCGACGGGACGGTCCCCGGACGCGTGTTCGACGGGAGCGAACGGTACGTGGTCTCGGGCGAGGACCCCGAGGGGTGGCTCGCCGACGCCCCCTTCGACTCGGGGGCGTGTCTGCCGCTCGGCGACCACGGCGTCTTCGCCGTCGGAGCCCGCGAATCGGACGCCTTCGAGGAGACGGACATTCAACTGGCGACCGTGCTCGCGGCGAACGCCGAGGCCGCACTCGACCGGGCGCGGAAGGGAGCCGAACTCCGCCGCGAGCGCGACGACTTCGCCGCGCTCTTCGAGAACATCCCCGACCCGACTGCGGAGGTGGTCATGCGCGACACCGAGCCGATCGTCAAACGCGTCAACCCGGCCTTCGAGACGACGTTCGGCCACCGGACGGCGGACATCGCCGGCGAGAACCTCGACGATTACGTCGTCCCCGACGGCGCCGAAGCGGACGTCGAGGCGCACAACCGGCGGCTCCAGCGCGGGCTGTCGCTGCACGACGAGGTCCGCCGGGTAACGGTCGACGGCATCCGGGATTTCATCATCCACATCGTCCCCCACGACGTCGACGAGGAGACGGCGAGGGGGTACGCGATCTACACCGACATCACCGACAGAAAGCGCCGCGAGCGCGAACTCGAGCGGCAAAACGAGCGCCTCGACGAGTTCGCGAGCGTCGTCAGCCACGACCTCCGGAACCCCCTGGGCGTCGCCCGCGGCCACCTCGAACTCGCCCGAGCCGCCGAGGGCGAAGAGCGGACGGCGCACTTCGATTCGATCGAGGACGCCCACGAGCGGATGGGTGACCTCATACAGCGGCTGTTGGCGTTCGCACGGCAGGGCGAGCCCGCGACGACCCCCGCCGAGGTGTCGCTCGACTCGGCCGCACGGGACGCCTGGGAGACGGTCGAGACGGGGTCGCTGTCGCTCGTCGTCGACGGCAACACCGAGGTGACGGCGGACCCCGACCGCCTCAGACAGCTCCTCGAGAACCTCTTCCGGAACAGCGTAGAACACGGTTCCACGGATAGGCGGGTACACGCCGGCGACGCCGCCGAACACACCGACACCGCGACCGAGATCGCGGTCGGCCCGCTCGACGAGGGCTTCTACGTCGCCGACGACGGCCCCGGGATCCCCGAGACCGAGCGCAAGGCCGTCCTCGACTCGGGGTACTCCGGCGGCGACGGGACCGGCTTCGGGCTGAGCATCGTCGAGACCATCGCGGACGCCCACGAGTGGGATCTTGACATCGTCGACAGCGAGGGCGGCGGCGCGCGCTTCGATTTCCGGGCGGGCGGTGAATCAGGTCGGCAGTGATACCAGATACGACCACTCATTAGGCTGCACGTTCGCAATCCCGACATGGGACTGGACGAGGACTCTCTGGAGTATCACCGGATCGACCCGCCGGGGAAAATCGAGATTTCGACGACGAAGCCGACCAACACCCAGCGGGACCTCTCGTTGGCGTACTCGCCGGGGGTGGCCGCCCCCTGCAACGAGATCGCCGCCGATCCCGAACGGGCCTACACCTACACCACCAAGGGCAATATGGTGGGTGTGGTCTCGAACGGTTCCGCCGTGCTCGGGTTGGGCGACATCGGCGCTCAGGCCTCAAAACCCGTCATGGAAGGCAAAGGCGTCCTCTTCAAGCGCTTCGCCGACATCGACGTCTTCGACATCGAGTTAGACGAGGGCGACCCGGCGGCGTTCGCCGAGTCCGTCGCCCGCATGGAGCCGACGTTCGGCGGGATCAACCTAGAGGACATCGCCGGGCCCGACTGCTTCGAAATCGAGTCGTACCTCCGCGAGGAGATGGACATCCCCGTGTTCCACGACGACCAACACGGCACTGCGATCATCTCCGGGGCGGCGCTTCTCAACGCGGTCGACATCGCAGGCAAGTCCCTCGAACGCCTCGAGGTCGTGTTCGCGGGGGCAGGCGCGGCCGCGACGGCGACGGCACACTTCTATCACTCCCTCGGCGTTCCAGCCGACAACGTCACCATGTGCGACGTCGACGGGATCATCACCGAGGATCGGATGGCCGAGGGCGATCCGCACACGTACATCGAGGCGTTCGCGAGTTCGGGTGCGGGCGGCGAGTTGGCGGACGCGATGGCCGGCGCGGACGTGTTCGTGGGGCTGTCGGTGGGGGGGATCGTCTCGGAGGAGATGGTGCGGTCGATGGCGTCGGATCCGATCATCTTCGCGATGGCGAACCCGGATCCGGAGATCCGTTACGAGGCGGCCAAGGGCGCCCGCGAGGACACGGTGATCATGGCGACGGGCCGGTCGGACTACCCGAATCAGGTCAACAACGTCCTCGGGTTCCCGTTCATCTTCCGGGGCGCCCTGGACGTCCGCGCCACCGAAATCAACGAGGAGATGAAAGTCGCCGCCGCCGAGGCGCTGGCGGACCTCGCCAAACAGGACGTCCCCGACGCCGTCGTCAAAGCCTACGGCGACCAGCCGCTGCAGTTCGGCCCCGAGTACATCATCCCCAAACCGCTCGACCCGCGCATCCTCTTCGAGGTGTCGGGCGCGGTCGCGGAGGCGGCCGTCGAAAGCGGCGTCGCACGCGACGACCTCGACCGCGACGCCTACCGGGAGGAACTGGAAGCGCGGCTGGGGAAGTCCCGCGAGATGATGCGGGTGGTGTTGAACAAGGCCAAAAGCGACCCCAAGCGGCTCGTCCTCGCCGAGGGCGACGATCCCAAGATGATCCGGGCCGCCTACCAGATCGTCGAGGAGGGGATCGCCGAGCCGGTCCTCGTCGGCGACAAGCGCTCGATCTGGGAGCAATCGGCCGATCTGGGGTTGGACTTCGAACCCGAGATTGTCGATCCCATCGATGACGAACTCTCGCCGTACGCCGACCGGCTCTACGAACTCCGAAAACGCAAGGGCGTTACCCGACGCGAGGCCGAGGGGATGGTCTACGACGGCAACTACCTGGCGAGCGTGATGGTGGAGATGGGCGACGCCGACGCCATGCTCACTGGGCTGACCAACCACTACCCGACGGCGTTGCGGCCGCCGCTGTCGGTCGTCGGCACCGCCGATGACTCCGAGTACGCGGCGGGGGTGTACATGCTGACGTTCAAAAACCGGGTGGTGTTCGTCGCCGACGCTACTGTCAACCAAGCGCCCGACGAGGACGTATTGGAGGAGGTCGCCCGCCACACTGCCGACCTCGCCCGACAGTTCAATGTCGATCCCCGCGTTGCGATGCTGTCGTACTCCGATTTCGGCACAGTCGACAACGAGGGGACGCAGAAACCCCGGGAGGCGGCCCGGCGGCTCCGCGAAGACCCCGCAGTCGAGTTCCCCGTCGACGGCGAGATGCAGGCCGACACCGCCGTCGTCGAGGACATGCTGACCGACGATTACCCGTTCTCGAATCTCGAAGGCCCCGCGAACGTGTTGGTGTTTCCGAACCTCGAGGCGGGCAACATCGCGTACAAACTGCTGCAGCGGTTGGGCGGGGCCGAAGCCATCGGGCCGATGCTGGTCGGCATGGACAAACCCGTTCACGTCCTCCAGCGCGGCGACGAGGTCAAAGACATCGTCAACCTCGCCGGCGTCGCCGTCGTCGACGCACAGTCCAACGGGGAGTAATCGGGTGGCGAGCGAATTGTAGACCCCGCGGTCCACCCAGTCGTCCATCGGCGCTCACAAAAACATACCGCAGACCGCCCGTTCGGAGGCGGTCAGCGGGCGAGACGTGCGAGTGCATCCCACCCGAAGCGTCGTCGGGAACCCCGAGAGCCCATGCTTGATCTCTCGCACCTCGTTGTACAGGTCGGTGATACAAGAATTGAGACACTATTATAATAGCCGGAGGCGAGCGACATCGCACACCGGGCCGGATGTTTATGTTCCAACGGATCGAACAAAGACAGTGGGGTGGCTGATGGTATGACCGACGGGGGAAACGGGGACGTGTCGTCCGGCGACGGCTACGAACGCTTCGCGAACGGACCGGTCGTCGTCTTCACGTGGCGGAACGAGTCGGGATGGCCGGTCGAGTACGTCTCGCCGAACGTCGAACGACTCTTCGGGTACTCACCGGCCGAACTGCACGACGGAAACCCGGCGTACGCCGAATTGATTCACGACGACGACCGCGATCGAGTCAGCAGGGAGGTCGAAGCCAACAGCGACGCGACGACAGAGCGGTTCGGTCACGAGCCCTACCGTATCGTCACGAAATCGGGGACCGTCCGCTGGGTGCTCGACTACACCCACATCGTCCGCGAGGACGGCGAGATCGTCCGTTACACCGGCTACATCGTCGACGTCACGGAGCGCACGGAGCGACTCGAGTACGTTACCGATCTGAACGCGACGATCCGGTCGTTGCATCGAGCGTTAATCGACGCGGACTCCGAGGAGTCGATCCGTCTGGACGTCTGCCAGTCGCTCGCCGATCTCGACGGGATCGCCAGCGCCTGGATCGGGACCGTCGATCCGACGTCCTCGTCGCTCGTGCCGGCCACAAGCGCCGGTATCGAGGCGGAGTTCCTCGAGGCGCGTCCGTGGTCGCTCGATACCGATTCACCGTCCCCGGCCGTCCGGGTCGCCGCCGATCGCTCCTCGGACGGCGAGTACGGCCGCCCCGAGGAAGCACCCGAGGGTCCCTGGCGGGGGGCGATGCTGACCGCCGGTTACCGGTCGGCGTTCTCCGCTCCGATCCGCCACGGGGGGATCCGACACGGCGTGTTGGCCGTCTACAGCGCCGACCCGAACGGCTTCGACGAACGTATCCGGGAAATCCTGACCGAATTCGGGGAGTCGGTCGGGTACGCGATTACCGCCGTCGAGCGCCGCGACGCTCTCCACGCCGAGGGGGGCCGCGAACTCGTTGTCGGCGTAGAGGCCGAGCGTGACGACCCGCTGCGGGCGCTCGCCGCGGCGGTTTCGGCGACCGTCGATCTGAAGAGCGTGACCCGACGCGAGAACGACGGCGCGCTCCTGTACGGTCTGATCCCCGGTGTCGACCCCGAGCGCGTCCTCGAGACAGCGGCTACGATCCCCGGGATCCGGTCGATCGAGTGTCTCTCGGAGACCGGGATACCGCTGTACGAGATTCTCTCCGGGGAGGGAGGCGTCGCCTCGACGGTGACCGGTCTCGAGGCGAGCCTCCAGTCGCTTTGCGTCTCCGGTGACGAGTGTGAACTCGTCGTCTCGATCCAGCGCGACCGCGATCGACGCCGCCTTCTCGAACACGCTCGAGGGCTCTTCGGCGACGCCGAGTTGCGGGCCGAGCGCGACATGATACCGGCGGAGGCGACCCCGTGGGCGGCGCTTCTGACCGACGTGCTCACGGACCGACAGCGAAGCGTGCTCCGGGCGGCCTACCACGCCGGATACTTCGACGGGAACCGCAAGCGGACCGGCGCGGAGATCGCCGACTCGCTCGGGATCGCCCAGCCCACGTTCTCGACGCACGTCCGCGCCGCGGTCCGGAACCTGCTGTCGGCGATCTGGGACGAGTCCGGGGAGGAGTGATCGCACGTCGGGGGCGCTCTCGATCCCGCAAACGGTTTCTTCGACCGGGCGCTATTGTCCCATAATGGCTACCCGACGTGCGGTCGCTCCGGTCGAGGACGTGCCAGAGGAGACGACGTATCTGTTTAGAATCCGCGAGGCGGCGTCCGAGGAGGAGCGCGAGGCGATTTTGCTCCGTAACGACGACGGCTTTCACGCGTGGCTCAACTACTGTCAACACTACACCCACATCAAGATCGACAAGGGGTCCGGTGCGGAGATGCGCGGCGACGAACTCATCTGTGAGAACCACGGCGCGTACTTCGAGTCCGGAACCGGGTTCTGCAACTTCGGTCCCTGCGAGGGAGCGTACCTCAATGAAGTGGATATCACCGTCGAAGACGGAACGGTGTACCTGAGCGACGACGAGTACGAGTTCGTCGGCGAGGGACCCATCGACGACGACGACGATCTGGGTTCGAAGTCGAACTACGAGTTCTGAGAGCGCGCCGTCGGTCGCGCGTCTTACCCCGTATAACAGCGCCGATCGACGAGTTCGTCGTAGGCCGCCCGGAGTCGAGCGGTTACGGGACCGCCGCCGATCGCGGTCCCATCGAGGCGGCCGAGTGGCCGTAGTTCCCACGTCGTGTTCGTCAGGAACGCCTCCGCCGCGTTTGCGACGTCGTCGACGGTGTACCGGCCCGTTTCGACCGGAACGCCGATGCGTTCGGCCGCCTCCAGGACTGCCTCGCGGGTGATCCCCGGCAGGATCGTCCCGCGCTCGGGGGTCTTCAGCGTCCCCGCGTCGAGGAAAAAGACGTTGCTCGTCGCCCCCTCGGCGACGTACCCGTCCGAGTCGCACATGAGCGACTCGTCGGCATCAGAGCCGCGCAACTCGATGCGGGCGAGGATTCCGTTGAGGTAGTTGTGCGTCTTGGCATCGACTGGGAGGGCGTCGTCCGGAATCCGACGGGTCCCGACCGATCGGACGGTCGCGGGGCCGTCCCAGATCGGATCGCCCGCCGTCCCGCCTCGGGGAAGCGATTCGGCGTAGACGACGACCGTCGGATCGACGTCTCTCTCGGGCGTTAGTTTCCCCGGTTGTACCCCTCTCGTCACCGAGACACGGACGTAGGCCTCCCGGAGGTCGTTCGCGACGAGCGTCGCGTCGACGCGCTCTCGGAGGTCGTGAGGGACAGCGCCGGCCATCCCGAGGGTTTCGCAGGTGGCCGCAAGCCGGTCCCGATGGCGGTCCCACAGGAACACCCTGCCGCCGTAGGCCCGACAGGTTTCGAAGGCGGCGTCGCCGTATCGGAAGCCCCGATCCTCGACGTGAACGGTCGCGTCGGCCCGATCGACCAACTCGCCGTCGACGTGGTACTGACGCGACATCTCACGCCACCAGACAGCGACGACAGAACGTCTCGATCATCCGCTCGCCGGCGTCGGTGAGGATGCTCTCCGGGTGGAACTGGACGCCCTCGTGGGGTTTCTCGCGGTGTCGTACACCCATGAGAACGGCGTCGTCGCCGGTTCGGGCCGTCTCGACCAGTTCGGGCGGCAACGGCTCCGGCTCGGCGGCCAACGAGTGATACCGGCCGACCTCGACGCGGTCCGGGAGTCCCTCGAAGACGCCCGATCCGTCGTGGACGAGGACGGAGGGTTTCCCGTGGACGACCTCGGGAGCGCGGTCGACCGACACGCCGTTGGCGACGCACAGCGCCTGGTGGCCCAGACAGACCCCGAGGGTCGGATACGAGAGCGACTCGAAGATCGGAACCGAAACGCCCGCTGTCGACGGAGTTCCCGGGCCGGGCGAGACGACGATTCCGTCGGGATCGAGCCGCCGGATCCCGTCGACGTCGACGGCGTCGTTGCGCCGAACCACGACGTCGGCGTGGGTACCGACGTACTGAACGAGATTGTAGACGAACGAGTCGTAGTTGTCGACGACGAGGACGGTCGGCCGCGTCGTCGCCGGATCGCCGCCGCGATGATCCTTGGCCGTCATCGCTCCGTCACCTCTAGCGTGAACGCCGCTTGCTCCGCAAGCGCGGTATCGATAGCAGTCAGAAGCGCGCGGGCCTTATCGAGCGTCTCGGCGTACTCGCGGTCCGGGTCGGAATCGTGGACGATTCCCGCGCCGACGCGGAGGTGATACCGGTCGGCGCGTCGAACAAGCGTCCGGATGACGATGTTGAGCGTCGCCCGCCGGTCGAAGCCGAAGAGCCCGACGCTGCCGGTGTAGGGCCCGCGCCGGGTGCGTTCGACGCCGTCGATGATCGCCATCGTCTCCGGCTTCGGCGCGCCGGTAATCGTCCCCCCGGGGAAGGCTGCGGCGACGGCGTCGGTGACCGACCGGTTCGACCGGAGCCGCCCCTCAATGAGGCTGACCAGATGCATCACTTCGGCGTAGCGGTCGACGCGGCGATACTCCCGGACCTCGACGCTCCCGTACTCGCTCACCCGACCGAGGTCGTTGCGTTCCAAGTCGACTAACATTGCGTGTTCGGCGCGTTCTTTCTCGTCCGAGCGGAGGTCGGCCTCAAGTTCGTGATCCGCTTCCGGCGTCTCTCCCCGCGGACGGGTGCCCGCGATGGGTTCTGTCAGGAGACGATCTCCCTCGATATCGAGGAGGAGTTCGGGGCTCGCACTCACGAGGTCGACGCCGGGAAACTCCACGAGCGCGGCGTACGGCGCCGGGTTCACGCGGCGAAGCGCAGCATACGCCTCGACGGGATGGAGGGACGCGGGAGCCGAAAGCCGCTGGGAGACGTTCGCCTGGAAGGTGTCGCCCGCCCGTATCGCAGCCTGGACGCGCCGAACGCGGTCGGCGAAGGCCGACCGCCCGGACTCGCTTTCGAACGCTGCCTGCTCGCCCGCCGCCGGGGGACGGCCAACCGATCGGTCTCCGGCGACGATGCGGGCGACGAGCGAGCGCGCGTGACCGATGCCCCACTCGTAGGCGGCGTCGACCGAGCCGTACTCGTCGAGTCGCGGGCAGGCGGTGATCCGGAGTTCGACCCCGTTGGTGTGGGGCTCCCGCCAGGCGACCATCCGGTCGTACGTCGCCACCTGCAACCGAGGCAGGTCCCGATCGTCCTCGGTCCCATTCGGGATCGTCTCCAGTTCGCGGGCGATGTCGTAGGAGAGCCAACCGACGATCCCGCAGGGGTACGGTGTCTCACAGCCGCCGCGCTCGAGCGTGTCGGCGTTCAGTTCGTCGGCCAGTGCCGAGAGCGATGGTGACCGGGCGGTGGGGCCGGAGCCCGCCTCCGCGGTCGGCTCTGCGTCCCCCGACACAGTGAGCCGCGACACCGGCTCCGTCGCGAAGTACCCCCACCCGGACTGTCCGCCCGTCGTCTCGAGAAAGACGTCGCCGCCGTCACCGCGGCGGGCGCGGCGGTATGCTTCGAAGGGATCGCCGACCGACAGCCGAAGTTCGACCGGCACTCGCGCCGAATCCGCCGCTCCGGCGGCGACGGATCGGAACGTCCCCCGGTCGGTGACGACTCGCATACCGTAGTTGGAGGCGTCGGCGAGTAATGGTTTTGCGGTCGGGGCGACACGCGAGGCTAGAGTATGTCGCTGGCGAACAGGCGGGGGTCCGCTCCGGTCGGCCCGTCCCCGCGCTCCGGCCTCGGGGGCCGACCACGACTCGTTAGCTCACGAGCGGTCTGGTCCCGGGATTATATAAAAACGCTCGGACGGGGGCGAACGCCTATTCGTCGGCGCGTTCCTGCCAGCGGGAGATCCGCTTTTTCGAGATGTCGGTCGCCTCGGCGAGGCTCACGGCGTCGGCCTCGCGCAGTTCGGGCACCGTCTCGACGCCGGCGTTTCCGAGTCGGTCGGCGTATGCGGGGCCGATCCCGTTGATCGTCTGAACGGGGGCAGCAACGCCGTGCTCGTCGTCCGCGTCGGCGGCGTGGCTTTTGTCCGCGGTAGAACCGTCTTCGGAGGTGTCCGTATCTTCCCGCTGGTCAGGGACCGTATCGGCGGTCCTAGTTGGGTCGGCCGCCGGCGCCCCGGTGTCGCTGTGTTCGGTCGCGCCGGCGGTCCCGGCCGGGTCGGCCGTCGTCTCGGCCGTGGAGTCGGGCGGGGCGGCTGAGTCGGGTCCTGTGGCCGTATCGTCTCCGGGGTCGACGTCCGACAGTCCGTGATCACGCCCGTCGGCATCCACGCCGTTCGGGTCCTGTTCCGTCTCGGCTGCGACAGTCGTCCCCGGACGCTCTTTCGAGTCCCCGGGGTCGTCGAAGCCAAGCATCGATCGGAGTAAATCGAACACGCCCATGTCTCCAGTATGTGGTCGCCGATTTAAAACCAATCGGCCGAACCGACGACCAGTCGAGTGTTACCGAGCGGGCGATTTATACATATCTGCCCGAACGGTCCAGCATGGAAAGCCTCGAAAGAGAGCTAGAGCGGGCGCGCGACGTCCCCGTCTCTGAACTCGCCGACGCCATCGAGGCGATCGGGTTCGAATGTACCCGGTGTGGCGGCTGTTGCACCGCGGTCGAGACGGACGACGCTGACGTCGTTGCTGAACCCCACACCGCAACGGTGTTTCCCGACGAGGTGCGCCGGCTTCAATCGGCCGCGGCCGACGCCGGCGAGGAGCCCTACGACTGGCGCGACGTCGCCCGGCCCATGCCGTATGGACTCGACGACACCGACGGGGAGCTCGAGGGGGAGACGTTCGAGTGGGCGCTCGGGACCGACAGCTGCGGGGACTGCACGTTTTACGCTGAATCCGACGACGGCACCGGCGCCTGCACCGTCCACGAGGACCGGCCGCTCGTCTGTCGGACCTACCCGTTCAGCCTCGCGCTGGCCGGGACGGCCGAACCGATGGGCGAGGCCGTCGACGGGGAGGGCCTCGTCCGCGCCCACGAGTGTGAGGGCCTCGGCCGCGACATCGCCCGCGAGGACGCCGAGGAACTCGCGGCGGCGCTCAAACGGCGGACGATCCGTGATATAGAGGAGGCGATCGGCGTCCGTGACAACTACGAACCGACGGACGTCGGGGGCGTGGTGGTCCACGATTCCGAAGGGCAAAAACGGCCGGACGGGAAACCGATTTCGAACGGGCGGGATCCGGGCAGGCGATAGGTTCTATAGGTGCCGTGCACATATCGAAACCGAAGCTCTATGGAAATCTCTGATAAGCTCCTGTGTCTGTTCAGCGCCGAGATCGAAGAGGCCGAGGATCGGTTCGTCGTCGAGGTCCCGCGTCGCGAGATCGAATCCGGTTCCGTCGGCACCGAAGACACCTACCGGGTCGCGCTCATTTCCGATGGGGCCGTGGACGGTACCGACGCTTCGGGCGGGACGGCCCCGCCGGACGAACCCCAGCCGCCCGTCGAACCGGGCGAGATCAGATACGTCGAGATCGAGGACCTCGGCAAACAGGGCGACGGGATCGCCCGCGTCGAGCGCGGGTACGTCATCATCGTCCCCGGCGCCGAGGTCGGCGAGCGCGTCAAGATCGAGATCTCGGAAGTCAAATCGAACTTCGCCGTCGGCGAAGTCATCGAGTGACGAAGCGACCCGGCGTGCCCGTGGTGGCCGTCCCGGCTGCGCCGGTTTCGGTCCCGTACCAACCGTCGCCGTCTCGCTCGCCTGCGGGACGCTTCAGATCCGCCAAATCGCAAGACTGAACGCGGTTGACCGATCGTACCAAACCGCCTTTTGAGGTGTAGGTGTATCAAGGAGACATGAGCGCGACTACCGCCGAACCGAACTCGGAACTCACCGACAAGCAACGGCGCATTCTCGCGTACCTCCGCGAGGAGGGCCGGATGAAGACCTATTTCAAATCCCGTCTCATCGGCGAGGAACTCGACCTCTCCGCCAAGGAGGTCGGATCGAATATGAGCGCGATCTGCGAGGGGAACGTCGACGTCGACGTCGAAAAGTGGGGATACTCCTCGGGGACGACTTGGAAGGTCACGGTGTGAGGTCGGTTAGCGGGGTGATCCGTCAGGGATCGTACCGGACGAGTTCGTCTGCGTCACCGGCGAGTTCGACCGCCTCGGGACCGAAGGAGTCGGCGTACCGGACGACGAGCGTCAGCAGGGTCTCGGGGCGTTCGAGGCTGTATCCGTCCGTTCGAGACAGCAGTTCCGCCGTGTCGAGTTTGCCGGCGTACTTCGACACCGTCGACCGGGACACCCCGGCGGCCGCTGCGATCTCGCCCCCGGACGCTCCGGGCGTCCGGAGCAACGCGACGAGCATCCGGCGGGGCGTCTCCCGGCGGAGGTACCCGAGCGCGCGCTGCTCGAACGGCGAAAAGCGTCCAGCCGGGAAGTACCGCTTGTACTCGCCGTCTTTTCGGTGTTCGATCGTCCCGTCCGTCTCGAGCCGCCGGAGGTGGTGTTGGGTCTCGCCCGTCCCGAGTTGCAGGTCGTCCCGCAGTTTCGAGAAGTGCGCGCCGGGGGTCGCGGCGAGGTAACCGACGATGGCCTCTCGGACCTCGCTGCCGTCGCTGTCGGAAAGCCGGACGAGCGGCGTCGCCGCACCGAGCGCGGCGAAGCGCTTGAGCGTCGCCCGTTTCCCCTCGTCGACCCCCCGGTCAGTCATACCTCACAGTACGCGAGACGAGAATAAAACAGTTCGGAACCCGATCCCGTGGGCCCGATCAGTTCGTCTCGGTCTCTAGCTCCCCGTCCTCGGCGTCGGCGTCCGGCATCTCCTCGTCCATCTCGGCGATGACCTCGTCTGGGTCTTTGATTTCTGCGGGGTCGGCACCGGTTTTGATCGCCTCGGCCTCGGCCTCCATCTCCTCGACGTCCATCTCGGCTTCTTCGTCGATTTGGCCGAGGATCTCCTCGATGTCGTCGAGGCCGAGCATCTCTCGGGTCTCCTCGTCGAAGTCGAGCCCCTCCAAGACGTCGGTCTGGGCCGCGACGTCGCTGCCGGTGAGGTGTTTGCCGTAGCGGCTCAAAAGCGAGGTCATCTCCTGGGGCAACACGAACGTCGTCGATTCGCCCTTGCCGATCTCCTCGAGCGTCTCCATCCCCCGTTCGATGATCGCACGTTCGCCCATCGATTCGGCGGATTTCGCACGCAGGACCGTCGAGATCGCGTCCCCCTGTGCCTCGAGGATCTGGCTCTGTTTTTCACCCTGTGCCCGGATGATGTTCGACTGTTTGTCACCCTCGGCTTTCTCGATGGCCGAGCGGCGTTCGCCCTGTGCCTCGAGGATCATCGCGCGGCGCTTTCGCTCGGCGGACGTCTGCTGTTCCATCGCCTGCTGGACGTCCGTCGAGGGGTTGACCTCTCTGACTTCGACCGACTCGACGCGGATCCCCCACTCGTCGGTGGGTTCGTCGAGTTCCTTGCGGATTTTCGAGTTGATCTCCTGGCGCTTGTTCAGCGTGTCGTCGAGTTCCATGTCGCCCAACACGGCCCGCAGCGTCGTCTGTGCGAGGTTCGAGACAGCCTTTTTGTAGTCGTCGACCTCCAAGAACGCTTTCCGGGCGTCCATGACCTTGATGTAGACGACGGCGTCGGCGGTCACCGGCGAGTTGTCGCGGGTGATCGCTTCCTGGCGCGGGACGTCGAGCGTCTGGGTCCGCATATCGAAGGTGTACGTCCGAGAGACGAACGGCGGAATGAAGTTGATTCCCGGTTCGAGCAGCTTCCGGTACTCGCCGAACACCGTCAGCGCGCGCTTTTCGTAGGCGTTGACGATCTCGACAGCCTGATACACCGCCACGACGGTGATCGCGAGCAACAGGAGGGCAACGGCTGGGAACACCGAACCACCCAGCTGCAGCGGAGTGAGCATACGTATGGTTGGGACGACCCGTCAATAAGGGTTCGGCCGCCCGGGATCGGCTGTATCGGATCGGCGGAGTCCGCCCGGGATCGGCTGTATCGGATCGGCGGAGTCCGCCCGGCCCCGGACAGCCCCACTACTCGATCGGCGTTCCGTCCTCGGTCGGGGGCGCGACGTGATCGATGAACGACTCGACGTCGGGATCGGTCACCCGAACCCGGACGTGGAGCTCGCCGAGTTCGCTTCCTTCACCGACGGCGAAGTTGACGACGCCGCGCAGCGCCGCCTGCTTTTTCAGCTCGAAACTGAACGTACCGCCCTCGTGGCCGCCGAAGAAGGCCCCCCGGGCGGTATCGAGGATCGCCTGCTCGTGGAGCCGTTCGGAAAAGTGCTCCATCGAGTGCGCCGTCGCCAGCAACTCGCCGGGGCGGGACTCGACGTTAGCCTCCGGAAAGAGGTTCGTGATGGCCTCTTCGACCCGACCGGTGACTTCGGTGTCGTTGACCGGCGCCGTGATCTCGACGTCGACGCTGTAGATCACCCTTCGAGCACCTCCCGGGCGCGCTGGCGGAACGCCCCGAGCGTGCCGGTGTTCTCGATCGTCACGTCGGCGCGACCGAGCGCCTTCCCGAGTCCGAAGCCCAACTCCCGTTCGTCACGAGCCGCGAGCGCCTCGCCGTTCTCGGCGTCGTCGCGCCCCCGGTCGTCGATCCGCTCGCTGCGCACCTCGAAGGGGGCCTCGATCCCGACGAGCGCGAAGTCGTCGCCGAAGCGCTCCTCGAAGGTGTCGACCTCGACGTCAGAGCGAACCCCGTCGACGACGACCGTGTCGGCGTCCTCGAGGGCCGTCTCGACGTACGGCAGCGAAGCCTCGGCGATCGCCGCCGGCCCACGCTCCTCGCGGAGGGCACTCGCCACCTCGCCGTGGTGTTCGGCCGGATCCAACCCGCGCTCGCGGCACTCGGCACGGATGACGTCGCCCATCGTCACGACCGGCACGTCGGCCCGCTCGGCGACGGCCGCGAACTCGCCCTTGCCGCTGCCCGCCAATCCGACGGTTGCGATGACTCGCATTCACGCCCGGTAGGGTGAGCGCGCGTTTGAAGCCTTTGTTGTCCCGCCGCTTCCGGGGCGTTCCGGCCGGTGTAACCCGTATCGTTTTTCAGGGGGCCACGACTACTCGACACGAGGGCACGTAGCTCAGCTAGGACAGAGCGTCGGACTTCTAACCGCGCCGGTGTTCCGGTGTGGGGAGAGATCCGATGGCCGTGGGTTCGAATCCCACCGTGCTCGTCATCTGCGAGCAACGCGAGCAGTGACGACACAGTGATTCGAACCACGGCAGACCGAGCGAAGCAAGGTCTGGCTTCGGGTTCGAATCCCACCGTGCTCGCTCACACCTTTTAGTTTCGTTCGAGAGAACTCCGTTCTCCCGTGGTGAGGAAAGTCACATCGCGATTTCCGGATCACGTCGGGGGTCCTCGGTCGCCTTCGGCGGCCTGCGGGAACCGCTCTCTGCTCACAGCGACAGAGTCGCCGTTCGCACGGTCAACGGGGCCCTCGGCCTCGCCCGGTTTATAAGCAGCTGGGGGAGAAGACTGCCGGACGCTCCCTTCGGTCGCTTCGCTCGCGCGGATGCCGAGTCGACGAAGGGTGTATTTAAATTATATAAATCGAGCGAACGGGGAAGTGGCGACGCCGGAACGCGTGTGACGCGTATTGTTCACCCGATTTCTTCGGGGTGATTTGTAAATTCCGGGCGAACCACAGCGCTCGCACGTCCGACGACCCGCGTCCCGCGCCGCCGCCGAAACGTTAACACAGTCGTGCGGGGACCCGACCGGTTCCGAGCCGGGGTCCCTCTGTCGAGGAAAGCCCCGCCGTTCATGACGGGGGGTGTCACTCGACGTCGCCGGCGCGGTGAAACGGCGTCCGGGCGACGACGTCCCGGAACTCCGCGACGGTGTCTCGACTGGCCGATGACGCCGCCTCCAGCACCGCGAAGACCTCCTGGCGAGACACTTTGACGCCGGCGTCGGTGAGCGCGTCCTCCGGGCGCTCGTCGAGTTCGCGGAGCGTCCCGACCGCGAGGACGTACGGGACGAGCCACGCCGAGAGCGTGTTGCCCTGCCGGAGCGGCATCGCCTCGAGGTACGCCTGGGCCTCGTCGAGACACGATCGGGCGAGGTCGGCCGTCCGGGCGACCACCCGGGCGGAGCCGTCGCGGTGTTCGGGGTCGACGACGGCCTCCTGGGGGACGCCCTCGGCTTCGAGCCACTCCGCAGGGAGATACACGTTGTTCTCTTCGCTGTAGTCGTCGTAGACGTCCTTCGAGACGTTCACGAGCTGGAGTAACAGCCCGAACTCCTCGGCGGTGTTCCGCATGGTGCGGACGCGGCGTTCGTCGGCGCTGCCGTGTGCGAGCAGGTTCGTTATTAGCGTTCCCACGGTGCCCGCGGCGTAGTAGCAGTACTCCTCGAGTTCCTCGCGGTCGCCGATCCGGAGTCCCCCCTCGTCGGCGTAGCGCTCGACGAACATCGCCATCCCGTCGATCATCTCCTGGACCGGCGGCCGAACCGCCTCCTGGACGTCCGCGGGGAGGTCGTCGAACGTCGCGACGACCGTCGGGGCCTCGGCGACGACTTCCCAGTCGGCGTTTCGTTTTCCCTGTGGCGGGAGCCACGCATCGACGGCGGTCCTGAACTCCGCGATGGTCGTCGGGTCGCCGGGGTCCAGTGCCGCATCGTAGATGTAGAGCAGTTCTGCCTGTCTGTCCGTGTCGATGTGGGACGCGTCCTCGATAGTATCGGCGACCCGGCAGAGGAGATAGCCGAGACAGATGTGTCTCGACATCGGCTCTTCGAGGACGTCGACCGTCAGTGCGAACGTCCGCGAGACGCGTTGTACCGCCTCTCGACACCACGCGTAGTCCGGACTGGCCGGATCATCCGACAGCGCGCGGCTCATTGGACGGCGAGCGAACGACGGCAGCGGTGTCTGGGGACGGTCGATCCTGCTCGGTCCGGTCGCCTGCTAGTCCGTTGGGCAGATCTGATAATACTCATTGGTGGGCGGGAGTTCGTCGCTCAGTATCGGATCGATACGCGTTCGACCAATAAATAACCCGTGCAGGGACCCTCCGGAGCGAACCGTACGGACGGCGTATCTCGGCGGCGACGGCGGACGGGACAGCCGACGCTGTTATAGGGAGCAAGGAGAATACCTGCGGCTTTAGCCGCAGGATGAATCCGACAACTCCTCCACAACCCACCGCCGATAGCACGGCTGGATATTCCACCGTTCTCAAACCGAACCTTTACAATAAGTGCGAGTATAAGCGATTATAGAGGCGTTCAGAATGCTGGAAATCCATCGAACCCACCGGGCGAAAATCCTCAACCACTCACAGGTAGAGGACCCGCTTGACCGGCACGGGTGGAGTGCCAGCAAACTCTGGAACGTCGCTAATTACCACTCTCGACAAAACTGGGATGATACGGGTGAGATTCCAGACCACAGCGACCTCAAAGACGAGTTGAAAGGTCACATCAAGTACAAGGGATTGCACTCGCAGTCCAGTCAGCGCGTTCTGGAGGAACTCGCTGAAGCCTTCAACTCGTGGTACAAAAAGAGGAAGTCTGATAATCGAGCGAATCCGCCCGGCTACCGCAAAAAAAACTACTACGACGACCACGGCAACCGCGTTCATGAGGAACATCCGCGTTCGACCGTGACGTGGAAGCAAAACGGCATCAAACACGACACGAAGAACAACCGTGTCCGTCTCTCAAAGGGCGCGAATCACAAGGAACACCCGAAAGCATGGGAGTACATCCTTGTTGAATACGAGACGCGCCCCGGCGTCACTGTTGAGAACCTCCAACAGGTCAGAGCCGTCTACGACAACTCAAAGGGTCGGTGGGAACTGCACCTCGTCTGCAAGGACGACGTTGAGACACCCACCGCACCCGGAAACGAGACAGCGGGTATCGACCTCGGCATCTGTAACTTCGCGGCAGTCGCATACAGCACCGAGCAAGCTGACCTCTACCCCGGCAACCGGTTGAAACAGGACGGGTACTACTTCCCGAAAGAAATCGCCAAGTGCGACGACTCGGGTGGTGAAGAAGCGCCCCGTCTCCACGCGAAGTGGTCGGAGCGCCGCACCCACTTCTTCCACTCCTTATCCAAACACATCGTAGAACGGTGTGTTGAGAAGGGAGTGGGCCGAATCAACATCGGGAAGCTCGCTGGTGTCCGTGAAGACGACAACGGCGAGGCGAAGAACTGGGGCAAGCACGGGAACCTTGACCTGCACGGCTGGGCGTTCGACCGCTTCAGCTCGATTCTCGAATACAAGGCCAAAGTCGAGGGTGTCGAAGTCGTAGAGGTTTCAGAGCGCGACACGAGCAAGACGTGTTGCGTCTGCGGTAGAGAAGACGAGAGTCAGCGTGTCGAACGTGGCTTGTATGTCTGCGAGCCGTGTGACGCGGCGTTCAACGCTGACGTGAATGGGGCGGAGAACATCCGTCTCGAGTTGAAGCAAAGTAACTCCGAGTCTGCTCCCGATTTGGGTGGGGATAGGAGTACCGGCTGGTTGGCACAGCCCAAAGTCTACCTTCATGGCCTCTCCCGAGGATTCCAACCTCGGGAAGAGGTGGTGGACTGCAAACCCTGATATCCCAATCCAGCGGTGCGGTGCCGTGGGATTCCGCCGCCTTCAGGCGGAGGAGGATGTCAATGCCCGTCGCGATGGGCGGGGCGTTCGCCTTGAGAGATTCATAACGAACGAACGGTCGGAGACGCGCGAATGCCTCGACCGATTGTTTCTTCGTGTCGCAAATATTCTAATATACACAAAATTTATACCATCTCGGCGTCTGTCCGTATGTGTGAAGTACAGATCAGAGGGCGCACGTCCATCGCAGTTCGAAAGAATCGAACTCGGTGGGGTGTTCCGTCCGGAACCGAACCGTCCGCAGGAGGGGTACCGTCACGCAGGATAACGACGTCGACACTGACTCAGACATATACGATCCCGCGATCGGTCCTGCACCGGCCCGAACCCCGGCACCCGATTGGTATGCCCCGGTCGCGGTTCGTTTTCCACGGTGAACGCCGGCCCCTAACCCTGGGGGCTCAGCGCTTGACCCTGTCATCCGGATCACTCGGGCCGTCCCACCGGGACGGACCGTCGTTTCTCGCTCCGCCGTTGGAGGCCTCACGCCTCCGGCTCCGTTTTCGCGCAATCATCGCCGTCTAGCCCCGTGCTCGCCGGTCAGTGGCTTTTCCCCCTCGGCCCCGCCCCCAAGGCAAAACGTCCCGTCATGCTGGAGAGCCTGCTCGAATCTTGGAGCTTTTTTATTTCCGCTGCGCTCGCCCGTCGAAAACGTTCAACAAAACTACGCTTCGAATCCGTCCTCGAAGCAAAACGTCCCGTCACGCTGGACGATGTCGCCGTCGACCTGAATAAACGACTCCTCGGCCATGTCGACGATCATGTCGACGTGGACGGCCGACTCGTTGGCCTCCCGTTCCTCGCCGACACATTCGTCGTAGGCGCGCCCGACCGCCATGTGGACGGTGTCGCCCATCTTCTCGTCGAAGAGCATGTTGTACGTGAACGTATCGATATCGCGGTTCATCCCGATCCCCAGCTCGCCGAGCCGGCTCGCGCCCGGATCGGTGTGTAGCACTTCGGTCAACAGCTCCTCGTTGTCGGCGGCGGCGTGCTCGACGACTTCGCCGTCCTCGAAGACGAGATGCGCGTCGGTTATCTCGCGGCCCTGGTGGTACAGCGGCATGTCGAAGCGGACCGCGCCCTCGACGCTGTCGACGACGGGGGCCGTGAACACCTCGCCGCCGGGGAGGTTCTTTTCGCCGTAGTCGTTGAGCGTCTTCATCCCGTCGATAGACATCGTCACGTCGGTCACCTCGCCGCTTTTGATCCGGACCTCGCTCGCGGGGTCGAGGATATCGACCATCCGGGACTGGTGTTCGCGCTGGGCCGCCCAGTCTTTGTTTACCGCGTCCCACACGAAGTTCTCGTAGCCCTCCGTGCTCATACCGGCGAGTTGGGCGTTCGCCTGCGAGGGGAACTGCGTGAGACACCACTGCTTCGAGAGGGCGACCTCCTGAACCGGCTGGTTGGCCTTCGAGTGGGCGGCCTGTTTCTCCGGGGGGACGTCGCTTTGTTCGGTCGCGTTCGCCTCCGCCCGGATGCGGATCAGGACGTCGCTCGCCTCGTAAAGCGCCTCCGCGTGCGTCGGCGTCGAGAGCTCTTCGGTGTCGATCGATCGCAGGTACGCCCGTCGGGCGCGGCCGTCGTTGGCGAGGTGTACCGGCGTTGCCCCCCGGTCCCCGACGGTCTCGTGGAGAGCGACAGCCAGGTCCTCTGCGACGCTCGGCGCGCTGATGACGACGTTGTCGCCCGGTTCGACGCCGGTGGAGTGATCGACGACGATCTCGGCGTGTTCGCGGATTCGCGGGTCCATACCCGAGGTGTGGACGCCGGCGACTATACGATTGCGATGGTCTCACGCTCCCGCTTCGAGAGATACCACTAAGTTACGGCCGAACGAAGACGTCTTTATGTGGGGCCGACGGGACCCAAAGGAGGTCACCTGCATCGCCTGCGGTGCGTCGCTCGACCGGCCCGACGCCCGCGAGTACGACAAAGAGGGCGACCGCTGGGAGCGCCGCGAGAAGGAGTTCGAATACCTGTGTAAACCGTGTCATCGCGAACTGTGCCACCAGCCGCGGAGGGGACTCGAGTCGCTGCTCGCCGACATCGAAGCGGAATCGGTCCCCGCCGGTCGGTTCGTCGAGCGCTACTACGATGCCGTCAAGGACGATTGTGAGGCCGAGGAACGCGGCGATCGAAGCGGGGACGCCTGATCCGGACGGGTCCGGCCGATGCGGGACGGCCCGGTAGCCGCCTCGCAACGACTAACTGTCCCACCGCACTACCCACCGATATGACTGACCGCGACGAGCAGGCGTACGCCGGAACCGCGGAGGGGCAGGGTCCCGTCAGGATCGACGAGGACCTCGCCCGCCACCTCGCGAACAAGCGCGAGGAGCTCTTCGAGGAGTTCGAGATTCGCGACGAGTTTCCGAACGAGGTACTGGAGGAGGCAGAGACCAGGGCGAACGACCCGCAGGGGGACATCGAGACGGAGCTCGAAGAGCGCCGCGACCTCCGGGAGTTGACGACGTGGACGACAGACCCCGCGGACGCCCAGGACTTCGACGACGCCATCTCGATCGAGCGGACGGACAAGGGGTACCGCCTGTGGGTCCACATCGCAGACGTGAGCCACTACGTCACTCCTGACACCTCGATGTGGGAGGAGGCCCTGAAACGCGCCAACACGGTGTACCTCCCCGCCTACACGATCCACATGCTCCCGCCGATCCTGGCGGAGACAGTCTGTTCGCTCGTGCCCAACGAGGACCGCCTCGCCCACACGGTCGAGATGCACATCAACGGGGAAACCCTCTCTCACGAGTCGATCGACATCTACAAGTCTGTCATCCACTCCGACGCCCGCCAGACGTACAACGACTGCGAGGACCGCCTCGAGGACGACGACGCCCCGCTGCACGACGAGAACGCCTTGGCATACGAGCTCGCAGAGAAGCTCCACGAACAGCGAAAGACCGACGGCTCGCTCGTTCTCAATCCCAAGCGCGACCGCGCCCACACGATCATCGAGGAGTGTATGCTCAAGGCCAACAAAGCCGTTACGCACGAACTCCAGTGGAACCGCGGTCTCGAAGCGATGTTCCGCGTCCACCCGCAGCCGACCCCACAGGAGTGGGACGAGGCGCTCCAGGAGATACAGGACCTCGACGGGGTCTCGATACCGGGCGACGCCTGGGACGACCCGCGAAAGGCCGTCAACGCGACCCTGGAGGAGGCCCCCGGGCGACAGTTGAACAAGATCCAGTGGGCCGTCATGAAAGTGATGCCCCGGGCGAAGTACATGTCGGACCCCTTCGGCGGTCACCACGCGCTGAACTTCGAAATATACGGGCACTTCACCTCACCGATCCGACGGCTCTCGGATCTCGTCAACCACTGGATCATCCACACGAACGACGTCCCCGAGGGCATCGCGGACCTCTGTGATCACGCCAGCGACAAACAGAAAGACGGCGAGACCTGCGAGCGGATCTACAAGGACTTCCTCGAGGAGGTCGGTCTCGACCCCCACGCGGTCAACAACCGTGGGCTCGAGACCGTCGACGACCCGGAGGACGCCGAATACACGGCGTAGGTGGGGTTTTTGTGTCGGGTGGACTCCGATCGGCGTCCATTCGGGATCAACCCCGATCGGCGTCCCTCATCCGATCGGTGAAATCCCACGTGTAGAGTTTCGACGGTTCGATCCGGATCCGGACCTCCTTGCGGTCGGCATCGAGAAGCCGATCGGCGAGGTCGTTGTCGGTCCCACCGAGATACCGCACCAACAGCGTCTCAAGTTGCTCCTTGTCGTCGTCGTGCGTTACCGTCGCCGTTCCGGCCCCGCGAACGCCTTTATATGGCGGTTCGTTGTCCGAGACCTCGAAGGAGACCCCCGGATCGGCGCTGAGATAACTGACGACGTCGGCGTCCGCCCCAGTCGCACAGTGAAAGGCGCCGTCGCGGTACTGATACCAAAGCGAGAGCATCCACAGGCCGCCCGAGGGCGTTCGGCAGCCGAGTCGGATGGGTATCGCTCGCTCCCACAGGTAGGATTCGGCCTCAGCCTCCGACCACGCGCCGGTCCACGTCGGCATACAAGGCGGTACACATCCGTCGGTTAACTAGCTGGCGACGAGTTATACGTCCGGTAACGCAGCATCGAAAAGAAACCCCTCAGCACGGGTGATATTCGGGTGCTCGATCTGTGCGGGATCGATACGGAGGTACGTGTTTTTCTTGCCGGCAATTGCGATGGGAACCCAGTACAGTGTCTCAGTGTCGCGGCACCGGATGGCGAACGCGTCGACGTCCTCCGGGCTGTAGTCCGTGACCCGTGTCGACCCGTCTTCCGTCGTTTTTGACCCGGTTTTGAACCGGAGACAGCCGTCTTCGATCCACCCCGTTTTGACCTGTACTCGATGGAGGCTCTCCGCACTATCGACAACGAGGTCGTACGGGTCGTTATCGCCGAACGGTATCGAAACCGTGTACCCTCGCCCGATCAACTCGGCGATGACCGCTGCCTCGGAGGTGTCTCCAGTCTGTTTGGTATTCATTCTAAAACGGCCTGGTCCGGTATGAGATATGAATACTAGTGTCGACGGGACGAGTAGGGCGTTGGGACTCGTAGCGTAGTCATCAAAAACGCCCGAGGCGGGATTTGAACCCGCGTCACGACCGTGACAGGGTCGTATGATGGGCCACTACACCACCCGGGCTACCTGCACTCACTCGTAACCCCGTTTACATCTTAAGGCTTTCCAAAGGCCGACGCCCCGGCGTGGTTTCACATGCACACCGGCGGCGGACCCCCGGTCGGGATCGCTATTCGGGTTTGAGACCCTCGTTCTCGACGCGCATCACCGCTTCACCGTCCGGGAGGTTCGGCGCGTCGACGAGTTTGACGATCCGTTTGTTCCCCTTGGACTTTTTGAGGTACATCCGGAACGTGGACTTGTGGCCGAGGATGTTGCCGCCGATCGGTTTCGTCGGATCGCCGAAGAAGGCGTCGGGGTTCGATTGGACCTGGTTCGTGACGACCGTCGCGGCGTTGTAGAGGTTGCCCACCCGTTCGATGTCGTGGAGGTGTTTGTTGAGTTTCTGTTGGCGGTTGGCGAGTTCGCCGCGGCCGACGTACTCCGCACGGAAGTGTGCGGTCAGCGAGTCGATACAGACCAGCCGAACCGGGTACTCGTCGTCCTCGTACTCGGCGGCGATCTCCTTCGCTTTCTCGGCCAGCAGGATCTGGTGGTTGGAGTTGAACGCCTTCGCGACGTGGATCTTGTCGAGGAACGCCTGGACGAGTTCGGCCATCGCCTCGTCGTCGTCGGGCGTCCCGTCGATCTCTTGATCCTCCATCGCCGCTTCGATGGCGTCGTCGGGAAGGCCACGGACCATCTCCTCGACCCGTTCGGGTCTGAATGTGTCCTCGCTGTCGACGAAGATACAGCGCCCGCCGAGACCACCGGCCTCGCTCGGGAGCTGGACGTTGACCGCGAGTTGGTGGGTGATCTGGGACTTTCCGGCCCCGAACTCGCCGTACACCTCGGTGATCGATTGGGTCTCGACGCCGCCGCCGAGCATCTCGTCGACCTCCGGGATGAGCCACTCGAGCTTTCCGATCTGTTCGCGGCGTTCGAGTACGTCGGCGCCGGTCTCGAAGCCGCCGATGTCGGCCGCGTTTCGGGCGGCCTGGATGATGTCGTTGGCGTTCGATTCGCCGACGTCGGCGGTGTTCGAAAGCTCCGCCGGGCCGGCGACTGCGATGCTTTGATACGAGTCGTAGCCGTTCTCCCGGAGTTTGTCGGCCGTTGCGGGGCCGACGCCCGGGAGCTCCTCTAAGTCTTCGCCGCTTGCTGCCATACTCGCCTCTGGGTCCGCCCGATACATAAAGTCTCGTTAACAGCTTGGTGAAAGTGAAACCGAGGGGAGGGGCCGGTAGGCGCCGTCGCACCAACCGAAGGTTTAGACAGGATGCTGCCACATCGGCGCTCGGTCACCCCCAGGGGTGGGCGTCGCCGTCCGGCCACATGGGATACCAATATGACGTGTCGTCCTCGATCTCGAGTTCCCCGTCGAGGTTGCTCTCGAGTTTGAACTCCAGGGAGCTGTCGCGCTCGTGGCCGCCGGTGGGGACGAACGGGTAGTACGCTCCTCGGCGGAACGAGTACGCCCAATACGCCGTCAGTCCGTCCCGCTCGAAGGAAAACAACGCCGCCAACAGCCGGGAGCCGAACCCCTCCTCTATGAGGGTATCCGCAGCAAAGTGAACACTGGTAACCAGATCCTCGAAGTCCGGATCGGATAACACGACCCAGCTGTAGCCGTGGCTGTCCTCGATGAACGACGCGACAGTCCCCGTCTCCTCCCGGCCGGCCTCCAGGACAGCTTCGACCTCCGAGCGCGCGTCCCGGAAGGCAGTGCTGTCGACGTCCGCGAAACAGAGCGCGGCGTCGCCCGTCGGGGCGAACCCGAGGTCGGACTCCATCGACAGGTACGCCGTCGACATCCCGAACAGGTCCTCGGGGGCGGCCTCCCGGGTCGCGTCCGTCTCCACGCCGAGTCCCAGTGCCTGCCGGATCGTATCGAAAACACCCATCGCTCGTATCGTGAGGCGGGACGGAGATAGAAGTTGCCGTCGGTGCCGAGACTCGACCCGACGCCGTCGGGCACGGCACTCGCCCGATGGTTCATAAATGAAAACGGGACCACAACCCGTATGCGTTGAGCGATCGCCGGTGGTCCGCCTGGGCGGGAGCGCGCCCCTCGGGGCCGCGGAACACGGGCCACTGACCGCTCCGTTCCGCCTGTTCGCTACACCTCGATACCGTGGTCAGCGAGCAGCGTCTCGAGCGCCGACTGGTCGAGCGTCGGGACGCCGTGCTCGTCGGCGGTCTCGCGCTTGCTCCGGCCGGGGTCGTCGCCGACGACCAGATAGTCCGTGTTGCCCGATACGCTCGACGTCGCCGAGCCGCCGTGTCGCTCGATCAGCTCGTGGGCTTCCTCGCGGGACAGTCCGTCGAGCGAGCCGGTAAAGACGAACGTCGTCCCCTCGAGCGTCCCCCCGGCAGTCTCAGCCGCCTGTGGTTCGACGCCGGCTTCGCGGAGTTCCTCTATCACCTCCCGGTTTCGCTCGCTATTGAAGAATTCGGCGATTTCGCTCGCGACCGTCGGGCCGATCCCGTCGACTTCGCGCAGTTCGACTTCGTCAGCAGCTACGATCGAGTCGACCGTTCCGAAGTGGCGTGCGATGTCGGCGGCGGTCGCCCGCCCCACATTCGGGATGCTGATCGCGGAGAGAAACGCTGCAAGTTCTGGCTCCCGGCTCGCGTCGATCGCGGCCAACAGGTTTTGGGCGCTCGTCGCACCCCACCCGTCGAGGTCAACGAGGTCGTCGGCCGAGAGCGAATAGAGGTCCGACAGCCGCTCGACGAGGCCCGACTCGACCAGTTGATCGACCGCCTTCTCGCCGAGCCCGTCGATGTCGAGGCCCGTCCGGGCAGCGTAGTGTTGGATAGCCCGCCGGAGTTGCGCTGGACAGCCGACCCCGCCGGTACAGAACGCCATCGGGCCGTCGCGCTCGATCGGGCTCTCACAGACCGGACACGACGCCGGGAACTGAAAGGAGCCCTCGCCGCCATCGATCACCGTCTCGACGTACGGGATCACGTCACCGGCGCGCTTGATCCGGACGGTGTCGCCGACGTCGACGCCGAGTTCGGTGATCTGGTCGGGGTTGTGTAGCGTCGCCCGCGACACCTCGACGCCGGAGACGTCGACCGGATCCAACAGAGCGACGGGGGTCAACCGACCGGTTCGTCCGACCTGGACGACGATGTCCCGAACGGTCGTGACCTCCGAGCGCGCCGGGAACTTGTAGGCGAACGCCCACCGGGGGGCACGGGCGGTCGATCCGAGCGTCTCGCAGGCGTCGAGTCGGTCGAGTTTGATCACGGTGCCGTCGATCTCGTAGCCCAGATCGTTCCGCCGATCGAGCATCTCGTCGCGGAACGCCACCGCGCCGTCGGCGCTCTCGACGAACCGTGTGTGTTCGTCCGTCCGGAACCCCCAGCGCTCGACGGCCGTCCGCTGCTCTCGACGGGTTTCGAACCCCCGGCCGCCGTCGTCGAGGACTCCGAAGACAAAACACGCGAGCGGGCGGTTGGCGGTGACCGACGGGTCGAGCTGTCTGAGCGTCCCGGCGGCGGCGTTCCGTGGGTTCGCAAAGGGATCGTCACCGCGCTCGATCCGCTCGCGGTTGTGCACCTGAAACGCCGCCTTCGGCATCAACACTTCGCCCCTCACTGCGAGAGACAACGGTGGATCGCCCTGCAGTTCGAGCGGGACGGATCGGATGGTACGGACGTTCGCCGTCACGTCGTCGCCTTCGGTGCCGTCACCGCGGGTGACCGCCCGGTCGAGTTCGCCGTCCTCGTAGACCAACTCGACGGAGAGCCCGTCGAACTTCGGCTCACAGAGATACCCGATCGGCCCGTCGTAGCCGGACTCCGACAGCTGACCGCGAACACGTTCGTCGAACGCCCGGAGGTCGGCCGCCTCGACGGAGGAGTCGATCGAGCGCATCGGGGCGACGTGTTCGACCGTTTCGAGTTCGTCGATCGGCCGTCCGCCGACCCGCCGCGTCGGACTGGTCTCCGAGCGCAGATCGAACGCCTCTTCGAGTTCGAGCAACCGCTCGAAGAGCGCGTCGTACGCCCGATCGGAGATCGCCGGATCCGCGCGTTCGTAGTACCGGTGGTCGTGATACCGGATCGCTCCGCGAAGGTGCTCGACCTGCTGTTTTGCCGTCTCCGGGTGGAGATCGTCGACCGGATCGAAAGAGCGCGGCGGATCCCGGACGTAGGGGTTGTCCTCGGGGGGGTCCATCACCCGTAGTTCGGTCGCGGTATTGAAAAACCGACTGTCATCGGGTGGGAACGATCCTCCACGGTCGGCGGCCGTGCTCCGGGGGCAGGCGAGCGTCTACAGGTCCGCGACGTCCTCGATCGCGTCGGTCAGGGCCTCGATGCTCTCGACAGTGTGTTCGCCCATGTGCCCGATCCGGAACGTCTCCTCCCCGATATCGCCGTACCCGTTCGAGAAGACCATATCGTACTCCTCGCTCACCGTTTCGATCGTTTCGGCCACGTTGATCCCCTGCGTGTTCTCGATGCACGTTACGGTCTGGGACTCATAGCCCTCCTCGGGGTAGAGATCGAAGTGCTCGCGGGCCCACTCGCGGGTGTACGCCGCCATTTCGCGGTGACGCTCGTCGCGTCCCTCGTGGGTCTCCTCGAGCATGCGTTTCATTTGCTTGCGGTAGGCGAGCATGATCGGGATCGCCGGCGTCGAGTGTGTCTGTCCCTTCCGGTCGTAGTAGTCGAGGCACCGGCGGAACCCGCCGTACCACGACGACGCCTCCGTCTGTACTTCGCGTTCGTAGGCCTCGTCGCTGACGGTGCAGACCGCGAGCCCGGGGGGCATGGCGAAGGCCTTCTGTACCGACGTGAAGATGCAGTCGATGTTGTGTGCCTCGATGTCGACGAGATCGCCGCCGAGACAGGAGATGGCGTCGACGACGAAGTGGGTGTCCGGGTACTCGCCGAGGAGGTCTCCGATCTCCTCGACGGGGTTTCTGACGCCGGTCGACGTCTCGTTCATTACCATGCCGACGACGTCGTAGCCCTCGTCGCTGGTCTCGAGCGCCTCGCGGACGTCGTCGGGTTTGACCGCCGTGCCCCACTCGTACGCGATGCGATCGACGCCCTTGCCCAGTCGTTCGGCGACGTCGGCCTGCCGTTCGCTGAACGCCCCGGAGGTCGGGACGAGCATGCGATCCTCGACGAGATTGAGCGTCGTCGCCTCCCAGAATTCGGTGCCGGAAGCGGTCAGAATGATCACGTCGTTTTGGGTCCCGAGGAACTCCTTGGTGTCCTCGACGATGGTCGTATAGAGGTCCGTCATCCGGTCCATGCGGTGGCCGAACACCGGCTCGGCCATCGCGTCGATGACGTTGTCGGGGACCTCAGTCGGACCGGGGAGATACAGCGTCTTATCGGGATACTCGTCTTTGTACTCGCGTTTTTTGCTCACGGAAATCACCTGATAGGCGGATTATCGGCGGGAGCAGGCATGGTATTTTTGATCCCCCGCTGTCCGTTCGGCGCGCACCGGCGACGGGAACCGACGCCCGACACCGAGTCCGATCGACACGGCCAGTGTGCGACGCCGGATCGCGTCCGACAGTCACTCCCTGGCCGTTTCCGCGCCGGACGGTCGGGGAACGATCCGGAAGAGCACCGGAAGCGTGAGCGTCGCGATGGCGATCTCGAGGCCGCCGGCGACGGCGAAGGCGGCGAGGTAGCCGTATCGGGTCGCGAGCCATCCGCCGACGAGGATCCCGCCGAGGAACCCGAGGCTCCCGAAGATGTTGAACCCGCCCATGGCGGCACCGCGTTGGTCCGCGTCGACAAGATCGGTCACGAGCGCCATCGTCGCGGGCGCGACGAGCGCTCCGAGGACGCCGACCGCGACCATCGCAAGCGCGGCGACGGGGACCGTCGGAGCCAGGCCGACACCGAGGATCGCCGCGCCGAACCCGACCGACCCGGCGGCGATCGGCAACACCCGTCCGATCCGGTCCGACAGCGCGCCGAAGAGGTACTGCAACAGCGCGAACGGAACAAAAAAGCACGCGAGCAACAGCCCGATGGCGGCGGGATCGAGCCCGAACGCGTCCCGGAAGTAGAACGTTCCGACGAGCCCGAAAAAGCCGGCTGCGAACCGGTCCGCGAAGCCGAACGCGAACGGGACGAGGAGTCCAGTGCGCCCCCGGAGGCCGTCGAACGCCGCCGCTACGTCCTGGCGTTGTCCCGCGGCCCGATCGGGGAGCGTCGAGACGGCGACGGCGACGGCCGAAAGCAAAGCGGCCGCGAAGAGGATCGGTGCCAGCGGGCCGAACGCGTACAGCTGTCCGCCGACCGGCGCGCCGATGGCGGCCCCGCCGCCGATCGCGATGCCGGCCGCGCCCATGTTTTTGCCGTGGCCGCCGTCGAGGTCCATGAGCATCGTGATCGACAGCGAGAACGCGCCGATCGTGAACGCGCCCTCGAGAAACCGGAGGGCGAGCGCAACGCGGAAGTCGCCGAGGTCGGTGACGACGAGCGCCGCGAGGGCGAGATACGCCGCGGTGCCGCCGACGGCCCCGGCGACGACGAACGGGACCCGGCAGCCGACACGGTCCGAGAGCGCCCCCCAGACGGCCGAAAATAGCACGAACGCCCCGAGTTGGACGGCCAAGAACGCGGTCCCGGCGTCGATCGTCGGCGCACCGCCGAGCGCGTCGACGAGCCGGTCGACGCCGGGATAGACCAGCAGCTGCGTAAAGAGGACGACAAAGACCACCGCCGACAGGCGGGCGCGCTCGGCTCGGCTCACGGGGGGCGGTTCGGGTCCCGTCTACTTGTGTGTGCAGGGGTCGCTACCCGTCGCCCCACACGTCCGAGAGGGGATGATCGTCGATGTGCTCCGCGTCCGATCGGCGCGACCCACGAGAGCGGTCGGCGTTTCCGACGGCCAAATCGGGGTCGAACGGCGGCAACTCGGGGCGGGAGAGCCGATCGACCTGTGCTTGGAACCACGGCGGCATGTCGGATCGGGCGCGCTCGAAGAGGTCGAGCAGCGACTCGTCGGCGAGATACGTCGCGCCGTGGTCGTCGGGCGCGCGGACGACCCGACCGCAGGCCTGAATCACCGTCCGCAGAGCGGCCCGGTAGTACCACGCCCACTGGCCGTCCTCGAGCCGCCGGGCGACCCGGGAGTCGTTGGTGTTCGGGTAGGGGGCCTTACACAGCACTTGCCATCGGCAGAGATCCCCCCGGAGATCGAGCGCCTCCTCCATCTTCACGGAGACGAACACGTCCGGCTCGGAGCTTCGTTTCCACCCCGAGAGGGCGGCGTCGCGGGTCTCCGAGTCGTGGCGGCGGATCCGGTCGCCGACGCCGAGCGCCTCGAGACGGTCGACGAGCCGGTCGACAATGTCGTAGGAGTGGGCGTGGATCAGTCCCTTCTCGTCGTCGTGTTTCGCCATCAGCCGGGCGATCGCTCGGGCCACCTTCGGGAGCGTCTCCCCGCGGTGCTCGTAGGTCATCTTTCCCTGGGTCACGTCGTAGAGTGGCCGGTTTTCGACCGGGAACGTGTGGGGGACGTCGACCAGCGCGACGGTCGAGGGGTCGAGACCGGCCCCCCGGCAGAACGCGTCCTTGTCGAGCATCGTCGCCGACAGCAGCGCGAACCTGCGGCCGCGGTCCCAGACCGTGTGGTGGAGATACCGGGCCGGATCGAGCGGCTTGATCGAGATCGCGCCGCCGCGGGGGTCCTCGCTCGCACGGTCCGACTGGTCAGCGACCCACACCGTCGGGCTGTCGGCGTCCCGAAGGTCCTCGAGGAACCACCCGAGGTCGCGGACCAGCGTCGCCAGCCGGTCGCGCGCTTCGGTCTGTGCTTCGGTCAGCTCGACGAACCCCCGGAGTTCCTCCTGGCGGCGGCTACAGGCGTCGAGCAAGCGCTCGGCGTAGGGCTCGACGTCGGAGACGTCCTCGATGTCGGGGGGCCGACAGCTCCCCCAGACCGGGACCGTGGTCGGCGAGAGTTCGATCGTCGCGTACATCTCGGCCCACTCGGGGAGGCCGTGGGCCTCGTCGATCACGACGACGTCGCGCTCGCCGAACACCTCGCTGCCCGCGGTCTGCATGAAGTACGCCAGCGTCATCGCCGCGACCGGCCCGTTCGAGGCGCTCGCCCGGTCGGCGAAGTACGGACACCGGTGTCGGACCGGACAGTCGAAGCCGCGCTCGCGGGCGCAGGGCGCGCGATCGACCGGCGTCGACGTGTCGCCCGGCAGGATACACGAGTAGTTCGACTTCCCCCGGATTATCGAGAGGTCCGAGAGCAACTCGTCGCCCGCGACGTCGTCCAGTTGGGAGACCTGCGGCGTCGTGTAGTACGCCCCCGTCGGGAGGCTCGGCGCGCCCTCGCCGTCGCGGCGGGCACAGCCCGCGATAGCCCGGGCCAGAAGCGATTTGCCGCTCCCGGTCGGCGCCCGCACGAGGACGACGTCGTTGCCGGCCTCGAAGGCCTCGCGGATGTCGCGGAGCGCCCGCTCCTGTGTGCCTCGGAACGACGGCGCGGGAAACTCGGAGACGATTCGGGAGGGGTCCACGCCCGATCGAAGGCTGCCCCGGTGCTAAAGGGCTCGGTTGTCGGAGCCGTGGGCGGCGACAGTAGTGGCGGCGAGGGAACTGCCGGCTACTCAGAATCGAGCGAGAGCGACGCGAGCAGCGCCTCCAGTTGGATCTGCTCGTTCGCCCCCGCCGTGATCCGGTAGTCGGCCTCGCCGACGCGCTCCATCAGCCGGACGGCCTCGCGCTCGCCGAGGTCGAACTCCCAGACCGAGCGGTGCATCTGGTCGATGATGTCCCCGCCGGCGATCCCGACGTCGGTCAACAGCGTGTCGAGTTGGGCGCGGGCGGCCGTGAAGTCGCCGTCGAGCGCCGCAGACACCATCGTCTCGATCTCCTCGGGGCGGGCCGTCGAGGTGATCGTGTAGACGGCTTCCTCGTCGACGACGCCGCCCACGACGGCGGCGGCCTGCAGCCCGTTGATCGCCTTTCGCATGTCGCCCGCGGCGGCGTACACCAACGCGTCCATGCCGTCGTCGGTGATCTCGATGCCCTCGGCCTCCGCGATGGCCTCGATCTGTTCTTCGATCGCCGCCTCGCCCAGCGGCGAGAACCGAAACACCGCACACCGCGATTGGATCGGGTCGATGATCTGCGAGGAGTAGTTACACGAGAGAATAAACCGGGTGTTGTCGGAGAACTGCTCCATCGTCCGGCGGAGCGCTGACTGGGCCTCAGAAGTGAGGGCGTCGGCTTCATCGAGGAAGATCACCCGGTGGTCGTAGCCGCCGAAGGAGGCGCGGGCGAAGCTTTTGATCCGGTCGCGGACCACGTCGATCCCGCGCTGGTCGGAGGCGTTCAACTCGAGGAAGTTCTCCCGCCAGTCGTCGCCGTAGATCTCCTTGGCGACGGCGATAGATGAGGTGGTCTTCCCTGTTCCGGCCGGCCCCGCGAACAGAAGGTGCGGCAAATCTTGCTGATTTATGTACTGCTTCAGCCGTTCGGTGATGCCCTCGTGGCCGACGATCTCGTCGAGCGCCTGCGGGCGGTACTTCTCGATCCAGATCTCCCGCCCGCGGTCCTCGGCAGCGGCCTCGCTCATATCCGGACGTCGGTCGGGGCGGGCATAAAGGCCCCGAGACGGCGGGCTGTGTGTGCCTCCGAGAGCCGCTGGCTCCGCTCGACGAGACGCGGAAAACATATACACGGCGGCGGTTAGATCACCGCTATGCGACGCTCCGTTGCCCGCCTCGCGCTCGTCGGCCTCGTCGTCTCGCTCGCCCTCCTCCCGGGTGCGGTCGCCGCGGAAACGCTCGTCGGCGGGTCGGTCCAGGTCGGCCCCGAAGAGACGGTCGGAGACACCTCCGCGACCGGCGCGACCGTCGTGGTCGAAGGAACGGTCGACGGCGACCTCCGGGTCTACGGCGGGTCGGTCCGTATCGCCGAGGGGGGCGAAGTGACGGGGATCGTCCGCGCCTACGGCGGGTCGGTCGCGATCGATGGGTCGGTCGGCGGCAACGTCCTCGTCTACGGCGGGTCGGTCCGTGTCGGGGAGACGGCCGACGTCGAGCGCTCCTTCGGCGCGGTCGCCGGAGACGTCACCCTCGCCGGGCGGGTCGGCGGCGATGCCTCGGCGGTCGCCGGGTCGGTCACCCTCGCCGAGACGGCGACCGTCGGGGGGAGCCTCAATCACGTCGGCGACCTCGACGACCGGGGCGGCACCGTCGAGGGGGTGATCCAGGACGGCCGCGACCTCGCGCTCGGGCCGCCGACCGAGATCCTTGCCGCCGTCGTCGGCGCCGCCCTCGTCGTCGGGGACCTCCTCTTGGGCTTGATCCTCCTCCGGGTCGCGCCGCGGTTTGCCGACTCGGCGACCGAGACGGCGCGGGCGGAGCCGGTCTACACCGTCGGCGTGGGGCTGGCGGCGGCGGTCGGCGCGCTCCTCGCGGTCGGCGTCCTCGCCGTGACCGTTGTCGGCCTCCCGCTCGCCGTCGGGGGACTCCTCTCGGCGCTCGTGTTGGGGTGGGTCGCCCGCGTCTACGGGCAGTACGTCGTGGGATCGATCGCACTCTCGTACACCGAGTACGGGAACCGCCCGCTCGCGCTCCTCGTCGGGGTCGTCGGGGTGACGCTTCTCGGAGTCGTCCCGTACCTCGGGACGCTCGTCTCCGTCGTCGTTTTCGGCGTCGGCGCGGGCGTGGTCGCGCTCGGTCTCCGGTCGCTGTGGCGCCTCGCGAGCCAGCGCCGGGGTGGCCTGGCTGATATATAAATCCGACCGTACCGACCGGGCGACCGTACCGACCGGGCGGCCGGAACGGCACGCTGAAACCACTCGATTCCGTCTCCCGGTGTATGGACGTGACGTGTGAAGTACTCGGCGGCGGGACCCACGAGCTCGAACTCGACGCCGACGCGACCTACGGCGACGTCCTCGAGGCCGTCGGCCTCTCGACGCAGGAGGCCTCCGTGCTCGTCGGCGACAGCCCCGTCCCGGAGGACCGTCGGATCGAGGTCGACTCGGTGCAGGTGCTCAGGCTTATAAAAGGTGGGGCGACGCCGGGCGGAACGTGAGCCGCGCGGTCGCCGTCCGTCCCGCGACGCCCGACGAGTACGTGACCGCCCGGTCGATCCTCGAGGGAGCGCTGTTGACGGTCGAGCGCGGCCGCCTCGCCCGGTCGTCGACGCTCGTCGCCGTCGCCGGCGACCGGATCGTCGGCGCGTTGGTCCTCGACGGCTGTGAGGTCGACGCCGTCGCCGTCCGCCCCGGCCGGCGCGGGCAGGGCGTCGGAACGGCGCTGGTCGAGGCCGCGGTCGACCGTCGCCCCTCGCTGTCGGCGGGGTTCGACCCGTCGGTCCGGGCTTTTTATACTGCACTGGGGTTCGATGTGCGGTGTTCGGACGGGCGGTGTCGGGGGCGGCGGTCGGGACAGGCGAGGTCGGACGGCGGCCGCGGGGGCGGCGATATATAACCACACCGTTTCTGCCGGGTGAACAGCCGCTTTCTGGTGGACTGATGCTGACGGACAAAGGAACGTACACACGACGCACGAGTGAGCCGCCGGTCGCGCCGTCGAACGGCGTGCTCCTCGTGCATCGGTTCCATGTGATTTCGTCCACCAGTATCGGCTGCTGCTACGAGCCCTTGTTCGAACACTACCTCCGCGGCGACGACCATTTATATACGCGGGCGGAACGGACGAGTATGGATCGGCTGCGGGTCGGGATCGCCCTCTACAACGTCGGCCGCCACCTCGCGGCCCACGAACCACTCGAGGAGCTGTGGCTCGAGGCGCCGGCCGGCGAACGCGACGACTATTTACAAGGCCTGATACAGGCGTGCGCCGCCGTACATAAATCGCGGAGCGGCAACGAGACCGGCGCGGCCGGCCTCGCCGAAAGCGCGGTCGGGTACATCGACGCCGGTGGGGACACCGGGACGGGCGTCCGCGAGCGGCTCGCCGTCGACGCGCTCGTCGGGTGGCTCGGGCGGCTCGTCACGGATCCGGACCTCGCTACCCGCGAGTCACCGCCGGAGGTCCGCCTCGGCGGCGAGGCGGTCGGCGTCTACGACCTCACCCCGGGGGGCGTCGTGGCGGCGGCGGAAGCGGTCGCGGAGACGGACGACGACGACCTGCTCCGGGCGGCCCTCGGCTACGCGGAATCCGACCTCGACGCGGGTGACGAGTCCAGCCCGTTCGTGACGCTCACGCTGGACTGCGTGCGCGATCCGACGCCGATCGTCCGACAGCGATTGCGCGAGCACGTCGGGCGACGACGGTCGCGGGCGGCCGACGTCGAGGGGCTCTTCGAGTGAACCGAGGCGGGTAGCCGGTCCGGAGGGGCACCGGGCGATGTCCGGATACCTGAGACGGGTCCGAGAGCGCGACGCGAATCCGAACTGTCGAGAACCGTCCGGACGGGTCCCGGACATCTGACCGTGGGATGACAACTGTTTAACTCGGCGGGTGTTTGTGTGTAGCCAGTAACTGATGTACGGTCTCGATACGATCGGTGACGGGCCTCGGGATCCGGGGCCGGCCGACGACTCGACCGGGGCGACGACGGGACGTACGAACGTACGACGGGTGGCAGTTTGCATCGCGGTGTGTACGCTCGCGTTCGCCGGCCTCGGCGTCGTGGCAGTCTCTACGTCCGCGGCACAGGCCAACGGACAGATCACCGACGTGAACGTGACCACCGACGATCCCGTGACGGGCGACAGCGTGATCGTCGAGACCACGATCGCGAACCTCGAGAGCAGCGACGGGAGCCTGGACGTCACCGACGTCTACCTCCGGACGGCACCGGGGGCGAAGACGTTCGTCCGGGTCGAGGAGGTCGGCGCGCTCGACCCCGGGGGATCGGTCACGGTCCCGATGTCGGCGACGTTCGAGACGGCGGGCGAGAAGGACCTCACTGTGAACGTCGTCGTGAAGGGCGAGGACGGCACGATCAAGACCTACGAGAGCCCGCTGATACTCGACGTCGAGGAGCCGCGGGTGCGCGCCCAACTGGACGCCGACGCCGACGACGGGCAGTACGGGACGACCCGACTGGACGTGACGAACGCCGGCAACGTAGAGTTCACTGACGTGCGAATAGCCGCCAGCGCGAACGGCACGGTGATCGACCGGGCGTACGTCTTCGATTTGGACCCCGAGACGAACCGGACGGCCGTCTTCGACACGCGGAGCGTCTCGAACGAGCGCGTCACCTTCGAAGCCGACTTCAGGGCGAACGACCGCTCTCACACCGCGACCCACACGATCGACCTGCGGGAGCGCGAGGAAGTGCTCGGCGAGATGCTGCTCACGAGCGTCGAGACGACGCGAACCGCGACGGGCGTCGCGCTCGAGGGCGACGCCTCGAACGTCGGCGGCACCGACGCCGGATCGGTCCTCGTCGAGGTGCCCGACACAGGGGGCGTACGGCCGGTGTCGCCGTCCGGCAGGTACTTTGTCGGGGACGTCGAAAAAGGCGAGTTCGCGACGTTCGAACTCACCGCGGAGACGCCGCCGAACGCGTCGTCCGTCCCCGTCGAGATTTCCTACATCGCCGAGAACGAGCGGGTGCAGACGACCCAACGGATCGAACTCGCGGGGACCGGCGGGGTGACGCCGGCGGCCGAAAGCGGCAGCGGCGGCAACGCCGGCGGCCTCCCGATCGTGGCGATCGCGGTCGGCCTCGGCGCGATCGCAGTTCTCGGTACGGGTGTGTATGTATGGCGCAGGCGGTGAACGTCATCGAGCTCGACGGCGTCGTCAAGCGGTATCGGAGCGGACAGAACGTCGTCGAGGCGCTGAAGGGTGTCGACTTCCACGCCCGTCACGGCGAGATGGTGACGATCATCGGTCCCTCCGGGTCGGGAAAGAGCACGATGCTCAACCTGATCGGCCTGCTCGATACGCCGACCGAGGGCAGCGTCTTTCTTGACGGGACGGACGTGACCGACTTCACGGGGGACGAGCTCACCGAGGAGCGTCGCTCGAAGCTCGGCTTCGTCTTCCAGGCGTTTCACCTGTTGCCGATGCTCACCGCCATCGAGAACGTCGAGTTGCCCTCGCGGTGGGACACCTCCGTCGACCGGCGCGACCGGGCGATCGACCTGCTGGGACGGGTGGGGCTCGGCGACCGGCTCGACCACACGCCGGAGGAGCTCTCCGGCGGGCAAAAACAGCGCGTCGCAATCGCCCGCTCGCTGATCAACGAACCCGACGTGGTGTTGGCCGACGAGCCGACGGGCAACCTCGATCAGGACACGAGCAGGACCATCCTCGAGGAACTCACCCGACTGAAAGAGGAGGAGGACGTCGCGATCGTCGCCGTCACCCACGACGAACAGCTGCTCGAGTACACCGACCGGGTCGTCGAGTTGGTCGACGGGAGGATCCAGTCGTGAGCCGCGGGGGGGATCGCCCGTGAGCTTCCGGCCGCTGCGGCGCTTTCCGAGCGTCGAGATCGCCTGGCAGAACCTCGGCCGCAACCGCGTCCGGACGGGGCTGGCGACGCTCGGCATCGTCATCGGCGTCGTCGCCATCGTCTCGCTGGGCATGGCGGGGGCGGCGATCCAACAGCAGGCGAACACGGACCTGGGGAGCCTGACGAGCGACGTGATCGTCTCCTCGGGGGCCGACAGCGACCAGGACGGCGTCACCGACGATCAGGTCGAGGATATCCGGAGCGTCGTCGTCGACGCCGACGTCGTCCCGCAGAAGTCCAACGCGACGACGCTCACCACGCGGAGCGGCGAGCGCGCCCGCGTCTCCGTCACGGGGGTGAGCCAGGCCGACGCGCTCTACGAGACGTCGGCCGGGGAGGCCCCCGAACGGCTCCGTTCCGGCGCGCTGTTGAGCGCTGACACGGCCGAGGAGTTGGGGCTGGAGCTCGGCGATCCCGTCGAGTACGACGGGACGCTGTATCGACTCCGGGGGTTCATCGAGTCCGACGACGGGTTCGGTCCCGGGGGCGACGAACTCGTCCTCCCGCTGTCGGCGCTCTCCGAGCAGGAGTACTACGACACCGTGACGGTCGTCGCCGACGACGGCGACGCGGCGACGGCCATCGCCGATACGCTCGAGGCCGAGTTCAACGACGACGACGAGGAGATACTGAGCGTCCAGAGCTTCGCGAGCGTCCAGGCGGATATCAACTCCTTTTTGGGGACGCTCAACCTCGCGCTGCTCGGGATCGGGCTGATCTCGCTTATCGTCGCGAGCGTCGCGATCCTCAACATCATGCTGATGAGCACGATCGAGCGCCGCGGCGAGATCGGCGTGTTGCGCGCCGTCGGCATCCGTCGCGGCGAGGTGCTCCGGATGATCCTCGCGGAGGCCGCGTTCCTCGGGATCATCGGCGGAATCGTCGGCGCGGTCCTGTCGCTCGGGGCCGGTCTCGTGCTGTTCGAGGTCCTCGCCGGGGACGCAGTGCTCGTCTTCGGCTGGGAGAGCTCGCGGTACCTGCTGTACGGCTTCGGGTTCGCCGTCTTTGCGAGCGTCGTGAGCGGGCTGTACCCGGCCTGGAAGGCGGCCAACGATCCGCCGGTCGAGGCGCTTCGAGGGTGAGCCGACCGATCGCTCGCGAGTCGATCGGGTGTCCGCGAGTCGACCGATCGCCCCTGCGGAAATAGCATCCCGGCGGTCGTGGGGCCGTCCCACACGCCGCAGTAAGCTATGTATGTACACGGGGGGTACGTCCGGCATGGCAGAGGACGCATTCTACTGTGAGACCTGCAACGAGGACGTCACCCACGACGATATCGAGACAGTCACGGACGTTCCCGAAGTCGATCTGGATCAGTTTCTCTTCGTCGAGGGGTCGGCCGAGGTGTACAAATGCGGCGTCTGCGGGGAGGTCCTCGGGTTCAATCCCGCGTAGGAAGAGCCCGGACATCGAACGTGGAGTGAGGCGCTCCGGCGTCCGTGTGTGGTTTATTTCGACGACCAATGACGTCCCGGACGGGTCGTCGGCTGCGGTCGATCGCTCCGTGTGTTCTCACTCCCCCGCCGCGTCCCGCTTCTCGCCGTCCCACTCCGCGGAGTTGTCCCGCGGTTCGTAGCCGAGGACGTCCTTCGCGCGTTCGAGGGAGTAGTATTTGCGGTCGTTGTCGGAGATGCCGTAGACGATCTCGTAGTCGTAGTCGGCCCGCAGCGCGCAGTCGTGGAGGTGCGCACAGTCCCGATAGGAGAGCCACATCGCCTGCCCGCGCTCGTAGTCGACCGGCGGGTGGTCCCGGGTGAGGTTGCCGATCCGGACGTTGCAGACGTCGATGCCGTACTCGTCGTGGTAGTACCGCCCGATCGTCTCGCCGGCGGCCTTCGAAACCCCGTAGTGGTTGCCGGGGCGGGGCAACTCGGTGCCGTCGAGCAGAAAGTCGTCGTCGGTCCGGTAGAGGTCGGGTTTGCGCTCGGTCTCGAAGTGGCCGACAGCGTGGTTCGAGGAGGCGAAGACGAAGCGCGGGACGCCCGCGTCGACGGCGGCGTCGTAGAGCAGTTTCGTGCCGTGAATGTTGTTCTCGAGCACCGAGTCCCACGGGGCGTCGCGGCGGGGGTCGCCGGCGAGGTGGACCACCGCGCCGACGTCCTCGCAGGCCTCGGCGACGAGGGCCTCGTCGGTGACGTCGCCGACGAGGTACGGGTGGTCGGGGTCGAACGGCGGCGGGTTGTGAAACAGGTACCGCCACTCGTACTCGTCGGCGAGCCCCTCGCGGATGGCCGTCCCGACCGATCCCTTGGCCCCGGTGAGCAACACGGTCTCGTCCATGTGGACGATGGAACGCGACAGCCGGGTAAGAAACGTGCGGTTCGCCCCGGGAACGGCGTGTCCTCCGGAGTGTTCGAGCTGGGGGTCGCGAACCGGAGCGGAGTGATTTATACGCTCGGGGGCGCTTTCGTCGGTGTGACCGAGAGATCGCCGCCCGACACCCCGGACGAATCGAAGGCTGTATCTCCCCCGGAGGACGAGCCGCCCCGCGACGGGATCGTCAGCGTCCGGACGGCCCTCCTCGGCATCGGTTTTATCTGGCTGGCCGCGGTGTCGACGTTCGGCGCGGCCGGTGCCGCGATCTACGGCGTCCGAACGTCGTCAGGGTATCTCTTCGTCGCCGCGCTCGCGGCGGCGATCGCCGTCACCGCCGGGTCGGGTGCGCTCCGGACGTTCGGCTACCGCTAGTCCGCCTCCTCGCCGTTCACGCGAACCGTCAACACGGGCGTGTCGGCCCCGCGGACGACACGTTCGGTGACGCTCCCCAGGAGGTACCGATCGAGACCGCTTCGGCCGTGGGTCCCCATCACGATCAGGTCCACCCCCTCCTCGTCGGCGTACTCGAGGATCGACTGGTGGGGCGTGCCGTCCTCGAGGGCGGTCTCGACCGAGACGCCGGCGTCGTCGGCCCGCTGTCGGATGTCCGAGATGGCCTCCTCGCCGATCTCCCGAAGTCGGGCCTCGACCTGCCCGTCCATCATCTCCGGGGCGTAGGGGATGTCCTCGACGACGAAGAGGACGTGCAGTCGGGCGTCGGACTGGGCGGCCAACCCGATGGCCTGTTCGACCGCACGGCTGTTCCCCCGGCTTCCGTCCGTCGGCAGCAGGATTCGGTCGTGCATACACGGGAAATTCCCCCAGCGGTACAAAGAACTACCCCCGTCGTCGCAGCCGCTGGGACACGGCCGATCGCATCGTCGCAGCCGCTGGGACACGGCCGACCGCATCGTCGCAGCCGCTGGGACACGGCCGCCCCGTCGCTACGCGCCCCCGTTCACGCGAGCAACTCGGCGTGTTTCTCCCGGAGTTTCGAGAGCTTCGGGTTGACGTTGACCGTACAGTAGGTGTCAGAGGGGTTCTTATCGAAGTAGTCCTGGTGGTACTCCTCGGCGGGGTAGAACGTCTCGAGCGGTTCGACTTCGGTCACGATGTCGTCGTCGTACAGCGGTTCGAGTTCTCCGATGACCGATTCGACGACCCGGCGTTGCTCGTCGTTGTGGTAATACACCGCCGACCGGTACTGGCTGCCGACGTCCGGGCCTTCGCGGTTCAGCGTCGTCGGCGTGTGGATCGTAAAGAACACTTCGAGCAGATCCCGGAAGGCGATCGTCTCGGGGGCGAACGCGACCTGGACTACCTCGGCGTGGCCGGTCTCGCCCCGACAGACCGCCTCGTAGCTCGGGTCCTCGACGTGGCCGCCGGCGTAGCCGGAAGTAACCGACCGGACGCCGTCGAGTTCCTTCAGTACGGCCTCGACGCACCAAAAACAGCCGCCCCCGAGCGTCGCGGTTTCGAGTTCGTCGTCGTGGCTAGCGTCAGACATACCTCCGTTTGGGGTTCGAGGGGCTTGAATCGTCGCCTTGGGCCGCACGAACAATCCGACGGCCGATCGAGTCCCCGTCTTCGCTGTCGATTCTCGATCGGAGCCGCTCATACTGACAGACAAACGAATATACACACGACGCACGAGGATCACGCCGTTCGACGGAGCGACCGGCGGCTCACTCGTGAGTCGGTGTTATTTGATTTCGTCCACCAGTATCAGTCCCCCTCGGAGTCGCCCGGCAACGCGACGACGGGGCACTCCGCCTCGGTGACGAGCCGCAGCGATCGGTCCCCCGAGAGGAACTGGAGGAGGCGGTTCCCGCCGCGGGAGCGGTAGGCGACGGCGCTGGCGTCGACCGCGGCGGCGGCCTCGAAGATCGCACCCACCACGTCGCGGGCGTAGGCGGTGTGGTCGTCGGCCTCGGGAAAGACCGTCCGGACCGCGGCGTAGGACGCTTCGGCGAGTTCCTCGGACTGTTCGACGGGCGTCTTGTCGGGGGTGCCACCGCCCTTCTCGACGACGTGGAGGACCGTCACCCGGCCGGGATCGTGGGGTTCGAGCGCCCGCGCCGTCGCCAGCGCGTCCTCCTCGGTCGCGACCGGCACGAGAACGTGTGCGAGCAGTCCCCCGCCGTCGGCCAGGGTGGTCGTCATGACCGGCGTCTACCGCCGCGGGATTTATAAACCTTCGACTGCGGGCCGCGGCCAGCCGTCGGGGGTGTTTAGCAATATATAAATCAGCCGCACCGGAACGAACGCCTATGTTTTTCCGCCGTCGTCTCCCCGCCGAGTGGACGTTCGACCGCCGGCACGCGGGTGAGATCGAATGAGCGACGAGGAACTCGCAAAGGACCTCGGCCCGCTGGCCGCGCTCACCATCGGCGTCGGAACGATGATCGGCGCGGGCATCTTCGTCCTCCCGGGAACGGCGGTGCTTCGGGCCGGTCCCCTCGCCGCGGGGACGTTCGTCCTCGGCGGCGTCATCGCGCTGTTTACCGCCCTCTCGGCCTCGGAACTCGGCACGGCGATGCCGAAGTCCGGCGGCGCGTATTTTTATATCAACCGCGCGCTCGGGCCGCTGTTCGGCTCGATAAGCGGGTGGGCCAACTGGCTCGGCCTCGCCTTCGCCTCGGCGTTTTATATGTACGGCCTCGGCGAGTACGTCAACACCCTCGTCGGCGCGCCCGCGCTGTCGGTCGGGCCGCTGTTTCTCGAGGCTGCACAGGTGATCGGTCTCGTCGGCGCCCTGTTGTTCGTCGCCGTCAACTACGCCGGAGCCAAGGAGACCGGTGGCCTGCAGATTGTCATCGTCCTCCTGTTGTTGGGTATTCTCGGGCTGTTCACCGCCATCGGCCTGCTGAACGCCGATCCGGCCTCGCTGCGCCCGCTGGCCCCGGCCGGCGCGACCGGCGAGGTGCTGCCCGTCACCGCCATCGTCTTCGTGTCGTATCTCGGCTTCGTCCAGATCACCTCGGTCGCCGAGGAAATCAAAGATCCCGGTCGGAACCTCCCTCGTGCGGTCATCGGGTCGGTCGTCCTCGTGACCGTCGTGTACGGGCTGTTCTTGCTCGTGCTGTTGGCGGCGGTGCCGAACGACCTCGTCGCGGGCAACGATACGGCCGTCGTCGACGCCGCCCGGCTGCTGTTCGGTCAGTACAGTCTCCTCGGGGTCGAGTTGGGTATCGTCGGGTGGGGGTTGTTGCTGTTCGGCGGCCTGCTCGCGACGGCCTCCTCGGCGAACGCCTCCATCCTCTCGTCGTCCCGGATCAACTTCGCGATGGGGAGAGAGCGGATCGTCACGCCCAGTCTCAACGAGATCCACGAGCGCTTCGGTACGCCGTATAAATCGATCGCGCTCACCGGCGCGCTCATCATCGTCTTTCTGCTCGGCGGCAACCTGGAACTGCTCGCGACGGCTGGGTCGGTGCTGCACCTCATCGTCTACGGGCTGTTGAACCTCGCGTTGATCGTGATGCGCGAGGCCGAGCCGCCGGAGTACGACCCCGACTTCGAGGTGCCGCTGTACCCCGTCGTCCCGATCGTCGGCGCGGTCTCGTCGTTCGCGCTCATCGCCTACATCGAACCCCGCGTGATCGTACTCTCGGGCGGGCTGGTCGCCTTCGCAGCGCTTTGGTACGTTCTTTACGCCCGGACTCGCGTCGAAGCCAGGGGCGTCCTGGGCGGGTGGATCCTCTCGCGCTCCGAGGACCTCCCCGACGCGGCCGTCTCGGCGGCGACCTCGGTTCAGCCGGAGGGCGACGACTATCGCGTGATGGTGCCGCTGTCGAACCCCGCCACGGAAAAGCATCTGATCACGCTCGCCTCCGCCATTGCGAGCCAACACGACGGGACGGTCGTCGCGGTCAACATCGCCAACGTCCCCGACCAGACGTCCCTAGAGGCCGCCCGCGACCGCGGTGCCCACGACGCCGCCGGCGACCTCCTCGAGCGCGCACAGACTGACGCCGAGACGTTCGGCGTCGACGTCGAGACCCACGTCGTCCTCTCACACCGGACCTTCGAGGAGATCTTCGACGCCGCCCGCACCTACGGCGCGGACGTCACGGTAATGGGCTGGGGCGAGAACGCCCACGGCTCGCCGGGGCGGGCGGAGTCGGCCATCGACGAGCTCGCGTACTCGCTGCCGTGTGACTTTCTCGTCTTCCGGGACCGCGGCTTCGACCCCTCGCGGCTGCTCGTCCCGACCGCGGGCGGGCCCGACTCGGAGCTCTCGGCCGCCGTTGCTCGTACCCTCCGGGCGGAGTTCGGCTCGGAGGTGACGCTTCTGCACGTCGCCGACGACGAGACAGAAGGTCGGTCGTTCCTCGAGTCGTGGGCTGACGAACACGGCCTCGGGGACGCCGAGTTGCTGGTCGAGACCGGCGACGTCGAGACGAACATCGCCCGCGCCGCCGAGGACGCGAGCCTGCTCGCTATCGGCGCGACCGAACGCGGGCTGCTCTCGCGGCTCGTCCGGGGCTCGCTCGTGTTGGACGTCCTCTACGACGTCGAGTGTTCGGTGCTCCTGGCGGAGAAAAAACACGACCGTGGAATCAAAGAGCGTCTCTTCGGCGCCGGCGCGCGCGCCGACGGCGGCGGCGCCGGGAACGAGGGAGGCGCTGGGGACGAGAACTGACGCGCGCCGGTGGGAGGACGACCCGTCGGGATCAGGAGGTCGTAAAACCCGCCGACCCGTCGTACTCCTCTAGGACCCACTCGAGTTCCTCGATCGCACGGAGGACGGCCACTTCGGCAGCGTCCTCGTACTCCGAAGACGGCGGGTCGTAGTCGTCGTACTCGGCTTCCAGTTTCTCTATCCGCTCGCGGATATCGGCCTCGGTGCGCATACCCGACCCGACCGGCGGAGGCCCCTTTGTGTTTGCGGCACGCGCCGGCGTGGATTCCGGGCCGCCCCCGCAACGACAAAACGGCTGGAGCCCCAACCGGAGGTATGGACTCGAAGCTACCGCAGACCGACGCCGAGTGGCGCGAGGTTCTCACCGACGAGGAGTACCGGATCCTCCGCGAGCAGGGGACCGAACCGAAGTTCTCCGGGGAGCATCTCGGCGCGGACGCCGACGGCGTCTACCGGTGTGCCGGTTGCGGGGCCGAACTGTTCGACTCGGAGACGAAGTTCGACTCGAACTCCGGGTGGCCCTCCTTCTACGACGCCGAGGAAGGAGCCGTCGAGTTGCGCGAGGACCGCAGCCACGGCATGGTCCGGACCGAGGTCGTCTGCGCGCGGTGTGAGGGGCACCTGGGGCACGTCTTCGAGGACGGGCCTGACCCGACCGGACAGCGCTACTGTATGAATTCGGTCGCTCTCGAGTTCGACGACGAAGCCTGAGTGGGACCGCGAAAGTAATCCGAAAGTAAAAATAAACCGACCGACAAGGGCCGGCACGGATGGCAACTCACGACGGGGCCGGGATGACCCGGCGCGATCTCTTCCGTGTCGGTGTCGGTGCGGCGACGGCCACGGCGGCGGGCGCGGCCGGACCGGCCCACGCACAGGAGGAGTTCGACTACGGCGGCTGGTTCGAGGACGCGAACAACTACGGCGGGACGGTCGACGCGACCGGCGAGGACGAGGTCGTCGTCGAGGTCGGGGCCGGCGACAACGGCCTCGCGTTCGCCCCGCCGGCGATCCACGTCGACGCGGGGACGACCGTCGTCTTCGAGTGGACCGGCGCGGGCGGCGTACACAACGTCACCGAACGGGAGTCCGGGCAGCGATACGAGAGCGACCTCGCCGGCGAGACCGGCACGCGCTACCCGTTGACCTTCGAGAGCGACGGTATTTCGAAGTACGTCTGTACCCCACACGCGAGCGTCGGGATGAAAGGCGCCATCGTCGTCGGCTCCGGGGAGGGCGTCCCGGACGTCTCCGTGGGCGAGATGAGCACCGGGGGCTCCGGGTCCGGCGGCGGCGGCTCCGAGGGAAGCGAAAGCGGGTCCGGCGAGGACTCCGGGTCCGACGGCTCCGGGGGAAGCGACGAGGAGGCCCCGCCGGCGATGCAGGGCGACAACGGCGTCTTCGCGCTGTTCGGGCTTTCGGCTGTCGTCGCGTTCCTCTCGCCGTTCGCGGTGATTCTCTTGATGCGCCGCGACGACACGACAGAGGCCTGACGACACCGGGAGCGTCGGCTCCGCGGTCGGCGTATTCCGCTCCGCTACGGCACACACATCCCGGTCCCCGGCCCCCTGACGACGCGGGTCGCCAGGTGGATTTTATACTGGCGGCCGTAACGGAAACCCATGACCGGACTCGACCTCGACGCCGAGCAACTCGACCGCTACTCCAGACATATCATCATGGACGATGTCGGCCCCGCGGGCCAGGCCCGGCTGCTCGACTCGTCGGTCCTCTGTATCGGGGCCGGAGGGCTCGGGTCGCCGATCGTCCAGTACCTCGCGGCGGCCGGCGTCGGTACCCTCGGAATCGCCGACGACGACGTCGTCGAGCGCTCGAACCTCCAGCGGCAGGTCATCCACGGCGACCCCGACGTCGGCCGCCCGAAGGTCGACTCCGCCCGCGAGTTCGTCGAACGACAAAACCCCGACGTGACGGTCCGGACCCACGAGTGCCGGGTCGAGGCCGACAACGTCGAGGACCTGCTGGGGGCGTACGACGTCGTCGTCGACGGCTCCGACAACTTCGCCACCCGATACCTCGTCAACGACGCCTGTACGCTCGCGGGCGTCCCCTTCGCGCACGGTGCGATCCTCCGCTTCGAGGGGCAGGTAACGACGTTCGAGGCCAACGAGGGCGGCCCCTGCTATCGGTGTCTGTTCCCGGAGGCCCCCGAGCCTGGCACCGTCCCCGACTGCGCGACTGCGGGCGTGTTGGGCGTGCTTCCGGGCACCGTCGGCTGCATGCAGGCGACCGAGGCCGTCAAACTCCTCCTGGAGTACGGCGAGACGCTCGACGGACGGATGGTATTTTACGATGCCGCCGATATGACTTTCAGGGAGATCGCCGTCGAACCCCGTCCCGACTGCCCGGTCTGCGGCGACGGCGGGATCGACTCGATCCACGACGTCGAGTACGAGGACACCTGTACGGTCTGATCCCCCGACTCCGACCGGCGCGAACGCGGCCTCCGGGGGGCGGCCGGACGGGAACTATTTGTCCCCGCGCGCCCGATTGTAGGGCGTGCAGGAGTACGAACGAAAACAGCTCCTCGAACGGATCGGCCGGGAGGGGTCGACGCTCGGGGTCGACATCCCAGAGTGCATCGAGATCCAGGGCGAGGAGGTACAACTCCAGGAGTTCGTCTTCGAGATCAAGCGCCGCGAGACGGTCCCCGCGGGCGAACGCGACCGCGTCGAGCGGGCCAAGCGCAACCTGCGGCGCGAGCGCCTCGAACGCAAGGAGCTGATCGAGGAGGGCGCAGTCGGCTTCGAGGAGGGCGAGCGCATCGCCCGCGCGGTCATCGGGATCGACCGGGCGCTCGAGGCCCTCGAGAGCCTCGGCCCCGAGAGCGTCGAGGCGGAGGCGAAACGGCAGGAGGCGGCGGACACGAAACGCTGGATGGACTTCCTGAAGAAGGCCCTCGGCCACGACGACGGCCCGGAGGTACGGGGGCGGGGGCCATGAGGCGGCCGAGCGAACGCGGGGGGGCGGCGGCGTGAGCGAGAACGCCGCGGTCGCGGCGCTCTTCGAGGAGATGGCCGACCACCTCGAGGCGCGCGACGTCGAGTACAAGCCCAACGTCTACCGCCGGGCAGCCGAGAGCATCCGGGGCCACACCGTTTCGGTCGAGCGCCTCCACGAAGCCGGCGGCGAGGACGCCATCGCCGAGATCGACGACGTCGGCGAGGCGATCGCCGCAAAGACGGCCGAGTATCTCGAGACGGGCGCGATCGCGGAGCTCGAAGAACTCCGGGAGGGAATGCCCGTCGAGATGGGCGCGCTCACGGCCGTCGAGGGCGTCGGCCCCAAGACCGTCGGGTCGCTGTACGAGGCGCTCGGGATCGAGACACTCGAGGACCTCGAGGCGGCCGCCGAGGCCGGCGAGATCCGGAGCGTGAAGGGCTTCGGCGAGACGACCGAGGCGAACATCCTCGAGCGGATCCCCTTCGCCAGGGAGGCCAGAGCCCGGAGCGTACTCGGCGACGCCCGCCCCGTCGCGGATCGCCTCGTCGAGTTCATCGGGGACCTCGACGCCGTCACCGCCGCCGAGACGGCCGGATCGATCCGGCGGTGGCGACCGACGATCGGCGACGTCGACATCCTGGCAGCGAGCGAGGACGGCGAAGCCGTCGTCGAGGTGTTCGCCGACTGGGACGGTGCGGACTCGGTGATAGAGGCCGGGGGCAACAAGGCCTCGATCCGCGCCGACGGCGAACGCGTTGATCTCCGGGTCGTGGTCCCGGGGGAGTTCGGCGCGGCGTTGCAGTATTTTACGGGCAGCAAGGCCCACAACGTCGCGCTCAGGAACCGCGCGGTCGAGCAGGGGCTGAAAATCAACGAGTACGGCGTCTTCGACGTCTCCGGGATCGACGATCCGGACGCGGGCCAACGCGTCGGAGAGCGGGTCGCGGGCGAGACCGAGGCCGGCGTCTACGGCGCTGTCGGGCTCGAGTACGTCCCGCCGGAGCTGCGCGAGGACCGCGGCGAGATCGAGGCGGCGGCCGAGGGCGCGCTCCCGGAGCTCGTCGGGACGACCGACGTGCGCGGTGACCTCCACCTCCACACGAGCGCCTCCGACGGGACCGCGACGGTCGAAGAGATGGCCGCGGCGGCCGCCGAGTTCGGCCACGAGTACCTCGCGGTCGCGGATCACGCGACCGGGCCGGGGATGGTCGGCGGGGTCGGGCTGGACGACGCCGAGTTGCTCGAGCACGCCGACGCGATCCGGGCGGTCGACGACGGCGCGGCGGTCGACGTTCTCGCGGGCGTCGAGGCGAACATCGGTTCGGAGGGCTCGATCAGCGTCGGCGAGGACGTCCTCGAGACGCTCGATTGCGTGGTCGCCTCGCCGCACAGCGGCCTGGACGGCGACGGGACCGACCGCCTCGTGGCCGCGGTCGAACACCCCGAGGTCGACGTGCTCGGCCACCCGACGGGCCGGCTGTTGAACCGACGGCCCGGCCACGACGTCGACATCGAACGCCTCGCGGCGGCGGCCGCCGATACCGGGACCGCCCTCGAGATCAACGCCGACCCGAGGCGACTCGACCTGCGCTCGGGTTACGTCAAGGCCGCCGTCGAGGCCGGCGCGACAGTCGTCATCAACACCGACGCCCACGGGACGGGCGCGTACGCGAACGTTCGCTTCGGCGTCCACACTGCTCGCCGCGGGTGGGCAGAGCCGACGGACGTGTTGAATTGCTGGGACGCGGCTGGCGTCCGCGAGTTCCTCGGATGACGGGGGAGGGACCCGTCGCTCGGGAGGAGGGAGCGATCCGTCCCGAGACCGATCGATTGTTGCTCGACGTCATGCTCGGTTCGCTGGCTGTCTACCTCCGGGTCTGTGGGTACGACGCCGCCTACGCCCTCGATCGGGGGCTGGAGGCGGACGACCGTATCGCGGCCCTCGCCGGGGCGGAGGGCCGCCGGCTGCTCACCCGGGACGTCGAGTTGGCCGACAGCGTCGAGGGGGCGGTGCTGCTCGCCGAGCGGGACCTCGAGGCCCAACTCGGCGAGCTCCGGGCGGCCGGCGTCGAACTCGTTCCCGACGAGGAGCCATCCTACTGTGGTCGGTGCAACGGCTCGCTGGAGCCGGTCCCGGCGGAGGCCGACACGCCCAGCTACGCCCCCGATCCGGGGGGGACCGACTGCTGGCGCTGTCGCTCGTGCGAGCAGCTGTTCTGGCGGGGCAGCCACTACGAGCGGATGAAATCGGTTCTCGAGGCGTAGCGGTTCCCGGAGGCCGGCTCAGTTGGTGTTCGGCGACCACTCCTCGCAGGCGTCCATGTTCGTCATCGTCTCGCTGTGGCGCCCGCAGTACGGTACCAGCCCCTCCTCGGTTCTGACGTACCGAAAGTACGCACAGTTGCCGCAGTACCGGTCGCTGATCGGTTCGACCGATCCGTCCCCATCGTCGAGGAGTTCGGCGTCGTCGGAAAAGCCGGGCTCGCGGATCGAGGACTCGCTGTCGACGCCTCCGTCGGTCGAGTTCGCCGCCGCGACGCCCGAGCCGCGTTCGGTCCCGGTGCCGGTACCGGGTCGAGACGCGGTCGATCCCCCGTTCGGAACGGAGCGGTTCGTCTGGGTTTTCGTATCGCCGTCGGGCGTCGCGCCGAGCACCCCGATCCCGCCGAGTTTTCCCCGGAGTTCGTCGTTCGAGACCTCGACGACTCGCGTTTCGCCCCCTTTGGTGATCTCCAGCGAGACCGTCCCGCCGGGGTCGTTGCGCGCTTTGAAGTTGGCGGCGGCGGAGAACAGACACCAACTGGTAACGATCGCGCCGACGAAGTACGTCGCCGAAACGACGAGCGTCATCGTCGTGTCGCCGGAGCCGCCGACCCAGTCGATCGGGTACCAGCGGGCGAACATCCCGACACCGACGAGACAGACGAGCGCGCCGACGGCGGCGGTGGCCCGGAGCCGCCGCGACGCCCGCGGGAGCGCGACCATCGTCCCGAAGAGGACTGCCGGAAGCCCGAGACCGCCCAACACGCCGGCCAACTCGCGCGCGCCGAACTGATCGAGCCCGAGGGACGCGCCCAGGTCGGTCGAGGCGACGACGAGACCGGCGGTGACGAGTACCGCTCCGATCCCGAAGAGCACGACACCGGCGTACAGCCGCCGGAGGCCGGCCCCGCCGCCTCCCCTGTAGACCTCCGTGAGGCTAGCCATACCGGATCTACTTTCCCGACCCACAAAACACTATGTCAGACGCCCGCAAGACGGAATATCGACGGGGGACGGAGCCTACGGCGCCCGGATCCGTTCCTCGGCGGCCGCGAGAGCCGCCTCGCGGTCAAAGGAGTCGACGATCGACGAGAGCGTCGACTCGTCGGCGTCGGCCAACTCCCTCGCGTGGTCAGTCATGTTCGGCACCGCCCGGATCAGATTGTCGATTATCGGGACCGCCGCCGACCGCGCCGATCGGGACATCGGGTTGAGGTCGACGACGAGTTCCGTCTTCCCCATCGCGGCGAGCGCCTCGGCGCGGTCGCCGTCCTCCAGAGGCACCAACACGACGTCCGCCGACCCGATTCCGTCCGCGTCGACCTTCGCGCGCTCGTGATCGAGGCCGGGAATGCGGCCGTCGGCCGTCGTCCCCTTGACCCCCTCGGCGCCGTGTGCGTTGAGGTGTTCGACGATCCGTTCGATCCGCTCGTCGGTTCGGTTGAACAGGTTGACCTCGATGTCGGCCCCGGTCGCCGCCGCCAGCGCAACGGTTTCCTCGGGGGCGAGCGCGGCGACGTTGCCGTTGACCGAGAGGACGGCGTGGTCGGCACGGAGCAAGTGGGCGGCCGCGGCGCGTTCGGCGTCGTCGGCGCTCGGGATCGTCTCCTCGCCGAGCAGGTAGTCGAACGCCTCGCCGCGGCCCTGGGCGATGAGTCCCTGTCGGGAGGTGAGACCGCGGTCGACACCCGCCTCGATGCGGTGCCGCGTCAGAAGCGACTCGTATCTGGGGTGTGATTCCGGGATCTCCGGGGCGGTCATACATTCCGATGGGGGACCGCGGATCAAAAGGCTCCCGCTCGCTCCCCGAACCGAACCGTCCGGTTTTATTTTTCGTCGCCGGAACTCGCGGGTATGGACACGGACGAACTGCGGGAGACGCTCGGGGACACCGGCCTCGCCGGGGCCGCGCTCGCCTGTCTCGGTCTCGTCGTCGTCGGGCGACAGAACCGCCGGATCGCCGTCGGCGCGGCCGCCGTCGCCGTCGGTGCCGGGCTGGTCGCGTACGGCCTCGTCGGCTCGTTCCTGGAATCGATGGGGATGAGCTACGAGGACCTCTAGAGCTCGAACCCGTGGAGGCGGGACTCAAGTTTTATACATTCGTCACGGTCACGTGTCGATAATGGGACTCCAATGTTCGCTCCTCGGCCACACGTTCGAGGACGCCGGGGTAGAGCGCGAGCGCGAAGAACAGGGCAGCGAGGTGATCACTACCGAGCGGGAGGTCGAACGCTGTCGCCGCTGCGGTACGGAACGCGTCGTCTCCGAGAGCACGGAGGTCGCAGCCGTCGTCGACGCCTCGGACGTCGGCCTCGAGGCCGAATCGGGGTCCGAGTCGGACGGGAGGGAGCGAGAGGCGGGTGCGGACTCGAACGGGTCGGACGCCGACAGCGGCATCGCCAGCGCGGTCGAACGCAGCGGCGTCGGTGCGGCGGAGGGAAAGGCGGACCCGGACGAGGGAGGGATCGATGCGACCCCGCCCGGAACCGCGGCGTCGGACGAGTTCGGGACCGACGGACCGACGGCGTCGTCCACAGCGCCCGACCCGAACGCGGACGCAGACGTAGGCGAGAACACCGACTCCGGGGGACCCCCGGATCCGGATGCGGAGGACGCCGAGATTCTAACCGACGACGGCGACGGCGGCGAAGACGTGGACCCGGCCGAGCGAAAACCCGGCGAGTGGCCCGGAGGCGCCGGGGGCACGAACGCAGGCACGAGCGCGAACGCGGACGCCGCCGACAGCGTCGGCGCCGAGGGTCCGGCGGAGACGCCGCCCCCCGGGGAGGAGTCGCTGTCGGGGATCACGGTACCGGAGGGGGCGATTGCCTGTCCCGACTGTTCGTTCCGGGTCGAGGCCGACTCGGGGTATCGGGCCGGCGATCCCTGCCCGGACTGTGGCGCGTGGCTGGAGGCCGAACGAAACCAGTAAACCCCCGGATTCCGATACCCCCGGTATGGAAGAGTACAAGATGCGACGCGGGGAGTATTTAGAGGAGCGCGTCCCCGACCTGGAGGCGACCGTCGAGGAATACTTCGGACCGATCACCGGCACCGAGGAGTTCAACGACAGCGACCTGTACGTCGTCGGCGACCCGGACAATCCGGTGTTCACCCGGATCGTCGCGGGCGCAGTGTCGTACTCCGGAAAGAAGGACAAACTCGCCGTCCACTTCGAGGAGCGCGACCTCGAGTCGCTGATGGAGACCGGCGACGTGGATTCGGCGGGCGACGCCAACGACGCCAAAAACGACTTTCTGTTGGAGTGTACCGGCCGCGACGCGAAATCCCGCCGCGAGTCGATGAAACGCGCCGTCGAGGACGACGCCGAGACGCCCGACAACGTATAACGGACGCCACCCCGGTCGGTCTCGACGCCGACCGCGACATCGGGACGGCAACTGCACGCGGTCGGTGCGACCCGGACATCGGGGCGGGTGCCCGGTCGGGACGCCCCGAGGCCCCAATGGTTTTGCGCTCCGGGAACCACCATCGGGTATGACACTCGCGTTCGACCCGGCGGAGATCGACCCCACAGACATCGGTGAGAAGGAGGCCACCCTGGAGATGGCCCACGAGGCGGCGATCGAACACGTCCGGGAGACGGCCGAGGCGGCCGGGTTCGGCGTCCCCGTGGAGTTTTCGCCCTCGGAGTTGCTCAACGAGAAGGTCGACGCCGACCGCGATCCCTACTACGTGCTCGGCGCGTGCAACCCCGATATGGCCGACCGGGCGCTCGACGAGACGCTCAAGCAGGGTGCGCTGTTTCCCTGCAACTTCGTGATCTGGCAGGAGGAGCCCGGCCTCCAGCGAGTGTATCACGTCTCGATTATGAAGATCGCCCGCCTCGTCGGGATCGCGCCCGAGAACGACGTCTGGGCGTCGATCGTCGAGGACACCGGTGAGTTCGTCGAGACGTTCTTCGAGGAACTCTGAGGGACGCCGGCGTAGCCCGATCCCGGGATCGGCGGAACGCACGACTTTTGAGCCTCGGCGCTCAAACGTGGGCAACGAATGATATCGAAGGGCTGCGAGCAGTGTGCCAAGGGGGGAAAGATGGTGCTTTTCGTCTACGGCTACTGCGACCAGCGTGACTGTTTCTATTGCCCGCTCGGCGAGAACCGAAAGAACGTCACGCAGGTGTACGCCAACGAGCGGCCCGTCGAGAGCGACGCAGACGTCATCGAGGCGGCCAAGCGGATGGACGCCCTCGGCACCTCGATCACCGGCGGCGAACCACAGGAGGCGATGGAGCGGACCTGTCGGTACCTGCGGCTCCTGAAAGAGGAGTTCGGCGAGGACCACCACACCCACCTCTACACCGGAATTACGGGCGGCCGCGAGAACATGCGGCGACTGTCGGAGGCCGGCCTCGACGAGATCCGGTTTCACCCCCCGCTGGAGCAGTGGGGCGAGCTACACGGCACCGAGTGGGAGGAGATCCTCCACGTCGCCCGCGAGGAGGGACTCACCCCCGCCTTCGAGATCCCCGGTATCCGTGCCGAACCCGAGTTCCTGGAGTTCCTCGACGAGGGCGCGGCCGAGTTCTGTAACATCAACGAGTTCGAGATGTCCGACGGCAACTACCGTCGGATGCAGGAGGCGGGCTTCGAACTGAAAGAAGACCACATGAGCGCCGTCGAGGGCTCTCACGACATCCTCGAAGAGATGGGCGACCACGAGAAGGTGTATTTCTGTACGAGCGTGTTCAAGGACGCCGCCCAGCACCGCTCGCGGCTCAAGCGGATGGCCGAGACCGTGGGCCGGGCGTTCGACGAGACCACCGACGACGGCACCCTCGTCTACGGGAAAGCCTGGACGAGTGAAGCCCGACTCCGCGAACTCGGCGTCCCCGAGGAGTTCTACGCCGTCAAGTCCGAGCACGTCGAGTTGGCGTGGTGGCTCCTAGAGGAGATGGTCGAGGAGGGCGACGTTCAAAAGGGCGAGATCGTCGAGCAGTACCCGACCTACGACGGGACGGTCGTCGAGCGGACGCCGCTGTCGAACGGGACCGGAAGCGATCGGGCCACGGCCGACGACTGAACGTACCGTGTCAACACGCGCCAACCTATAAGGGGCCTGTGGGCGTGGGAGTCCACATGGAGACGTCCGAGCGGCCCACGTTCGAAACCGAGGCCGGCGAGGAGATCTACCGCTACGTCGAGCGACACGGAACGGCGGCTCGCCACCGGGTGCGAACGGTGACCTCGTTGCCGCCCGAGACGTTCCAGGACGCACTCAAGCAGCTGAAGGATCGCGGGTACCTCGAGGACGACGGCGGGACGCTGCGGGTCGCCTTGGAGGTCGGCTCCGTCGAGGCGTACTCGAGTGACGGCTTCGAGTACGTCGTCCGCCCGGCGAGGCAGTCCGATTTCGAGGGATTGATCGACACGATCCGGGACGTGACCGCCGAGGACACCTACATCGTCGCCGAGTCGATCGCCGAGCAACTCCTGTACGAGGACGCGGTCAACCGTCACAACACCGCTGAATCGCGCGTCTTTTTTGTCGCAACAGTCGAGGGCGACGTCGTCGGGTGGTCCCACCTCGATCTGCCCCAACTGGACAAACTCAAGAGCACGGCCCAACTGACGGTCGGCGTCCAGGAGGCGTTCCAGGGGCGCGGCGTCGGGAGCCGACTCGTCGAGCGGGCGCTGGAGTGGGCCGAGGCCAACGGCTACCGGAAGGTGTACAACAGCGTTCCGACCACGAACGACGAGGCGCTCGATTTCTTGGAAAACCGGGGCTGGGAGACGGAGGGCGTCAGGAAGGACCACTACACGATCGGCGACGACTACGTCGACGAGGTCATGCTCGCGTACACGTTTTGAGCAGTCCTTCCGAAGCGACAGACCGACGTGGGACCCCGCCGAATCCGGCGTATGGACGACTACGAGCGGCCGCCTTTCTTTCACATGATGGAGTACGCGGCCGACGCCGACCGCGACGTCGTCGACATGGTCTCGGGGAACCCCGACTGGGAACCGCCCGAAGCGATCCGGAGCGGGCTACAGCGGTACGCCGAAGGGTCGGTCGAGACGTTCCAGTACCCGCCCAGCGAGGGGCTATATGACCTCCGGGCGACCCTCGCCGAGCGCCACGACGTCGGCACGGAGCGCGTCGTCATCACCAACGGCACGGCCGAGGCGAACTACCTGGCGATGGCGACCGCGCTCGAAACCGGGTCCGGCGGGGAGATCGTCATGGCCGATCCGGTGTACCCGTACTACCACAAGCGGACCCGGATGCTCGGCGGCACCCCCCAGTTCGTCCCGGTCGAACCCGACGGGACGCTCGCTCCCGCGGCGGTCCGGCGGGCGGCGGGCGAGGACACCGCCGCCATCGTCGTCAACTCGCCGAACAACCCGACGGGAGCCGTCTACGGCGAGGCGTTGAAGCGCGAGCTCGCCGCCGTCGCCGACGAACACGACGCGCTGTTGATATCCGACGAGGTGTACGAGCGATTCGTCTACGACGAGGGGGCATTCGGGAGCGCCCTCGCCGTCGACTCGGAGAGCGTCGTCGTCACGAACGCGTTCTCGAAGTCGATGGCGATCACGGGGTTTCGGGTCGGCTACGGGATCTTCCCCGAGCGGCTCGCCGACGCGGTGCGGACCCGACACATGCTCGTCAACGTCGCCGGATCGCGGCCGGCCCAGCGAGCCGTGCTCGACGCCATAGAGGCGACGCCGGAGTCGTACTACGAGCACAACCGCGACCGCCTCGGCGACCGGATCGCGACGTTCTGTGACGCCCTCGACGACGCGGGTGCGGCGTACACTCGCCCACAGGGAGGGTTCTACGTGATGGCGCGCTTCGAGGGCTACCCGGGGACGCTCGAGAACGCCGAACAGTTGATCGACGAGGCCGGCGTCGCCGGGATGCCGGGGGACGCCTTCGGCGACTCGCGGGCGTCGTGGTTCCGGTTCGCCGTGGTGACGCCGCGGGCGGCCGAGGCCGCCGAGCGCCTCGCGACGTACTTCAGCTGACCGCCTCCGATTTCAGTTCACTCGACGCTTTTGAGGTTGTGGACGGGATCGAGCCGATCGGTGATCGCCGCGGTCGGTTCGAGCGCGTCGGCGATGGCGTCGGCGGGTTTGTACGCCATCGGGGCCTCGTCGCGGACGCCGTCGACGACCGACTCGGAGTAGACGCCTGCCATCGCGGTCTCGAACTCCGCCATCTCGACCGTCTCGAAGGCCTCCCCGCGGCTCATCGTCCGGCCGGCACCGTGGGGGGCGCTCCGGTGGTAGGCGTCGTTGCCCCGCCCCGACGCGATGATCGACCCCTCGGCCATGTTCAACGGGACGACGACCCGCTGGCCTTCCCTGGCCGGCGTCGCACCCTTGCGGACAGTCAAGTCTCGGAAGTCGATGTAGTTGTGGATCGACTGAAACGAGTCGATCGGCTCGACGCCGAGCGCCGAACAGATCGCCTCGCCGATCAGCGTTCGGTTCCAGCGGGCGTACTGCTGGGCGAACAGCATGTCGACGTAGTAGCCGTGAGCCTCCCGTCCCTCGAGGTAATCGAGGTCGTCGCTCCGGGTCTCGACGTCGGCCGTCGGCCGCGAGAGGCGCTCGAAGGCCCGTTCGATCTCGCTCCCGTCGAAGGCCGCCCGGATCGCCTTTTTTCGGAGGTGGGACTCGCCCATGCCGCCGGTGACCCAGGCGTGGAGTTCGCGGTCGCCGACGGCCTCGGGGTCGAACTTCAGGAACTCGTAGTCCGAGTCGGGGATAGCCTCGCGGATCCGGTCCGCGGAGCGGTAGTCGCTGGCCCGGCCCTGCCAGAACTCCGCGACCGATTTGCCGAGGTACCGCGACCCGCTGTGGACGACGAGCCAGTAGCGCCCGCTGGCCCGCGAGCGGGCGAACTCGACGAAGTGGTTGCCGCCGCCGAGCGTGCCGGCGCTTTTGATGACGTGCCCCATCCCCTGTCGTTGGTCGGCGAGGACGCGCCCACAGAGCGAATTGAAGTACGTACTGTCGTAGCCATCGAAGTCGAATCCGGGGTCGATCCGTTCGCCGAACCGCGCCGCGTGGGCGTCGTCGAAACGCTCGAAGACGCGGGTAGCGCGCTCGAAGGGGAACTCGTTCACGAGGTGCGGCGCGTCGTCGTAGGCGTGGACGGACCGTCCCATCGGAACGGCGTTTCGAACCGCCGCCTCGCGGTCGGCGTCCGAGAGCGGCAACTCGTCGCCGAGTTCGAACGCCGCCATCCCACAGCCGACGTCGACACCGACGATGTTCGGGACGATCCGATCGCCCAGCGGCATCGTAAAGCCGACCGGCGCCCCCGCACCGACGTGGGCGTCGGGCATCATCCGGATCGGCTCGGTGAACGCAGGGTGGTCGACGAGGTCCTCGAGTTGGTCGAGGACGTTCCCCTCGACGAGCCCCTCGTCGTCGGTCAACACCCGTGCCGTCGTGTGGGTTCCTTCGAGTTCGATCACTGTCTCGGGTTGCGCGCACCGATAGTTAAGGCCGCGGGTGCGGCCCGAAGGCGGACCACCCGGCGTGCGTTCCTCACGACGTCTCCGCGCGCTCGGAAAGCGCCGAGAGCGTCCCGGAGCGACGGAGGTCCTCGACCGTGCAGTACCACGCTCCCCGGACGCCGTGGCCGTCGTTGTCGACGGGCGCGTCGAGGGGCACGAGCGAGTCGAACCCGAACACGACGACCACGCGTTCCTCGGAGAACGGGTCGATGAGCGCCGCCCAGTCGTCAGCGGCCATCGGCCCCGGGTCGCCCCGAACCTGTTCGGTTCGGTCCCGCACCCGTGCGTAGTGGGTGATCGCGGAGACCGGCGCGGTTCGATAGAAGGCGAGATACTCGAAGTCGGCTCGGGTCCGGTCGTAGGACCGCGGCGCGGGGTAGAATCCGTCCCGACACCGCTCGAACGTCGCCGGTTGCGTCGCGACGACACAGACGCGCCCCGCCCCGGGCGCGTCGTCGTCGGGCGTGTCGGCCGCGAACCGATCGAGGTCCATATGTCCCCTTCGAGGCCGGGGCGAAAGAGTCGTCTGGAACCGGCGAAACGCCGGTCCACCGCCCCCGTCGGCCGAGGCGCTCGCCGTCAGACCCGGTCGGCGTCCGGGCCGAACGCCTCGCTCAGGAGGTCGTCGACGTCTTCGGGGCGAACCTCGGCAAACCACTCGTCGCGCGGTTGGATCGTGATCGCGGTGCCGGCCTCGCTACAGAGGCCGAGACAGTCCGTCGTCGAGACGCCGACCGGCGACCAGAAGGCGTCTCGATCCCGCAGCCACTCCTTGACGGCGGTGGCGGTCTCCTCGCCGCCGGCGTCAGCACAGCAGGCGTACTCGGAGTCGCGGTCGTTCACGCAGACGAAGACGTGCGCGGCCAGCCGGGTCGTCTGTTTCTCGGTGCGTCGTTTCACGGGCGAGCACTCCGGGGTATCCGTCGGTTCATCTCCGTCTCACCCGACGAGCGCCTCGTCGCTCGCGTGGGTCGATTCGTTTTCGGCTCCCGGTCTCCGGCGGGACAGCGCGTTGAACGCCCCGGCGACGAGGACCCAGATTCCGGCCTGCGTCAGGACCGCCAACCCCTGATAGGCGGCGACGAGGTCGGCGGGGTGGTCGGGGTACGTCGTCACCGTCGGCGCGGCGACGGCGAGGACCACGGCGACGAGCAGGACGGGCACCGCGCCGGCGACGACCCCGAGACCGACGTGGCGTCTGCCCGCCCGCTTGTACGCGAGGACGGCCGCCGCGGCTGTGATCGCGCCGAGGAACATCAATCCGACGTAGGCTCGCATCCTGGCGCCGATCGGGTACTGATGGATCGCCCCGGGCGCGGCGGGCGGCAGCGCCAGCCACGGGACACCGGAGACTGTCAGGAACCCGGCTCCGGCGAGAACGTACGATCGGGCGGTTGCCGACCCCGGCAGTGCCGGTTCGAGGAGGTACAGCGCAACAGCGAAGACACCGCCGAGCAGGATCGCCCACAACAGCCCGCTGCCGGCGCTGACGGCGGCTGTCGTCGCCTCCGAGACGGGTCCGCCGCCGCCGTGAGTGTGGTCGTGGGCCGCGTGTTCGACGTACGCGCTGAGAGGGTTGCCGACGAGCGCCATGTATAGCCCATAGCCGATCCCGGCGACACCCCCCGCGGCGACGCCGCGTCGAAGGTAGTCGGCGATCATCCGTCAGTGGCAGGTGATGCCGGCGGCGTGGCGGAAGTTGTGCATCGACTCGTGGACGAGCGGTTCCTGGACGAACATGAGCGCAAAGACGATCGCGGTGCCGAAGGCGAGTCCCGCGGCGATCTGTGTGGCTGTCAGTTCGGTTCGGACGACGTCGAGTCGGTCCCCGACGGTTTCGTTCGTGCTCATAAATTATATTTGGCTTTCTACAACTGAGGTTGTAAAACTTTGGGTCGGTCCCGGACCTCTGGGAGTCGCCCCTACCGCGAGTCCGCGAGTTCGCGCTCGACACGGTCGGCGGTCAGGGCGTCGAGATCCAACAGCGTGCCGCCGGTCGCCGAGGCGACGTCGGCCAGCAGGCCGCGCTCGTCGCCCGCCTCGACGCAGACCACCCGGGTGCCGGTCGCCGCGAGCGCCTCGGCGGCCGCCCGGGTGTCCGCGGTCGGGTTCGCGGCGGCGTTGGCCCGGCCGTCCGAGACGACGACGGCGACGGCGGCCTCGGGGTCGACCCGGTCGATCACTTCCGCGGTCGTCCGGAGCCCGGCCGGCAGTGGCGTCCGGTCACCGGTCGGCAGCTCCTTGAGGTGTCGCGCCGCGAGCGTGACGGAATCGGTCGGCGGGAGCAACACCTCCGCGTCCTCGCCCGCGAACGCGACGACCGACACGCTGTCGCGTTCGGTGTAGGCGTCCTCTAACAGTTCGAGCGTGACGCCCTTCGTCGCCGCCATCGCGGGGCGCATCGAGGCGCTCGCGTCGACGGCGAAGACGACGAGCGCCTCGCCGGCCCCCGAGCGAACCGACCGCCGGAGGTCCCGCGATTCGACGCGGTCGCGGCCCCGGGTCGCGGCGGCCCGGACCGACGCGGCGGCGTCGATGCCGCCGCCGGCGTCGGCCCGCTCCGTCCGGACGCTGACCCCCTCGTTTCGGGTCGACGGCGTCGACTCGGCGCGCCCGGAGCCGTCTCCCCGGTCCGTTTCGGGCGCGTCGACGTCGGGCGCGGCGGCCCCCTCCGCCGGATCGACCGACTGGCCGGGGACGAGCGGCGTCGCCGGCTCCGCCTCGTCCGTGTCGGCGTCGTCCCCGTCGGGGCCGTCCGCGCTCCCGTCGTCCTCTTCGGAGGGCTCCGACCCGGCCTCGGTCGGCGTCCGGTCGCTCCCGTCGTGGTCGCCGGGCGTGTCGCCGTCATCGGGACCCCTCTCGGAGTCGGATCCGTCGCCGTCTCGACTCTCGGACTCGTCGCCGTCCGCGGCGTCGTCACCGCCGCCGTCGCTGCCCGCTGTGGCCTCCCCGTCGCCGTCCCCGGGTCCCTCCGCCTCCGAGCCGTCCCCGGCATCGTCCTCGGACGACTCGGCGTCGCCGCCCTCCTGTTCGTTTTCGCCCTCGTCCTCGAGGTGGTCGTCGATCACGTCGTCGGCGTCCGGGGCGTCCTCGAAGGGCGTCGAGCGCATCCGGTGGCCGAGCGCGAACGACGCCGCCGTCCGGATGTCGTCTCGTACGACCGTCGGCCGACCGTCGAGGGCGGCGAGCGCCCGCGCGGCCCGGGCGGTCGCGATGTCGGCGCGGTGGCCGTCGACGCCGGCCTCGAGACAGAGTTCGGCGATCTCCCGCTTTTGTTCGTCCGTCAGCGCGACCGACTCGATCGTCTCGCGGGCGCGCCGCAACCGCCGGCGGTGGGCGTCGGTGTCGTCGTCGGCCTCCTCGGGCCGGCCGTCGCGGAGGTCGTCGTCGATGATGGCGACCCGGTCGGAGACGTCGCGTTCGCCCTCGACCTCGACAGAGAGCGCAAAGCGGTCCCGCAGTTGCGGCCGGAGGTCGCCCTCCTCGGGATTCATCGTCCCGACGAGCGTGAACTCGGCGGGATGGGTCCGGCTGACGCCGTCGCGCTCGACCCGGTTGACTCCCGAGGCGGCCGCATCGAGCAACACGTCGACGAGGTGGTCGTCGAGGAGGTTCACCTCGTCGACGTACAGCAGTCCGCGGTTGGCCCGCGCTAGCAGCCCGGGCTCGAACGTCGCCTCCCCCGACAGGGCGTCCGAGACCGAAAGCGTCCCCACGACGCGGTCCCGGCTCGCGCCGAGCGGGAGGGTGACGAGCGGCACGGCCCGCGTCTCGACGGGAACCGTCGCCCGGTCGCGACAGTCGCGACACTGCCGGCTCCGGTCGTCGGGCGGACAGCCGTACGGGCAGTCCGCGATAGCGCGTTGGTCGGGCAGCAGTCCCGCGAGACCGCGGACGAGCGTCGATTTGGCGGTCCCCTTCTCGCCGGTCACGAGCAGGCCGTCGAGGCCGTCGTCGGCGGTGACACACAGAAGTGCCTGCTTCAATTGGCGTTGGCCCACCACCGCCCCGAACGGCGTGGAAACGCTTTTATCGTCGGCGAGATCAAACACAGTTGTTTTAACACAAACGGAGTTTATCAAACTTATGGCAACCGTCGGACTCTACACCGCGACCGAAAACGAATTGGGCGCGCTCGCCCGCGCCGCCGGCGAGGTCGACGCCGACCTCGTCGCTCGATCCGAGAGCGACCTCGACGAGCCGGAGGCCGTCGAGGCGTTCTGTGAGGAACTGGCCGGCTGTGACGTCGTCGTCCTGTGGCTTCACGGCGACCAGGACAGCATGCCCGGCTACGATCGCGCGCTCGATCGCTGCTACGAGGCCGGGATTCCGGTCGTCGTCAAGGCGACCGGCGACGCCTTCGCCGTCGAGGACACGACCGTCCCCGGAAGCGTCCGGGAGACTGTCTCGGCGTACCTCGAGCGCGGCGGCAGCGCCAACCTGGCGAACTGCGTCCGGTATCTGACCGACCGGTTCACGCCGGAGAGCCCCGAGTACGACGATCCCGTTGCGCTGCCAACCGAAGGGGTGTATCACCCCGATCATCCGGGCGCGTCCGTCGAAGAGCTCTACGCGGCCCTCGACGACGGCCGGCCGACCGTCGCCGTCTGGTTCTACGAGTCCCACTGGACCCACGAGAACACCCGCTACGTCGACGCGTTGGTTCGAGCCATCGAGGCCGAAGGGGCGAACGCGCTGCCGGTGTTTTGTAACCCCGTCACCGACTCCGAGGAGCAAGAGGATGCCGAGTGGGTCGTCGACAACTGGCTCACGAACGAGGCGGGCGAATCGCTCGTCGACGCGGTCTGCTCGTCGTTCATGTTCTCGCTGTCGATGGCCGAGCGGGGCCGCGACGCGAACGACGAGGGCGGCGACGCCGAGACGGTGTTCCTGAAGCGGCTCGGCGTCCCGGTGATCCAGACAGTGACAACGATGCGCTCGCGGTCGCGGTACGACGCCAGCGATACGGGCGTGATGGGCTTCGAACTCGCCCTTTCGGTCGCGCTGCCGGAGTTCGACGGCAACGTCATCACCCATCCGATCTCCGGGAAAGAACGCACCGACGACGAGGCCGGCATCGGTTCCGCGCCGAAACAGCACTTCCCGATCGAAGACCGGATCGAACACGCCGCCTCGCTGGCGGTCAACTGGGCCGAGTTGCGCTACACCCCGAACGACGAGAAGAACGTGGCGGTCGTGCTGCACAACTACCCGCCGAGCGACGACGGCATCGGCACCGCTTTCGGCCTCGACTCGCCCGAGTCGACGGTGAACCTGCTGTCGGAACTGCGGACGCGGGACTACGACCTCGGCGGTCGGTTCCCGGATTCGGGCGAGGAACTGATCGGGACGCTCACCTCGCAGTTGACGCTGGACGACCGGTGGGTCGCCCCCGAGGACGTTCGCGACCTCTCCGTCGACGTCGTTTCCACCGAGCAGTACGCCGAGTGGTGGACTGAGGCCGACGCCGGGTTCCGCGAGAACGTGCTCGAGGAGTGGGGCGACCCCCCCGAGCGCCCTTTCGCGATCCCCGGCGCGGCGTTCGGCAACGTCCTCGTGACGGTCCAGCCGCCCCGCGGGTTCGGGATGGATCCCTCGAAGGTGTATCACGACTCCGACCTCCAGCCGCCCCACGACTACTACGCCTTTTATAAATGGCTCCGCGAGGAGTTCGCCGCCGACGCGGTCGTCCACCTCGGCACGCACGGCTCCCTGGAGTGGTTGCCCGGCAAGACCGTCGGCCTCGACGCCGAGAGCGCGCCGGACGCGCTCGTGGCGGACCTGCCGAACGTCTACCCCTACATCGTCAACAACCCCGGCGAGGGGACGCAGGCCAAGCGCCGGTCGTACGCCGCCGTCGTCGACTACCTCACGCCGCCGATGGCCGAGGCTGGCACCTACGACGACCTCGCGGAGCTGGAGGAACTCGCCGACCAGTACCGCGAGGCCGGCAGCGAGGCCGGCGAGGCGGTCGAACAGCTCCTCCGGGAGGCGATCGACGAGTTGGACCTCGCCGTCGAGTTGGGGATCGAAGGGAGCATCGACGAGCGGGCCGACGTCCGCGGTCCCGAGGAAGCGGGGACGACGCTCGCGGACGGCGAGGTCTCCGGCGACGACGTGCCGATCGACGAGCTCGTAGAGCGCGTCCACGCCTACCTGACGGACGTGAAGACGACCCAGATCCGGATGGGCCTGCACACGCTTGGCGAACCGCCGGAGGACGATCGCCTCGTCGAGTACCTGATCGCGCTGACGCGGCTCGAGAACCCCGGCGCACCGTCGCTGCGGGAGTCGGTCGCGGGCGTGCTCGGCATCGACTACGGGACGATGCTCGACTCGCCCGGCGAGTACGACGAGACGCTTGGGATGACGTACTCACAAGCCGCCGACGAAGTCCACGAACTGAGCGTCGAGTTGGTCGAGACACTCGCCGGTCACGACTTCGACGTGCCCGAAGCCGAACCCGACGCCGGTCCCGGCGACGAGACGACGATGAACCTCATGGTCGTTGACGTCGACGCACTCGGCGACGCCCGGGTACAGGGGGGCGCCCACGACGACCTACGGGCGGCGCTCGCGTACATCTGTGAGGAGGCCGCCCCCCGCGTTCGCGGGGCCGAAACGGAGATACCGCGGACGGCGGACGCGTTGAACGGCGAGTACGTCCCGCCGGGTGGCTCCGGTGCGCCCACCCGCGGTGGCGTCGACTTGCTGCCGACGGGACGGAACTTCTACACGCTCGACCCCCGGAAGATCCCCGCGAAGTCGGCCTGGGCGGTCGGCCGGGAGGTCGCGGAGGGGACGCTCGAACGCCACCACAGCGAGGCGGGGGAGTACCCCGAGGAGATCGGCGTCGTCGCCTGGGGAACCCCGACGGTTCGCACGCGCGGGGAGACGATCGCGCAGGTGCTCGCGCTGATGGGCGTCGAACCGGTCTGGACCGACGCGGGCCGGATCGACGACGTCGAGCCGATCGCCCTCGGGGAGTTGGGTCGCCCGCGGATCGACGCGACGACCCGCGTCTCTGGGCTGTTCCGGGACGCCTTCCCGCAGGCGGCAGGGGTCGTCCACGACGCGGTCGAGGCGGTCGTCGACCTCGATGAACCACACGAGATGAACTACGTCAAGAAACACGTCGAGGAGGAGACAGAGGAACTGAAAGCCGAGGGGCTAGAGCCCGAGGCGGCACGCGATGCCGCGATGCCGCGGGTCTTTACCACCCGACCGGGCGGCTACGGCGCGGGCACGAACAAGGCCGTCGACGAGGGCAACTGGGAGGATCGCTCCGATCTGGCGGAGGTGTACGTCCAGTGGGGTGGCTACGCGCTCGGCTCCCGAGGGCGGGTGAGCGAGGATCACGACGCCTTCCGTCGGCGGCTCGGCAGCGTCGACGCGACCGTCAAGATCGAGGACACGATGGAACAGGACGAGTTCGACTCCTCCGATTGGTACGCCTTCCACGGCGGTTTCATCACCGCCGTCGCGGAGGTCTCCGGTGAAGAGCCGGCCTCCTACGTCGGCGACTCCTCGGACCCTGACAACGTCTCGGTGTACACCAACGAAGAAAAAGTCCGGAAGGCGATGCGCGCCCGCGTATTGAACCCCGAGTGGCTCGACTCCATGGAGGAACACGGCTACAAGGGCGCGGGCGATCTCTCACAGACTGTCGACGTGACGCTGGGCTGGGACGCGACGACCGGCGTCGTCAGCGACACCCTCTGGGAGGCCGTCGCCGAGAAGTACGCCTTCGACGAGGACCGACAGGAGTGGATGCGCGATGTGAACCCCTGGGCGCTCGAGTCGATCACGGACACCCTACTGGAGGCGATCGAACGCGGCCTCTGGGACGCCGACGACGAGACCGAAGAGCGGTTGACCGACCTCAACCTCCGGGTCGACGGTGACATAGAGGAGCGTTCGTCCAACCCGGACGTGGTCGGGGGGGTGACCGGCGATGACGACTGAGCGAGCGGACGACGACGGGGACGACTTCGAGGCGTACGCCGACCTCGGGGCGACGACGTCGAACGCGATGGAGATCGCCGAGACCAGCATGGATCGGGTCCACGAGTTGGTTCCCCAGGAGACGCTCGCCGACCGGATCCGCGCGAAGTCCGTCCACGCGACCGGCGACTCGGAGTTCCAGTACCTGATGCGGTTCACCGGCGCGGACGAGTCCGAACCGGTGCGGGTCGGCGCTCGGGCCGTCCTCGAGGAGCGCCCGATCGTCACGGACATCACGATGGTCAAAGCGGGCATCACGGGGCGGGGCCACGACTGCCCGGTCCGGAAGGCGATCGGGAACGGCGCGGAGTTGGCCGCCGAGACCGGGATGACGCGGACCGCCGCGTCGGTGCTCGAACTCGACCGCGAGGGCGTCTACGACGGCGCGATTGCGACGATCGGCAACGCCCCCACGGCGGCGCTCTCGCTCGCCGACTGCATCGAACAGGGGACCCGCCCGGCCGTCGTCGTGGCCACGCCGGTCGGCTTCGTCAAGGCTGCCGAGAGCCGAGAGCGGATCCGGGAGGTCTGCGCCGAACACGGCGTACCGGCGATCACGAACGTCGGCCGCCGCGGCGGCAGTGGCCTCGCCGCCGGGCTGACGAACGAGTTGGTCCACGTCGCGAGCGACGCGCGCGAGGGCGACGTGGAGGTGAAGCGATGACGGACGGCGTCGAGTTCCCGGACGATCCGGGGGCGTTCGCGGCCGAACGCCCGGAAGCCGCCGCATCCGACACCGATCCGGTGTGCGCCGTCGGGATCGGCCCCGGGGACCCCGAGTATCTCACCCCGCGGGGTGTGCGGGCCATCCGCGATGCCGACGTCGTCGTCGGCTTCGGGACCGTCGTCGAGTTCGTCGAGAGCGAGATCACCGGCGACGCGTTGACCTGCGGCTACGACGACGAGCCCGAGGTCCTCGCCGAGTTCGGAGACCGCGTCGCCGGTGGCGAACGTGGGACGGCGGTGCTGATGGGCGATCCGAACCACTCCGGCTACCAGTTCGTCGGCAAGGTCGAGTCGGCCGTCGACGCGCCCGTCGAGGTGATTCCCGGGATTTCATCGCTGCAGATCGCCGCCTCGCGGGCGCGGACGCCGATGGAGGAGACGACGTTCGTCACCCTCCACAAGAGCGGTCCGATCGAGGCCGACCTCGAACGGCTCGAACGCGACGTCGGCGACCGGCACCTGCTCGTTCTCCCCCGGCCGTTCGATTGGATGCCCGAGCGGATTGCGGCCCGGCTGCTCGGGGCGGGCGCGTCGGACCACGAGGCGCTCGTCTGCGAGCGGCTGACCCACGACGACGAAGCGATCACGCACACGTCGCTGTCGGAGCTGGCCGCCGACGTCGACTCCCGGGAGGAGACGGCCTTTTCTGATCTGTCGGTGTTCGTCGTCCGGCGGTAGCCGCGGTCACCATTGTAAATCCGTCCTATCCCACGTATCCTAGCGCCTGGAGGCGGTCCTCGACGTCGGAGTCGCCGGTTTCGCGGTCGATCTCGGGGTCGTGCGTTTCGCGGTCGGTCGCGGTCGTGGTCGTCCACGGCACTGTCCGAACCGCGGGGTGCAGACAGCCGACGGGGTGATCGTAGATCCCCCACTCGCCGAGAGCGTCGCCGTGGTCGGCCGTGATCGCGACGCGGTCGGCGTCGACGTTCGAGAGCAGGAGTTCGAGGTCGTCGAGGACCAACCGGAGGTTGTCCTGGTAGGCGTCCCAGAACGTCTCCCGGTCGATTTTGTCCTTCCGGAGCGCGTCGACGACGGTGTCGGAGAGCGCCGGGCCGAACGGATCGGCGTCGAACCCCAAATCGAGGCCGACGAACGGGTGATGTGGCTGGACGTAGTGGACAATCAACCGGTCGGGATCGTCCTGGCGGGCGGTCTGGATCGCGCGGTCCGTCATCGTCCGCGGGAGGACGGTGCCAGCCGCCTCGTCCCACCCGTCGCGCCACACCTCCTCGAAGGTCCCGAAGCGGTCGCCATCGAGTATCCGCTCCGAGAAGACGTTGCTCGTGACGTATGCCGTCTCGGCCACCTCGTCGGCGTACTCGTCGGTGAACGTCTTCGCCATCCACTCCTTCGACATACTGCCGACCGACTCGACGCGCTCGATGTCGCCGAGGAACTCGTACTCGTCGGCGACCGATCGGAGGAGGTCGACGCGACAGGCGTCGAGGATGACGAGGAGGTCCCACTCGCGCTCGTAGACGTTCGTTCCGCGCGGAAGCGGCCAGGCAAGCCACCACAGGCCGGCGTAGAGGTCGTAGGCGACGTCACCGAGCCCCTCGGCCCCTTTTTTCCGGATCTTTTCGGCGGAGACGGAGACCCAGTCGTCGAATCCCATGCGCGTCTGTGGGTGCTTCGGCGTCAATTACGTATCGGAACGGATGCGCGAGGACAAAGAGGACGGTACACGAAGACGAGAGAAGACGGTACACGAAGACGAGAGAAGACGGTGCCCAGCGGAGCCCTATCGGCACCCCGAAACGGATCGGATTGCGGTAGTTTAAATATTGGAAGGGAAATAAAACCAGAGTATAATGCCGGGACTCGACCGCATCGCCGAAAACGCCGGAACGTGGCTCGGGATCGCCGCGCTTCTCGTCGTTGGCTTCGCCACGGGCGGGGACATCTGGACGGTCGCCGTCCAGCCGCTCTTCGTCGTCGTCTTCGTCGAAGGGGCCGTCTACGTCGGGCTGTTCACCGTTGCGGTCGCGTTTACGGGCTTTCTGCTCGTCTACGACGTCTGGCGGAGCGATACCGGCGATCGGATCGCGTCCGGTCCGCCGGTGCAAGCGATCGTGCCCGCCTACAGGGACGCCAGCGTCGTAGACGAGAGCGTCACCAGCCTCCTGCAAAACAACTACGATCCCCTCGAGATCGCGGTCGTCGTCGAACCGGACGACGATCGGACCCGAGCGCGCGCGACGGAGCTCGCCGCGCGCTACGGGTCGGTCGAGTGCCTCCTCAACGACCGCCCGGGGTCGAAGGCGACCGCGATCAACTGCGCGGTCGAGCACAGCGACGCGGATCACTTCGTCGTCTTCGACGCCGACGAACGTGCCTCGGCGGGGTTCGTCGGCACCGCGATGGGAGCGCTTCTCGACGGGGCGGACGTCTTCCAAGGGCGGCGAATCCCCCGACCGACCGGAGCGATCGAGACGCTCGCCTACTGCGAACGCGTGGTCGTGCAGTCGGCTTACTTGATCGGGGAGTTCGTCGGGTTTACCCACTGTCAGAGCTCCGCGACCGGGTTCACTCGGGCAGCTTTCGACGCGGTCGGGGGGTACGCGGACGTGCTGACCGAGGATATCTACTTCTCGCATCAGTGTCACCGCGCCGACCTCACGGTCGCACAGAACCGCCGGTGTACGAGTTCTATGGAGGCGCCACACACCCTGCGTGACCTCTGGGGCCAGCGCAAGCGCTGGCGGATCGGCCACGTACAGGTCGTCCACGTGCGCCTTCGGGAGGCACTCGAAGGGCCCCGCGGCCTCACGGACGCCGTCGCCGTCGGTCGGGCCGTTGGTGCCCTCCTCGCCGGCGGCACGCTGTTGATGCTCGCCTCGCACGTGCTCTTTTTGACGCTGATCGACCCGGGAAGCGTCCTCCTCCCGTTCGGGTCGATCCTAGCGGTGATCCTCGGCGTCTGGAGCCGCGACGCGCTCGAGGGCCGGATCGGCCGCCCGTCCTGGACGCTGGCGTTCGTTCCCCTCGTGTACCTGGGTCACGGAATCCTGACGGTCAAGGCGGCCTTCGAGTACGCGTTCACCTGGGGCGGCGAGTGGTATCAGGTCACAAAGACGGGCGCGTGACGCCTCCGGTTCACAACGCCGATGCCTGAATGGACGCCCGCGGGAACCACGCGCGGACGGTTCCTGAAGACGCTGTTGGGGTTCGCGGTCGCGATGGCTCTCGTGGGGCTGTTAGTCGTCGGCGTCGGGTGGGAGCGGACCCTCTCGCGGCTCCGGACGGCCCGTCCCGGGTGGGTCCTTCTCGCGTGTCTTTCATCGATGCTGTGTCTGGCGGCGTGGACCAAGACCTGGCAGGCCGTCCTCTCCGCAGCGGGCGTTTCGGTCCCGTACCGGAAGCTCGTCGTGACCTTCGTCGCCGCGACGTTTGCGAACTACGTGACCCCGATGGGGCAGGCGGGCGGGGAGCCGTTCATCGCGTACGTCCTCTCGCGGGACACCGAGGCGACGTACGAACAGAGCCTTGCAAGCGTCGTCACTGCGGATTTGATCCGGCTCGTGCCCTTCTTTACCGTCGGATTGGTCGGTCTCGGGTATCTGCTCTTTACCGCACAGGTCTCGGGAGTAATAAAACGGTTCGCGGTCGTGCTTGTTTCGCTCGCGGTCGCGCTCCCGTTCGCGACGGTCGTCGGCTGGCGAGTTCGCGGGCGGCTTCGGGACGCCGTACTGTGGGCCCTTGGTCCGTTCGCGCGTCGGACCTCGTGGCTCTCGATCCCGTCGGCACGTGACCGGATCGACAGCCTCTATGAGTCCCTCGAGGTGATCACAGCGGCCCCACGGGCGCTCGTCGTGGCGGTCGTCTTCGGCTACGTCGGGTGGGTCCTCTTTGCGATCCCGCTGTATTTTTCAGGGCTCGCGCTGGGGACGCCAGTCTCGATCCTGCTCGTCTGTTTTCTCGTTCCGGTGTCTGTCATCGCCGGGTCAGCGCCGCTGCCGGGCGGACTCGCCGCCATCGAGGGGACGCTCGTCGCGCTGTTGACCGCGCTCACCGCGCTTTCGACCGCCGACGCGCTCGCGGTCACGACGATCTACCGGCTGACGAGTTACTGGTTCGTCGTCGTGCTCGGCGGTCTCGCCGCCCTCCGGGTGATCCGTCGAGTTTGATCGACGCGGCCGGGCTGTCGAGGCGATCGCCGGACTGCGGCCGTACACGCCCGACGCTCCGGCCCGCGTTGCGGCCTCCCCGTCCGAGGGGTTCAAGTCCGCCTGTGTGGAACACGGGGCAATGACGCGACTCGTCCTCTGTGCCGGGACCACCCGCACCGCCGAGATCGACGGCATTAGCGCGGCGGGAGCCGACCCCGAACTCATGATCCACACGCCGAGCGCCGACAGCGAGATCCTGACCTACGGGCGCACCGTCCGGTCCCCGGTCGTCCCCGTCTCGCCGACCGGCTGTCCGACGCCAGCCGTCGTCACCCGGGCGGTCGTCGAACGGCTCGGCCTCGAGACGACGGTCGTCGACGCCGGGGTCGCCGAGCCGACCGGCGCCCCGACTGTCACCGTCGGGGCCAACGCCGGGGACGACATCCGCGAGCCGGATCCGGTCCCGTCCGCGCCGGGAGCGTTCGCCGCCGCCCGCCAGTTCGGCCGGGCGCTCCCCGATGACGAGCTGTTCGTCGCCGAGACGGTCCCGGGCGGGACGACGACCGCACTCGGCGTGTTGACCGCGCTCGGAGAGGTCGACGTCCTGGGGCCGGCCGGGGACGCGGCCGAGGCGGGGGTCGTCTCGTCGTCGCTGCCGGAGAACCCCCTGGGGTTGAAACGCGAAGTCGTCGCCGAGTCCCTCGCTGCTTCGGGTCTGTCGCCCGGCGACGCCGCCGGCGAACCGACCGTCGCGCTGCGTCGCGCGGGTGATCCAGCCCTCGCGGTCGTCTCGGGGCTGGCCGCCGGCGCCCTCGAGACCGACACTGCGGTGACGCTGGCCGGCGGCACCCAACTCGTCGCCGCCGCTGCCTGCCTCCGACACGGCGGGTACGACCGGCGGCTGTCGCTCGCGACGACCTCGTTCGTCGCCGAGGATCCCTCTATCGACCTCGATCGGGCCGCCGACGGCTTGGAGCTGTCGGTAACTGTCACCGATCCCGGGTTCACCGACGACCACCCGGCCATGGCCGCCTACAACGCCGGCGAGGCCAAGGAGGGCGTCGGGATGGGCGGGGCGCTGGCGCTGGCCGAGCGGGCGTCGGTACCGATGGCCGACGTTCGATCGGGCGTCCGCGACGTGTACGATCGGCTGCTGGCGGAGGCCGACCGGGAGGTGCCGGCGTTATGAAGGGTGTCGTCCTCGCCGGGACGGCCTCGGGTGTCGGAAAAACGGTCGCCGCCCTCTCGGTCCTGTCCGGGCTGAAGCGCGCCGGCTACGACCCCCAGCCCGCGAAGGCCGGCCCGGACTTCATCGATCCGAGCCACCACGCCGTCGTCTGCGATCGGCCGTCCCGGAGCCTCGACCCGTGGCTCTCCGGGGACGAAGGCTGTCGCCGCAACTACTGGCGCGGGTCGGGCGACGTCTGCGTCGTCGAGGGGATGATGGGCCTCTACGACGGGACGACCTCGACAGCGGCCGTCGCGGAGACGCTCGGGTTGCCCGTCGTCCTCGTCGTCGACGCGAAAGCGGGCATGGAGAGCGTCGCCGCGACGGCGCTGGGGTTCGAGGCATACGCCGACGAGGCCGACCGGGACATAGACGTCGTCGGCGTCCTCGCCCAGCGCGCCCACGGCGGCCGCCACGCGGACGGCATCCGCGAGGCGCTGCCGGAGGGGCTCGCGTACCTGGGGCGGATTCCGCCTCTGTCGGAGCTTTCGATCCCCGAGCGCCACCTCGGGCTCCACATGGGCGCGGAGGCCCCAGTCGACACCGACACCCTTCGGGAGGCGAGCGAGCACGTCGACATCGAACGGCTCGTCGGGGTCGCCCGCGAGCCGCCCCGCCCGGGAGGGACCCGCCCGTCGGGTTCCGGGACGGACGCGACTGTCGCCGTTGCGGACGACGGGGCGTTCTGTTTTAAATACCCCGCGACGGTCGAGCGCCTCCGCGAGCGGGCGTCGGTCGTCACGTTTTCGCCCGTCGCGGGCGACCCGTTGCCGGCCTGCGACGGCGTCTACCTCCCCGGCGGCTACCCGGAACTCCACGGCGGGGCACTGGCCGCGGGCGGCACCCTCGGAGAGCTCGGCGAGCGGGCCGCCGATGGACTGGCCGTCCTCGGGGAGTGCGGCGGCCTGATGGCGCTCGCGGAGACGCTGACGGACACCGACGGGCGGACCCACCGGATGGCCGGTGTCCTCCCCGCCGACGTGCAGATGTGCGACCGATATCAGGCGCTCGACCACGTGGAGTTGCGCGCCCGAAACGACGCGCTCACCGCCGATACCGGGACGACAGTCCGCGGCCACGAGTTCCACTACTCCGAGGCCGACGTCGCCCCCGACGCGACGTTCGCCTTCGACGTCGAGCGCGGCGACGGGATCGTCGACAAGAAGGACGGCCTGACCGAACACCGGACGCTCGGCACCTACGCGCACGTCCACGCCGATTCGGGGGCCTTCGATCGGTTCCTCGACCGACTGTGATCGCCCGTATATAACACACCGTTTTGAGCGACGTGTTTGTTGTGAGTAAACGGGGGACAACTGGACGTCAGTCCGGCCCCGTCGGCCGCCAAGGCGTCGGGCGGTCTGGCCATCGCCGGGGAGCGGCAGCTACAAACCGCCCGCGACCCCACGAACGCCCATGTCCGATACCGAACGCCTGTGGCTCGTCGAGCGCGAGTACGGCGACGAGTCCCTCGTCGAGCTCGTCTACGCGACGCCAGACGGGGCCCACTGCGTGGTGAAGCACTTCAGCGTACAACTGCTCCGTTCGAAGGAAATAACGGCCGCCATCGAGGTCGACGCCGACCGGATCGACTCCGTCGGGGACGAGGACACGCGCGACCACTACGCCGACGAGGTCGAGCGTGTCCGGGAGCGATACGACCCCGACGAGACGCTGTGAGCCCGGCTGTCGCAGGGGAGAATCGGCTGTATCGGCAGCGCGGCCGCCGAAGCGACGTTATCTAAAGACACGTACGTGGTCGAACATAGCCCACATAGCCGAACAGACCCCTATTATAAACGGCCATGTGTCAGCTCGCACCTGAATAAAACGATGTCTGATAGGTCAGACAGCGACCACGCACGCTCCGGTACGATGGGTCGACGCTCGCTGCTGCAGGGTGTCGGCCTCGTCGGCCTCGGCTCCCTGACTGCGGGGGCCTCGTCGACACCCGCTGCCGGAGCCGACGCATCGCCGGTACAGAACGTTCACACGCAATCTATGACAGGACCACTGAACTTGGTGACCGACGTCGAACAGGACTTCGAAAACGGCTCCGTTCCCGAGACGTTCATGGGAGTCCAGACGATCCCGATGGGGTCGCGGATCAAATACGAGTACCGTCAGGAGATTCCGGGGATTATACTCGATCGGATGCTCCACAGCGAGGTCCGATACCCCGGCGGATACGGATTCATCCCGCAGACGAACGCCGGCGACGGCGATCCGCTCGACGTATTGGTGTTGCTCGAGGACCCGCTGTTGCCCGGCACCGTCCTCGAGGTGCAACCGGTCGGCGTACTCCGGATGCTCGACGACGGCGAGGACGACGACAAGATCGTCGCCAAGCCCGTCGACGAACCACGACTCGACCACGTCGAGTCCAGAGAGGACATCCCGGAACACGAACGCGCGGAGATCGAGGAGTTCTTCAAGACCTACAAGAACCTCGAGGACGACCCGGACGTGGTCACGAACGGGATCGGACCGGCGGAGGAAGCCTACGATATCGTCGAGTCGGGCGCCGAGCGCTTCACCGAAGAGTCGTAGCTCCTGCTAGCCTGACTTAGTTTCAGATTTTTTATATTTCGGTCGAAATGTAGGACGCAGTATTCGTTGCTCACTCGCCGATCGGGCGAACCGACGCCCCCGAGTCGGCCTGGGCCCGCCACAGCGCCGCGTACTCGCCGTCGTCGTCGAGCAACTCGTCGTGGGTCCCCGACTCGACGATTTCGCCGTCATCCATGACGACGATGCGGTCGGCCCCCTGAATCGTCGACAGGCGGTGGGCGATGACGAAGGCGGTTCGGTCCTCGATGAGCCGATCCAAGCTCTTTTGAATGAGTTCTTCGGTCTCGGTGTCGACGTCGCTCGTCGCCTCGTCGAAGACGATGATCGAGGGGTCATTGAGCAGCGCCCGCGCGATGGCGAGGCGTTGGCGCTGGCCGCCCGAGAGCTTCACCCCACGCTCGCCGACCAGGGTGTCGTACCCCTCCGGCAACTCGCTGATGAATTCGTGGGCCTCGGCGGCCGTCGCGGCCTCGACGATGCGTTCGCGGGCATCACTGGGGGTGGTCTCGTCCGTCCACTCGGCCTCGAGAGTCTCGTGGTCGCCGTAGGCGATGTTCTCCGCGACCGTCCCGGAGAACAGGTAGGGGTTCTGTTCGACGATCGCGATCCCCGCTCTGAGCGCTCGGAGGCTGTACTCGCGGACGTCGACGCCGTCGACGGCGACCCGCCCGGAGTCGACGTCGTGGAACCGGGGAAGCAGCTTCAAAAGCGTCGATTTCCCCGCGCCGGTTGGCCCCGCGAGCCCGACGGTCGTCCCTGCGGGCACGTCCAGTGAGACGCCCCGGATCACGGGGTCGCGGTCCCCGTAGCCGAACGTCACGTCCTCGAAGGCGACGTCGCCGCGGACCCGTTCCGGGACGTGGGGCTCGTCGGGTTCGGCCACCGTCGGCTCCTTGCCGAGCAGCCCGAAGACCCGCTCGGCACTGGATTTCGCGAGTTGGTACTTGTTCGCGGACTTGCCGACCCGACGCATCGGCGAGTAGAGCCGGCGGAGATACAAAAAGAACAGCGCAAACGCACCGGCCGACAGCGCGCCGGGGGTCCCGAGGATGATGTCCCGTCCGCCGACATAGAGGACGAGCACGAAGACGACGCCGGTCGTCAGCCGGAGCGAGGCGAAGAAGGCCCGCCGGATCCGAAGCGCCGCCACCTTCTCGTCGTGGTAGGTCTGGCTCTGTGCGGCGACCCGTTGGCGCTCGAAGGCGTGGCGGTTGAACGCCTTGATCACCGCGGTGCCGCCGATGTTGTTCTCCAGGCGCGTGTTCAATCGCGCGACCGTTTCCCGGATCGATTTGTACCGGGGCTCGATCCAGTTGAGAAAGAGGCCGCTCGCGAGGCCGATGATCGGCACCGGTGCGAGCGCGATGAGCGCCAGTTTCGGGGAGTAGATCCAGAGGACGACCGAGATGCCCCCGACCGTCGCGACGACGCGGATCAACTGGCGGAACTCCGTGTTGAGAAACTGCTCTAAGCGGTTGATGTCGCTGTTGAGGATCGACATCATCCCGCCGGTCTGATGGGAGACGAAGAAGTCCATCGAGAGGTGCTGGATGTGGTCGTACGTGTCGTTTCGGAGGTCCCGCTGGACCTTCTGGGCGGTCGACTGCAGCAGGTACCGCGAGGCGAAACGGGTCACGGAGCGGAGGAGATACGCCACCACCGCGATAACGACGAGTCGTTCGAGCAGCGCGATCCGGGCCGCCTCGCCGGCGATCTCGCCGGGAGGGACGATCCCCGCCCGGGCCAGAAGTCCCGGCTCTCCCGAGCCCAACACGACGCGGTCGATCGCGGTCGCGACGACGATCGGCGGCACGAGTCTCGCAAAGCGCGTCAGAAACGACGCCGAGACCCCGGCCCCCAACCGCAGCCAGTACGGGCGGGCGTACGCCAGGAGGCTCCGGATCGGGTGGCCATCGAGGCTCTCGCGGACGTCCTCGAAGCCTCCCTGATCGTCGGACATACCGGGTGTAGTGGGGGCGCGTTCAAATGTCCCGTGTTCGCGGCCGGCGCTGCTGGCGGCCGGGGCGTCGTCCAGCCGAGCCCGATCGCGGTTCAGGCCGCCCCGGACGCCGCGCGCTCGACGTACTCGATCGCCTCCGTCGGCGTCTCGGTCGCCTCGAATCCCTCGAGACCGGGGTCGTGGGCCGCGAGTCCCGCCACGGGCCGGCCGAAATCCAGCGCGTGGCCGATCTCCGAGAGGGTGCCGGTCGCGCCGTCGACCGCGACGACGCCCTCGCCGTTGAGCGCCACGAGGACGTTGCGGGCGTTGCCGAGGCCGGTGGCGATCGGCGTCGACACCCATTTGTTGGCGGCCGCGGGGTCCTCGCCCGGGAGGATGCCGACTGTCTCCGCGCCGGCCCGGGTCGCGCCCTCGCAGACGGCCCTCATAACGCCGCCCAACCCGCCGCAGACGACAGTATGGCCGCGCTCGCCGAGCAGGCGACCGAGACGGCGCGCGGTCTCTTCGGTTCTTTCGTCGATCGTCGATCCACCGATGACGGCGACTCGCATGGACGGACGTCGCGCGCGAGAAAAATAAACCCGGCCGGCTGGCTAAATTGCGTCCTGGATGATCTCGAGGGCCTGCTCGCGGTCGTCCCACTCGAGGAACACCGAAATCGAGGTCGCGCTTGTGATCAGGTCCTGGATGTTGATGTGTTCGGTCGCGAGCGGGGCGATGATCTCTTCGAGGATGCCGGACTGATTCGGGAGTTCGCCGCCGGTGATCCTGATGACCGCGATGTCGTCGTCGACGGTAACGCTCGAGAGTTCCTCGAGGTCGATGACCGCCTGGTGGAGGACGTTCTCGGCGCGCTCGGCGACGCCCTCGTCGACGTAGAACGACACCGAGTCCATCCCACTCGCGACGGCGTCGACGTTGATGTCGGCGTCGGTGAGGACGTCAGAGAGGTCCGAGAGAATCCCGGGCGAGTTCCTGATCGCGCGCCCGGCCGCAGTCAGACACGCGAGCGGCTTTTCGCGCATGTCGATGAGGTTTTGAAACTGCCCCTCGATCGTGGTCCCGCCCTGCAGGAGGTCGCCGTGTTGGTAGTGGGCGACCCTGACGGTCATGTCGCCGGTCTTGTACGACAGCGCCGACGGGGCGACGACCTCCGCACCGCGGAACGAGAGATTCCGAAGTTCGTCGACGGTGATTTCCCCGACGTTGCGCGCGCCCTCGACCACGCGGGGGTCGCCCGTCATGACGCCTTCGACGTCGGTGATGATGACGACTTCGTCGGCGCTCATGTAGTTGCCGAGCATGACGGCGGTCGTGTCGGAGCCGCCGCGACCGAGCGTCGTGACGTTGCCCGCGTGGTCCTGTGCGAGAAAGCCCGTGGCGACGGGGACGTACCCCTCGGCGGCCATGTCGGCGGCGAGCTGTTTGGCCCGGCGCTGGGTCTCCTCGACGTCGACTTGACCGTGCTCGTCGGTGATGACTGGCCACTCCTCGGTGCCGGGTTCGAGGAACTTCGCGTCGATCCCGCGGGCACCGAGGGCGGCTTTCAGCATCCGGACGGAGGTCCGCTCGCCCATCGAGACGATCTCGGCCTCGTCGGCCTCGTCGGCCTCGAACGTGATCGCATCGAGCAGGAAGTCGGTCGTCGACCCCATCGCGCTCGCGACGACGGCGACCTCGTGGCCCTCGTTGACTGCGGCGGCGATCGAGTCGGCAGCCCGGTTGACGCGGTCGCCGTTCCCGAGGCTCGTTCCGCCGAACTTGGCGACTACGCGCATCCGTTCACCTGCTGACCCGTGTGGTAGCTCATACCCCCCGTTGCCGGGCCCGGGAAATAACGGTGTTCATCTCTCCCGGGAACTCGATTCCCGTCTCGTCTGGCGGTTTCACGCACCGCCCGATCGCCACTGCGGAGACGTCCGGCGGTCGCCCCGAAAGCGCGCTCTGGGATGATCGACGACCGCCCGCCGCGAAACGTTCTTCATCCTCACCGCGTTACACGGTCGCATGAACGTACGGGACGCCGTCGAGGCCGACGCCGACCGGCTGGCGGCGCTGACCGGTTCGCCGACGGACGTAATGCGGAACCTCATCCACGACCGGACGGTTCGGGTCGCCGACACCGACGGGACCGTCGAGGGGTTCGTCAGCTACGACGCCGAGAACGCGACCGTCCACGTGACACAACTGGAAGGCGACGCTGAGCTGTGTGAGACGCTACTCGCCGAACCGACGCGCTTTGCCGCCCGAGAGGGCATGACCGTCGAGTTACTGGCGATGGAGGCCGACGACGCGACGCAGGTCGCCGCCGAACGGGCGGCGTTCGAACGCTGCGGCCCCGGCCCGCGATTCGACGGGACGCCGACGATCAAGTACCGGTGGGAGCCGGGGTCCGAAACGGAAGCGGGGACAGGGACGACGGCCTGAGCCGCCCCACATCGGAGGCTCATTCGGCAGTCCCGTGCTGCTCCGCCACTACCCTGGCCGACGCCGGATCGGCTCCGTCCCGGACCAGCGCCTCGAGGAATAGCTCACCGGCCTTGAACGACGACCGAACCATCGGTCCCGACGCACAGTACAGAAAGCCGAACTCCTCCTCGGCGACGGTCTTCCAGACGTCGAAGACGTCCGGGTGGACGTACTCGAAGACCTCCAGGTGCGACCGGGAGGGCTGGAGATACTGGCCGAACGTCACGACGTCGACGCCGACCGCCCGGAGGTCCGACAGCGTCCGATACACCTCGTGGTCGTACTCCCCGACCCCGAGCATCAGACTCGTTTTCGTGTGGACGTCGGGCGCGTCGGCGACCCGTTCGAGCACCGACAGCGACTGTTCGTAGCCGGCGCGGCGATCCCGGACCGGCCACTGGAGTCGATCGACCGTCTCGACGTTGTGTGCGATCACGTCGGCTCCGGCGTCGACGATCCGATCGATCGCCTCCGCGTCGCCCCGAAAGTCGGGGATCAACGCCTCGACGAGAATCCCGGGATCGAGGCGTTTTATTTCCCGGATCGTGGCGGCGAAGTGGCTCGACCCGCCGTCCGGGAGGTCGTCGCGGTCGACGGAAGTCAACACCACGTAGTCGAGACCGATCTCCGCGGCCGCGCTCGCGACGTTCTCGGGCTCTTCGGAATCGAGGGGGCCCATCCCGCCGGTCTCGACGTCACAGAAGTTACACCCTCGCGAGCAGCGCTCGCCCAGCAACATGAACGTCGCCGTCCCGGGACCGTCGCGACCGCTCCAACAGTCGCCGAGATTCGGACAGTTGGCCGCTTCACAGACCGTATGGAGGTCTCGGTCCCGCAGCGTCCGCTTGATTTCGGCGAACCGCTCGCCGCTCGGCGGCCGGCTCGTTAGCCATTCGGGTTTGCGACGACGCCCCATACGTAGTCGTTCGGATCCCGGAATAAAAACGTACGCGCCGGTGTCGGCTCCGGCCCCCTCCAGACACCCCGCCCGCGACGGAAACGCCTATACGCTCGGCAGCCCCCCCTCCGCCCGTGGCAGGTCGCACGGAATACGAGGCGGGTGCCGCTGTCGCGGACGTGCTGCCGGCGTTCGCCGACGCGTTCCCCTTCGAATCGTTCAACCGGATGCAAGCCGCGGCGTTGCCCGCCATCCTCGAGTCCGACGACAACGTCGTCGTCAGCGCGCCGACTGCGAGCGGAAAAACGGCGCTCGCGGAGGCCGCGATCTGTCGGACACTCGAGTCGGGCGGCACCGCGCTGTTTCTCGCGCCGCTTCGGGCGCTGACCAACGAGAAGGAATCCGAGTGGGAGCGCTTCGAGGCGCTGGGCTACTCGGTGTACGTCGTCACCGGCGAACGCGATCTCAACCCCCGCCGGGCCGAGGGGGCGGACATCCTCGTGATGACGCCGGAAAAGGCCGACTCGGCGACGAGAAAACACGACTCGCCGCGGTACGCCTTCGTTACCGACGTCGACTGCTGTGTCATCGACGAGGTCCACCTGCTCGATTCGGACCAGCGAGGGGCCGTCCTCGAAGTGACGATATCGCGTCTCAGGCGGCTCTGTGAGCCGCGGGTCGTCGCCCTGTCGGCGACGATGCGAAACGTCGGCGACGTCGCCGAGTGGCTCGACGCGCCCGAGGCGTGTACCTTTCGCTTCGGGGAGTCCTATCGGCCCGTCCCGCTGTCGGCGACGGTCGAGACGTACGCCCACGGCGACAACGCCTTCGCCGACAAGTACCGCCGGCTCTACCGGGCGTTGGATCTCGCACAACCACACATCGAGGACGGCGGACAGGCGCTGGTGTTCGTCGCCTCGCGGCAGGACACGGTGCGAGCCGCCGAGAAGGCGCGAGACGTGATCGCCGAACGCGACGTCGAGATCGGCTCGCGCGGCGAGTACGACTTCCACACAGACGCCCAGGAGTTACAAAACGACACGCTTCGGCAGTCGGTCGTCGACGGTGTCGGCTTCCACCACGCAGGGCTCTCGAAGGGGGACAAAGACCGCGTCGAAGACTGGTTCAAAAGCGGTGAGATACAGCTGCTGTTTTCGACCTCGACGCTGGCGTGGGGCGTCAACCTCCCGGCGCGGTGTGTCGTCATCCGCGACACGAAGCTGCACGACCCCCTCGAGGGCGAAGTCGACATGAGTCCCCTCGACATCCTCCAGATGCTCGGTCGCGCCGGGCGGCCGGGCTACGACGACGCCGGGTACGCACACGTCGTCTGTGATGGCTCGGACGCGGGGCGCTACCGGCAGTTACTCGAGGACGGCAAGCCGATCGAGTCGCGGCTGGCCGGCGAACTCGACGCGCATCTGAACGCCGAAATCGCCCTCGGCGTGGTCGACGACATCGAGGACGTAATGGGGTGGCTCGAGACGACGTTCTACTACGCCCGGGCGGCAAGCGCGCCGGAGCACTACGACGACCCCGACTCACTCCGTGATCGGGTCTCGGCGACGCTCGAACGCCTCGTCGACGGTGGGTTCGTCGATCAGTCGGGCCTCGAAATCGAGCCGACGACGCTCGGTCGGCTCACCTCGCAGTTCTATCTCCGCCTCGACACCGCCGCGTCGTTTCACGCGCTGTGTGAACGCGCCGCCGACAGCGACACCCCGGATCTCGGTGGGGCGGCCGCCCTCCGGACCGTCGCCGACGCGACGGCGTTCGACAGCGTCTCGGCGCGCCGCGACGAACGCGAGACGTTCGGGGCCGTTCTCGCCGGCGAGGGCGACGACTTAGAGCCCGGGAACCGGAAGGTGCTCGCCATCCTCCGGGCCGGCATGGACGGAACGACGCCTGCCGAGCTCCAAAGCGACGCGTGGGTCATCCGGCAGAACGCCCTGCGGCTGTTGGCTGCACTGCGGGCCTTCTGTGAACGGTTCGCCTCGCCGCGGGACGCGAACCTCGTCCGGCGGATCGAGGCCCGTCTCGAACACGGGGTCGGCGAGGAGGCGGTCGGACTGGTCGCGGTCGGCGGAATCGGTTCGGGGCGGGCGAGCAAACTCGCGAAGGCGGGGCTCGTCGACCCCGCCGACATCCGGCGTGTCGGCGTCGAGGGACTGATCGACGCCGGCCTCTCGGAGGGCGTCGCCGAACGGGTCCTCGAGCAGGCGCGGGCGTTGCCGGGCGTCGCTATCGAGTGGGAGGGGATGCCCGAAGCGGTTCCCGAAGGCGAAAACACGATGGCCGAAGTCACCGTCCGAAACGCCGGCGAGGGAGCGCCCGCGGGGGTTCGGGTGACGGTCAACGACGTCGAGATGTCGGAGACGACGCGGTATCTCGGCGAGACGACCGTCCCGGTCGGCGTCTTCGGCGGTGACACGGAAGAACTCACCTACGAGGTCGAGGTTAGCTTCCCGGAACTCCCGCTTCACCCGATCAGGGACCGCCGCGTCGTCGCGGTCGAGTGAACCCCTTCGCTTCCGGTCGAACACCGCCGAGCGATACAGGAACGCAATCTGAGAGCCCGTCTATACGCCGTTACCGGTCGGCGTGTCGCTGTCGCGTATGCCAACGCGGTATCGGGTTCCAGACGAAATGGAGGTCGCACAACACGGCGACGGGGACGCCCGGCTTTTATAATAGCGCGCGCCGGAAACCGTTTTATGGGCAAGGAGACGATCCACACCGACGACGGCCCGCCCGCGGCCGGGGCATACAGCCAGGCGACGACCGACGGCGACCTCGTCTTTACCGCCGGCCAGATCGCGTTGACCCCCGACGGCGATCCACTCTCCGGGGAACCGATCGCGGTCCAGACCGAACGAGCGCTCGACAACCTCGCCGCCGTGCTCGAGGCGGCCGGAACGGACTTCGGGAACGTCCTCAAAACGACCGTCTATCTCGCCGACATCGACGACTTCGAGGCGATGAACGAGGTGTACGCCAGCTACTTCGAGAGCGAGCCGCCGGCCCGGTCGGCGGTACAGGCCGGCGCGCTCCCGCTCGGGATGGCCGTCGAGATCGAAGCGGTCGCGACGCGGCCGTGAGCCGACGAATCGCCGACCCAATCGGATGCCATTCGTGACGCCTCGCCGTCGCTCGGCGCTGCTTTGGGGCCTCGTCGGCGCGTTCTCGTTTCTCGTCGCCCACGGGCTGTATCTCCTCCTCGGGGGGACGTTCCTGGGCGTCCCCCCGGTAACTGCTGTGACGCTTGCGGTCTTCGCTGTGGCGGCCGCGAGCAGCGGCTACCTCGAGCGCCGACTCGGCGTCGCCGGGCGGCGGCCCGATGCGGACGAGTGACACGCCCCCGCCGAACGCGAAGCTTTTAAACGGCCGACTCCGGTATCTTCTGTTGAGCCGGGATGGCCGAGTGGTAAGGCGCACGCCTGGAAAGCGTGTTCCCTCAGGGATCCAGGGTTCAAATCCCTGTCCCGGCGTTTTTGTGGCGGTTTCGCGAGCGCACGCGAGCGAAACGTCGTGGCGAACCGAGTGAGCCACGGAAAACGGACGTGAGGAGCAAAGGGCTTCCGGGGAGTATCACGCCAACAGCACCGCGATTTCCGGGGAATCGAACCACGGACCTCCGGGCGCGGCGACGAGCCACCTCAGGCACACCCCTCGGCGTTCTACCACGGGATGCGGAGCCGCGGTAGCTCGCCTGCCGAAACTCGAATGTGACAGGGCCGGTGGAGGACTGCCCTCCCGCCGCCATCGACTTCTTTCGTTTTCCAAGTAGCCGAGCAGCACCGCGGGCACAATCGGGGGCCGCGACCTGGTGCCGTGCGCCGGTCGAGGGGGCCTCTGGCGCGTACTCGCGGTCGAGCAGGACGACGACGAGTTCGGTTCGAACGGTACGCCGGCGCACTCGACGCACAAGTGCTATCCGAACCCCGATGTGCGAGGAACGATCCCGAAGTGCGCTTGACGCTATCGAAGGCCGACGGCGACGCACCGCTGTCGGGACAGGACCGCCCGCTGGGAGGGACTGTATTCGACATCGACCCCAGATACTCGGCAACCGAACGAGCTGCGACGCGTTGGTTCTCTGCTACGGCGGCACGGTCGAATCCGACGAGACCGGCCCCTGAGTCGAGGCGGTATGTCGTATTCCGGACGTACCGACGCTGAGAACACACACGCCGGGACGTAGTCCGCTCGGACAGCGTCGAGAGCCAAGGGCCGGATTTGAACCGGCGTATAGCTGCTCTGCAGGCAACCGCGTAAGGCCAGACTCTGCCACCTTGGCGCGTCCGTTCCTAACGGAGACGGCGATTTAAGCGTAGCGGTAGCTAGCCGGGGGCGTCCCCGGTATAAATACAAAAAACCCCACACAGCACGTGCTGTGTGGGGTTTGAATGAATGGTAGGCGGCGAACCAGGTTTCCCAGAGGCTCGCGCACTCCAGTACTCGCTGGAACGCTGGCGGGCTTATCTTCCGTGTTCGGGATGGGTACGGGAGTCGCCCCGCCGCTGTGGCCGCCTTAATGCCGGTTCGTGGAATCGAACCACTGACGGGGATAGTACTCCCCGACGTCCAACACCGGTGGTGTTGTCGTCTGTACATGCGATCCAGTTTACGCCCGGACCCGCTTCATCGGGCGGAGCGATGGAATGATTGGTGGCTTCGATCGGTTAGTGCTCGCGGGCTGAACGTCTCGTTGCCTCGACGCGTACACCCCGAGTCTATCGAACTCCTCTTCTAGGAGAGATCTCGGCGACGCTTCTTTTCCAGGTGGGTTTCCGGCTTAGATGCATTCAGCCGTTACCCCGTGGTGCGTAGCTGCCCAGCAGTGCCCTCTCGGACAACTGGTAAACCAGTGGCACCCAACCGTAGTTCCTCTCGTACTATACGGTCGTTCCTGTCAAGCGTCAAACACACCCAGTAGATAGCAGCCGACCTGTCTCACGACGGTCTAAACCCAGCTCACGACCTCCTTTAATAGGCGAACAACCTCACCCTTGCCCGCTTCTGCACGGGCAGGATGGAGGGAACCGACATCGAGGTAGCAAGCCACCCGGTCGATATGTGCTCTTGCGGGTGACGACTCTGTTATCCCTAGGGTAGCTTTTCTGTCATCAATGGCCCGCATCGGGCAGGCTCATTGGTTCGCTAGACCACGCTTTCGCGTCAGCGATCCTCGTTGGGAAGATCACTGTCAATCCATCTTTTGCTCTTACACTCTCCGTCGGGTCTCTGTCCCGACTGAGATGGACTTAGGGCGCGCTCGATATCTTTTCGAGCGCGTACCGCCCCAGTCAAACTGCCCAGCTATCGGTGTTCTCCTCCCGGAGTGAGGGTCACAGTCACTGACGGGTAGTATTTCAGTGTTGACTCGGCGACGTGCTGGCGCACGCACCTGTGTAGTGTCTCCTACCTATCCTGCACATCAGCGACCATGTCCCAGCGACAGCTTGCAGTAAAGCTCCATAGGGTCTTCGCTTCCCCCTGGGTGTCTCCAGACTCCGCACTGGAACGTATGGTTCACCGGGCCCAACGTTGGGACAGCGACGCTCTCGTTAATCCATTCATGCAAGCCGCTACTGAAGCGGCAAGGTACTACGCTACCTTAAGAGGGTCATAGTTACCCCCGCCGTTGACGGGTCCTTCGTCCTCTTGTACGAGGTGTTCAGATACCCGCACTGGGCAGGATTCAGTGACCGTACGAGTCCTTTCGGATTTGCGGTCACCTATGTTGTTACTAGACAGTCGGAGCGTCCGAGTCACTGAGACCTGCCTCTTTCCGAGGCAGGCACCCCTTATCGCGAACTTACGGGGCCAGATTGCCGAATTCCCTAACGTCGGTTGTTCCCGACAGGCCTTGCCTTTCGCCGGCATGAGCACCTGTGTCGGATCTCGGTACGGACGTTGTACTTGCCTTTTCACGGGCCCCAGGTTGAACCGACTTGCGCTATCCTGCCGTTCGTCCGCTTCGTGCCATTACGGCTTCCACGGATTTGGACAGTTCGACCGGGCGAAAGCCCGGTTCGGTCGACCCCAAGGCGTCGGCGTTGAATGTACAACGGCGCTGGAATATTAACCAGCTTCCCAATTTGACTCATTCGAATTGCGGTGAGTCTTAGGACCGGCTAACCCTCGGCTGACGAACATTGCCGAGGAACCCTTGCTCATTTGGCCGTCAGGATTCACACCCGACTATCGCTGCTACTGCAACCAGGATTTTCTTCACCAATTGGTCCACTCGAACTCTCGCCCGAGCTTCCACCCAACCGGAGTGCCGACCTACGGAAGCACGCTGTGAGGCGTGCCGCCGGGTCTCGGTGGTAGACTTGAGCCCCGATCATTTTGGGCGCCCCGAACCTCGGCCGGTAAGCTGTTACGCTATTCTTAGAGGGTAGCTGCTTCTAAGCTCACCTCCCGGCTGTCTTGGGCTCGGGACTACCTTCAATCGCACTTAGTCTACACTTGGGGACCTTAACCCAGCTCTGGGTTGTCTCCCTCACGCTGCACAGGCTTACCCCGCACAGCGGACTCCCCGCGTCAACGGCGTCCGTGAGTTCGGAGTTTGACAGGAGGGTGAACTTCTCTCGAAGTCCACGCCCCCAATCAGTCTCTCTACCCCACGGACTACCTCAACGGAGGTCATGCTTCGACATGTTTCGGTCGGAACCAGCTGTTTCCGGGTTCGATGGGCCTTTCACCCCTATACGTAGATCACGAGAGGGTATTGTAGGACACCAACTCTAGCGGACCTCCACGTAGCTTTCGCCACGCTTCGTCCTGTCCACGCATAGATCACCCGGTTTCGGGTCGTACCCGTCTGACTCCCCGCGCTTGAACACGGCGGCCCTGGTCGTAAGACTGCGGCCATGTCGGTTTCCCTATGCCTTCCCCGATGAACGGGTTAGACTCGCCAGACAAGTACACTCCCTGGTTCGTTTTTCAAAACGTACGACGGAACAGCGGCTTCCGAAGCGTTCTACTGGAGACTCGCGTCTCGGTCGTTTAGCTACGGACCTTTCGTGCCCCGTCGTTCTATCACCACCTGATTTCAAGCCCTATTGCACCTCCCTTCTCGGGGTGCTTTTCAGCGTTCGCTCACGCTACTTGTTCGCTATCGGTCTCAGGACGTATTTAGTCTTGGCAGACGATGTCTGCCGGATTCACGAGGAATTTCCAATCCCCGATACTCTGGAGCTGACGCACGGGTTAGTTGGTTCCGATACGGGGTTATCACCCTGTATCACGCTCCGTTCCAGGAGACTTCTCGAAACCGTTCGCCCGATGAGAGCCAGTCCGAACACCACATTGGTCGAAGACCTTCGGTTTGGACTGTGTCGCGTTCACTCGCGGTTACTAACGACATCGCATTCGCTTTCTTTTCCTGCCCCTACTAAGATGTTTCAATCCGGGGCGTTCCCCATTGCGCGAAGCAATTGCGGTGGGGATTCCCATTAGGAGATCCTCAGTTCTTTGCCTCCGTGCGGCTCCCTGAGGCTTATCGCAGCTTGGCACGTCCTTCGTCGGCGCCTGAGCCGAGCTATTCACCAGGTGGCACAGTAGCCACGGTAATGATAGATCGCTCATAAACCCGATGAAACGGGTCCAGTGAGCGTCTGGATCGCATGTACACACGGTCTCATACACACATCCGTTGACTGCGGATCTGTGTCCACCCTTCCCACTCGCGCTTGCACGGAGTGGTGCATCGGTTCTTCGTACCCGAACGAGCCGCGTTTCCCACTTAAGGGACACGGTTCGGATCGGGTACGTGAGATGGACCCACTGGGATTCGAACCCAGGGCATCCTCCTTGCAAAGGAGGCACTCTACCGCTGAGCTATGGGCCCTACCATCAGCCTTGACAGTTCAAAGGTGCTCGGTCGGTCGCGCACCGACGCCGATAGATCGCCAAAGGTGGGCTGAGGCCGAAGCCTCAGTCCCGGACGTTAGGAGGTGATCCAGCCGCAGATTCCCCTACGGCTACCTTGTTACGACTTAAGCCCCCTTGCGGAGCCCAGATTCGACCTGGAAACCAGGCCTCATCCGGACCCCACTCGGGTGCTTTGACGGGCGGTGTGTGCAAGGAGCAGGGACGTATTCACCGCGCGCTTCTGACACGCGATTACTACCGAATCCAGCTTCATGCGGACGAGTTTCAGTCCGCAATCCGAACTACGATCGAGTTTAGGAGATTAGCTTCACCTCTCGGTGTCGCATCCCACTGTCTCGACCATTGTAGCCCGCGTGTAGCCCAGCTCATTCGGGGCATACTGACCTACCGTTGCCCGTTCCTTCCTCCGTCTTAGCGACGGCAGTCCCCCTAGTGTACCCAGCCATCGCAAGATGCTGCTGGCAACTAGAGGTGCGGGTCTCGCTCGTTGCCTGACTTAACAGGACGCCTCACGGTACGAGCTGACGGCGGCCATGCACCTCCTCTCAGCAGCGTCGGGTAAGGTCATCAACCTGACCGTCATTACTGCTGTCGGAGCTGGTGAGATGTCCGGCGTTGAGTCCAATTAAACCGCAGGCTCCTCCGGTTGTAGTGCTCCCCCGCCAATTCCTTTAAGTTTCATCCTTGCAGACGTACTTCCCAGGCGGCTCGCTTCACGGCTTCCCTACGGCACAGCGCAGGCTCGTAGCCTGCGCCACACCTAGCGAGCATCGTTTACGGCTAGGACTACCCGGGTATCTAATCCGGTTCGAGACCCTAGCTTTCGTCCCTCACTGTCGGATCCGTCCTTCCAAGGTGCTTTCGCCATCGGTGGTCCGTCCAGGATTACGGGATTTCACTCCTACCCCGGACGTACCCCTTGGATCTTCCGGTCCCAAGCCGCACAGTTTTCGCCGGACGCCCACTCGTTAAGCGAGTGGATTTCCCGACGAACTTGCGCGGCCAGCTACGGACGCTTTAGGCCCAATAATATCGGCCATCACTCGGGCTGCCGGTGTTACCGCGGCGGCTGGCACCGGTCTTGCCCAGCCCTTATTCGTAGACCTCCTTACGGTCTACAAAAGCGAGGGCTCTATGCCCTCGCACTCGGTGTCCCCCTATCGCACTGTCGTGCAGTGTAAAGGTTTCGCGCCTGCTGCGCCCCGTAGGGCCCGGACTCGTGTCTCAGAGTCCGTCTCCGGGCTCTCACTCTCATGACCCGTACCGATTATCGGCACGGTGGGCCGTTACCCCACCGTCTACCTAATCGGCCGCAGCCACATCCTATGGCGCCGGAGCATTTCGTGCATCCGCCAGTTCCAGGCTGGATGCACTATTCGGGATTAGCCTCAGTTTCCCGAGGTTATACCGATCCATAGGGCAGTTTGGCCACGTGTTACTGAGCAGTTTGCTACGTTAAACGTGCAACTCGCATGGCTAAATCGGACACCGATAGCAATAGCCTCCGGCAGGATCAACCGGAATGTGTTCCCCGAACTTGTTACCCAGCTCGGGGAGGGTTTGGCGGGACACACCTGAAACAGGTGTGTACCATACTATCGGCAATCGATGACAATCGGACCGACCGAGTGTCACCGAACTGCCAAGGCTAACATCAGATCCCATCTATACGGCGGACCGCAGGGGTGGAATCCTCATTTCCTTCGGATCTAACAGTAACCCGCGATGGGTCATAAACCCACCGGATTACGTCGATCCGTGAGCGAGGTCGGCTTCGAACCGGCCTCGACCACGTCGTGTCTTTGACCAACGCCCTCATACGCATAAGGGCGTCGAATCAGAGGCGAACCGAACGGAGTCCGGGTCGCCTTTCGTACTTCAATCCGAGTGCCCTGTTACACTTAAGGGCGTCGGATTCGGAGCGGCGCCGGAATGCGGTTCCGGCCCGTTCCGCGTATTTCAACCCGAGTGCCCTGTTATACTTAAGGGCGTCGAAACGGAGCCACCGAGTTGTCCGGTCGTTCCGGATTCGGGGGGCACCGTTCGGGTACCACAGCGTGTGGTGTGAACTCGGAACGAGACGACCCGAAGGGCCGTCCCGCCGGGGCGTCGTGCCCCGCGTCGTTCGCATTCCATTCGATGGGAGTCGACATATTAAGCCCGTCGAAGTGAGGCCGCTTCGTCACGGGAGTTCATGCCGCTCGGGGCGTGTGATCTCCACTCGTGGCATTCTCCCGGAGATCGAGCTCCCGTTTCGATGCGGTGGCCGGCCTCGGGGGACCGATCGGCGACCGATCGCGCGCGGATCCACGGGAAGTGTCACCACAGATAGTTCAACGAACGAACACTAACGGGACGAGTTCCAACACACAGGCCGCCAACCGACGCAGTGATGAACGTACGAGCGTCGGTAGTGACGGGAGGCCCCTCGCCCGGGGCGGTGTCGCGTCGCTGGGCGAACGAACGGTTCAAGCGGCTCTCGGGAGGACCGAACGGCGTGGTATGCGAGTCGGAACGAGATCGGTAATGGATGTTGCGCGGGTGGAAGTCGGCCCATCATCCTATGCGCGTGCGTGCGCGGTCCGGCCGGGTGAGTTGCCGCGCACCCACGGTACCGCCGCGGTCGTCATATCGGTTCCGGTCCTCGGGGTGGTTCCGGCGGTGGGCGGCGAGAGGGCGGAGGCTGACGGATCGTCTCGAAGCGATACGCTCTGACCGCACGGCTCCCGCGTACCCCCGATGTGGAGCGATCCTCGGATTCGGGCCGGCTACAGTTCCTCTAGGTGTTTGATTCCCTGCTTCGAGACGTTCGCTTCCGTTATTTCTTCGGGCATCCAGTCGGGACTATCGTCGGGAGCCGTCTCTTCCCACGCCCATCCCTCGTAGATGTGGACCTTTTTTGTTCCCTTCTCCCGGAGTCGGAGTTCGGTTCGGTCGGCGACGTCCTCGCTTTCTGCGGGGTCGAGCCGTCGCGCCGCCTTCAGCGCCGCCTGTCTCGGCGTCCGACCGGAAAAAACGCTGGTCTCGTCGCCGGCGTTCTCCCGCAGCGCGAAGTTCCGTGTGTCGTCGTCAGATGCCATAGTTGTGTCCTCCGTGTGATTTCTGCACACACGTCAATATAAATATAACCCCGAGGTCGACCCCCTGGCACGGGTTTTTCGCGTATATTTCAGCCAGAGGGGGCGAATTTGGAGCGACCGGCGCCCCGATAGGGACGCCTCGGCGTTCCGGGCGAAGAACGCTCCCGGGTCTCGTCTTCGGTCGGCAAAACGCAGCGGGGCGGCGTCTCGCACGGTACACTTATGTATCCCGTGTGGCGAACGACCCAACACAACGCGATGGTGCGAAAGAAGACGCTCAGCCCAAGCGGGGCCAAGGACGATCAGGGCGAGTATCACAACGTCCACGTGAACCTCCACGAGGACGAGCTAGCCGTCGCGGGTATGAGCATCGGCGACGAGGTGTTCGTCCGGGTCCGCGACGGGAAGATCATCATCCAAAAGGCCGATACGGACGACGTCGAACACGACCTGTAGTCTGCGAGGACGCCGCCGGGACCGCGGCGTTTAACACCGTTGCACGACCCCATCCGACCGATGACACTGTATGACCTCCTCAAGCCACTCTTTTTTGAAATCGACGCCGAGACGGCCCACGGGCTCGGCCACCGGCTCCTCGAGGCGATACAGGGGACGCCCCTGGAGCGCGTCGTCGCCGACCGCTACACCGTCGTCGACCCGAGGCTCCGGGTGGAAACGCTCGGGTGTGCGTTCCCGAATCCAATCGGCGTCGCCGCCGGGTTCGACAAGAACGCCACCGCGCCGGCGGCCCTGGCTGCGCTCGGCTTCGGCCACGTCGAGGTCGGCGGTGTGACCGCCGAACCGCAGGCCGGTAACCCACGCCCGCGACTGTTCCGACTCCCCGACAACGACGCCCTGATAAACCGGATGGGGTTCAACAACGACGGCGCTGACGTCGTCGGCGAGCGCCTCGCGGAGGCCGACTGTCGGGTCCCGATCGGGGTCAACATCGGGAAGTCCAAATCGACACCGAACGAGGACGCCGAGGAGGATTACCTGTACACGTTCGAACGAGTCGGTGCGGGCGAGTACTTCGTCGTCAACGTCTCCTCGCCGAACACACCCGGGCTCCGGGAGCTCCAACAGCGCGACCGCCTGGAGTCGATCCTCGGGACGCTCGCCGATGCCGGCGCAGATCCGCTGCTCGTGAAGCTCTCTCCCGACCTCACCGAGGCGGCCGTCGAGGACGCCCTCGGCGTCGTCGAGGACCTCGATCTGGACGGCGTCATCGCGACGAACACGACGACTGGCCGCCCGCCGTGGCTCCGGGGCGAACACGCCGACGAGACGGGCGGACTCTCCGGGAAGCCGATCGAGGACGAGTCGACCCAACTGATCCGTTTCATCGCCGAGCGGACCGAGAAGCCGGTCGTCGGCGTCGGCGGCGTCACGGACGCCGAGGGGGCCTACGAGAAGATCAGGGCCGGCGCCAGCCTCGTACAGTTGTACACCGGGTTGGTCTACGAGGGCCCCTCGATCGCCCGCGACATCAACCGGGGGCTGCTCGAGCGGCTCGAGCGCGACGGGATCGACTCGATCGAGGACGCGGTGGGCGCGGATTTATAAGTTAGCGCGCGTCCGGACCGGGGCGGGACGGCGGGGCTTTATTCTTTCGACGGACCGAGAGGGCATATGGAAGACGCCGGCGGGCGCGAGGGGGTCCGTGCGTTGTTGGGGACGTTCCTGGCGCTCGAGCGCGACGTCCTCGTCCTCTCCGTTGCGATGTTCGCGTTCAGCCTCGGTTTCCAGATGACGAGTCGGTACGTCCCGCGGTACATGTCGGTACTCGGGGCTGGGGCGGTCGCCATCGGGCTCTTCGGCACGTTCGGCAACCTGATCGGGGCGGTCTACCCCTACCCGGGCGGGGCGCTCTCCGATCGGATCGGATCGCGGGTCGCGCTGACGCTGTTCGGGCTGGCGTCGACACTCGGGTTCGTGGTCTGGTTGTTCGCGGACGCGTTCGGCGTCGTCGCCGTCCCCCCAGTCGGAACGACGGTCGAGCTCCTCGGGCAGGCGGTCGTCGTCGGGTGGCTCGAGCCCGCCTCGATCCCGGTCGGCATCTTCCTCGGGCTCGCGCTCGCACAGGCCTGGAAGTCCTTCGGTCTCGGGGCGACGTTCGCGGTCGTCAAACAGGCCCTCGAACCCGATCGGCTGGCGACCGGCTTCGCGAGCACCGAGACGTTCCGCCGGACGGCGTTTCTCCTCGGGCCGCTGTTGGCGGCCGGCGTCCTCTCCGGGTTCGCCTTCGAAACCGGCTTCCGCGTGCTGCTCGCCGTCGCCGCGGCGTTCGGGCTCGGAGCGACGCTCGCCCAGCACGTTCTCTACGACGCGGGCGAGGACAGCCTCGGGAAGTCCTTCGAGGGCGTCTCGACGATCCTCGAGGATCTACGGGCGATGCCACCGGCGTTGCGGCCGCTGCTCGCCGCCGACACGCTCGTCCGCTTCGCAAACGGAATGGTGTACGTCTTTTTTGTCATCGTCGTGACGGAGTTCCTCGCGGTCGGCGTCCGGCTGCCGGTCGTCGGGCGGCTCTCGCCGGACGCGTACTTCGGCGTGTTGCTCGCGATCGAGATGCTCGTCGCGCTCGCCGTCATGCTGCCGGTCTCGCGGCTCTCGCGCCGCGTCGGGCTGAAGCCGGTCGTCGCCCTCGGGTTCGCCGTCTACGCCGTCTTCCCGGTTCTCTTGATAAACGCCCCCGAAAACGCCGCCGTGCTGGCGGCGCTGTTTGCGTTCTCTGGGCTCCGGTTTGCGGGGCTGCCGGCCCACAAGGCGCTCATCGTCGGCCCGGCCGAGGCCGGAACCGGGGGTCGAGTGACGGGGTCGTACTACCTCCTCAGAAACGCGGTCGTGATCCCCTCGGCGGCCATCGGCGGCGCGATATACGCCGTCTCCCCGCGGGCCGCCTTCGCCGGATCGACGGCGATCGGGCTCGTCGGGGTCGGGCTGTTTCTCGCCGTCGGCGAGGACTTCGAGGCGGCGAGGACGTAGACAGCCAGGCGTTGCGTCCGACTCCGGGCCCTATCGGACGGCGGCGGCGCGGTACTCGCCGTGTTTCATCCCGAGTGCGAACGCGAGGACACCGAAGACGAGCATCGAGGGGGCGACCATCATGAGCGTCGTCTCGAGGGGCATCATATCGCTGCCGACGAGGCCAGCAACGCCCACGACGACGACGGCGAGCAACGCGCCGAGCGAGACGGGGAGGCTGAATTGCATACGGTCCTCGTTTGGGGTTCGAGAAGTATAGTTTGTGTCCTCGGGAGATCCGACGTGGCGTCGTGGATTCGACGGCCGTCGGCCCGGGCCGCGCCGTGGGTTCAAGTACCGCCGACGCCAACAGTGAATTATGTCAGACAGTGCCGCCCGCGAACTCGGCCGGAAGAGCGCGGGACTCTCCACGCGCGCGTCGGTCGCCCTCTTTGCGCTCTTCGCCGTCGGGGCGGGGTTCGCGTTCGGCGTTATCGAGTTCGACCCGCTCGTGATCGCCGGACTGGCGCTGCTTTTCGTCGCCGCCGCCGCCGTCTCCAGCGCCGTCGAGATCGTCGAGGCCTACGAGAAGGAGGCGCTGACGGTGTTCGGCGAGTTCCGCGAACTCCTCGAGCCCGGGATCCACTTCGTGCCGCCGTTCGTCTCCCGGACCTACCCCTTCGACATGCGGACCCAGACGATCGACGTCCCGCGTCAGGAGGCGATCACGGAGGACAACTCCCCGGTGGTCGCCGACGCCGTCGTCTACATCAAGGTGATGAACGCAAAGCGGGCGTTCCTGGAGGTCGACGATTACAAGCGGGCGACCTCGAACCTCGCCCAGACGACGCTGCGGGCCGTGTTGGGCGATATGGAACTCGACGAGACGCTCTCGAAGCGCGAGCGGATCAACCGCCGCATCCAGCGTGAACTCGAGGGGCCGACCGACGAGTGGGGCGTCCGGGTCGAGGCCGTCGAGGTCAGAGAGGTCAACCCCTCGACGGACGTCAAACGGGCGATGGAACAGCAAAGTTCCGCCGAGCGAAAGCGCCGCGCGATGATCCTCGAGGCACAGGGCGAACGCCGCTCCGCCATCGAGACGGCGGAGGGCGACAAGCAAGCCAACATCCTCGAGGCACAGGGCGAAAAGCAAGCGAGCGTCCTCGAGGCACAGGGCGAAGCGATCTCGACGGTCCTGCGTGCGAAATCCGCCGAATCGATGGGCGAACGTGCGATCATCGAACGGGGGATGGAGACGCTCGAGGAGATCGGCAAGGGCGAATCGACGACGTTCGTGTTGCCCCAGGAGATGACCTCGCTTTTGAGCCGCTACGGCAAACACCTCACCGGCAGCGACGCGGCGACCGGCGGGACGGAACTGGAGTCGCTGGGATTCGACGGCGAAACGCGCGAGTTGCTCGGCATCGATAGCATCGAGGAACTCGCCGCGGGGAGCGAAAGCGGCGACGTCGACCTCGAGATCGAGAGCGCCGACATCGAACTCGAAGACGAGATCGAGTAGGCGACCCGAGGCGGAGCTATTTATAAAACGTTCTCGATGGAGGCGGCGACCTCGCGGGCGCGGTCGGCGAGCGCCCCGGGGACCCGTCCGGCCTCGACGGCGGCGTCGAGTTCGTCGTCGTCGACCCGTTCGACGGCGCCGTCGGGCCCTTTCACCACGTCGACGTGGAGGTCGACGTATCTGACCGCCCGCGGAAATATCTCGACGGGCGTACAGACGTTGACGTAGGTGCCGCGGCGCTCGCCCCCCGATCCTTTATAAACCGTCGCGTACCACCACCGGCCCTCGACGAACGTAGTCGTCGCGACGTCGCCCGCGACTCTGTCGACGCCGAGGGCATCGTAGCTGCCGCCGCCCGACATCTCGCGCTCGACGGTGATCGAGCCCGTCGGGTCGTGCTCGGTGACCTCGCCGCGGCCGAGCGTGATCGTCCGGCCCGCGGGTTTTCCGTGCCGGATGGCGACCGAATCGCCCGATTGCGGGCCGAACTGCCGGGTGACGACGTCGAACGGGAAGTCGACGTCGGCGTCGTCGGCCGCGCTCTCGGCGTCGGGGCCACAGAGCGCCTCGACGAAGTCCACGGCCGAACTCGCGGCCGCCGTTGCGGCCTTCGTCCGGTGGTGGCCCGCCATCGTCGTCTCGACCCGCCGGCGGACCGAATCGAGCTCGAAGCGGCTCTCTCGGCCGAACCACACCCACGCGCCCGAGACGGGGGCAGCAATACGACCCGTGGCGTCGTCAGCCGTGGCGATCGCATCCATCACCGCCGCCGCGCGCTCGTTGGCTCGTTCGAGAGCACTCGCCATCGCGTCGAGAGAGGCGTCGTCGGCCGATTTCGACCACCGTGGCGTCCACCCCTCGAGTGGGTCGACCGGGAGGATGTCGGCCAGCCGAGCGGTCTCTGTCATCGCCCCGCCGTCACCCCGCCGGAGTTCGACGAGGCCGCCGGGGAGCCGCAACTCGCGGGCCAGCATCGGCCGGTCGTCACTCCAGGGCGGCTCCGCCGAGGCGACCTGCAGGCGATAGCGGTCGCCCTCGTCGACGTAACCCTCGACCCGGTCGTAGGGAAGAAACCCCGAGACCGACTCGCCGTCGACCGATCCCAACTCGACGACCGCACCGGAGCCGAGCGTCTCCGTCACCTCGCCACGGAACACCGCGCCGGCCGGTGCGGTGGCGTCCCACGCGAGCGTGTCGCGGCCGACCGACCCGAGTCGCTCGCGCAGTTCCGAAACGGCGGCGTCCGTGCCGGCGACGCCGACGCCCTCGCGGTCGTCGGTCGTCCGGACCGTCGCGTCCGCGACGTCGACCTCGAATGGCTCCCCGAAGCGCTCGCGTATCGGGGGTGAGGCGGCGACGACGTCGTAGTCCTCGCGGAGCAGTTCGGTGAGCGCCGTGGTATAGATCCCACGGATACGGACGTTCGCGCTCATAGCGCTCCGGGGGCGGCGGCGAAGCGGACCCGGTCGTGGACGGTCGCCCCGAGCGTCAACTCGGTGTCGGGGGCGAACGCACGGAGCGCCGCCCGGGTGCGTTGATCGAAGTGCATAGGGGGCGTTCGGGACCGGGGACCGAAAGCGTCCCGGCTTCGGCTCGGAGGGGGACTCACAGCGGAAGTAAGGTGGGTCACAACGGGCCGGAGGAACAGGGGAGAGACAGTCGCTGCGAGCGCACTCCAGGACAGCACGGCCGCCACGGACGTGGGTCGAGACCCCACAACGGGCCAAACAGTTAGGGGTACGCCGCGCGAGCATCGGACATGAAGGACCCGGTCGACGCACGGACCGACGACGAGGACCTCTACGACATCGCCTCCTGGGAGCCACGGACGGCGCTGGATCGGCTGGCGATCCGGACCCACCGCGGCGTCGTCCGGGCGGGTCGGCGGGTCCTGGTCGGTCTCGGCCTGTTAATTTTCCTTGTGATCTTCGTGGCGAGCGGCACCGGGGGACTCATTATCGAGGATCCGTTCATTCTCGCGTTGGGCGGGCTCTCGATCATTCCGGCTGGGTTCTTGGCGCTGTACATCTACCGAACGGACATCACGACGAAAGAGCCACCGTCACTGCTCGTCGTCACGTTCATTCTCTCGGTGCTGTTCGCGGGCTTCGCCGCGGTCATCAACAGCGTGTTCGGCTTCCTGCAGGTGTTTCCGCTCTTCGGACTCGTCCTGTTTTTTTATCTCGTCGTCGGCCCCGTCGAGGAGTCGGTGAAACTGCTTGCGGTCTGGTTGTACCCCTACCGGGATTCGCGATTCGACTCGGTCGTCGACGGCGCGGTCTACGGGGCAGTCGCGGGGCTGGGTTTCGCCGCCATCGAAAACGTTCTTTATATCACCCAGAACCTCCAGACGCCGGCGTCGATCCTGATATCGAGCGGGGTCGGAGTCGTCGACGGGTTCGCGGAGACCCTCCAGGCGGGCGGACAGATCACCGCCGTACGGGGACTAGCTGGACCGGGACACGTCGTCTACTCGGCGTTTGCGGGGTATTACCTCGGGTTGGCGAAATTCAACCGCGAGAACGCCGGTCCCATCGTCGCCAAGGGGCTTCTCATCGCGGCGTTCATCCACGCGACGTACAACACTCTCGTCGGGTTGGTACCGGGAATCGTCAGCCTGCTCGTGCCGGGCGTCCCGGTCCTCGTGTTGTTTCTCGGGTTCGTCTTCGTCTATCAGGGCGTCTTCTTTTATATCCTCTACCGGAAGCTCAAGCGGTACGAGACAGCGTACCGGCGGAGCCACGATACGCCCGAGGGGTCCGACAGGTTCGACTCGGAACTCGCGGAGTTCGACGCCGAAACACGATAGACGGTCTAGCCGCGGGCGTGCGCCCGGCTACCGGAACTGCACGCCGAGGTCGTGGAGACCGCCGTTTTCCATCGCGACGTTGATCAAAAGCGGCGTGACCGACTCGACCTCGGCGGCGTTGTCCAGCCCGCCGACGTCGAGTGGACGGAGCCCCCTGATCTCGTCGGCGAGGTCGATCACCGTCGATTTGGCGTCCGCGTCGTCGCCGAAGACGAGCGTGTCCCACTCGAAGTCCCGGTCGAGGTCCGCAAGCCCGCCCGCGGGGAGGTTATGGAAGGCACCGATCAGGGGGACCCCGTCGGGTTTCGCCTCCGCGGCGAGGGCGGCGACGCTGCCGGCTCCGGGGCGGTTGTAATGAAAGCCCGACTCGTCGCGTTTCATCCCGACGGCCGGCGAGACGAGGACGGTGTCGGGGCCGAGGCGATCCGCGATTGCCTCGACCGTGTCGACGAGGTGGTAGGCGGGGACCGCCAACACGACTACGTCGGCGCGGTCGGCCGCCATCGCGTTCTCGAAGCCCTTGATCGCCGCGTCGAGGCCGCGGTCTTCGAGTTCGGTCCCGTACTCGTCTGCGCTCGTCCGAGCCTTTTCGGGGTCGCGTGAGCCGACGAGGAGTTCGTGGTCCGTGTCGCGGCCGAACCGGAGTGCGAGTCCGGCCCCGATGTCGCCAGTGCCGCCGAGAAGTGCGATTCGCATACCCGTATCTCGGGCAAGCGCGGATTAACGGTTGCGTGACCGGATAGGGTTGCCCCGAGCGTGTGAGTGGGGAAAGTTGCCCCGAAAAGTAGATGACACGGCTCGGGGACGCCCCCTCAGTTCAGCAGGTCGGGGAGGTCGTTGATCGACCCGACGATGACGTCCGCGCCGGCGCTGCGGTACTTTCGGCGCCCCTCTTCGCCGGAGAGCCCGCCGGTGAGGACGCCGACACCGCGGTGCGTCCGGGAGGAATCCGCCTCGTTCGCGTTTGTGACCGTCCGGATGTCGTCGAGCGTGTCGCCGACGAACACCGGACGGTCGGCGTCGAGGCGATCCGAGAGCGTGAGGAGCGCGCCGGGATCGGGTTTGCCGGCCTCCCAGTCGTCCATCGTGAAGCGGTGTGCCTCCGGAATGTCGAGGCCGACGCGGTCGAGAGCGATGTCGGCTTCGGCGGCCGGACGCCCCGTGATGACGCCGAGGGGCCACGCCTCGAGTCGTCCGCGGGTGTCCGAGTCGAGCAATACGGGTTCGTCGTCGATGAATCCCGGTCGGTCGAGGTCGGGGTCCGGCTCGCCGCCCTCGAGGCGGCGATAGAGCTCACCGCCGAGATAGAGTTGCTGGAAGACGTCCCGGAGCCGACCGCAGTCCCACTCGGCGAGGACCTGCTCGCGGGCGGCCGGGTCGAGTTCGTCGGCGATAGCGGTCTCGGCGGCCGTCGGCCCGCCCCCGGAGGCGGCGATCAGGCCCGTGTAGGTCCCGATGCTCAACTCGGGGTTCTCCCGGCGGGCGAGGACGTACAACGCGGCGGCGTACGTCAGCTCCCAGTCGTTGTTGAACCCGCCGGCGTCCTTGAACAGCTGGATGTGGTCGTACTCGATGGTGTCACCGTAGACGTACTCGATGGATTCGACGATAGCACGCCGATAGGAGTCGGCGACGTCGACCAATACGCCATCGACATCGAGGATGACTGCGTCGACGTTCATACTGTGGATGCAAGCGGTGTGTTCATGTGTTGAGTCGAAACAACGTGTCGTGCGAAAGGGCTTCCGGAGCGGCGTCGACGACCGTCGGGTCGCCGCCGAGAGTTGTGAACAGACAGTCCGTGCCGACCGCCTCGGCGACGTCGGCGAGGGGACGTTGCAGTTCCGGTGGACAGTTCAGCGCGTACACCGCGTCGGCCCCCCGATAGACCGACAGGTCGGGGTCGGTCACGTCGTCGCGGACGAACCGGACGGCCCCGGGAACGGATCGTTCGTGGACGTCGGTCGCGACGACGCGACAGTCCCGTTCGGCCAGTCCGACCGCGACGGACGGGCGGACGCCGACGCCGACCTCGACGAGGGCACCGTACCGGCAGAGCCGGTCGACGAGCGCGGTGTTCACGTCGGGATGTTTATCAGCAACGGTATCTAATGCTTTCCCATGCACGTCGATATCGTGCCGGTCGGCGATCTCCCCGCGGCGGTAAAACGGGAAGCCTCCAGCGGGCTGCGCTCCGTCTACGACTGCGAGGTGACAATCCACGACAACCAGCCCGTCCCGGAGGGTGCCTACGACAGCGGGCGCGAGCAGTATCGCGCCGAGGAGTTCATCGAACTCGCCGGCCGGGTGGGTAGCGGCGAAAAGAACATCGCCATCACCGCAAACGATCTCTACTATCGCCGGCGGAACTACGTCTTCGGGCTCGCGTATCTATCTGGCAACGGCTCTGTCATCTCCACGTATCGCCTCCAGACGTCCTCGGACGGCGGCTTCTCGGAACGGTCTGCGACCGACATCTTCGCCGACCGGGTCCGAAAGGAGGTCGTCCACGAGATCGGCCACACGCTCGGGCTCGAACACTGCGACAACTCCCGGTGTGTAATGAACTTCTCGCCGACCGTTCGGGAGGTCGACGTCAAGGAGGAGAACCTCTGTGGCAGCTGTCAGCGGCTCGTTCTGTAGACCAGCCACAGGATCACCGGTTATAAATCAACCACAGGATCACGGTAAATCGGTCGGGGAGGCGTATGGCCCGCGGGGGCGGCCGTAGCCGCGGCGGAGCAAAAGGGTGTTACTCGATCGGGCCACGGCCAACCGGACGACGACTCATGCTGACGGACAAACGAACGGCGTGCTCCTCGTGCGTCGGGTTCATCTGAGTTCGTCCATCAGTGTCAGCTCACCTCTCGGGCGTCCCGGAATCCTCGGGCGGCCCGGAATCCTCGGGCGGCCCGAAATCCCCGCCGACGTCTCGGACCAGCCGCTCCTTTTGCGCCCGCGAGAGCGTCTTGATCTCGTGCTCGCGGCGCATCGCGGCCGGCCGGCTCCCGAACGACTCCGTATATATAAGCTCCACGGGGGTCCGCCCGCGCGTGTACTTGGCACCCTTGCCGGCGTCGTGTTCGGCGACGCGGCGTTCGACATCGGTCGTGTAGCCGGTATAAAAAGAGCCGTCGGCACACTCGAGTACGTACACGTAGTGGCCGCCGTCCGAGGACATCAAGCGGGGGTTCGACGCGGCAACAAAAAACACCGGCGAAACGGGGCGGCTTCGGCGGATCGATGCCGTCGGAGTCGGACAGACCGATCCTGACGGATCGCCCCCGACGAGCCGGTTCGGGCGCACACGGCGGTCGGTTCCGGCCGACAGACGCGGCTGTATCGAGTTCGAATCGACAACAGCGGGATCGAACGTCGATCCCGGTGATCGGGGCACTGGCGGCACGGTGGCCGCTGCTCGTGTGTGGTACCTGGGGGTTCGGGGTTCGCGGCGACCGACTCGTCACTCGTGTACGCGGTCCCTCGGCTCGTCACTCGTGTGCGCGGTCCCTCGAAACCTCGGCGATACCGGCGTTCGCCGAACAGTTCGGACACGCACGTACGCGTCCGCTCTCGTCCGCGAACACCCGGGCGAACCGATCCGAAACGTGCGCGTCACAGTGATCACAGTTTGGCATTCTGTCCTCGACGAGGGGTCACCTCGTCTGTGAATACGTACAGGGCCTCTGGGCACTAATATCCTCGTTATACGGTACCAAACGTCCGGATTCGCGGGGTTGAAATGTTCGGTGAGGCGGAGCGGGGACTCATCGAAGGGCGGGGGGAGCGAACGCGTGTTTCAGGCCCGGCGGGCGGTGGAGATCGATCGGGCGATCAGGCCGGCCTGTGCGCCGGCGGCGAAGCCGGCGTCGATATTGACGACCAAGATCGGAGCACACGACTGCAACATCCCGGCGAGGGCGGCCTCACCCGAACCGCCGTAGCCGTAGCCCGTCGATACGGGGAGACCGATCAAGGGGACGTCGACCAGCCCCGCGAGCACGGTGGGGAGCGCGCCCTCGCGTCCGGCGGCGACGACGAGGACGTCGGCCTCGCGGATCTCCTCGAGGCGATCGAAGAGGCGGGCGATCCCCGCGACGCCGACGTCGTCGATCCGGTCGACGGTCGCGCCGAGTTCCTCGAGTACGACCGCGGCCTCGCCGGCCGGGGGGGCGTCCGAGGTACCGGCGGTCACAACGGTCGCGGTCGCGGACAGCTCCGGGGGTTCGTAGCCGTCGGCGTGGACGACGATCGTCCGAGCGCGCTCGTCGTGGGCGAGTTCGGCGCCGGGAAATCGCCCCTCGATGCGGGCTCGGCACGCCTCCGCGTGGTCGGGCGTGACGCGAGTCAGGAGGGCGCTATCGGTCGTCTCGACCGCTGCGGCGGTCATCGTCGCCGCCTCCTCGGGGGTCTTGCCGTCTACGAGGATCGCCTCGGGGATCCCGCTTCGGTCGGTACGGGCAGCGTCGAAGCGGCCCGCACCGGTGCTTGCGTACCCGCGGAGTTCGGCCTCGGCGACGGCCGCGGGGAGTTCGCCGGCGGCGACGGCGTCTAGGATGTCACGCATGGGACGGTGTTCGAGCCGACGGGCACGAAACTGTCGACTCGACCTGAAAGGGAGGGGCAACTGCCGGGGAGGACGGACGGGTGCGGGCCGGGATGACGAGCGAAGTGATAGAGCGGCGAGTCACCTCGGGTCCGGGGTCGGGCGACGACCCGGAGGAACAATTACATATCGTCAGGGTCGAGGGCAAAATCGGGAAAGTAGCTCTCCCGCTAAACGGGCGGTAGAAGCTGCTACACCGCATCCTTTTGAGAAAGTATATAAGTAACCCGGCAAAACCGGCGACTGTATGGCAGACCTGATCGTCAAAGCCGCTGTGAAGGAAGCGCTCGATGACATGAACGTCGCTTCGGACTTCTACGACGCCCTCGACGGCGAAGTCGAGGAGCTGCTCGAGGACGCCGCGCGCCGTGCCGAGGAGAACGACCGGAAGACGGTTCAGCCGCGCGACCTGTAAGTCGGTCCGTCACGCGTTTTTATTTATAGAGAGCAAGGAGAATACCTGCGGCTTTAGCCGCAGGATGAATCCGACAACTCCTCCACAACCCACCGCCGATAGCACGGCTGGATATTCCACCGTTCTCAAACCGAACCTTTACAAGAAACACAAGTATAAGTGATTATAGAGGCGTTCAGAATGCTGGAAATCCATCGAACCCACCGAGCGAAAATCCTCAACCACAACCAAGTGGCTGAGATGCTCGACCGGCACGGGTGGAGTGCCAGCAAACTCTGGAACGTCGCTAATTACCACTCTCGACAAAAGTGGGATGATACGGGTGAGATTCCAGACCACAGCGACCTCAAAGACGAGTTGAAAGGTCACTCAAAGTACAAGGGATTGCACTCGCAGTCCAGTCAGCGCGTTCTGGAGGAACTCGCTGAAGCCTTCAACTCGTGGTACAAAAAGAGGAAGTCTGATAATCGAGCGAATCCGCCCGGCTACCGCAAAAAAAACTACTACGACGACCACGGCAACCGCGTCCACGAGGAACATCCGCGTTCGACCGTGACGTGGAAGCAAAACGGCATCAAACACGACACGAACAACAACCGTGTCCGTCTCTCAAAGGGCGCGAATCACAAGGAACACCCGAAAGCATGGGAGTACATCCTTGTCGAATACGAGACGCGCCCCGGTGTCACCGTTGAGAACCTACAACAGGTCAGAGCCGTCTACGACAAAGCAAAGAGGCGCTGGGAACTGCACCTCGTCTGTAAGGATGAAATCGAGACACCCACCGCACCCGGAAACGAGACAGCGGGTATCGACCTCGGCATCTGTAACTTCGCGGCGGTCACGTACAGCACCGAGCAAGCTGACCTCTACCCCGGCAACCGGTTGAAACAGGACGGGTACTACTTCCCGAAAGAAATCGCCAAGTGCGACGACTCGGGTGGTGAAGAAGCGACCCGTCTCCACGCGAAGTGGTCGGAGCGCCGCACCCACTTTTTCCACTCGTTAGCGAAACACATCGTCCAGCGATGTATCGAGAACAGTGTTGGGCGTATCAACATCGGGAAGCTCGCTGGTGTCCGTGAAGACGACAACGGCGAGTCGAAGAACTGGGGCAAGCACGGGAACCTCGACCTGCACGGCTGGGCGTTCGACCGCTTCACCTCGATTCTCGAATACAAGGCCAAAGTCGAGGGTGTCGAAGTCGTAGAGGTCTCAGAGCGCGACACGAGCAAGACGTGTTGCGTCTGCGGTAGAAAAGACGAGAGTCAGCGTGTCGAACGTGGCTTGTATGTCTGCGAGCCGTGTGACGCGGCGTTCAACGCTGACGTGAATGGGGCGGAGAACATCCGTCTCGAGTTGAAGCAAAGTAACTCCGAGTCTGCTCCCGATTTGGGTGGGGATAGGAGTACCGGCTGGTTGGCACAGCCCGAAGTCTACCTTCATGACCTCTCCCGAGGATTCCAACCTCGGACAGAGGTGGTGGACTGCAAACCCTAATATCCCAATCCAGCGGTGCGGTGCCGTGGGATTCCGCCGCCTTCAGGCGGAGGAGGATGTCAATGGTGCCCCGGTCAGCGCCGCGAGTATCGTGAACGCCGAAACACGGCGAGAAGGAAGTGAAACCGAAAGTGCAACGCTCGACGCTTGGTCAGTCACCGGAGCGATACACGTCAACGCCGTCGTCGGTGCCGACGTACACCACGTCGGCGAGACCGACGAACAGCCCGTGATCGAGAACACCCGGTAGGGCGGCGATGTCGGCCGCGAGCGAGTCGGGGTCGTCGACCGGGCCGAACGCGCAGTCGATGACGAGGTTGCCGTTGTCGGTCACGACGGGACCGTCCTTCCGCTCGGCCGCTCGAAGGGTCGGGTCGCCGCCGAGCGCCGACAGCCGGCGTTCGACAACCGGGACGGCGTCGGGAAGGACTTCGACGGGCACCGGGCTATCGAGGCAGTCTGTGAGCTTGGTCGAGTCGGCGACGACGAGGAACCGCTCGGCCGCCGAATCGACGAGTTTCTCGCGGGTGTGGGCCGCACCGCCACCTTTTATCAAGACGGGGGAGCCGTCGCGATCCGGGATCGCGATCCGGTCGGCGCCGTCGATGGCGAGGTCGGGGGTCGCCTCCTCGAGAGTGAGAAGCGGAATTCCCGCCTCGCGGGCGAGCGCCCGGGACTGATGTGAGGTCGGGATCGCCCGCGCGTCGAGCCCCGAGTCGACGCGGCGACCGAGCGCCCGGATCGCTGCGGCGGCCGTCGAGCCGGTCCCGAGGCCGACGACGTCCCCGTCGGAGACGGCGGCAGCGGCGCGTTCGCCGGCGCGGCGCTTTTCGGCGTCGGTTCCGCCGGACCGTTTCATATGCGGGCGTCGGACCGAGCCGGAAAAAGCATTTCTGGTGTGGGTCGGAAGCCAAGATATGGACTGTGTCTACTGCGGAAGCGACCTCTCGGCGTACGATCCGGTGTACGTCGAGGAGACGGCCGACGGCGAGCGCGTCGAGGTCGGCGGGTTCTGCAACTACGCGTGTCTGTCGGCGCACATCGAAGCGTCGGAGTTGGTCTACGGGGACGCCTGTGAGTGGTCGCCGGAGTGATGCGCGGGAGCGAACGGACGAGCGAAACAGTACGGCAAACATGTGGACGAGCAAAACAGTACGGCAAAGATGCGAAAAGCAGCGAAATCGACACAAAAGAGCGGACGGGCGGGTCTCGGGATCGATCGGCCGATTACGTGCGACGGGTCGAACGCGCCTCGCGAACGTCTGAGCCGTCTCGGATCTTGTCCTCACACTGTGGACAGACGCGCGGATTTTCGACGCCGTTCGGCGTGAAGACCCGTGCGTACGCTGCCGTCACGAACGCGCCGCAGTTTTGACATTCCGGCATACCTACGTCCAAGGGCGCAATACACATAATTATAGTGTGGTACCGAATAGCGCGCCGTCCGTCGAATCGGGTCGGTGCGAGCGGTCGGAAGCGGGTACCCCGGTCCGGGAGGCACTCGCGACGGTCACGCCATCTCGAGGAGGCGGTCGACCTCGGCGGCCGTATTGAACGCGTGGACCGACGCCCTGACGTCGCCGGACGGCAGGTCCCGGACGACGAGCCCGGCGTCGTCGGCCCGGGCGAGAAACGTCTCGGGGTCGTCGGCTTCGAAGACGACCAGTCCGGATTCGTACTCGCGGGGCGATACCAATCGACCCGCGAGGCCAGCCTTGAGCCGGTCCGTGAGGCGTTCGATTCGGGCCTCGACCGCCTCGAGGCCGACCGCCTCGATCGTCTCGATCGCCTCGATTAGACCGGCGTAGGGGGCGACCGAGGTCGTCGAGACCTCGAACCGGCTCGCGTCGGGGTGGTACTCGAGACCCTCGCCGTTCGGCTCCGTCACGCTCCGGTAGCCGATGTGGCGGGGACGAAACGAGTCAATCGAGTCGGGGTTGACGTAGGTGAAGCCGGCCCCCCACGGCCCGAGCAGCCACTTGTGCCCCGACGCACAGACGACGTCGGCACCCCACTCTGTGACGTCGATCGGATGCTGGCCGACGGTCTGGACCGAGTCGACAACCACGAGTGCACCGGCGTCGTGGGCGACCTCGACGGCGCGCTCGACCGCGAGGCGGGTGCCGTGGACCCAGCTCTCGGAGCTCAGACAGACGAGTTTGGCGTCCGCGACCGCTTCGCGGTAAGCGTCCATCGGGAGGCGACCCTCCGGGCACGAAAGCGTCGTGACCTCGACGCCCTGTTCAGCGAGCCGCCGCCACGGCAACACCCCGGAGGGGTGTTCGAGATCTGTGTTGACGACCCGGTCGCCCGGTTCCCAGTCGATCGCGTTGGCGACCCGGCTGATCCCGTCGCCGGTCGAGGCGACCAAGGCGATGTCGGCCGGGCGAGCGCCGACGTGGTCGGCGACGGCCGCGCGGGCCTCCTCAAGCAGATCGGCGGCGGCGGTGTAGTGGTCCGTCGCACAGACGTCGAACTCGTGTCGGCGCTGAGCTTCGGTGACAGCCTCGACGACGGATCGGGGACTCGGGCCGCTGGCGCCGGTGTTCAGGTACGCACACGACTCGCAGGCGGGAATGTCCGCACGGAGCGCGGCAGGGTCCATATCCGGCGTTCGGTCGTCGGAGGCAAAACGCTGTGTATCCGCGACCGTCCAGGGGCTCGCGGGTACGTCGAAAAGCGCTATACGTCCGGGTGCGTGGGTTCCGGTATGCCGACGGTTACCGAAGGAGGGGCGACGCTCCGATACGAGTGCTCCGGGGGAAACGATCGGCCTGCGGTAGCGTTTCTCCCCGACGTCGGGTTCGGGCCGTGGGTGTGGGGCTGGCAGGCCCCGAAACTCGCGGGGCCGTACCGGACGGTCGTCCACGCGATGCGGGGAACGGACGGGTCGGAAGCGTCGGGACCGTACACGGTCGATCGGTTCGCGGCCGATGTAGAGGCGGTCCTCGCCGACGCCGGGATTCGACGCGTCCACCTCGTCGGAGCGGGACTCGGGGGGATGGTCGCACTCCGGCACGCCAGCGAGTACGGGCGTGCGCGGTCGCTGTCGCTTCTCGGCGTGGCGGCCTCGGGCAGTCGGGTCGACAAAGCAGCGCTGTCGGCGCTGCATCCGGCGGATCCGGCGGCCCTCGAGAGCTCGCTGTCGGCCGCGTTCACCCAGCAGTTTCTGACCGAGACGGACCTGATCGGGCGGATCACGACGTGGCGGCGCGAAGAAGACGCGACCGGCGAGGCGCTGTCGGGTCACTGCGAGGCCGCTTTGGGTTTCGAGGCCGGAGCACTCTATGAGTTGTCGCTGCCGGCGCTCGTCTGTCACGGCGTCGACGACCCCGTCGTGCCGTCGGCCGCGGGCGAGAAGCTGGCCGACGGACTGCCGAACGGACACTTCGAGGCCGTCGAGGGGAAACGGTGCTGTTACGTCGAGCACGCCGCGGCCGTGGCGGACGCGATCGACGGGTTCGTCGACGGGGTCGTCGCTTCGGGCGAGTAGCCGTAGCCGGGGATCGGTCGTTTATAAATGAGGATGGGTCGCGTTCGGGACTGCAGGGATCGACCGCGTTCGGAGTCGACCCGGACGCGACGCCGAAGGGATCAGTTATATACCCCAATCTCACTCAAATAGATCCCAATCTCACTCAAATAGATCCCAATCTCACTCAAATAGATCCCAATCTCACTCAGGTGATGCGGTGGCGCGCGCTCGGAGTCGTGCCCGAGGCGGGCGGCGAGCGCGAGCGAGCCGACCCCCGAGGGCCGGCCTATTCTACGTGCGAGGGATGAGCAGCGCAGGGAGTGAGCACCGCGAACGACCGAGCAGCGCAGTCGGTTGGGGAGGCGTGTGGCCCGCGGAGGCGGCTGCGGGGGCTGTGGGGGCTGTGGGGGCCGCGGGGCATCGCGAGGTGTACTGCGTGGAGTGTTCCCCACGAAACAGACGGAAATGTGCCCAAAAAAGGCCAATGGCCGCGGTTCGATCGTATCCGCCCGAACCGGACCACGAGAACTCCCGGAGAAATCAGGAGATCGGTCCCATCATAAATACGTCCGCAGTTTACGCTCCGGTATCGCCGTCGTCGCCGTCGAGCGCGTCGAACGTCTTCTCGGCCCACTGGACCGCGAAGGGAGCGCCGTACTGGTCGTAGGCGGCGGTGTCGAGCGCGTCGAACGGCGTGGGGACCTCGACGTCGTGTTTGATCGCACTGCAGGCGAGTTCGGCCGCGTCCGGGAAAGCCGTCCGGCCCAGGGCGACGTCCCGCGAGAGGTCACCGAGGCGGGGCTCGAGACGCTCGCCAGCGTCGACCCACTCGGCGTGAAGCTCGGGGACGGTGTCGGTCCAGCCGGCAAAGACGGGGCGCGTCGAACGGCCGGTGTAGGCAGCAAAGAGGGCGGCGGCGAGTTGGTAGGTGTCGGCCGACCCGAGCGAGGTCGCATCAGCGAGCGAGCGATACTCCTCGGCAAAGAACCCGAGGAAGTGTTCCGGGCCGCCGAGGCCGACCTCGACGAGGGCCTCGGCGACGAGGAAGTCGACGAACCCCGCCGGGGAGCCCCCGAGGCGGGGCTTGACGAAGACGATGGGTGGATCGGTCTGTCTGGTCCACGCAACGCCGCCGTCGCCGGGCGCGCCGACGGTGAACTCCTCGCCCGCGAGTCGATGGAGGGATTCGGGGGCGTCGTCGGGGACCCACGATTCGTCGTAATCGGTCGGGTCGACGGCGTCCACAACGGCGAGGAGGCTCTCGGCGACAGCCGACGGAAGCGTCTCGAAGTCCCGCTCAACGTCGAGGACGAGCGTCTCCGGGGCGTGTTCGTCTCGGAGTTCGCCGAGCGCTCCGGAGAGCGGCCGTTGCTCGAACATCAGGCGACGGCGAGGCCGGCAAGCAACACGAGCCCGACGACGACAGCGAGGCCGATGGTACCGAGGACGATTTTCGAGGGGTGATTCATACTTCGAGTTTCGCCGCGGACGATTTAAATTCTTCAGTTTGTTGCCGGTCGGTTCGCGCCGGTCTCCGACGGGCCGAGTACTTCCCGGGGGCGGGACGGCGGTGGTGGGCGCGTCGATCGATTTCGGGGGGCGGAGGTCGACGAGGTCCGGATCGAAGGACCGGGATGGGGAGGGACAGTAGGGCGACACCCGCTCGTTTGCGGAGTCAGATCAGTTTCAGTTATCGAAGCGCGCCTGCACGAACGGCTGTGCGTCCTCGACTTGGCCCACGCGGGAGTCGGATAGCAGGACCGCCTCCGTTTCGTCGAGGGGGACAGAGAGGTTGATCTCTTTCGTCCGACCGTATCGACCCTTCGAGACCACGACGGCGTTGACGATGCCGAGCATGTCGAGCTCGCTGATCAAGTCGGTGACGCGGCGCTGGGTCAGGACGTCGGCGTCGATCTCCTCACAGAGGCGCTTGTAGATATTGAATACTTCGCCCGTGTTGATGTTGTGGACGCCGTTTTTTTCCAAGAGGATCGTCGCATAGAGGACGAGTTTCGACTGCGTGGGAAGCGTTCGAACGACCTCGACGACCCGGTCGAGTTCGATCTTCTCTTGAGCCTTCCGGACGTGGGTTTCCTCGACCGTCTCCGTCCGGTCGCGCTCGGCGAGTTCGCCCGCCGTCCGGAGGAGGTCGAGCGCTCGACGGGCGTCACCGTGTTCTTGGGCGGCGAAGGCGGCACACAGGGGGATGACGTCCTCCGAGAGCGTATCGGATTTGAACGCTGTCTCGGCGCGGTGCTGGAGGATGTCCCGGAGCTGTGTCGCATCGTAGGGGGGGAAGACGATCTCCTCCTCGCCGAGGCTGGATTTGACTCGTGGGTCGAGAAAGTCGGTGAACTTGAGATCGTTGGAGATACCCATTATCGACACCCGGGAGTTGTCGAGTTCGGAGTTCATCCGCGAGAGGTTATACAGCGTGTCGTCGCCGGACTTCTCGACGAGTTTGTCGATCTCGTCGAGCATAATGACGACGACGCGTTCGTGGTAGTCGACGGCGTCGAAGAACGTCGAGTAGACCCGGTCAGTCGGCCAGCCGGTCATCGGGACGGAGGCGAACTCCTCGAGGTCGTCCTCGAGCGTGGCAATCTCGTTTTCGACGGCCGCAACGCTACCGAAATCAGTGCCGTCGAGTTCAGTTGGGTCCTCAGCCGCCGCGTCGCGACGTTCGCCGAGTTCCTCGAGACGGCCCTCGATGTACGCCTCGTTCTGCTCGATGAACTTGTTTGCGAGTTGTGCGAGAACGCGGTACTGCGTGTCCGTCACCTCGCAATTTATGTATTGGACCTCACAGGGGACCTCGTATTTTTGTGAGGTCGTCTCGAGTTCCTCGCTGACGAACTTCGCGCTGGCCGTCTTTCCGGTCCCCGTCTTGCCGTAAATCAGGATGTTAGAAGGGGTATCGCCGCGGAGTGCGGTAACGAGAATTGTCGCCATGCTGTTGATTTGTTCCTCGCGATGGGGGAGTTTGTGAGGCGTGTAGGACGGGCGGAGAACCTCCTTGTTTTCGAATATCGGTTCCCCCTCGAGGAGGTCGTCGAAGAGGCCCCGGGATGCCTCATCAGTTTCACTGTCGTCGTCTTCCTCGTCGAGGCCGAGGTCGTCGAGGTCGACATCACCCGAAAAGCCGTCGATTCGATCGGTCGCTACGGTGCTATCGGTTCCGTCCGGGGTGTCAGTGCTGGTGGTTTCGTCGTCGGCTGGTTTTTCGTTGTGGTCCGTCTCGTCCATCTCATCCATCTCGTTTGTCTTGCCCATCTCGTCTGTCCCTCCCGTCTCGTCTGTCCCTCCCGTCTCGTCTGTCCCTCCCGTCTCGTCTGTCCCTCCCGTCTCGTCTGTCCCTCCCGTCTCGTCTGTCGGTTCATCTTCTCTTGGATACCCCTTTGTTTCAACTGGAGAACGAACTGACTGCGACGACAGGTCGGACTCACCCAAGCCGCGATTCGAAGTCCGCTCGGAGGGGTGGTCCGAGCCAGACTTTCGTCCGGTGTCGGGGGTCGGCGCGGAGTCCAATCCCAAGCCGGTGCCCGGTTTCGGATCGATGTCCGATTCCGAGCTGGTGTTCGAGGCGGATGCTGGTTTTTCCGCCCGGTAGTCTTGGCTGGTGGTTGTTTTTGATTTGTCGGGCCGGTAGTCTTGGCTGGTGGTTGTTTTCCCGGGCGTGTCGTTGCCGGTGTTGTGTTTCATCGTTGTTTGACTACCCCCTTATTTCATCTGGAATGTCCCCATGGGGTGGCCGAAAGCGCGATGTACAGGCCCTGAAAGCCAAATGTACATATATATACAGGGATCTATTGTCCAGTTGATGCAGTCGAATCGATGGTCGAACAGGGTATTAAGTTTTTTCATACCTCGGCTCGGTAGCCGAATTCCAGAGAGTATGTCGCATCGAGTGCCGAGATCATAGATTCGATTCCGGGTGTAGTTGAGGCGTATTTGGAGCGTATTTGGAGCGTATTTGGAGCGTATTTGGAGCGTATTCGAGACGTATTCGAGACGTATCCGAGACGCATCGGGGGATATCCACGGGTGGAGGTTGACCGGTAGGCCAGGGGTGACGAAGACGGAAGTGAGGGGAGTTTACCGTAGGAGAGCGGGGAAAGTTCGCTGAAACAAAAGTTCGCTTCGAATGAAATTCATTACATCGGAAATTAACTGTGGGGGGTCGTAGCAAGAGGAGAGACACGGCAGGCGAGAGGGATAAAAAGACAAACTTGGGGGAGCAGGGGACGGGGAAGCAGCTTAAGAGAGATCGCTGGACGGTCTCCAGTTGTTGCACCCGAAACGGAGGAAGATACCCCCCATCCCCTTTGTTTCGGGTGGAGAGTAAAAGAAGGGAGGGGGGGGGGAGAAACCGAGAGACGAGGCGTTGAAATTGCAAACATTTATTACACATCTAACACAACCATAGCCGTACTAGAAAATAACAAAGTATAATATGTATTCGCTTATTCGTTTAGCTTCAATAAAACTAAAAAAAAGTAAACTAGCCTACAGTCCTAGCAATAACTAATTTCTACTAAAATGATTTACTAGCGACGTATCGAAGCCTGTGGGTGAACGGCTCTATGCCCCCAGGCTGCACGCTCCCCACTCCTCTTCGTCCTGTTCCACCCGAAACAAAGGGGATGGGGGGACGCGGCGTGCACTCTCTGCACTCTATGTTCTACACTGCGCGAACAAGCGTGCGTTCTACACTGCGCGAACAAGCGCACAGCACCGCCGGCTCACTGGACGGGGTGATAGAGCATCTTGATAAGCCAGGGGATTGCCTCTGGAGATCACGCCAGAGATTGCCTCCGAACGAACGGACCAGTTGACGTTCGGGCCGCTCTGCCGCGTCCGACAGGCGTCTGACACACAGTTAAGTGAACGCGGTATGGTACTACGTGCAGAGCGACTCCGATTTCGAGTCGAAATCGGGGCCGTGGGAGGATGATATGGGACTGTTAACAAGCCTCAAATCGAGTATTTCCCGCGCTACGTCGAGTCTCTTTGCGGGCAGCGAGCCGAAGCGAATCGGCATTTACGGCCCACCGAATGCCGGGAAAACGACGTTGGCGAACCGGATCACCCGCGACTGGACCGGGGACGCTGTCGGACCGGAGAGTCACGTCCCTCACGAGACCCGTCGCGCCCGCCGCAAGGAGAACGTCGAAATCAAGCGCAACGGTAAATCCGTCACCATCGACGTGGTTGATACCCCTGGTGTCACCACGAAAGTCGATTACAACGAGTTTCTCGAACACGACATCGACAAGGAAGACGCCGTTCGCCGATCTAGAGAAGCCACCGAAGGCGTCGCCGAAGCGATGCACTGGCTCCGCGAGGATGTCGACGGCGTGATCTACGTCCTCGACGCCGTCGAAGACCCGTTCACACAGGTCAACACGATGCTCATCGGAATCATCGAGAGCCAGAACCTTCCGGTGCTCATTTTTGCAAATAAGATCGATCTCGAGGACGCGAACGTCCAGCAGATCGCGAACGCGTTCCCCCAACACGAAACGGTACCACTGTCGGCGCTCGAGGGCGACAACATGGACGAAGTGTACGACAAGATCGCGGAGTACTTCGGGTGATATAATGCCCGAAATAACCGCAAACGATGACGGCAACGATCCGGCTTCCGGCGGGGATCCGACCGATCCTGGAGACGAATCCGGCGACGACCCGAGCATCGATGGAATCCAGATCGATATGATAAGCGCCGAGCGAATCGAGGGAATGCGGACCATGGAGAAGATCCGGCTCATCCTCGACGGCGTCCACGACGGCAACATCGTCATCTTAGAACAGGGACTCGATCCGGAAGAAGAGTCCAAACTCATCGAGGTGACGATGTCCGAAATCAACCCCGACGGGTTCACGGGTATCGAAATCGAAAGCTACCCCGGCGAAGGGAGCAACGACAGTGGCCTGCTCGGACGCCTCATGGGCCGTGACGAACCCAACAAACTGACGGTCATCGGCCCGGCCAACCGGATCGAAACGCTCCACAAGGACGAGAAACTCATAAGTACGCTGATAACTCGGACCTGAACACTCGGCAGACTCGACCACACCACCACTTCCACGACACGCACTCGCCACACCACCACTTCCACGACACGCACTCGCCACACCACCACTTCCACGACACGCACTCGCCACACCACCACTTCCACGACACGCACTCGCCACACCACCACTTCCACGACACACACCTACGACACCCACTATTATGCCACACCAGTGCACCGGTTGCGGCCACACTTTCGAGGACGGCTCAAAGGAGATGCTATCGGGCTGTCCGGACTGCGGCGGCAACAAGTTCCAGTTCAGGCCGTCGGGAACGACCGCCGACGCTTTCCTCGACGATGCACCGAACGACGAGGGGGCCACCACCCAATCGTCTCCCCCCCCCGACCGGAAGCCCGAGCCCTCGGGGACCGAACCACCGAGTCAGGACCCCCCGAACTCCGACAGATCGTCAGTCGCCGAAACGGTCGGGCGAGCGACGACGCAACTCCGTGATCTCGTCTCGTCGGATCGTAAAACGCCCACTATGTCAGATGATACACTGCCGTCCGCCCCTCGTGATAGCACCGACTCCCCTTCTCCGAGTCCGCCCGACTCCCCTTCTCCGAGTCCGCCCGACTCCTCGCCTCCGGAGTCTCCCCCCGATCCGGAAGCCGAGTGGCCAGACGACTGGAGCAACGCGGCATCGGAGCCGGCCGAAAACGCCCACTCGAGTCGAAATAAGGGAGTCACGACCGGTGCTGACACCGATATCGACCCCGATTCCGACACCGAGAGCGATACTAGCACGCTCGGTACTGCTTCTGATTCGGCGGCGGACGGTGAGATTATCGACGCCGACGCCCGCCGTGACGACGCCCGGCGATCCGACAGTGCCGAGGACCTCGCTCAAGCGAGTGCTCGCTCGGACGTCGTCTCACAGTCGGAACTCGACGAGACGGCGAACGAGACGCCGATCGATGTTGGAGCGTCCGATTTGGGTCCCGACGATACTGCTGGGACCGCCGGTCCCGACCCGTCCCCGACAGACGGCTCCGAACGCCCGGTGGATGGCGAAGTGGTAAGCGAACCGACCGGCGAGGAGCCGGATTTAGCAGATCTCCGCGAACAGCTGAACGATCAGTTCGAATCGATCAAGATCCTCAATCCCGGCCAGTACGAACTCAATCTAATGGAGCTGTACGACCGCGAGGAGTACATCATTGCGCTCCAAGAGAACGGCCGATACGTCATTCAGGTCCCCGAGCAGTGGATCGGCGAGGACCACGACGACAGGTGAATCAAGCATCGTCGG